>NZ_CP074406.1:2575884-3863826 GCF_018388425.1 Nocardioides faecalis | reverse complement strand
TAATCGTCGCAGAGGTGGTCGATCAAGCCGCTATCCACAGGTTTTCACCCACGTGGGGAACGGTCTGCACCGGTCGTCGCCGGTTTGACCCTGGATCCTGGCTCCGCGTACCGTTTATTGGTCAACCGGTGTCGACCGGTGCCGCATGTCCACGACGCTCACCGGTCTCGTGGCTGCGCGGTGCCGGCCGACACGTCCAGCGGTCCCCGACCGGGCTCGCCGGGCTGCCGGAAGGCCCTTCCCGACATCCTGAGAGGTCACCGTGAGCAAGCGCACGTACCAGCCGAACAACCGCCGCCGTCACAAGGTGCACGGCTTCCGCCTGCGGATGCGCACCCGTGCGGGTCGCGCGATCCTGGCGAACCGTCGCCGAAAGGGCCGTTCGAGCCTCTCCGTCTGAGGCAGCGTGTCTGCCCAACGGAACCCGTGGGGCTGACCGTGCTGGAAGCGCGCCACAGGCTCGTCGACCCGGAGGGTTTCCGGGCGGCAAGCCGGCGCGGCCGACGCGCGGGAGGCCGCTGCCTCGTCACGCACCTGCTGCTCCCTGGGAGCGAGCAGGTCGTTGGCGTTCCCGGGCACCGCACCTCAGGTCGTGGTGCGGGGGGTTCCGCGCGGGTGGGCTTCGTCGTCAGCAAGGCGGTCGGCACGGCGGTGGTCCGCAACCGGGTCAAGCGACGGTTGCGTCATGCCATGCGTGAGCGGGTCGCAGGCCTTCCTGTGGGCGCCACGTTGGTGGTGCGGGCCCAGCCCGCGGCCGCCGGCGCGTCGTACCGGGAACTGGTCGCCGAGCTCGACCGTTGCCTCCAACGGGTGGCCCAGCCGGCCACCGAGCGTCGGGAGGCCGGATGAAGTGGCTGCTGATCGGTCTGGTGCGCGGCTACCAGATCCTGCTGAGCCCCCTGCTGGGCCCGCAGCCGACCTGCCGCTACTACCCGTCGTGCTCCGCCTACGCACTGCAGGCGCTCCAGGTGCACGGCGCGGTCCGCGGCACCTGGCTCGCGGTACGGCGCCTGCTGCGGTGCCACCCCTGGTCCGACGGCGGCGTGGACCACGTCCCGCCGCGGCGCGGCTCGAGCGAGGACCGGACAGGCGGGTCCCCCGCGGACTCCGGCTCCGGCGCCGAGCGCGCCACCGGACCAGCTGTTGAGTGCGACGAGTCGCACTCCCCCACTCTCCTGCCGGCGTCCGCCGGCGGTCCCCTCACCGAGCAAGGAGCCTGATCAGTGGGCATCATCGGCGACATCGGCCACTACATCATGGTGCCGCTGTACTACATCATCTCCGCGGTGCTCCTCGGTTGGCACAAGCTCTTCGAGACCCTCGGGCTCGACCCGTCCGGTGGTCTGTCCTGGGCCCTGTCGATCATCGGCCTGACGCTGGTGATCCGGGCGGCGCTGATCCCGCTGTTCGTCAAGCAGATCAAGTCCAGCCGCAACATGCAGCTGCTGCAGCCCAAGGTCAAGGAGCTGCAGAAGAAGTACGGCCACGACCGGCAGAAGCTGGCCGAAGAGACCATGAAGCTCTACAAGGACGCCGGGACCAACCCGTTCGCGTCCTGCCTGCCGATCCTGCTGCAGATGCCGATCTTCTTCGCGCTGTTCCGGCTCCTCGACCAGGCGGCGCGTCGCAACACCGCACACGGCTTCCTCGACACCGAGTCCGCGAAGCAGTTCGCTGACTCCCAGATCTTCGGCGTGATCCCCGTGGCGGACTCGTTCTGGGGGGCCCGCACCTGGGGCGACGAGCCGAACGCCACCGTCATGGTGGTCGCGCTGATCCTCGTGCTCGCGATGACGGCCACCACGTTCTTCACCCAGCGCCAGCTGATGGCCAAGAACATGCCCGCCGAGGCGATGAGCGGCCCCTACGCCCAGCAGCAGAAGATGCTGCTCTACATCCTCCCCGTGGCCTTCGGCCTCGGTGGCGTGGCGTTCCCGATCGGCGTGCTGCTCTACTGGACCACCTCGAACCTGTGGACCATGGGCCAGCAGTTCTACGTCATCCGCAACAACCCGGCCCCCGGCACCCCGGCGTTCAAGGCGAAGCAGGACCGGGACAAGGCGAAGGCGGCCAAGCACGGCAAGACGCTGGTCGAGGACGAGGCCGTCGAGCCCGTCGTCGAGGAGCGCCGGCCCGCCGCGCGTCAGCAGCCGAAGCGGCAGACCAAGGCCCAGCGCCAGCAGGCCAAGAAGAGTCCGGGTGGCGGCAGCGCCGGCCCGAAGAAGCCCACGAACACCAACAAGGGAGATCGCCGATGAGCGCCGACACCGACGCCGGGTCCGACCAGGTCGACGCCACGCAGGTCGACGCCACGCAGGACGAGGCCACGCAGGACGACGCCACGCAGGACGACGCCACGCAGGACGAGGCCGGCACCGACAACGGGCACGACACCACCCTGATCGCCCGTCTCGAGCGTGAGGGCGACATCGCCGCGGACTACCTCGAGGAGCTCCTCGACATCGCCGACCTCGACGGCGACCTGGACATCGACGTCGAGGCCGACCGTGCCGCGGTGTCGATCGTGGGTGCCGAGCTCACGCAGCTCGTCGGCGGTGACGGTGAGGTGCTCGAGGCACTGCAGGAGCTCACCCGGCTGGCGGTCTACCGCGAGACCGGCGAGCGCTCCCGGCTGATGCTCGACATCTCCGGCTTCCGTGCCGACAAGCGCGCCCGGCTCTCGAAGCTCGGCGCCGAGACCGCCGCCCAGGTGCGGGAGTCCGGTGAGCCGGTCTCGCTCGACCCGATGTCGCCGTTCGAGCGGAAGATCGTGCACGACGCGGTCGCCGCTGCCGGGCTGCGCTCGGAGTCCGCGGGCACGGAGCCGCGACGGTACGTCGTCGTGCTGCCGGCCGACTCCTGAGCACGGCCCGCTTCCTGCGTTTCACGTGAAACACGACGACGCCTCCACACCCCCGGTGCCGCCGGATCCCGATCCGGCCGGCCCGGGGGTGTCGCGTCCCCCGAAGACGGCTGCCGGCGTCTTCGGTGACCGGCTCCCGCTCGCCGAGCGGTACGCCGAGCTGCTCGCGACCGAGGGCGTGCTCCGAGGACTCATCGGTCCTCGTGAAGCACCCCGGTTGTGGGACCGGCACCTGATCAACTGCGCCCTGATGGCACCGGCCATCCCCCGCGGCGCCACCGTCGCGGACATCGGCTCCGGCGCCGGCCTCCCCGGCATCGTGCTGGCCATCGCCCGCCCGGACATCTCCATCACGCTGATCGAGCCGCTGCTGCGTCGTACGACGTTCCTCGACGAGGTCGTGGCCGAGCTCGGCCTGGACAACGTCACCGTCGTCCGCGGCCGCGCCGACGCGCTGCACGGCCAGGCGCGCTTCGACGTGGTCACCTCCCGCGCGGTCGCTCCCCTGGAGCGACTGCTGGGGTGGAGCATGCCGCTGGTCGCAGCCACGGGCGAGCTGGTCGCGATGAAGGGCTCCTCGGTCGGCGACGAGATCGCCGAGGCGGCCCCGACCCTGGCGAAGCTGGGCTGTGCGGCCCCGGAGGTCCAGGAATTTGGTTCGTCAGGAGCGATTCTCAGCGAAGTTGGGATCGTCGACTACAACGCAGATCGCTCAGAATCGCTCTCACAGAACCGTTTTCAGGCTGATTCTGGCCGCCTCGGGGCGGTGGATGGCGACGTGGACCCGCTGCCCGCCTCCGTTGCTCAGCGCGAACCGAACCTGGACGACGGGGCCCCTGCCGACGACGGTGCCACGGATGTCGAGGAGATCGGCACCATCCACGTCGTACGGGTTCGCTGGGCTGACCCGTCCCGCGTATCGTTGCGCCCGCGTAGCGGCCAGGACGCGCGCAAGAAGAAGCCGAAGAAGAAGGCGAGCAAGAAGTCGCATCAGCGCGACAAGGACGGCGGCACTAGCTCAACGGGCTCGTCGAAGCGAGACGCGCCCAAGGGTGCGGCGCAGGGTGGCACCGCAGGCACTGACGGGAAGCGTGGTGGAGCCCGGCGTTCCCCGGGTGGCTCCGCGGGTCGGCCTGGTGGCGGCGGAAGTGCGTCTCCGGGTGCACGGACTGGTCAGAAGCCCTCGGGCAAGGCGTCGAGCAGGAGGAAGAAGCCGTGAGCGACAAGTACGGGTCCGCAGAGTTTTCCACCGACGGAACCACCCCTGCTGAGCGTGACTCTCCACAGAACGCCTCTAGTTATCCACAGGTTGGCTCCGATGGCGCCGACGCTGGAGCTGCTGGTGTTTCACGTGAAACCAGCTCGCCGACAGAGCCCGCGCCTGTACCTGTTTCACGTGAAACGGGCTCGTCCACGGAGACCGCATCCGGTTCTGTTTCACGTGAAACGGGCGGCAGTGCCGGCGGTGATGTTTCCCGTGAAACCAACCGGCCCGCGACTCGCCCGCGCACGGCGGCGGAGCTGGCCGAGAGCGCCTCGGTGATCGAGGACGACCTCACTCCCCTGGCCCGGGCCGCCCAGGCCACGGTCCTGGTACGCGCCGGGATCCCCCAGGAGCAGCTCCCGCGCCCAGCGGCGACCCGTGTCTTCGTCGTCGCCAACCAGAAGGGCGGCGTCGGCAAGACGACCTCCACGGTCAACATCGCGGCCGCGCTGACGCAGCTCGGCCAACGGGTGCTGGTCATCGACCTCGACCCGCAGGGCAACGCCTCGACCGCGCTGAACATCCCGCACCACCAAGGCACGCCGTCGACGTACGAGGTCCTCGTTGACGGCGCTGCGATCGTCGACGTCGCGCAGCCGTGCCCGGACGCGGCCGGACTCTGGGTCGTGCCCGCGACCATCGACCTGGCTGGCGCGGAGATCGAGCTCGTCAGCGTGGTCGCGCGGGAACAGCGACTCAAGCGCGCCCTGGACGCGCACCCGAAGGTCGGCACCCTGGAGGAAGCGGGGAGCGACCGGTTCGACTACGTGTTCATCGACTGCCCGCCCTCCCTCGGGCTGCTCACGCTGAACGCCCTGGTCGCCGGCGCCGAGATGCTGATCCCCATCCAGGCCGAGTACTACGCCCTCGAGGGCCTCGGTCAGCTGCTCTCCACCGTGGACATGGTGCGTGCCCACCTCAATCCCGACCTGGACGTGTCCACCATCCTGCTGACGATGTACGACGCGCGCACCCGCCTCGCCGCGGGCGTGGCAGCCGAGGTGCGGGAGCACTTCGGCGCCCAGGTGATCAAGTCCGCGATCCCGCGCTCGGTCCGAGTGTCGGAAGCGCCGTCGTACGGACAGACCGTGATGACCTACGATCCGGGCTCGCCCGGTGCGCTCAGCTACCTCGAAGCGGCGCGCGAGATCATCACCCGAGGAGCCCTCTGATGGCAGCTGGAGCACCCCGCCGAGGCCTCGGTCGAGGCCTTGGATCGCTGATCCCGACCGGCCCCGCCGCAGGTGCATCGCCGGCGCGCACCGGCGGCGGCGGCGCCGGCTCGGTTGCCACCGATGGGTCTCAGAATTCGGACTTTCCCGCTGGAGCGCCTTCCAGCGATGGGGCGGACCCCAGGTCCACCGGGGTGGGTTCGGGCGCTCAGATCGAAAATTCGGGTCTTCAGCCCGTCGACGGCGCCTACTTCGCCGAGCTTCCGGTCGGCCAGATCCGACCCAACGCAGTCAACCCCCGCACCGTGTTCGACGAGGACGCGATGGCGGAATTGGTGCACTCGATCCGCGAGATCGGCCTGTTGCAGCCCGTCGTCGTCCGCAAGACGGCCGATGACGCCTACGAGCTCGTCATGGGCGAGCGCCGCTGGCGGGCCACCCAGGCCGCCGGGCTCGAGACGATCCCCGCGATCGTCCGCGAGACCGACGACACCGACATGCTGCGGGACGCGCTGCTGGAGAACCTGCACCGCAGCAACCTGAACCCGCTGGAGGAGGCCGCGGCCTACCAGCAGCTGCTCGAGGACTTCTCCTGCACCCACGAAGAGCTCGCGCAGCGCATCGGCCGCTCCCGGCCGCAGATCAGCAACACACTGCGGCTGCTCAAGCTCTCCCCCGCCGTACAGCGCCGTGTCGCTGCGGGCGTGCTCTCCGCCGGCCACGCCCGGGCGCTGCTCGCCGTGGGCGAGGGTGAGGAGCAGGACCGGCTCGCGCAGCGCGTCGTGGCCGAGGGCATCTCGGTCCGGGCGCTGGAGGAGATCGTCGCCCTCGGCGACGGCTCCGGCGGCACCACTGCGCGTCCCCGCCGCTCGCGCCCGAAGGCACCCGGGCTGGAGGACCTCTCCGAGCGGCTCGGCGACCGGTTGGAGACCAGGGTGAAGGTGGACCTCGGCAAGTCCAAGGGCCGGATCACCATCGAGTTCGCCAACACCGGCGACCTGAAGCGCATCGTCGAGCTCATCGACCCGCGCAACCGCTCCGACCGCCCGATCTGACCGACCGATCGGTCCGGCCGATCGGTCCGGCCGCTCCTGGGGCCTGGCTAGTGGCGGCCCTCGAAGACCAGCAGGGGCGCACCGGCGTCCGACTCCCACAGACGGCCGACCCACTGCAGGTCGCGCACGGGCGGTGGCTTGCCCTCGATGGGCCTCGGTTCGATCTGCGGCCAGATCGCTGCGGCGTCCGCACCGTCCCACCAGGTCAGCCCCTCGGGGTACACGTCGGTCACGAGCGGTGCACCTGAAGCAACGAGCTGGCTGCTGCACCGGCGCTTGAGGCGATGGGGTGTCCTGCGGTACGACGCTCCGTCGGGCCCTTGAGCGAGCCGTCTGGGAGGACAAACAACTCCCCCTCTGAGTCCGCCATGCGCCGACCGTAGTAGCCAGGGCGCCCGACCATCCCGCGATCGACCACACGAAACGGGCTGCGCCAGCCTGCTGCCGCGTCCTGGCGACTGTGTGCGATCTCAACATGGCGATATGTCGACATATAGATAAAGCGATGAGTCGATATCGCGGCGATCGCCGGTAGACGGCGCCACATGGCGAGCGTGGTTCGCGTGGCCATCGTCCAAGCGTTGCCGTCTCTCCGGTTGTCGCTGCACTCCACCCGCAGTTTGCGCAGGGGGTTCTTCTCCCCCATGCGCGCTGAAGGTTCGCGATCGTGTTCCGGTCCTCCCGCTCTGCCGGATAGCGAGCTCGTCCCTCTGCGGCGCGCTGCCGGCGCCATAACGCGACGCTGACGAACAGCGACGCTGCAGCGATCAGGAGGCTCAGGGCGGCGCCGATGTCTATGCGCGCTCGATGGAGCAGGACGATGCTTGTCGGCGAACCGTTTGGGGCGACCTGTCCCACCCCCCGTCCCGGATCGGCGTCTGCGTGGGCGTCACCGACCGCGTGGCGTCCTCAGGCGGCGGCGTGCCGTGGGCCCGCGTGAAACCTCAGCCGTCACACGAGTCGGCCTGTTCTGGCGCTTCTGGGGGTTGCAACCCCCGAAAAACGCAGGAATCCCCGGTCGACCGGGGATTCCGACGCCCGGCGCCACCTACCTCATGAATCGTCAAAGGGACATCTCGACTTGTCGGTTTGTCGACAAATCGCCCCGTCTCTGAGCGGCAGGTCAGCGCGCGGTGGCGTCTCCGCGCTTCTCCGCGGCCTTCGCCGCCCGCTTGGCGGCACGCTCCCGCAGCTCGGCGGCGTCGAGCTCGGCCGCCTTCTCCGGGGTGGGGGCGGAGCCACCGAAGCGGGCCGGGGTCCACCAGGAGCCGGGCGCCTTCTCGTCCTCGGGGTACTCCGCGATGACCTCGTCGAGCATCGACTGCATCATCGAGCGCAGCTGAGCGGTCTCGGCGGCGGCGTCCTCGGCGGTGGGGTACATCGGCTCCCCCACCTTGATCGCGATCGTCTTGCGACCGCGGGTGAAGTCCTTGGGGTGGTCCTTCGTCATCATCCGGTGTGCTCCCCAGACGATGACGGGGATCAGCGGGACGCCGGCCTCCGCGGCGATGCGTACGGCGCCGGTCTTCAGCTCCTTGATCTCGAAGGAGCGGGAGATGGTCGCCTCGGGGTAGATGCCGACGACCTCGCCGCGCTTGAGGTAGTCCACGGCGTCACGGGCGGACTGCACACCGGAGCCGCGGTCCACGCGGATGTGGTGCAGGGAGCGCAGCAGGTGCCCGACGCCGGGGGCGTCCATCATCTCCCGCTTGATCATGAACCGGACCAGTCGCTTGGAGGGGTGCGCACCCAGCCCGGCGTAGATGAAGTCGACGTACCCGGTGTGGTTGATCGCCAGCAGCGCACCGCCATCGCGCGGGACGTTCTCGGTCCCGGACATCTGGAAGCTCTGCCCGAGGAGCCTGAAGGCCGTCTTGGCGGCGACGATGATGGGCGGGTAGGTGATGTCGATCATCCGTGGTCTCTCCTGGTGACGCGGGCGGAACGTGGCCCAAGAGTAGGCGCAGCGCGTCAGCGTCCAGGAGCGGAGCCCGGCGGCGGGCTCGACCACGAGGCCTGGGCTACGGGGTCCGGCTCAGCGTCGGGTGGCGAGGAACTCCGCGATCCGGCCGATCGCCTCCTCGAGCATGTCGGCGTCGGGCAGCGCGACCAGGCGGAAGTGGTCCGGCTCGAACCAGTTGAACCCGGTGCCGTGGGTGACCAGGATCTTCTTGGCCCGCAGCAGGTCGATGACGAACTCCTCGTCATCCTTGATCGCGTAGACCTCGGGGTCCAGGCGGGGGAAGCAGTAGAGCGCACCCTGGGGACGCACGGAGCTCACGCCGGGGATCTCGTTGAGCAGCTTGTCGGCCAGCATGATCTGGTCGTGGAACCGGCCGCCGGGCACGATCAGCTCCTCGATCGACTGGTAGCCGCCGAGGGCGGTCTGGATCGCGTGCTGCGCCGGCACGTTGGCGCACATGCGCATGTTGGCGAGCGTGGTGAGCCCCTCCAGGAAGTCGCCCGCGACCTCCTTGGGGCCCGAGATCATCACCCAGCCGGCGCGGTAGCCGCAGACCCGGTAGGCCTTCGAGAGCCCGGAGAAGGTCAGGCAGAGGACGTCGTTGCCGGCGGCGGCCGCGGCGTGGTGGTGCACGGCGTCGCCGTACAGGATCTTCTCGTAGATCTCGTCGGCGAAGACGACGAGGTCGTGGCGCCGCGCGATGTCGACGAGGGCGGCGACCATCTCCTTGCTGTAGACGGCACCGGTCGGGTTGTTCGGGTTGATGATCACCAGGCCGTGGGTGTTCTCGGTGATCTTCGCCTCGATGTCGGCGAGGTCGGGCATCCACCCGTTCTCCTCGTCGCAGCGGTAGTGCACTGGCACACCGCCCGACAGCGACACCGCGCCGGTCCACAGCGGGTAGTCCGGCGCCGGCACCAGGATCTCGTTGCCGTCGTCGACGAACGCCTGCAGCACCATCGAGATCAGCTCGGAGACGCCGTTGCCGATGAACACGTCCTCGACGTCGCACTCGCGCAGCCCACGCGACTGGTAGTACTGCGCGACCGCGGTGCGGGCGGAGTAGATGCCGCGGGAGTCGCTGTAGCCCTGCGCCTCCGGCAGGTGGTGGATCACGTCGGCCAGGATCGCCTCGGGCGCCTCGAAGCCGAACGGCGCCAGGTTGCCGATGTTGAGCTTGAGGATCCGGTGACCCTCGGCCTCGAGCCGCTGCGCCTCCACGAGGATGGGTCCCCGGACGTCGTAGCGGACATTGCGAAGCTTGTTGCTCTGACGGATCTTGCGCACGAGGGGCATTCTCGCACCCGGGCGCCACTCGGTTTCCGGCCGTGCCTGCGCGGCCCTTCGCGGACCTTCGCGGCGGGCTCCGCGCTGAGGCGACCCGAGGACTAACATCGAGATCCCCGTCCTGCCGGAGGTCCGCCGGAGGTCCTGATGGCCCGCTCCACCGTCCCGCTGAGCATCGAGCACCTCGACAAGCTGTGCGCGCCGTGTCGCGACTGCCTGTTCTGGGAGAGCGAGCAGGTGCACCGCCGCCGCCTCGGCGCCCAGCAACGGGCGGCGGAGAAGGCGGCGTGGTTCGCCGAGGTGGCCCGCGAGTGGGGACCGCCCGGGCGCACCCTGCTCGTCGACGGCGAGCCCGTGGGCTACCTCGCCTACGCCCCCGCCGCCTACCTGCCCGGTGCCGCCGCGTTCCCGACCGCGCCGGTCTCCGCCGATGCCGTGCTGCTCACCACCGGCCACCTCTCCCCCGCCGGCGCCGGCCTGGGCCGGGTGCTCGTGCAGGCGATGGCCCGCGACCTGCTGCAGCGTGGCGGGGTGCGCGCCGTGGAGGCCTTCGGGCGACGCCCGCACTCGCCCCTGGGCACCCCCGGCGGTGCGGACTGCGTGCTGCCGGTCGCGTTCCTGCACGAGGTCGGGTTCCGCACCCGCCGCCCGCACCCGTTCACACCGCGGCTGCGGATGGACCTGCGCTCCGCGGTGACCTGGCGCGACGAGGTGCACGCGGCGTGGCGGCGGCTCGCGGGCGTCGTACGCCCGGCGCCCGAGGCGGCCTCGTCCGCGGCCCTTCCTCCCGCGCTGCCCTCGGCGCCGGCGACCCCGCGGGCCGTGCCTCGGCATGCAGAGAGCCCCCGGACCTGAGCGGTCCGGGGGCTCTCTCGGTGCTGCGGGGACTCAGCCGATGAACTCGGCGAGGTCCTTGAGGATGGCGGCCTTCGGCTTGGCGCCGACGATGGTCTTCACGACCTCGCCACCGGAGTAGACGTTGATGGTCGGGATGCCGGTGACGCGGTACGACGCCGGGGTCACCGGGTTCTCGTCGACGTTCATCTTCAAGAAGGTGACCTTGTCACCGTGCTGGCCGGCGATCTCGTCGAGGATCGGGGCGACCTGGCGGCACGGGCCGCACCACTCGGCCCAGAAGTCCACGAGAACGGGCTTGTCGGACTTGAGGACCTGCGCCTCGAACTCGGCGTCGGTCACGGCGGAGATGTTGTCGGCCACGGGCGGCCTCCTTCGGGATTGATGAACCAAACGTCTGAGGGCACAACGTGCGGCGCACCGCACGCATTCCCCCGGTGGGCTGGGCGGGGCTGGGTCAGGCGTCGACGGTCGCCGCGGCGGTGGCCGTCGCGGTGGCGGCGAGGTGCTCGAGCTCCGCGACGTACCGCTCGGCGTCCAGCGCGGCCGAGCACCCGGTGCCGGCAGCGGTGATCGCCTGCCGGTAGGTGTGGTCGACCAGGTCGCCCGCGGCGAACACGCCGGGGAGGTTGGTGGCGGTGGAGCCGGGCTTGACCAGCACGTAGCCGTTCGCGTCGAGGTCGACCTGGCCGGTCAGCAGCTCCGAGCGCGGCTCGTGGCCGATGGCGATGAACAGACCGGTGGCCGGCAGCTCGCTGGTCTCGCCGGTCTGGGTGTTGCGCAGGGTCAGCGACTCCAGGGAGTCCTCGCCGTTGATGGTCTCCACCACGGAGTTCCACACGATCTCGAGCTTGGGGTCCGCGAAGGCGCGCTCCTGCATGATCTTGGAGGCGCGCAGCTCGTCGCGGCGCACGATCAGGGAGACCTTGGAGCCGAAGCGGGTCAGGAAGGTGGCCTCCTCGACCGCGGAGTCACCACCGCCGACGACGGCGATGTGCTGCTCGCGGAAGAAGAACCCGTCGCAGGTGGCGCAGTAGGACACACCGCGGCCCGACAGCTTCTCCTCGTTGGGCAGCTCGAGCTTGCGGTAGCCCGACCCGGTGGCCAGGATGACCGCCTTCGCGGTGTAGGTGTCGGTGGCGGTCTTGACCACCTTCACCGAGCCGGTCAGGTCGACCTCGACCACGTCGTCGGCGATGAGCTCGGCACCGAAGCGCTCCGCCTGGGCCCGCATCTCGTCCATCAGCGCCGGGCCCTGGATGCCGTCACGGAAGCCGGGGAAGTTCTCCACCTCGGTGGTGTTCATCAGCGCACCGCCGGCGGTGACCGAGCCCTCGAAGACGAGCGGGTTCAGCTGGGCGCGCGCGGCGTAGATCGCGGCCGTGTAGCCCGAGGGGCCGGAGCCGATCACGATCACGTTGCGGGTCTCGGAGGTGACGCTGGTCAATGGGACTCCCCAGGAGTGGTTCGCTTGCAGGTCGGCACGTACATCGGTTCAACGAGATCGTAGGGCTCAGGATTCCCGGCGTCCCGGGTGCCCGCCGTCCGGGCTGTCTGGCCCGTCTGATGGGGACCGCAGGGTCTCAGCCGGTCACGGGCAGCGTGGTGGAGTGCAGCACGTCCCCGGTGCCGCAGGCCAGCACCTCCGCGGCCTGGGTGGAGCCGACCGGCTCGCGGAACGCGACGATCGCCGGGCGTCCGTCGTACTCCACCGCGACCAGGAAGCCGCGCCCGAGCGGCGCGGGGGCGCACATGAACGCCTCCGGCGCGTGCAGCCGGGTGCCGGAGTAGTCGGCGTCGGAGGGGTCCGGCAGCGAGACGTGCTGCAGCGCCACGAGGTCCTCGTGCAGGTGGTCGGGCCGCACCTCGCGCAGGGGGCCGTCCGTGGTGACCCGGCTGGGCCGGACGTACGGCGCGACCGGCGGCACCGTCGCACCGAGGTCGGTGCTCTCGGGAGACGCCGCCTCGTCGGAGCGGTCGTTCTTCCGGGCGCCCGCGTCGCCACCGTCCGCGGACTCCGACGGGGCGTCGCCGTCCAGCGGCTCGTTGCGTGCGGGGCCGCTCTCGGAGATCTGGTCCGCGGCCGTGAGGTCGTCGGTGCCCGACTCCGTCGCCACGCCCACGCCGACCACGCCGACGACCGTCACCGCCGCGGCGGCGAGCAGCAGCCGGCCCCGGTTGCGGCGGCGTCGGGCCGCGGCGTCGAGACGGACCGGGCCGATGCCCTCGGCGTGCGAGATCGGCGGGATCGCGGCCCGCTCGGCGGCCAGCGAGGCGATCACCGCGTCGAGCCGGTCGGCGACCTCACCGGGCATCGGCTCGGGCCCGCCGGCCTTCGCCAGGGCGCGTCGTACGGCGTCCTCGGCCTGCGGGCTCAGCGGCGGGTCGTCACTCGGCTCGCCGCGGCCCGTGTCGAGGTCGGTGTCGAGATCGGTGTCGAGATCGGTGTCGCGGTCGCGCGCCTCGGGCTCGTCGGCCGGCTGATCGTGCGGGTCGGTCATGGGTTCCCCTGTGGGTGGGCCGTCCGGCCCTGCGCGGCAGGGGGACGGTTCAGTCGAAGGTCGGCGGGCTCGCCGGTGGCGGCCCGCGCGTCGCCATCCCTGAGACGAGGGGATCCGTCGCGGGGTTCCCCACCACCTGCGGCACCGCCGCGGAGGCCGGTACCGGCTCGTCGGAGACGTCGAGCACGTCGGCCAGGAGCACGGCCAGCCGGGCACGGGCGCGCGAGCACCTGCTCTTCACGGTGCCCTCGGCGCAGTCGAGGATCTGGGCCACCTCGGCGACGGGGTAGCCCTCCATGTCCACCAGCACCACGGCCGCCCGCTGGACGGGGGGCAGCTCGGCCAGCGCGGCCTGCACCCGGGACCGCTGCTCGTCGGCGACGACCCGCTCGGCGGGGTCGACGGCGTGAGCGGGGGTGGCCCGCGGGCCACGGCGGACCTCGGCGAGGTCGTCGAGGTCCTCGGGCAGCGGCTCGGCGCGTCGTACCTGGGCGGCGCGCAGGCGGTCCAGGCAGGCGTTGACCACCACCCGGTGCAGCCAGGTGGTCACGGCCGCGTCGCCGCGGAACGAGCCGGCCCGGCGGAAGGCCGCGACCAGCGCGTCCTGCAGCCCGTCGGCAGCGGTCTCGGGGTCGCCGCAGGTCCGCAGTGCCACCGCCCAGAGCCGGTCGCGGTGCCGGGCGACGAGGACGCCGAACGCCTCAGGATCGCCGGCCACGTGCGCGGCGAGGAGGTCGGCGTCGCTCATCTCACTGCGCACGGACCACCACCTCGGATATCTCGGCCCGGAAGCCGTCGGGGACCTTCGGCAGGGCCGTCCACCACAGGACAACGTAGCGGCCGCTGAGTGCCTCGGCCGACGAACCGTCGTCGCCGGGCGCCGTGCTGTCACCCGCGTCACCTTCGGTCGTGGAGGGGCCGGGGACCAGGGTCAGGCGCCCTGCGCCGGTGGCGGTCGCCGCGGGCTCACCCTCGGGAGCCCCGTCGGGGGGCTCGTCGGAGACGTAGAGCTCGACGGTGCTCTCGCCGGGCCCGGCCAGACGTACGTCGACCTCGCGCACCTCGCGCACCTCGCCGAGGTCGAGCAGCAGGCCCACCCCGTCCTTGAGGCCGCGCGGGCCGCCGAACTGGTCCTTGTAGGTCTGCGTGTTCCAGGTCGTGCTCACGTCGCCGTCGAGCACGTTCGGCACGGACTCGGGGTTCTCCGCCCCGTCCTCCCCGAACGGGTCGAAGTCGCGGACGTCGACGGTGCGCAGCGGGGTCGGCGAGGCGGTCGCGGCCGGCGACGACTCCGGCTCCGCGTCGTTCTCCGTGCCGAGCAAGGTGCGGCCCCGGCCGAGGTTGAACGCCACGGCCACCGCGCACAGCACCAGCAGCGCCAGCCCGACCGCCATCGCCAGCCGCAGCCAGGAGCGGCCGGGCACCACCGGGTGCTCCTCGGTCTCGAGCTCCTCGCCGACGAGGGGGTCGCCGACGAGCGGGGCGCCGGCCTCCCACGGCCAGTAGCCCCCCGGCGGGCGGCCCTCGTCGTCGGGTCCGCCGACGTGCGCGGTGTCGGCTCGGTCGGTCGCGCCGGTGCGCCGATGCGCTCGGCCGCCGGGAGGGTCGGGCGCGAACAGCGGTCGCTCCGGCGGGGCCTCGAACGGCGGCGGCGGAGGCGGCGGCGTGCTGCGGGTGCGCAGCCACGTCACGTCCTCACCCTGGAACACCGGCATCCCGGCCTCCGTGGGCACCTCCGCGACGCTGTTGACCTCGGTCCGCGGCTGGTCCTCGGGCAGGTCGGTCCCGGCATCGGACACGTCAGCCTGCTCGGGGGTGCCGGCGGCAGTGTCGTCAGTGTCGGCGGCGTCGCCTCGGCGCACGGGCGGCACCACGGGGATGTCGTCTTGAGAGGCGTCGTGCGGCAACGGGTCGCTCATCGCCGGCAGCCACACCGGCCGGATCTGGTTGATCGGCGGGATGGCGCGCGCCAACGACTCCTGCATGTGGGTCGGGTCGCCGACGAAGTCGAGCAGCTCGGCGGCGATCCGGTGCGCCCCGGACGCCTCGGAGGCATCCGAGCGGCGCCGCCGCGTCGTACGACGTCCCGACGCCGGTCGGCGCAGGGCGGGGTCGCTGAGCTCGCGCCACATCAGGTCCAGCGGCTTCGGCACGCCGGCCCGGACCTGGCGGGGGCTGAGGAAGCAGTCGCCCTCTCGGGGCGCGGCCGGGACGATGGAGCCCGAGGGGCCCGGCCAGGTGCCGGTCAGCGCGCAGTAGAGCAGCCCGCCGAGGTCGTCGAGGTCGCCCTGGACGTCGCCGGGCGAGAGGCCGTGCAGCGCGGCGTCCACGCACATGCCGATGATCCGCACCGCGCCGTAGCCGTCGATGAGCACGTTCTCGGGGTTGAGCCGGCCGTGCGTCACGCCGGCGTCGTGGGCTTGGGCGAGCGCGTCCGCGACGTCGGCCACCAGCCAGGCGGCATTGTGCGCCTCCAGCGGCCCGGCGTGGGTGACCAGGATGTCGAGGGAGATGCCGGTGCCCCACTCGTTGACCACGAAGCAGTGGCCGTCCTCGGCCTTGGCGTCGAGGACACGCAGGATCCGGGGGTCCACCACGGCGGCGGAGGTGCGTGCCGCCTCCAGCAGGGCGGGCGCCCGGGGGTCGCTCTCGGGGATGACGTGCAGCGCCACGAACCGTTCCAGCACCGTGTCGCGGGCACGCCAGAAGCGCCCGCCGCCACTCTCGCTCAGCAGGTCGATCAACCGATAACGGCCGGAGAGCACGTCACCGGAACGCGTGGACGTCGGCACCTACCACCCTCTCTGGTCGGCCCTCATCCTAGTGCCGGAGACGGCTCTCTCGGGGGTCGTGCGTGGGCCGCCTGCTCGCCTCCCCGCTCACCACGCCGGGTGACGTGCGAGGGATCACGGGGCTCCTGCCCCAGAGGACTAGCGGCGCCGCAGCCGGCTCTGCACGAGCCCGAGGACGGAGGTGACCTCGCGCAGCCGCAGCATGCTCGCCGCGGCGAGGAAGGCGCCACCGGCACCCGTGCCGACGATGCCCAGCTCGACGAGCGACCACCACCACGAGTCGGTGCCCAGCTCGGCGAGGGTGTCGCGGACCACCAGCTCCAGCAGCAGGCCCACCCCGCCGACCACGGCGGCGGCGACCAGCAGCCGGGCCACGAAGCCGACCCACTCGCGTACGTCGGCTGCGGGCGCACCGGCGCGGCGCAGCCGGCGCACGAGGACGGCCGCGGAGATCACCGAGCCGACCGCGTAGGCGCCGGTGTAGGCCAGCACCAGCATCGGTGCGGTCTGGGCCGCGTCGTTGCTGCGCACCAGCACGGTGGCCAGGACGATGTTGGTGGCCGCGATCGCGCACTGCACGAAGAAGACCAGCCGGGTCAGCTCCAGGGCGTAGAAGCCGCGCAGCACCAGGTAGTGCACCGTGAACGCCACGACACCGACCCCGAACAGGATCATCGACGTCTCGAACCGGTCGTAGCGGTCGGCGGTCGCGCCGTGGCCCCAGATCACCTGCGAGACCGGCATCGCCACCGCCGGCAGCAGCGCCGCGAACGGTACGACGACCGCGAGCGCGGTGCGCAGCGTGCTGCCGAGCGTGGCGCCCAGCCGGCCGGGGTCGTCCTCCGCGGCGGCCGCCGACAGGCGCGGCAGGATCGCGGTGGCCAGGGAGACGGTGATGATCGAGTGCGGCACCATCACCACCAGCATCACGCTGGAGTAGATGGTGATGCCGGTGCCCGCGTCCGAGGACGCCGTACCGCCGGAGGCGAGCTTGACCACGACGACGTAGGCGATCTGGTTGACGATCACGAACAGCACGGTCCAGATGCCCAGACGCATCGTGTGGCCCAGGCCGACGCCGCGGAAGTCGAAGCGGGGCCGGTAGCGCACGCCGGCGGAGCGCAGGTAGGGCACCAGGATCAGCAGCTGGGCGGCGATGCCGGCGGTGGACCCGAGCCCGAGCAGCAGCTCCTGGCCCGGGGTGAACGGGCCCTCCTGCTCGGCCGGGGTCGCGGCGCCGAAGACGAACAGGTAGGCGACCAGCACACCGACGGAGATGACGTTGTTCGCGATCGGCGCCCACATCATCGGCCCGAACCGGCCGCGGGCGTTGAGCACCTGCCCGATCAGCACGAACATGCCGTAGAAGAAGACCTGCGGCAGGCAGTAGCGGGCGAAGTCGATCGCCGAGCAGCGCGCCTCGGCCAGCGCGGGCTCGTCGTACTGGCTGCTGAGCAGCAGGCTCATCACCCAGGGCGCGGCCACCACCAGCAGCACGGTGACCCCGGCCAGGAACAGCCCGGCCAGCGTCATCACCCGGTTGATGTAGGCCGCCCCGCCGTCGGGGTCGTTCTGCATCGAGCGCACCAGCTGCGGCACCAGCACGGCGTTGAACACGCCGCCGGCGAGCAGGATGTAGAGCATGTTCGGCAGCGTGTTGGCGACGGTGAAGATGTCGGCGTGCAGCGACACGCCGAGCGCCGCCGCGAGCAGCGCGTTGCGGACGAAGCCGCTGAGCCGGGACACCACCGTGCCCGCGGCCATCACCGCGGTGTTGGCGAGGATGCTGCGCTGCTCGGTGCCCGCGGCGGGGTCCACCACCTCGGTGCCGGGATCACCGCCCTGGTCGGCGACCGGGTCGCCGCCGGGGTCCTGCGTCGGGTCCGGTGCCGTCTCCGGTGCCGGACCCTGGGCCCGGCGCTTCCCGCGGCTCATGCCGGTCCCGCCTGAGCCTGGGCCTCGTCCGGGTGGCGGTGGTCGCGGATGCGCCGACGCAGCCGGATCCCGATCGCCAGGAAGAGGATCGCCGCGCCGGTGCCGATGATCACCCAGATCACCGCGCCCACCCGGCCCGAGCGCAGCGGGAGGGTCTCCACGCCGCTGATCGCGGTGCCCTCGGCGTCGGTGACGCGGAAGGCCACGTTGTGCACCCCGGTGCGCAGCAGCTCGGCGCTGATCGGCACCGAGGTGCGGCTGTTCGCGGCGAGCTGGATCGGGTTGGGCACCTCGATCCTGGCTCCGTCGTCGGTGGTCGCCGACAGGTTCACCGTCACCGGGTGCGGCAGGTCGTTGCGCAGCGCGACGCTGAAGCCGCCGGAGCGCCCCGACAGGGTCACCCCGTTGGGGGTCTCCACGCTGATCATCGCGAGGCGCTCGGTGACCCACTGGTGGGCGCGGGCCAGCCGGGCCTGGACGCCGTCGTCGCGGCGCAGCTCGAAGGAGGTGCCGGTCAACGCCTCGCCGGTGAGCTCGGCACCGATGTCGTAGCGGTCACCGAGGATGGACTGCAGGGAGTGGGCGGCCTGGATCAGCCGGTCGGCCTCGGTCATCACGCCGCGGCTGATCTCGCGGCGCTCGCGGTCGGCGGGGTAGACGAGGTCCTCGAGGTCGAGCTGGCGCTGCGCGGCCGGTGCGTCCCCCGGCGCGGGGACGGTGAGCTCGGCGACGGTGCGCAGCCGCAGCCAGTCGGTCTCCAGGCCGTCCCAGAACGCGGCGCTGCCGTCGGCGTCGAGGGTGGCCGGGAGCACCACGGTCAGCGGCGCAGGGTCCTCGTCGGCGGCGTCGAGGGCGCGCAGAGCGGCCTCGCTGAGGATGCGTTGGCGCAGCGCGACCGGCGCCTTGCGCGCGTCGGGGCCGGGGCCGCCCTGGGCGGCGCCGCGCTCGGCGGGCACGACCGGGCTCTCCCCGATCAGGCTGTCGCTGCGCGGGGTCTCGGAGAAGGACTCCACGTCGAACATGCCGTCGGCCAAGATGATCACCGCGCCGTCGTCGACCGTCTCCAGGGCGGCGGGGTCCAGGTAGCCGTCGGGGGACGCGACGGCGCGGGTGGCGTCCACGCCCCAGTCGGTCAGCTCGACGCCGGGGTAGCGGCGGGCGATCGGGTACAGCTCGGGCAGGAACTCGGCGGCCGAGGAGATGTCCGGGTCTCCGAACGGCAGGCCGAGCACCGCGTCGTCGGGCACCACCGCTCGCGCCTGGGCCAACCAGGAGCGGGCGGAGAGGACGAGCGGGTCGGTGTCGGGCAGCCGGTCCTGCGACGTGCCGTCCCCGTCGTCCTCGCCGGGCTCGTCGGTGGCGGTGGTGTCCGGCGTCTCGGTGGTCGGCTCGAGGTCGGGGTCCGGCAGCTGGCGGATGGCGCGCGCCGGGTTGCCCGAGGCCAGGTTGCGCACCGCGTCCGGAACCGCGGGGTCGACCAGCCACGACATCGGCCGGTCGCCCGCTGCGGTGCCGAAGGCGAGCGGTCCGCCGAGGGTGCCGTCGAGGCTGAGCGCCTCGAGCCAGTCGGCGGTGCGCGCGAGCGCGCCGTCGGCCGTACGGGTGATCGCTGCGCGCAGAGGCAGCACCACCGCGGTGTCCACCACGGCGTCGGTGGAGCCGGGCACGTACGGCAGGAAGGTGCGCGCCCGGCCGTCGGCGAGGTTGTCGTAGGGGTTGGTCAGGCTGGCGCCCAGTGCGTGCACCCCGAACCAGTAGACGCCCGGGGTGGGTCTCTTCCCGAAGATCCGGCGCAGCTCGCGCTGCGGGATCCTCAGCGAGTACGACGCCGTCTGGCCCGGCGTCAGCAGCTCGATCTCGTCGCTGGTCTCCACGTTGCGCACCGCGAGGGGGGTCTCCGGGTCGGTCTCCACCGCGGCCGCCAGCTGTGCGGAGGTGGTCATCACGGGCGCGCACGACGCGCTCGCGCAGTCGGAGCCGGCGTTGAAGATGGGGAACAGCGAGATGTCGCGCCAGGTCTCCAGCGTGGAGTTCGTGACGGTGCCGCGCACCTCCAGCGGGCCGCGGCGCGGCAGCTCGCCGGGGGTGAGCCGGTCGATCGTCAGGCTCAGTGGCGCGGTGTCGGTGTCGTCCTCGGTGCTCGGTGCGCGAGCGGTGCCCCGGCTGACCTGTCCGTCCCGCTGGGAGACACCCTCGGAGCTCGGGGAGCCGACCGGGGAGCCGGGCGCGAGGAGGGAGGGGGAGATCGTGTCGTCGCGCGGCTCGGCGTTCGCGGGAAGGGTGGTCGCGGTCACGGTGAGCACCACCGCACCCACGGCGCCGGCGAGGCGACGGAGGGTGACAGGGCTCAGATGCACCCTCAGAGGGTAGTGGTGCCGCTCGGCGGACCCGGTCGGGCCACGGCCTAGACTCCTGCCACGTGAGTGACCCCGCCGACAGCCAGCCCGCCGCTCCCCTGCGGCTGGTCGACGTGCAGGTGGCCGTCGCCGCCGAGCTGGACCGGATCGGCGAGGTGATCGACGACCTGGGTGCGGCGTTCACCGAGGCGGGCCACGAGCTGGCGCTGGTCGGTGGACCGGTCCGCGACGCGATGCTGGGCCGGCGCTCCAACGACCTGGACTTCACCACGTCGGCCCGCCCGGAGCAGTCCGAGCGCATCCTGCGCGCCTGGGGCGACGCGTGGTGGGACATGGGTCGCGCGTTCGGCACCATCGGGGCCCGCAAGGGCGAGTGGGTCGTCGAGGTGACCACCTACCGCTCGGAGGCCTACGACCCCGACAGCCGCAAGCCCGAGGTGGAGTACGGCGACTCGCTGGCCGGCGACCTGGGCCGGCGTGACTTCACCGTCAACGCGATGGCGATCCGGCTCCCGGGCCGGGAGATCGTCGACCCGCACGGCGGCGTGCTCGACCTGGCGCACCGGGTCCTGCGCACGCCCGGCACTCCGGAGCAGTCCTTCTCCGACGACCCGCTGCGAATGATGCGTGCGGCCCGCTTCGCCGCCCAGCTCGGGTTCGACGTCGACGAGGACGTGGTCCGTGCGATGACCGAGATGGCCGGCCGCATCGAGATCATCTCCGCCGAGCGGGTCCGCGACGAGCTGGTCAAGCTCATCTGCGCCCCGACGCCGCGGCCGGGCCTGGCCCTGCTGGTGGACACCGGCCTGGCCGACCACGTGCTGCCGGAGCTGCCGGCGCTGAAGCTGGAGCGCGACGAGCACCACCGGCACAAGGACGTCTACGACCACACCCTGACCGTGCTGGAGCAGGCGATCGACCTCGAGCCGCGGCTCGCGGAGCGGGCGGACATCACCGCCCCGGACTTCGTCTCCCGGTTCGCCGCGCTGATGCACGACGTCGGCAAGCCGCGGACCCGGAAGTTCACCGGCGACGGCACCGTGACCTTCCACCACCACGACGTCGTCGGCGCCAAGATCACCCGCAAGCGGATGCGGGCTCTGAAGTTCAGCAACGACGAGGTCGACGCCGTCACCAAGCTGGTCGAGCTGCACCTGCGCTTCCACGGCTACGGCACCGGTGAGTGGACCGACTCCGCGGTGCGCCGCTACGTCCGCGACGCCGGCGACCAGCTCGAGCGGCTGCACGTGCTGACCCGTGCCGACTGCACGACCCGCAACAAGCGCAAGGCCGACCGGCTGCGCCGCACGTACGACGACCTCGAGGCCCGCATCGAGCGGCTTGCCGGCGAGGAGGAGCTCGCCGCGATCCGGCCCGACCTCGACGGCAACCAGATCATGGAGATCCTGGGCATCGGCCCCGGCCGCGAGGTCGGCACCGCCTACAAGTGGCTGCTGGAGCTGCGCCTGGACAACGGGCCGATGTCGACCGAGGACGCGACCGCGGCGCTCAAGCAGTGGTGGGCCGCCGGCGGCGGAGCGGCTCCGGAGCCGCCGCCGCAGGACTGAGCCGCCCCGGCGTACGGCTCAGGCGCTGCGCGGGCCTTCGGCCGGCGCCGTGCGCCAGTCGGCGAACCAGTCGTCGAACCAGTCGGGGAACTCGGCGAGGCTCTCCAGCACGACGTGCGTGCCGGCGTCCTCCAGCTCGGCGCGGCTGCAGCCGCCGGTGAGCACCGAGAGGCTGGTGACGCCCGCAGCCAGGGCGCCCTCGACGTCGTGGACGTGGTCGCCGACGTAGAGCGAGGCGCCCTCGCGGCGCAGCGACTCGGCCTTGCCCACGCCCCACACCCGGCCCTCGAGGTGGTCGACGACCAGCCCGGTGTGGTCGAGGTGCAGCTGGGCGTTCGGCGTGTGCTTCCCGGTGACGACCAGCACCCGGCCACCGACGTCGCGCACCGCCTGCATGGACTCCACCGCACCGGGCAGCAGCGGCACGCTGGTGACGGCGTGGTCGGGGTAGAGCGCCCGGAACCGGTCGCCGGCGGCCGGGATCTGCTCGGCCGGCAGGTAGGGCGCCAGCATCATGTCGAGCGGCGGACCGAGCCGGGCGGTCATCGCGTCGAGGTCGAAGTCCACCCCGAGCTCCTCGCCCAGCACCCCGAGCAGGGCGCGGAAGCCCGGCGCGGTGTCGATCAGGGTCAGGTCCAGGTCGAAGCCGACCACGAGCGGAGGCGGGGCGTCGTCCCGGGGAGTGCTCATGCCGGTGATCGTAGGCAGGCGGTGCCGTACCCCGGTCGAGGGCCTGCCGCGATGACCTACCCACAGGTAGCGTCACTCCCGACCGTGACGTTCCGTACCGAAGGACTGGACTGCTCCCATGCCTGACACCTACGAGAAGCTCCTCGAGGACACCATCGAGATCGACGCCCCCACCGACAAGGTGTGGTCCCTGGTCACCGACGTGCCGCGGATGGCCAAGTGGAGCCCGCAGGTGGTCCGCTCCACCGTCAAGGGCGGCGTGGTCCGCGAGGGTGCCACGTTCACCAACCTCAACAAGCAGGGCTTCAAGCGCTGGCCCACCGGCGGCAAGGTGGTGCGGATGAACGCGCCGAGTGCGACGACGCCCGGGGAGTTCGCCTTCCGCATCCGGGAGAACCACACGGTGTGGTCCTTCCACCTCGAGCCCACCGCGACCGGCGGCACCCGGCTCACCGAGCGCCGGGAGACCCCGGACGGCATCTCGAAGCTGTCGCTGATGCTGACCAAGGTGGTCCTGGGCGGCCAGGACGGCTTCACCAAGGAGCTGCAGGACGGGATCCGGCAGACCCTGGAGCGGATCAAGGCCGAGGCCGAGGGCGTCTGAGCTCCACGCCGTCGGCGCCGACCCGGTAGGGCTCCACGCGCGGCGGAAAAAGCGCACCGCCCCGGCTCGACGAGCGAGCCGGGGCGGTGCAGCCGGTCGTGCTCCGGTGCGTGACCGGAGCGGACGATCACTCGCCGGAGATGAACTTCTCCAGCAGCTCGCGACCCTCGGTGTCCTCGATCTGCACCGGCGGGCTCTTCATCAGGTACGCCGAGGCGGGGATGATCGGGCCACCGATGCCGCGGTCCTTGGCGATCTTGGCGGCGCGGACGGCGTCGATGATGATGCCGGCCGAGTTCGGGGAGTCCCAGACCTCGAGCTTGTACTCCAGGTTCAGCGGGACGTCACCGAAGGCGCGGCCCTCGAGGCGGACGTAGGCCCACTTGCGGTCGTCGAGCCACGCGACGTAGTCCGACGGGCCGATGTGGACGTTGCGGTCGTCGGCACCCACGTTGGCCAGCGAGCCGTTCAGGTTCGAGGTCACGGCCTGGGTCTTGGAGACCTTCTTGGACTCCAGGCGCTCGCGCTCGAGCATGTTCTTGAAGTCCATGTTGCCGCCGACGTTGAGCTGGTAGGTCCGGTCCAGCGCGACACCGCGGTCCTCGAACAGCTTGGCCATCACCCGGTGGGTGATCGTGGCGCCGACCTGCGACTTGATGTCGTCACCGACGATCGGGACGCCGGCGTCCTCGAACTTCTTGGCCCACACGGGGTCGGAGGCGATGAAGACGGGGAGCGCGTTGACGAAGGCGACGCCGGCGTCGATGGCGCACTGGGCGTAGAACTTGTCGGCCTCCTCCGAGCCCACCGGGAGGTAGGAGACGAGGACGTCGGCCTGGGCGTCCTTGAGCGCCTTGACGACGTCGACCGCCTCGGCGGCGGACTCCTCGATGGTCGCTCGGTAGTACTTGCCGAGGCCGTCCAGGGTCGGGCCGCGCTGCACCTCGACACCCAGGGTGGGCACGTCGGCGATCTTGATCGTGTTGTTCTCCGAGGCGTTGATCGCCTCGGACAGGTCCTTGCCGACCTTCTTGTCGTCGACGTCGAACGCGGCGACGAACTCGACGTCGCGCACGTGGTACTCGCCGAACTTGACGTGCATGAGACCGGGGACGGTGGTCGTCTCATCGGCGTCCCGGTAGTACTGCACGCCCTGGATCAAGGACGTGGCGCAGTTGCCCACGCCGGCGATCGCTACTCGAACCGAACCCATTAGGGGTGTTCCTTCCTTTGAAATCTCATGAATCGTCATGACTGGGCAATGACCTTGGCCGGGACCGGTGCGGTCACGTCGAGGTGGAGGTGCTCGGGGTCTCCGGGCTCGTCACGGGGAGGACAGGCTGGTTGCCCTGCCCTCGCTCCGCGTTGATGAGGTCCGAGAGCCACCGGACCTCGCGCTCGACCGACTCGACACCGTGCCTCTGCAGCTCGGCGGCGTACCGGTCGACCTCCGCCTGGGTCATCGAGAGCTCGCGCTGCACCCGGTCCAACCGCTCCTGGAGCCGGGACCGGCGTCCCTCAAGGACGCGCAGCCGGATCTCCATGTCAGTGGAGGAGAAGAACCGGAAGCGGATGTCGAAGGTGTCGTCCTCCCAGGCGGAGGGACCGACGTCCGACATCATCCGCGCGAACTCCTCGGTGCCCTGCGGGGTCACCTCGTAGACGATCCGCTGCCGCCGGCTCTGGGGACCCGAGGGCACGACCTCCTTGATCAGGTTGCCGCGGAGCATCTTCTTCAGCGCCGGGTAGAGGGAGCCGTAGGACAGCACCCGACCCCACCCGAGCATCAGGTTGAGCCGCTTGCGCAGCTCGTAGCCGTGCATGGGTCCCTCGTGCAGCAGTCCAAGGACCGCCAGCTCAAGAGTCTCTCCACGCCGTGCCATGCGATCTATCGTAGCGATATATCTGCAAGACGTGAACTCCCGATGGATCGCGTGCATCATCGGGTGCCCTGATGGCCGTGGCGCGGTCGCCGAGGCGGTCGCGCCTCGCCGTTCGCCGTACCCTGTGGTCCGTGGTTGACGGAAAGCGCAAGTCGCCGAGCGCGTCGCGCAGCAAGAACGGGGCCGGTGCGGCCGGTGCGAAGCAGGGCTGGTGGGCACGCCGGCGCGACCGGGAGCCGCGCACGCTCAAGCAGCGGCTCAAGCGTGCGGCGCTGTGGACCGTGGTCGCCACGGTCGCGCTGGGGCTGGTCGGCCTGACCGGGCTGGTCATCGCCTACCGCACGATCGACATCCCGGACCCGAACGAGGAGTTCCTCACCGAGACCACCCGCGTCTACTACGCCGGTGGCAAGGCCGAGCTCGGTCAGTTCGCGGTCCAGAAGCGCGACTCGATCGACTACGAAGAGATGCCGCAGTTCGTGAAGGACGCGGTGGTCGCCTCGGAGAACCAGACCTTCTGGACCGACTCCGGCCTCGACCCCAAGGGCATCCTGCGAGCGGCCTTCTCCAACGCGCAGGGCAACAGCAAGCAGGGTGCCTCGACGATCACCCAGCAGTACGTCAAGATCCTCTACCTCACCCAGGACCGCACCTGGAGCCGCAAGGCCAAGGAGGCGCTGCTGTCGCTGAAGATCAAGAACCAGCTGTCCAAGAAGCAGATCCTGGAGGGCTACCTCAACACGATCTACTTCGGCCGGGGCGCCTACGGCATCCAGGCCGCCGCGCAGGCCTACTTCAACCGTGACGCTGCCGACCTCAACCTGCGCCAGTCGGTCGTCCTGGCGGCGGTGCTGAACAACCCCGCCCGCTTCGACCCGGCGAACGGCGAAGACGCCCGCGCCCGCCTCGAGGCCCGCTACGAGCGGATCCTCTCCGCGATGCTCGACATGGGCACCATCGAGCCCGAGCAGGCGGCGGAGGCGGCAGAGCAGCTGCCGAAGTTCCCCAAGATCAAGCAGGGCAACACCTACGCCGGCCAGAAGGGCCACGCGCTCACCATGGTCCGCAAGGAGCTCGCGCGCCTCGGTTTCAGCGAGCAGCAGATCAACGGCGGCGGGCTGAAGGTCACCACCACCTTCACGAAGAAGGCGATGGACGCCGCGGCCGAGGGGGTCAAGCAGGTCCGGCCCGAGGGCTTCAGCCCCAAGCAGCTGCACGTCGCGGTGGCCTCCGTCGAGCCCGGCACCGGCGCCGTGCGCGGCTTCTACGGCGGCCAGGACTACCTCGACTCCCAGATCAACTGGGCGGTCGCCGGCGGCCAGGCCGGCTCCACGTTCAAGCCGTTCGCGCTGGCGGCCGGCATCGAGTCGGGTTTCGAGCTGCGCGACACCTTCGACGGGAACTCGCCGTACGACCTGCCGGGCGGCGGGCGACCGATCGAGAACCAGGGTGACCGCTCCTACGGCCGGGTCAACCTGCTCAAGGCCACCGAGGACTCGATCAACACCGCCTTCATCGACCTGACCCTGGCGATGCCCGACGGGCCGGAGAAGATCGTCGCGACGGCCAACCGCATGGGCATCCCGCCGGCCAAGCCGGCCGCGCGACCCTTCGGCTTCCCCACGTCCAGCCCCGGCCTGGAGCCCAACACCGGTGTCTCGCTGGGCTCGCAGACCGTCAGCCCGATCAACATGGCCAACGGCTACGCCACGCTCGCCAACCGGGGCGTGGCCACCGATCCGTTCATCATCGAGAAGGTCGTCGACGCCGACGGCGTCGTCCGCTACGACCACAAGGTCAAGGACCGCCGCGCCATCCGCGAGGGCGTCGCCGACGACGTGGGCTTCGCGCTGCAGCAGGTCGTCAAGGTCGGCTCCGGCACCGCGGCCCGCGGCCTCAACCGCCCCGCTGCCGGCAAGACCGGCACCGCGACCAACGGCAAGGGCGAGGTCTCCTCGGCCTGGTTCGTCGGCTACACCCCGCAGCTGTCCACCGCGGTGATGTACGTGCGCGGCAAGGGCAACGAGCAGCTCAAGGACTGGCTGCCGTCGTACTTCGGTGGCCGCTACCCGGCCGAGACCTGGACCGCGGTCATGGAGCGCGCGCTCGAGGGCACCGAGGTCGAGTCCCTGCCGCCCGCGGCGAACGTGAAGGGCGAGGCGCCCAACGACGGCCACGAGCCGGCGCCGCCGAAGCCGAGCCCCACGCCCAAGGAGAAGAAGACCAAGAAGCCGAAGAAGGAGCGGAAGACCGAGGAGCCGCGCCCCTCGACGCCGCCGTCCACGCCGCCGTCGAACCCCAACCCGACACCGACGCTGCCGACCGACCTGCCGACGATCACCCCGCCGCCGGACGACCCGAGCACCCCGGGGACGAGCCCGTCCGCGCCTCGCGGCACGCCCGAGCCCGGACGCGGCCGGCAGGACCCACCGCGCGGCGGCGCGTAGCCGCCGATGGCGCAGCGCGAGGCCGGAGCGGCCGACCACGTCCATGCCACGCTCGACGACCCCGTCGTCGGCGCGCTGAGCGAGTCCGTGGGCGGCCCGGTGGGGGAGCACGCCGGCCGGGCCCGGTGGTGGACGCCGGTGCGGGTGCTGCTGCTGCTCACCGCGGTGACCTTCGTGCTGGGCATGGTGCAGAAGGCACCCTGCTCGGTGGTCGAGGGCAAGGACCAGAACTGGGTGTACTCGCACATGTGCTACACCGACCTGCGTCCGCTCTACGTGCCCCGCGGCCTCGCCGAGGCGGCCTGGCCGTACTCGGGTGAGGAGGAGACCCGCGGTCGCTACGAGGTCATGGAGTACCCCGCCGGCATCGCCTACTGGGCGTGGGGAACGGCCGTCCTCACCCAGTGGCTCACCGGGTCCCCCGACCTGTCGGCACGCGGCGACCTACCCGTCTCCGAGCTGTACGGCGACCCTGACGTCGACCGCGAGCAGACCGTCTTCCTGCTGGTCAACGCGGTCGGCTTCGCCGCGCTCGCGCTGCTCTCGGTGTGGCTGCTGGCCCGGACCCATCCCCGGCGGCCCTGGGACGCGGCCGCCTTCGCGCTGTCCCCGGCGCTGCTGCTGACCGGCCTGATCAACTGGGACCTGCTCGCCGTCGTCCTCGTCGCCGCCGCGTTGTGGGCCTGGTCGCGGGACCGGCCGCTGCTCACCGGCGTGCTCATCGGGCTGGGCACCGCCGTGAAGCTCTACCCGCTCTTCCTGCTGGGCGGGCTGCTGGTGATCTGCCTGCGCCGGCGCCACGAGCGCGGCCAGATGCTCGCGTTCGCCACCGCGGCCGCAGCGGCCCTGGTCGCGTGGCTGATCGCCAACGGCCCCGGCTACCTGACCGGTGCCGCGCAGTGGAAGGTGTTCTGGAGCTTCAACGCCGACCGGGCCGCCGACCTCGGGTCGCTGTGGATGCTGATCGACCAGGCCGGCAACGTCGGGTTCAGCGCGGAGACCATCAACACCTGGTCGTGGATCCTCTTCGGCGCCTGGTGCGCCGTGGTGCTGGCGCTCGGGCTGACCGCCGGCCGGCACGGCGCCCCCGGCTCCGCGACCGACGTGGTGCCGCGCCTGGCGCAGCTGGGCTACCTGATCGTCGTCGGCTTCCTGATCGTCAACAAGGTCTACTCGCCGCAGTACGTGCTGTGGCTGCTGCCGCTGGCCGTCCTGGCCCGGCCGCGCTGGCGCGACCAGCTCGTGTGGCAGGCCGGTGAGGTCTTCTACTTCTGCACCGTGTGGTGGTACCTCGGGGGCTACCTCGCCCCGGCCGGCGGCGGTGACGCCGGGTTCTACTGGGTCGGCATCGCCGTGCGC
Organism: Nocardioides faecalis; assembly: GCF_018388425.1. Classification (NCBI taxonomy): domain Bacteria; kingdom Bacillati; phylum Actinomycetota; class Actinomycetes; order Propionibacteriales; family Nocardioidaceae; genus Nocardioides; species Nocardioides faecalis. The sequence continues at coordinate 3,835,231 of NZ_CP074406.1, read as the reverse complement.
GTGGCCTGCGAGCTCTACCTGGCCGCGGTGATCGTGCGCGACATGTACGCACCCGCCCACGACCCGGTGCGCGAGCCGGTACCGGACGTCGAGGCGAGTCCGCTCAGTCGCTGAAGACGACCCGGTCGAACGCGGTGGTGGTGAACCGCACCCGCACGTCGACGTCCTCGCCGACCTCGGGCACCCGGCTGCCGGCGGGCAGGAAGAGCATCGAGGCCTGCATGTGCGGCGGCTCCGCGAAGAGCCGTTGCTTGCCGTCGATGGCGTACGGCGAGCGCACGAACCCGACCGCGTCGAGACCACCCTTGGCCAGGGTGGTGGCGCGCGCCTTGATCGACTGCTCGCCGGTCGGCGCCTCCAGGCCGATGCCGTGGGCGGTGCCGCCGCTGACCACCAGCACGTGGCCGGACTTCGGGGCCGTGCGGCCGCGGTAGCCGAAGGCGTCACCCCGCTCCACGGGGTGCACGTCCAGCACGGTCGCGGTGACCCGCAGCGCGCCGCGGTCGCCGAGCCACAGCCCGGTGCCGCTGCGCGGGCGGAAGGTGAAGTCGCCGTACTGGCTGCGCAGGGTGTCCAGCTCCTCGCGGCTGAGGTGGCTGACCCACACCGCGGGCGGGTGGTGGCCGGCGATGTCGGCGGCCACGTAGTCGTTGACCAGCCGGGACACCTCGCCCAGGTGGTTGCCCTGGCCCAGCGGCAGGTGCAGGGCCAGCCCCTCCACGCGGGCACCGGGGTGGCGGCGCAGCACGTCGCCGGCCTCCCACAGCTCGCGGGCGCTCATGCCGTGGCGGCGCATCGAGGTCATCCGCTCGAGCACGACGCGGGCGCGCGGGTCGGCGTCCAGCAGCAGGCGCAGGTCCTCGGCCCGGCTGACGGTGTGCACCAGCCGGCGGGCCACCTCGGGCTCGGGGAGCGGCACCCACGGCCGCCACGGGGTGAGCACCAGCAGGTCGCCGGACCAGCGCTGGGCGACGTCGGGCAGCTCGAGGTAGGTGCCCACCGCGAGCGTGCGCACGTCGTGGCCACGCTCGGCCAGCCACTGTGCCCGGCGCGCCAGGCGGGCGTTGGTGAACCCGTAGCCGTTGCCCTTCGCGACCGGCACCAGGCCCGGGGTCGCCTCGGCGACCGACTCCAGGTGGGCCCGCCAGCGTGGCCCGTCGACCCTCAACGTCAGGCTCATCGCGGACCCCACCCCCTCGTGGTCGACCTGTTCGGCACCATCATCCTCGCCTCGCGAGGTAGAGCTGGAAGGCGCGGTAGAGGGGACGGTTGATCGGCAGGTCCCACTCGCCGGCGTACTCCACGGCCTCGCCGCCGGTGCCGACCTTGAACTGGATCAGGCCGACGTGGCTGTCGTCGGCGTCCAGGGTCTCGGTGATGCCGCGCAGGTCGTAGACCGCGGCGCCGGCGGCGATCGCGTCGCGGATCATCGCCCACTGCACGGCGTTGGAGCCACGGACCTCCCGCTTCTCGGTGGAGGAGGCGCCGTAGGAGTACCAGGAGTGCTCACCGACGCGGATCGAGATGGTGGAGGCGACCAGGTCGCCGTCGTGGCGGGCCAGCCAGAGCCGGAACCGGTCCGGCTCGTCACTGTCCTCCAGCAGCGCGTCGTGCATCGTCTCGAAGTAGCGCAGCGGCCGCGGCGTGAAGTGGTCGCGCTGTGCGGTGTGCACGTAGAGCTCGTGGAAGGCCGGCAGGTCCTCCCGCGTGCCCACGGTGACCTCGACGCCCTCCTTGGCGGCGCGCTTGATGTTGCGGCGCCACAGCTGGTTCATCCCCTTGAGCACCTCGTCCTCGGTGCGGGGCGTGCCGTCGGCGTTGCGCAGCGGGACCTGGAAGACGAACTGCGGCTGTCCGGCGGCGAACCCGCCCACGACGCCCTGGTACCGCCAGCCGAGCTCGTGCAGCTGGGCGACGGTGCGGGCGCCCTTGACGGAGCGGTCCACGGGAGGCACCTGGCTGAGCAGGTGGACCTCGGGGTCGGCGATGCCCTCCTTGATCTGCGCGGTGGACCAGCGCCGGGTGACGACCGGCGGCCCGATCCGTACGGCGAACGCCCCCTGCTTGCGCAGGTGGGCCACCATCGGGTCCAGCCACCCGGCCAGGTCGTCACCGGTCCAGTCGATGATCGGGCCCTCGGGCAGGTAGGCCAGGTAGCGCTTCAGCCTGGGCAGCTTGCGGTAGAGCACGAGGCCGACGCCCACCAGGTCGCCGGCGTCGTCGAACCAACCGAGCGACTCGCTGCGCCACTCGCTCTTCACCTTCCCCCAGCCGGGGGTCTGCAAGAAGCTCGCGGAGGGAAGCGTGGCGAGGTGCTCGCGGTGCTCGGTCGGGCTGATCGGGCGCACGCTGGGCATGGGTCGAGGCTATCGGTCGCCCGGCTCGGATCGGCTGTGGGCGGGTACCGGGCACCCATGACCGCACCCCGAGGACTCGCTTACTGGATTCGGACGATCGACCGGCTGCTCGATGAGCAGGTCGCCGACGCGGTGGAGGCGGCCGGTCTGGACCGGGCCGCCTGGCCGGTGCTGGCGCGCCTGCAGCTCGGCAGTGTCCGCGCCGAGGAGGCCGGCACCCTGCTCGGCCCGCTCACCGGCGGGGACGTCCGTGGTGTCCTCGACCGTCTCGTCTCCGACGGGTTGACCGAGGTGCGTGCCGACGAGTACCGGCTCACCCCGGCCGGCGAGGAGCGCGTCGCCGCGCTGCAGGACGGACCCGTGCGCGCGGTGAGCGACCGCGCCACCGGTGACCTCGACCCCGCGGAGGCCGAGCGGGTCTCCGGGGTGCTGGAGCAGGTGGCGCGCAACCTGGGCTGGCTCGCGCCCGCCTGAGCGGCCCTGCGCCCCTGCGCCGTCCTGCGCCGTCCTGCGCCGTCCTGCGCCGTGCTGCGCTGCCTCCGCGGTGTCAGGCCGTCGGGACCGGGACCTGGTCGAGCACCGCGTCGAGCACGTCGAAGGCGTCGGCGAGCAGCGCGTCGGAGATGTCCAGCGGCGGCAGGAACCGCAGGACGTTGCTCCAGGTGCCGCAGCTGAGCAGGATGACGCCCTGGGCGTGCGCGGCGGCGGCGACCTGCTTGGTCAGCGCGGCGTCCGGGGCGCGCGTGGTCGGGTCGACCAGCTCCACGGCGATCATCGCGCCGCGTCCACGGATGTCGCCGAGGCGGGGGTCCCGGGCCTGGCGTGCGCGCAGCCGGTCCAGCATCTGCGCCCCCACCGCCTGGGCTCGCGCGACCAGGCCGTCGGCCTCGATCGTCTCGATGACGGCCAGCGCCGCGGCGCACGCGACCGGGTTGCCGCCGTACGTGCCGCCCAGGCCGCTGGCGTGCGGGGCGTTCATGATCTCCGCGCGCCCGGTGACCGCGGCCAGCGGCAGGCCGCCGGCGATGCCCTTCGCGGTGGCCACCAGGTCCGGTACGACGCCCTCGTGCTCGCACGCGAACATCGCCCCGGTGCGGGCGAACCCGGTCTGCACCTCGTCGGCGACGAACACCACCCCGTTCGCCGTGCACCACTCGGCCAGCGCGGGCAGGAAGCCGGGGGCGGGCACCACGAACCCGCCCTCGCCCTGGATCGGCTCGATCACCACGGCGGCGAGGTTCGCGGCGCCGACCTGTTGGTTGAGCACGTCGATCGCCCGCGCCGCGGCGGCGGGGCCGTCCAGCCCGTCGCGGAACGGGTAGGACATCGGCGCCCGGTAGATCTCGGCGGCGAACGGCCCGAAGCCCTGCTTGTAGGGCATCGACTTGGCAGTCATCGCCATCGTCAGGTTGGTCCGGCCGTGGTAGGCGTGGTCGAAGACCGCCACCGCCTGCCGGCGGGTGTGCGAGCGGGCGATCTTGACCGCGTTCTCCACCGCCTCCGCGCCGGAGTTGAACAGCGCGCTGCGCTTGTCGTGGTCCCCGGGGGTCAGCCGCGCCAGCGCCTCGCAGAGGGCCACGTAGCCCTCGTACGGCGTGACCATGAAGCAGGTGTGCGTGAACGCGGACGCCTGCTGCGCCACCGCCGCCGCGACCCGGGGGTGGGCGTTGCCGACCGTGGTCACCGCGATCCCGGAGCCGAGGTCGATGAGCGCGTTGCCGTCCACGTCGAGCAGCACGCCGCCCCCGGCGCGCACCGCGTAGACCGGCAGCATCGTGCCCACGCCGCTGCTCACCGCCGCGTCCTTGCGCTCGTACAGCGCCAGCGAGCGTGGACCGGGCACGGCGGTGACCAGTCGCCGCTGGCGGGGCAGGGCAGGTTCGACGGCAGTCTCCTCGGACTCACTCATGACGCTCTCCTTCCCTCGGCTTTGCCAATGGTCCTCAGACGGTGCGGATCAGCTTCTTGTTCACGAACTCCTCCATGCCGTAGCGCCCCAGCTCGCGACCGAACCCGGAGCGCTTCACCCCGCCGAAGGGCAGCTCGGCGGCGTCCAGCCCGACCCCGTTGACGAAGACCATCCCGGCGTCGATCCGGTCGGCCACCCGGCGGGCCTGCTCGGCATCGGGGGTGAAGACGTAGGAGCCCAGGCCGTACGGCGTGTCGTTGGCGAGCCGCACCGCGTCGTCCTCGTCGGCGGCGCGGAACACCATCGCCACCGGGCCGAACAGCTCCTGGCGGTAGACCGGGTTGTCCGGGGTGACCCCGGTCAGCACCCCGGACGGATGGAAGGCACCCTCCCTGGGGCCGGCGCTGGCCAGCTGCGCACCGCCGGCCACGGCCGCCTCGACCTGCTCGCCCAGCCGCGTCGCGGCGGTCGTGGAGGACAGGGGAGCGCCGGGACTGGCCGCGAGCAGGGCGGAGGTGAACCGGGCCACGAAGTCGTCGTACAGCTCGTCGACGACGATGAACCGCTTGCCGGCGTTGCAGGCCTGGCCGGTGTTCTCCATCCGCGCCGCGACCGCGGCCTCGACGGTGGCGTCGAGGTCGTCGCTGCCCAGCACCAGGAACGGGTCGGAGCCGCCCAGCTCGAGCACCACCTTCTTGAGGTTGCGCCCGGCGATCTCGGCCACGGCCGCGCCGGCGCGCTCGGAGCCGGTCAGCGAGACCCCCTGCACGCGGGGGTCGGCGATGACGTCGGCGACCTGGTCGTTGCTGGCGTAGACGTTGACGTAGGCGCCCTCGGGGAAGCCGGCGTCGGCGAAGATCGCGGCCAGCAGCGCCGCCGAGCGTGGGCACTGCGGGGCGTGCTTGAGCACGATCGTGTTGCCCACCGCCAGGTTGGGCGCGGCGAACCGGGCCACCTGGTAGGCGGGGAAGTTCCACGGCATGATCCCGAGCAGCACGCCGAGGGGCGCCCGGCGGATCAGCGCGGTGCCCTCGCCCTCGCTGAGCTCGATCGGCTCGTCGGCGAGGAACCGCTCGGCGTTGTCGGCGTAGTAGGCGTGGATGGAGGCGGAGAAGTCCACCTCGCCCTCGGCGTCGTCCAGCGGCTTGCCCATCTCCTCCACCATCGTGGCCGCCAGCTCCGCGCGGCGCTCCAGGTGCAGCTCGGCGACCCGGCGCAGGCACGCGGCCCGCTCGGCCACCGACGAGGTCCGGCCCCAGCGCGCGTAGGCCTCGGCGGCGGCGTCGACCGCGGCGCGGACCTCGGCGTCGGTGGCGGTCGGCACGGTGGTGACGACCTCGTCCGTGGCGGGGTTGCGGACGGCGTACTGGGTCATGGCGGGCTCCTGGACGGGTGGGCGGGGACGGGTGGACGGGGGACGGGGCGGGCTCAGCGGACGGCGTCGAGGTCGGAGGACAGGCGTTGCGCCAGCCAGACGGGCACGATGGAGAACACGATCAGCACCACCGCGACCACGTTGACCACGGGCGCCTGGTTGGGCCGGAACATGTTGTTGAGGATCCAGATCGGCAGCGTGGTGGCGCCGCCGCCGGCGGTGAAGGTGGTCACGATGATCTCGTCGAAGCTGAGCGCGAAGGCGAGCATCCCGCCGGCCAGCAGCGCCGAGCGCAGCTGCGGCAGCGTGATCAGCCGGAAGGTGGTCCCCACGCCGGCGCCGAGGTCGGCTGAGGCCTCCTCCAGGCTGGTGCCCAGCCGGCGCAGCCGGGCCTGGACGTTGTTGAACACGGTCACGATGCAGAAGGTCGCGTGCGCCACCACGATCGTCCACAGCGACAGGTCCACGCCCATGATCGCGCGGAAGCCGTTGTTGAGCGCGATGCCGGTGACCACCCCGGGCAGCGCGATCGGCAGGATCACCAGCAGGTTGACGGTGTGCTTGCCGAAGAACGAGTAGCGCTGCAGGGCCAACGCCAGCAGCGTGCCCAGCACGAGCGCGATGCAGGTGGCGACCGCCGCCACCTGCAGGCTGGTCAACAGCGCCTCGCGGGCACCGCTGCTGTCCGCGGCCCGGCGCCACCACTCCAGGGTGAGCCCGGACGGCGGCCAGGTCATCGACTGGTTGGCGTTGACCGAGTTGGCGACCACCACCAGCAGCGGCAGGTAGACGAGGGCGAGCACACCGAAGGTCAGCGCGGCGAGCAGGCGGCGGGCGGGGGCGCTGAGGTTCATCAGAGGTTCTCCAGGGCGCCCGTACGACGGATCGCGGTGAGCAGCACGATCATCACCACGATCGGGATCATCGCGATGGCCGCGGCGAGCGGCAGGTTGTTGGCCGCGCCGGCGTTGAGGAAGACCAGGTTGCCGAGCATCTGGCTGGTGCCGCCGACGATGTTGACGGTGATGTAGTCACCCATCGTCAGCGAGAAGCTGAAGATGGCGCCGGCGACGATGCCCGGCACCAGCAGGGGCAGCACGATCGTGCGGATGACCATCCCGGCCGGGGCGCCGAGGTCGCCGGCGGCCTCCAGCAGGGAGTCGGGGACCCGGTCGAGGGCGGCGAAGATCGGCAGGATCACGTAGGGCAGCCAGATGTAGGACTGCGCGATGACGACGGCGCCCAGTCCGTAGCCGGGGTTGGCGATCCCCGACCACTCCAGCAGGCCGCCCTCGGAGAGGACCACCCGCCAGGCGAAGACCTTGACCAGGTAGCTGGCCCACAGCGGGGTGAGCACCGCGACCACCAGGATCCGGCGCATCCGCGGGCTCGCGACCTTGGCCATGTAGAAGGCGATCGGCAGCGCGATCGTCACGTCGATCACGGTCACGGCGAGCGCGACGCCGACGGTGCGCAGCGTGACGTTGCGGTAGACCTCGTTCTCGACGAGAGTGCGGAAGTTCTCCAGGGTCCAGGTGCGGTCGATCTCGCTGGTCAGGCTGTTCACTGACCACAACGCGGTGATGAGCAGCGCCGTCAGCGCGACGACGTAGACCAGCACCATCCAGGCCAGTGGCGCCGACAGCAGCAGCACCAGGCGCAGCCACACCCACCGGTGCAGCAGCCGCGACGCCGGCCGGGCCACCGGCCCCCGTACCTCGGCGGGGGCCGGCGCCCGGGTGGGCGCGGTGCTCGGAGCGCTCATCCCTCAGCCCTTGATCTCCGTCCAGGCCTGGGTCCACGCGGCGTAGTCGGTGCACTCGACGTCGGTGCGCCCGTCCAGGCACTCCTTCACCGGGGTGCGCCAGAACCACAGCCGCTCGGCGTAGGCCTCGTCACCGGCGTGGAAGGTCTCGCAGTGCTTCGGGTCGGTCGTCTTGTCACAGGCCTGCGGGCTGTTCGGCGCCTCACCGAAGTACTCGGTGGCCTGGGCGTTGGCCTCCGGGCTCAGGATGTAGTCCATCCAGGCGTAGGCGCAGTTCGGGCTCTTCGCCTGCGAGGACAGCATCCAGGTGTCGTTCCAGGCGGTGGCGCCCTCGTCGGGCAGGACGACCTCGACGTCGGGGTTCTTGACGTTGTTCTTGATCACCTGCCAGGTGGTGCCGACCACCGAGTCACCGGTCTCGAAGGCCTGGATCTCCTTGAGGTAGTCCGACCAGTACTCCCCGACGTACGCACGCTGGGTCTTGAGCAGGTCGACCGCGGCGTCGAGCTGCTCCTGGTCGAGCGCGTAGGGGTTCTCGATGCCCAGGTCGGGCTGCGTCTTCATCAGGTACAGCGCGGCGTCGGCGATGTAGATCGGCGAGTCGTAGGCGGTCACCTTGCCCTTGTTCGGCTTCAGCTGCTCCTCCTCGAACACCGCGCCCCACGACGTCGGCGCCTTGTCGAAGCGCTTCTTGTCGAACATCAGCAGGTTGGCGCCGTAGCCGTGCGGGACGCCGTAGTTCTTGCCGTCGACGGTGTTCCACTCGGTGTCCTTGAGGAAGTCGTAGACGTTGGCGTAGTTGGGCACCAGGTCGGTGTTGATCTCCTGGGCCTCGTCGGAGGCGATCAGGCGCAGCGACAGGTCGCCGGAGGCCGCGATGACGTCGTACTCCCCGGACTTGGCCAGGTTGAGCGCCTCGTCGGAGGTGCCGTAGACCTTGCTCGTCACCTGGCAGCCGGTCTCCTCCTCGAACGGGGTCACCCAGTCGACCTTCGGGTCGTTGCTGCCGTCCTCGACGTAGCCCGGCCACGCCAGGATCGACACCTCGCCCTCGGGGTCGCCGAGCTTCTCGACGGCCTCGGTCTCCTTGTCGTCGTCCTCGCCACAGCCGGCCAGGGCGGAGACCGCGACCAGGGTCAGGCAGGCCAGGGCCACTCGGCCGCGCCGGAAGGTGGTTGTCATGGAGATCTCCGTGTTCTCTTCGAGGGTGGTGAGGGACCTGCGGGTCGGTGCGGGCGCTGGCTAGGACTCGCCGTCGGTGTTCAGCCGTACGACGTCGGCGCGGGCGAAACGGACGGTGACGTGCTCGCCGCGGTGGTCGGCCTCGTCGAGGGAGCCGGTGGCCTGCTCGAGGGCGACGAGGTCGAGGCCGTCGTCGGTGCGCAGGTGCACCCGGTTGCCGGTGCCCAGGTAGATCCGCTCGACGACCACCGCGGGCAGCCGGACCTCGTCGGGTCGTGCTGGCGCGTGGTCTGCGGGGGTGAGGCGGAGGCGCTCGGGGCGCAGCGCGTGCTCGGCGCGCACGCCGAGGAGACGCTCGGAGGTGTCGGCGTCGAGCAGGTTCGTGGTGCCGACGAAGCCCGCGACGTAGGCGGAGGTGGGCTGCTCGTAGATCTCCTGCGGGGTGCCCAGCTGGCGCACCCGGCCGGTGTCGAAGACGGCGATCCGGTCGCTCAGCGTCAGCGCCTCCTCCTGGTCGTGGGTGACGAAGACGAAGGTGATGCCCAGGTCGCGCTGCAGCTGCTTGAGCTCGACCTGCATCTGCTCGCGCAGCTTGAGGTCGAGCGCGCCGAGCGGCTCGTCGAGCAGCAGCACCCGGGGGCGCAGCACGATCGCCCGGGCCAGCGCGACCCGCTGCCGCTGCCCACCGGAGAGCTGGTGCGGCCGGCGGGTGCCGAAGCCGCCCAGGCGCACGGTCTCCAGCGCCTCCTGTGCGCGGGCGCGGCGCTCGGTGCGGCCCGTGCCGCGCACCCGCAGCCCGTAGGCGACGTTGTCGAGCACGCTCATGTGCGGGAAGAGCGCGTAGTCCTGGAAGACGGTGTGCACGTCGCGCTCGAACGGCGCGGCGGCGGTGACGTCGGTGCCGCCGAGCTCGACCGTGCCGGCGGTCGCCGTCTCGAACCCCGCGATCAGCCGCAGCACGGTGGTCTTGCCCGAGCCCGAGGGGCCGAGCATCGAGAAGAACTCGCCGTCGGCGATGTCGAGGTCGATGCCGTCGACCGCGGCCACCTCCGCGAAGTGCTTGACCAGCCCGCGCAGCCGGATCGCGGGGACCACGCCCCCCGTGTCGGCGCCGGCCCGCGGAGCCTCCGTGCGTCCCGCCCGGGGCTCGGTGGCGGGGCTCGATGCCGCGGGCGTGGATTGGGTCACACCTGAAAACTATGGTTCCATATGTTATATGTCCAGGGTCGCTTCGGTAACGTTTCTGTGACCGCCGACGACGCCGTCCGGCCGGCCGCGACGAGGGCCACCGCGGCTGCCACAGCTCCTGCTCCTGGCACACGAGGCGCCCCCGCCGGCCCCCCGGCACGCCCCGCCCGCCGCAGCGCCCGGCACGGCACCCGCACCCGCAGCGCGATCTTCGCGCCGCTGGAGGAGGTCGGCCGCGCCACGCAGGTCGAGCAGCGCCTCGCCGACGCCATCCGCTCCGGGGTGCTGCGCGACGGCGAGCGGCTGCCGAGCGAGGCCGAGCTGGCCGCGATGCTCGGCGTCGCCACGGTCACCGCCCGCGAGGCCCTGGTCGCGCTGCGCTCGGCGGGCCTGATCGCCACCGTGCGGGGCCGCAACGGCGGCAGCTACGTCACCCGGGTGGGCGTGCACGACGTGGCGGCGCAGACCGCGCGGCTGCGGAGCATGTCGCTGGTGGAGCTGCACGACCGCGGCACCCTGCACATGGTGCTGCTCACCGGCTGCGCCGAGGTCGCCGCCGAGCGGGCCGACGCCGGGGACGTCGACGTGCTGGAGTCGCTGCTGCCCGCCCCCGGTGACGACGACCCCGGCCACTGGCGCCACGCCGACGCCGAGCTCTACCTCTCCTTGGCCGCGCTGAGCCAGTCGGCGCGGATGACCCGCCAGGTGGTCGCGCTCGAGGCCGACTTCGGTGCGCTGTTGCGCCAGCCGCTGGGCACGGCGGCTTTCCAGGAGTTCACCCGCGCCTGCCACACCGAGCTGTTCGCCGCGCTGCGGGCCCACGACGGCGACGCGGCCCGCGGCGCCGTACGACGCCAGCTGGGTGGGGCGCTCGACGCCCTCGCCCTGCTGCACGCCGCGAACCCGGACGCCCCCTGAGACCTCGCCCGGCACCTGGCGCGACAGGACTCCTTGACAGCGGGTCCGTGCGGCCGTTTCGGTAGCAGGAGGACCCCGGGGTCACCGGGGCGCGGAAGGAGTCGTCCATGGGGTCGACGCTGGTCGAGGAGAGCGGACCGGTCCGGGCCGCGGCTCGGGCGTGCGCCCGGGAGATCGAGGACTACTTCTCCCGGGTGGTCGCCGAGCTCGACGTCCTGGCCGAGCGTCTCGTCGACGTCTGCGCCGGCGTCGGCACCGGCGCCACGGGGGAGCGCCCCACGGCGGCCGACATCGTCGCCGTGGCCGGACCGCCCACCCGCGCGATGCTGCACCGGCTGCCCCTCTTCGGCGGCGGCTTCGTCGCCGCCCCCGGGTTCCTCGCCGACCAGCACCTCTACCTGGCCTGGTGGCAGGGCGAGGAGCAGCAGCTGCTGGCGCAGTCGACGGTCTCCGGCTCCGGCGACCCGCTCGACTACAGCCGGCTGGAGTGGTTCCACCGGCCGATCGCCACCGGGCGGGTGCACGTGACGGGGCCCTACGTGGACTACGTGTGCAGCGACGAGTCCATGCTGACCACGACCACGCCGGTGCTGGTGGCCGGCGCCGCGGTCGGGGTGGTGGGCGCCGACACGCTGCTCGACACGTTCGAGTCGCTGATGCTGCCGGCGGTGCGCGCCGCCGGTGCCACCGTGGTCAACCAGGCGAACCGGGTCGTGCTCTCCGCCGACCCCCGGGTGCCTCCGGGGCGGTTGGTGGCCGGCCCCGCCCAAGCCGGCGAGCAGCCTGGCGTCGTACCGTGTCGCGGGCTGCCGCTGACGGTGCTGACTGGCTGAACTGGGCTGGTCGCAGGCTGGGGCTCAGCCGATCCGTTCGCGCAGCCAGGCGAAGTCCGCCAGGTGTGCCTCGGCGGGGCCGGGGGTCTCGCACACGACCGGCGCACCGGCGTCGCGGACCACCTGGGCGAGCAGCTCGGGGTCGATCTTGCCGGCGCCGAAGTTGGTGTGCCGGTCTGCGCCGGAGTCGAAGGCGTCGCGGCTGTCGTTGGCGTGGACCAGGTCGATGCGGCCGGTGATCGCACGGACGTCGTCCACGATCGTCTCCAGTGCGTTGCCGCCGGCGTGCGCGTGGCAGGTGTCGAGGCAGAAGCCGACCATGTCGGCGCCCTCGGCGGAGGCGATGGCGTCCCACACCCCCTTGATCCGGTCCAGGTAGCGGGTCATCGCGTTGGTGCCGCCGGCGGTGTTCTCGATGAGCAGCGGCACCTTGATGTCGGTGGCCTCGACCGCCTTGCGCCAGTTGTCGAAGCCCTTGGCCGGGTCGTCCTCGTCGCGCACGTGGCCGCCGTGCACGATCAGGCCCTTGGCGCCGATCTCGGCGGCGGCGTCCATGTGCTGCTGCAGCAGCTTGCGGCTGGGGATGCGCTGACGGTTGTTCGTGGTCGCGACGTTGATCAGGTACGGCGCGTGCACGTAGAGCGCCACGCCCGCCGCCTCCGCGTCGGCACGCAGCGCCTCGGCGCCGCCCTCGTAGGCCACGACGGGGCCCTTGAACGACTGCGGGTTGCCGAGGAAGAACTGCACGAGCGGCGCTTGCCGGGCCGCGGCCTCGCCGATCGGATCGGTCTGGTCGACGTGGGCTCCGATGTGCAGCTGGGTCATGGCGCCATCGTAGGAGCGGGGCGCGACACGCGTGCTTGGTGCCTGGGTTGGCTGACGCGGCTTCCGGCGACGGCTAGCGTCAGCGCCCGTGAGCACCCTCCACGTGGCCCTCGGCGGCCAGAACTTCACCTTCGAGGCACCCCGCGTGGTCACCATCGGGCGCGATCCCGGCTCCGACATCGTGCTGCGCGGGCCGTCGGTCTCGCGTCGTCACGGCGAGCTGCGCTCCGACGGCTCCGGCTGGGTGTTCGTCGACGTCGGCTCCTCCTCCGGCACCTGGCAGGGGCCGGTGCGGGTCAGCGAGGTCCGGCTCAGCGGTCGCACCGCGCTCCGCTTCGGCTCCACCGACGGTGAGGAGCTGGTGCTCACCCCGGCCGCTGCGGCGCCCCGTCCGGCCGTCCCGGTGCCCGGTGGGTTCCCGCCGCCCGGGCTGGCGCAGACCGTGCTGCCCGGCGCCGGACCGGTCGGCGGCGGTCCCGCCCCGGGCCCCGGGCTGCTGGTGCGCACGCCGACCGGGCCCCGGCGCTTCCCGCCCGGCTCGGTGGTCCGCATCGGCCGCGACCCCGCCGGTGAGGTCGTCGTGGACGACCCGTCGGTCTCCCGGCTGCACGGTGTCATCGAGGGGCGCCCCAACGGCTGGTGGTACGTCGACCGCTCGACCGCCGGCACCTACGTGGACGAGGACAAGATCGTCACGCGGAAGGTGGAGGAGCCGACGACCTTCATGCTCGGCCACCCGACCGCGGGCGTGGAGCTCGAGGTCGTGCCGGTGGTCGCGGCCGGCGCGGCGCAGAAGTCGCTCGCCCGGACGAAGCGCCGCCGGACGGCGACATCGTTCGTGGTGGCGCTCGGCCTGATCGTCGCCGCGGCCGGCCTGGCGGTCGGGCTGGTCGCCTTCAACGGAGGTGACGATGACAAGGGCACGGGCCCGACGGTCGGCGAGGGCCTGACCGACGCCGAGCTCGACCGCGCCAAGCTGGCCAGCGTGCTCGTCGTCGCGGTCGATCCGAGCGGGCAGCCGCTCTACACCGGCTCGGGCACGATCATCAGCTCCGACGGGTTGATCCTGACCAACGCGCACGTGGGCAAGCCGAGCGCCCCGGGCCAGTACCCGCCCGCGCAGGACCCGGCGGGTCTGCTCATCGCGCTGACCTCGGAGAAGGACGACTCGCCGGCCGCGGCGTCGTACAGCGCGGAGGCGATCGTCGCCGACGGCGTCCTGGACCTCGCGGTCCTCAAGATCACCGGTGACGCCCAGGGCGACCCGATCGAGGACGGCGACCTCGACCTGCCGCAGCCGATCGAGCTCGCCGACAGCGACGAGCTGCGCACCGGCGACGAGATCACCGCGCTCGGCTTCCCCGCGGTCGCCCACGTCGCCTCCGACGACGGCCTGGACCGGGCTCTGACCGTCACCCGCGGCGTGGTGTCGACCTTCCTCAAGGAGGCGGCCGTCGAGTCGTCGCGCGCCTGGATCGACTCCGACATCCGGATCGGGTCCGGGAACTCCGGTGGCGCCTCGATCGACGAGGACGGCCGGCTCGTGGGCATCAACACCGCCGTGGTCACCGAGGCGACCGTGGGCCAGAGCGGCGAGGGCGGCGCGTTCACCGGCGGCTCGGCGCGGATCCGGCCCGCCAACCTGGCCGCGAAGATCATCGACATCGCCAAGGACGGCGGCGACCCCGACTACGTCTCGCCGTACTACGAGGAGATGCCCGACCCGCCCGCCGACCCGATGGGCACCGCCTCCGCCGGCGGCGCCGGGTGGAGCGTCGACGGCGTCTCCGACTGCGCCACCCCCAGCACCCTGCAGAACCCGCAGCGCCTCTCCGGCGTCAGCCTGCCCGGCACCGTCTTCGCCCACTTCCGGGTCATCGGACTGTCCGACGGCACGGAGTTCACCGTCGAGGTGTACTCGCCCGAGGACGAGCTGATCGGCTCCCTGGAGGGTCGGTGGACCCTCGGCGACGACGAGGTCTGCGCCGTCGTCGGCATCGACCTGCCCGCCGGCCTCACCGGCGCCAACGCCGTCCTCGTCGTCGGCGAGAGCCAGGTGCCGAACCCGGTGGTGTTCGAGTAGGGGAGCAACGGCCGGGCACTGCTCCGCTGCCTCCGTCGGGGATTCGGTCGCCCGCGCGCCGCGCTGTTAACCTCTCCTGTCCGGTGCCGACAGGCGCCGTACGACGGTCCGACCGCACGATGCGGAAGGGCCTGCAGAGCCCTCCTGCCGTGGAAAGTCCGCGGCCGCTGAGTCCAGAGGAGGTGGAGACCGCTTTGCGCAACTACGAAGTCGTGGTCATCCTCGACCCGAGCCTCGACGAGCGGACGGTCCAGCCGTCGCTCGACAAGTACCTGAACGTCGTCCGCAATGACGGCGGCACCGTCGACAACGTCGACGTGTGGGGCAAGCGACGCCTGGCGTACGAGATCAAGAAGAACGCCGAAGGCATCTACGCCATCATCAAGCTGACCGCAGAGCCGGCGACCGTCGACGAGTTCGACCGCCAGCTGGGCCTCAACGAGGCCATCCTGCGCACGAAGGTCCTGCGACCCACCGTCTGAGGATCCCCGGATCCGTGCCTGTGGACAGCCGATGGTTTCCGTCGGCACTCCACGTCACGATGGGGGCCATCGACCCGGCATGAGCCGGATCGGCCCTCAGCACCCACCTTCACCAGGAGACCACCATGGCTGGCGACACCGTCATCACCGTTATCGGCAACCTGACCGACGACCCGGAGCTGCGTTTCACTCCGTCCGGTGCCGCGGTCGCCAACTTCACGGTGGCCTCGACCCCGCGGCAGTTCGACCGCCAGACCAATGAGTGGAAGGACCAGGAGACCCTGTTCCTGCGCTGCTCGATCTGGCGCCAGGCGGCCGAGAACGTCGCGGAGTCCCTGCAGAAGGGCATGCGCGTCATCGTCCAGGGCCGACTCGTGTCGCGTTCGTACGAGGACCGTGAGGGCCAGAAGCGCACCGTCCACGAGCTGCAGGTCGACGAGGTCGGCCCCTCGCTCACCTGGGCGACCGCCAAGGTCACCCGCGCGTCCCGCTCCGGCGGCGGCGGTGGGTACGGCGGCGGCCAGGCTGGCGGCGGCCAGGCTGGCGGCGGCCAGGGCGGCGGCGGGTACGGCGGCCAGGGTGGCGGCGGAAGCCGTCCCTCCGGTGGCGGCGACCCGTGGGGCGGCGGCTCGTCCGCGGGCGGCGGATCCAACAGTGGGGGCGGGGCGCCGGCTGGCGACCCGTGGGCCGCGCCGGGAGTCTCCGGCAGCGACGAACCCCCGTTCTGAACAACTCACATCCATTCCGGCCCCGCCGCCTCCAGGCGCGTGCGGCCGGGCTCTGAGGAGGAGCACCACAATGGCGAAGGCAGTCGTCCGCAAGCCTAAGAAGAAGGTTTGCCAGTTCTGCAAGGAGAAGGCGACCGGTGTCGACTACAAGGACACCGGCCTGCTGAAGAAGTTCATCTCCGACCGCGGCAAGATCCGCGCCCGTCGGGTGACCGGCAACTGCGTCCAGCACCAGCGGGACGTCGCGATCGCGGTGAAGAACGCCCGCGAGATCGCGCTGCTGCCCTACACCTCCAGCGGCCGCTGAACGCGTCGGTAGAGAAGGAGAACTGAGCTCATGAAGATCATCCTCACCCAGGAGGTCGACAACCTCGGCGCTGCTGGCGACGTGGTGGAGGTCAAGAACGGCTACGGCCGCAACTACCTCATCCCCCGCGGCTTCGCGATCCGGTGGACCCGGGGCGCGCAGGCGCAGGCCGACTCCATCAAGAAGGCCCGCGCCTCCCGCGCGGTCCGCGACGAGGCGCACGCCGCCGACATCAAGTCGAAGCTCGAGAACGGTCCCGTCGACCTCAAGGTCAAGGCGGGCCAGGGCGGCCGCCTGTTCGGCTCGGTCACCTCGGCGGACATCGCCGCGGCGCTCGGCGAGGCCGCCGGCGAGGCCATCGACAAGCGGACCATCGTCCTCGGCAACCCGATCAAGTCGCTGGGCAGCCACGCCGTCTCGGTGAAGCTGCACGACGAGGTCTCCGCGGCGGTCGCGCTGAACGTGATCCCCGCCTGAGGCAACTCGACGCCTTCCGCGTGGCCGGTCCCTTCGGGGCCGGCCACGCGGCTATTTTGGGCATCACTTCCCCGATCCCCCTGGAGTCCCCGATGCACCTGCGCCACCTCGCCCCCGCGGCCGTCCTGGCCCTCCTGCCCGCCTTCGCGGCCTGCAGCGACGACGACCCGGACTCAACGTCCGCCGAGACCAGCTCCGCAGCGCCCACCAGCGACACCGCGGAGCCGACCACCGCCACCCCCTCGCCGAGCGCGACGTCGGCCACGCCCACCGAGACCGCGCCCGCCAGCACGCTGCCGGCCGCCTGCGACGTGGTGACCGTCGACGACCTGTCCCGCGTCTACGGCCAGTCGTTCGTCCTCGACGGTGCGGACACCGGTGAGACCACCGAGGGCGGGCTGTCGTGGCGCACGAACAGCTGCGACTTCGACGTCGAAGGACTCGTCGACGTCGAGGTGTCGCTGACCGGACCGGGTGACTTCACGAAGGGCTCCTTCGGCTGCCCGCAGCCCTCGGACGCCGACGGCATCGTCGAGCCGGTCGACGACATCGCCGGCGCCACCGGCGGCTGGTGGAAGGTCTCCTCGGCCCCGCCGCTGGAGGGCGAGCTGCGGGCCTGCTCCGCCGACGCCCTGGTGACGGTCGAGATCGACTACGAGGACGGCCAGGACTACGAGGGCGACCCGCGCAGCGAGAGCGTCCAGCTCGCCGAGATGGTGCTGCGCAACCTGCAGGGCTGACCTGCCTGCGGCCGGTCGCCGGCGACCCGGTCTTCGACTCAGTCGTCGGCGGCCGCGGCCACGCCGGTGTCCGGCTCCGGGTCGGGCTCCGGCTCGGGCTCGGGGGCCCCGGCCCAGGTCCGGCCGCCGTGCACGGCCGCCATCACCACGAACAGCATGACGCCGCTGAGCCCTACGGTGCCGACGCCGTAGAGCCACCTCCAGCCGGCGGCGTCGTACAGCACGTTGGCGACGACGGCGACCCCGATCGCGACGGCCGCGACGAGCCACCACACGCCGGTGCGCTCCCCGGCGGCGCGGGCCCGGCGCGCCATCACGTGGGCCAGCCCGGCCTGGAACCCCAGGGCGGGCAGCGAGGAGGCCCAGAGCAGGGCCGGGTCGGCGTCCTCGAGCCACTCCCGGGGCACGGGGAAGGCGAGGACGACGGCGACGGCGAGCGCCGCGAGCGCGAGGTAGGACAGCGTGAGCCGCAGCTGGAGGTCCTCGAGCGCCCGGGTGAGGCGGAACCAGCCGATCACCAGCAGGAGCGTGCCGAAGATCTCCGCGAGGTCGAGCGCGCCGGCGGCCGGCGCGGTCAGGATGGTGACGGCGACGCCGATCGCGATCCAGTACAGCGGCGTCACCGGACCGCCTCCGCGCCGGTGACCAGCCAGGCGTCGCCGGCCGCGCGGCGCAGCAGCGTGACCAGCCGCCCGCCCATGAAGAGCACGGCGAACACGACCCACAGCCAGGGCAGGGTGGCGCCTGCGGCGCTCGTCAGCAGCACGACCGGAGCGTAGCCGCCGAGCACCACGAGCCCGGCCCAGGCCAGGTAGCGCCCGTCGCCGGCGCCGATGAGCACCCCGTCCAGCACGAACACCACGCCGGCAATCGGCTGGGCCGCCGCGGCGACGAGCAGCACCGGCACCAGGGCACGTCGTACGTCGTCGTCGGGGGTGAACAGCGCCCCCAGCCACGGGCTCGCCGCGGCGAGCAGCACCCCGGTGACGACGCCGGAGGCCACGCCCCAGGCGAGCATCCGTTGCGTGACCGAGCGGGTGCCCGCGACGTCGCCGGCGCCGAGGTGGCGCCCGGTGATCGCCTGCGCGGCGATGGCGATGGCGTCGAGGACGAAGGCCAGGAAGGCCCACAGCGTCATGGCGAGCTGGTGGGTGGCGATCGGCACGGCGTCCCCGCCGCCCCCGGAGCCGGTGTTCGCGGCGCTGTCGGCGGCGAGCACCACGGCGTAGGTGGTGACGAGGAGGGAGGCGCGCAGGGTCAGCGTGCGCACGAGCAGCGGCACCCCGGCGCGTGCGGCGGCTCGGACGCCGGGCAGGTCAGGACGCAGCGAGGCGCCCTCACGCCGGGCGGCGCGCAGCACCACGGTGACCAGCGCGAGCGCCATGGCGACCTGCGCGATCACCGAGCCCCAGGCGGACCCGGCGATCTCGAGACGGGGCAACGGGCCGGTGCCGTGCACGAGCACGACGTTGAGCACGAGGTTGGCGAGGTTGCCCGCGACGGCGACCACCAGGGGCGTGCGGGTGTCCTGCAGGCCGCGGAGCACGCCGGTGGTCGCGAGCACGAGCAGCAGGGGAGTGATGCCGCCCGCGGCGATCCGCAGGTACGTCGTGGCCTGCTCGGCGACCGGCGCGGAGGCCCCGAAGAGGGCGACCAGGCCGGGGGAGAGGAGCGCGGTGGCGACGGTGACCGGCAGGCCGATCGCGACCGCCAGCCACAGCCCGTCGACGCCTTGGGCGAGCGCGGCGCCCGGGCGCCCGGCACCGAGCTGACGGGCGACGCCGGCCGTGGTGCCGTAGGCGAGGAAGACGCACAGGCCGACGATGGTGGTCAGCACGGTGCCGGCGATGCCGAGCCCGGCGAGCTCGGCGGTGCCGAGGTGTCCCACGACGGCGGAGTCGCCGAGCAGGAAGAGCGGCTCGGCGACGAGGGCGAGGAACGCGGGGACCGCCAGACGGGCGATCTCACGGTCGAGCCGGCGCCGCGCCGCACGAGTTTCGGTGGGCCTCACCAGGAATCCCGAATTGGCGGTGGATAACTTCGTTCAGGTTGTGGAAACCGACGAACTGTGCTGGGGGTCCCAGGCGGGGTCCCGAGTGGCGCCGCCCAGCCGGAGGGCACTCCAAAAGTGAACGGGATCACATCATAGATTTTCGTTGTGCACAACCTGGGATTTACGTTTTCGCAGGTCAGGCGGGGTGCAGGACAATATCCCCAGCGACTTTCCACAGGTTCCTCCCCAGTAGGTGCACATCGTTCCTGCGTGTCGTCCACGGGCCGGCCCGAGTTATCCACAAGACCTGTGGATACGCCGCTTTCGCCGCGGCCCGAACGGGCCGTAACGTGCCGTCCCGGACCGACAGATCGTGGTGTCCCGAGAGTTGTCTCGGACCCGGCTCGCACGATGGTCCCAGCCCTCGCCGCGTCCGCGCTCGCGAGGGGTGACTTCGCTGAACTCGACACTGACAAGGGGATCGCGGCGCCGTGAGCCTGACCGACGAGTCCCCGTCCTGGGCGGCCGAGCCGCCGCCGGGATGGGGCGACGGACCGGCCCCGTTCGCGCCGGGCGCGGCGCCGAGCGACCGGGGCGGACGCACCCCTCCGCAGGACATGGCAGCGGAGCAGTCGGTGCTCGGCGCGATGCTGATCTCCAAGGACGCGATCGCCGACGTCGTCGAGGTGCTGCGCGGGCCCGACTACTACCGGCCCGCGCACGAGGCGATCCACGACGCGATCCTCGACCTGTACAGCCGCGGCGAGCCCGCGGACATGGTGACCGTGGCCGGTGAGCTGCAGCGCCGTGGCGAGCTGGCCAAGGTCGGCGGGGCGCCGTACCTGCACACGTTGGCCGCGAACGTGCCCATCGCCGCCAACGCCGGGTTCTACGCCGAGATCGTGCGGGAGAAGGCGATCCTGCGCCGGCTGGTCAACGCCGGCACCAAGATCGTGCAGATCAGCTATGCCGGCGAGGGCGAGGTCGACGCCATCGTCAACGAGGCGCAGGCGGAGATCTACCAGGTCACCGACCGGCGCAAGGCCGAGGACTACGTGCCGCTGAGCGACATCATGGACTCCGTCCTCGACGAGATCGAGGCGATGGAGAACCGTGAGGCCGGCATCTACGGCGTGCCGACCGGGTTCGCCGACTTCGACGAGCTCACCAACGGCTTCCACGCCGGCCAGATGATCGTCGTCGCCGCGCGACCCGCCATGGGCAAGTCGACGCTGGCGCTCGACTTCTGCCGCTCGGCCTCGATCCACCACAACCTGACCTCCGTCTTCTTCAGCCTGGAGATGACGCGCGCCGAGATCGTGATGCGTCTGCTCTCCGCGGAGGCGCGGATCCCGCTGAACCACATCCGCAACGGCAAGATGGGCCCAGAAGAGTGGGACCGGCTCGCCCACCATGTCGCCAAGATCTCCGCGGCGCCGATGTTCATCGACGACTCGCCGAACATGACGATGACCGAGATCCGGGCCAAGGCGCGGCGGCTCAAGCAGAAGCACGACCTGAAGCTGATGGTCATCGACTACCTGCAGCTGATGAGCTCGGGCAAGAAGGTCGAGTCCCGCCAGCTCGAGGTCTCGGAGTTCTCCCGGCAGATCAAGCTGATCGCCAAGGAGCTCGAGATCCCCGTCATCGCGCTCTCGCAGCTCAACCGTGGCCCCGAGCAGCGCGCCGACAAGCGCCCGGCCGTCAGCGACCTGCGTGAGTCCGGCTCGATCGAGCAGGACGCCGACATGGTCGTCCTGCTGCACCGCGACGACGTCTACGAGAAGGAGTCGACCCGCCCCGGCGAGGCCGACCTCATCGTCGCCAAGCACCGCAACGGCGCGACCCGCGACATCGTCGTGGCCTTCCAGGGTCACTACAGCCGGTTCGTCGACATGGCGCACTGACTGAGCGGCTGCCGACGATCGTCGAATCTGCAATGGAACGATCCAATCTGAAATCGTTGCAGATTCACGCCTGAGACGCTCGTGGGCTGGTGACACCGGACTCCCTCCTCGCTTGCACAGGGGGCGCGAGTTGCAGTTCGCCAGGGCGGGCACCCACCCGTGACCGCGACTGGTCGAGGGGTGCCGGGCTGCCGATGTTGAAGGGACACGAAGAAGGCGTCGAACGCGCGCCATGTCGGCGCCGTAGAACATGGCGCCATTGAGCACCAACCTCCTCGCCGACGCCTCGTGAGTGCCATCGTCGGCGCGCGAGCATGTGTCGGAGGTGGTGGAGAGACTTCTCGGTTCTTCCGCACACCTGTTGGTCAGAGACCACCTAGAGTCACGTCCGGCGACCAGGGACCGACCGAAGGAGCCCCGATGACCACGACCCGCAGCCCGCTCGGCCGCCTCGCCGCCATGGCGCTGGCCGTGCTCGGCCTGCTCGCGGCCATCGTCACTGTGCTCGGCGTGAACACAGCCCCTGCCGCTGCGAGCACGTCGGTCGAGGGCCCTTACGGCCCGCTGCCGGACCCGAGCCTGCCCGGGTACCTGAAGGTCACCGAGAAGGAGGAATACCTCACCTTCCACGCCGCCCGGGGCCGGGAGATCCTCTTCGTCGACACCGAGCACGCCGACGCCGACGGCTTCTGGTTCGCCTACCGGATCACCACCAGCGCCGCGCGCAACTTCGATTGGGTCTACCAGCCCTACGGCATGTACTGCGCGAGCGACTGGTCGGACGTGACGTGGAACGGCTGGATGAACACCTACTGGTGCACCCCGAACGCCGAGCGCGTGGAGGCCAAGTTCCCTGGGTTCAACGCCAACGCCGAGGCCTGCCGGGCCGCCACCGGCTACCCCTGGAAGTCGGCGAGCGGCGGTGGCTCAGACTACTACTGCACCAACGCGCGTCTGGAGACCGCGGCGAACGCCCTGACGCAGTTCCAGGGCGACATGTTCACCTGTGCGCCGTGGGAGCGGCAGGCCGGTGCCTGCAAGGCGGTCTACCCGTGGGCGAGCAAGCCCGGCTACCCGGCCGGGCACTGGATCGCGCAGCCGGACACGTGCACGAACATGCCCGCGCACGCCAACCAGCCCGGCATGATGCTCGACCCGGACCTCTACGCGCCGAAGACCGGCGGCGACGGCACCTGCACCGGCGCTGACCCGGCTCCGAACTGCGTGGGCGCACCCGACGACATCGCCACGACGCACCGGGCCTGCACCGGCGTGGCACCCGAGCCACCGAAGGGTCAGTACACCGCGACGGCGACGCGTACCGCCACCCGTACCGCCACGGCGAGCGCGTCGGCGACCTCGACCGGCACGAAGACGCTCACGCGGTGGACGAAGAAGGTCACCGTGAAGCGCAAGGCGAAGGGAAAGACCTACAAGTCGTCGGCGACGGCGAAGGTGAAGGTGGCGCGTTCGGCGACCGTCTCGGCCAAGAACACCGCGACGGCGACCGCGACACGCACCATCACCCGCACCTGCAAGGGTGAGACGCGGGATGCCGCCACCGCGTGCGCGTCTCGTGCGGCCGAGCAGGACGCCGAGCAGGCCGCGTACGACGCTGCGTCGGCGAGCGCGTTCAACGACGCTCTCGGCCGGGCGCAGGTCCAGGCTCGTGACGGTGCTGGCGCGAAGGCGCTCACGATGGCGCGCAGCGCGGGCGTGACGAAGGCGGCGAAGACGAAGGCGATCAAGGCCGCCAAGGCCAAGGCGCTGAAGTCGGTGAAGAAGAAGATCAAGCAGGCCAAGCGGCGCTGAGCCCTCCGGGTCTTCTCCCCGCCCCCCGTATCGCCCGCCCCCCGTCTCGCCCGTCTCGCGGTTCGCGCCCGGCGCCGCGGGACGCACGTGTGGCCTGTTGTGGAGTTGTGGTCCAAGGAAGCCGCCGGGTCACGACCCACACGGTAGGTCCGCTGAGAGCACCTGGAACCGTACTTTTGCCACGAGAGTCGTTGTCATCGCGGATCATCGAGCAATGACGAGCCACGAGGACCTGCATCAGACCGCGACGCACGCCCAGCACCTGTTCGAGCGCGCCGCCGGGATCGCCGAACAGGTCGCGAAAGGTGAGTGGGACGACAACTTGTCCGAGGGCGAGGCGACCAACTTGGCTGCCGCGTTATCGGAGGCTGCTGAAGTTGCACGTGCGGTTCGCGCCGACGCTGGGGCGCTCAAGCATGGTGCGCCCGTCGACGTCCAGTGGCGTGGCCTACTGCCGTTGAACCGCAAGGAGCGCTTCTACACCGGCACCGTGTTCCCGGCGCTGACGACCAGCACCGGGTTCTGGCACCTTCCTCGCCTGCTCGACCTGTTCGGCCTCGACGTCGACGCTCAGGCCGGCTCGTCCGCGCAGGTCCAGTTCCTCACCGAGTACGGGTTCGCCGAGTCGGTCTACACCGATGCCGACAAGGCGAAGTGGGGTGAGGAGTTCACCCGCGAGACACCCGACATCGTCCTGGTGGGCTGCGACTGGCTGCTGGCCATCGAGGCGAAGATGTTCCACGCCCCGTCCGCTGCCTCCCTGAATGAGCAGATGGCAGCCCAGGCGCCGATCATCGAGCACTGGCGTCAGGTGCTGGACCTTCCTACCGAGAACGTCGCCCACGCGCTCCTGCTGCCCGAACGCCTCGCGACCCGCGAACGCAACGGCCTGACCTCGCACCTGGTCGTCACGTGGGAGGCGCTGCTCGACGCGTTTCGTCCTGTCGCGCCGCCGTACTGGACCTCGGTCCTCGCCGAGGCCCTGGAGCGGCACGAGGAACTGGAGTCCAAGACGATCTCCATGCCCAACGCTCAGGGCCGGATGACGGGTGCGGAGATCGTCGCCGACGCCCTCTCCCCTAGCCCGCTGGTCGCGTTCGTGGGCCGCGTCGGCGGAGCAACCGGCGCACGTTTCGCCGAAGACATCAGCACCGGCACCTGGCAGAGCGCGCTCTACCAGGTCCGCGCCGAGCCGGTTGCCGCCTCGAACCCGAACTGGATGCCGGTCGAAGCGTTCTTGCACGCCGTCGGCGACCAGTCGGCTCCGTAGCAAGACTGCGGCGCCGCACATTGGCGTCACGGGGCGAGTGCGGGTCGGGAACGGTCGACGTAGACGGGTTCAGATGGACAGAGCCCCGCGGGGTGGTGGGCTTTGAGGTGGTCTTCGGTGCCTTACTCGCCGCTCTCCATGGCGGCGTGATCACCAGTATCCATGGTGGTGTTGAGCAGCGCCATGGACTCCAGCGCCATGGACTCCTCAGATAGGTAGCGGCGGTCGCCGGCGATCCATTCGTCGTGCATGTCGATCAGGACCGCTCCGACAAGTCTGATTACGGCGGCGGCGTTGGGGAAGATGCCGACCACGCGGCTGCGGCGCTTGATCTCCTTGTTCACCCGCTCGAGCGGGTTCGTCGACCAGATCTTGCGCCAGTGGGCCTTGGGGAAGCCGGTGAACGCGAGGACCTCGGCCTTCGCCTCGTCCATGAGCGGCCCGACCTTCGGGAACGACACGGCGAGCTGGTCGCGGACCTCGCCCCACGCCTTGCTGACGGCCTCGGGGTCGGGCTGGGCGAAGATCGTGCGGAACACCGCAGCGACCATGTCGGCGTGGGTCTTGGGGACGTGGGCGAGGAGGTTGCGGGCGAAGTGGACCCGGCAGCGCTGAACTATGAGGTTTTCTCGAAGGCGTTTGCTGCCTTGGACCATCAGACGCGCACCTCGATGCAACAGATCGTCGAGCGATTCAACGAATCCATGAGTGCTGCCCGGCTCATTGGCTTCGACCTTGACGTTCCAAACAAGGTTGTTCCTGGCGGGCTTGCGCCACGCCGCTCCAGCGGCGTCGAGGCAAAGGCTAGGGGCTGCGAGCGCGTCGCGTTGGCGTCACACGAATCTGGATGCCGTGGATTCGGTACAGGACACGCTCAGGGGCGAGCACGACTCGCGGGAGGCTGAGGAAGGCCGCTGACGGTCTCCACCACCTGCGTCTCCGGGTCCCACCAGCGCAGCCGGTCGGCCACGATCTCGCGCACCGGCGGCACCTCGCCCAGCACCTCGAGCGCTCGGGCGAGCTGTCGTCGGGGCACGCGGCGGGCCAGGGTGACGTGCGGTGTCCACACCGAGTGACGCAGGCCCGGCACCAGGGTGCGCAGACGGGCCACCGCGTCGGCGAGCGCCGCGTCCGGCTCGACCAGGTGGGCCAGGGTGATCCGCGGTCCGTCGCCCAGGAGCAGCAGTCCGCGCACCGCGATCACCGCGGGCAGAAGCGGAGCGACCAGGTCGGCGGCGGGCGCCACCACGGAGGCGTCGATGGGGCTGGCCGCGACCAGCGTCAGGTGCGGAGCGTTGGTCATCGAGCGGTGGTCGGCCTGCGAGGGCAGGCCCGCGGCCCGCAACGCCTCCCACTGGGCCTCGATCGCGCGCGCGGAGGCCCCGTCGAAGCTCAGCTCCAAGGCATGGTCGGGCACCCGCGCCAGCCTAGGTCCACGCCGGGCCGCGGCGTCACGCCTGCCCTCAGCGCTTGCCCGGCTTCGGTGGCCGCGCCAACGCCCGCGCCACCGCCGGCCGCACCCAGGCGTCCAGGCTCGCCGTGTCGGGAAGGTCCGCCGCCGCCACCAGGACCACCCCGCCCATGGTCCGCGAGCCCATCGTCGCCCGGCGCGCGCCGGCGGCGAGGGCCTCGTCGATCCCGTCGGTGCCGACGTGCACCATCAGGTCCTGCTCGCCGGTGCCGACGGCCATGTGGGTGTTCACCGTCCAGCACAGGCCGCCGAACATGGTGATCTCCCGGTGCCCGACCGACCCGCCTGCGCCAGCCGCCTCGGTTGCGTCCGTCACCGCCGCACGGATGCGGGCGGCCAGCTGTTCGTCGTACGCCATGACCGGCTCCTCGTCGTCGGGACCTCGCGTCGCTTCGCACGCTAGCCACCGTCGCCGACAGCCGGAACCGACAGCAGGAAAGGGCGACCGGCGCCGGACGAGCTCGTCCGACGCCGGCCGCGGTGAGCCCGGCCGAGGGGGGTGCCGGGCTCGTCTGGGGGAGGGCTCAGCCCACCGCCACGGTGCCGCCGGTCCGGGTGGCGTGCTCGTGGGCCGCGCCCACGACGGTGACGCCCGCGATCAGCACGCCGGCGAGCAGCAGGCCGGAGGCGAGGTGCAGCTGCAGCGCGGCGGCGCCCACGAACGCACCGAGCAGGATCAGCACCACCGCGCTGATCCGGCGCGCCGAGGCGCCCGGCTTGCGGGCCCCGAGCCACGAGTCCGCAGCGAGCCCGGTGATGGTGCTGGTGACCACCACGGTCGTCACGTCCTTGACCGCGAGGTGTCGCGCGGCCGCGGCCTGCATGCCCATGGCGAGGGCGGCGAGCGTGGTGACGGTGACCATCGCGGCGGTGACGGGATGGTCGCCGGTGAGGAGCAGCATGCCGCCGAGGACGAACATGGTCAGCGCGACGAAGCCGAGCAGGACCGTGGTGGTGGCGTTCCATCCGGCGCCGGCCGTGCGCAGCGCCCGGCCCGCGATGGCCGCGCCGACCATGAACCCGACCAGCGCCAGCGCCGGCCCGAGGACCGGCAGGTCCTCGTGGTCGCCGACCAGCGCCATGCCGAGGATGACGACGTTGCCGGTCATGTTGCCGGTGAAGACCTTGTCCAGGCCGAGGTAGCCGATCGCGTCGTTGATGCCGG
Source organism: Nocardioides faecalis (assembly GCF_018388425.1). Classification (NCBI taxonomy): domain Bacteria; kingdom Bacillati; phylum Actinomycetota; class Actinomycetes; order Propionibacteriales; family Nocardioidaceae; genus Nocardioides; species Nocardioides faecalis. Next base: position 3,808,444 of record NZ_CP074406.1, on the reverse strand, counting down.
TGGTGAAGGTCAGCACCAGCATCAGCCACAGGTGCATCCGGGCGGTGGGGACAGCTCGCCAGCTCATGACAGGGCCTCCGTCAGGTGCAGCAGCGCACGGTCGCGGCCGCGGGCCGCGACGAGGCACGCTCCCGCCGGCAGCCCGGACGCGGTGGACAGGGGAAGGCTGACCGCCGGCAGGCCGCCGACGGAGGCCAGGCAGGTCAGGGTGAGGGTGCGCTCGCGGGCCTCCTCGGCCTCGGCCGGCATCGGGGCGACGGAGGCCGCTGACGGCAGCACCACCACCCGGTCGCCGACGAAGTCGCGGATCGTCGTCCGGGCCTCGAGCAGCGTCTCCAGGGCCTGCTCAGCCTCGGCGGCGCTGATCGTCGAGGCGTGCTCGAACCGCGCCCGCGCCGCCGGCCCGAGCGTGTCGAGCCGACCGGTGAGCCAGGCGCCGTGATGCTGCCAGGCCTCAAAACCCTGGCAGGTCCCGAACGCCCGCCGGTACGACGCCAGCAGTTCCGCACCGTCCCAGTGCTCGGTGCGGGCGACCCCGGCGAAGCGGGCGGCGACGGCGTCGGCGACCTCGGGGGTGGCCAGGGCGAGCAGCTCGGGGACGATGACGAGCTCGCCGAGGCCGTCGTACTGCCCGGTGGGCAGCAGGACGTCGCCCACGCGCCGCAGCAGCGTCGCGTCGTGGGTCATCCACCCGACGGTGTCGAAGCTGGGGGCGAGGGGGAGCAGCCCGGTGCGGTCCACCAGCCCGTGGGTGGTGCGGATGCCGTGCAGGCCCTGGTAGGCCGACGGCACCCGGATCGAGCCGGCGGTGTCGGTGCCCAGGCCGATGCTGGCGTGGCCCAGGCTCACCGCGGAGGCGGAGCCGCTGCTGGATCCGCCGGGGACCCGCCGGGCGGCGCGCGGGTTGGGCGGGGTGCCGTGGTGCGGGTTGGCGCCGGCGATGCTGTAGGCGAACTCGTCGGTGCGCGCGATGCCGCGCACGTCGGCGCCGCCCGCCAGCAGCTGCCCCAGCACGCTCGCGTGCTGGACCTCGGTCTCCGCCGCAGCCAGCCGCGCCGGGTTGCCGGCCCCGATCGGGTGCCCGGCGACGGCGTACACGTCCTTGACCGCGACCGTCTCCCCGGCCAGCGCTCCGGTGCCGGCGCCGGGCACGAGCGGGTCGCCGACGACGCGCCAGATGCGGGTGTCCAAGGCCGGTGCCGGGGTGCCCACGTGGGCGACCAGCACCTGCCACCGACCGGACTCGGCCTCGCGGCGCCACACCTGGGTCTGCAGCCCGCGCCCGCCGCGCTCGAGCTCGGTCTGCGCCACGACCACGGCGTGGTCGGCGTCGAGGGGACGCACCTCGGTGCCGACCAGGCGGCGCCGAGGCGCCCCGCCGCGGCCGCGGCGGAAGCCGGTGATCTCCTCGTGCCCGACGAGCAGGCCCTCGGCGTCGCCGCGCAGCGTGTCGGCGCCGGGCGCGAACAGGCGCGCCATCGCGTCGAGGTCGTCGTCCATCAGCGCCCGCTCGTAGGCGTGGAACGCCGCCATCAGCCCGTCGGGGGCCTCGTGCTGCCCGGCCATCACAAGCCGCCTGCGTCGGGGAAGTCGCTGCGCCGGATGGCGGCGTGGACGCCCTTGACCACGTCGACGACCTGGGAGATGTGGAAGTCGGTGGCGGCGCTGAGGTAGGCGTAGGCCGCCGGCGCGCTCATCCCGTAGCGCGCCTGCAGCAGCGCGATCGCGGCGCGCACGCAGTTCTGCACCGCGACGTCGAGGTCGGGGTCCATGCCGGTGGGGATGAGCAGCTCGTCGGTGGCGGCCAGCGGACCGACCAGCTCGCCGAACTGCGCCACCGCCTCCTCGCGGGCGAGGACGTCGAACCGGACGGTGGCGCGCAGGCTGGCCTCGAGCGCGGTCAGGCTGACCTCGCCGTCGCCCTGAGCGAAGTGCGGGTCGCCGACGTAGGCCATCGCCCCGTCGACCTGGATCGGCAGGTAGAGGGTGCTGCCGACGGTGAGCATCCGGATGTCGATGTTGCCGCCGTGCGGTCCCGGCGGCACGCTGTGCGGCCGCTCGTCGCCGTCGACCGCGACGCCCATGATCCCCAGGAACGGGGCGAGCGGGAACCGGGCCGGCCCGAGGTGGGCGTGATCGTCGGCGATGGTGACGAACTCGCTGTGCACCGCCGCCCCGTCGAGCGGGTAGGTGTCCGGCAGGGCGCCTTTGGCGTGACGGTTGGAGATCACGCCGTACGGCACCCGGGGGAGGGTCTCGAGGATGGTGATCGCGAGCAGGTCACCGGCCCGGGCGCCGGTGACCTGGATCGGGCGGGAGACCACGTGCGGACCGTCGACGCCGAAGGTCCGCGGCACGTCGGCGGCGGCCAGGGCGATGGCGTCGGTGAGCACCTCCTCGGCGCCGTGCTCGGTGAAGAAGCGCCGCGGGTCGCGACCCTGGTCCTCGAGGATCCCCTCGTGGCTGATCGTGTCGATGGTGACCTCGGTGCCCGGCTCGACGGTCAGCACCGGGGTATCGGTGCCGCAGGGCAGGCGACCCCACAACACGGTGTCGGGCTCGGCGGGCAGGTACGTCGCCGATCGGATCGGCCCGGTGCCGGGCTGCAGTGCCGCGGACCGGGGGGTGCGCGGACTCGTTTGCTGGCTCACCGGCCCAGAGTGCCGAGCCGGAGTTTCTGGTTCGTTGCGGTGGTGGGACATGGGATCACCTGACGGCAGAGGAGGACGATCAGAGTGCCAGGGCGCGGAAGCGGCTGCCATGGAACACGGTGGGTTCCGCGGCACTCGTGGCCAGGGCGTGGACGCGCATGAGGACGAGGTCGTGGTCACCGGCTCCACGTGCTCGAGGAGCGCTGCAACGTGGACGCGGCGGGGACGACGGTGGGGAGGGCGGTGGGGACATCGGTGGGGAGGGCGGTGACGGACGTGCTTCCTCCTGGGTGGGAAGGGTCGGGAAGGGCCGCAGGCGGTGGGGAGCCGCCTGCCCCCGCGCTCGCCGAGGCGGCGCGGGGGCCGGGGGTCACCAGCGGACGGTGAGTCGTTCCACGAGGCCGACGAGCGACATCAGCAGCATCGAGGAGATCGCGGTGACGAGGATCGCGCACCACATCACCGGCAGGTTGATGTTGGCCTGGGCGGTCACGATGAGCGCGCCGAGCCCCTCGGGGGTGCCGAAGAACTCCGAGACGACCGCGCCCACCATCGCGCCGGTGATCGAGACCCGGGCACCGGCGAACAGGTACGGCAGGCTCGAGAGCAGCCGCAGCCGCCAGAACACCTCGGCGCGGGAGGCCGACATCGCGCAGAAGACCTCGTGCGCCTGGTCGTCGATGGCCTGGAAGCCGGTGATGGCGTTGATCAGCATCGGGAAGAACGCCGCGATGGTCGCCGTCGCCAGGTGCGGGCCGTCGCCGAAGCCGAAGGCGACGATGAGGGCCGGTGCGACCGCGACGATCGGCGTGACGTGCAGCATCGTCGCGATCGGCATCACCGCTGAGCGGATCGCCTTGTTCACGCACATGATGCCGAGCGCGAGGGCGATCACCCCGCCGAGCAGGAATCCGAACAGGGCGGTCTTGACCGTGATCCACGCGTTCTCGGTGTACATCCGCGGGTCGTCGCGGACGCTGGCCCACATGTCCTGCAGCGTGGGCAGGACGCTGACCATGTTGGTGGCGACCCACTGCCAGCCGAAGCCGATCAGCAGGATCAGCGCGAGCGGTGCGACGAACCGCGTCGCGATCGACGAGTACGCCTTCATCGCTCTCCCTCCCAGCCGGTGCGCAGCACCTGCTTGACCTCGTCCACCAGTGCCGTGAACTCCGGGGTCCCCGCCAGCTCCGGGCGGTTCTCGCGGGGCAGGGTGATGTCGACGACTCCCTGGATCCGGCCCGGGCGCGGCGTCATGACGACGATCCGGTCCGAGAGCAGCACGGCCTCGTTGACCGAGTGGGTGACGAACACGATCGTCTTGCGGTGCTGCGACCACACCTCGAGCAGACGCAGCTGGAGCGCGTCCTTGGTGAGCTCGTCGAGCGCGGAGAAGGGCTCGTCCATCAGCATCAGCTCCGCGCCCTGGACGAAGCCGCGGGCGATCGAGGCGCGCTGCCGCATGCCGCCGGAGAGCTGGTTGGGCTTGGCGCCGAGGAAGTCGCTGAGGCCGACCTCCCCGAGCAGCTGCACGGGGTCGAGCGGGGTGCGGCTGGTGGTGCCGTTGCGGTCGGGTCGCCGGTTGACCACGTTGGACAGCGAGGCGTTCGCCTTCACGCTGAGCCACGGGAGCAGGGCCGACGACTGCGGGATCCAGGCGATGTTCTTCCGCTTGGAGGCCTCCGCCGGTGAGGTGCCGAAGACCGACACCTCGCCGCTGGTCTCGCGCTCGAGCCCGGCGATGATCCGCAGGACCGTCGACTTGCCGCAGCCCGACGGGCCGAAGAGGGTGACGAACTCACCCGAGCGGATCTCCAGGTCCACCGAGGAGAGCGCCTGGACGGTCGAGCGGCGGGAGCGGAAGACCTTCTCCACGCCGCGGAGCCGGACACCGGTGTCGGTGTCGAGGGGGCCGAGCGCCACCGACGAGGCCGTCATCAGGACACCACGCTCGGCAGGCCGAGGACGTCGCGCAGCGTCTCGCCGGCGTACGCGGTGCGGAAGACGCCCATGCGCTGCAGGTGCGGTACGACGGCGCGGGTGAAGGACTCGAAGGTCCCGGGCATCTCGGTCGGGTCGATCATGAAACCGTCCGCGGCCTCGGCGTCGAACAGCTCGCGCAGCTGCTCGGCGACCTGCTCACCGGTGCCGACGACCTGGGGCGTCAGCCCGCTGGCGCCGAACTTGCGGGCCGCCTCCTCCAGCGTGATCCCGTCGGTGCCGGCGTCGTTGGCCTGGTTGAGCAGCGCCGCGGTGCCGCGGGCACCGGGACCGCCGAGCTGGTCGACGATCGCGGAGACGGCGGTGTCGCGGGGCATGGCGGACAGGTCGATGCCGGTGTGCGCGGAGAGCACCGCCAGGGCGGCGTCGACGGAGACGGTGGAGCGGATGAACTCCTGCTTCTCGCGGGCGATCGCCTCGGTCTCGCCGATGATGGGCTGCACGAGCGCGGCGACCTTGAGGTCGTCGGGGTTGCGGCCGAGCTCGGCGACCTTCGCCCGCATCGCCGCGCGCTGCTTGTGCAGGGCCTCGGGGGTGTGGCCCATCACGAAGATGATCTCGCCCCAGCGGGCACCGAACTCCATGCCGCGGTTGGAGGAGCCGGCCTGCATCAGCACCGGCCGGCCCTGGGCGCTGCGCGGGATCGACAGAGGGCCGCGGACCTTGACGTGCTCGCCCTCGTAGTCGACGTGGTGGACCTTCTCGGGGTCGACGAAGACACCGGTCTGCTTGTCCACGACGACGGCGTCGGCCTCCCACGACGACCACAGACCGGTGACGGCCTCGGTGACCTCGTCGGCGCGGTCGTAGCGCTGGTCGGCGGGCAGGATCGTGTCGCTGCCGAAGTTCTGGGCCTGCACGTCGTTGTGGGAGGTGACGATGTTCCACGCCGCGCGCCCGCCGCTGAGGACGTCCAGGGAGCCCAGGATGCGGGCGATGTGGAACGGAGGCATGAAGGTCGTCGACATGGTGCCGCCGAGGCCGATCCGGCTGGTCGCGGTGGCCATCATCGACAGGACGACCGAGGGCTCGAGCTCCAGAGCACCCTGGGAGCCGCTGCGCAGCGTCTCGTCGAAGCGGTCGCCGAACGTGGCCGGCGTGACGATGCCGTCGGACATGAAGATCATGTCGAACAGGCCCTCCTCGAGGACCTTCGCCGCGTGCATCGGCAACGCCGGGTCCAGCAGGTTCGTCGCGCTGTGCGGGTGCCGCCACATCCCGGTGTAGTGGGCGGTGGGGATCTTGTAGAACCCGATCAGGGTCATCTGGCGTGGCACGGGGACTCCCTCATGTCTCGTGTGGGGTGGTCCGGGGGCGCCGCGGGCGGCGGCACCCCCGGACCGGGGTGGTTCAGGTCGCCGGGCGACCGGGGACTGCGGTGCTCACTCGCCCCAGACGAGCTCGGTGCCCTCGAAGATGGCCTCGACGTAGGAGGCGTCGAACGCCTCGGACAGGTCCGGCATCTCCTTGAGCACGCCGTGCTCGACGTACACCTCGGCCTCGGGCTTCCACTGCTCCTCGCTCTGGAAGCCCAGCGGCGTGCCTTCGGGCTGGCTGGAGCTGATCAGCTCGACCTCGGTCTGCCAGCGCACCTTCGCCAGCTCGACGTCGTAGCTGCCGGGTCCGGTGGCCTTCTCGGCCCAGCCCAGGCCCTTGGTCAGGTTCTCGTCGCTGGCCGAGAGCCACTCGTAGGCCTTGAACGTGGCGCGGAGGAAGTCCTCGACCGCGGTCGGGTTCTTCTCGGCGAACTTCGAGCTGGTGACCAGGTTGTTGAAGCTGCTCTGGACGCCGTACTCCTCGGGCTTCCACTCGGTGACCTCGTGGCCGGCCTTGGCGAGGACCTTGGGCTCGTTGGACTTGTAGGCCTCCAGCGCGTGGACCTTGCCCTGGGCGAGGATCGAGGGGTCGTAGCCGACGGAGACGAACTCGACCTTGTCGGTGTCGACGCCGGCCTTCTCCAGCATGGACAGCAGCGGCGGGTCCTGGTTGCCCTTGTAGCCCACGGTCTTGCCCTCGAGGTCCTTGAGGTCCTTGATGGGCCCGTCGGCGAGCGAGATGTACTCGATCGCCGGCACGTTGCCGTAGGTGGCGACGGAGACCACGTCGGCGCCGGCAGCGACGGCGCTCAGCACGTCGGCGGGACCCCCGAGGGCGGCGAAGGCGGCGCGGCCGGCGCTGACCAGCTGCGGGTTCTGCGCGGTGTCGCCGGGCTGGACCTCGACGTCGAGACACAGGTCGTCGAAGTAGCCGAGCTCCTCGGCGGCGAGGACGTCGAGGATGCTCGCCGTCGCGGCGTACTGGTAGGAGGTGAGGTAGGTGAGCTTGCCGGCCTCGCCGTTGGCGGCGCAGCGCTCGTCGCTGATCACGGAGGAGGAGGTCGGCGCTGCGGACTTCTCCTCCTCGCCGCAGGCGGTCAGGGAGGTGAGGAGGACCCCGGCGCCGAGGACGGCGGCGACGGAGAGACGGGCCTTGGATGCCATGGAGATGACCTTTCAGGTGGCGAGTGTTCGCTCGGAGGACGAGGCATCGGTGACTCGTCACACCTTCGGGACGGCGTGGAGCCGGCATTTCGGGCCAGACGTGGGATGTCTAGGCTCCAAGTGCCGATTGCGGTGCTGTCCTCGAAAGGTGGGACCACTTTCTCGGCTGAAAGTCGCGCCGCAGTTTCCCGTTTGTGAACGGTGCGTGAATCGATCCGGGATTCGTGTTTCGTTTGGCCTGCCGGCCCGGATATTCGATTCAGGGGCCTGTTTGTGGCTTTCGAGTCGTGGCACCATTCCCGACCATGACCGATCCGACCGACCCGATCCGGGCGACCGATCCGATCGATGCCGTGCCCGCGCCGCGTCCCAGCCTTCGCGACATCTGGCAGGCCGCGGTCGGTGCCGACGGCCGGCTGCCTCCCGAGACCGAGCTCGCAGACCTGCTCGGGATGGGCCGCAACTCGGTGCGCGAGGTGCTGATCCGGCTGGAGGCCGAGGGCTACATCGCCCGCCGCCACGGGGCCGGCACCTTCGCCAACCCTGCGGCGATGGACATCGGGGTGCGGATCGACCGGACCATGGAGTTCGCCGAGGTGGTGCGCGGGCTCGGACACGAGGCGCGGGTGGAGCTGCTGGAGGCGGGATGGGTGTCCCCGAGTCCCGACATCGTCGAGAAACTGCAGGTCACAGACGGTTACCTGGTCTACCGGACCTGCAAGCGGTGGCTCGCCGACGGCCATCCGGTGATGTACGCCGAGGACTTCATCCCCGCCCCGCGCAAGGTCGCCGTCGACGCGGCCAAGAGCGTCCTGGTGATCGCCGAGCGGGCCAACGGACACGTCACGGAGTGGGTCTCCTCCCTGGTCGAGGCCCAGGTCGCCGGCGATCGTGCCGACGACCTCGGCGTGGGACGGAGCACCCCGCTGCTGCGTCTCGAGCAGGTCGGCGTGAGCCGGATCGGCACCCGCTGCTGGCTGGCGCGGGAGTACCACAGCGGCTCCGCCGGGCCCCTGCCGCTGCGCTACGGGCTCGTGCGCACGGTGCTGCCGGGAATCGAGGAGACGGTCGACCTCGCGGCGCGCGGCTAGGGATGACGCCGGAAATAGGCCCCGAGACGAAAGAAACTGCGGCGACCGCTCGCCTTAACCATTGAGAAACAAAGTCCTCCTACCTTTCTCGGCATGGAGAAGTCGATCCGGAAGGCCCGATTCCTCGCCGAGATGAGCGGCCCCGCTTGCGGAAGTGCCGCCGCGGAGGGGGATCCGCTCTTCCTGCAGCCCATCGGTGCCGTCGAGCACCATGGCGCCCACCTGCCCCTGGCCACGGACGCGCTGGTCGCGGACGCCGTCGCCGCCCGGCTGGTCACCGAGCGCCCCGACCTCGACGTCGTGGTGATGCCGACGTTGACCTACGGCACCTCCAACGAGCACGTCTGGGCGCCCGGCACCGTCAGCCTGAGCCCGGTCACCCTGCTCGCCGTGCTCGACGACGTCGCGGCCTCCGTACGACGCGCCGGCGGCCGGCGCTTCGCCTTCCTCAACGCCCACGGCGGCAACACCAACCTGCTGCGGGTCGCGATCCGCGAGATCCGGGTCAAGCACGACCTGATGACGTTCCTGGCGCACTGCGACCTGCCGCCGGACAACGGCGGCCCCGCCGGCGACCCCCGCGAGGAGGGGCTGGGCATCCACGGCGGTCTCGGCGAGACCTCGATGATGCTCCACCTCTTCCCCGAGCTCGTCGACCTCTCCCTGGCCGAGCGCCGCATCCCGTCGTGGATCAACGAGTACCGCGCGCTCGGCTTCGAGCAGGGCTCCGAGTACGCCTGGCTCTCCGAGGACATCACCGTCGACGGCGTCATCGGCGACCCCACCCTCGCCACCGCCGAGCACGGCCGAGCGCGCGTTGCGGAGTCGGTGCGCAACGTCGCCGCCGCCGTCGAGGAGATGCTCGTGTTCCGCTTCGGTACCGGCCCCGCGGTGCGGTCGTGACGCCGACGCTCACCACCGTCGGCGTGCCGATGGCGGACGGCACCACCCTGGCCACCGACGTGTGGCTGCCGCCGGCCGAGCAGTTCGGTGGCCCGCGCCCCACCCTGCTGCAGCGCCTGCCCTACGGGCGGGGGTCCGCCTCCGCGATGGTGCTGCCGGCACCGGCGGCCCTCGCCGCGCTCGGCTACGCCGTCGTCGTCCAGGACGTGCGCGGCACCGGCGACTCCGAGGGCGACTTCGTGCCCTTCCACGAGGCCGCCGACGGCGCCGCCACCGTCGAGTGGGCCGCCGCCCAGCCGTTCTCCGACGGCCGGGTCTGCCTCTACGGGTTCTCCTACCAGGGCTACAACCAGCTGCAGACCGCGGCGCTGCGCCCCGCGGGGCTGGTCGCGGTGGCGCCGATGATGGCGCCCACCTCGCCGTACGAGTTCGTGCACGAGGCCGGCGCCCGCAAGTGGGACTTCATGGTCCTGTGGGCCGCCCAGCTGACCCGCCTCGGTGGTGACCCGCAGCGTCGTGCCGGCGACCCGCACGCCGCCGAGGCCGCCGCCGCGATCGGCGCCGAGCCGCCGCAGTGGTACCGCCACTGGGTCGGCAACGACCAGCCCGCGGGGTACTGGGACTCCCTCACCGCGGACCTCGAGGCCATCGACGTACCGGCCTTCACCGTGCTCGGCTACGCCGACGTGTTCGCCTCCGGCACCTGGGCGCTGGCCGGGTGTCTCGACGCCACCGTCGTCTGCGGCCCCTGGGCGCACATGCCGTGGGGCAGCCGCATCGGCGACCTCGAGCTCGGCCCCGAGGCCGGGCCGGCGCCCGCCGTCGAGGGCTTCCTGGCCTTCCTCGACCACGTCTTCGGTGAGGGCCCCGCACCGGCGCGCAGCACCTGGTTCGAGGTCGGCGGCGGATGGCACACCAGCGCCCAGTGGCCCCCGCCCGCCGAGCCGCTCACCCTGCACGGGACGAGCGGCGCGAGCGGCGCCAACAGCCGGCACGGCAGCGGCGCCCTGGTGCCCGAGCCGCCTCAGGCCGCACACCCCGAGTGGTTCGTCGCCGACCCCACCGCACCGGTGCCGGGCGCCAGCGCCGCCTACCCCGACAACGCCGCGCTCGAGGACCGCCGCGACGTGCTGTGCTGGACCACCGGGCCGCAGGACGCCCCGCTGCGTCTGGCCGGCACGCCCGTCGTGAGCGTCGAGGTGAGCACCCCGGCCGCCAGCCTCGATGTGTTCGCCGCGCTGTGCGTGGTCGACGGCGGGGTCTCGCGCCAGGTCAGCGCCGGCGTACGACGTACGACGGGCGGTCGGGTCGAGGTCGGCCTCAGCCCCGTCGGCTGGCGCCTCGAGCCCGGCCAAGTGCTGCGGGTGGAGGTCTCGGCCTCCCGCTTCCCGCGCCACGACCTCAACCCCCAGGGCGCCGACGGGGTGCTGATCGCCCCCGTCACGCTCACGTCCCTCCAGGCCACCCTCCCCGTCGTGAGGCAGGAACCATGAGCCCCAACCCCGCGGACCTCGCCGGTCTCGCCGCCCGGCTGGGCGCGCTGACCACCACCCCCAGCGTGCTCGCCGCCCCGGAGCACGACGGGTCGCCCCACGCCGGCCCCCTGTCCGGCATCGACATCGTCGTCAAGGACCTGATCGACATCGCCGGGCTGCCCACCGGCGGCGGCAACCCCGACCGGTTGGCCGAGGCCACGCCCGCACCGAGGCACGCCGTGGCGGTGCAGCGGCTGCTGGACGCCGGCGCCCGCGTGATCGGCAAGTCCCACACCGACGAGCTGGCGTTCAGCCTGTCCGGCACCAACGTGCACTACGGCACCCCGCTGAACCCCCGCGCCGCCGACCGGGTGCCCGGCGGCTCCTCCAGCGGCTCGGTCTCCGCCGTCGCCGGCGGCCTGGTGCCGTTGGCGCTCGCCACCGACACCGGCGGCTCGATCCGGGTGCCGTCGTCGTACTGCGGCGTCTTCGGGCTGCGCCCCACCCATGGCCGGGTCCCGCTCGACGGCGTCTTGGAGTTCGCCCCCACCTTCGGCACCGTCGGGCTGATCGCGGCCGACGGTCCCCTGCTGCAGACCGGCGGCACCGCCCTGCTCGAGACCACGCCCCGGGCCGCCGACGTCACCACGCTGGTGCTCGCCGAGGACCTGCTCGCGCTCGCCGACCCCGCCGTCGCGGCGGCGGTGGCCTCGGCGACCCAGCCGCTGGCCGAGCGCCTCGGAGCGGACGTCGTCCGCGCCGACCTGACCCGGGGACGGGTGGGGGAGTGGTTCGAGACCTTCCGCAACCGCCAGATGGTCGAGGCCTGGCGCAGCCACGGCACGTGGATCACCGCCCGCGTCCCGCGCTTCGGCCCCGGCATCGAGCAGCGCTTCTGGACCGCGGCACGCACCGACCCCGCCCTCGGCGAGGTGGCTGACGCCGGCCGCGCGCTGGTGCGCGCCGAGATCGACGACCTGCTTCCGCCCGGCGGCGTGCTGGTCCTGCCCTCGGCCGCGACCGTGGCCCCGGAGCTGGACCTCACCGGCCCGGTCAAGGACGACCTGCGGCTCCGCACCATGCAGCTGACCTGCGTCGCCGGGCTGGGCGGGCTGCCCGCCGTCAGCCTCCCGCTCGCCGCCGTCGACGACCTGCCGGTCGGCGTCTGCCTCGTCGGCCGCCCCGGCGACGACGAGCTGCTGCTGGCCATCGCCGCCACCATCACCCCCGAGGAGCACCGATGAAGACACCCGGCACCGTGGGCGCCCACCCCGCCACGGCCTGGCGGATCGACGACGGCGTGGTCGACCTGCGCCGCGGCGCCGGCCGCGAACGAGAGGGCTGGGAGGTCAGCGCCGAGCCACAGTCCCTGGTCCTCGACCCCGCGCGCACCGCACTGGTCGTGGTGGACATGCAGAACGACTTCTGCCACCCCGACGGCTGGCTCGGCTCGATCGGCGTGGACGTCTCCGAGGCCCGGCGGCCCATCGAGCCGCTGCAGCGGCTGCTCGGCCCCTGGCGCGCCACCGGCGCACCGGTGATCTGGCTGAACTGGGGGACCCGGCCCGACCGGGCGAACCTGCCCTCCGGCGTCCTGCACGTCTACGACCCCGACGGCCACAGCACCGGCATCGGCGAGGAGCTCCCCGGCGCCGGCGCGGTGCTGCAGGCCGGCTCCTGGAACGCCGCGGTCGTCGACGAGCTCGAGGTCGCCGCCGGTGACATCAGCATCGACAAGCACCGGATGAGCGGCTTCTGGGACACCCCGCTCGACTCGGTGCTGCGCAACCTCGACGTCACCACGCTGCTGTTCGCCGGGGTCAACGCCGACCAGTGCGTGCTGGCCACCCTCATCGACGCCGCCTGCGCCGGCTACGACGTCGCGATGCTCACCGACTGCTCCGCCACGACCTCCCCGGACTTCTGCTGGGAGGCAACCGTCTACAACGTCAAGCAGTGCTTCGGCTTCGTCGCCGAGAGCACCGCCGTACTGGAAGGAATCACGGCATGAAGCCCTTCGAGACCATCGACCTCGACACGGTCCAGGCCCACCTGATCAGCGCCGGGGACACGGTGAAGCTGGCGCCGCTGGCCGGGCCCGAGAAGGGCATCGACCACTCGGTGTTCCTGGAGATCTGGGAGCCCGGCGGCGCCCAGCCGCCGAACTCGCACTCCGACGAGGTCGAGACCTTCCTCTTCCTGCGCGGCGAGGGCGTCGCCGAGGTGGACGGCGTCGAGGCCCCCGTGAAGTCCGGGCAGTTCCTGGTGCTCGCCCCGGGCACGGTGCACCGGATCAGCAACACCGGCGAGGGCCGCCTCTACGCCATCACGACGATGCTGCCCGACGGCGGCTTCCACAAGCTCGTCACCGACGGGCAGAGCACCACCATCGACGCCGCGGACCTCGACGTCCTGGCGTCCGTCTTCGGAAGCCAGGCATGAGCACCGCGGCGTTCCACCCCGAGATCGACCCGGCGATGAAGTTCCCGTCCACCCCCGAGGGGGTGCCCCCGCTCGACGCCGACGGCGCGCCGGGCAACCCGTTGAACCTGATGCGGCAGTGGATCTCCTACGTCCTCGACATCGGCGCGGTGGAGCCGCTCTACGTCACGCTGGCCACGGCCTCCAAGGACGGCGCGCCCTCCAGCCGCACCGTGCACCTGCTCGACGTCGAGGACGACGCGGTGCGGTTCACCACCAACTTCGGGTCCCGCAAGGGCGTGGAGATGACCGAGACCGGCCGCGCAGCCGTCTCCCTCTACTGGCGCGAGACCGCCCAGTCGATCAACTTCACCGGGGATGTGGTCGTCGCCTCCGACGAGGAGTCCGACGCGCGCTTCGCCGAGGAGCACCGCAAGACCCAGGCCTCGCGGGTCGTCTCCTTCCACGGCCTCGACCTGCGCGACCCGCAGGCGCAGGTCCGCGAGTTCGAGGAGCTCGTCGCCGCGCCGGAGCCCATCGCCCGCCCCGACTACTGGAAGTACTTCCGCATCGTCCCCGACGCGGTGACCTTCTGGGAGGGCCACCCCGAGTCGCTGAACCGCCGCATCCACTACACGCGGACCGACGGCACCTGGCGGCACGGCTGGATCCAGGCCTGAGCCGGCCCCTTCCGACCTCGCTCCGCCTGACGGAGCACGACACCCCCTCAGGAGAGCACCATGCGCACTGGAACCGAACGCGCCCTCGTCGTCCTGGACCGCCAGGAGGCGGCCGAGGACATCGTGCGGATCACCTTCGGTGACCCCGACGGTGGACCGCTGCCGTCCTGGCGCCCCGGGGCCCACGTCTCGCTGCTGCTCCCCGACGACGTGGAGCGTCAGTACTCGCTGTGCGGCGACGACCTGGGACCCAGCACCTGGACCATCGCGGTGCTGCGCGACGAGGCGGGGCGCGGGGGGTCGCGCTGGGTGCACGAGAACCTGCACCCGGGCGCGGTCGTCGAGGCCCGGGGCCCGCTCAACCACTTCGTGCTCGGCAAGGCCGAGCGCTACGAGATGATCGCCGGCGGCATCGGGATCACCCCGCTGCTGCCGATGATCGCGGAGGTCGAGGCCAAGGGCCGGCAGTGGCGGCTCTCGTACGCCGGACGGTCCCGCTCGACCATGGCCTTCGTCGACGAGCTGTGCGAGCGCTACCCCGGCCACATCGAGGTGTACGCCGCCGACGAGGGCCGCCGGCTCGACCTGCCGGGGCTGCTCGGGACCCCGCAACCGGGCACCCAGGTGTACGCCTGCGGCCCCGGCCGACTGATCGACGAGGCCGAGGAGCTGGTCTCCGCCTGGCCCGGCACTGAGCTGCACACCGAGCGGTTCGCACCCCGCGAGCTCTCGGCGCCGGTGCGCGACGAGGCGTTCGACGTCGAGCTCATCTACTCCGGCCAGACGATCACCGTGCAGCCGCACCAGAGCGTCCTCGAGGCCGCCGAGGCGGCCGGCGCGATGGTGGTGGCCTCGTGCCGAGAAGGCACCTGCGGCACCTGCGACACCCCGGTGGTGATGGGGGAGGTCGACCACCGCGACTCGGTGCTCCGTCCCGCCGAGCGCGCCCAGGGCGACCGGATGATGATCTGCGTCTCCCGCGCCGCCTGCTCCCTGTTGTCCCTCGAGCTCTGAGCCGCGAAAGGCCTCCGACATGACCCGACCCGACCTCACCGGCCTCCACGCCGAGCTGATCGAGCTCCTCGGCGAGCGGGGCGTCAGCACCGACCTCGGCACCCGGCAGCGCGCCTCCGTCGACGGCTGCCCGATGTCACCGATCCTCTCCGCCCAGCTGCCCCTCGGCCTCGCCGACCTGGTCGCCTACCCGAGCAGCGCCGAGGAGATCGGCCAGGTCGTCGCCGCGGCGTACCGCCACGACGTACCTGTCACCCCGCGCGGCAAGGGCACCGCCAACTACGGCCAGGGCCTGCCGCTGCACGACGGCCTGGTCCTCGACACCACCCGCGCCCGGCGCGTGCTCGAGGTCGGGGACGGCTGGATCACCGCCGAGGCCGGCGCCGTGATCGCGATGATGGAGGCCGCGGCGCGCCAGAGCGGGCAGGAGCTGCTGATGTACCCCTCCACCGCGCAGTCCACGATCGCCGGATTCCTCTCCGGTGGCTCCGGCGGCACCGGCTCCATCGAGCATGGCACGATCTCCAGCAGCGACTTCGTGCAGGCCCTCGACGTGGTCGAGATGACCGGCAGCCCCGAGCTGGTGCACATCACCGGCGACGACATCCAGACCTACCTGCACACCTACGGCACCGTCGGGATCATCGCCAAGGTCACCGTCAAGCTCGAGCCGCTGCGCGACTGGCGGTGCTTCTACGCCAGCTTCGAGGAGTTCCAGCCCGCCCTCGACCTGATCCGGGTCTTCGGCGACATGGAGCCCTCGCCGCGGCTGATGTCGGCCGACCGGCCGCTGATGGTCAACGCTCTCCCCCTGCACCCCGGCCTGCCGCGCGACCGGGTGAGCCTGCGGGGCATCGTGCGTGCCGACGAGGTCGCCCGGGCCAGCCGCCTGGTCGAGGAGGTCGGCGGCCGCGTGGACGCGGTCATCGACGACGCCCAGGAGATGATCCGGATGTCGATGATGTCGTACAACCACACCATCGAGTGGACCCAGAAGGCCTACCCCGACACCTACTTCCACGTCGAGCTCGTGGGGCAGGCGCTGATCGACCGGGTCGACGAGGTCGAGGCCGTCTACCCCGGCGGCGTGCTGCACATCGAGGCCCAGAAGGACCGCCCGCTCGGCCTGCTGGTCGGCGAGTTCGAGTCCGCGGAGGCCGTCTACGCCGGCTACGAGAAGTACGCCGAGATGGGCGTCTTCGTGCACAGCCCGCACCAGTGGACGGTCGACAACAACCCCGGCCGGGCCATGGCCCGCGCCGCGCGCTCGGACCCCAAGGGCCTGCTCAACCCCGGCAAGCTCGTCGAGGGCGCCGTCGTCAACCAGGTCATGACGACCGACAACAGCTGAGGAGGAACGCCCATGCAGATCCTCAACTCGTACGCGACGCCGTACCACCCGGTCGCCGAGCGGTACGACGCCATGGAGTACCGCAGCCTCGGCCGCTCCGGGCTCAAGATGCCCGCCCTGTCGCTGGGTTTCTGGCACAACTTCGGCGACGACAAGCCGCTGCAGGTCCAGCGCGACATCATGCGCACCGCCTTCGACCACGGCATCACCCACTGGGACCTGGCCAACAACTACGGACCCCCCGCCGGCAGTGCGGAGTCGAACGTCGGCCTGATCTTCGCCCAGGACTTCAAGCACCTGCGCGACGAGCTGCTGATCACCTCCAAGGCGGGCTTCGCGCTGCGCCCGGGCCCGTACGGCGCCTGGGGCTCGAAGAAGTACCTGGTGCACTCGCTCGACCAGACGCTGCTCAAGCTGGGCATCGACTACGTCGACATCTACTACCACCACCTCGACGACCCCGACACCCCGATCGAGGAGACCGCCGAGGCCCTCGCGCTGGCGGTGACCAGCGGCAAGGCGCTCTACGTCGGGGTCTCCAACTACCCCGCCGAACGGCTCCGCGAGATGGCCGCGGCGCTGGCGCAGTGGCGGATCCCGCTGCGTGCCTACCAGGGGCCCTACAGCATGTTCGACCGGGAGATCGAGGAGTCGGTGCTGCCCACCGCCGCCGACCTCGGCGTCGGGACCATCGCCTACTCCCCGCTCCAGCAGGGCCTGCTCACCGACCGCTACCTCGACGGCACCGTGCCCGCGGACTCCCGTGCCGCGCGCGGCAAGTTCCTGCACGAGAAGGCGCTCAGCTCGGCCTACTACGAGCGGGCCACCGCCCTGCAGGGCATCGCCGAGCGGCGCGGCCAGACGCTCGCCCAGCTCGCGCTGACCTGGGTGCTGCGCGACCCCGCCGTCTCCAGCGCCATCATCGGCGCCTCCTCGGTGGAGCAGCTGCGCTCGAACCTCGCCGCGCTCGCCGCCGACCTCAGCGACGACGAGGTCGCCGCGATCGAGCCGTACGCCGTGCACGGCACCGGGGCGCGTACCTGGTGAATCGGCGGACCATCACGGGTGATTCGGCGGTGCGGTAGGGGTGATTCGGCGGTGGGGGTTGGTCAGGGCGCGGGGGAGCGGCGCACGTCGTAGGCGAGGTGCACGACGCCGCAGCCGAAGCGGTGCTCGGTGACCAGGTCCAGTCCCAGCCGCAGGTCGGGTGGCAGCCAGCGGGTGCCGGCGCCGATGACCACCGGGTGGGCGTAGTACTCGACCGCGTCCACGATGCCGGCCCGCAGCGCGTGCGCGGCCAGGGTCGGGCCGCCGAGGGAGACGTCACCGTCGGTTGCGTCGACGTACGCACGGACTGCCGCCGGGTCGAAGGAGCGCTCCAGCCGGGTGTGCTGGGTGGGCACCGAGGTCAGCGTCGTGGAGAAGACGGTCTTGGCCCGTTCGCGCCACACCGCGCCGTACGCGCGCTCCACCTCGGTCACGTCCTCATCGGCCGGGTCGGCGCCGTAGGTCTCCCAGACCCCCATCACCTCGAACAGCCGCCGGCCGTAGAGCTCGGCGACCACCTGCTGGTCGCGCTCGTTGACGTAGGCGTGCACCTCCTCATCGGGTGCGGCCCAGGAGAAGTCGCCGGAGGCGTCCGCGACGAACCCGTCCAGCGACCCGATGGCTGTGTAGACCAGACGTCCCATCCTCGATCCTTCCTGCTGTCCGACCCTGATGGCCTGTTCGACCATGTTGTCGGGACTGACCGGTGCGCCGGCGCGGAATCAGCGGTCGGGGCGACCCGCATCCGGTGCGGTGTCGGCCTCCCACAGCTGCTCGGCCAGCCGGGCGGCCAGCCGGGCGGCCAGCCGGCGCCCAGGTCAGGGGAGGACGTCGGACGGTGGCGGCGCGACCCACTGCACCAGCTGCCACACCAGGCCGTTGGGGTCGGCGAACTGGCAGTAGCGCTCACCCCACGGCTCGCTCTCCGGCGGCGTCACCACGCTCGCCCCGGCCGCGGCGATGCGGGCGAACTCGGCGTCCAGGTCCTCGACCTCCAGGGCGAGCAGCATCCCCTGCCCCGCGGGACCGGCGATGTGGGCGGGCTTGAACGTGCCCAGGCCGACGCGCAGGAAGACCACGTTCCAGGCGATGTCGGGGTGGCGCAGCGAGACGAAGCCGTCGGCGGACATCTCGGCGGCGAAGCCGAAGTGGTCGCACGCGAACGCGGCGGCGGCCTCGACGTCGGGGACGTTGAGGGAGAGGGCGGTGGCGGTGACGTGCATGGCGACTCCTCCTGGATAGGGCGTACAGCGTACAACGTATTGGGTTGTGAAATGATTCCCTCCGGGAGGAGGGCCCGATGCCACGCTCACTGATCGACATGCTCTGGCGCGACCACCCGGCAGCCCCCACCCGGGGGAGTCGCGGCCCGCAGGCACGGCACAGCACCGGCGACGTCGTACGCGTCGCCCTCGCGCTCGCCGACGCCGACGGCCTCGGTGCGATCACCGCCCGCAGCCTCGCCTCGGCGCTCGACGTCTCGACCATGTCGGTCTACACGTACGTGAACAGCCGCGACGACCTGCTCGTCCTGATGGTCGACCAGGCGCACGCCGAGATGGAGCGCACCGACTGGGGCCGGCTCGGCTGGCAGCAGCGGGTACGGCGCCTCGCCGAGCAGAACCTCGCGCTGCACACCCAGCGGCCCTGGCTGCTCGACATCGACGACGAGCGCAGCGCCCTCGGCCCCGGCACCATCGCCAAGTACGACCACGAGCTCGCCGCGCTCGCCCCACTCGACCTCGACGACGTCACCCGCGACGCCGCCCTCGGCTTCGTCCTCGACTTCGCCCGGGCCAGTGCCCGCGCCCGGCGCCCCGGCCCCCGCGCCGGCGAGCTCGCCGAGAACTGGCCGGAGTGGAGCGCCCGGCTGCAGATGTACCTCGGTGACACCCACCCCCTCGCCCGCCGCGTCGGCGCCGCCGCCGGCGCCGCGCTCAACGGCCCCACCAGCACCACCCACGCCTGGGACTTCGGCCTCGAGCGGGTCCTCGCCGCGCTCGCCGACCTGTGAGCAGGGCGCTTGTAACTACGAGTTATGGCCTCTATCAGGGTGGTAGACCACCCGGGTAGAGGCCACAACGCCCGGGTAGATGGCCGACCAGCCCGCCCGACCAGCCCGCCCGACCAGCCCGCCCGACCAGCCCGCCCGACTAGCCCGCCCGACCACTCCACCCAGCGACGCCGACCAGCCCACCCCAACAGGCGCGGCCCGGGTTGCGCGGTCGGACACACTGGCGTCCGTGGACGAGCCGAGCGAGCTGCGCGGGTCCGAGCTGGAGGGCCTGCTGCGCGGGCAGGTCGAGGTCGAGCGGACCGAGCGCGGCCTGCGTCCGCACCGGGTGCCCGCCTGGGCGCGGACCCGCTGCCCCGACCCGCAGCTGCTCGCCGTCGAGGTGCACCCGGCGGGCGTGCGGCTGGCGTTCCGCAGCGCCGCCACGTGGGTCGAGCTGGACGTGGTCGCGCTGAAGCGGGCGTACGTCGGCCTCGACCACCGCTCGGACGGCCGCTACGAGCTCGAGGTCGACGGCACCGTCGTGGCGACCGAGATCGTGCCGGACGGCGACACCGTCGAGATCGACCTCGCCACCGGCACCCAGGACCTGCGCCGCGGCCCCGTCGGCACGCTGCGGTTCACCGACCTGCCGGCGGGCGAGAAGGAGATGCGGCTCTGGCTGCCGCACAACGAGGCCACCGAGCTGGTCGCGCTGCGTGCGGACGCCCCGATCGAGCGGGCCGGGGCGGAGGGACGTCGTACGTGGCTGCACCACGGCAGCTCGCTGAGCCAGGGCTCCGACGCGACGCGGCCCACCGCCACCTGGCCGGTGCTGGCGGCCCGGAAGGCCGGTGTGGAGCTGACCAACCTCGGTCTCGGCGGCAGCGCGCTGCTGGACCCGTTCGTCGCCCGGACCATGCGCGACCTGCCCACCCCGGACCTGATCAGCGTGAAGATGGGCATCAACCTGGTCAACGCTGACCTCATGCGGCGTCGCGCCTTCGGTTCGGCGGTGCACGGCTTCCTCGACACGATCCGCGACGGCCACCCCGACACCCCGCTGGTCCTGATCACCCCGCTGCACTGCCCGATCCACGAGCACACCCCCGGGCCGTCCGCGTTCGACTCCGAGGCGCTGGCCGCCGGTGAGCTGCGGATGATCGCGACCGGCGACCCGGAGCAGGTCCTCGCCGGCAAGCTCACGCTGAGCGTGATCCGCGAGGAGCTCGCGGTCGTCGCCGCGCGCCGGCAGGACCCGCACCTGCGGCTGCTCGACGGCCTCGACCTGTACGGCGCCGCCGACCACGACGCGCACCCGATGCCCGACCGGCTGCACCTGGACGAGGCCGGCCACGCGCTCGTCGGGCAGCGCTTCGCCGACCGGGTGCTCGCGAGCCTCTGACGTCGTACGACGCGAAGGCCCGACTCGGCGGACGGAAAATCACGACTCGGCGCACCGGAACTCACGACTCGGGGGACGGGAACTCGCGAGTCGGGAGACGGAAACTCACGACTCGGGGTGGGGAGGACCCCTAGCCTGCAGCCATGCACGCAGGGGAGCAGGCGGGGGAGCAGGCGGGGGAGCGGGAGATCACGACCCAGGTGTCGCTGACCAGGCCGGACGGCCGGTTGGATCCCGCGGCGGTGGGGTGGACGCGCCGGCCGCTGCACGACACCTCCGGCATCGGGCGCGGCCGGTACGGCCGGGGCCGCAACAAGCGCTGGGAGTACTGGGCGCTCACCACGCCCACCCACGTCGTGGCGCTCACCGTCTCCGACATCGACTACGCCGCGGTGCTCGAGGTCTTCGTGCTCGACCGCACCACCGGGACCTCGTTCGGCCACGACGCGATCGGCCTGCTCGGCCGAGGCGCGGAGCTGCCGCCCACCCTGGGCGCCGGGGCGGTGCGGGCGCGCACCAAGAGCTTTCGCATCGACATCGACGAGGTGGCCGACGGCACCCGGCTGCAGTGCATCTCGCCACGCCTGGAGCTCGACGTCGTCGCCCACCGGCCCGCCGGGCACGAGTGCCTCGGGGTGGTGGTGCCGTGGAGCGAGCGCCTGTTCCAGTACACGGTCAAGGACGTCGGCCGCCCCGCGACCGGGTACCTCGTCGTCGACGGCGCCCCGGTCGCCGTGCCCGACGGCGCGTCGTGGGCGACCCTCGACCACGGCCGCGGCCGGTGGCCGCACGCGATCGAGTGGAACTGGGGCGCCGGTGCCGGCCGCACCCAGGGCCGCACGCTCGGCCTGCAGGTCGGCGGCCGGTGGACCGACGGCACCGGGACGACGGAGAACGCGATCGTCGTCGACGGCCGGCTCAGCAAGATCGCCGCCGAGCTCACCTGGGACTACGACAGCAGCGACTGGCTCGCGCCCTGGCAGGTGTACGGCGACGGGGTCCGGCTGAGGTTCACCCCCGTGCACCTGCGCACCGCCGGCACCGACCTGAAGCTGATCTCTTCGCGCACCCACCAGGCCTTCGGCACGTGGTCGGGCGAGGTCCGCGACGCCGCGGGCACGTGGGTGCCGGTCGCGGACCTCTACGGGTGGGCCGAGGAGGTCCGTCAGCGCTGGTGAGGCTCAGCCCCGACCGTTGACGGAGCCCGACCGGTGACGGGCGGACGCCGGTCGAGCCCGACGGCGCGGAGCTCGCCGTCCTCGGCCAGCAGCAGGACCTCGGGGACCTCCGCCCCGGCGGCGGCCGCGTGCAGGTCCTCGACCGACCACGAGCCGGACAGCCCGCCATCCTCGGCGGCGGGCGTCCCGGCAGCAGTCTCGGTGCGGCTCCACGCCCAGACCTCCCCGCCGGTGCGGCCGGCCAGGTCGCGGGCCAGCGCGGCGTCGCCCACCCCCAGCAGCAGCACGAACCGCGGCCCGGACGCCGCCGCCGTGGGTCGGGTGCGGGTCAGCTCGGCGCTGCGGGAGCGCTCGCCGAGGTACACCGACCAGTGGTAGGCGGCCAGCCCGACCGCGGTGACCAGGATGCCGAGCGGCCAGCGCAGCCGGCGCAGCAGGGCCAGCGCGGAGGTGCCGTCGAGCAGCGCGTCCACCAGCACCCACGCGCCGGCGAGCAGCGCCCCCACGGCGACCAGGGTGGCGAGGCCGAGCAACCCGAACAGGTACAGCCGCCGGGTCGGCGAGGTCAGCTCCGGACCGGCGAGCGTCACGTCCTCCGCGCGGGCCGCGCGCTGTCCCCGGCGCCAGAACCGCCACCACGACGGCCCGCCGACGGCGAGCAGGGTGAGCGCGGCCAGCAGCGTGTTGATCGGCCCCGAGCCCGCCAGCACGTCCGGGTCGGCGATCGCCTCCGCCAGCGCCACCACCACGATCGTGAACCCGGTGGCCGCGGCACCCAGGCCGATGCCGGCCAGCAGGTAGTCACGGACGCGGTCCACCTCGGTGCGCTCGGTCGGGGTCGTCGTACCGAGGACCTGCTGGTGGTAGGCGAGCGAGACCAGGCCCACCACGGCGACGGCCAGGGGAGCGGGGATCGAGTCGAAGTGCCGTGCGGCGTCGCTGCTCGCCGGGTCGCCGAGCACCCACACCAGCACCCGGTAGAGCGCGATGCTGCCGCCCGCCACCGCGAGCAGCAGCCCCAGCCCGGCGCCGGCCAGCAGCACGTGGCACAGCCACAGCACGCCGCGCCGGGTCCGCCACGCGCCCCAGACCCAGTACCGCAGCCACACCGCCGTGCCGAGCGCCAGCGTGAGCGCGCTGGCGCGGGCCGGGTCGCTGGAGCCCGCGAGCGGCGGCTCGTCCAGCCCCAGCCAGATCCGCAGGGCCGCCGCGAGCAGCAGCCCCAGGCCGAGCAGGCCGACGCCGAGCCCGAACAGCGATCCGCCGACCAGGTGCAGCTGCGCCGCGGTCGGGTCGGCGAGGTGGCGGCACAGGCGCCAGTGCACGGCCCAGACCGCGGCCCACACCACCGCTGTCGCCGTGGCGTACGGCGCCGCCGGCCCCAGTCCGCACAGCCAGGCCAGGGCGGGCCGTGCGGCGGCGACGGTGACGACCAGCGCCCCCAGCGCCATCACCACCTGGTACGTCGACCACGCCGCCGCGCGCCGCTCACGCTCGTGGGCGGCCAGCGTGCTCCGCGACCACAGCCCCAGGCCGGCCAGCAGCGGCAGCCCGACCGCCGTGAATGCGACGTCGGATGCCAGCGTGGACCGCGACACCGCCGAGGAGCCGTCCAGCACCATCGTCAGCACGGAGCCGGCGAGCCCGGCCACCCCGGTGGCGGCGACCACGACGAGCAGCGCCAGCAGCAGGTACTGGAAGATCTGCCGCACCACGGGGCCCTCGTCGTGCGTGGGCCGGTCGGCCTCGCGCAGGGCCGTGTTCCGCCCGCTCACCGCCGCGTCCCGCTCGCGGTCCCACGCGCGATCCCGGGTTCGGTCCCGGACTCCGCCTCGCAGTAGTACATCGGCCACGGCGTGCCGGTGAACAGCCAGTGATCGTCGTCGCGACGCAGCTGGAAGACGTGCTGCTCGGTCCACGTGGTCGACAACAGCCCGCCTCCGCGGGAGACGATGCTGACCTCGACCCGGGCGGAGTCGCCGGTCGTCCGCACGTCGCGCAGCGTGACGCGGACGTCCTCGACGTAGGCGTTCTCGAGGTCGGTGACCGAGCACTCGCCGCCGGATGCCAGGTAGACGGCGGCGGCCTCGGGGTCGTCGTCGAGCACCGCGTCGAGGTAGCGCTGCACGCCTTCCTCCGGCGAGCCTGCCGGCGGCTCGGCCCGGCCTGGGGAGGTCAGCACCGTGACCAGGGCGGCGATCACCACGGCACCCACCACCACCGGCAACCACCACGTGGGCACACGAGTCATGCGCCGTACGGTAGCGGCGCCCGCGCGCACCCGGGCGGCGCTTCCGTCCCGGGGCACACTGGCAGACATGACCGAGCGAGGGGTCGAGCGACGGCCGGGCTGGGGCGCGCAGCTGCGCGAGCGGCTGGGCCAGGCCCTGTTCCTGCGCGTCGCCGGGCCTGAGGGCCCCGCGCACGCGGCGCGGATCCACGGCACGCCCGGGCCGCGGTGGTTCCCCGCGGACAGCCCGATCGCCCGGGTGCACGGCGACGCCTCCATGTTCGTCGGCGGCATCCGCGCGCTGCTGCTGCAGAGCATGCACCCGGCCGCGATGCGGGCGGTCTCGGAGCACTCCGGCTTCCGCGGGGACATGTGGGGCCGGCTGCACCGCACCAGCCGGTTCCTGGCGGTCACCACCTTCGGCACCGCCGAGCATGCCCAGCAGGCCGTGGACGCGGTGCGGGCGATCCACGAGCGGGTCACGGGCACGATGCCGGACGGGACGCCGTACGCCGCCGGCGACCCGCACCTGCTCGCCTGGGTGCACGTCGCGGAGATCGACAGCTTCCTGCTGGCCCACCAGACGTACGGCGCACGCCCCCTCGACGCCGCCGAGCAGGACACCTACGTGGCGCAGGCCGCCGAGGTGGCCCGCCGCCTCGGCGTCCTCGACCCGCCCACCACCGTCACCGAGCTGCGCGAGGTGCTGGCCGGCTACCGCGACGAGCTGCGGGCGACACCGGAGGCGCGCGAGGCGGTGCGCTACGTGCTGCTCAAGCCGCCGCTGCCGCTCGCGGCACGGGCGCCGTACGCGGTGCTGGCCGGCGCCGCGATCGGCCTGATGCCCGCCTGGACCCGCCCCGGCCTGCGGTTGCCGTGGCTGCCGGTCACGGAGCGGACCGTGGTGCGCGCCGCCGGCTCCGCCGCAGTCGGCACCATCAGGTGGGCGATGTCACGCTGAGCGGCCCGAGTCCGTCCACGCGCGCGGGAACCGACGGGCAGGGCTGCGTCGTTGTACGACGCGAGCCCGGGCACCGGTCCCGGCCCGAGCCGCAGGAGAAGCACCGCACCGATGGACGACGACGACTCCCCCGGTCAACCTGAGCCGAACCGGGAGGGTGCCGCCTGATGTGGGTCGTCTCCCTCCTGGTGGGCCTGCTGGTGGTCCTGGCCATCACCGCGGTCACCGGTTACTTCGTGGCGCAGGAGTTCGCCTACATGGCGGTCGACCGCTCGCGCCTCAAGGCCAGGGCCGCCGCCGGCGACGCCGGCGCGCGGCGGGCGCTGGCGGTCACCCGGCGCACCTCCTTCATGCTGTCCGGCGCGCAGCTGGGCATCACCGTCACCGCGCTGCTCGTCGGCTACGTCGCCGAGCCGCTGATCGGTGAGGCGCTGGGCGAGGGGCTCGGTGGGGTCGGCGTGCCCACCGGCGTCGGCATCGCCGTCGGCACGCTGCTGGCGCTGCTGTTGTCGACCTTCGTGCAGATGATCTTCGGCGAGCTCTTCCCCAAGAACCTCGCGATCGCGCGCCCCGAGCCCGTCGCGGTCGGCCTGGCGTCCTCCACCACCGCCTACCTGACGGTCTTCGGCTGGTTGATCCGGATCTTCGACCGCGCCTCGAACCTGCTGCTCAAGGCCGTCGGCATGGAGCCGGTGCACGACGTCGAGCACTCCGCCACCCGCCAGGACCTCAGCCACATCGTGGCCGCCTCGCGGGAGTCCGGCAGCCTGCCGGCTGAGCTGTCCGTGCTGCTGGACCGGATGCTCGACTTCCCCGACCAGGACGTGGAGCACGCGATGATCCCGCGCTCGCGGGTCGACGTGGTGCACCCGGCGCTGCCGCTGCGCGCGGTGCGGGAGCTGATGAGCACCGGCCACTCCCGCTACCCGGTGCTCGGCGCCGAGGACGAGCTGCTCGGCGTCGTGCACCTGCAGGACGTGCTCGCCCGCCCCGCCGACGACCCCGGCCACGCCGCGGACGTGCTCCGCCCGGCGCTGCTGGTGCCGACCAGCATGTCGCTGCCCGCGGCACTGGAGACGCTGACCGCCGCCCAGGCGCAGCTGGCCTGCGTGCTCGACGAGTACGGCGGCCTGGCCGGCGTGCTGACCATGGAGGACCTCGCGGAGGAGCTGGTCGGCGAGATCACCGACGAGCACGACGAGGCCGGCCCCGACCTCGTCCGCGACCTCCACGACGACGTCACCGACAGCTGGACGCTGCGCGGCGACGCCCCGCTGGACGAGGTCGCCCGCACCATCGGCCACCCGCTGCCCGCGACCGAGGCCGAGACCCTCGCCGGCCTGGTCATCGAGCTGTACGGCGACCTGCCCGGGCCCGGAGCCAGCGTCGTCGCGGTGCTGCCGATCGACCCGGCGCTGCTGGTCGACGACATCGATGTCGAGCCGCGGCGCCTCGAGCTGCAGGTGCTCGACGTGGAGCGGCACGTGCCGTCCTCCGTGCGTGCCGTGCTCCCGCCCGCCGTGAGCCAGGAGGCGCCGCGATGAGTGAGAACCCGTTGTTCGTCATCACCGTGACCGCCGCGCTGATCGTGCTCAGCGCGCTGTTCGTTGCGGCCGAGTTCGCCGTCCTGGCCGCTCGTCGGCATCGGATCGAGGAGAAGGCGCCGACCAGTCGCTCGGCCCGGGCCGCGCTGCGCTCCTTCAACGAGCTCACCGTGCTGCTCGCCGGCTGCCAGCTCGGCATCACCGCCTGCGCCCTGGCGCTGGGTGCGATCACCAAGCCCGCCGTGCACCATGTGCTGACCCCCGCCTTCGAGGACTGGGGCGTGCCGCTGTGGCTCGCGGACGGCGCCGGGTTCGTGCTCGCGCTGGTCTTCGTCACCTTCCTGCACCTCGTGGTGGGGGAGATGGCCCCGAAGTCGTGGGCCATCGCGCACCCGGAGACGGCGGCGACGGTGCTGGCACTGCCGATGCGTGCGTTCATGTGGGTGACCCGCCCGGTGCTGACGATGCTCAACACCATCGCCAACGCGTGCCTGCGCCGCGTCGGCGTGGAGCCGCAGGACAGCATGGCCACCAGCCAGACCGCCTCGGACCTGCGCGAGCTGGTCGCACACTCCGCCGACGTCGGGGCGTTGGAGTCGGGCTTCTCCTCCCAGATCACCGACGCTCTCGACCTCGCCGAGCTCTCGTTGGGCGACCTGGTGGAAACCGGCCGGGAGCTGGTCACCGTGCCGCTGTCCGCCGACGCCGCGGCCGTGCAGGAGATCGCCCACACCTCGGGTCACCTGCGGATCCTGATCGAGGACGCCGGGACCGTCACCGGGGTGGTGCACGTCCGCGACACCCTCACCGCCGCCGGGTCCCCGACGCCGGGGCTGGCGGAGCTGATGCGGCCCGTGCTGCAGCTCGACGCCTCCGTGCCGGTCTACGAGGCGATCACCACCATGCGCGAGACCCGCAACCACCTGGTGCTGGTCCGCACGGACGCCGGTCCCGGGGTGCTGACCCTGACCGACCTGCTGGCCCGGCTCTTCGGGCAGGTCGAGGCGGCCTGACGCGGGCTACTTCTTGAGGTGGGCGGGCTTGCGCGGCTTGGGCCGTACGACGAGCACGGGGCACGGCGCGTAGTTCTGCACTCGCTGCGCGGTGCTGCCGATGAGGACGGACTCGCTCAGCCCGCGGCCGCCGGCAGCCACGACCACCAGGCCGGCGTCGAGCTGCTTGGCGGCCTTGATGATCTCGTTGGCCGGCGAGCCGCTGCGGATGCGCCGGTGCAGGGCCGGCCCCCAGCCGTCGAACTCCTCAGCCACCTTCCGCACCGCGGCCTCGGCCTCGGCGCGGAAGGAGTGCTCGGGGCCGGTGACCTTGGCGCTGGAGCCGGAGATCTCGTCGGCGAACGCGACCGAGGACAGCGGCCGGATCACCGCGAGCACCGAGACGTCGCTGATCCGGTGCGGGTCGGCGAAGCTCTTGAACGTCCGCGCCGCCTGCAGCGACTGGCGCGACCCGTCGGTCGCCACGATCACGTGCATCTCAGGGCTCCTCCGTCGGCTGGGGCTGCTCGGCCGGTGGTTCGGCCGACTGGTTCGAGGGCTGGTCCGAGGCCTCGGTCGCCGGGCCGGCGGCCCCGCTCCGGCGGCTGCGGATGACCTGCTCGACGAGGAACAGCACGCCGCCGACGGCCAACAGTCCCGCGCACCAGATCACCGAGGTCGGGTCGTCCACGACGACGTACACCAGCAGCATCACGTTGCCCAGCAGGCCGACGTAGAGCAACGGGCGCGGTGCGGTGAAGGTCTGCTCGCTCTCGTCCTGGCCGGTGAGCTTCAGCGCGGCCAGGATCACCAGGAAGTAGATGAACAGCAGCAGCACCACCGTGACGGTCGCCAGCCGGGCGATCAGGTCGATGCCGCCGCCGGCCTCGACCACCAGGGTGCCGATGACCAGCAGGGTGGCCACCACGAGCGCGGAGAAGATCAACCCGACCCACGGGCTGCGCCGGCTCGGGTGCAGCTTGGCGAAGACGCCGGGCACGACGTCCTCGCGGGCCATCCCGTAGAGGATCCGCGGCTGGGTGACCACCGCGACCAGCGTGGTGTTGGTGATCGCGATGCAGGCGATCACGGCGAACAGCGTGGTCATGAACCCCAGCGGGATCGGGATGATGTCGGCCTTGACCACCTCCAGCAGCGCCGCGTCGGAGCCGGCGAGGTCCTTGGCGCCGACCACCAGCGAGGCGGTCATCGCGACCAGCACGTAGATGAACCCGGCCGCGATCATGCCGCCGATCAACGCGCGGGGGAAGTTGCGCTGCGGGTCGATCGTCTCCTCCGCCACGTTCGCGACGTTCTCGAAGCCGGTCATCGCGAAGAACGCCAGCGCCACGCCCCCGACGATCGCGAAGATCGGGGTCGTGGAGGTCTCGAACTCCACCAGCCGGGAGAAGTCCGCGTCGCCCTGGGCGACGTACCAGATGCCGATGACGGTGACGATGATCAGGCCGGAGATCTCCACCAGGGTCATCAGCATGTTGATCACCACCGACTCGGTGATCCCGATGAAGTTGATGATCGACAGCATCAGCAGGAACAACAGCGCCACGAGCAGCCCGGGCGGCACGTCCCACAGCTCGAGGAAGTAGTTGGCGAACCCCACGGCCAGGGAGCCGGCGGCGGCGAAGCTGGCGGAGAGGAACGAGACGGTGACCAGGAAGGCCAGCGGCCGGTTGCCGAACGCCTTGTAGAGGTAGAGCGCGGCGCCGGCGGCCTTGGGGTACTTGGTGGCCAGCTCGGCGTAGGCCAGGCCGGTGATCGCGGCGACCGAGACGCCGACGGCGAAGGCGATCCAGAACGCCCCGCCGACCTCGCCGGCCACCGTCCCGATGAGCACGTAGATGCCTGAGCCCAGCACGTCGCCGAGCACGTAGAAGAACAGCAGCCGGCCGGTGATGCTGCGGTTCAGCTCGACGTCCCCGTCGGCACGATCGGTCGTGGCGTCACTCATCGGGCCTCCGGGGTTCGTGGGATCTGCTCCCGGGAGGTTCCCCATCCTCAGGTTTCCATAAGGTGCGCGTCGCGGCGCGTGTGCTCAGCCGCACCTGGTCGCCCCCTGGTCGCCCCCTGGTCGCCCCCTGGTCGCCCGGACCGGAGGGTCAGGCCTCGGCGGTGACCCGCTCGGCGAGCCGGACCGCGGCGTGGCGCACGAGCGGCGCCTCCTCGGGGTCGCGGACGGCCTCGTGCGGCACCGCGCCGCCGAGCAGCCCGGCCGGCTGAGTGAGCCAGGCCCACACCCGCCAGGGGTCCATCCGCGCGCTCAGCAGCGGCTCGAGCAACGGGCCCAGCTCGGGTCGCAGCTCGCCGTCGTCGGTGAGCTGGAAGGCGGGGATCAAGGTGGCGCCGTCGTGCGGAACCAGCAGCAGGCCGCCGCGCTGGGCGGCCTTGTGCACCGCGAACCGGGTCGCGTTCTCGCTGGCGCCACGGATCGCGGCGAGCCCGGCGTAGTCGAGGCAGGGCTGGGTCAGCAGCGCGGCGCGCACCTGCGCCTGCCGGCGCAGCTGCACCAGCGCCAGCGGCACCGCGTGCTGCGGGTCCTCGCCCTCGGCGTGCAGCAGGTGGTCCAGGGCGGCCAGCTGCTCGGCGCTCATCGGCTGGCCGGTGGCCGGGTCGCGCCACCGTACGACGCCCGCGGCGTCGCGCTCGAAGGTCGGCAGCCCGGCCTCACCGAGGTGCTCGGCCAGGCCGAGGCCCTCCAGCCAGGCGGCGAGCGCCTCGCCGCGTGCCTGCGACTCGGGGTCGTCGACGGAGGCGGCGGCGGCGTGCTCGTGCATGGCTCCAGCCTGCCACCCGGGTGCCGCGGTCGCGCGCCCGGATCCCCGGGCCGATCGCCGGGAGTGGCCGGCACCGGCCTGCTCCCTCCTCAGGCCGGTGCCGGGGTACGACGGTGCCCGGCGCGCGGCAGGACCGCCGCGGCGCCGGGCACGGTGCTCACTTGCGGTAGAGCTCCTCGATCGCTTCGGCGTACTTGTCCGCGATCGGGCGGCGCTTCAGCTTCATCGTGGGGGTGAGCTCGCCGCCGCCGGGCTCCCAGACGTCGGCGAGCACCTTGAACTTCTTGACCTGCTCGACCCGGGCCAGCTTGGCGTTGGCCTGGGCGATGCCGGCCTCCAGCAGCTTCTGCACGCTGGGATCCGCGGCCAGCGCCGCGACCGAGCCGTCGGGCAGACCGTGGGCGGCGGCGTAGGCGGCGCAGGCGTCGGGGTCGAGAGTGAGCAGCGCGCTGACGTACGGCTTGTCGTCGCCGATCGCGACCGCGGTGAGGACCAGCGGGCAGGCGACCTTGATCGCGCCCTCGATGTTGGACGGCGACATGTTCTTGCCGGCCGCGTTGATGATGATCTCCTTCTTGCGGTCCACGATCTTGACGTAGCCCTCGGCGTCGATCGTGGCGATGTCGCCGGTGTGCAGCCAGCCGTCGGCGTCGATCGCCTCGGCGGTCTTCTCCGGCTCGTCGCGGTAGCCCTTCATGACCAGCGGGCCGCGGACCAGCAGCTCGCCGTCGGCGGCCCGCTTGATCTCGGTGCCGCCGGGCAGCACGGTGCCCACGGTGCCGAGCTTGACCTTGCCCGGCGGGTTCACGGTGACCGCACCGCTGGTCTCCGACATGCCCCACATCTCGCAGACCTCGAGGCCGAGGCCCATGATGAAGGCGAGCGCGTCCGGCGAGATCGGTGCGGCGCCGGTGACCGCGATCCGCATCCGGTCGAGGCCGACCTTGGCGCGGACCTTGCTCAGCACCAGCTTGTCGGCCACCACGTGCTGGACCCGCAGCAGCGGTGAGACGGGCTGGCCGGTGGTCCGCGCCTGGGCGACCTTGCCGCCGGTGGCCACCGCCCACTGGGCGAGCTTCGCCTTGAGACCGGTCTCCGCGGCGAGGGTGTTCTCCAGCCCGGCCTTGACCTTGTACCAGATCGCCGGGACCGCGATGTGCACCGTGGGCCGCACCGCCGGCAGCGCGGTGATCAGCGCCTTCGGGTTGTCCACGGTGACGATCTCGATGCCGCGGATCAGGCTGTTGTAGTGGCAGGCGCCGCGGTTGGCGATGTGCGCGTCGGGCAGGTAGGAGATGATCACGTCCTCCGGCCCGGTCGCGAGGTAGGCGTCGAGGGCCGAGAACTCCGCGATCACGTTCGCGTGGGTGCTCTCCACGCCCTTCGGCGGGCCGGTGGTGCCGGAGGTGTAGATGATCGTGGCCAGGTCGCTCGGCTCGACGGCGCGCCAGCTGGCCTCGAAGTCGAAGTCGGGGTCCGGGGTGGCGGCGAGCTCGGCCAGGGTGAGGGTGCCGCTGCGGTCGACGTCCGCGACGGCGGCCGGGTCGGTGGGCTCCAGGCACACGATGTGCTTGACCTGGCCGGTGGTGTCGGCGGTGCGGATCTTGTCCAGGTACTCCGGCTCGCAGATGACCACGGTGTTCTCCGCGTTGGAGAACACGTAGGTGACCTGGTCGGCGGCCAGGGTGTTGTAGACCGAGAACGGGATCGCGCCCAGGTGCAGGACCGCGGTGTCGACGAGGTGGAACTCGGGACGGTTGCCCATCATCAGCGCGACGGTGTCCCCGCGTCGTACGCCGAGGCCGGACAGGCCCGTGGCCAGCGCCTGGACCTGCTCGGCGTACTCGCGCCAGGTGAGGGCCAACCGTCCGGCGTGGTCGCGCAGCGCGACCTTGTCCGGGTGGGCGACACAGGTGCGGGCGAAGGCCTCGCACAGGGTCCGGGGGGTGGCGGTCACGGGAACTCCTCGGGGTCGGGGCTGGAGCGGGGCGCCGGGTTGCGGGTCCGAGAGACGCGGCGGTCATCACCTTATGCGACTATTCCGGTGTAATCCGTCGCACATGTCAAGATGGCACATGCCCAAGCCCGGACCGTCGCTCGCGCGCCTGCTGGAGGTGATCGGCGAGCGGCGGGACCCCCCGACGCCGGCGTCGCAGACGGATGAGCGGATCCTCGACGCCTGCGTGCAGGTGCTCGGCGAGCTCGGTCCCGAGGTCGCCACGATGGACGACGTGGCCCGCGCCTCCGGGATCAACCGCGCCACCCTCTTCCGCCGTTTCGGCGGCAAGGACGCGCTGTTCCAGGCCGCGCTCGCGCGCGAGCTCTACGCGCTGCTGGACCGCCTCGCCGAGGTGTTCCTCACCGTCACCGACCCCACCGAGCAGGTCGTCGAGGGCTTCACGGAGGCGATGAAGCTCGCCACCGAGCACGTCATCTTCCGCGACCCGGCCAGCCGCGCGGTGCTGGTCCGCTGGCTCTCCGAGGACCCGACCCTGCTGCGTCGTACGCACGCCCAGGTGACCACGGTGCTGGCCCGCGGTCCCGGCGCCGACCCCGCTCAGCTGGCCGACGTCTTCCTGCACGTCACCCTCGGCTACCTCGCCGCGCCCAGCGTCGTGTTCGACCTGCGCGACGAGGCGCAGGTCCGCGGCCTGGCCCGCACCCTGCTCGCTCCACTGCTCTCCGCCCCGCCCGTAACGCTCTGACCTCCGCCTCCCAAGCGGATTTGTCGCAATTCCGGGAAACCTCGACGAATTCGCTTGGGAAGCGGACCCGGCCGTAGCCCTCAGGCTGGACGCAGCCAGCGCCGCACAGGCCGACCGAGGTGGCGGACGTCACCGTCGTGGGAACCGTCGTACGACGGGCCCCGGCGGTAGGCTCCGGCACCTGCCCTCGCCGTCGCGAAGGGGTGGTCGGTGCGCCTCGGTGCCGCCGGTCCGAGGCTCGAAACCTCCAGCGTCCCAGTTCGACAGGAGACCTGGAGGTTCCTGCATGTCCGCACCCGCATCCCACGTCACGCCGCCCACGGGGCTCGAGCAACCCGACCCGCGCCGGTGGTGGGCGCTCGCCGTCCTCGGCCTGACCAACCTGGTCGTCGTCCTGGACTCCACGATCGTCGCGATCGCCCTGCCCGCCGCACAGGCCGACCTGGGCATGGCCGACAGCCAGCGGCAGTGGGTGATCACGGCCTACGCCCTGGCCTTCGGGGCGCTGCTGCTGCTCGGTGGCCGGATCGCCGACTACTGGGGCCGCAAGCGCACCTTCATGGTCGGCATGGTCGGCTTCGGCGCCGCCTCGGTGTGGGGCGGCCTGGCACAGTCCGGCGGCGAGCTGATCGCCGCCCGCGCCGTGCAGGGCGCCTTCGCCGCGATGCTCGCCCCCGCCGCGCTGGCGATGCTGACCGTGCTCTTCGCTCGCGGCAAGGAGCGCGACATCGCGTTCGCGGTCTTCGGCATCATCGCAGGCACCGGTGCTGCCTTCGGCCTGCTGCTCGGTGGGATCCTCACCCAGTACGCCGACTGGCGCTGGTGCCTGCTGGTCAACATCTTCTTCGTCGCGATCGGTCTGCTCGGCGGCTGGAAGCTCCTCGTCGAGGCTCGTGCCGAGGGCCGCAACCGCTACGACATCTTCGGCACCGTCACCGTCACCTTGGCACTGGCCTCGCTGGTCTACGGCTTCGCCCGTGCCGAGCACGGCTGGGGCGAGACCGACACGATCGGCTTCCTGGCCGCCGGTGTGGTGCTCCTGGCCGTCTTCGTCCTCTCCCAGACCAGGATCGGCAACCCGCTGCTGCCGCTGCGGGTCGTCCTCCACCCGGTCCGGGCCGCCGCCTTCAGCATCCAGGCCGTCGTGGGCGCCGTGATGATGGGCGCGATGCTCTACCTGACGTTCCACTTCCAGATCGTCTTGGGGATGAGCCCGGTGATGGCCGGCGTCGCCAACATCGCGATGACCGCGGTGATCATGGCGACCGCGCCGGTCTCCACCAAGATGCTCGCCGGCCTCGGCCCGCGCGTGGTCCTCGTGCTCGGCCCGGTCCTCGGCGCCTCCGGCATGTTCTACCTCAGCCGGATCACCCCGGACGGCAGCTACTGGAGCCAGATCCTGCCCGGGCTGGTGCTGCTCGGCCTCGGCCTGTCGCTCATCTTCGTGCCGATGCAGAACCTGGCCCTGGCCGGCGTCGACCCGCACGACGCCGGCGTCGCCTCCGCCCTGGCCAGCGCCTCGCTCAACATCGGCGGCTCCATCGGCATCGCGATCTTCACCGCGCTGTACGCCGGTCGCCTCGAGGACTCGCTCGCCGAGGGCGCGGACATGATGACCGCGTTCACCGACGGCTACAGCATCACCTTCGTCGCCGCCGGCGTCATCCTGTTGATCGGCGCCGTCATCTGCGGTGTCCTGATCCGCGGCTCACGCGAGGACCTCGCCCCCGCCAGCGACATGGTCGTCATGCACTGACACCACGCCCGCGCTCCGGCGAACGGACCCGGGCGTCGGGGCCACGAGCCGCGGCGCCCGGTCCCTGGGGGGACAGGCACGGAGCCGACCGTCAGTCCGGCGCGACCTCGACCCGGTTCCGGCCGGCGTGCTTGGCGGCGTACAGGGCCTGGTCCGCAGCGCCGACGAGCGCCGCGGGCTCCGCGCCGGGCCGCAGCGCGGCCACGCCCGCCGACAGGGTGACCGGCGGGGCGGAGGCCCACGCGAAGCTCGCCTCGACCCGGGCCCGGATCCGCTCGGCGGCCGCCGCCGCCATCTCCGCGGTGCTCTCCGGCAGCAGCACGCACAGCTCCTCGCCGCCGTAGCGGTAGCAGACGTCGATCTCGCGCAGGTCGGCGCTGAGCAGCCCGGCCACGTCCTGCAGAACCTCGTCGCCGCGCTGGTGGCCGTAGACGTCGTTGATCTTCTTGAAGTGGTCCAGGTCGATCATCACCAGCGCCAGCGGGCGGTCGTAGCGGTGCGCCCGCTCCACCTCGGCGAGCAGGTCGGCGTCGAACTGGCGCCGGTTCGCCAGGCCGGTCAGGGCGTCCTTGTGCGACATCTCCTCGACCTCGGCGTGCAGCTGGGCGGCCTGGATCGCGGAGGCGCCCTGCAGCAGCAGGCCGTCGAGCAGGCTGAGGTCGAGCGGCTCGCCCTGCTCGTTCTCGATCTCGACCACGGCCACCACCCGGGCCCCGACCACCATCGGCACCGCGACACCCGTGGTGGTCTCGTCGACCACGCTGAGCCGCTCGTCCAGCGGCAGCGCCCGGCCGTAGCGGGCGGCGCGTCCCACCGCGCCGACGCCGACGTCGACGACCTGCGTGGGGGGCCGCGCGGCGGCCCGCGCGGCGGCCGGTGCCGAGCTCAGGTACAGCACGAGCTCCTTGGCGTGGGAGTCCTGCAGCCACAGCTCCACCCGGGTGGCGTTCGCCAGCTCGCAGACGGCGGAGATCAGCCGCTGGGTGGTGTAGCGCAGGCTCAGCGACTCGGTCAGGTCCCGGCTGAGGTCCAGCACCCGCTGCAGGCGCCGGCCGTGGGCCCGCAGCTCCTCGGTGCGCCGTACGGCGGCGTCCTGGCGCTGCACGATGGCATGGGTCATCTCGTCGACGCCGCTGGCCAGCGCACCGATCTCGATCACACCGGGCGCGGGCGCTGGCTCACCGGTGAAGTCGCCGCGGCGTACCCGGTCCACCCGCTCGGTGACCTGCAGCAGCGGCGCCACGACGAGCCGCCGGAGCCGCTGCTGGGCGCGCACCGTGAGCACGATGGAGGCGAGGGCGAGCAGGACCAGCGTGATGCCGCAGAAGCCGAGGGTGCGCGCGATCTTGCTCTCGGTGGTCTCGATCTCGGCGCGCACCGCGGCCTGCAGCGCCTGGTCGCGCTGCCGGTAGGGGTCGAACAGGTTCTTGCCGGCTTGCAGGTAGACCGCCGTCTCGCGGGCGGTGACCACCCCGTCGTCGTCGGTGTCTGCCACGGACTCCCAGTCGCCGCTGGCGGCGGGCACCGCCCACTGCTTCTGCCACGCCTGCTGGGCGGTGATCGTGGCGATGGCGAGTCCGATCAGCTCGGGCTGGCCGCTGAGCGCCGCGGAGAGCCGCTGCTCGTGCACGACCAGCTCGGCGGCGCCCGTCCAGTAGGGCTCGAGGAACTCCTCCTCGCCGCTGGCGAGGTAGCCGCGCACGCCGGTCTCCTGGTCGAGCATCGCGTCGTGGGCGTCGCGGATCGTGCGCTGCGCCTGCCGTAGCTCGGCGAGCTGTGGCTGCAGCTGCTGGGTCAGGAACATCAGCAGCCCCACGACCAACGCCAGGGAGAGCAGCCCGGACACCAGCCCGGGCAGGTTGGCGCGGCCGACGAGCCGGCGCAGCCCGCGGGGTCGCGAAGGCTCGGTGCGCCGCAACGCTGTCCCCATGTCCGCTCCAGTTGTCAGGTGCCACTGACACCGGGCAGGGCGCGCTGCACCTGCCGCGGTGTGCAACGCCGGGCCCCCGCACGCGATGTCGCGGTCCCAACCTAGTGGGCCCGCTGCGGGGGCGTCACAGGACCTGCCGATCCGCTCCGGTGCCGTTGGGGCCGCCGGGGGCCGCCGGGGGCCGCCGGGGGTCGGTGGGGGGCCGTACGGCGCGTGGCGTCACGCCGAGGACAGCGACAGCTTGACCGCGAAGCCGAGGAAGACGGCGCCCACCGCCGACGTCGCGACCGCCGAGACGGCCTTGCGCCGTCGGAAGGCCGCCGCCAGGCGGGTGCCGGCGAAGATCAGCACGCTCAGGTACAGCAGCGAGCATGCCTGCGCGAACGCGCCGAGCACCAGGAACGACACCGCGGGGTGCGCGTAGGCGGGGTCGACGAACTGCACGAAGAACGCGACGAAGAACAGGATCGCCTTCGGGTTGAGCAGGCTGATCAGCAGCGCGCGCCGGTAGGGCCGCTCGGCCCGCGCGCTGGGCTGGGCGCTGGCGTCGGCGGTGGCCGGCAGCTCCGCGGTGACCTGCTCGACGGTCTCCACCACGCCGCGGCGGCTGCGCCACATCTCCAGCGCACCGCGCAGCATCGCGTAGGCCAGGAACCCCAGGTAGCCGGCACCCACCCACTTCACCACCGCGAACGCGGCGTCGTTGGCCTGCAGCAACGACGCCACCCCGGCCGCCGACAGCGTCATCAGCACCGCGTCCCCGGTCAGCACGCCGCCTGCCGCAGCGAACCCGGCCCGCGTGCTGCGCCGCGCCGCCACCGACAGCACGTACAACGAGTTCGGTCCCGGCAGCAGCACGATGAGCACGACGCCGATGAGGTACGTCGACAGGTCGGTGATGCCCAGCACGGGCGCGATCCTCCCACCTCCGGCTCCCGTTCCGGTCCCGATCCCCCCGGATGTGACGGCCCCGACGTGCGAGCCTTGCCCGCCGTCGAATCCCCTCCCGTGGTCCGTCGAATCCCCCGTCGTGGTCCGTCGAATCCCCCGTCGCGGTCCGCCGAGTCGCCCGTCGTGGTCCGCCGAGTCACCTGGGGTGGGCCGAGGTGGGGCCGATGAGTCCGCACCGCTGCGGCGGTCAGTACCTTTATGGACCCACCCGTGCGCGTCACCGCCGACATCGGCGTCACCCTCGACGGCTTCGGCGCCGGGCCTCGTCAGTGCCTGGAGCGCCCGTTCGGCGACCTGGACCAGGCGCCGTTGCACGCGTGGATGTTCGACCGTGCCGACGAGAGCCCGGAGGAGATCGCCGGCATCCTCGAGGCCAAGGCCTACGTGATGGGGCGCAACATGTTCAGCCCCGACCGCGGGCCGTGGGACCTGTCCTGGCGGGGCTGGTGGGGCGAGGAGCCGCCGTACCGGGCCCCGGTCTTCGTGCTCACTCACCATCCGCGTCCGCCGCTGGAGATGACCGGCGGTACGACGTTCCACTTCGTCACCGACGGCCTCGACTCCGCGCTGCAGCAGGCCCGCGCGGCGGCCGGGGACGGCACGGTCGCGATCGCGGGTGGTGCCACCACGATCAACGCCGCGCTCGCCGCGGGCGTGATCGACGAGCTGCGGCTGCACGTGGCGCCGTACTCCTCCGGGCTGGCCGTCGGCGCGGTACCGCACGGCGGATCCCGGCTGTTCGACGACGTGCCCGTGCTCGGCCTGGTGCCGGTCTCGGCGCGGAGCACGCCGCACGTCACCCACCTGACCTACCGGCGCCCCTGAGCGTCCCGGGCGTCCCGGGCGTCCCGGGGCGTCCCGGGGCGTCCCGGGCGTCCCGGAGGGCTGACCTCAGCCGGTCAGGGTGCGTCCTGCGGCGGCGGGCACAGGCAGAACGGGTGCCCGTCGGGGTCGATCATCACCACCCACGCCCCCTCGCCGCTCTGCGTCGGCGCCACGGTGGCGCCCAGCGCACGGGCGTGCTCGAGGGCCGCGTCGAGGTCGTCGACCCGCAGGTCCAGGTGGAACTGCTGCGGGTGTTCGGCGGAGGGCCACTGCGGCGGCGTGTAGTCGGCGACGCCCTGGAAGTTGAGCGTGACACCGAGCAGGTCGGCCGAGGCGTAGCCGTACTCCGGGTAGACGCCGGTGACCTCGCCGCCGGCCAGGTCGGCGTAGAACTGGGCCAGGCGAGCGGCGTCCGGGGTGTCGAGGGTGATGGCGACGAGGCCGGTCACCGGGCTCGTGGGGGAGGTGCCAGGGGTGGGATCGGTCATCACGTCAGTGTTCCCCCCGAACGGGCGTCGCGCCAGGCCCATGCGCGCAGCGTCAGGCCGCGCCCTGCGGCGGCGGGCACAGGCAGAACGGGTGCCCGTCGAGGTCGGTGCCGGCTCAGAGCTCGCGCCGGTAGCTCAGCATCCGGTAGTCGGCGCCGGGCTCGACGTTGGTGAAGCCGTGCCGCTCGTAGAACCGGCGGGCGTCGGCGTCCACCTCGTCGACGTTGATGTGCATCTCGATGCCGCTGCGCGCCCGCACCTGTGCCAGCGCGGTCTCGAGCAGCAGCGTGCCGGTGCCCTCGCCCCGCAGGTCGGGGCGCACGTAGAGCTCCTCGAGCTGTGCCAGCGGCCCGTCGCCGTACGGCGTGGGGCGCAGCGTCAGGAAGGCGAAGCCGATCGGGGCGGCCTCCACGGCCCGCTCGGCGAGCACGACGAGCACGTCGTCGCCGGCCAGCAGGGTGGTGAACCTGCGGGAGAGGTCGGCGAGGGTCGGGCTGGGGGCGTCGAACTCGGCATTGAACTCGTGCAGCAGCGCCGCGACCTGCTCGGCGTCGCCGACCGTGGCGAGCCGGGCGATCGTCGGCGGGGACGCGGGCGTGCTCACGGAGTGCTCACCAGGGGCTCGCAGGTCGGCCGAAGAGCACGCGGACGGTGTGCAGCAGCCGCGGCTCGTCGTACCGCTCGGGGTCGGCCAGCACCAGCCTGCCGAGCTGCTCGAGGGCGGCGACCAGGGCGTGGGAGAGCACCTCGGGGTCGATCACGGCGCCGCCGTCCTCGTCGCTGCCTCCGCTGGTCTCCCTGCCCGCCCCTTCTCTCTCGGCCTGCTCCTTCTCGGCGCGGGCGGTGAGGAGCTGCTCGAACACCGAGCGCAGCTGCTCGCGGTCGGCGGCGATGCGGTCGAGCACCGCGTCCGGCACGTGCGGTCCGGGGCACAGCATCGCCCGCCACAGGACGGGGTCGTCGAGGACCATCCGGTGCAGCGCGGGTGCCGCGCGCTCCATCACGGCGGCGAGGTCGTCACGCTCGGGTGCGTCGAGGTCGAGGGCGGCGTAGAGCTGGTTCATCGAGCGTCGTTGCTGGCGATCGATCAGGGCGAGCAGCAGCGCTCCGAAGCCGTCGTAGCTGCGGTAGACGAACGGCTGGCCGACCCCGGCCTCCTTGGCGATCGTCTCGATGTTCAGCGCCTCGAAGCCGTCGCGGTCGATGATGCGCAGCGCCGCGTCGAGCAGCTCCTCGCGCCGGTCCTGCAGGGCGCGCACGTCGGCGACACGGCGCCTGCGGATCGGACGGGGCACGCACCCACTGTAGGGCGGCCCGGCACAGACGTGCCGCGCCGCGGCCCGTCAGCGGCCCGGGCGCTCCCGCAGGTCCACCGGTTCCCCGAGGTACGACGCCAGGGTGGCCCGGACCTCCTCGGAGATCGGCCAGGAGCGGCCGGCCGTGGTGTCCCAGAAGACGACCGTCGACTCGGCGACGATCGCGGGCGGGTGGTCGGCGTCGACGCGCAGCTCGTAGCCGACGGTGAACGACGAGCCGCCGATGTGGCTCACCCAGATCCGCACCAGGAACGGTTGGTAGGCCACGAACCGCATCTCGGAGTGGTAGTCGATGCGTTGGGCGCCGACGAGCTCGGCCACCCCGGACGGCACGTCACGGAACAGGCCGGGCCGGTCGCTGCCGGGCAGGGGCGCGAACCGGAAGAACAGCAGCCGCGCCTCGTCGAGGACCCGCAGTGCCTCCACGTTGTCGACGTGCCCGCCGAGGTTGACGTCGCGCACCCGCGCCTGGATCTCGCACTCGAAGACCTCACCCACGCCGAGGATCCTCTCAACCGGTGCGTTCGTGCGGTGCGTCGCCCTTGGCGTTCGGCCCCAAGCCCCCTAGCGTCTGGGAATGGCGTACGTCGTGGTGAGTGGTGACGAGTTCCTCTCCGCCTCAGGACTGGGGGACTGGCGGGTCGTGGCCGGGCAGGCCCACGCGCTGTTCCGCACCCGTGACTTCGCGACCGGGCTGCGGCTGGTCGCGGAGATCGGCCGGATCGCCGAGGCGGCCGACCACCACCCGGACGTGAACCTGCGCTACGGCGTCGTGGAGGTCCGGGTCTCCACCCACGACACGCAGTCGCTGACCACCGTCGACATCGCGCTGGCCCGGGCGATCTCCGCTGCCGCCCGTGACCTCGGGGTGAAGGCGGAGCCGTCGTCGGTGCGGGCGTGGGATGGCCGCTGAGGCAGCGTCGAGGTGACGCTGCGCCCCGAACCGCTCAGCGTCCGAGCTGGGGCGCGACCTCGCGCAGCTGGCCGAAGCGCCACAGCGAGTGGATCGCCAGCGCCGCGAACACGGAGCCGGCCACGCCGAGGCCGAGGTCGCTGAGGGTGTCGGCGTAGGCGAAGGCACGCTCGGCGTGGCCGTTGATGAAGGCGAAGTACTCCGCGACCTCCCAGGCGATCGCGCCGGTGGCGCCGACCGCCAGGGCGCGCTCCACGAGCCGCACCCGGGGCGTGGTGTGGTGCAGCGTCAGCAGGATGACCGCCGCGGCCAGCAGGCCGGTGTTGGCGAAGTGCATGAAGTCGTCGAACCAGACGATCTGGTCGTAGAGGTCCATCCGGTTGCCGAGGATGTCGGTGAAGCAGGTCAGCGTGACCAGCATGTCGGGGACCCACGGGAAGGAGGCCCGCTCCTTCCACGCCAGCAGCCAGATCAGCGGGATGGTGAAGGACGCCAGCGGGTAGCCGATCGCGCGGGCCTCGGCGGCCTTGTCGCGCAGGTTCGAGCCGTCGGGGTCGACGAGGGCCAGCAGGAGCAGCCCGACGAGCATGCCCTTGGCGGCGACGTCGAGGCCGCGGACGACGACCGGGGTGGGGTAGCGGACGGCGGCGACATCGCTCATCGTCGTCCCCTTCGCCCCGTGGCCGGTCCGGGCGGGGCCGTCTCGGCGCCGCCTGCGGGCGCGTTCGTGCGCCCGTCCCCCGGCCGCGATCCTCTCATGTACGGCGCCCCGCGCCTCGATCGGCCGTTAGTCGGGTGCGGCGAACGACGTGAGCTGCGGCTTGGCGTAGAGCGCCCGCAGGCGCTCGTAGCGGAACCGGTTGTAGGCCAGCGGCTCGAGCAGCAGCCACTTCGGCAGCCGGTGCCGACCGAGGCGGATGAGCGCGGTGTAGAGGTCGAGCTCGCGCTGCAGCCGCGGCGTCCAGGTGATGCCGAGCAGCTCGCGCATCCGCGGGTGCGCGGCGCCCGCGGCGCAGACCCGCGCCGGCCGGCTCAGCGCCGGCGTCGCCGCCCGCCACAGCGGCGTGATGAGGCGGTGCAGCCAGCGGGGGCCGATCAGGGTGGGCACCGGCAGCGCGTCGAACGTCTGGTTCGCCCACTGCAGGAACTCGTTGTCGGCGAGCTTCGTGGTCGCGACCTGTTCGTAGTACGCCTCCATCTCGGCGACCGTGCGGGGCACCGCGGCGGCGTCGCTGGGCAGGTCGGAGGCGCTGAGGTGCAGCGCGGTGCGGTAGACGACCTCGCGCTGCTCGTCGTCGAGGTCGCGGCCGTAGGTGGTCACGTAGCCGGTGTAGAAGATCAGCAGGCTGCTGGTGCCCACCCACTTCCACACGGCGGGGTTGAGCGCGCTGTAGCGCTCCCCGGAGAAGTGGCCCTTGCCCTTGCCGTGCACCCCGGCGTGCAGGTTCTTCAACCGCTCCGCGGTCGCGTGGCGGTCGACGTCGTCGCCGAACAGCAGCAGCGGGCCCCACAGGTAGCTGCGCAACCCGCGGTTGGTGAAGTTCTCCGCGAACCGGCCGGTGGCGTCCACCGCGGCGGCGACCTCGCGGTAGGCGACCTGGTCGAGCGCGAGGCGGCCGAACAGGCCGAACGTCAGGGGCATCCCCATCCACCAGCGCACGTCGGCGGCGAGCTCGTGGTGCGGCTGCGAGGGGTGCCACGGCGGCACCTCGGGCGTGCCTGCTGCGGCCGGTGCGGCTGGTACGGCGTCGCGGCCCGTGCTGGGACTGGCGCTGGGACTGGGACTGGGGCTGGTGAGCGTCATCGGGGAGCATCCTTGAACGGTCAACACGTGTTGTCAGATCCCATGAAC
Source organism: Nocardioides faecalis (assembly GCF_018388425.1). NCBI lineage: Bacteria > Bacillati > Actinomycetota > Actinomycetes > Propionibacteriales > Nocardioidaceae > Nocardioides > Nocardioides faecalis. The sequence goes on along the minus strand of NZ_CP074406.1, from coordinate 3,765,499 downwards.
GCATCTGAGAACGCCTGTGTCAAGATGTTTGGGTGCAGCAGGAGCGGACCACGGACAGCACCCGCCGCTACCGCGGCCAGGCCCCCGAGGAGCGGGTCGCGGAGCGGCGCGCCCGGCTGCTCGCCGCCGGCCTGGAGCTGTTCGGCACCCGCGGCGTCGCCGGTACGACGGTGCGGGCCGTCGTGGAGGACTCCGGGCTCGCGGCCCGCTACTTCTACGAGTCCTTCGCCGGGATCGAGGCGCTGGAGCGGGCCGTCTTCGACGAGATCGCCAGCGAGGCCGCCACCCGAGCCCTGGGCGCCCTGGCCGCGGCCGGTGCAGAGGCGTCGCGGCGCGAGCGGATCCGGGCGGTGCTGGCCGAGATGGTCGACCTGATGCTCGAGGACCCCCGCAAGGGTCGGATCGCGCTCATCGAGTCCGTCAGCTCCCCGGCGCTCGGCCCCCGGGTGCTCGCCGAGAGCCGCCGCTTCGCCGGCCTGCTCGCGGTCACCGCCGCGCACGGCGACCCGGCCGTCGCCGACCCCGACGCGCTCGCGGAGACGATCGGGGCGCGGGTGCGGATGGTCGCCCGGTTCCTCATCGGCGGCGTGGCGCACACCCTGGGTGCGGTGCTGCAGGGTGACATCGCCGTCGAGCGCGAGGAGGTCGTCGATGCCCTCGTCGACGTGTTCGACGTCGTCGACGCCCAGCTCATCGCCGGGACCGGCGCCCGGCCCTGACCCGGCCCTGGTCGACGTGGGTGGTCGACGTGGGTGGTCGACGTGGGTGGGTCGACGTGGGTGGTCGACGTGGGTGGGCGACCGGGTCAGGCGGTCAGGCCTCTTCGGCGAGGAGCTCGCGCACCCGCGGGATGACCGCCTTGCCGTAGAGCTCGATGCACCGCATCAGGTGCTCGTGCGGCAGCGGCCCGTTGGAGTACTTCAGGTCGAAGCGGTCCAGGCCCAGGGTGCGCGCGGTGTCGGCGATCTTGCGGGCCACGGTCTCCGGGGAGCCGACGAACAGCGCACCGGTCTCCACCTCGGCGTCGTACTGCGCCCGGGTGACCGGCCCCCAGCCGCGCTCGGCCCCGATCCGGTCCCGGTTGGCCTTGAAGTGCGGGAACAGCAGCTCGCGCGCCTCGCCGTCGGTGTCGGCCACGAAGCCCGGGGAGTGCACGCCGATCGGCAGCGGCGGCTTCCCGAGCTCGGTCAGGGCGCGGCGGTAGAGGTCGGCGTACGGCGCGAACCGGGCCGGCTCGCCGCCGATGATCGCCAGCATGAGCCCGAAGCCGTACTGCGCGGCCCGGACCACCGACTCCGGGGAGCCGCCGACGCCGATCCAGGTCGGGATCGAGCCGCGGTCGGTGTGCGGGAAGATCCGGGCGGCGCGCAGCGGTGGCCGCAGCCGGCCGGCGTCCCAGGTCACCGTGCCCTCGCCCTGCAGCGCGGCCCACAGGTCGAGCTTCTCGCTGAACAGCTGCTCGTAGTGGGCCAGGTCGTAGCCGAAGAGCGGGAAGGACTCGGTGAACGAGCCGCGGCCCAGCGTCACCTCGACCCGACCACCGGCCAGGGCGTCGAGGGTCGCGAACCGCTCGTAGAGGCGCACCGGGTCGTCGGAGCTGAGCACGGTCACCGCGGTGCCCAGGACGATCCGCTCGGTGCGGGCGGCGATCGCGGCCAGGACCACGTCGGGTGCGGAGATCGCGAAGTCGTCGCGGTGGTGCTCGCCGAGCCCGATCGCGTCCACGCCGACCGTGTCGGCCAGGACGGCCTGCTCGACGACGTCGCGCAGCACCTGGGCATGGCTCAGCGGCGCGCCGGACGCATCGGCGGTGACGTCGCCGAAGGTGTCCAGCCCGAGCTGGAGCTCAGCCACGCTGGTCGGCGGTGCCAGCCTGGCCGGCGTCGGCCTGGCCGGCGCTCTCCGCGATCGCGGCGTCCACGTCGAGCTCGCGCACGGCGTTGATCAGCTGGTCCAGTGCCTGCGCGGGCAGGGCACCGGCCTGGGAGAACACCAGGTGGCCCTTCTTGAACGCCATCAGCGTCGGGATCGAGCTGATCTGCGCGGCACCCGCGAGGTCCTGCTCCTCCTCGGTGTTCACCGAGCCGAAGACCAGGTCCGCGTTCTGCTGCGCTGCCGCCTCGTAGATCGGGGCGAAGTTGCGGCACGGGCCGCACCACGACGCCCAGAAGTCGACGAGCACGATCTCGTTCTCGAGGATGGTCTGCTCGAAGTTGCCGGAGGTCAGGTCCACGGTGGGCATGTGGGTGCAACGACCCGAGGGTGCCTGATGTTCCCCTCCGATCTGCGCGGGCTCCGCGCCCCAAGAGAATTCGTCGAGAATCCGCCGAGATCCGACAAATCTGCTTGGGAGGCGGAGCGTACGACGGCTCAGCCGGTGCGGCGCAGGTTCAGGTCCACCCCGCCGGCGATGCCCGGCACGGTGCCGCGGTCGTCGTACTGCCACACCTGCCAGGGCCGCCGCGGCTCGCGGTCACCGAGCCGGCGCACCCACTGCGGGTGGTCGGCCAGGTCGCCGGCGAAGCCGAAGCGCTCCTCCAGCTCGGGGTAGAGGTAGACCACCGTGCGGGTGCCGGTGTGGGCGTCGACGACCGCCAGGAACTCGCGCACCTCGGCCAGCAGCTCCGCCCGGGGTGGCGGGGTCGCGCAGCTGCCGGCCAGCTCCAGGTCGAGCGCCGGTGCCAGCTGTCGCACCGGGTCGTGCTTGCCGAGGACGTCGATGAAGTGCCGGGCCTGGGCGGTGCCGTCGGTGCAGAGCTGGAAGTAGTGGTAGCCGCCGACCACCAGCCCGCGGGCGGTGGCCGCGCGGCGGTTCTCGGCGAAGCGGGGGTCGACGAACCGGGTGCCCTCGCTGGCCTTGAGGTAGGCGAACTCGATGCCGGCCCCCGCCACCTGCCGCCAGTCGATCGGGCCCTGGTGGTGCGAGGCGTCGATCCCGGTCTGCTCGGTCTGCTCGGCGGGGGCCTGGCCGGTGGTGGTCTGGTCGGTGGTGGTCTGGTCGGTGGGCGACGGTCGGGGGGCGTCGGCCGAGCTGGGCGCGGTCGTCGGAGACGTGCTCGGAGTGGCGCTCGGCGATCCCGTCGGCGAGGCCGGCGAGGACGGGGAGCCGGTGGCCGAGCTGCTCGCGGTGGTCGGTCCGGGTGCGGACTCGTCTGCGCCGCAGCCGGCGAGGAGCAGGGGTACGGCGAGCGCCACGACGGTCGCGAGCATGCGGCAGCGGTGTCCCACGCGGTCAGCCAACCATGCCCGTACCCGCCCGCTACCGGCTGTCCGCAGGCCGCAGGCCCGGCGACCCTTGCGGAAGTCGGGTCGCCGGGTTCAGATGGGCCATGCGCATCCTGGTCTTGGGCGGCAACAGGTTCCTGTCCCGTGCGGTGGCCGCCGAGGCCGTGGCGGCCGGGCACGAGGTCATCTGCGTCAACCGCGGCCGCTCCGGCACGGTGCCCACCGGTGTCGAGCACCTGCGCTGGGACCGCGACGAGCCGGCCCCCGCCGACCTGGTCCAGCGGCTGGCCGACCGCCCACCCGACGCAGTGGTCGACGTCGCCCGGCGGCCCTCCCACGTGCGGCGCGCGCTGGACGCCGTACCGCCGGCGCACTGGGTCTTCGTCTCCACCATCTCCGTCTACGCCGACGATGCCGACGCCGGCGGCCCGGGGGTGGGGACGCTGCTGGAGCCGGTCGTCGACGACCTGGACCCGATGAGCAGCCCGGAGGCGTACGGCGCGATGAAGGTCGCCTGCGAGCAGCTGGTGCACGAGGCGGTGCCGGGCGCGGTGGTGCTGCGGCCCGGGCTGATCGTGGGGCCCGGCGACCCGAGCGGCCGGTTCGCGTACTGGGCGTGGCGCTCGGCGCACGACGGCGAGGTCCTGGCGCCGGGTCGGCCCGAGGACCTGGTGCAGGTCGTCGACGTGCGCGACCTCGCCACCTGGATCGTCGCCCTGGCCGAGCGGGGCCCCGTCACCACCCCCGTGGCGGAATCGGGGGACCCCGGGGAGCCGGGAACGCCGACCGTGTACGACGCCGTCGGCCCGGTGACCACGTTCGGCGACCTGTTCGCCGCGGCCCTGCCGGACGCTCGCCCGGTGTGGGTCGACCACGACTTCCTGCTCGCCGAGGGCGTGGCGAGCTGGGCCGGCCCCCGGGGCATCCCGCTGTGGCTTCCCCGGCCCTCCTACGACGGCATGATGTCCCACGACGCCGCGCCGGCCACGGCGGCGGGACTGGTGTCGCGCCCGCTGGCAGACACGGTGCGCGACACGCGGGCGTGGTTGGCCGCCGACCCGGCGGCCCGGATCGACGGCATCACCGCCGAGCGGGAGGCCGAGCTGCTCCGCCGGTGGCGGGTGCAGGAGGGCGGTTCGCCGGAGCCGCCGGTCGCGCTCAGCCGACTGGCCGCTCCCCGCCCACCGGCACCGCGCTGATCGCGACCAGCGGGAACACCGCGGCGAGGGCGAACGTGGCGCCGTAGCCCCAGGCCGTGATGGACAGTCCCGCCAGCGGGGGGACCGCGACGGCGGCGAGGTGTTGGGCGGTGTTCTGCAGGCCCATCGCACGCCCCGACCAGAACGGCCCGGCCCGCTCGGCGATGGCGGTGAACGCGAGACCGTTGTCGGCGACGGTCAGCGCCGAGGCCGCCACCAGCAGCAGCACCGACACGGCGGTCAGCAGGGTCGATCCCTCCGCCAGCGCCGCGGCGCCGCCGAGCAGCGCCATGCAGACACCGGCGAGCACGGCGACCGCACGCATCGGCCGCATCCGCGACCCCATCGCGTCCGAGAGCCAGCCCGCCCCGATCCGGGCCGCGGCGCCGGCCACCTGGGTGGCGGCCACGGTCAGCCCGGCCAGGCCCGGGGACCAGTCCAGCCCTTCGACCAGCCAGGTCAGGCCGAACGTCCAGACCAGGAACTGCGGCACCACCAGCAGCACCGAGGAGCTGTGGATCCGCAGCAGGAAGGAGTCGGCGCGGTACGGGTTGACCACGGCGCGCCGCTCCCCGGCCGCGGGACGCGGCGGGTCGAGCACGGTCAGCGCCACCCCCGCCGTGGCCAGCACGGTCGCGGCGGTGGGCACCCACAGCGCCGGGCCGATGCCGTGGCTGTGCGCGACGACGGCGACGGTGGCCGCGGCCAACCCGACGCCGAGTGGCTGCCCGGTCTGCCGGATGCCCATCGCCACGCCGCGCCGCTGCGCGGGGAACCAGCCGACCACGACCCGCCCGGACGCCGAGTTCGTGGCGGCGGCGCCGACCCCGGCGAGCGCCAACGCACCCGCCAGGGCCGCGGGCGAGCTGGTCAGCGTGGCGAGCAGGCCGCCGAGGCCGGCGATGCCCAACCCGCCGAGGAGCGCGAACCGCTCGCCGCGCCGGTCCACGACCAGCCCCCAGAGCACCAGGGTGCACATCATCCCGGCCATCGCCGCGGAGGAGACCAGCCCGGCCGCGGCCAGGCTCAGCCCGTTGCCGCCCTCGGCGACCGGGCGGTGCAGCTGCGGGATGAGGAACGACGGCGCGGCCACCATCGCCGCCGTCGAGGCCTGCGCCACCGTCCCGGCCGCCAGCATCGCCCAGCGCCGGGCGTCGCTCACCTCCCGCGCGGCAGCGGGACGAAGTTCGGTCACGGTTCCAGTGAACGCCCCGAGCGGTGCCACCCACGCCGCGTCTCACCCCGGGATCGTATGACGTCGGTTGCACGCGCCCGGGCCGTCGCGCAGGTCGTGTGGCGCGGCGCGCGCCGTACGTCGTACGCCTCAGGCGTCACGGGGGCGGAGGTTTCCTGGCGGGATTGGGGGTTGTAACCCCCGATCCGCGCAGGAATCCCCGGTCGACCGGGGATTCCTGCACCCAGCCCGCTCGACCCCGCTCACTCCCCGCTGGGCACGATGGCGGAGATGACGGTGCCGTCGGAGCGCCGGGTGCCGGCGGGGTACTTCGGCTGGCCGCTCAGGCGCGGCCCCTGGTCCTTGAGCGCGACGGTGACGGGCTTGCCGGGCGCGACGGTGACGAGCTCGTCGCGCACGTCGAAGGTGATCGCCCGGTCACCGTCCTCGACCAACAGCTCGAGCTCGCTGGCGCGCACGGTGACGCGGACCCGGGTGCCGCGCAGGGTGAGCCGGTAGACGAGGCTCTCCCACGCCTCGGGCAGCCGCGGGTCGATGCGCCACTGCCGCTTGCCGGCGCCGGAGCCGATGTCGCGGAAGCCGCCGAACCCGGCGACCAGTGCGCTCCACACCCCGCCGGTGGACGCGACGTGCACGCCCTCGGCGGTGTTGGAGTGCCGGTCGGCGAGGTCGACGTACAGGGCGGCGTTGAAGTAGCGCAGCGCGAGCTCGTGGTAGCCGACCTCGGCGGCGATGATCGACTGCACCGTCGCCGACAGCGTGGAGTCGCCGGTGGTGATCGGGTCGTAGTACTCGAAGTCGGCCTTCTTCTGCTCCGCCGTGAACTCATCGCCCTGCAGGTAGAGCGCGAGCACGACGTCGGCCTGCTTGAGCACCTGGAACCGGTAGATCACCAGCGGGTGGTAGTTCAGCAGCAGCGGCCGCTTCTCCAGCGGCGTGTTCCGCAGGTCCCACATCTCCCGCTCGAGGAAGTCGACGTCCTGGGGGTGGATGCCGAGGTGCTCGTCGAAGGGGATGAGCATGCCGGCGGCACAGTTCTCCCACTCGGTCGGCTCATCCGGCGTCAGGCCGGTACGACGCACCAGGTCGGCGTACGCCTCGGGGAAGTTCAGCGCCAGCTCCCGCACCGCCCGCGCGGCCCGGCGCAGGTTGAACCGGGCGAGCACGTTCGTGTACAGGTTGTCGTCCACCACGGCGGTGTACTCGTCGGGCCCGGTGACGCCGTGGATGTGGAAGGTGCGCTGGGTCTCGTCGCGCCAGAACCCCAGGTCGGCCCACAGTCGCGCGGTCTCCACGAAGATGTCGATCGCCTCGTGGGCCAGGAAGTCGTCGTCCCCGGTGGCGCCGAGGTACTGGCTCAGCGCGTAGGAGATGTCGGCGTCGATGTGGTACTGCGCGGTGCCGGCGGCGTAGTACGCCGACGCCTCGTGGCCGTTGATGGTGCGCCACGGGAACAGGGCGCCCTTCTGCGACAGCTCGCGTGCTCGGGTGCGGGCGTACTCGAGCAGCGTGTAGCGGAACCGCAGCGCGTTGCGCGCCGCCCACGGCAGCGTGTAGGTCAGGAACGGCAGGACGTAGATCTCGGTGTCCCAGAAGTAGTGGCCGCCGTACCCGGACCCGGTCACCCCCTTGGCCGCGATGCCCTGGCCCTCGGCGCGGGCGGAGGCCTGCAGGATCGAGAAGAGGTTCCACCGGATGGCCTGCTGCAGGTCGGGATGGCCAGGCACCTCGACGTCGGAGCGCGCCCAGAACTGGTCGAGCCAGGCGCGCTGGGCGTCGTACTGTGCCTCGACGCCCTCCTCCCAGGTGCGGTCCAGCGTGCGCTCGCAGCGGTCGATGAGCTCGCGGGCCGGGATCGTGTTCGCGGTGTGGAAGGCGACCAGCTTGGTCAGCCGCACGGTGGTGCCCGGCTCGCCCGCGATCCGGTAGATGACCTTGGCGAGGTCGTCCTCGGAGTCCACGGTCATCGAGTACGGCGCGTCGGTCTCCAGGTGGTGGTCGGCGACCACGCCCAGGGTCATCTGGCTCTCGCTGGTGCGGTAGCCGAGCTTGAGCCGGCCGGTCGCGGGGTCGGCGTGGTGCAGCTGCGGCTCCAGCACGCGGTGGTCGAACGAGGCGGCCTGGCGGGGGTCGGTGGTGCCGCCGCCGAGGCCGGCCTGGCGCGGCTTGTGCTCGTCGCTGTCCTGGCGGTTCATCAGCTGCGAGGAGATGATCAGGGAGGCGCCGTGGTCGAGCAGGGTCACCTCGAACGTCATCACCGCGAGGTGGCGCTGGGCCAGCGGCACCATCCGCAGGCTCCGGACCCGGACCCGCTTGCCGGCCGGGGTGCGCCACTCCAGGTCCCGTTCGAGGACCCCGCTGCGGAAGTCCAGCACCCGCTCGTAGGCGCGCATGTCGGCGATCGAGACCTGCAGCGGCTCGTCGTCGACGTAGAGCCGGATCACCTTGGGGTCGGGCGCGTTGACGATGGTCTGGCCGACCCGGGCAAAACCGTAGGCCTCCTCGGCGTGCGAGATCGGCCAGGTCTCGTGGAAGCCGTTGATGAAGGTGCCGTCGAGGTGGGCGTCGCGGCTCTCGGAGTAGTTGCCGCGCAGGCCGAGGTAGCCGTTGCCGACGGCGAACAGCGACTCGGTGATGCCCAGGTCCGTGCCGTCGAAGCGGGTCTCGACCAGGCGCCACGGGTCGACGGGGAACCGGGTGCGGTCCATCGGGTCCTCGTGGGCCGGTGGCGGCTGGTCCGGCGGACCCTGGTTGCTGTGGTCCTCGGGCAGGTCGGCGGTCATCGGGCTCCTCCGTCGATCAGCTCGGCCAGGTCGGTGACGACGAGGTCGGCGCCCGCCGCCTGCAGCGGCGCCTCGCCGGCGCCGCGGTCCACCCCGATCACCAGGCCGAAGTCGCCGGCCCGCCCTGCGGCGACACCGCTGACGGCGTCCTCCAGCACGACGGAGGTGGCATTGGTGGCGCCGAGCTCGGCGGCGGCGTGGGCGTAGGTGTCCGGGGCGGGCTTGCCCGCCAGCCCGAGGTCGGTGGCCAGGGCACCGCTCAGGACGAAGGCGAACCGGTCGGCCAGCCCTGCGGCCCGCAGCACGTCGGGCGCGTTGCGGGAGGAGGAGACCACCGCCATCGGCACGCCCAGCGCGCCGAGCTCGTCGAGCAGCGCCACGGAGCCGGGGTAGGCGGTGACGCCCTCGGTGGCGAGCACCTCGGTCACGACGTCGTTCTTGCGGTTGCCCAGACCGCACACCGTGAGTGCGTCCGGCGGGTCCTCCGGCGTGCCCTCCGGCAGGATGATGCCGCGCGAGGCGAGGAAGCTGCGCACCCCGTCGTAGCGCGGCTTGCCGTCGACGTAGTCGAAGTAGTCCTGGTCGGTGTACGGCGGGTAGGTCACGCCCTCGGCCGCGGCGTGCTCGGCGAGGAACGCGGAGAACATCGCCCGCCAGGCGTGCATGTGGACCACGGCGGTCGGCGTCAGCACGCCGTCCAGGTCGAAGAGCACCGCCCTCCAACGGGTCCAGTCCACCAGGGGCTCGTGAGCAGGCGTGGTCGCAGACACTTGTTCAGGCTAGCCCTGTCTCGGTGCCGGGGGTGTTGCTCGCCGGTGACGGATTGCCGCGCAGCGCGACACGCACGGGCCCTCAGGGTGCCATCTCAGGGTGGGGCCAGGGTCCGAGGATGGGCGCACCGGCCCACGAGGGCGCCAGGTTCTGGTGGAATAGCGCCATGCAGCTCCCTGCCTTACCCCGTGCGCTCGGACGCGTGGCCACCCCGGTGCTCGGTCCGGTCAAGCAGCGCGCGGGGGTGTGGCTGCTCAATCGCACGATGCGCAACGGCATCGACCTGCGCAAGCTGCGGTTCCTGCCGGACGCCTTCACGGTCCCGCTCAAGCGCGACGGGCTGGACCCGTTGCCCACCGTGATGCGGATGCAGACCGACGCCCCGGTCAAGAAGCTCGCCGACCTCTTCGGGCGCGGTGTGTGGCTGGTGACCGGGTACGACGAGGCCCGCCAGGTGCTGGCCGGCGGCGCCGAGGTCTGGTCCAACGACCTCGGCCAGTTCGTCTCCCAGGAGGGCCGCTCGGCGGAGGAGCAGATCGGCGGGCTCGGGATGACCGACCCGCCGCTGCACACCCAGCTGCGTCGCTACCTCACCCCCGAGTTCACGATGCGCCGCCTGGCCCGGTTGCAGCCCGGCATCGAGGCGATCGTCGCGCAGCGCCTGGACGCGATGGAGGCCGCCGGCGCGAACGGGCGAGCGGTGGACATGGTCGCCGAGTTCGCCTTCGCGGTGCCCTTCGACGTCATCTGCGACCTGCTCGGCCTGCCGGTCAACGACCGCGCCCGGTTCCTCGAGCTCGGGGTCGCCCGGTTCGACCTCAGCGAGGGCGGTGCGGGCGTCTTCGGCGCCGCCGCGCACACCCGCGAGTTCCTCATCAACGCGGTGCGCGAGCAGCGCGACAACCCCGGCGACGGCCTGATCGGTGCGCTGTTGAAGGCGCACGGCGACGAGCTCGACGACGTCACCCTCGGCGGCATCGCCGACGGCGTGTTCCTCGGCGGCTATGAGACCTCGGCCAGCATGCTGGCGCTGGGCACCTACCTGATCGCCACCACCCCGAAGGCCGGCGAGATGCTGCGCTCGGACCCCGAGTCGGTGGACAAGGTGGTCGAGGAGCTGCTGCGCCACCTGTGCGTCGTCCAGCTCGCCTTCCTGCGCTTCGCCAAGCGTGACGTCGTCGTCGGTGACGTGCTGGTCAAGGAGGGCGACGCGGTCGCCGTGTCGCTCATGGCCGCCAACCGGGACCCGAGCCTGGGCGAGGGCCTCGGTGAGTTCGACCCGACGCGCGAGCCCACCCGGCACCTGGCGTTCGGCTGGGGCATGCACCGCTGCGTCGGCGCCGAGCTGGCCCGCATGGAGCTGCGCACGGCGCTGCGGATGCTCGCCGAGCGGTTCCCCGACCTGCGCATGGCCGCCGACATCGACGACCTCGACTTCCGCAAGCTCTCCATCGTGTACGGCGTGGAGTCGTTGCCGGTGCACCTCGGCGAGCGGCAGCCCGCATCCGCCTGAGCCCCTCGGCTGAGCATCCAGGGGCGGGGTGCTACTTGCTGCCCGCCCGCGCGTACTGCCGGATCGCCAGCGGGGCGAACACGACGAGGACGATGAGCACCCAGATCAGGGTGTAGAGCACCGGGTGCTGCAGCGACCACACGTCGGGCGGCACCTGGCCGCCGGTGTTGCCGAACAGCTCACGGCTGGCCTGGGTGAGCGCGGAGACCGGGTTCCACTCCACGAAGGTGCGCAGCACCCCGCTGAAGGACTCCGCCGGCACGAACGCGTTGGAGACGAACGTCAGCGGCATGATCACGATGAACGAGGCGTTGTTGATCACCTCGACGCTGGGCACCAGCAGGCCGACCAGGCCCATCACCCAGCTGATCGCGTAGGCGAAGACCAGCAGCAGCGCGAGCCCGGCGAGCGCCTCGAGCGCGCCGTCGCGGATCCGCCAGCCCACCAGCAGCCCGGTCAGGCCCATGATCAGCAGCGAGAGAACGTTGTAGACGACGTCGGAGGTGGTCCGCCCGATCAGCACCGCGGAGCGGGCCATCGGCAGCGAGCGGAACCGGTCGATGATGCCCTTCTGCATGTCCTCGGCGATGCCCGCGCCGGTGAAGGTCGCCCCGAACACCACCGTCTGGGCGAAGATCCCGCAGACCAGCCACTCCTTGTAGTCCACCGCCCCGGGCGGGGAGATCGCTCCGCCGAAGACGTAGGCGAACAGCAGCACGAACAGGATCGGGCTGATCAGCACGAACACGAGCACCTCGGGCACCCGCTTGATCTTGATGACGTTGCGCTGGGCGATGACCCAGCCGTCGCTCAGGGCCTGCAGTGCGCCGTTCATCGCGCGATCTCGCTCTCGGTGTGGCTGTCGGTGTGGCTGTCGGTGTGGCTGTCGGTGTGAGTCTCGGTTCGGGTGTCGGTGGGGTGGCGGGCGTCGTTCGCGGGCTCGTTCTCCTCGGACCCGGTCTCCGTGCTGTCCGAGCCGTGGCCGGTCAGGGTGAGGAACACGTCGTCCAGGGTCGGGCGGCGCAGCCCGGCGTCGAGCACGGCGACCCCGTCACGCTCGAAGTCCTGCAGCACGCGCAGGAGTGCGCTCGTGCCGGCGGTCACCGCCGCGGTCAGGTCCCGGCCGTTCTCCCCGACCTGGACCTCGCCGACGGCGACCTGCCCCAGTGCGCGGACGGCGGCCTCGCGGTGTGCGGCGTCGGCGAGCACGACCTCGATCCGCTCGCCGCCGATCTGGGACTTCAGCTGGTCGGCGGTGCCGGTCGCGATCGCCTTGCCGGCGTCGATGACGATGATGTTGTCGGCCAGCCGGTCGGCCTCCTCCAGGTACTGCGTGGTGAGCAGCAGGGTGGCGCCGGCGCCGACGAGCTCCCGGATCACCGACCACATCTGCTGCCGGCTGCGCGGGTCGAGGCCGGTGGTGGGCTCGTCGAGGACCAGCACCGGCGGCTCGGCGACGAGCGCACCGGCCAGGTCGAGGCGCCGGCGCATGCCGCCGGAGTAGGTCTTGGCGGGCCGGTCCGCGGCGTCGGAGAGGTCGAAGCGCTCGAGCAGCTCGCGCGCTCGCTCCCGTGAGCGGCGCCGGCCCAGGTGGTAGAGCCGGCCCACCATCACCAGGTTCTCGTAGCCGGTCAGGTGCTCGTCGACCGCCGCGTACTGCCCCGACATCCCGATCCGTGCCCGGGCGGCCGCCGGGTCGGCCAGCACGTCGACGCCGGCGACCCGGGCGGTGCCGTCGTCGGGCACCAGCAGGGTGGTCAGGCAGCGCACCGCCGTGGTCTTGCCCGCGCCGTTCGGGCCGAGCAGCGCCAGCACCCGGCCCTCCGGGACCTCGAGGTCCAGGCCGTCCAGGGCCGTCACGTCGCCGTACCGCTTGGTCAGGCCGTGGGCACTGATCATCGACTCCGTCGTGTTCATCGCCGTCCCTTCGTCCGGGGCGGGACCCGTGGGGCGAGCCCCGTTCTTGTCCACGGTAGGGACCGGCGCCGACACCGGGACTCATCGTTGCCGAGGACCGTCCGCCAAGGTAGGCAAGGCTTACTTGTCTGGAACGGTTCAAGAGAAGGTGGCACGATGGTGGGAATCGGCCCCGACCGGGCCCGTATTCATCTAGCGAAGGGAGCACCACCCGTGGCCACCACCGCGACCCGACACCGCACCGAGCAGCACGTCTCGCACCCCGCCTTCGTCGCCGACGAGCAGTTCGCCGGCCACCTGCAGCAGCTGCTGGTCGACCTCAACGACCTCGCCCTGCAGGGCAAGCAGGCGCACTGGAACATCGTCGGCACCAACTTCCGCGACCTGCACCTGCAGCTCGACGAGATCGTCGACGCCGCCCGCGCGTTCTCCGACGAGGTCGCCGAGCGGATGCGCGCGGTCTACGTGATCCCCGACGGCTCCTCGGCCCGGATCGCCGCGCAGACCAGCCTGCCGCCGTTCCCCACCGGCGAGGTCGACACCGGTGCCGCGATCGACGCCATCGTCGCCTCCATGTACGCCGTGTCCGGCACCGCCCGGCGCATCCACGACGACATCGACGCCGCCGACCCGACCACCGCGGACCTGCTGCACACGATCATCGAGCGGATCGAGCAGCTCGCCTGGCTCACCGACGCCGAGCGCCGCGCCCCCGGCACCTCCGTGCCCCAGGCCATCCAGGCCTGAGCCGGTCCGGCGGGCCGCACTTGTAACTACGAGTTATGGCTACTACCAGGGTGGTATACCGCCCGGGTAGTAGCCATAACTCGTAGTTACAAGCGTTCGCGGGTACGACGTACGTTGGCCGCATGACTCCTGCCGAGCTGCTCAGCGATGCCCTCGGACGCGTCCTCGGGGACGTGGAGGCGGTGCTCGAGGACGTGCCGGACCACCTGCTCACGGAGCGCCCCACGCGGGACGCGAACACCATCGCGTGGCTGGTGTGGCACCTGACGCGGGTGCAGGACGACCACGTCGCCGGGGTGGCCGGCAGCGAGCAGGTGTGGACCGCGCAGGGGTTCGCGGACCGGTTCGCGCTGCCGCCGTCGGTGGGTGACGTGACGGAGATCGGCTACGGCCACACCAGCGCCCAGGTGGGTGCGGTGCGGGCACCGGCGCCGCTGCTCGCGGAGTACTACCGCGCCACCCACGAGCGCAGCCTGGAGTACCTCGCCACCCTGTCGGGCGAGGACCTCGACCGGGTGGTCGACACCCGGTGGGACCCGCCGGTCACCCTCGGGGTGCGGCTGGTGAGCGTCATCAACGACTGCACCCAGCACGTGGGCCAGGCGGCGTACCTGCGCGGGCTGCTCGCCTAGCCGTCGCCTAGCCGTCGCCTAGCCGTCGCCTAGCCCGCAGATGCGTGCGGCCGTCGGCCGGCGGCCGTGACCCGGTACCGCACGAACGACGGCACGGCGAGCGCGGCGACGACGGTGAGCACCACGACCAGGACGCCGCCGCCGGTGGCCGCGACCGCGGTGCCGACCATCGCGGCGGTGGCGCCGTGCGCCACGTCGGCCAGGCGGGGGCCGCCGGCGACGACCACGATGAAGATGCCCTGCAGCCGGCCGCGGACCTGGTCGTCGGCGGCGGCGAGCAGCATCGAGGAGCGGAACGCGGCCGAGGCCATGTCCGCGGCGCCGCCGACCACCAGCATCAGCACGGCCGCCGCCAGCCACCAGTGCGCGGCGCCGACGTCGCCGCCGGCGAGGTGGTCGGCGCCGAGGACGGTCAGGCCGAAGCCGGTCATCGCCACGCCCCACACCACGATGCACCAGATCACCGCGAGCCCCTGGCGTCGTACCCGGGAGACCCAGCCGGAGAAGACGCCGCCGATCACCGCACCGGCGGGGATGCCCGCGAACAGCAGCGCGAACGCCAGCCCGCCCTCCTCGGGGCCGAGGAAGGTGGTGTGCGCGATCTCGGGGAACAGCGCGCGCGGCATCCCGAACAGCATCGCGATGATGTCGACGACGAAGGACATCATCAGCACCGGCTGGGTGCGCAGGTAGGCGATGCCCTCGACCACCGAGCGCAGCCCGGGCGTGCCGCCCACCGCGCCCAGCACCGGCAGCGCCGGCAGCCGCACCACCGCCCACAGCGTGGCCAGCAGGAAGACGGCGTCGATGCCGTAGAGCCAGGCGAAGCCGGTGAACGGGATCAGCACCCCGGCCAGCAGCGGACCGCCGATCGCGCCGGCCTGCATCACGGTCATGTTCAGCGAGTTCGCCGCCGGCAGCAGCTCGTCGTCGAGCAGCCGCGGCAGGATGGCGGTGCGGGTGGGCTGGTTGACCGCGAAGAACGCCTGTTGTACCGCGAACAGCACGAGCAGGAGCCACACGTCGCCGACGTCGAACGCCGCCTGGGCCCAGAACAGCGTGGCGGTGCCGATCAGCCCCGTGGTGGTGACCAGCAGCAGCGTGCGCCGGTCGAAGTGGTCGGCGAGCGCACCGCCCCACAGCCCGAAGACGACCAGCGGCACGAGGCCGAAGACGCCGGTCAGGCCGACGTACGCCGACGAGCCGGTCTCCGCGTAGATCTGCGCCGGCACGGCCACCACCGACAGCTGGGCACCGATGACGGTGATGATGTTGGCCGACCACAGCCGCCGGAAGTGGGGGTTCTGCAACGGCCGGGTGTCGGCCAGCATCCCCCGCAGACTCACCGGGCAAGGTTACGGAAGGCCGTCTCGGCCGGGTTCCCCGGCTCCGCGGCTCCGGCTCGGTCCGACGGCGGAGCCGCGTCAGCGCTTCTGCTTGCGCCGCTCCAGCCGGTGCGGCAGCCACAGCACGAGCCTCGTGGTGGGGGACTCGGTGGCGAGGGAGAGGTGGCCGCCGAGCTCCTCGGCGAGCTCGGTCGCCACCGACAGGCCGAGCCCGTTGCCGCCGGAGCCGATCCGGCTGCTGACTCCGCGCTGGAAGATCTCCGGCCCGATCCGGCGCTCGCCCTCGTCGGCGACGATGGCCTCCAGGTGGGTCCGGGCGTCACGGGTCGTGACGGTCACTGTGCCCTGCCCGTGCATCCGGGCGTTGTCGACCAGCACGTCGAGGATCTGGGTCACCGGCCCCGGTGCGACCCGGGTGAGCACGTCGGCCTCCGAGCGGACGACGAGGTCGCGGCCCTCGGCCTTCAGCGCGGCGCGCCACCGTCCGGCGTTGGCGTCGACCAGCTCGGCGAGGTCGGTGGTCGCCTGTGCGTTGAGCCGGCGGCTGCGGGCCAGGTTCAGCAGGTCGTCGATGGACCCGCTGAGCCGGTCGAGCTCGGCGATCCCGCGCTCGAGCTCGGCGCGGACCTCGGGTGCGGTCTCGGGCCACAGGGTGAGGTCCTCGAGGCTGAGCCGCAGCGCGGTGATCGGGGTGCGCAGCTGGTGGGAGGCGTTGGCGGCGAACTCGCGCTCGCGGCGGATGAGGCCGTCGAGCCGCAGGCCGGCCTGCTGCAGCGCCTCGCCGATCGCCACCGCCTCGCGCACCCCCCGATCGGGCACCTCCAAGGTGGTCAGCCTCCCCCGGCCGAGCAGTTCCGCGGCCTCGGCGAGCTGCCGGAACGGCCGCGCGGTGCGGCTGCCGATGACGTAGGCGCTCGCGGCGGCCACCAGCGCCAGGACGAGACCGAGCAGGACCAGCGGCACCACCTCGTCCTGTACCGCCTCGCTGACCACGGCCCGGTCCCGGGTGAGGACGAGCGTGCGGCCGTCGCCCAGGTTGCGCTTGACGACCAGGGACTTCTCCGGGTCGGGCTCGAGCCGGCCCGCGGTGGTGCGGGTGCCGTCCGCGGCGACGTACGACGCCCCGTCCTGCGCGTCCAGGGCGGAGGCGAGCAGCTCGGTGTCGACCTCGCGACCGGCTCCCTCCCGTGAGGTGATCCGCGAGATCAGGAACCGGGCCGAGCGCTCCACCTCCCCGAGCTCCTGGTCGCTGATCCGGTCGGCGGCCACATAGGCGCGGGGCACCGCGAACGCGGCGATCACGGTCAGCGTCAGGCCGACCAGGATGGCGATGAAGCGCTCACGCATCGGCGGGGCGGTCCTCCAGTCGGAACCCGACGCCGCGCACGGTGGCCAGCACCACGGGCGCATCGGCGTCGACCAGCTTCTGGCGCAGCCGGCCGATCGTGGCGTCGAGGGTCTTGGTGGAGCCGAACCAGTTCTCGTCCCAGATCTCCGCCATCAGCGTCTCCCGGGTCACCACCGCGCCGCGCTTGACGTCGAGGCGCTCGAGGACGTCGTACTCCTTGGCGGTCAGCGCCAGCTCTGTGGCGCCGAGCCAGGCGCGCCGGGCGTCGCGGTCCACGCGCAGCCCGCTGCCGGAGGTCGCCGCGTCCGCCGTCGGGTCCGGGGCGGCGCTGGGCGTGTTGACCGGCGCGGCGGTCTCGGCAGTCGCGGGCACGGTGACGCGGGCGGTACGGCGCAGCAGCGCCCGCGCCCGGGCCAACAGCTCCGACAGGCTGAACGGCTTGGACAGGTAGTCGTCGGCGCCCACGTCGAGTCCGACCACTCGGTCCAGCTCGCCGCCGCGGGCGGTGAGGATCATGATCCCCGCCTCGTAGCCGTCGGCACGGAAGCGGCGGCACACGTCGAGACCGTCCATGTCGGGCAGTCCGAGGTCGAGCAGGAGCAGGTCGATGGGAACGCCGCCGGTGAGCGCGGCGATCGCGGCGGCCCCGTCTGGGGCGCGGGTCACGTCGTACCCCTCGCGCTCGAGGGCGCGGATCAGCGGTGCGGCAATGGCGTCGTCGTCCTCGACCAGGAGCAGGTGTGCGGGCACGTCGCGAGCATAGTTGGCGAGGGGTTGATGCTCAGTGCGCCGCGCGCAGCCTGGCATCGAGCGCGAGAAGTCCCAGCACGGCCGCGCCGGCGGCGATCGCCAGGTAGGACAGCAGGTCCGCCGGCGTCGCCTCGGCGCCGGGCAGGCCGACCGTCACCGCGAGGAGGGCGACGAGCAGCTGCAGCACGGCGAGCACGACAGCGACCAGCCGGGACTCGAAGCGGTTGTCGCGCAGCATCGTGGCGGCGGTCAACGCCCCCAGCGCGCCCAGGGCGAGCGCCGTCCACGCCAGCGCGCCGTCCAGGGTGGCGCTGCGCACGAGCAGAGCCACCGTGAGCACACCGGTGGCGACCGCGGCGGCCCGCGACGCCCAGGTGTGCGGGACCCGCATCAGAAGTCCTTGCCTCGCCCGGCCTGCGAGCTGTCCACCTCGCTGCGGGACAGGGCGACCCCGGCGAGAGAGCGCACCGCGGTGGAGGGGACCCAGGTGAGCGCGGAGGTGCTCAGGTCGGGGGTACGCAGCTCGCCGGTGAGCAGGTCGCCGACCCGGACGGTGACGACGGTGTGGGACCGGCCGTCGGTGCCGGTGACGGTCTCCGCGGTCATCGTGGCCGACAGCGTGGCGGGCCGGGCGAGCCCGGGAAGGCCCTCCAGGTAGTTGCGGTTGGAGGTGACCCGGCCGAGGTTCACCGCGGCGCTCGGGCGGCTGACGGCGAAGTGGGTGCCGTCGAACAGGCCGGCGTCGGTGAGGTTCAGCGACACCTCGATCGCGGCGCCGTCCCAGCCGGCGCTGACCGTGGTGAGGTCGACCCGGCGGCTGAACGTGTAGATGAGGGTGTCGCCGTTGTCGACGTAGGCCGCCCGACCGCCGTTGGTGGTGGTGATGTCGGTGCCGCGGAAGGCCGTCGTGGTGTTGTCGACGCGACGGGCGGCGACGATGGCCGAGGTGGCGCTCTGGCCGTTGACGTCGGTGACGTGGGCCCGCAGGTCGTAGCTGCCGTCGGAGCCGGCGGGGGTGTTCCACGCACAGGTCCAGGGGGCGGCGGTGCGGGTGCAGAGCGGGGTGAACTTGCTGGAGCCGGCGTTCGCGCGCTCGATGACCACCGAGGCGATGCCGGCGCTGGCGGCCGGGGTGGCGACCAGCGTGACTGTGCCCTCGAGGACGGCGCCGGGGTCGGCGAGCGAGATCGACCGGGTGGTGTTGTCCACCAGGCGCGGACCGACGACGGCCGAGGTGGTGGTGTTGCCGGCGACGTCGGTGGCCACGGCCCGGAAGAAGTGGTTGCCGTAGGCCAGCGCGGCGGTGGCGAAGCTGCAGGAGAACGGCGCGGCACTCGCGGTGCACGCCTCGCTGTAGGAACCGGTCGCGCTGGTGGCGACCTGGTAGACGACCTTCGCGACGCCGGTGTGGGCGTCGGCGTACTTGCCGGACAGGGTGACGCTGCCCTTCAGCGTCTCGGCCGGCACGGTGAAGGTGGCGGTCGGGGCGGTGTTGTCGACGTGCACGTCGACGACGCGCGGCGAGGTGAGCGTGTGGGTGCCGGAGGTGGCGACGGCCCGCAGGTCGTAGCGGCCGCTGGCGGTGCCGGGGGTGCTCCAGGTGCAGCCGAACGGGGCGGACAGGTTGCTGCAGCCGGCCAGCGTCGTCCAGGTGTTGGTGCCGGTGGAGGCGGCCTGGATGCTCACCTTCCAGCCCAGGTCGGTGGCGGGGCTGATCGCGGCGCTCAGCGCCACCGCGCCGCGGACCACGTCGCCCGGGTCGACGAGCGAGACGCCGGCGGTGTTGATGACCGTCGTGCGCACGACCTCGGAGGTGGCGGTGTTGCCGGCACGGTCGGTGGCCGTGGCCCGCAGGTCGACCGCGCCGTCGGCACCGGCGGCGGTCTTCCACGAGCACGAGTACGGCGCGGCGGTCGCGGTGCACAGCAGGGTCCAGGCGCCGCCTGCGCGGCGGGTCTCGATGCGGACCGAGGCGACCCCGGAGCGGGCGTCGGTGGCGGTGGCGCGAACGGTGACCGTCTCGCGGACGGCGGCGCCGGGCGAGGTGATCGCGACGGTCGGGGGCGTCCAGTCGGAGGCGGCGGTGACGGTCGAGACGTTCTGCGATGCGGAGACGAAGGTGGCCGACGAGCTGCCGGTGACGCCCAGGCCGATCACCGTGGCCACGAGGGCCAGGACGATCAGGGTGGCGGCGCGGCGGGTCATCGGGGTGCCTCTCGGGTTCAGCGGATGTGCATGAGGTCCCGGGACCGGGCTTCCTCGACAAGGGGAACGTTACGGAGCTGCGCGCCACCGGAGATCTGCAGAAGTTCCACAGAACAGACACAGTTCGTAACCGTCGTCTTGCCGTGCCGGACCCGGCGGCCCGCGCCGGCTCGACGCTGCTCGCCCGCCCGGCGGCGGTCGCCGGTGCGACGCGCCGCGGAGCGGCGGTCCTGCTTGGCCTTGCGGGCGTCCTGCTCGGCCTGGCGGGCGGCGAGCGTCGCGGCCTTCTCGGCGGCCTTCTCGGCGGCGGCGCGCTCGGCCTCGAGCTTGGCCGCGGCACGGATGGAGGGGCGCAGCGCCCCCAGCAGCTCGACGAGGCTCATCAGGGCGATCAGGCCGGCGGGGATGCCGATCGACAGCATCCGGATCTCCCGGTCGGCCATGGCGATCAGCACCCAGCCCACGTGCGGCACGGCGGCCCGGACGACCGGCTGGGTGTCGGCGGTGAGCGAGAACTTCCACGGGTCGGGGTCCGGGTTCGCGTCGCCCTGGGTGATGAGCACCTGGCGGCCGTTCTCGTCGGAGCCCATCTCGACGATCCGGTGGGTGACCAGGGTCTGCACGCCGCTGTCCGGCGGCGGCAGGTAGGTGATGATGTCACCGACCGCGAGCTCCTCCACCGGGACCGGCTCCTCGAAGACCAGCGAGCCCTTCTCGAAGGTGCCGGACATGGAGCCGCCGGTGATCACGTAGCGCTCGTAGCCGAACGCCGA
The DNA here is from genome assembly GCF_018388425.1 of Nocardioides faecalis. Classification (NCBI taxonomy): domain Bacteria; kingdom Bacillati; phylum Actinomycetota; class Actinomycetes; order Propionibacteriales; family Nocardioidaceae; genus Nocardioides; species Nocardioides faecalis. Next base: position 3,745,095 of record NZ_CP074406.1, on the reverse strand, counting down.
CGGGACGATGTAGGCCAGCGGGATCAGCACCAGCACGAGCAGCACGAGGTTGCCCAGGGCGCTGCCGGTACGTCGCAGGGCGCTGCGCTTCTGCTTCTCGGCCATGGTGCTTGCTCCTCGGGCTCGTCGGCGGTGGGATGCGGGGTGGGGACGGTGCGGGGTGACGGGGAGGTCAGGCGGTCACTGGTTGGTGGTCTCACCGGTGAGCTGGACGGCGTCCCAGGTGTACGCGGCGCTGGCGGACTTGCCCTGGTCGTCGTTGCTGGTGGCCTGGTCGAGCGTCACGCTGAAGGTGTACGTGTGGGCGTCGCCGGCTGCCCAGGTGCCGAGGGTCTTCTTGGCGCCGTCGACGAGGCCGCCGAAGGTGCCGTCGTAGATGACGGTCTTGGTGGTGGTGTCCGTGATCGACAGGCTGAGGTTGTCGCCGGTGAACCCGTTGGTGGAGGAGACCTCGGTGAGGGAGAAGTTGGCGGGCAGGGTGCCGGTGTTGGTCAGCTCCAGGGTGCCGTTGACGGTGTCGCCGGGCTTGATGTCCTTGAGCTCGAAGATGGCCTTGTCGGCCTTGGAGTTGAGCTGGGTCAGGGTGCCGGCGGTGACCGAGCTGATGGTGTTGCTCGAGGTCGAGGTGAAGCTGGCGCCGGAGCCGACCGCGATGGCGCCGGCGGCGACGAGGGTGGCGAGGGGGACGAGGATCTTCTTCTGCATGGCGTGCTCCCGGTCTTCGGTGGTGTGGAGCGGTGGTTTCCGCTGATGGGTCAACCCTCCCAATCCGCACTCCACAGAAGCTCCACGCGAGATCCACGGACCAGCCACATGTGCACCACAGCTGCCGCCTTCGCAACGGCGGGTTCCCACGGAGCGACACGCGTCTGCCCGACGCACAGCCGCCCGGCAGGCTCTCGGGAAGATGCCGAAAAGCCCGTCGAGCCCCACCGCTCCTCCGGCCCGGGTGGGCGGTGGAGGCGGGTGGGGCTCGCGGGCTTCCGGACGGCTCGGGGAAACCACCGGAGGTTGATGGCCGTCCCGGGCAGGCATGGCGCGGCTGCCTGAGACGGCTGCTCGAGGGTCGGCGACGTCGCGCGTCGCCGGACGTGCTCGGCTGTTCAGGCGGTCACTGGTTGGTGGTCTCACCGGTGAGCTGGACGGCGTCCCACTTGTAGACGGCGTTGGCGGTCTTGCCCTGCTCGTCGTTGCCGGCCTCGGCGTCGAGGGCGACGGTGAAGGTGTAGGTGTGGGTCTCGCCGGCTGCCCAGGTGCCGAGGGTCTTCTTGAGGCCGTCCTCGAGGCCGCCGAAGGTGCCGTCGTAGACGGGGGTGGCGGCGTCCTTGGCGTCCGTGATGGTCAGCGTGAGCTCGTCGCCGGTGAACCCGTTGGTGGAGGAGACCTCGGTGAGGGAGAAGTTGGCGGGCAGGGTGCCGGTGTTGGTCAGCTCCAGGGTGCCGTTGACGGTGTCGCCGGGCTTGATGTCCTTGAGCTCGAAGATGGCCTTGTCGGCCTTGGAGTTGTGCTGGGTCAGGGTGCCGGCGGTGACCGAGCTGATGGTGTTGCTCGAGGTCGAGGTGAAGCTGGCGCCGGAGCCGACCGCGATGGCGCCGGCGGCGACGAGGGTGGCGAGGGGGACGAGGATCTTCTTCTGCATGGCGTGCTCCCGGTCTTCGGTGGTGTGAGCGGTGGTTTCCGCTGATGGGTCAACCCTCCCAATCCGCGCTCCACAGGCGTCCCACACGGAAGCCACGCCCCGGCCACGTTCTGGAACTGTTCTCCCCGGGATGGAACCGCTCGGGGTCCGCCGGCGTCAGAAGGGCATGTTCGGTCGAGCCGTCCTGGCCACCGCCGTCCTGTCGTCCGTGACGCTGACGACCGCTTGCGGCAGTGACGTCCGGACCTCGCCTGGCGACTCCGATGTGGTCCGACCCGGGGCGTCAGGGAAGCCGGCCGAGCAGCACTTCTCGCGCGCGGGAGTGACCGTCACCATTCCGCGGGACTGCGATCCGACAGCGGTCTCTCCAGACCGTTGCTCCGGTCTCGAGTCACTGGAGGTTGCAGCCATCGGGCCGCTGGATGATCTCGTTCGCCCTGGCATCTATCGGCACGAGGACGGCTGGATGGGTCTGCGGGTGATCGGGGCGTCGTACGTCTTCGCCACCTCGCAGCTGCGGCCGATCCTCGTCGAGGTCCTCGACTCCGCCACGGCTGAGTGAGGACTCCACGGGCCGAGAAGCCTGAGGGGCCGAGAAACCAGACGAGCCCCACCCCTCGGCGCACCCGGTGGGTGTGCAGGAGGGATGGGGCTCGTAGGCCTCCGAGGGCGTCTCGGGGTGACCGCCGGAGGTTGATGGCCGTCCCGGGCAGGCATGGCGCGGCTGCCTGAGACGGCTGCTCGAGGGTCGGTGACGTCGCGCGTCGCCGGACGTGCTCGCCTGTTCAGGCGGTCACTGGTTGGTGGTCTCGCCGGTGAGCTGGACGGCGTCCCACTTGTAGACGGCGTTGGCGGTCTTGCCCTGCTCGTCGTTGCCGGCCTCGGCGTCGAGGGCGACGGTGAAGGTGTAGGTGTGGGTCTCGCCGGCTGCCCAGGTGCCGAGGGTCTTCTTGAGGCCGTCCTCGAGGCCGCCGAAGGTGCCGTCGTAGACGGGGGTGGCGGCGTTCTTGGCGTCCGTGATGGTCAGCGTGAGCTCGTCGCCGGTGAACCCGTTGGTGGAGGAGACCTCGGTGAGGGAGAAGTTGGCGGGCAGGGTGCCGGTGTTGGTCAGCTCCAGGGTGCCGTTGACGGTGTCGCCGGGCTTGATGTCCTTGAGCTCGAAGATGGCCTTGTCGGCCTTGGAGTTGTGCTGGGTCAGGGTGCCGGCGGTGACCGAGCTGATGGTGTTGCTCGAGGTCGAGGTGAAGCTGGCGCCGGAGCCGACCGCGATGGCGCCGGCGGCGACGAGGGTGGCGAGGGGGACGAGGATCTTCTTCTGCATGGCGTGCTCCCGGTCTTCGGTGGTGTGAGCGGTGGTTTCCGCTGATGGGTCAACCCTCCCAATCCGCGCTCCACAGGCGTCCCACACGGAAGCCACGTCCCGGCCACATGTGCGCCACACGTGGCCACCCGAGCCGACGGAATCTCCACGACCTGACACGACGTCGAAATTCGCTGCCCCGACCTACGCTGGAAGGGTGACGAATGCTCCCCTGACGTTGCCGTCCCTCACCGACGCCTGGACCGCATGGACCCGCGAGCGGGCCACCTCCGAGCTCGCCCGGGCCGAGGCGCTCGTCGAAGGGCTCCGCACCGCCCCGCCGACCGACGCCGTGGCGGTGCTGCGGCAGTGGGACCGGGCCTGCGGACACCTCGGCAACGCCGCCGCGATCGGCTCGCTGCTGGGCAACGTGCACCCCTCCGAGGAGGTGCGGCGCCTCGCCGACTCCGCCGAGCAGGACGCCCACCGGGTCGCCACCCGCTGGAGCCTGGACCGCGCTCTGTACGACGTCTTCGCCGGTCTCGACGAGGAGCAGGTCGCGGGCGACCCGGCGGCGTCGCGGCTGCTGGAGAAGGTGCGCGCCGACTTCCGCCGCTCGGGGGTGGACCAGGACGACGCTTCCCGCGAGCGGATCAGCGCGGTGCGGGAGCGGATCACCGAGCTCGACCAGGAGTTCAGCCGGGTGATCCGGGACGACGTACGCACCATCCGGGTGGCGCCCGAGCAGCTCGCCGGGCTGCCGCAGGACTGGCTGGCCGAGCACCCGGCCGACGAGGACGGCCTGGTCACCGTGACCACCGACTACCCCGACGCCGTGCCGGTGCGGATGTTCGCCCACGACCGCGACGTGCGCCGCGACATCGCGATCGCCTCCAACGAGCGGGGCTGGCCGCAGACCGAGCCGCTGCTCACCGAGCTCTTCGCCCTGCGCCACGAGCTGGCGACGCTGGTCGGCTACTGCGACTGGCCCTCCTACGACGCCGACGTGAAGATGGTCGGCAAGGGCAGCAACATCCCGGAGTTCATCGACAAGATCGCCGAGGCGGCCGAGGTCCCGATGCGCCGCGACCTCGACCAGCTCCTGGCGCGCTACCGGCGCGACTTCCCCGACGCCGAGGCCGTGCCCGGCTACGACTACAACTACTACGCCGAGCTGGTCCGCTCCGAGGCCTACGACGTCGACTCCCAGCGGGTGCGCAGCTACTTCGACTTCGCCCGCGTGCGCGAGGGCCTGCTCGAGGTCACCGGCCGGCTCTTCGGGCTGCGCTACGACCGGGTGGACGTGCCGACCTGGCACGAGGACGTCAGCGTGTACGACGTCTTCGCCGCCGACACGGCCGCCGACACGGCCGGCGACCCTGCCGACGGAGGCACGGGCGGGCTGCCCGCGGGCCGGCTGGGCCGCATCTACCTCGACCTGCACCCGCGCAGCGGCAAGTACAAGCACGCCGCCCAGTTCACCCTCACCGACGGGGTGGCCGGCGAGCAGCTGCCCGAGGGGGTGCTTGTCTGCAACTTCTCCCGCGGTCTGATGGAGCACGACCACGTCGTGACCCTGTTCCACGAGTTCGGCCACCTGCTGCACCACGTGCTCGCCGGGCACGGTGACTGGTACCGCTTCGCCGGGGTGGCCACCGAGTGGGACTTCGTCGAGGCGCCGAGCCAGATGTTGGAGGAGTGGGCCTGGCACGCCGACGTGCTGCGTCTCTTCGCCGTCGACGCCTCCGGGGAGCCCATCCCGGCCGAGCTGGTGGCCGCGATGCGCGCGGCCGACGACTACGGCAAGGGCATCTACGCCCGCACCCAGATGTTCTACGCCGCGATGTCCTACTGGTTCCACGCCGACCGGGTGCTGGTCGACCGCGGCGAGGCCGCCCCGGACCTGACCGAGCGGATGATCGAGCTGCAGGGCCGCTACGGCGCGCTGCCCTACCTCGAGGGCACCCACATGTTCGCCAGCTTCGGCCACCTCGGCGGCTACAGCTCGGGCTACTACACCTACATGTGGTCGCTGGTGATCGCCAAGGACATGTTCGCCGCCTTCGACCCCGACGGTGCCGGCGACCTGCTGGCGCCCTCGGTGCTCGAGGTCGCGCGCCGCTACCGTGACGCCGTGCTGGTGCCCGGCGGCTCCGCGGACGCCGCCGACCTGGTCGCGAACTTCCTGGGCCGGCCGTTCTCGTTCGACACCTACGCCGCCTGGCTCGCGCGCTGAGGCGAGGGGCCTTGCGTCGAGGGGAGGACGCGCTTACGGTAGCGATATATCGCGAAACGTCACGAGCGGAACGCGATATCCCTGACACTCGGGCCCACCGGCCCTCGGCAACCACGGAGGTCCCCATGGGACGCCACTTCGACAACGATGCAAGCAGCTTCGACCACGAGCAGTACGACGCCGGCCGCGACTTCTCCGGACACGGTCCCCGTGGCGGCGGACGCCGCCGGCAGCGCGGTGGGTTCGGCCCCGGCCCGGGCGGGTGGGCGCAGTGGGGCGACCCCGGCTCCGGTGGCCACCGCGGCCGCGGCCCGGGCGGCCCCGGTGCTCCGGTGCCGCCGCCGTGGCTCGCCGGCCTCTTCGGGATGGGCCGCCCCGAGCGTGGCCGCGGGCCGCGGGTGCGCCGCGGCGACGTGCGCTCCGCGATCCTGGACGTGCTGCGCGAGGCCGGCGAGGGCGAGGAGTCGCCGAACGGCTACCAGGTGATCCAGCGGATCACCGAGCGCAGCGGCGGCGTGTGGAAGCCGAGCCCCGGCTCGGTCTACCCCACCGTCCAGCAGCTGCAGGACGAGGAGCTCGTCGAGCTCGACGAGGCCCGCGGCCGCCGTGCGCTGCGGCTGACCGCCCGTGGCGCCCGCTGGTGCGCCGAGCACGCCGACGAGCTCGCCGCGGTCTGGGCGCCGTTCGACCGGCCGGGCGCCGGCGCGGGCGAGGGAGCCCCGGGCTCCGGCGGGCACGCCGACCTCAAGTCCGAGATCGGGCAGGTGATGTCCGCGGTGTGGCAGATCGTCTCCGCGGGCTCCGAGACGCAGCGCGCCGCCGCGGTCGACGTGCTCGTCGAGGCCCGCCGCGGCCTCTACGGGATCCTCGCCGACGGCCCGAACCCCGGCGGCGCCGAGGACGAGGAGCCCGAGGAGCTCGACGATACCGACGGCACGGACCGCTGAACCGGGCACGCCACCTGGCACGGCACGGGCGGCGAGGGCGGCTTTTTCCGGATCGCGGCGGACATCGTCCGGATGCTGTGGACCGGCACCTTAGGCTGCGTGCCGTGCGCCCTCGTCGATCGACCCTTCCCGTCGCCGGTGCCGGCTGCCTGGCCTGGCTCGCGCTGAGCATCGCCCCCGGCCTGGCCCCCGGTCTCGCCGCCGCGCCGTCCGCCTCGGTGGACCTCGGCGGCACCGCCGTGCCAGGCGGGGCCAGCACCAACCCGGCGGAGCCCACGACACTGACCGCGGGACTGTGGTCGGCGACAGTCTCGGCGCAGTACCCGCAGCACTTCACCTACGCCCGGCGGGTCAAGGACAGCGTCGTGCACGTGGGCGTGCTCGGCGCCCCCCAGTCGACGGACTCCGACGCGCTGAGCGTCAAGGTCGGCGTGCGCACCCCCGAGAGCACCTCGCTCACCTCGTGCGGCAGTGCCAGCGACACCAGCGAGTACGTCGTGCCGCACGCGGTCCTGGGCGCCCGGGTCGCCGCCGGCGCGGGCGACGGCTCGTCGGCCGAGTCCTGCCGCGGTTCCGACGAGCTGCAGATCGAGGTCGGGCGCGGCTCGACCTCCAACCCCGCCGAGATGCCCTACGTCATCAAGATCGTGGAGGAGGCGCCGCTCACCGACCCCGGCGGCACCGAGCCCGACGAGGAGCCGTCGTACGACGTGCCCGAGCCGCGGGCCGCGACCGAGCGCCCCGGCGCGGCCTCGCTGGCGAAGGCGCCGAAGCTGGACGCCCGCTCGGGGCCGGTGACCGTGACCACCACGCTCACCGAGGGTACCGAGCAGCTGTGGCGGGTGCCGCTGACCTGGGGCGACCTGCCGGTGGTCCGCGTGGATGTGCCGGCCGCGACCGGCGCCGACGCCGAGACGTTCAGCTACAGCGGCCCCGACCTCAGCGTGCACCTCATCGACCCGATGCGCGGGCGGTTCCGCCACGTCGACACCGAGCGCGAGCACTCCGCCACCGGACAGTACGTGGCCGACGAGGAGGGCGAGGGCCAGCAGCTGGTCGCCGCCGGCTACCCGGTGCGTCCCGCGAACGGGCTGCTGCCCGGCGACTACTGGGTGTCGGTGGCCCTCGAGGCCGCACCCGAGGACCGCGACCCGGTCGACGTCACCGTCGAGCTGACCGCGCAGGTCGTGGCGGGCGGTGCGGACGAGCCGTCGTACCAGCAGGCGGTGCTGTCGCAGGAGCAGGACGCGGTGCCCGACGGCTACTCCTCGGCCAAGCCGTTCCTGGTCGGGGAGGAGACGTTCGCCGCGGTCGCCTCCGGCAACCCTGTCGTCGTCGTGGACGAGGCCGAGGACTGGCTCTCGGCGCGCCGCGGGGCCGGCCTCGGCGTCGCCGCGCTCAGCGTCGCCTGCCTCGCCGGCGGCCTGGTCCGGCTGCGCCGCGCCTAGCCGGCATCACGCCTGGCCCCAGCCCGGCTGAGCGGGTCGAGCGGGACCGAGCGGTCCCGCCTCAGCCCAGCAGCAGCAGGAGCGCGACGAGCAGGCCGAGCACGCCCGCCCCGAGCAGCACGTAGGCGTCGACCGGACGAGCGGAGCGCTGCGGCGCCGGGTGCTCGAGCCGGGTGGGCGGGGCCGGCGGGGGCGGCAGAACGGAGGTGCCGATCGCGGCCGTGGGCGCCGTGGCGCCCGGCGGCGGAGGCGGCGGCGGGTACGACGTCGTGCGCTGCCCCGCCGTGGGCGCCGGTCCCGGTGCCGGGCCCGGTGCCGGAGAGGGGCTCGCGGCGTCGGCGAACTCGTCGGGCACCGTGATGTCGTCGGCCAGCGCGGGGTCGTCCCACCGCGCCACCAGCTCCTGCAGCGCGGGGTGGGTGCGCAGCTCCGCGGCGCTGGGTCGCTTCACCGGGTCCGGGGTGGTCGCCGCGGCGACCACCTCCAGGATCGCGTCGTGCGCGGCGTCACCGGTGCGCAGGCCGGCGACGTCGATCCTCGGGGGCGCACCGTCGCTGGGCGGGCGCTGCCCGGTGAGCAGCTCGAGCGCCACCACGCCGAGGGCGTAGACGTCGGCGCTGGGGTCGGGGTCGGCGCCGGCGAACTGCTCCGGCGACATGTAGCCCGGGGTGCCGATGACCATCGCGACGTGGGTCAGCCGCGGCTCGTCGCTGGGCACCGCGATCCCGAAGTCGGTCAGCCGCAGGTGCGGCCTCCCGCTGCCGGTGGGCTCCAGCATCAGGTTCCCGGGCTTGATGTCACGGTGCACGATGCCGGCGGCGTGCACGGCAGCGAGCGCCTGGAGCGTCTGGTCCAGCAGCACCGCGATCCAGCGCGGCGGCAGCCGGCCGCCGTTGCGCCGGGCCAGGCCGGAGACCGACCCGCCGCGCACGAGCGGCATGGTGAACAGCACCCGGTCGTCGACGCCGGCCCAGGACTGCGGCGTCACCACGTGGGTGTGGTCGATGCGCATGGACTGCTCGCGCACGAAGCGCAGCAGCATCGCGGCGTCGGTCTGGCGCAGCAGCTTGGCCGCCTTCACCACCCCGTCGGTGCGGTCGTGGACCCGCCACACCGTGCCCATGCCGCCGCTCGCGATCGGGTCGAGCAGCTCGTAGCGTCCCGCGAAGACCTCGCCCATGGCAGGTGAGCCTAGCCATCACCCGTGGCGTTCGTGGCGCCTGGACGCCGACACCCCGGCGAGCGGTGCTCGCCGGGGTGCTTCGGCCGGGTGGGGATCCGCGGGGCGGGGCCGGCCGGGGACGGGTGCGAGGACCCGTGGGCGGGGGAGGCTCAGGCGTTCTTGATGGCCGAGATGTCGAGCTCGAGCTTGATCTTGTCCGAGACGAGGACGCCGCCGGTCTCGAGCGCGGCGTTCCAGGTCAGGCCCCAGTCCTTGCGGTTGAGGGTGACCTCGCCCTCGAAGCCCACGCGGACGTTGCCGAACGGGTCCTTGGCCGAGCCGTTCTCGGTGAACTCGATGGTGACGGGCTTGGTGACGCCCTTGATGGTCAGGTCGCCGGTGATCGCCCAGCCGTCGTCGGACTTGGCGACGTCGGTGGAGACGAAGGTCCACTCGGGGTACTGCTTGGCGTCGAAGAAGTCGGCGGAGACCAGGTGGCCGTCGCGGTCCTCGCTGCCGGTGCTCACGCTGGCGGGGTCGATGGTCACGGTGACCGAGGAGGCCGAGGGGTTGGCGGCGTCCACGTGCGCGGTGGCGCTCCAGCTGCCGAACTGGCCGCGGACCTTGGTCACGACCGCGTGGCGGGCCACGAAACCGAGCCGGCTGTGCGAGGTGTCGAGGGTGTAGTCGCCGGTGATGTCGATGTCGCTCATGGTTTCTCCTCTGGAGGGGTGGGCCGCGCCTGGTTGGTTGAATGCTCAACATCCATGGAATGCTGGTGACATGTCAACCATTCCTTGAGCAGACGTGACCTGGATCACACCTGCTCGCGCCCATGGCGAGACGCGGGCCCCGCCCGGCGGAGGCGGAGGTGGTCACGCACCCGCCGGGCGGCCGCTCAGCGGGGCAGCAGGACGGAGGCGCGCAGGGCGCTGTGGTCGGAGAGCAACGCGGAGTAGCGGCCACCCGACATGGGCTCCACGATCCGCCAGCTCGCCACGTGCGCCCGGGCGGGCACGACGACCTTGTCCAGGTGGTTGCCCCAGCGGGTGGAGGTGCGCGGCACCTCGCTCCAGCCGTTGAAGCTGTTCTGGTACGGCGTGGACTCGTAGCGCGCGGCCACGTCGAAGGCGTCGTGGAAGCCGTTGCGCTCGAACCGCTCCCGCGGGCCGTCGTAGGCGGCCTGGCGGTGGGAGTTGAAGTCGCCGGCCATCACCACCGGCGGCGCCCCGCCGGGGTGGGTGGACGGCGGGTACGCCGCCGCGATGGCGGCGAGCAGCTGCTCGGTCTGCGCGTAGCGGCCCTGGTCGTAGACCGCGCCCGAGGCGTGCGTCAGGTGCACCGAGGCCACCACCACGTGCTGCCCGGTGGCGTTGTGGACCAGCTCGACCCAGCACACGCCGTGGTACTCGCTCAGCCCGTTGACCGCCGCGAACCGGATGCCGTCGGCGGTGCCCGGCACCACGGTGTAGGTCGCCGCCCGCACGAACAGCGACTGGTTGCGCCACTGGCTGGCCTCGGGGTCGCCGCCGTCGTCGTCGCGGCCGTAGCCGTCGCCGACCTGGCAGCCCTTCACGTAGCCCTCCAGGCCGTCGGCGGACTCCAGGTAGGACGTCGCCCGGGTGCCCTCCTGGATCGCGACCACGTCGACGTCCATGCCCAGGATCCGGTCGCGGACCGCCACGCGGCGGGCACTCCAGGCACGCCCCGCCTTCGTGCAGGCGCTGCTGCACACGTTGAACGTGGCCACGTCGAGGCGGTACGACGCCGCCGGCACCGCGCGGGAGGCGGGCATCGTGAACTTGCAGCCCTGCGGGCTGTGGGTGCTGACGCCGTACTTGCTGCGCGCGCGCACCTGGAAGCACGTCACCTTGCCCGGGCGCAGGCCGGTGATCACCCGGGTCTGCACCGCCGTGGAGCGGGCGGCGACCTTGAGGGTGCTGCGCTGCGGGTCGGTCAGCACGTTGCCGCCGCCCGGCGCCCAAGTCAGCTCGTAGCTGGTGGCCCCGGGCGTGCGCGGCCAGTTCAAGGTGATCGCGGAGGAGGTCGGGCTGCTCAGCTGCTGGGTGGTCACCCACAGCCGGGCCGGGCGGACCAGGCGTGGCGTCGTACGGCACACCCGCTTGGACAGCTTGCCCAGCTTGCGGCCGGAGACGCCGCGGACCCGGACGCAGTAGCGCACCCCGGGCCGCAGGTTGCGCAGCACCAGCTTGCGGCCCTTGAGATTGATCCGCTGTGCCTTGCGCATCGCGGTGTTGGTGGCCACGTAGACGCGGTAGCGCTTGGCGTTGCGCGACTTGCTCCACCGGGTGGTCAAGGTGGCGACGTCGCCCTTGACCCGCGGGCTGCCGACCTTGAGGACCTTCACCTTGGCGGGTCTCGCCTTGCGTGGTGCGGCCGCGGCCTCGTTGCCCGGCGCGGTGCTCAGCACCGCGGTCAGCATCGTTCCCAGCAGCGCTGCCACCAGCAGCGCCACGGCGGTCCGGCGGGGGCGTGGAGCGCTCGCCCTCATCGCGGACACCTCCCTCGAGTTGGTGTGCGGCACGCGCGTGCGGTCCGGGCGCACCCTACGTGGCGCCGCTGCGCTGGAGAAGTCATCGGTTCCGCCGCAGGCGCCGATGTCGCGTGCGTGACTCAACGCACCGCGACCACGATCGCGGGTGACACGGCTCACGGGCATAGGCTTGGCCGCGTGAGTGAGCCTGCAGACCACGAGACCGTGACCTTCGCCGACCTCGGGCTCGGTGACCGGATCCTCAAGGCACTGTCGGACGTCGGCTACGAGTCGCCGTCCGCCATCCAGGCCGAGACCATCCCGCACCTGCTCGAGGGTCGCGACGTGATGGGCCTGGCGCAGACCGGTACCGGCAAGACCGCGGCGTTCGCGCTGCCCATCCTGGACCGCCTCGACCTGTCCCAGAAGACGCCGCAGGCGCTCGTGCTCGCGCCCACCCGTGAGCTGGCGCTGCAGGTCTGCGAGGCGTTCGAGAAGTACGCCGCCAACCTGCGCGGCGTCAGCGTGCTGCCCGTCTACGGCGGCCAGGGCTACGGCGTCCAGCTCTCCGCCCTGCGCCGCGGCGTGCACGTCGTGGTCGGCACCCCGGGCCGGATCATGGACCACCTCGACAAGGGCACCCTCGACCTCTCCAAGCTGCGCTTCCTGGTGCTCGACGAGGCCGACGAGATGCTCAACATGGGTTTTGCCGAGGACGTCGAGACGATCCTCGCCGACACCCCTGAGGACAAGCAGGTCGCGCTGTTCTCCGCGACCATGCCGCGCCAGATCAAGTCGCTGTCGGCGAAGTACCTCAACGACCCCGTCTCGATCTCCATCGAGCGCAAGACCCGCACCGCCGAGAACATCACCCAGCGCTACCTGGTGGTCAGCTACCCGCAGAAGGTGGACGCGCTGACCCGGATCCTCGAGGTCGAGAACTTCGAGGGCATGATCGTCTTCGTCCGGACCAAGTCCGAGACCGAGACGCTGGCCGAGAAGCTGCGGGCGCGCGGCTACAGCGCCGCCGCGATCTCCGGCGACGTGCAGCAGACCCAGCGCGAGCGCACCGTCAACCAGCTCAAGTCGGGCAAGCTCGACATCCTGGTGGCCACCGACGTCGCCGCCCGCGGCCTCGACGTGGAGCGGATCAGCCACGTCGTCAACTACGACATCCCCACCGACACCGAGGCCTACGTGCACCGGATCGGGCGCACCGGCCGCGCCGGGCGCAGCGGTGACGCCATCTCGTTCATCACCCCGCGCGAGCGCTACCTGCTCAAGCACATCGAGAAGGCCACCCGCTCCACCCTGCAGCAGATGCAGCTGCCCAGCGTGGAGGCGGTCAACGAGACCCGGCTGACCCGCTTCGACGACCAGATCACCGAGGCGCTGTCGTCGCCGAGCATCGAGTTCTTCCGCGAGGTGGTCAGCCACTACGTCCGCGAGCACGACGTCCCCGAGCTCGACGTCGCCGCGGCGCTGGCGATCGTGATGCAGGGCGACACCCCGCTGCTGCTCGACCCCGAGGAGGAGCGGCGGCGCGAGCGTGCCGAGCGCCGCGAGCGGCCCGAGCGCCCCGAGCGGGGTGCCCGCGGCGAGCGCGGCGCAGGCGGCGAGCGTGGCCCGCGGCGCGAGCGGACCGGGCCGGCGGCCGGCCTGGCGTCGTACAAGATCCAGGTGGGCAAGCGGCACCGCGTCGAGCCCCGCCAGATCGTCGGCGCCCTGGCCAACGAGGGTGGCCTGGACCGTCGCGACTTCGGCCGGATCACCATCCGCCCCGACTACTCCGTGGTCGAGCTGCCCGCCGACCTGTCGTCGGAGACCTTCGAGCGGCTCAAGAACACCCGGATCAGCGGCAAGCTGATCGAGCTGGCCAAGGACTCCGGCCCGCCCCAGGGCGGCGCCCGCCGTCCCCGCGACTGACCTTCGGTCCTGGGTCGGTCGAGCCCGGCCACGGCGGCGTGGCCGGGCTCGCCCTCGCGTGGGCGACGAGCGTGTGACGTCATGAAGGCATGAGGTCACGTACGGGCGAGGCGCTCACCCAGCACCTCGCCGCCCACGCCCCGCACGACTGAGCCCAGTCGAGTCCCGCCGGCCCTGCCGGACCGCGGGTGCCGCGGGTGCCGCGGCTGCCGGAGGTGGCGGGCGGACCTGATAGAACCGGGTGCCATGCGGCGGATCTCGGCTCCCTCCCACCTGCTCGGCCTGGTGCTGGCGCTCACCGCCGGCGCGCTGGTCGCCTGCGACAGCCAGGGCAGCGAGGAGGACGCCGCGCAGGCGCTGGCCGAGCAGCTCGTCGGGGCGCTCACGGCGCACACCGCCCCGCCCGAGCCCGCGGCGACCTCGGACTCCGCGGTGGCCGAGGCGTCTCCCGCGGCCCCGTCGGAGTCCCTGTCGGAGCCGGAGTCCGAGTCGGAGGCCAGCAGTCCGCTCGCCGACGTGCCGTTCGTCGACGCCGAGGGGAAGCCGGTGGAGTCCTCCGCGGTGACCGAGGAGGTCGACGAGGTGCTGGCCGGCATGGACGGGTTGGTGCCGACGGTGGAGCTCGCCGGCGGCGTCCGCCTCGCCGGCGACGAGGACGACGGGGGCGACGGTGGTGACGAAGCGGAGCGCACCGCCGCCGCGACCCTGACCTGGAGCTGGCCGGACACCGACGAGGGCGCCTGGCGCTACGACGCCGACGTCTCCCTGGTCCGCTCCGGCCAGGGCTGGGCCGTGACCTGGGAGCGCGCCCTGCTCGAGCCCGGCCTGGAGCCGGGCGACGTGCTGGACGCGGTCACCCAGCCGGCCGACCGCGGCGACATCACCGGTGCCGGCGGCGAGGTGCTGGTGACCGAGCGGCGCGTCGTACGCATCGGCATCGACCGCAGCAAGGTCAGCGCCGCCGCCGCCCCGACCTCCGCCCGCCGCCTGGCGCGGCTCGCCGACCTCGACGCCGACCGCTACGCCACGGCGGTGAAGGCCGCCGGGCCGCGCGCGTTCGTGGAGGCGATCACCTACCGCGACGGCGAGGTGCCGGCGCGGGTCGAGGCGGCGATCTCGACCGTGCCCGGGGTCGCCGGCGTGGTCGACGACGTACCGCTGGCCCCCAGCCGCGACTTCGCCGCACCCATCCTCGGCCGGGTCGGTCCGGTGACCGCCGAGATGGTGGAGAAGGATCCGCAGACCTACCGGCCCGGCCAGCTCGCCGGCCTCTCCGGCGTGCAGTCCCGCTACGACGAGCAGCTGCGCGGACGCGACGGCCGGATCGTCTACGCGGTGCCCGAGGACGGCGCCGAGAAGCGCCGCACGCTCTACGAGCGGGAGCCTGAGGCCGGCCGACCGCTGGCGCTGACCCTCGACCGCAACCTGCAGGCACTCGCCGAGAAGGTGCTCTCCGCCACCGGGCCGGCGAGCGCGCTGGTCGCCGTACGGCCCAGCGACGGAGCGATCCTGGCCGCAGCCAACGACGCCGGCACCGACGGGCGCAACGACGCCACCTTCGGCCGGTTCGCGCCCGGGTCCACGTTCAAGATCGTCACCGCGCTGGCCCTGAGCCGTGCCGGCCTCGAGCCCTCCTCGCCGGTGCGCTGCACCCCGACGATCACGGTCGACGGCAAACGGTTCAAGAACTACTCCGACTACCCGGCCTCCGCGCTCGGGCGGATCACGCTCGCCGAGGCGTTCGCCCAGTCCTGCAACACCGCTCTGATCGGTGAGCGTGAGCGGATCGGGAAGAACGACCTCGCCGAGGCCGCAGCCAGCCTGGGGCTCGGCATCGACCACGACCTCGGCTTCCCCGCCTTCTTCGGCGAGGTGCCGGACGCCGCGTCGGACACCGAGGCGGCCGCCGCCCTGATCGGGCAGGGCAAGATTCTCGCCTCGCCGATGGCGATGGCGACCGTCATGGCCAGCGTGCAGGCGGGGCGCACCGTCGTCCCCCGGTTGGTGGACCAGGTCGACGTGTCGGTGCCGGCCGCGGCGAAGCCGCTGAGTGACGACGAGGCCGCCACGCTGCGACAGCTCACCCGCGGGGTGGTCACCGAGGGCAGCGGCCGGGTCCTCGCGGGCGTGCCGGGCGGGGCGGTGCGGGCCAAGACCGGCACCGCGGAGTACGCCGAGGAGGGCGCGATCCGCACCCACGCCTGGATGGTC
The DNA here is from genome assembly GCF_018388425.1 of Nocardioides faecalis. NCBI lineage: Bacteria > Bacillati > Actinomycetota > Actinomycetes > Propionibacteriales > Nocardioidaceae > Nocardioides > Nocardioides faecalis. The sequence continues at coordinate 3,729,732 of NZ_CP074406.1, read as the reverse complement.
GCGGCCCGCGACGACCTCGCCGTCGCCGTCTTCGTGCGCACCGGGAAGTCGGGCTCGGCCACCGCCGGCCCGCTGCTGCGCGGCTTCCTCTACGGCGCTCCCTGAGCAGTCGGGCGACACTGGCTCCCCGTGGGATCGGGACCAAGGTCCCGCTTCTGTTCGACCTCCGGACCATCGCTCCGGGGCTCCTTTCATCGCCCTTGGCCGGGGGGTATGCTCGGTCTCAGTCGATCTTCGGAGGGAGCACCGAATCGACTTGAGCCCCTCGTTGACCCCATGCAATGAGGGGCTCGCTCCGTTTTCCGATCGGTGCAAGCATGGCTCCATGAGCCCCGCCGAGCGTCTCCTCGACCTGCTTCCCGCCGATCGTCGCCAGCTCCTCATCGGCGGCGCGTGGCGACCCTCCGGCTCCGGTGAGCGGATCGACGTGGTGGACCCGGCGGACGGCAGCGTGCTGACCGACGTCGCCGACGGCACCCTCGACGACGCGCGCGCCGCCCTCGACGCGGCCGTCGGCGTCCAGCGCGAGTGGGCGGCCACCGCGCCCCGCGAGCGCGGGGAGATCCTGCGCCGCGCGTTCGAGGACGTCGTCGCCCGCACCGAGGACCTGGCGCTGGTGATGAGCCTGGAGATGGGCAAGCCGCTGGCCGAGTCCCGAGGCGAGGTCACGTACGGCGCGGAGTTCCTGCGCTGGTTCTCCGAGGAGGCCGTGCGCGTCCACGGTCGCTGGATGCACAACCCGGCCGGCGGCAGCCGGCTGCTCACCGTGCGCAAGCCCGTCGGACCCTGCCTGTTCATCACGCCCTGGAACTTCCCGCTGGCGATGGGCACCCGCAAGATCGGCCCCGCCGTCGCCGCCGGCTGCACGATGGTCGTGAAGCCCGCGAAGCAGACGCCGCTGACGATGCTGCTGCTCGCCGACATCCTGCAGCAGGCCGGTCTGCCCGACGGCGTGCTCAACGTCGTCACCACCAGCGACTCCGGTGGGCTCAGCAGCACCCTGCAGGCCGACCCCCGACTCCGGAAGGTGAGCTTCACCGGCTCCACCGCGATCGGCCGGCGGATCATGGAGCAGGCCGCTCCGCGGCTGCAGCGGGTCTCCATGGAGCTCGGCGGCAACGCGCCGTTCCTGGTCTTCGCCGACGCCGACCTCGACGCCGCGGTCGACGGCGCGATGCTGGCCAAGATGCGCAACATGGGCGAGGCCTGCACCTCGGCCAACCGGTTCCTGGTGGAGGAGTCCGTGGCCGAGGAGTTCGGTGCCCGGCTCGCCGAGCGGATGGGCTCCCTGCGGGTGGGGCGCGGCACCGACGACGGCACCGAGGTCGGCCCGCTGATCGACGCCGCGGCCCGCGAGTCGGTCGCCGGACTGGTCGACGACGCGCTCTCCCGCGGCGCGCGGGCGCTCACCGGCGCCCAGGCCGCCGAGGGCGCGGGCTACTTCTACCCGCCGACCGTGCTGGTCGACGTGCCGACGGACGCCGACGTGGTCACCAACGAGATCTTCGGCCCCGTCGCCCCGATCACGACCTTCCGCACCGAGGAGGAGGCCATCGAGCTGGCCAACTCCAGCGAGTACGGCCTGGCCGCCTACGCCTATACCCGCGACCTGGCTCGCACCCTGCGGCTGGCCGAGCAGCTGGAGACCGGGATGCTCGGCATCAACTCCGGCATCGTGTCCAACCCCGCGGCCCCCTTCGGCGGCGTCAAGGCCAGCGGTTTCGGCCGCGAGGGCGGGTTCGAGGGCATCGAGGAGTACCTCGACACGACGTACGTCGCACTCCCGGCGCCCTGAGCGAGGGCCCAGCGGACGGTGACCCAGCGCCCGCCTAGGGTGGCGCGGTCCTTTCCCGGTCCACCCTGAGGAGCCCTTGTGCCGCCTGCCCGATCCGCCACCCGACCGCCGCGGATCGGCGCGCTGCGCCTCGGCACCCTGGCCGACGGCGACACCGGCCTGCTCCGGCCCGGCGCGGACCTTGAAGGCCTGCGCTACGACGCCCTCGACGTCGCCGGGCTGAGCCTGGCCGGCGCCCGCCTGGACGGCGTGCACCTGACCGGCCTCGCCGCCGACGAGACCGACCTCTCGGGTGCCCGGCTGATGGAGGTCCGCCTGGAGCGGGTCGTGCTGCCGGTGGTGCGTGCCGAGCGCGGCCAGTGGCGCGACGTCGAGGTCGTCGGACGTCTGGGTTCGGTGGAGGCGTGGGAGGCGCGGTGGCGCTCGGTGCACCTCGTCGGCTGCAAGATCGACTACCTCAACCTGCGCGGTGCCGAGCTCCTCGACGTCGAGCTCACCGACTGCGTCGTCGGCGAGCTCGACGCCTCGCAGGCGACCCTGCAGCGGGTCCGGCTGCGCGAGACCCGCGTCGAGCGCCTCGACGTGCGCGGCGCCCGGCTCACCGACCTCGACCTGCGCCACGCGGGGCTCGGCGACATCGACGGCCTGCTCGACCTGCGCGGCGCGACGCTGAGGCCCGAGCAGCTGCTCGACCTGGCCCCGCTGCTCGCCGCCGAGCTGGGGTTGCGGATCGAGCCGTAGCGCTCCGCTCGGCCACCGCAGCCGGGCCGGCGAGGGTCAGGGACGCTGCGCCGGATCCCGGCCGAGCGCGGCCACCAGCCGCACCGCCGTCGGCGCGTCGTCCGGCACCGGCACCGGAGCCGCGAACGCCCCCGGCGCGCTGCCCGCCACCCGCCGCGCCTCCGGCAGCAGCAGGACCGCCAGCGGCTCGGGCAACGCCAGCCGGGCCCGGGCTGCGCTCATGCTCGGGCCGAGGACCGGGGTGATCGCCACGCCGATGTCCCAGGCGTGCACGGCGACCTCCAGCGCGGCGATCCGGGCGACCAGGGCCGCTCCGATCCGGCGCTCGCCCACGGTCACCGGCGCCGCGCCCACCTCCAGCCAGGCCCGGACCAGGCCGCCGCCCTTGACCTGCAGCCGGCGCAGCCGCGCGGGCGTCGTACCGCCGCAGCCAGGTGCCGGGCTCAGCCGGACCCGGCCGGTCGCGGCCTCGGTGAAGGCGTCGAGGGAGTCCTCGACGTGGCCGAGGAGGTCGTCGAGGGACCAGGCCGCGCACGGGGTGGGCAGGTCGCCGCGCCGCTCCGGCAGGTCGGCGCCGTCGGTCTCCAACGCGGCGGCGAGCACCGCCAGCAGGTAGTCGATCGCCCGTTGCAGCACGTCCAGGCCTGCGACCAGCCCCGACGGCGCCGCGGAGGCGGACATCGGAGTGGACTACGGCGTCGGTGTGGTGGCGGTGCCCGGTCCGGGTGGGACCGGCACGAAGTCGGCGGGCAGGCGCGGCGGCAGGCCGAACTTCGCGAACAGGCGCATGTCGAAGAACGCCGTCACGTGCTCCACCCGCTGGTCCGCCCCGCTGCCCCTCAGCTGCAGCACCTGCAGCTGGAACGGCTCGAAGTCGCCCTCGGGGGTGCGCATGTAGAGCCCGAACGCCGGCTGGCCGTTGGCCCACGTCGGCAGCATCGGCATGTCCTGCAGCCCGCCGGGGCACTTGGTGCCGACGAGCTGCCCGATCGCCTCGGCGCCGCGGTAGTGGTTGAGGAACGGCGGCATGTCCCAGGTGGCGTCGTACGTCAGCAGCGCGACGATCCGGTCGATGTCCTTGCGCCAGAACGCCTCGAGGTAGGCGTCGAGCAGCTGCTGCTGCGCCGGCTCCAGCGACGGCCGCACCGTGTCCGGGGTCAGGCCGCGGGCGGCGAGCTGGGCGTGGGCACGCTGCAGCGCGGAGTTCACCGCCGCCGTGGTGGTCTCCAGCGTCTCGGCGGTCTCCGCGGCCGACCAGCGCAGCACGTCGCGCAGGATCAGCACCGCCCGCTGCCGCGCCGGCAGGTGCTGCAGCGCGGCGACGAAGGCCAGCCGGATGGTGTCGCGGTCCGCGACCTCGGTGGCGGTGTCGGGCACCGGCTCCAGCCACGGCACCTCGTCGTCGGTGATCAGCTCGTCTCTCGGCGCGGAGTCGGCGGTGCCCAGCCCCGTGGGCAACGGGCGCCGTGGCTTCGCCTCCAGGTCGGAGAGGCACACGTTGGTGGCGATCCGGTAGAGCCAGGTCCGCACCGACGAGCGGCCCTGGAACGTCGCCGAGGAGCGCCACGCCCGCAGCAGCGTCTCCTGCACCAGGTCCTCGGCCTCGTGCAGCGAGCCGCTCATCCGGTAGCAGTGCGCCATCAGCTCGCGCTGGTAGCGATCGGTCAGGGTGTCGAAGTCGGCCAGCTCCTCGCTGCCCGGCACCACCGACGGCTCCCCGGCCGCATCGCTGCGCCGCTCCGTCGCCCGCTCGGTCACCATGCTTCCCATCGTCGCTCCTGCCGTCCTGCCAGTGTGTCGGATACAGGTGGACCGGCGCGAGGGGTCGGACTCATCGAATCTCACCGATCCGCCCCGGTCGGTGCCGACGGCGACGCGCTCGCGGGACCTCAGGGCGCGGTGGGCTCGGCGGGCTCGGTGGACTCGGTGGACTCGGTGGACTCGGTGAAGGACCAGATGAGGATCTCGGTGGGCACGGCCGCGGTGACGACTGCGCCGGAGGTGTCGGACAGGCAGAACGCATCGCCCGCGGCGACCGGCTCGGCGAGCGAGGAGCGCACCAGCCCGCCCGTGGTGACGAAGGCGTGCACCTTCGCCGCGTCCGGCAACGTCAGCGTCTCGCCGGCGCCGAGCCGGGCCACGTCCAGCGCGGCGCCCCGCACGGCCACCGACAGCGGCCCGCCCTCGCCGACGGCCCGGACCGGGCCGGCGCCGGGTACGGCGAGCGCGTCCAGCGAGGCGGTGGCGTGCCGGGGCCCGGGGCTGGTCTCGGCGTCAGGATCGGCGTCGGGATCGGGCGTCAGCCACACCTGGATGAACCGGGTCGGCTCCGCACCGGCGACCTCGGAGTGCCGCACCCCGGCGCCGGTGGACAGCACGCCACACTCGCCGGTGCGCAGGGTGGTGGAGGCGCCGGTGCCGTCGGTGTGCACGAGGCTGCCGGAGACGACCCAGCTGACGATCTCCAGGCCCTCGTGCGGGTGGTCCTCGAAACCGGTGCCCGGGCCGAGCAGGTGGTCGTCGTGGCACACCATCGGACCGAACGCGAGGCGCTCGGGGTCGTAGTGCGGGCCGAAGGAGAAGGCGTGCCGGGTCAGCCGGCCCTGGGTGCGCTCGGTGAACCTGTCCGAACCCCTGCGGATCTCTGCACTCACATGTCAGATTGTGCCGTGTGCACCCCGACCAGCTAGCAGCACGGTTTCCCCCGGGATTCCGGTTCGGCACCGTGAGCGGTGCGGCGCAGATCGAGGGTGCGGTCAGCGAGGACGGCCGGGGTCCGAGCGTGCTGGACACCTTCGCCGCGCAACCGGGGCGGGTCGCCGACGGCAGCAGCCCGGCGACGGCGTGCGACCACTACCACCGCTACCCCGAGGACGTGGCGCTGCTGCAGCGGCTCGGGGCTCCCGGCTACCGGTTCTCCATCTCCTGGAGCCGCATCCAGCCGACCGGCCGGGGACCGCTCAACGCCGCCGGCCTGGACTTCTACGACCGGCTCGTCGACTCGCTGCTCGCCGCCGGGCTGTCCCCGATGGCGACCCTGCTGCACGGCGACCTGCCTCAGGGCCTGGAGGACGACGGGGGCTGGTTGAACCGGGAGACGGCCGAGCGGTTCGGCGAGCACGCTGCCGTCGTCGCCGCCCGCCTGGGCGACCGCGTCGACTCCTGGGTGCCGGTGGCCGAGCCTGCGGTGTGCGCCTACATGGGCTACGCCCTCGGCGAGCGGGCGCCCGGGCGCCGGCTGCTCTTCGACGGCCTGCCCGCCGCCTACCACCTGCTGCTGGGTCACGGGCGCGCCGTGGCCGCGCTGCGGGCGGCCGGGGCCGTCGAGGTGGGCTGCGCCAACAACCACGCCCCGGTGTGGCCGGCCTCCGACGACCCCGCAGACGTGGGCGCGACGAAGCTGTTCGACGCGCTGTGGAACGGGTTGTTCCTGGAGATGATGGTGCTCGGCCGGCCACCGCGCGACGTGGCGCCGCTGTTCGACGACCTGATCCGGCCCGGCGACCTCATGGCGATCCGCCAGCCGCTGGACTTCTACGGCATCAACTACTACTCCCCGCTGCGGGTCGGCGCGGCCCCCGAGGAGCTCGCCGGCCCCGAGGACGAGGACATGCCCTTCGAGTTCCTCGAGGTGCTCGGCCGGCCGGTGACCGAGGCCGGCTGGGCGGTCGTGCCGGAGGCGCTGCAGGAGTGGTTGATCATGACCCGGGCGCGCTACCGGGCCGCGCTGCCCCCGCTGATGATCACCGAGTCCGGTGCCGCCTACGCCACCCCGCCGGGACCGGGCGGCAGGATCGACGACGGCGCCCGGATCGAGTACCTGCAGGCCCACCTGGACGCGGTCGCCGCCGCGATCAAGGCCGGCGTCGACGTGCGCGGGTTCTACCTGTGGTCGCTGCTGGACAACTGGGAGGGCATAGCCGGCTTCGGGATGCACTACGGCCTCGTCGCCGTCGACCCCCGCACCCAGGTGCGCACCCCGAAGACGTCGTTCGGCTGGTACCACGACCTCGTCGCCGCACACCGCGCCGCGCACCCCGAGCTCGCGGAGTAGACCGCCGGCCGGGCCACCGGCACGCCGACGGTCCGCGGGCACGTGACACGCTGACCCCGTGCAGGACCCCGTGCAGGACCCCGACGTCACCGCCGACGCCGAGCTCGTTCGGCGGCTCCCGTCCGGCTTCCGGTTCGGCACCAGCACGGCGTCGTACCAGATCGAGGGCGCGACCGAGGTCGACGGCCGCGGGCCGTCGGTGTGGGACACCTTCACCGCGCAGCCGGGTCATGTCATCGACGGCTCGTCGGGGGCGAGGGCCTGCGACCACTACCACCGCTACCCCGAGGACGTGGCCCTGATGAGGCGGCTCGGGGCGCCGGGCTACCGCTTCTCCATCGCCTGGCCGCGGGTGCAGCCGAGCGGCCGCGGCCCGGTGAACGCCGCCGGCCTGGACTTCTACGACCGGCTCGTCGACGAGCTGTGCGCCGCCGGGATCCGGCCGATGGCGACGCTGTTCCACTGGGACCTGCCCCAGGCGCTGGAGGACGACGGCGGGTGGCTGAACCGGGGCACCGTCGACCACTTCGCCGAGTACGCCGCCGCGGTGGCGCAGCGCCTCGGCGACCGCGTCGCCGACTGGGTGCCGGTCAACGAGCCCAACGTGGTGACGCTGATGGGCTACGCGGTGCCGCTGCACGCGCCGGGCCGGTCGCTGATGTTCGACGCGCTGGTCGCCGGCCACCACCAGCTGCTCGCCCACGGCCGCGCCGCGATCGCGCTGCGGGCCGCGGGCGCGGTGAGCGTGGGCTGCGCCAACAACCACGCCCCGATCTGGCCGGCCAGCGACGACCCCGCCGACGTGGGCGCAGCCAAGCTGTTCGACATGGTGTGGAACGCGCAGTACCTCGACGCCATGCTGCTGGGGCGCTACCCCGACGACCTGCGCGCGCTGCTCGGCGACGCGGTGCACGACGGCGACCTGGCCACGATCCGCCAGCCGCTCGACTTCTACGGCGTCAACTACTACAACCCGATGCGGATCGGGGCCGCCGCAGAGGACGCCGAGCTGTCGTTCGAGTTCCGCGAGGTGCTGGGGCACCCGGTCACCGACTTCGGTTGGCCGGTGGTGCCCGAGGCGCTGCGGGAGTGGCTGATCCTGCTCCGCGCCCGGCTGCGTGCGGCGGTGCCGCCGATCGTGGTCACCGAGTCGGGATGCGCCTACAACATGGGTCCCGACACGGACGGGGTCGTCGACGACGCCCCCCGCATCGCCTACCACCGTGCCCACCTGCGGGCGATCGCCGAGGCTGTCGAGCGCGGCGTCGACGTGCGCGGCTACTACGCCTGGTCGCTCCTCGACAACTTCGAGTGGGCGGAGGGCTACACCCAGCGGTTCGGCCTGGTCCACGTCGACTTCGAGACCCAGGTGCGCACCCCGAAGCGCTCCTTCGACTGGTACGCCGCCCTCATCGCGGCACACCGCGACCGCGGCTGAGCCCAGCTGCCGAGGTCAGCGCTGAGCCCCGCGGCTCAGCCGGTCACCACCCCGAGCTGGCGGCGCACCACGCCGAGCGCGGCCTGGGCGCTGCCCGCGGCACTCGCCGCGCGAGAGTGCTCCTCGATCAGCTCGTGGCGGGTCTGGTCCACCCGCTGCTCGGTGGCCTCGAGCGTGCTGGCCAGGTCCGAGGTGCGCTGCTGGCGACGGTGGAACATCCACCCCAGCAGCCCGCCGCCGCCGAGCAGCAGCACCACGCCGATCCCGACCAGGCCGGGCAGCAGGAGCCCGAGCACCGTGAGCACCGCGCCGAGCGCCGCCAGGCCGATGCCGGTGGGCTGCATCCACGCGCCGATCGGGTGGCGGCGCAGCACCGACTCGGTGACCGGTCCGCGCCACTCACCCACCGGCCCCGCGGTGCCCACCCGGATCGAGGCACCGCCGCCGACGGCGTTCACGTCCTTGGTCGCCTCGGGGGCGGCCGCAGCCCGGCGGCCCAGGTCCTCGGCGAGGCGGCCCAGTGTCGGAGCCAGCACCCGCAGGGCGACGTCGCTGACCGGGGAGCCCGGGCCGGCGGCCAGGTCCTCGAGCACCAGCTGCGTCACGTCCCCGGCCGGCTCGGTGTAGGTGGAGGTCATCGACGCGGCCCGTTCGTCGAGGAAGCCGAGGTCGGCGCGCACGGCCACCATCCGCTGCAGGATGTCGCCCTCGGCGGGCGAGCCCTCGTCGACCAGCGAGCGCAGGCAGTCGGCCTCCGGGTCCTCCGGGGGGAGGTCGGCAGGGTCGCTCGGCGCCACCGGATCGGCGTCGAGGTCGGCGCCGAGGAAGCTCGCCACCACACCGCCCCTGGCGGCGCTGCGCGGCTGGGGCGCCGTGTCGGTGCCGTGGGTCAGCAGCGTGCGCAGGGCGTCCAGCTCGGCGGCGGCCTTCTCCGCGGGCAGCGCCTTGGACGAGGTGGCGGCGCGCTTCGACAGCCAGTCGGTGACCCGGGCCTCGATCGCCACCGGGTCGGACTCCACCACCCGGCGCAGCGCGGTGACCAGCTGGCCGGGCGCGTCGACGTCCGCCGGGGCGAGCCGGCCCTCGGCCACGGCCAGCCAGATCCTGCGCTGCGCGGTGGCGATCGTCGTACCGTCGGGCAACACCGCGGCCAGGTCGGCGGGGGCCCACCGCGGGTCCCGGGTCTGGGCGGCCAGCAGGCAGCCGAACAGGGCGGCGCGGACCGGGTCGCGGCGCCGTGCCTCGGCAAGGAGCTCCTCGCCACCGGCCTCCCCGCGGGCGATGCTCGCCACCCCCCGCGCGGCCGCGGCCAGCCAGTAGCCGGGGACGTCGCCCGGCTCGGCCACGCCGCGCAGCGCCGCACCGCCGGTGACGATCACGGTCGCCACCACCTCGCGGGCGTAGCGGCGCAGCGCCGCCGCGTCCGCGTGCTGGCCCAGCTCGGCCCGGATGTCCTCGTGCTCCACCAGCGCCACGAACGCGCGGGTCAACCGGTCGATCTGGCTCTGCAGGTCGCCCTGCTGGCGGCGCATGTGCTCGGCCAGCCGGCTGCGGGCGCGCCGCTCGGCGTCGAGCCGCTCCTCGGCCTCCTCGATGCGGCGGTTCTGCTGCCAGTCGGTCCAGTAGTTGTTGCTCACGCGTGGTTTCCTCCAGCTCGCTGCCGGCCTGCGTCCTGCCCCGAGACCGGCGGAGCAAACGCGTGAGCCACGCCACACCGCCCGCTAGCCTCACGCCATGCGTGCACTCCAGGTCCTCGACACCACCGGCCCCGCCGACATCGCCGTCCAGGAGGTGCCGGACCCCACTCCGGCCGAGCACGAGGTGCTGGTCGAGGTGCACACGGTGGGCGTCTCGTTCCCCGACCTGTTGCTCAGCAAGGGCCAGTACCAGCTCAAGCCCACCCCGCCGTTCACCGTCGGCGTCGACTTCGCCGGCACCGTGGTCTCCGGGCCCGGGTTCGCCCCCGGACAGCGGGTCGCCGGCGTCGGCGGCTACGGCGGCGCCGCCGAGCTGGTGACCGGTACGACGGAGAACCTGTTCGCCCTGCCCGACGAGATCACCTTCGACGAGGCCGTGGCGCTGCCGATGAACTACCTCACCGCGCTGTTCGCCCTCGACGAGCGCGGCGGGCTGCAGCCCGGGGAGACGGTGCTCGTGCACGGCGCGGCCGGCGGCGTCGGCACCGCCACGCTGCAGGTCGCCAAGGGCCTCGGCGCCCGCACGATCGCGGTGGTGAGCACCGACGAGAAGGCCGACTTCGCCCGCCGCGCCGGCGCCGACGAGGTGATCCGCGTCGAGGGCTTCAAGGACGCCGCCCGCGCGCTGACCGGTGGCAAGGGCGTCGACGTCGTCCTCGACGTCGTCGGCGGCTCGCTGTTCCTCGACTCCCTGCGCTCCCTGGCCCCGCAGGGCCGGGTGCTCGTCGTCGGCTTCGCCGCCGGCGAGGGCATCCCCGAGGTCAAGGTGAACCGGCTGCTGCTCAACAACACCGACGTCCGCGGCGTCGGCTGGGGCGAGTACGCCTTCTCCCACCCCGGCTACATGGCGCGCCAGTGGGAGCAGATCGTGCCCATGATCACCGCCGGCATCGTCAAGCCGCCCGTCGGCAAGGTGTACCCGATGGAGCAGTTCGGGCAGGCCCTCATCGACATGGACAACCGCGCCACGTTGGGGAAGTCCGTCGTGCGGCTGCGGGGGTGAGGGGGCGTCGGAATCCCCGGTCGACCGGGGATTCCTGCGCTGTTCGGGGGTTGCAACCCCCCGAACCGCAAGGAAACCTCCGCCTGCCCCGCCCACCGGCCCCGTCCCCGGCCCCGTCTGGGGCTCGGTCGGGTCCTCTACTCTCGGTGCGTGAGCATCCTCGACGACGCCCGCCCGGGCATGGACCTCGACACCCGCCCCCAGGACGACCTGTTCGGCCACGTCAACGGCACGTGGCTGCGTGAGGCCGAGATCCCCTCCGACCGTTCCAGCTGGGGCCCGTTCGTGCAGCTCGCCGATGCCGCGGAGCAGCACGTCAAGGAGATCATCACCGAGCTCGCCGCTTCGGGTGCCGCGGAGGGCGTGGACGGTGAGGACGCCCGCAAGATCGCCGATCTCTACAACTCCTTCATGGACACCGAGGCCGTCGCGGCCGCCGGCCTGGAGCCGGTGCGCCCCCAGCTCGCCGCAGCCGCCGCGCTGCGCGACGTCCGCGACCTGGCCGCGTTCCTCGGCGAGTTCGAGCGGATCGGCGGCTACGGCCTGTTCGGCTCCTACGTCAGCACCGACGACCGCGCCTCCGACCGCTACCTGTTCCACGTCGTGCAGGGCGGCCTCGGCCTGCCTGACGAGTCCTACTACCGCGACGAGAAGTTCGCCGAGATCCGCCAGGCCTACCTGGCCTATCTCGAGCGGCTGCTGGCCCTCGGTGAGCACCCCGACCCCGCCGGTGCCGCGCGCCGGGTGCTCGAGCTCGACACCCGCCTCGCGCAGGGGCACTGGGAGCGCGCCGAGACCCGCGACGTGCAGAAGACCTACAACCTGCTGAGTGGTGAGCAGCTCAAGGAGCTGTGCCCGGCCTTCGACTGGGACGCCTACATCACCAACCTGGGCGGCCGGGTCAGCGGTGAGCACGCCACGCTGGCGGAGGTCATCGTGCGGCAGCCGTCGTACCTGGCGCACCTGTCGACGGTGCTGGAGGAGACCGGGATCGAGACGTGGCGCGACTGGTTCGCCTCCCGCGTGCTGCGCTCCGCGGCGCCGTACCTGGCCGACGACTTCGTCGAGACCAACTTCGACTTCTACGGCCGCACCCTGTCCGGCACCCCGGAGCTGCGGGCGCGGTGGAAGCGGGCGGTCTCCTTCGTCGAGGGCGCGATGGGTGAGGCGGTGGGCAAGGAGTACGTCGCCCGGCACTTCCCGCCGAGCTCGAAGGCGATGATGGACGACCTGGTCGCCAACCTGCTCGAGGCCTACCGGGTCTCCATCTCCGAGCTGGACTGGATGACCGAGGAGACCAAGCAGCGCGCCTACGAGAAGCTCGCGACGTTCCGGCCCAAGATCGGCTACCCGGAGGAGTTCCGCGACTACTCCGCGCTCGTGGTCGTGCCCGACGACCTGGTCGCCAACGCCCAGGCCGCCGCCGCCTTCGAGACCGACCGGCAGCTGGCCAAGATCGGCTCGCCGGTGGACCGCGACGAGTGGTTCATGCTGCCGCAGACCGTCAACGCCTACTACAACCCCGGCACCAACGAGATCTGCTTCCCCGCGGGCATCCTGCAGAAGCCGTTCTTCGCCCCCGACGCCCACCCGGCCGAAAACTACGGCGGCATCGGCGCGGTGATCGGCCACGAGGTCGGCCACGGCTTCGACGACCAGGGTGCGCAGTACGACGGCGAGGGCAACCTCAACGACTGGTGGACCACCGACGACAAGGCCGCGTTCGAGGTGAAGTCCAAGGCGCTCATCGCGCAGTACGACGGCTTCTCCCCGCGCAACCTGCCCGGGGAGCACGTCAACGGCGCCCTCACCGTCGGCGAGAACATCGGCGACCTCGGCGGGCTGACCATCGCCCACACGGCCTACCTGATCTCCTGCGGCGGGCAGGCGTCGGTGGAGGACCGCCGCAGGCTGTTCCTCAACTGGGCCTTCGTGTGGCGCACGAAGCGTCGCGAGGAGCAGGAGCGGCAGTACCTGACCATCGACCCGCACTCGCCGCCGGAGTTCCGCGCCAACATCGCGCGCAACCTCGACGAGTTCCACGAGGTCTTCGAGACCGCGCCCGGCGACGGCCTGTGGCTCGACCCGGCCGACCGGGTCCGGATCTGGTGACGCGCACCCGGCGCTGAGGGGTCTGCCCCGTACGACGGCTCAGCCGGGGTTCAGCGGGTTCGACCGGTGAGGGTGCGCAGCACCCCGCTGACCTGGCTGCGGACAGCCGCGGAGGCACGTCGTACGGGGGACAGGACTCCGTCCACCACCGCCCGCACGGCGCGGCGCACCATCCGGGCCGGGGCCACCACGACCGCCCGCCACACCGCGCGCAGGGCGTGCCCGATCGGCGTGAGCACGTGGCGGTACAGCTGCACGAAGGGCCAGGCCAGCACCCGGCCCACGAAGCGCAGCACCCGGCCCGCCGCGTGCCAGGCCCACGTCACCACGCTCCACACCGCGGCGAGGACACCCCCCAGCGCCCGGACGACGGGAGCCAGCAACCAGCGCCACAGCGTCATGAACACCAGCGCCACGGCCGAGACGAGGAGCGCCCCGAGCGGTACCAGCACCAGGCGCCACAGCGTCACGAACGGCCACGCCGCACCGCGACCGAGGAACGTCGCCACCGCCCAGAGCACCGTGCCGATCGCGGCGAGCACCGGCCGCAGCGCCGAGCGCCACAGCCACGCGAACGGGGCACCGAGCAGCCGCAGCACGCCCCCCAGCAGCCGGCCCAGCGCCGCCAGCACCCGGTCCAGCACCCGGCCGACCGCGCACAGCGCCTCCCACACCAACCGGACCGGCAGCACCACTACCAGGGCCACCGCGCGCACGGGCCACAGCAGCCACCCGGCGGGCTCGGTCTGCGGCCGCTCGGCGGGGTGTGGTGCGGCGGGGGACTGTGCAGCGGGCTCGGGGTGCGGCTGCTCGGGAGGCTCGTAGGAGGGGAACGGCACGGTCATGGTCGCGGCATCCTGCCCCGGTGATCCGCGGCTCAATCCAGCACCGAGTCAGCACCGAGTCAGCACCGAGCCAGCGCCGAGCCCGACCGGCCGCCCCGCCGCGCCGGCGTGCGTCGGGGTGCGGTCGTTTCGTCGTACCGGGCAGGATGCGCTCATGACGCACACCTTCGACCCCGCCGTCGTCGAGGCCGTGATGGCCCACATGAACGGTGACCACCTCGAGGACAACCTGCTGATCGTCCGCGCCAACGGTGCCCCCGAGGCCACCGCCGCGTCGATGAGCGGCGCGGACGGTGAGGCCGGCACCTGGACCGTGATGGGTCCGGAGGGTCCGCTCGGCGAGCGTCGCGTGCCGTGGCCGGGCGGCCCGATCACCGAGCGCGGGGAGATCCGCCGCGAGGTGGTGGCGCTGTACGACGCCGCCTGCCGCACCCTCGGCGTGGAGCCGCGCGAGCACTGAGCTTCGGCACCGGCCAGTCGTCGTGGACGTGGCGCTGCTGACTACCCCTGCGGACCTGGCGTGGGACAAATAGAAGCAGCGGCTGGTGTCTCGGGTCACCAGCCGCTGCACCAAGAAATATACGACCTCGGTGCGGCCGTGTCTCGGAGCGCTCGCGGGTCGGACGATTCTTTACCTTCTTTCCACGCTGCGAGGGCAGGGCGGCGGCGACCCAGCCCGTGAGGCGCGTCGTGGGTGGCTGGTAGACACGGGGCCATGAGCACCGGCCCCACCGTCTCCTCCGACGTCGCCGCGGGCCGCGCCCGCGCCGAGCAGCACCTCCAGGCGCTGGTCGGCAACCCCGAGGCGCGGCTGTACGACGACCAGTGGGCCGCGATCTCCGCGCTGGTCCACGACCGGCGCCGCGCGCTGGTGGTGCAGCGCACCGGCTGGGGAAAGTCGGCGGTCTACTTCGTGGCCACGCTGCTGCTGCGCGAGCAGGGCGCCGGCCCGACGGTGATCATCTCGCCGCTGCTGGCGCTGATGCGCAACCAGATCGCCGCCGCCGAGCGCGCCGGCATCCGCGCGGTCACGGTGAACTCGACCAACCTGGAGCAGTGGGACTCCGCGCACGCCGCGATCGCGGCCGGCGAGGTCGACGTGCTGCTGGTGAGCCCGGAGCGGCTGAACAACCCCGGGTTCCGCGACGAGGTGCTGCCGCGGCTGGCCGCGACCTGCGGGCTGCTGGTGGTCGACGAGGCGCACTGCATCTCCGACTGGGGCCACGACTTCCGGCCCGACTACCGCCGCATCCGCACGCTGCTGGCCGAGCTGCCGACCGGGATCCCGGTGCTGGCCACCACCGCCACCGCCAACCAGCGGGTCACCGACGACGTGGCCGACCAGCTGGTCTCGCCCGGCGGCGGCCTGGCCGACGTGCTGGTGCTGCGCGGCACCCTGGACCGCGCGTCGTTGCGGTTGGGCGTCGTACGGCTGCGCACCGCCGAGCAACGGCTGGCCTGGTTGGCCGACCACCTCGCCGAGCAGCCCGGCAGCGGGATCGTCTACTGCCTGACGGTCGCGGCCACCCAGGAGGTCGCGGACTACCTGCGCTCGCGCGGGCACCGGGTCGCGGCGTACTCCGGGCAGACCGAGCAGACGGAGCGGCTCGCGCTGGAGCAGGCGCTGATCGACGGCGAGGTGAAGGCGCTGATCGCCACCAGCGCGCTGGGGATGGGCTTCGACGCCTCGCTCGGGTTCGTGGTCAACCTGGGGGCACCGAGCAGCCCGGTGGCCTACTACCAGCAGGTCGGCCGTGCCGGCCGCGGCACGAACCTGCCACCCGAGGGTGCCTCGGTGGTGCTGCTGCCGGCGCCGGAGGACCGTGACATCTGGGCGTACTTCTCCTCGCTGGCCTTCCCGCGCGAGGAGCTGGTGCGCGAGACGCTGGCCGCGCTCGCCGAGCACGGCGGCGTGATGAGCACCGCCGCGCTGGAGCCGCGGGTGGACCTCTCCCGCAACCGGCTGGAGACGATGCTCAAGGTGCTCGACGTCGACGGCGCGGTGCGCCGGGTGCGCGGCGGCTGGGAGGCGACCGGACGGGAGTGGTCCTACGACGCCGAGCGGTACGCGCGGGTCGCCGCGTCGCGGGCCGCCGAGCAGCAGGCGATGCTGGAGTACCTGGACACCGACGAGTGCCGGATGCGGTTCCTGCGCCGCCAGCTCGACGACCCCGAGGTCCTCGCCGACCCCGACTGGCGGTGTGGGCGCTGCGACAACTGCGGTGGCCTGACCCTGTCCACCGAGGTCTCCACCGCCGCCGTCGAGGAGGCCGCCGACCGGCTCGCCCGCCCCGGTGTCCCGATCGAGCCCCGCAAGCTGTGGCCCACCGGCCTGCCCGCGATCGGCGTGGAGCTGTCCGGCAAGATCCGCCAGCCCGCCGAGACCGGCCGCGCCGTCGCCCGGCTGACCGACCTCGGTCACGGCGCCGCGCTGCGCGGGCTGTTCGCCCACGACCCCGCCTCACCCACCGGCGTCACCGACGGGCCCGTCCCCGACGGCCTGGCCCGAGCGATGGTCGCGATGCTCGCCGACTGGCGCCCGCAGGTCGACGTGATGGTCGTCGCCGAGTCCGAGCGCCGCCCGCAGCTGGTCGCCGACCTCGCGCACGGGCTGTCCCGCTACCTCGGCCTGCCCGTCGTCGGCCGGTGGGCGATCGCCGACCCCGGCGTCGGCCCCGACCGCGGTGCCACCAACTCCGCCCAGCGCGTCGCCGCCGTCACCCGGCGCTGCGCGCTGCGCCTCGACGCCCCCGACGCCGTCCGCGGCGCCCGGGTGCTGCTCGTCGACGACCGCGTCGTCACCGGCTGGTCCAACACCCTCGCCGCCGCGGCCCTGCACGACGCTGGCGCCGCTGCCGTCGTACCGCTCGTGCTGGGGTTGTCGGGCTGAGCCCGCAGGGTGCAGGAATCCCCGGTCGACCGGGGATTCCTGCGCTTTCGGGGGTTGCAACCCCCGAAAAGCGCCAGGAAACCACCGGCCGTGTGACGGGTGGGGTCACGGACCCGGCGGCACGGCGTACGACGCGGTAGCCGACGCGTGGGCTCGAAGCGGACGGACGGCTGGGCACCGTACGACGGGTGGTGGCCCGTGGCGGCGGGCCGCCGACGTCCCCCGATCGGCCCACGCCCGCGCCTACATTGGCGACCATGACCGACGACGCTCCACGCCCCGGCACCCCGAACCCTGAGGACGCACCGCCGCCGCCCCCGCCCCCGCCGCCGGGAGAGGGCACCGTGATCCGGCCCCGCGACCCGGAGCCCGCGCCCGACGCCGGCCAGCCCGCCGCCGGCTCCGGTCACCCCGGCTCCGGTCAGCCCGGCTCCGGTCAGCCCGGCTCCGGTCAGCCCGGCTCCGGTCAGCCCGGCTCCGGTCAGCCCGGCTCCGGTCAGCCCGGCTCCGGTCAGCCCGCGGACGCCTCCGGTGAGCCGGTGGACCCCTCCGACCCGGCCTCGGTGCCGCCCCCGGCCGCCGAGCCCGCCACCGACCCCGCCACCGACCCCACCGCAGACCCCGCCCGGCCGCGCCCCGTGGGCACCCCGGCCACCTCGGGCCCCGCGTCGGGCGACCAGCACCGCGACCCCGCCGCCACGAGCGTGCTGCCCGCGTCCGGCGCAGGCCACGGCGACCGCCCCGGTGACCGCACGAGCGACGGCACCGGCGACGGGACGGGCGGCGTCGCCACCCCGGTCCGCGCCCGCCGCGCCGGTCCGACCGCCGCGCTGGTCGCCGTCGGTACCGGCCTGCTCGGCGCGGCCGCCGCGATCGCCGCGGTGCGCAGCCGGGCCGACGGCGACCTGGACTGGTCGAACTTCATCGTGGGCTGCGGCGCGGCCGCGATCCTGCTCGGGGCCGCGGTGCTCGGTGCGTTCCTCGCCCGGCGCCGGGTCGGCGGCCGGGCCCGGGAGGAGGTCGTGACCTGGCCCGGCGTCGTGGGGATCGTCGCCGGCGTGGTGATGCTCAACGTCGGCGTCGACGTCTCCGAGGACTGGATGGGCTACCTCAGCGGAGCGCTCGTGGTGGCCCTCGCCGCACTCGGGTATCTGGCGACCCGACGCGCCGCGTTCCTCGTCCTCGCGATCGGCGGTCTCGCGCTGATCTACGGCCTGGCCTTCGACGACCTCCTCGCCGACAGAGTGGGCGACACCAACCCGGGGGTCGTCCTCGCCGCCCTCGTGGGCGTCTTCGTCATCGTCGTCACCGCCGTGGGCTGGCTGTTCCCGGGCCGCTCGGTCGTCGGCGTCGCGGTCGGCGTGGCCGGCCTGGTCACCTACGTCGGCATCATGGCCGCCTTCCTCCTCACCCGCCTGATCTCGGAGTTCTTCAGCGGCCTGTTCGGCGACGTCTTCGGGGACCTGGGCCCCGGCCTCGAAGCCGGCGGTGGGCTCGGGGCGGGCGGCGAGTCGACCCCGCTCCCCGCCCTCGGCGCCGACGACGGCGGCATGCTCGGCTTCGCCGACTCCGACGTGTGGTGGGTGCTGGCCTTCGCCGCCGTCCTCACCGTGCTGTGGGCGCTGGCCGCCGCGCTGAGCGGCAGCTCCGGCTTCACGATCGCCGCGATCGCGATGCCCGCGATCCTGGTGCCGCTGGCCACCGCGGCCCTCGCCGTGGCGCACCCGACGTGGTGGGGCGCCGTCCTCGCCGCCGCCGGCGGGGTGCTGCTCCTCGGGGCGGTCCTGCTGTCCCGGATCCGTGCCCGTCGCCAGGCCGACCCCGCGCCGTACGACGCCGCACCGGCCTGACCCGACCCGAGCTCCAAGCATCGGCCCCAGCATCGGCCCAGCCATCGGCGCGGTCCCGGCGAGCATGTCTCGCCGGGGCCGCGCCGGTCGTCGTCTGGGACCCGTCGGGAGGGGGCGCTAGCGTGGTGCGGCCCCGCGCAGCCGGGGCGCAGACGACGGGCGGCAAGGGCAGGAGAACGGCGTGGGCTTCGTCCCGGTGAGCGGACCGGCGACCTTCCGGCCGGGGACTCCGCCGCAGGCCGGCCAGGTCGAGTTCACCGACGGCCGACCCGGGGGGCGGCGGGTCGCCCTCGGCGTACGTGCCGCGCTGCCGGTGCTCAGCCGGGCACGGAGCGCCCCCGACACCCATCCCAGTGTCGCGCTGCTCGGCGGCGCGGTCCTGATCGCGCTGCGCCTGGTCGCGGCCGGCAAGGTCGCCCCCACCGCCGACGGCTGGCGGGTGCACGGCCTGGACGAGCGCGACGAGGACGCCGTACGACGCCTCGCCGAGGCCCGCTCCTACGACGACCTGCCGCCGGCTGCCGCCGAGGAGACCGTCCGCGCGCTGCTCGACGCGGTCGCCGACGCCATGTCCCGCGCCGCACCCCGGCCCGCGCCCACCGACCCCGCCTCGTCGGCCGCGCCCGCCACGCCGGGCCGCCCCGGACCGACCCACCCCACGCAGGCCGGACCCACGCAGGCCGGACCCACGCAAGCCGGACCGGACAAGCCCGGATCCGGGAAGGCCGGTCGCGACCCGGACGCGTTCACCGAGCGGGTGCGCCGCCGGCTCGCCGAGCGCCTGGCCCGCGAGCAGGCCGCCGGCACCCGGCCCGCCAGCACGGACCCCGCCGCCCCCGCCGACCTCACTGCCGGGGCCGGCCAGCCAGAGGAGCGTGGACGCCGGCTGCCGGAGCTGGTCCGGATCTCGCTGCGGGTGGAGGCCGACGAGGAGGAGCTCGTCGCCGGCGCGGTGCGGATCGTGCTGCAGGTGCACGACGAGCGCGACCCGCTGCACGTCGCCGACGCCGCACTGCTGTGGACCGCCGGACCCGCCGAGCACGGCTTCGGTGGCCGCTCCCGAGTGCACGCCAGCATCGCGCTGCGCGCCGCCGCCGACGCGTGGCCGGTGCTGGAGCGCCTGCTCGCGCTCGCCGTACCGGACCAGCTCACCCTCGACGCAGACGAGATCACGAGCCTGCTCGAGCACGTCGGTGCGCTGCGCGCGGCCGGGGTCGACGTGCACTGGCCGCGCTCGCTCGGCCCCGAGCTGACCACCCGTGCCGTGCTGGATGTGCGCACCGGCCTCGTCGACAAGGCGGGCAAGGGCCGCGGCAAGGTCGAGCGCGATCTCGAGCCGGCGCTGCAGGAGAGCCCGTTCTCCGCGCAGGGACTGTTCGCATTCTCCTGGCAGGTGGCACTGCACGGGGAGCCGTTGACGGAGGAGGAGATGGCGGAGCTGGCCGGCGCGGCCAGCCCGATCGTCAAGCTCCGCGGGCAGTGGACCGTCGTCGACCCCGCGGTCGCCCGGCGCGCCCGCAAGCGACTGATCCGCCGCGCCAGCGGCCCGCAGGCCCTGGCCGCCGCCCTGACCGGCGTCACCGAGCTGCCCGCCGACCCCAACGCCGAGCACGGCACCGACCCCGGCGCCGAGTCCGGCAGCGACTCCGCGAGCGCCCCGGTGATCGTCGGCGCCAGCCTGCTGAAGGTCCGCGAGCGGGTGCTGGCCGCCGCCACCCGCGACCCGCTGCCCGCGCCCGCCGGCCTGGCGGCGACGCTGCGCGACTACCAGCGCCACGGCCTGACCTGGCTGGCCGACCTCACCGGCCTGGGCCTGGGCGCCTGCCTGGCCGACGACATGGGCCTGGGCAAGACGATCACCCTGATCTCGCTGCACCTGCACCGCGCCGTGAGCGGGCTGTCGCAGGGCCGGCCGACCCTCGTGGTCTGCCCGGCCAGCCTGCTCGGCAACTGGGAGAGCGAGATCCAGAAGTTCGCCCCCGGTGTGCCCGTGCGCCGCTTCCACGGCGGGGCGCGGTCGCTGGAAGGGCTGCACCTGCGCAGGGTGGCCGAGGACGGGGACGCCGAGGGCGGGGACGCCGAGGGTGGCGCGGCCGAGGACGCACCGGTGGAGGAGATCCTGCCGATCGAGACCGGCACGGGCGGTGGGTTCGTGCTGACGACGTACGGCACGCTGCGCCGCGACGTCGCCACCCTGGCCGCGATCGACTGGGACCTCGTGGTCGCCGACGAGGCCCAGCACGTGAAGAACTCACGCACCTCCACCGCCCGCGCGCTGCGGCAGGTCCCCAGCCGCGCCCGGGTGGCGCTGACCGGCACGCCGGTGGAGAACGACCTCACCGAGCTGTGGTCGATCCTCGACTGGTGCGTGCCGGGTCTGCTCGGCAGCCGGCAGGCGTTCCGTCGGGTGTGGGCGGCCCCGATCGAGTCCGGCGCCGAGCCGACGAAGGCCCGCCAGTTCGCGGACCTGATCGGCCCGTTCCTGCTGCGCCGCCGCAAGTCCGACCCCGGCATCGCGCCCGAGCTGCCGCCCAAGACCGAGACCGACCACCTGCTCGGCCTGACCCGGGAGCAGGTGGTGCTCTACGAGGCGTTCGTCAAGGACACCATGGAGCGCATCGAGCGCGCCGACGAGGACTCGCGGCGCGGCCTGGTGCTCGCCCTGCTCACCGGCCTGAAGCAGATCTGCAACCACCCCGCGCAGTTCCTCAAGCAGTCCGGCGCGGTCCGGCTCACCGGCCGCTCGGAGAAGCTGGAGCTGCTCGACGAGCTGCTCGCCACCGTGCTCGCCGAGGACGGCGCGGTCCTGGTCTTCACCCAGTACGTCGCCATGGCCCGCCTGATCGAGCAGCATCTCGCCGCGACCGGCGTGCGGCACCAGCTGCTGCACGGCGGCACCCCGGTGGCCGCGCGCGAGGAGATGGTGCGCCGGTTCCAGGCCGCCGACGGCTCGGGGGTGAGCGTCTTCCTGCTCTCGCTGAAGGCCGGCGGCACGGGACTGAACCTGACCCGCGCCGACCACGTCGTGCACTTCGACCGCTGGTGGAACCCCGCGGTGGAGGAGCAGGCCACCGACCGCGCCTACCGGATCGGGCAGACCAAGCCGGTCCAGGTGCACCGGATGGTCACCCGCGGCACCATCGAGGAGCGCGTCGCCGGGCTGCTGGACCGCAAGCGGCAGCTCGCCGACGCCGTGCTGGCCCGCGGCGACGCCGCGCTCACCGAGCTCAGCAACGAGGAGCTGCGGGACCTCGTCACCCTGCGTGCCGAGGCCCGCCGGACCGCCCTGCTCAGCGAGACCGACTGATGCGCACCACCTATGCCCGCCTGGCCGCGCCGCGGCGCGGCGTACGCACCTGGTGGGGCAAGGCCTGGCTGCGGGCGGTGGAGGAGGCGGCCTACTCCGAGGCCGAGCTGAAGCCCGGCAAGGCCGCTGCGCGCCGCGGCGACGTCGGCGGCATCACCGTCGACAGTGGCACCCTGCTCGCCGCGGTCCGCGACGGCGACGACGCCTGGACCGTCGAGGTGGTGGTCCCGGTCCTCGACGACGACGCCCGCCGCGCCCTGGTGGAGGTGGTCGCCGCGGAGTCCGGGCGGATCGCCGACCTGCTCGCGGGGGACCTGCCGCACGACCTCGTGGAGCACCTCGAGGAGGTCGGTGTCGAGCTGCTGCCGTACGGCGCCGAGCTGGCCGCGACCTGCACCTGCGCGCACTACCTCGACCCCTGCCCGCACGCCGTCGCCGTATTGGTGCAGACCGGCTGGCTGGTGGAGGAGGACCCATTGGTCCTGATGGCGGTGCGCGGCCTGGACCGCGAGGCGCTGCTCGGCGAGCTGCACGCCCGGACCCTGCCCGCCGGCCGGCCCGACCTCGAACCAGACCTGGGCCCGGACCCGGATCTCGCGCCGGGGCCGGCGGACCTCGCCGACGACGTCGAGATCGCGGTGGACGCCGCCCTGCGCGCCCGCGCGCTGCTCGAGGACCTCGCGGACCTGGAGGACCTCGACGCCGGGGACGCCGGGGACGCCGGGGACGCCGGGGACGCCGGGGACGGCTGACGAGGAGGACTGAGCTCGCCGCGAGGGCCGGGCCTCAGCGTCCGATGGCCAGCGCCCGCAGCTCGTCCTGGTAGGCGGCGTACGCCTCCCGCATCTGCTGCGCCGGCCAGTCCGCGGGCAGCAGCGCGCGTGGCAGCAGCGGGTCGGTGGCCAGGTGCCGGACCAGGGCGGCCGCCGCGGCCAGGCGCAGCGCCGGGTCGTGCCGGGCGGCGAGGTGGGCGAGCAGGTCGCGGCCGGTGGCGGCCCAGCCGGTGAGGTCCCACAGCCCGGCGGCGAGGGTGCGCGGGTCGGCGTCGGGGGTGGCCAGCGCCGTGGCGAGCACCGGGTCGTCGGCGTAGCCGCGCGGGCGGCGCAGGTTGGCCGGGCGCAGCCACACGCCTTCGCGCAGCTCCGCGAGCCGGTAGGAGGCCAGCCGGTCCCGCAGCGCCGCCCGTTCCGCTCCGGGGCGCCCGGTGACCACGACGACCGCGACCTCCCAGGTGCCGTCCCACTCCCGCTCCGCGTCGAGCACCGCCTCGTCCTGGCGACGCTGCCGGGCGGCGAGGCGCTCGCCGAGCAGGTAGTCGCCGTCCTCGCGGCGCAGGTCGCCGGCGGCCACCGCGCGGGTGAGCGCGACCCGGGCGGTGGGGGCCGGGACCGCGAAGTGGGCCGCGGCGCGGACCAGCGCCGCGGCGCTCATCCGGTCCGGGTGGGAGCCCAGCAGCAGGCTGAGCACCACCGAGCGCGCGGACAGCGGGGTCGGTTCCGGCACGTCCCGAGCCTACCGCCGTGCTACATCCATGGACACGACTGTCGACAGATGCGTAATGTCGCTTCATGGCTGCCGAGACCCACGAGGTGTTCAACCAGGTGCCGCCGCTGCTCGGCCACGACACCGCCGCGGACCCGGCACTGCTCGAGGGCGTCGCGCGCGAGGGCGCGGCCTGGGCGCTGCCCGAGATCCACGACGTCGGCCGCCTCGCCGGCACCGCCGAGGCGATCGAGTGGGGCCGCCTCGCCGAGCGCACCCCGCCGGTGCTGTACACCCACGACCGCTACGGCCGGCGCCTCGACGAGGTGGAGTACACCGCGTCGTACCACCGGTTGATGGAGACCGCGGTGAGCCACGGCATCCACGCCGCGCCGTGGGCCGACGACCGGCCCGGCGCCCACGTCGCCCGCGCGGCGAAGTTCTACGCCTGGAACGTCGACGCCGGGCACGGCTGCCCGATCTCGATGACGTACGCCGTCATCCCCGCGCTGCGTGCGAACCCGGAGCTGGCGTCGCGGTTCGAGCCGCTGCTGACCAACCGGGCCTACGACCCCGGCCTGCGCGACCCGGAGACCAAGGCAGGGCTCATCGCCGGCATGTCGATGACCGAGAAGCAGGGCGGCTCCGACGTCCGCGCCAACACCACCACCGCCACCCCGCTGCCCGGGGAGCCGGGCACCTACCGACTCGTCGGGCACAAGTGGTTCACCTCCGCGCCGATGTCGGACCTGTTCCTCACCCTCGCCCAGGCGCCCGGCGGGCTGTCCTGCTTCCTGCTGCCCCGGGTGCTGCCCGGCGGGGAGCGCAACGGGATCCGGTTCCAGCGGCTCAAGGACAAGCTGGGCAACCGGTCGAACGCGTCCTCGGAGATCGAGTACCACGACGCGATCGGCTACCTCGTCGGCGAGGAGGGCCGCGGGGTGCGGACCATCGTGGAGATGGTCAACCAGACCCGGCTCGACTGCGTGATCGGCAGCGCCTCGGGCATGCGCTCCGCGCTCGTCCAGGCCACCCACCACGCCCAGCACCGCTCCGCCTTCGGCAAGCGCCTGATCGAGGCGCCCCTGATGCGCAACGTGCTGGCCGACCTGGCTCTGGAGTCCGAGGCCGCGACCACGGCGATGCTGCGGCTCAGCGGCGCCAACGACCGGGCCGTGCACGGCGACGGCGCCGAGGCCGCCGTACGACGTCTCGCGCTGGCCGCGACGAAGTACTACGTGTGCAAGCGGGGGCCGGCGGTGGCCGCCGAGGCGCTGGAGTGCCTGGGCGGCAACGGCTACATCGAGGACTTCGACCTGGCCCGGATCTACCGCGAGCTGCCGCTGCTGTCGATCTGGGAGGGCTCCGGCAACGTCGCCGCCCTGGACGCGTTGCGGGCGATCGGCCGGGAGCCGCAGACCCTGGACGCGTTCTTCGCCGAGGCCGAGCTCGCCGCCGGCGCCGATGTCCGGTACGACGACGCGCTGGCCGAGCTCAAGAAGGAGCTGACCGACGTCGCGGACCTCGAGGTGCGCGCACGGCGGGTCGTGGAGCAGATCGCGGTCGTCTTCCAGGCCGGGCTGCTGCTGCGCCACGCCCCCTCGGCCGTGGCCGACGCCTTCTGCGCCACCCGGCTCTCCCGGGACTGGGGCAGCGCGTTCGGCACCCTGCCCGCCGGGGTGGACCTCGAGGTGATCCTGCAGCGCGCGTCCCCCGGCTTCTGACGCTCCGCTTCCCAAGCGAATTTGTCCGGATTCGGCCGATTCTCGACGAATTCTCTTGGGAAGCGGAGCGCAGCGGACGCAGTACCCCGGCCTCAGTCGTCGTTGCCGGCGTCGGGGATGCCTTCGCCGGGCACGGAGAGGGTGAGGCTTCCGCTCAGGAACGTCGCGTAGGCGGCGACGGCGGCGGCGTTCTCGCCGTCGTAGTCGATGATCACGCTTCCCCAGCCGTAGACCGGGATCGCCTGCGCCGTACGCACGACCGAACCCCGCGGGTCACGCAGCTCGCAGTCCGTCTCGCCCTGCTCGAACACCTGGTCGTCCTCGGCGCGGGACTCGAGCATCTCGCAGGCGCCGGCGATCTCGTGGGTCATCGCTGTGCGCAGTGCCGCTCCGTCGTCGCCGCCGAGGGAGACGAGCCGCAGCTCGAGGGTGAGGTCGGAGCCCAGGTACGTCCCCTGCATCGAGCACGTCGCCAGAGCCCGGTCGTCGTCCTGGGTGGTCTGTGCCGTCGGCGAGCCCAGGGCCAAGTCCTTCGCCAAGCCGGCGGGGACCACCGAGCACAGGTCCTCCGGCAGCGCAGAGACCGGGATCGTCTCTGGTGCCTCGTCCTCGCTGGCGCACCCCGCGGCGAGCAGCGACGCCGCCACGAGCACGCCGATCGAGCAGCCGGTGGTGGTCCGACGGGGCGCGGTCCTGCGGGTGGTGGCGAGCACGCGAGCAGGCTGCCCGACGCCGGCGTGGTCGCAAACCCCCGTTTCGGATGCGCCGTCGCGGGCACCGTCGGGGATGTCAGCGGCTGCGGTGGGACAGCCTCGACGGACCCGGCGGGACAGGGTCAGGGGCACCCCGCGCACCGATCAGGCGAGACTGCGCGGGAGAGTGAGGATGACGCACCTGGACCCGGAGGGCGAGCGCCTGCTGCGGCGGCTCGCCGACGAGCGACCGGACGCGTACGGCGACGTGGAGCCGGCGACCGGTGAGGACAGCGACGCGACGATCAGCCTGACGATCGACGCAGCGAAGCGGATCATCGAGGCGCGCGTGCTCGACGCAGACCGGGTACGTCGTCCCGCCGCCTTCGTCGCCGCGCTGCGCGACGCATTCGTCGCCGCTGACGGCGACCGGCTCTTCAACGTGCTGGTGAGCAGCGGCGACGTCCCCGACTGGATCGCGCGCGCCGACGGGGCCGCCGACGACACGCCGCGCCGGCGCGGACGCCTCGACCTCCTCAGCTCCGGGACCGCCATCCCGCAGCGCAGCTCGTCGGCCGGCGGCCACCTCAGCGTGCAGCGCTCCGAGCGAGGCGACCTCATCGACGTGGACGTCGACGCCGACTGGCTCGCCGCTGCCGAGCCTGAGGAGCTGGAGGTCGCCATCGTGGCCGCCACCCGCTACGCGTTCTCCACGATCCGGCTGGTCGGCGCCGAGGAGACCCGCGACGACGCCACGAACGGTGCGACCGACGAGACGCCGAACCGCATCGGGATCCGCGACGAGCTCGCCGAGGCCCGCGGCCGGCGCCGGCAGAACGCGCAGCACGGCCGCACCGTCGAGGGGGCTCGGGGCGAGCCCGACCTGTCCGGCCGTGCGGGCCAGCCCCACGACCCCTCCGACAACTGAGGCTCGCGCTCGGTCAGGACCCCGTCACGCCCAGCGCCGCCAGCGCCATCGAGGCGAGCAGCTCGCGGAGCCGGTCGTCGGGGATGTCGTGCCCGGCGCGCGGGGTGGAGTTGAGCAGCCCGAAGGCCGCCTGCGCCGCGGCCCGGGCGGACGGAGTGTCCAGGTCGCCGCGCAGCAGCTGCAGCTGCTCGGCCCACAGGGCGACGTACTCGCGCTGCAACAGGCGTACGGCGTCGCGGGCCTCGGCGGGCAGCGACTCCCAGTCGCGGTCCT
Organism: Nocardioides faecalis; assembly: GCF_018388425.1. NCBI lineage: Bacteria > Bacillati > Actinomycetota > Actinomycetes > Propionibacteriales > Nocardioidaceae > Nocardioides > Nocardioides faecalis. The sequence continues at coordinate 3,702,901 of NZ_CP074406.1, read as the reverse complement.
GCACGACGATCAACGGCCGGTGGGAGAGCGCGAACTCGACGTGCCAGTCCACCAGCCCGCGCAGCGCCGCGGCCGGGTCCCCGGCGCCGGCGGCCACCCGCTGCCGCCCGACGGCGAGCAGCCGCTCGCTGATCGAGGTCAGCATCTCGGCGAGCATCGCCTGCTTGGAGGGGAAGTGCTTGTAGAGCGCGGGCCCGGAGATGCCGCAGGCGGCGCCGAGGTCGGCGACCGAGACGCCGTGGAAGCCGCGGGCCGCGAACAGCTCGGCTGCGGTGGCCAGGATCTGCTCGCGCCGGCTGGGCGCGCTCGCCGGGGACTCGGTCACCCCGCGAGGTTAACGCTTGCTCACCCGAGCGCGATCTGGAGCGGCGCCGCTGGCGCACCGCTGTGGCACGCCACCCGTTGCCCGGTTGGTTAATGATCGCTAACCTCCCCTTGTGGCCGAGAACAGCGAACCCACCCTCGCCGAGCTGACCGACGAGCTGCGCCGACGGCTCGCCCGGGTCCGCCAGGGCGGCAGCGAGAGCGCCCGCGCCAAGCACACCGGCCGCGGCAAGCTGCTCGCCCGCGAGCGCATCGACCGCCTCCTCGACCCCGGCAGCCCGTTCCTGGAGATCGCGCCGCTGGCGGCGTACGGCATGTACGGCAAGCCCGGCACCGAGGAGTCGCAGGTGCACGCGGTGCCCTCGGCCGGTGTCGTTGCCGGCATCGGCGTGGTGCAGGGCCGGCACTGCATGGTGGTCGCCAACGACGCCACCGTGAAGGGCGGCACCTACTACCCGATGACGGTCAAGAAGCACCTGCGGGCGCAGACGATCGCCGCGGAGCACCGGCTGCCGTGCGTCTACCTCGTCGACTCCGGCGGCGCGTTCCTGCCGATGCAGGACGACGTCTTCCCCGACCGCGAGCACTTCGGCCGGATCTTCTTCAACCAGGCCAACATGTCCGCCCGCGGGATCCCGCAGCTGGCCGCGGTGATGGGCTCGTGCACCGCCGGCGGCGCCTACGTGCCGGCGATGTCGGACGAGACCGTCATCGTCCGCGAGCAGGGCACCATCTTCCTCGGCGGCCCGCCGCTGGTGAAGGCCGCGACCGGCGAGGTGGTGAGTGCCGAGGAGCTCGGCGGCGGCGACGTGCACGCCCGGCGCTCCGGCGTCGTGGACCACCTCGCCGAGGACGACGACCACGCGCTGGCGATCCTGCGCGACATCGTCGACACCCTGCCCGCGCCCACCGACCCGCTCGACCCCGCCGCCCGCGCGGCCGTCGAGGAGCCGCTGGAGGCACCTGACACGCTGCTCGACGTGGTGCCGGCCAGCTCGCGCACGCCGTACGACGTGCGCGAGGTGATCCGCCGCATCGTCGACGGCAGCCGGTTCAGCGAGTTCAAGCAGCTCTACGGCGAGACGCTGGTGTGCGCCTTCGCCCGCATCCACGGCCACCAGGTCGGCATCGTGGCCAACAACGGCATCCTGTTCTCGGAGTCCTCGCTCAAGGGCGCGCACTTCGTGGAGCTGTGCAACGCCCGCGGCATCCCGCTGCTGTTCCTGCAGAACATCTCCGGGTTCATGGTCGGGCGCGAGTACGAGAACGGCGGCATCGCCCGCGACGGCGCCAAGCTGGTCACCGCCGTGGCCTGCTCGGTGGTGCCGAAGCTGACCGTGGTGATCGGCGGCTCCTTCGGTGCCGGCAATTACGGCATGTGTGGGCGCGCCTACGACCCCCGCTTCCTGTGGATGTGGCCCAACGCCAAGATCTCGGTGATGGGCGGCGAGCAGGCCGCCAACGTGCTGGCCACCGTCGCCGGCCTCGAGGACTCACCCGAGGCCGAGGCGTTCAAGGCCCCCATCCGCGCCCAGTACGACGAGCAGGGCTCGGCCTACTACGCCTCCGCCCGGCTGTGGGACGACGGCATCATCGACCCCGCGGACACCCGTCGCGTGGTCGGCATGGCCCTCGAGCTCGCCGCCGCCACCCCACCCACCCGACCCGGCCCCGAGCCGTCGTACGGCATCTTCCGGATGTGAGCGCCATGGCCAGCGAACTGCCCTCGATCACCACCCTGCTCGTCGCCAACCGCGGCGAGATCGCGCTGCGGGTGATGCGCACCGCCGCCCGGCTCGGGATCCGTACCGTCGCGATCCACACCGACCTCGACGCTGACGCACCGCACGTGCGCGCCGCGGACACCGCCGAGCCGGTGGCCTCCTACCTCGACGTCGCCGCGGTGGTCGACGCCGCGCGGCGGGCCGGCGCCGACGCGGTGCACCCCGGCTACGGCTTCCTCTCCGAGCGGGCCGCCTTCGCCGACGCGCTGGCCGAGGCCGGGATCACCCTGGTCGGGCCCAGCCCGGACGTGATGGAGCTGATGGGCCGCAAGGACGCCGCCCGCGAGGTGGCGCTCGCCGCCGGCGTGCCGGTCGTGCCGTCGTACCCGCTGGCCGAGGACGGCCAGGTCGGAGAGGACGGCGAGGTCGTCGACATCGACTTCCCGGTGCTGGTCAAGGCCGCCGCCGGCGGTGGCGGCAAGGGCATGCGGGTGGTCCGCTCCGCCGGCGAGATGACCGAGGCGGTGGCCGCCGCGCGGCGCGAGGCGCTGGGGGCGTTCGGCGACGACACCATGCTGGTGGAGAAGTACGTCGAGCGGGGGCGCCACATCGAGGTGCAGGTCCTCGGCGACACCCACGGCACCGTGCTGCACCTGGGCGAGCGGGACTGCTCCACCCAGCGCCGGCACCAGAAGGTGCTGGAGGAGGCGCCCGCGCCGACCCTGGACGACGCCACCCGCAAGGAGATCCTCGCCGCGGGCGTCGAGCTGGCCGCGCACGTGGGCTACACCGGCGCCGGCACCGTGGAGTTCCTGCTGGACGAGGACTCAGGCGAGTTCTACTTCCTGGAGATGAACACCCGGCTGCAGGTCGAGCACCCGGTCACCGAGGCGATCACCGGCCTGGACCTGGTCGAGCTGCAGCTGCGGGTCGCTGCCGGGGATCCGGTGGGCCTGAGCCAGGACGACGTCACCTTCACCGGCCACGCCATCGAGGCGCGGGTCTACGCCGAGGACTCCTTCGCCGGCTTCCTGCCCCAGGCCGGCACCGCCACCCACGTGGTGTGGCCCGACGGCGTCCGGGTCGACCACGCGCTCGAGCCCGGGCAGGTGGTCTCCACCGCCTACGACCCGATGCTGGGCAAGGTGATCGCGCACGGCGCCGACCGCGAGGAGGCCCGCGACGAGCTGCTCACCGCCCTCGACGCCACCGCGATCTTCGGGCTCACCACCAACACCGGGTTCCTGCGCGCGCTGGTGTCCTCCGAGGAGTTCGCGGAGGCGGCCATCGACACCGCCTGGCTGGACCGCCACGAGGTGCCGGCACCCGGCGACGAGGCGGCCCGGGCGCTGGCCGGGATCCTGCTGCGCCGCGACCTGGACGCCACCGCGCCCGGACCCTGGCGGCCCGACGGCTTCCGCATCGCCGGCGAGCCCGGCCCGCTGCTGCAGCACGGCCGCGACCTGTCGCACCACGGTTGGTCGGCGGTCGGCGAGGCGGATCTGCACGCCCCCGGGGTGCAGCGGGTCGGCTCCCTGCGCCACGGCGAGGGCCTCGTGCTGCGCGAGCGGCACCGCACCGAGGTGGTCTGGCACGGGCAGCGGTTCGTGCTCTCCGAGCCCGACCGCACCCGTTCCGGCGCCGCGGCCGGCGACGGTGCGGTGACGGCCCCGATGCCCGGCACCGTGCTCGACGTACGGGTCGCCGTCGGCGACGCCGTCACCGAGGGCCAGGTGCTCGGCGTGCTGGAGGCGATGAAGATGGAGCTGGCGCTGAAGGCGCCGTACGACGGCGTCCTCGCCGCCGTCGACGCCACCCCCGGGGCGCAGGTGCCGCTCGGCGCCCCCCTGTTCTCCGTCGACCCCACCCCGAGCGCCGAGTTGTGAGTTCCCGTCCCCCGAGTTGTGAGTTCCGGACCCCCGAGAGGGGACCTTCCGTCCGTCGAGTCGTGAGTTCTCGTCGCCCGAGTGCGCACTTCTCGTCGTACGACGAAAGCTCATGTCTCGATGGACGGAAACCCACGACTCGGGGGACGCAAACTCCCAACTCGGGGGACGGAAAGTCACGACTCGGCGCACAAGGAGCACCCCGATGACCGACCAGCCCGCCCAGACCCATCAGACCCAGACCCAGACCCAGACCCAGACCCAGACCCAGACGCAGACCGACACCGAGCCCGCCACCACGGCCCCCCGCAGCCTGCCGATGGTGGTGCCGCAGCCGGGGCCGCCGGAGCGGGTGACGATCTACGAGGTCGGGCCCCGCGACGGGCTGCAGAACGAGAAGGCGCTCGTGCCGGTCGAGGTGAAGGCGGAGTTCGTGCGCCGGCTGCTGGCCGCCGGGCTGCCGGTGGTGGAGGCCACCAGCTTCGTGCACCCCAAGTGGGTGCCACAGCTGGCCGACGCCGCGGAGCTGATGAGCACCCTGGTGGCCGACCTGGGCGACCTCGCGCGGAACCTGCCGGTGCTGGTGCCCAACGAGCGCGGCCTGGACCGCGCGGTGGCCCTCGACCTGCGCCACGTCGCGGTGTTCGCCTCAGCCACCGAGACGTTCGCGGCACGCAACCTCAACCGCACCCTCGAGACGCAGCTCGACATGTTCGCGCCCACCGTCGCCCGGGCGCTGGAGGCGGGCATGGACGTGCGCGGCTACGTGTCGATGTGCTTCGGCGACCCCTGGGAGGGCCCGGTACCGCTGCAGCAGGTCGTCGCGGTCGGCACCCGGCTGCTGGACCTCGGGGTCGGCCAGCTCAGCCTCGGCGACACGATCGGCGTGGCCACGCCCGGGCACGTGCAGGCGCTGGTCGCGGCGTTCACCGCCGCCGGCGTGCCCCTCGACCGGCTCGCCCTGCACTTCCACGACACCTACGGTCAGGCGCTGGCCAACGTGCACGCCGGGCTCGCCGCCGGCGTCACCACGTACGACGCCTCGGCCGGCGGTCTCGGCGGCTGCCCCTACGCCAGGAGCGCCACCGGGAACCTGGCCACGGAGGACCTGGTGTGGTTCCTGACCGGCCTGGGCATCGAGCACGGCGTGGACCTCGACGCGGTCGTGGCCACCAGCGACTGGATGGCCGAGCAGCTGGGTCGGCCGAGCCCGTCGGCGGTGGTGCGGGCACTCCTTGACGGGGCCGCTGAGTGAGGCGGATACGGTGAGCCCATGAGTGGCGGACGTGCCTGGGGCTGGGTGGCCGCGCTGCGGTCCGGCTCGACGGTCGGCTGGCAGACCTGGCGGGCCCAGGGTGCCGACGCGGAGCCGTTCGAGATCGGCGCGCCGGGTGGTTCCGGCGCCCGGTCGAGCACCCAGTCGAGCACCTCGTCGCCCACCCTGCCCGGCGCCCAGCAGCTGGCCCTGCTGCGCGCGGTGAACACCGCCGCCGCCAGCACCGGCCGCACCGTGCCGCGGGCCACCGCCGACCGGGTGCTGGCCGCCGGCGTCTCGGGCCGCGGCCGCGGCGACCTGCCGCTGCTGGGGGCCGACGAGGAGGCCGAGGCCTCCCGGTTCGGGCTGCGTCCCGTCGACCCCGACACGCTGCCGGCCGGCGAGCTGCTGCGGGTGGCGGCCGGGATGATCGCCGACGACGTCGCGGCCACCGACCCCACCCGCACCGAGGGCGGCCGCCCGGTCCGTCCCGGTCGCCCCCGCATCCGGCCCGCGGGCCGCGCCCAGCAGGTGCTGCGCCGCCTGCTGGAGGCACGGCGGCCCGGGACGCCGTACGTGGTCCTGGGGCCGCAGTGGCGCTGTGAGGCGGTGCGTGCCGGGTTGGTCGCGGCGGGCCGTCCGCCGGGTGGCCGGCGCCCGGTGGCGTACCTGCTGCTCGACGACCTCGGCACCGTGCTCAGCCAGGCCTGGACCGCCCGCAGCTTCGACCAGGGCGGGCTGACCTGGGGCGAGTTCCTCAACACCTTCGTCGGCTCCGGACGGGTGCCGCCGCGCGCGGACCTGACCCGGATGGCCCGCGCCGCGGCCCAGCGGTACGGCGCCGAGCAGGTCCGGCTCGTCATCGACCCGGCCGCACTGGCCGCCGAGCTCGGTGTGGCCGCGCTCGCCGAGCCGCCGCACCTGGGCGCGAACGCCGTCGACCTGGTCCGCCGCGTGGGGGAGCCGTTGGGGATCCTGGTGCCGCCGGAGCGCCGGCCGGAGCTGCTGCGCGCCACCTTGCTGCCCCGGCTCTCCGGGCTGGGCGGACCCACCCCGACGGTGCCGGAACGGCACCGTCCCTGGCTGGCCACCCAGGCCGAGCGGACCCACCACGACCTGAGCGCCGCCGGTTACCCGGTGCTCGGCGACCTCGACCGGCTGCTGGTCGTGCCCGAGCCGGGCGCGCCGGTGCGGCCCACGGAGACCGCGGTGATGCAGCTCGCGGTGGACCTGCTGCTCGACCCCGTCGGCGGTTCCGGTGGTCGCGAGGGCCCCGGGCGTCCCGGGGCGGGCACGTGAGCCGCCGGGTCCTGCTCCACGTCGGCACGCCGAAGACCGGCACGTCGTACCTGCAGGACGTGCTGTTCTCCAACCGTGAGCTGCTGCTGACCCACGGGATCAGCTATCCCGCGGACCGCTTCGACGCCCACTTCCTCGCCGCCCTCGACCTGATGCGGCTGCGCTGGGGCGGGTTGGAGATGGAGGCGGTCGGCGCGTGGGACCGGCTCGCCGCGCAGGTGCGCGAGCACGACGGCACCTCGATCATCAGCCACGAGATCCTCGCCACCGCCTCGCGCACCCAGGTCGCCCGCGCCCTGGAGTCGCTGGGCCACCGCGCCGACGGCACGGGTGCGGAGGTGCACCTGGTGATCTCCGCCCGCGACCTGGTCCGCCAGATCCCCGCGGAGTGGCAGGAGAACGTCAAGCACCGCGAGTCGTTCCGCTACGCCCGCTTCCTCAAGCTCATCGCCGACCCGGAGCGCGACAGCCGGGTGGGTGCGTGGTTCTGGGCGGCGCAGGAGGTGCCGGACATCCTGGCCCGCTGGGGCGCCACCATCCCTGCCGAGCGCATCCACGTCGTCACCGTGCCCAGACCCGGCGGCCCCCCGGACCTGCTGTGGCAGCGCTTCCAGAAGGCGTTCGGCCTGACCGACATCGACCTGGCCGCGGTCACCGAGCGCACCAACCCCAGCCTCGGCGTGCCGGAGTCCGCGCTGGTGCGGCGGATCAACAAGGTCGCCAGCCGGGACCTGGCGCCGGCCAGCTACCGGCCGCTGGTGCGCGAGCTGCTCGCGCACCGCACGCTGTCGCAGCGCACCGACTCGCCGCGCCTGAGCCTGCCGCCGGAGGCCTACCCCTGGGTCGCGGAGCTGGAGGAGGCGTGGATCGCCGAGCTCGCCGGCAAGGGGTACGACGTCGTCGGTGACCTCGCCGACCTGCGCGGCACGCCGCCGGACCCCGCCCGCTGGGTCGACCCGGACAAGCCGCCGGAGCGTCAGGTGGCCTCCGCCGCGGTCGACGCGATCCGCGCCCTGCTGCTCGAGGCGGCATCCCGCGGCCGGGAGATCGACGAGCTGCGCGAGCAGCTCACCGAGGCCCGGGCCGAGCTGGACCGGTTGCACACGCCGCGCCGGGTGCGGGCGGCGGAGTGGACCGTCGACCAGCTCGAGGCGCGTGCCGGCGGGCGGCGTCTGCTCGAGGCCTACCGCCGCGCCAAGGGCAGCAGCTCGGCGTCGGCGTAGCGGCCGACCCGCCAGGTGGCCCAGCCGTCGGACACCGCGCCGACCGCGCCGCCGACGAGCGGCACCCGCTTGCCCACGGTGGTCACGGCCCGCTTGCCGACCACCCGGGCGATGAGCTCGCCGGCCAGCAGCGACGACACGTGGCGGTCCAGGGTGGGATCGTGCGCCGGGGCGGTGGCGATGGCCATCGGCGGCGCGGGCAGCTTCTTGTCCTTGACCAGCTTGCGGACCCCCTCGTCTCCCAGCAGGGTGACCAGGACGGCGTTGCGCACCCGCGGGTCGGCGAGGTCGTAGCCGCGCAGGTGCGCGATCCCGGCCACCATCCGGCACTGGATGAGCGCGAGCCCGGTGATGCTGGCCGGCGCGACGAAGGCGGCGGTGACCAGCCCACCGAGGTTGGTGGTCAACCCCTCGGCGCTCGCGTAGGCGGTGTGGTTCTGGATCAGCTCGCGCACCGCTCGGTCGACGTCGTGGCGCTGCTCGCGCAGCTGCGCCTCGGCGGCCTGGGCGGCCGGGGCGAGCGGCCCGATGCCGGCGATGGCCCGGTGCAGCGCCTCGCGGACGAAGGAGTGGGTGAGCCCCGGCGCGGCCTGGGTGACCTTCGGCGCCAGCTGCCGCGCCGCCTGCCCCACCAGGCCCCGGCGGAGGCCGGAGAGCTTGCGTGAGCCTGCCATGCCCTGATCCTAGGCAGCCTCCGGCAACCGGGGCCGACGTCCTAGGGTTGGTGGTGACGGGTGGACCGTGGAGGCGATCCGTCGCGGAAAGGATCCCAGTGCCCGTCGAGCCGCCGCCCAGCCCGTGGGCATTTCCGACCCGGGAGGACCTGGCCGCGCTGCCTGCCCTGGGCCGCGACGGCCTCTTCGACGACCTCGAGGAGGAGATCGACGGCCCTGAGGGCCCCGACGCGCTCGACGACGGCACCCAGGACGCCAGCGACCTGATCGGGGTCGGCGCCGACCTCGCTCCGGGCACCCTGCTGGCGGCGTACCGCACCGGGCTGTTCCCGATGCCCGAGGGACGCCGCTCGATCGGCTGGTGGAGCCCCGCGCGGCGCGGGGTGCTGCACCTCGAGGAGCTGCGGGTCTCCCGCTCGCTGCGCCGCTCCGCGCGGGACTTCGAGATCCGCATCGACACCGCCTTCGACGCCGTCGTGGCCGCCTGCGGCGACCCGCGCCGCCCGCACGGCTGGATCGACTCCCGGATCGCCCAGGCGTACGGCGACCTGCACCGGCTCGGCTGGGCGCACTCGGTGGAGACGTGGCGCGACGGCCAGCTGGTGGGTGGCCTGTACGGCGTCGGCATCGGCGGGCTGTTCGCGGGGGAGTCGATGTTCCACCACATGCGCGACGCCTCGAAGGTGGCGCTGCTGGCTCTCGTCGAAGGGCTGCGCGCGGACCCCGCGGGTGCGGCCGGGCGCCGGCTGATCGACGTGCAGTGGGCCACCCCGCACCTGTGCAGCCTGGGGGTGCGGGAGATCTCGCGCGCCGACTACGTGACCCGGCTGCCGGCGCTCCTCGCCGCGCCGGAGGCTGAGATCTGGGGCGGTTGAGGACCGAGGTCCCTAGTCTGTCCTGCGACCACGCCGGGCTCGGGCGCGGCGCACGACTGACGAAAGGCTCATCCATGACCTCCCTGAAGCGTCCCTTCGCCGTGCTCGGCGCGACCGCGCTGCTCTCGCTCGGCCTCACCGCGTGCGGCGGCTACCCCACCGACGCCTCGGCGAAGGACTTCTGCGGAAGCGTCCAGGACGTCTTCGACGCCACGATCGCCGTCGAGGGCGAGGAGCCGACGAAGAAGGAGTGGGAGAAGATCCAGAAGGCCTACGAGGACCTCGGCGAGACCGGGACGCCGAAGAACATCGGCGAGGACGAGCGCGAGGGCTTCGAGGTCGTCGTCGACGCCATCACCGACCTCGACTACGACGAGGCGAAGAAGTCGTTCGGGGACGAGGACGGCGAGGACGGCATCCCCGGCGTCTCCAAGGACGACGACAAGAAGGCCGACAAGTTCTTCGAGTACCTCACCACCGAGTGCTCCGACGAGCTCGGCGGCGAGTGAGACCTGCGGCCTGAACGTGCCGCCCGGTGGCCGGTCCCGCGACGCGGGGCCGGCCACCGGCGTTGGGGGACTCTCCTGCTCGACCGCGCATACTTCACGCCGCATCGGGGGAGAGAGGGAGAGGTTCGCGCGGTTGCGCGCGTGCCCCGACGAGAGGAAGAGACCCCGATGAGGATCACCCGCCCGCTGGCCGCCCTCGGCTCTGCCGCACTGCTCAGCCTCGCGCTGACCGCCTGCGGTGGTGACGCGCCAGCCGACGCCTCGGTGAAGGACTACTGCGCCGCGGTGCAGGACACCTCCTTCTCCGAGGACCTGTTCAAGGCCATCGAGGACAAGGACTACGACAAGGCCGCCGACCTGCTGCACCAGTCCGCCGAGGACATCGAGGAGGTCGGCACCCCCGAGGACATCCCCGACGACGCGCGCAAGGGCTACGAGCTGCAGCTGGAGATCCAGAAGGACATCAGCGCCGACGACATCGAGAAGGCCGAGAAGGAGGAGTCGGACCCGTTCGAGGACGACCTGTCCAAGGACGAGAAGGACCAGATCGAGGCCTACTCGAAGTACCAGAGCGAGAAGTGCTCCGACGAGCCCGCGCCGACGTTGTCGCCGGACGACACCGCCCCGGGCTCCACGGACGTCCCGACGGACGTGCCCACGGACGTGCCCACCGACTTCCCGACCGAGGTGCCCTCGGACCTGGAGAGCCTGCTCTCCGACCTGCCCACCGAGGTGCCGTCCGAGAGCCAGTGAAGCTCAGATGACCTGGGGCGGCTGGCCGGTGTCGGCGACCATCGGCCGGCCGGCCCGCTCCCAGCCCATCATCCCGTCGACGAGGTTCACGGCGTCGTACCCCTGCTGGGTGAGGTAGGCGACCGCACGCGCGGAGCGGCCACCGGCCTTGCACACGACCAGCGTCTGGTCGGCCTCGAGCTCGACGAACTCGCCGAGGCGGGCGGGCAGCTCCATCAGCGGGATGTGCACCGCGCCCTCGATGTGGGCCGCGGCCCACTCGTCGTCCTCGCGCACGTCGAGGACCACCAGGTCCGCAGGGATCGGGTCCGGGACGGCGTCGATCTCGACCGAAGGGATCATGGCGCCAATCTACGACGCGGTTCGAGACCCTCGTTGCACCAGTGCTCCTGATCCGCGATCCCCGCCTGCCCGCGCCTACTTGAGCAGCCGGCTCATCCTCCGGTCGGCGAGCGGCTTGCCGCCGGTCTGGCAGGTGGGGCAGTACTGCAGGCTGGAGTCGGCGAAGGACACCTCGCGCACCGTGTCGCCGCACACCGGACACGGCATGCCGGTGCGCCCGTGCACCGCGAGGTTCGACTTCTTCTCCGCCTTCAGCTCGGTGGCGGCCAGGCCGGCCGAGCGGGCGACGGCGTCGCCGAGCGTGGTGCGGACGGCGTCGTACAGGGTGGTGAGCTCGTCGGTGCTCAGGCTGTCCGCGGGCTTGTACGGCGACATCCGCGCCGCGTGCAGGATCTCGTCGGAGTAGGCGTTGCCGATGCCGGCGATCGTGCCCTGGGCACGCAGCACGCCCTTGAGCTGCTTGCGGCCGGCGTCGGCGAGGATCGCGGCCAGGCGTTCGCGGGTGAAGTCGTCGGCCAGCGGGTCGGGGCCCAGCGTCGCCACCCGGGGCACGTCCAACGGGTCGCGCACCAGGTACACCGCCAGCGACTTCTTGGTGCCGGCCTCGGTGATGTCCAGGCCACCGGTGACGCCGTCGACCTCGTCGAGCACGATCCGCACCGCCAGGGGCGACTTGTTGCTCGGCTTGGGTGGCAGCGCGGGCACCTCGTCCTTCCAGCGCACCCAGCCGGCGCGGGCCAGGTGGAGCACCAGGTGCAGCCCGGAGGCCTCGATGTCGAGGAACTTGCCGTGCCGGTGCACCCCGTCCACCAGCGCGCCCTCGATCGCTGAGAGCGGCGGGTCGTAGGTCTTCAGCGCGCTGAAGGCGGCCACGTGGACCTTGGTGATCGCACGCCCCGCCAGCCGCCCTCGCAGGTCGAGGGCCAGGGCTTCGACCTCGGGAAGCTCAGGCACCCCGTCAGCCTAAGGCGGGAGTGCCGACGGCGGGGATCGAACGCACGAGCGGCCGGGCCCGGCCGGCCCAGCCCGCTGCCGGCTCAGCGCACCAGCAGCGCCACGCTCAGCGCGGTCAGGCAGACCAGGGCGACCATCCCGATGCCGAGGATGGTGAGCGCGACGGTGCGCATCCCGGGGGTGTGGTCGACGCTGCCGGAGCGGTAGGCCGCGAGGCGGACGAGGCCGGGCAGCAGCGTGCCGCCGGTGACGATCAGCGCCACGCCCCAGGCGAAGGTCAGGCCATCCATGCCCCCCAGGTGCCCGATCCGGCGTCCGGCACCCGCTCTGCGACACGCTAGGTGAATCTAAGCGAAGGACTAGACACGCCGATACCGTCGGATCATGGACCCGATCCGCAACCCGTACGCGCCCGGCGCCGGGCAGCGCCCGCCCGAGCTGGCCGGCCGCGACGAGCAGCTGAGCGCCTTCGACGTGGTGCTCGAGCGGGTCGCCCGCGGCCGCCCGGAGCGCTCCCTGGTGCTCACCGGGCTGCGCGGGGTCGGCAAGACCGTGCTGCTCAACGCGCTGCGCTCCGCCGCAGTCCGCAAGGGCTGGGGGACCGGCAAGCTCGAGGCACGCCCCGAGCAGTCGCTGCGGCGCCCGCTCTCCTCGGCCCTGCACCAGGCGGTGCGCGAGCTCGGCCACCCCGAGCCGGCGGAGGCCGACCACGTGCTCGGCGTCCTCCGCTCCTTCGCCCAGCGCGAGGCCGGCGCCGACGCCAAGCTGCGTGACCGGTGGAGCCCCGGGATCGACGTACCGGCGGTGCGCGGACGCGCCGACTCCGGCGACGTGGAGATCGACCTCGTCGAGCTGCTCACCGACGTCGGCGGGCTGGCCGCCGACGTGGGCAAGGGCATCGCCGTCTTCCTCGACGAGATGCAGGACCTCGGCGCCGCCGACGTCTCCGCGCTCTGCGCCGCCTGCCACGAGCTGAGCCAGAACGGGCTGCCGGTGATCGTGGTGGGCGCCGGCCTGCCGCACCTGCCGGCGGTGCTCTCGGCCAGCAAGTCCTACTCCGAGCGGCTGTTCTCCTACCAGCGCATCGACCGGCTCTCCCGCACCGCCGCCGACCGGGCCCTGGCCGCCCCGGCCGCCGAGGAGGACGCCGAGTTCACCCCCGAGGCGCTGAGCGCGATGTACGACGCCACCCGCGGCTACCCGTACTTCATCCAGGCCTACGGCCGCGCCGTGTGGGACGCGGCGCCGCGCAGCCCGATCACCGCCGACGACGTCGCCGTCGCCGCCCCCGAGGCCGACCGCGAGCTCGCCGTCGGCTTCTTCGGCTCCCGCTACGACCGGGCCACCCCCGCCGAGCGGGACTACCTGCGCGCGATGGCCGACGCCGCCGGCGACGCCGACGACCCGGTCGGCTCCGTGGCCACCGCCGACGTCGCCGCGGTGCTGGGCAAGAAGCCGCAGTCGCTCTCCCCGGCCCGGGACTCGTTGTTGAAGAAGGGGCTCATCTACTCCGGTGAGCGGGGCCGGATCGCGTTCACCGTCCCGCACTTCGGGCGCTACCTGCGGTCGCAGGCGTGACCTGGCAGCCGCGCCGGCCGCCGCACCTGGTGCTGCTCGCCGGCCTGGGCCTGACCGCGTGGGGCCTGCGGTTCCTGGTCCGCCCCTCCGGCGAGGAGGGGCTGGGCCAGCCCGTGGCGGGCGTCCTGGCCGCGGCCTTCCTGGTCGCCGGAGCCCTGCTCGTGGGCCTGGCGGTGCGCGGGTACGCCGCCCGCCGCCGCGCCCGGCGCGGTGGTCGGCGCGGTGGTCGAGGCCGTCGGGGCCCGCGCCGTCAGGACCCGCGCCGTCCTCGGTGAGCGCCGAGGACTGGACCGGCGCGAGCACCGGCACACGAATGTGGGTGTGCGCGGGCACGAACGTGCGTACCCTGCCGCTGTGAGCAGCCCTGCGCCCGGGGAGCGGCCGCCGTCGTTCCTGCCCGAGCTCGCCCTCGGCGTCGCCTTCGCGCTGCTGTGCGGCATGGTCGGACCCGTCTTCATCGTGCTCGGGCTGAGCATCGACGACCCGCACACCGACTGGATGCTGCCGGTGGGCTGCGCGGTGATCGCGCTGGACGTGGTGATCGGCGTCCTCATCGCGCGGTACCGCTACCGGGCCAAGCAGCGCCGCCACGAGCTGCGCCACAGCGGGCGCCGGGCCCGTGCGACGGTGCTGTCCGCGGAGGCGACGACGATGGAGGTCAACGCCCAGCCGGTGTACCGGCTGCGGCTGCGCATCCACGGCGACGACGTGACGCCCTTCGAGGTCGAGCGGCGCAAGGTCGTGCGGAAGTCCCAGACCCACCTGCTGCACGGCGACGACCTGCCAGTGCTGGTCGACCCGGAGACCCAGGACTGGGAGATCGACTGGTTCGGCGCCGAGCGGGACGCCAGCCGCGCCCTCGCCCAGGGCGCCGGCAGCGGGACGCCGGCCGCCCTCGAGCGCAGCCGTGCCGAGCGACTCTCCGAGCTCGACGAGCTGCTGCGCGCCGACCTGCTCAGCCGCGACGAGTACGACGACGAGCGGTCCCGCATCCTCGGCGAGATCTGAGCCCGGGCCGCTGCTCGGCGTCGCACCGGAGGGCTCAGTCCCGGGGACCCTCCCAGGGGTAGCCGTGGGCGAGGAACGCGTCGCGGGTCGCGGCCTTGCTGCCCTCGACCTCGTCCTCGAACAGCTTCCTGCCGCTCGCGGTCTCGATGACGACCTTCGACCCGGCGAGGTGGACCGAGTCCACCTTGTCGCGGGCGATGACCCGCTCGACCTCACCGCGCCGCCGCACCTGGATCTCCTCGGGGCCGATGGTGAGCACCGGGCTCTGCAGCAGGACCCAGGTCGCCAGCGCCAGGCCGGCGAGGACGCCGATCGCCGGGCGGCCCCAGACCAGCCAGGCCTGGTCGAAGGAGCCCACCAGCTCCAGCGGTCCCTGGAAGGGCAGCCACGGCAGCTCGGTGGCCCAGCGGGCGAGGACGGGGATGACGACGCCGAGCACCGCCCCGCCGAGCCCGAACAACCCCAGCACCCACAGGGTTCCGGCGCGGTCGAAGCCGCCGACGGTCTGCGGACCCGGTGCGGGGGAGGACGGCAGCTGCGGGTCGACGTTCGACATGCGAGGGACCCTAACCGGAACCGGTGGCTTCGGACGGCGTCGCGCGGACCGGCTCAGGCCGTGGGCGTGCGGCCCGCGAGCACCGTGGCGTCCCGTTCGGGGTCGTGCCGCACGACGGCGCGCAGGCCGGCGGCCGTGAACGCCGCGCGGGCCGCCTCCGCCTGGTCCCGCGAGACCTCGCAGAACACCGCGCCGCCCTCGCGCAGCCAGTCCCCAGCGAGCACGGCGACGCGGCGCAGCAGGTCGAGGCCGTCCGGGCCGCCGTCGACGGTGGTCCGCGGTTCGTGCTCCCGGGAGTCGGCCGGCATCAGCGGCACGGCCGAGGTGGGCACGTAGGGCACGTTCGCCACGATCACGTCGACCGTGCCGCGCAGCGGCTGCGGCAGCGGGGCGGTCAGGTCGCCGCAGTGCGCGGTGCCGCCGACCGGCGCCAGGTTGGCCGCCGCGCACGCCGCCGCCGTCGGGTCGAGGTCGCTGGCGTGCAGCGTGAGCCCGGGACGACGACGGGCCAGCGCCAGGCCGAGCGCCCCGGAGCCGCAGGCCAGGTCGAGCAGCACCCCGGGCCGCTCGCCGGCCACCCCGGCCAGTGCGTCGGCCGCCACCTCCACCAGGTACGACGTCCGCTGCCGCGGCACGAACACGCCCGGCTCCACCGCCACCCGCACGCCGGCGAAGTCGGCCCAGCCCACGACGTGCTCCAGGGGCTCGCCGGCCAGGCGGCGTCGTACCAGCGGCTCGCGGGCCGCCGCGTCCGGTGCGGCCTCGGTCAGCACCGCGGCCTCGTCCTCGGCGAACACGCACCCCGCGGCCCGCAGCCGTGCGACCAGCCCGGGGTCGAGATCCGGGTCGAGGTCCGGGTCGTTCGCTGGCACGCTCACCAGTCTGCGGCTCAGGCCTCGGGCATCAGCCACCAGGCGGCGAGGTAGAGCAGGATCCCGCTGCCGGCGCCGAGCACGACGGCCCCGACGAGCACCAGCCGCACCAGGTTGGCGTCGACGCCCAGGTAGTCGGCCACCCCGCCGCACACGCCGGCGACGACCTTGTCGTGCCTGCGACGCGTCAGGCGCCGCCGCGGCGGGCGCTCCTCGTGGTGCGGGCCGTGCTGGGGGGCGGTGTAGGGGTCGTAGCTGCTCATGCCTCCATGATCCGTGCTGCGCGCGGGCCGGGGAATCGGGGAGCACCCCGGTCCGACCCGGGCCGGACCCTGGGGTCGGCGCGGGAGCCGCCGCGGCAGGTGGCCGCCCGCGCCGGGCGTGGCCGTCGCGCCGGCTGTCATGATGCAGACATGCGACCGCAGGTCGTCGCCCACCGGGGCGCCAGTCACGAGCACGCCGAGCACACCCTCAAGGCGTACCTGGAGGCGCTCGACGCCGGAGCCGGCGGACTGGAGTGCGACGTCCGGCTGACCGCCGACGGCCACCTGGTCTGCGTGCACGACCGCGACCTGCGTCGGATCGCCGCCACCCGCGGGCTCGTCTCCACCATGGACCTCGCCGAGCTCTCCCAGCTCGACTTCGCCACGTGGAAGAACCCCTGGGCCGACATGGACGACGAGGCCCCGGAGCCCGACGAGACGCTCAGCGGCGTGCTGACGCTGCGCAAGCTGCTGGAGACGGTCGCCGACTACGACCGACCGGTCGAGATGGCGATCGAGACCAAGCACCCCACCCGGTACGGCGGGCTGGTGGAGAAGCGGCTGGTGGAGATGCTGCGCGACTTCGGCTGGGACCGGGCCGGCTCGCCGGTGCGGGTGATGAGCTTCTCCTTCACCGCGCTGCAGCGCGTGGAGCGGCTCGCGCCCGAGGTGCAGCTGGTCCAGCTCTTCGACAAGCCGAACCAGTGGCCGATGCTGCGCCGGGTTATCGGGCGGGACTGGCGTGTGGGCCC
Organism: Nocardioides faecalis; assembly: GCF_018388425.1. Classification (NCBI taxonomy): domain Bacteria; kingdom Bacillati; phylum Actinomycetota; class Actinomycetes; order Propionibacteriales; family Nocardioidaceae; genus Nocardioides; species Nocardioides faecalis. The sequence goes on along the minus strand of NZ_CP074406.1, from coordinate 3,686,054 downwards.
CGGCATCGACCTGTTGCGCCAGCACCCTCGGCTGCGCGAGAGCCTGGCCCGCAGCGGCCGCGACGTGCACGTGTGGGTGGTCAACACCGCCGCCGAGCTCGAGGTGTGCCTGGAGCTGGGCGTCAAGGCGGTGATCAGCGACCGGCCGCGCTACATCTCCGACCTGCTCGACCGCCGCGAGGGCGGGGGAGCGGACCCCGCCGTACCCCGCTGAGGCCGCTGTCGCGGCGCGCCGAGTAGTTTGCGGGCATGGCGAAGAAGAACCGCTCCAAGACCTCCGCACCGACGCAGGCGCCCGGCGAGGTCGGCCCCCGGCAGCCCTGCCCCTGCGGCTCGGGCAAGCGCTACAAGGCGTGCCACGGCGCTCCCGGCGGTGGCGACGTCTTCGTCAAGCGGCCCTTCGAGGGCCTGACCTCGGAGTGCGACCTGGTCGCGCTGCGCGAGCTGGTGCCCGCCGCCACCGCGCCTTTGACGCTCACCGGCGAGCACGCCGACCGCGTGGTCAAGCTGTGCACCCTGCTGCCGATGGCTGCGCCCGCGATGGTGCGCGACAGCGGCGAGGTGTGGCTCGGCCTGCAGGTGCAGCACAACTTCGGCGACCCCTCCCGTGACCTGGCCGCGGTGCTCCTCGCCGCGCTGGCCGAGGAGCCCGGCGCCGGCATGGTGGGACTGACCAGCCCGCCCGGAGAGGGACCGCGGCTCCAGGACCTCCTCGCCGACACGCCGCTGGCTGTGGAGCTGCACGAGGGCTTCGACTTCTGGGTCGCCGACATGGACGCCAGCTCCGAGCTCGCCCAGGCGCTCGAGCAGGCCGAGGGCGCCGCCGCGCCGACCGCCCGCCTCAGCGAGGTCACCGCCGCCTACTGGACCCGGATGGGCGCCAAGGAGCACCTGCGCTGGGTCATGCCCGAGCCCGAGGACGCCCTGCTCGACGCGCTCGCCCGCCTGCACGTCTCCGGCGACGACGTGATCGTGCCCGACGCCCGCCTGGTCGGCATGTTCCGCGCCCACGGCCTGCTCGCCCCGGTCTGGGACCTGCCCGTGGGCACCGGCCCGGAGCCGCTGGAGTCTGCCGCGGCGGAGTTCAAGACCAAGCTCGACGCTGCGCTCGCCGACACCTCCGAGCTGAGCACCGAGGAGCGCTCCGCGCGCAGCGGCCTGGCCAACCGGCAGGTCACCATCCGCTGACCCGCCCCACCCGCCCCCGAGTCGTGAGTTCCCGTCCGCCGAGTCGTGAGATTCCGTCCCCCGAGTCGTGAGCTTCCGTCTCGGGGGCGGGGCGGCGTGGGTCAGTCGGTGACGTCGTCCCCGCTGGGGTAGCGGGTCTGCGCGACCCGCACCAGGGCCTCGTGGAACGTCGGCCACTCGGCGTCGAGCTCGCGCAGCGTCTCGTCGGTCAGGTGGATGGCGTCGAGCGGGGTGAGCGCCACGATGGACGCGGTGCGCAGCTTGCCGCCGACGATGGCGGCCTCACCGACGATGTCGCCGGCGCCGAGCTGGGCGATCTCCACTCCGTCCTTGCGCACCGAGACCGTTCCGTCGAGCAGGATGTAGGCCTTGTCGGCGGGCGTGTCCTCCCAGATCGGGGACCACCCCGCGGGGAGCTTCACCCGCCGTCCGGTCGCGCTGATCCGTGCGATCTCCTGCGGCGTGAAGTGCTCGAAGAACGTTGCCACTGCTGACCCTTTCGCTGTGCCCGACGGTGCTGGCGGGCTCCCCATGAGCCCTGGAACCGGTTCCGGGTGCGTGCAGCACGCAGCGTAGTCGGCACCAGGTCGGTGCTCGGCGTGCTGCGAGCCTGCCCGTCCGGTCAACGCGGAGAGCGGGTGGACGTTACCCGGGCAGCGGCTCGCGTCGTACCGGACAGCTCATGCAGCGCGGGCCGCCGCGCCCGGAGCCGAGCTCGGAGCCGGCGATCCGGACGACCTCGATCCCGGCCTCCTCCAGCCGCGCGTTGGTGCCGTCGTTGCGCTCGTAGGCCACCGCCAGGCGGGGCGCGAGGGCGAGGGTGTTGTTGCCGTCGTCCCACTGCTCGCGCTCGGCGCTGACCGGGTCCAGGCCGGTGTCGATGCGGTGCAGGGTGTCGATCTGCATCGCCTTGGCAGCCGCGATCAGGAACGGCTCGGCCGGTGCGATCGCGAGCTCCAGCGCCGCACCGCCGGCGCCGGGCTCGCGCGGGGTGACGGCGTACGCCTGCAGCGTGTCGGCGACGTTGGGGTACATCACCACCTTGTCGGTGTCGACCATGGTGCACACGGTGTCCAGGTGCATGGTGGCCCGCTGCTGCGCGACGGGTACGGCGAGCACGGTGTGGGCCAGGCCGTCGGCGAACAGCAGCCGCGCGAGACGCTCGGCGCCGGCGGGTGTGGTGCGCTCCCCGACTCCGACGGCGACGACTCCGGGCGCCAGCAGCAGCACGTCACCGCCCTCGACGTGCTCGAGGTGGTGGCCGTGGGTGCGGCTGGTGGCGGCGAAGCGCGGGTGGAAGCGGTAGATGAGCTCGGTCAGCTGGGACTCCCGGCGTCGGGCCGGCATCGCCAGCGAGGTGATCGCCACCCGGTCGGGCAGCCACACCGAGGAGTCGCGGGTGAAGAGCAGGTTCGGCAGCGGGTCGATCAGGAACGTCTCCGGCGCCAGCATGGTGGTGACCAGGCTGCCGGTGGCCAGGCCGGAGCGGACCTCGTCGTTGCGTACGCCGGCGGTCAGCAGCACGGTCAGCTCGGCCGGGTCGGCGTCGGCCAGCATCGCGGCGAGGTAGGCCCGCAGCGGGTCGCCGAGGTCGGTGCCGCGGGCGCTGCCGATCGGCATGTCCGCGCGCTCGGGGTGGGCGCCGAGCACGTCCGTGATCGCCGCCCGGCGGGCGTCGTCCTGCTGCAGGGTCTCGGTGAGCAGGTCGGTCAGGTACAGCACCTCGATGTCCCGGCGGCGCAGCTGTGCGGCGAAGGCGTCGTGCTCGTCCTGGGCCCGTGCCACCCAGGGCACGCCGTCGAAGAGCAGCCGGTCGTTGTTGCGCGGGGTCAGCCGCTGCAGCTCGGGACCGGGCCGGTGCAGCAGCACGGTGCGCAGCGTGCCGACCTCGCTGTCGCAGCCGAGGGGGACGCCGGGTGCCGCGGAGGTGGCCGCCATGGATCCACCCTAGGCGTGCTCCGGCTGGGAGAGGACCCGCCGAGCGGTGGTCGAGCGACGTACGAGAGGTGGTCGCGCCTGCCGCGCGCCCGGGCTCAGCCCCGAACCTCAGCCCTGGACCTCAGCCCTGGACCTCAGCCCTGGACCTGGCTCCGGAACGGGTCGGCGGGGTAGACGCCGAGGACCTTGATGTCGGTGGTGAAGAAGGCCAGCTCCTCCAGCGCCCGCTTCAGGCTCGGGTCGTCGGGGTGGCCGTCGACCTCGGCCAGGAACTGGGTGGCGGCGAACTCCCCGCCGACCATGTAGCTCTCCAGCTTGGTCATGTTGATCCCGTTGGTGGCGAAGCCGCCGAGCGCCTTGTAGAGCGCGCTGGGCAGGTTGCGCACGTTGAACACGAAGCTGGTCACCACGGGACCCTGGTCGGCCGGGGCGGCGACGAACTCGGGGGAGAGCAGCACGAAGCGGGTGGTGTTGTGGTCCTCGTCCTCGACGTCGGGGCGCAGGATCTCCAGCCCGTAGACGTCGGCGGCCAGCGGCGGCGCGATCGCGGCCTGCGTGGGGTCGGCGGCCTCGGCGACCTCCCGCGCGGCGCCGGCGGTGTCGCCGGAGATGATCGGGGTCAGCCCGAGCTCGCGGATCACCTTGCGACACTGGCCCAGCGCGTGCACGTGGCTGTGCACCGTGCGGATCGTGTCGAGGGAGGCGCCAGGCACCGCCATCAGGTGGAACTGGATGCGCAGGAAGTGCTCGGCGACGATGTGCAGCCCGGAGTCGGGCAGGAAGTGGTGGATGTCGGCGACTCGGCCCGCGATCGAGTTGTCGATCGGGATCATCGCCAGGTCGCAGTCGCCGCTGGTCACCGCCGCGAAGACGTCCTCGAACGACGCGCACGGCACCGGCTCCGCGTCGGGGTAGTACCGCCTGCAGACGATGTCGGAGTTGGCGCCGGGTTCCCCCTGGTACGCGATGCGGGCCATGGGGCTCAGGCTAGGGCACCCGAGGGCCGGCAGCGGTGTCCAGGGTGGGGCATGCCAAGGTAAGGCTTGCCTTAGTCTCCGGTACGCTGCCGACGCTGCTCCGGAGCCGCCGGACGCGCTCAGTCCAGGAGCCCTCATGTCCGCCACCGTGCCCGCGCCGCCGACGGCGCCATGAGCGCCATGAGCGCCACCGAGGGCACCGGCGGGCTGGGGAGCAGCACCCGTCCCCCCGGCCGGGCACGTCGTACGACGTCCCGGGTGGTCGTCCTGCTCGCCGCGCTGGCGGCGGTGGGTGGCGCGGTGGTGCTGAGCCTGATGATCGGCAGCCAGGCGCTGTCCCCGGTGGTCGTGCTGCGCGAGCTGTTCCGGCCCGGTGACGCCGCGGGCGACCCGGCGGCACGCGACATCGTGCGCGGGCTGCGGATGGACCGCACGGTCGTCGCGATCGCCGTCGGCCTCGCCCTCGGTGGGGCCGGTGCCCTGATGCAGGCGCTGACCCGCAACCCGCTCGCAGACCCGGGCCTGCTGGGCGTCAACGCCGGCGCCGCAGCCGCGGTGGTGACCGGGATCGCCTTCCTCGACCTCGCCGACGCCAGCGCCCAGGTGTGGCTCGCATTCGCCGGCGCGGCGCTGGCCGCCGTCGCCGTGTACGTCCTCGGCTCCGGTGGGGCAGCGAGCACGACGCCCCTCCGCCTCGCACTGGCCGGTGCCGCGTTGACCGCGGTGCTCACCGCCTACGTCCACGGACTGGCGCTCTCGAGCCAGGCGAACTTCGACGCCATGCGGTTCTGGCTGGTCGGCTCCGTGACGGCACGCGAGATCGCGGTGCTCGGCACGTTGCTGCCGTTCCTGCTCGCGGGTGGCCTGCTGGCCCTGGCGCTGACGCCGGCACTGAACGCGATGGCGCTGGGCGACGATGCCGGGCGCGCCCTCGGCGTGCGGGTCGGTCGGTTGCGGCTGCTCACCGCCGCGGCGATCACGCTGCTGTGCGGCGCGGCCACCGCGCTCGCCGGGCCGATCGTGTTCCTCGGCCTGGTGCTGCCGCACGTGGCGCGCCACCTCGTCGGGCCGGACCAGCGTTGGGTGGTCCCGCTGTCGATGTTGCTCTCCGCGGTGCTGCTGCTGCTCGCCGACACCGCCGGCCGGGTGATCACCCACCGCGAGATCGAGGCCGGGATCATGACCGCCTTCCTCGGCGCCCCCGTCTTCATCGCCCTGGTCCGCCGCCGAAGGCTGGCCCACCTGTGAACCGACCTGTGAACCGACCTGTGAACCGACCGGTGAACCGACCGGTGAACCGACCGGTGAACCGACCTGTGAACCGACCGGTGAGCCCACCGGTGAGCCCACCGGTGGGCGCGGCGACGCCTGGCGCCGGCGCCTACCGGCCCGCCCGCGCCGTACGGCTCGGGCCGCTCGCGGTGCGCGTGGCGCCCCGTTCCGTGGTCGTGCTCGCCGTGCTCCTCCTCGCCTGCGGGGGCGCGGGCGTGCTCGCGCTGCTCCTCGGCGAGGTGCAGATGAGCATGCCGCGGCTGCTGGCCACGGCACGCGGGGAGGGCACCGGCTTCGAGGAGTACCTGGTCCTCGACTCCCGGCTGCCGCGGGTGGTCGGCGGCCTGCTGGTCGGGCTGGCGCTCGGCATGTCCGGGGCGATCTTCCAGACCGTCTCGCGCAACCCGCTCGGCAGCCCGGACGTGATCGGCTTCGAGACCGGCGCCGCCACCGGCGGCCTGGTCGCCCTGCTGGTCCTCGGCGGCACGTTCGCCACCGCAGCCGCCGGTGCCGTCGGCGGCGGGCTCGCTGCCGCGCTGCTGGTCTACGCGCTGGCGCTGCGCAACGGCCTGGACGGGCTGCGCCTCGTGCTGATCGGGATCGGGATGGGCTCGTTGCTGCTCTCGGTGAACTCGATGCTCATCGTGCAGTCGGCGATCTACGACGCGCAGGAGGCCGCCAACTGGCTCGTGGGCAACCTCGCCGGTGCGTCGTGGTCGCAGCTGCGGCTCCTGGCCGTCGTCGTGGCGCTGCTCGCGGGCGCGGCGCTGGTGCTCTCGCCCGCGCTGACGATCCTCGAGCTCTCCGAGGACAGCGCGCTCGGCCTGGGCCAGCGCACCGCCCGGGTGCGTCTCGCCGCGGTCGTCGTCGGTGTGCTGCTGTGCAGCGTCGCGGTCGCCGCCGCCGGCCCCATCGCGTTCGTCGCGCTCACCGCACCCCAGATCGCCCGGCGGCTCACAGCCGCCAGCGGCCCGAACCTGGTCGCCTCCGGCGTGATGGGCGCGCTGCTTCTGGTGCTCGCCGACCACGCCGCCCGCGAGCTGTTCCAGCCCCGGCAGGTGCCCGTCGGGGTGGTCACCGGCCTGCTCGGCGGGGCGTTCCTCGCCTGGCTGCTGACCCGCGAGTGGCGCCGGGGCCGGGCATGAGGATGCGCAACGACAAGGAGGCGCCCGTGGCGCGCAAGGACCACCCCGGCCATCCCGCTCGGTTGGCCGCCGACGCGGTGACGCTCGGCTACGACCGCCGTACGGTCAGCCAGGACCTCACCCTGGTGGTGCCCGACGGCTCGTTCACCGTCGTCGTCGGCGCCAACGGCTGCGGCAAGTCCACGTTGCTGCGCGGCCTGGCTCGGCTGGTGCGGCCGAGCGCGGGCTCGGTGCTGCTGGACGGTGAGCTGATCCAGCGCTACCCGTCCAAGGAGGTCGCCCGTCGGCTCGGCCTGCTGCCGCAGGCACAGGTCTCCCCGGACGGCATCACGGTGGCCGACCTCGTCGGCCGCGGCCGCTACCCGCACCAGAGCCTGCTGCGGCAGTGGAGCCGCGACGACGCGGACGCCGTGCGCGCGGCGCTCGCGGCCACCGACCTGCTCGACCTGGCGGACCGCCTCGTCGACGAGCTCTCCGGCGGCCAGCGGCAGCGGGTCTGGCTGGCGATGGCGCTCGCGCAGCGCACCGAGATCCTGCTGCTCGACGAGCCCACCACGTTCCTCGACATCGCCCACCAAGTCGAGGTGCTGGACCTGGTCGACCGGCTGCGCACCGAGCGCGGCTACACGCTCGTCGCGGTGCTGCACGACCTCAACCTGGCCTGCCGCTACGCCACCCACCTGGTCGCGATGAAGGACGGCCGGATCGTCGCGGAGGGCGCCCCCGCCGACGTGATCACCCCCGAGCTCGTCGAGGACGTCTACGGCCTCGCGTGCCGGGTGGTCCCCGACCCCGAGTGCGGCACCCCGCTGGTGATCCCGCGCAGGACCGGCCGGCGCGCGCCGGCCGCTGACGTCGTACCGACGGTCTCGTCGGTCGCTCACAAGGAGGAAGACAGATGATCCGACGGACCACTGCAGCCATCGGCGCCCGCCGCGGCCCCTGGCTGCTCGCCGGCACCCTCGTCGCGGCCGCCGCCCTGACCGCGTGCGGCGAGGGCGACACCGGCCCCGGCGCCCAGGGAGGCAAGGGCGACGACAAGGTCGCCGAGTGCCAGTCCGCGAAGCCCGCCGGCGGCTTCGAGCACACCGACGTCCGCGGGGAGAAGGTCGCCCTCGACGAGGTGCCCACCACCGTCGTCGCCCAGAGCAGCGTCGCCGCCGCCCTGTGGGACGCCGGCTACCGCGTCGACGGCGTGTACGGCGAGCTCGCCGACGACCCCGCCTCGACGTACCAGCGCGGCAACCTCGACCTCGACGAGGTCACCCAGCTCGGCGGCACCTGGGGCAGCTTCGACGTCGACGCCTACGCGCAGATGGAGCCCGACCTGCTCGTCGACTACAGCTTCGACGGCGAGACGCTGTGGTACGTGCCCACCAAGCAGGCCGAGCAGATCGGCAAGCTGGCGCCGATGGTCGGCGTCGACGGTCAGCCCAAGGACATCGACGAGGCCATCGGCATCTTCACCGATCTCGCCACCAAGCTCGGCGTCGACACGAAGTGCAGCGAGGAGCTGAACGAGGCGAAGGACGACTACGCCGAGGCCCTGGCCGAGGTGAAGGAGAACGCGGGTGGCCTGAAGGTCCTCATCGCCTCCGCCAGTGACACCTCGTTCTACGTCGTCAACCCCGACCTGCTGCCCGAGACCGGCACCATGAAGGAGGCGGGTGTCGACCTGATCGCGCCCAAGGAGGGCAAGCCGGACATCTTCCACGAGCTGAGCTTCGAGAAGGTCTCCGACTACACCGAGGCCGACGTGGTGCTGCTCGACGCACGCAACACCGACGCGGTGAAGAAGAAGCTCGAGACCGTCGACACCTGGGCGAACCTGCCCGCCGTCAAGGCCGGTCAGGTCTACTCCTGGTACGCCGCCGCGCCGTACTCCTACGCGGAGTACGCCGAGATCTGGAGCGACCTCGCCGACGCCCTGAAGAAGTCGAAGCCGCTGGACTGAGCGGCCGGCGCTCCGCCTCCCAAGCGGATTTGTCGTGATCCGGCCCGAACACGACAAATCCGCTTGGGGCGCGGTGACGGGTGTGCCTGCGCGGGTGCTCGGTGCGGCTTCACTACGGTGGCCCCATGGACGTCGTACTCGCGCTCCTGGCGCTGCTCGTCGCGCTCGCCGCCCTCGTCGTGGCGCTGCGTGGCGCGCGCAGCACCCAACCCGAGCCGGGCGCCGACCTGCCCGCCGACGCCGCCGGGCTGCGCGGCGAGGTCGCGGCGCTGCGGGCCGAGGCCCGCGGCGCGCTGCGGCACCTCGCGGTGGTCCGGTACGACGCCTTCGAGGAGATGGGCGGACGGCTGTCCTGGTCGCTGGCGCTGCTCGACGACACCGGCGACGGCGTCGTGCTCACCTCGATCCGGGGTCGCAACGAGGCCCGCACCTACGCCAAGTCCGTCTCCGGCTGGAGCAGCGAGCAGGAGCTGTCGCCGGAGGAGTCCGAGGCGGTCGCGCACGCCCGCCTCGCCCGCACCTGAGACCCACCCGGCCCCGGCGCACCCGGCCCGGCGCACCCGCCCCGGCGCACCCGGCCCGACGCTCAGCGCAGGCTCTCCTCGTTGGGCATGTCCTCCCGGGGGAACCACGGCGGCGGCATGTCGTCGAGGACGTCGGAGGTGTTGATCGGCGGGGAGTAGCCGGAGTCCTCGGGGTCGATCGGGCTGCCGGTCTGCAACGCATCCATCGCGGCGACGTACTTCTGCTGGTAGTCGTCGTAGAGGGTCTCGGTCAGCAGCGTGTAGATCTCGTCGGAGTCGGCGGCGTCGAGCGTCTTCTTGATGGTGGGCAGGTCGGTGCCGGTCACGTCGGCGATCGTCTTGGCGAAGTTGGTGACATCGGTGCCGGCGGTGATCACCGCGTCGAACTGGCTCTTGACGTCCTTGACGACGGGGATGTGGCCCAGCACCTTCCACCCCGACGTCACCACCTTCGTCACGTCGGCGACCCAGGCCGGCTCCTCCGGCGCGTCCCGCGGCGGCGGGCCGGCCGGCGCCCAGGCGTCGAGCTGGTCGTCGATGATCTTCACGATGCTCTTGGCGAACTCGAGCACACCCTGCTGGGTGCCGTGGATGACGTGCGCGGCGGCGGCGAAGGTCTGCGCGACCTGCACGCCGGCCCAGGCCATCTGGGCGATCTGCCCGTCGTAGTTGGCGTAGAAGGTGTTGAAGCTGGTGCCGGACCGGCCGGTCCACTGGGTCCGGATGGTCTCGATGCCGAACGGGTCGTCGAGCACGTTCACCGAGAAGTCGCTGGTGACGTAGGTGTGCAGGTCCTCCAGGGCGCTGCAGATCGTGGTCGCGTCGGCGCGGGTGAACGAGTCCGTGATCTGGCGGCAGTACGACGCCAGGCCGCTCGCCCACGAGGCGCCGTTGTGCCAGGCCTCGATGGCGCCCTTGGCGACGTCCTTCATGTATTGCGCGTTCGCCGCACCGAGCTCGGCGGGGTTGTCGTGGTTGAGGATGGTGTCGCGGGGCACCCAGAAGCGGAACTGGAACCAGCGGCTCGGGTCGACCTCGTGGCCCGGCACCGGGAACTTGCAGTCCTCCAGCCACCAGTCGCTCGGCATGTAGTCGTCGCCCGGCGCGGCGAAGCCGCCGAGCTGCTCGCGGGCGGCGACGAGGTAGTCCCAGGCCAGCTCGTTGCCCTTGAGGTAGCCGAGCTTCTCCTCGATCTTGTCGAACTGCTCGGAGAGCTCGAAGTAGTCGAACGCCATCGTGTTGCTCCTCTCGCCGTCCGGCTCAGTAGTCGTCGGTCGGGTCGTGGGGCAACCCGAGGTCGTCGCTGTCGTCGTCCGCCCGCTCGTCGCGCTCGGCCTTGTCCTCGTCGGGCGCGGTGGGGTCGTAGTCGGACGGCGGGATGTAGTGCGGGTAGTAGTACGGGGACTCGCTGCCCCTGTTGCCGCCGACCACGGCGCCGGGAGCCTCCGGGCTGCCGATGTCGCCGGGCACCGCGGTGCGGGTGACGTCGAGGTCCTTCAGTGCGCCGTTCCACCCGTTGAAATCACTGCGCGCCTGGTCGTCGGTCTGCACGTAGTCGTCGCCGGTGAGCTCCAGTGCGACGGCCGCGTGGTTGAGCGTCATGACGCCCCGCCGGATGCCGTCGTGGATCCGGGCGGCGACGTCGAGCGCGTCGCGCAACGCCGGCGGGTCGCCGGCCTTCGCGGTCTGGATGTCCAGGGTGTTCACGATCGACTGCAGGCGCCCGGCGATCAGGGCGAGGTCCTCGGCCTGGTCCGGGATGCCCTGGCGGGCGGCGGTGTAGATCTTGACGATCGGGACGTAGACCTCGTCCGACATCACTGTCCTTCATCCGATGGGGGGCGGTGGAGCACGGTAGCCCGCAGGTCATTCCCACCGATGCGCCAGTTCATGCGCCGGTCCTGCTTGAGGTTGCGCCGGGGCCGTTGTGGGAAGGTCGCCCCCGTGTCGTTCCCCGCTTGCCGCCGACTCGCCCGTGCCCTGCCGTTCACGCTCGTCCTCCTCGCCGCCGCCTGCTCCGCCGAGGCGTCGTACGACGACCGCGACTGGTCCGCGATCGAGCCCGTCGCCGCCGAGGTCCCCCAGGTGCGCGTCCCCGACCCCGCCGTCACCGAGGCGAACCTCGCCGCGCTCGACCCGTGCGCCGTGGGTGCCGCGGGTGACCCGGCCGCGGAGCCGGCGTCGCTGGACCGCCGCGACACCAGCCGCGAGTGCCAGGTCCAGCGCAGCGACGGCCCCGTGCAGGTGATCGTCGGTGCTCCCTATCTCGCCGAGGGATCGGACGCCGCCGGCGTGCTCGAGCGCCGGACGCGCCAGGACGTCGCCGGGGTCGCGGCGTGGGTCGGCCCCGGCCCGGTCGGGAACGGCAGGAGCGCGCGCTGCGCGGTCATCGTGCCCCTCAGCCCGGAGCGCACGCTGGTCGTCGCGGACCCCGACGAGGACGACTGCGGGGTCGCGCTGACCGCGGCCGAGGCCGCCCTGGCCGACCCCGCCGCAATGGCCCGGCCGGGCGGCACCGTGACCGAGCCTGTCTTCTACGCCGCCGACGAGCCGGACCCCGGCGGCGTGGACGGCTGCGCCGAGCTCGCCGACCAGCTCGCGTGGCTGTGCGTGCCCGCCACCGACGCCGACGTGCCGGGCGACCCGGTCGACCTGATCCGACACGGCGAGGCCGACCCGGCCGTGCTGTGCGTGCCCGCCCTCGCGTCCGCCGAACAGGCCGCTCCGGTCGCCGGCCGTCGCTGGGTGGCGGTCACCACCGCACCGAACCCGGTGCCCGAGGGCGAGCGGGCGTCGTACGACGGTGCGCGGGTGTGCACGCTGCTCACCTCGAAGGTGCGCGGTGGCGAGGCGGACGACGCTACGAAGGTGGTCGTCACGGCGCGGCGCGACCCGCTGAAGGTCGAGGCGAACACCGAGGTGGCCGGCCACCCCACCCACCACGCGAAGCAGAGCGGGACCTGGGAGGTCGCGCTGACGGAGACCGACGCGAACGGCTACCTGCGCGTGCAGGTCCTCGACGCCGACCGCAAGGAGCCGGCTTGGGCCGAGGACCTCGTCACCGACCTGGTGGAGCGGGTCTTCGGCGAGGACTAGGCGCGAGGAGCCTCGTCTGCTCCGCTTCCCAAGCGAATTTGTCCGGAATCGCCCGAATCTCGACGAATTCTCTTGGGGCGCGGAGCCGGTGCGGAGCCGATGCGGAGCCGGTGCGGAGCCGATAGCGAGGGCAGCTAGCGCGGCACCCGCACCAGCACGCGGCCGTGGATGCACTCCATGTGCAGCTCGGTGCCGGCACCGATGGTGTCCCCGTCGAGCTGGCGCGGGGTGGGCGCGGCGGCCCGGATCGACACGGTGCGCCCGGTCATCCGGTTGATGGTGTCGTCGGTGCGGGCGCGCTTGGCGAGCACCCGGAACGCCAGCGGCACCCACGACCAGAACCGCTGCGGATACAGCAGTACGACGTCCAGCAGCCCGTCGTCGATCGTGGCGTCGGGCAGCAGCGGCATGCCGGCCTGCAGGTAGCCGACGTTGCCCACCACGATCGTGCGCGCCCGGTGCCTGGTCCACTCGCCACCGTCGACGGAGATCTCGACCCTGGCCGCCGGGAACATCAGCGACTTCAACGCGGACAGCACGTAGGCCAGCCAGCCGACCTTCTTCTTGAAGTCCTCGTTGACGCCCTCCATGATCGCGGCGTCGAAGCCGAGGCCGGCCATCACCATGAAGTGGGTCTTCTCCAGGCCGTCGCCGTGCACCTGGACCATGTCGATGGCCCGGTCCTGGCCGTTGAGGGCGACGTCGATGGCGGCCCGGATGAACAGCGGAACCTCGAGGTTGCGGGCCAGCAGGTTGCCGGTGCCGGCGGGCACGATCCCGACCGGGATGCCGGTGCCGGCGAGCTCGGCGCAGACCTCGCGCACGGTGCCGTCGCCGCCGCACACGATGACCAGGTGGGCGCCCTCGACCGCGGCCTGCTCGGCCTGGCCGGTGCCGGAGTCCTCGGGGGTGGTGAAGTGCCAGCGGGGCTCGTTCCAGCCGGACGCCGCAGCCATCTGCGCCACCATCGACTGGAACTGCTCGACGGACTCGACCTTGATCGGGTTGAGGATCACCGCCAGGTTGCGCCCGGTTGCGAACGGCTGGGTCAGCGGCTCGGCGCCGACGGCGTGGCCGCGCGGCAGCGGGCTGTAGAGCGACACACCGAGCAGCACCAGGCCGACGCCCAGGAGAGCACCGCCGACGACGTCGCTGGGGTAGTGCCGCCCGAGCAGCACGCGGTCGGCCATCACCGCCACCGCGACGAGCACCGCCAGCGTGTACACCAGCCGGCGGATGCCGCGGCGGCGGATCAGCATCGCGGCGAGCACGATCACCAGCCCCGCGAACGCGGCCACGGAGGAGGAGTGCCCCGAGGGGTAGGCGTTGGAGTGCAGGAAGAAGTCGGGGGACTGCCACTCGGGCCGCCCGCGTCCCACGAGCACCTTGACGCCGTACGTCGCCGCGGCGGTGGCCGCCATCACCGCGACCACGAGGACCGCGGCCCGGCGATGCTTCTTCAGCAGCATGAACCCGGCCAGCAGGATGGTCGCCACCGTCATCCCGCGGGTGTCGAAGACGACCTCCACCACGCGCAGCACGTCGCGCAGCCACGTCGAGTCCACCGCCCAGACGGACGCCGACTCGCCGCGGTCGTCGAGGTCCACGAGCACGGGGAGGTCTGCCACCACCGCGGCGGCGATCGCGGCGAACAGGCCCAGGCAGATCAGGGCGGCCAACAGCGGGGTCCGGCGAGGTCGGTCGAGCACCACCGGAGTTTATGGCACCGGCACCGTTGCGCCCCGGTCCGCGCAGCGGTGCTGGTGAGCACTCGCTACGGTCGGGCGATGACCACTCCGACCACCGCCAGGCTCGGCCGCTCCGGCCTCGTCGTGTCCACCATCGGTCTCGGCTGCAACAACCTGGGGCGCCCGGGCACCGCCTCGGAGTCCCAGGCCGGCACCGACGCCCTCGTCGGCGCCGCCATCGACGCCGGGATCACCCTGTTCGACGTCGCCGACATGTACGGCGCCACCCCCGGCCTGAGCGAGGAGCGGCTCGGCAAGGCGCTCGGCTCGCGCCGCGACCAGGTGGTCGTGGCCACGAAGTTCGGCATGGACATGAGGGGCGCCAACGGCCCGGACTTCGGCGCCCGCGGCTCGCGCGGCTACATCCGCACCTCGGTGGAGGCCTCGCTGCGCCGCCTCGGCACGGACTGGATCGACCTCTACCAGTTCCACACCCCCGACCCGCTGACCCCGATCGACGAGACGCTCTCGGCGCTCGACGACCTGGTCCGCGAGGGCAAGGTCCGCTACCTCGGGCACTCCAACCGCTCCGGCTGGCAGATCGCGCAGGCCGAGTACGTCGCCCGCGAGCTCGGCACCCACCGGTTCATCTCCGCGCAGAACCACTACAACCTGCTCGACCGCCGCGCCGAGTGGGAGGTGCTGCCCGCCAGCCGCGAGCTCGGCCTCGGCGTGCTGCCGTACTTCCCGCTGGCCAACGGCCTGCTCACCGGCAAGTACGCCGGCGGCAAGGCGCCTGAGGGCTCCCGGCTGACCCGCACCCGCCAGCACCTGGTGGAGGTGGCGGCCGGCGAGCAGATGCAGGGCTTCTACGCCTTCGCCCGCGCCCGCGGGCTGAAGGAGGTCGAGGTCGCCTTCGGCTGGCTGCTCGCCCAGCGCCCGGTCGCCTCGGTGATCGCCGGCGCCACCACGCCCGAGCAGGTTCGTGCGAACGCCGCCTCCGCGTCCTGGACGCCCACGCCTGAGGACCTCGCCGAGCTCGATGCGCTCTTCCCGCCGCCGGAGCCGGTCGCGCTCTTCTGACCCCGCCGAGTCGTGAGTTCCCGTCCCTCGAGTCGTGAGTTCCCGCTCCCCGAGGTGTGAGTTCCCGTCCCTCGAGGTGTGAGTTCCCGTCCCTCGACTTGGGAGTTTCGGTACGGCGAGTCCGGACCTTTCCGTCGTACGCACGGAAAGTCCGGACTCGGCGGACGGAACCTCACGACTCGGGGGACGGAACCTCACGACTCGGGGGACGGGAACTCACGAGTCGGCACACCGGAACTCACGACTCGAGGGGCCGGATAGCCTGAGCGTCATGATCGACCCGCGCATCCTCCGTGACGAGCCTGACCGCGTCCGTGCCTCCCAGACCAAGCGCGGGGCCTCTGTGGAGGTGGTCGACGCCGCGCTGGCCGCGGACACCGAGCGCCGCGCCGCGATCGCGGCGTTCGAGGAGAAGCGGGCCGCGCAGAAGGCGTTCGGCAAGCAGGTCGCCGCCGCGAAGGGCGAGGAGAAGCAGGCGCTGCTCGCGCAGGTCAAGGAGCTGGCCGCGGTGGTCAAGGAGCTCGAGGCGGCGCAGGCCGCGGCCGAGGAGCGGTGGATCGAGGCGCTCAAGGCGATCCCGAACGTGGTCGCCGAGCAGACCCCGCCCGGTGGCGAGGACGACTTCGTGGTCCTGGAGGAGATCGGCACGCCGCGCGACTTCGCCGCCGAGGGCTTCGAGCCCCGCGACCACATCGAGCTCGGCCGGATCCTCGGCGCCATCGACCTGGAGCGCGGCGCCAAGGTCAGCGGCAGCCGGTTCTACTTCCTCACCGGCGTCGGCGCGCAGCTGGAGCTGGCGCTGGTCAACATGGCGATGGACCAGGCGCGGGCCGCCGGGTTCACCCAGGTCATCGCCCCCTCGCTGGTACGACGCAGCGCGATGGAGGGCACCGGCTACCTGGACCAGGGCGGCGGCGAGGACGTCTACCGGATCGCCGGCGAGGAGATGTACCTGGTCGGCACCTCCGAGGTCGCCATGGCGGCGTACCACTCCGAGGAGATCCTCGACGGTGCCGCGCTGCCGCTGCGCTACGCCGCGTTCAGCCCCTGCTTCCGCAAGGAGGCCGGCTCGCACGGCAAGGACACCAAGGGCATCATCCGGGTGCACTGGTTCGACAAGGTCGAGATGTTCATCTACGCCGACCCGGCCGACGCCGAGGCCGAGCATGAGCGGTTGCTGGGCTGGGAGAAGGAGTTCCTGGACAAGCTCGAGCTGGCCTACCGCGTCGTCGACATCGCCGCCGGCGACCTCGGCTCGAGCGCGATCCGCAAGTTCGACTGCGAGGCCTGGATCCCCACCCAGGGCAAGTACCGCGAGCTCACCTCGACCTCGAACTGCACCGACTTCCAGACCCGGCGCCTGGACACCCGGGCCCGGTACGGCGACGGCACCGGCCCGGTCGCCACCCTCAACGGCACCCTGACCGCGATCACCCGGGCGATCGTGGCGGTGCTGGAGACCCACCAGCTCCCCGACGGCTCGGTCCGCGTGCCCGCCGCCCTGCGTCCCTACCTGGGCGGTCTCGAGGTCCTGAGCCCCGTCGCCGGTGGCTGAGATGCAGCGGCCGCCGAAGCTGATCGCGCTCGACATCGACGGCACCCTGCTGCGGTGGGTCGAGGGCCTGGGGATGAGCCACGAGCAGGTCACCCCCGCCGTGTACGACGCCGTGCAGCGGGTGCTCGACTCCGGCGCGCACGTCGTGCTCGCCTCCGGCCGGGCGCCGCACAACATGACCGTGGTGGCAGACCTGCTCGACCTGCACGGCCACGGCGACCGGGTGTGGATCGTGGCGTCCAACGGCGCGGTGGTGCTGCGCTACCCGCCGGTCGAGGTGGTGCACGAGGTCACCTTCGACGCCCGGCCCGCGGTGGCCGCGGTGCTCGAGCAGCGCCCCGAGGCGCTGGTCGCGGTCGAGGAGCGCGGTGTCGGCTACCTGGTCTCGGCGCCGTTCCCCGAGGGCGAGCTCGGCGGGCGGATGACCGTGACCCGGGTCGAGGACATGGTCGCCGAGCCCGTGAGCCGCGTGATCATCCGTGACCCCAGCGCCACCGCCGACGACTTCGTCGCGCTCGCGAGCCGGCTGGGGCTGCACGGCACCGACTACATCGTCGGCTGGACCGCCTGGCTCGACCTGGCTCCGGTGGGCGTGTCCAAGGCCTCCGGCCTGGAGTACGTCGCCGGGCAGCTCGGCGTCGACCCCGCGGAGGTGCTCGCGGTCGGTGACGGCCGCAACGACATCGAGATGCTGCAGTGGGCCGGCCGCGGTGTCGCCATGGGCCAAGCCGTGGACGAGGTCAAGGCGGTCGCCGACGCGGTGGCCCCGTCGGTGGACGAGGACGGGCTGGCCGTGGAGCTGTCCCGCTGGTTCCCGGCACCCGGATCTGCTGGGATGGACGCGTGAGGTCCCCGTCCGCAGCCCTGGCCCGCGTCCTGCCGGTGCCGCTGCTCGCCGGCGCGCTGCTCGCTGGACCGATGCTCGCCCCGCCCGCCGTCGCCGCAGCAGCCGGCACCGTCCCGGCCGCTCACCCCGCGTCCGCGACGCGGGCGACGCCGGTGCAGTCGCTGGTGGACGGCTGCGGCAACGTCGACGTACGCGACACCGCCGCGATGGCGGCGCTGGCCAAGGACGCCGACGACGTGTTCGTGGGCGTCGTCCAGGCGGTGTCCAGCGGCCAGCCATCCGCCCAGCCGACCGGCCAGTCCTCAGCCCAGCCGTCGGGACAGCCCTCAGGACAGCCGTCGAGCGGCTCGGTGCAGCCCACGACCCCGGGCGCGGGGCCGGCGGAGCACCGGGTGCAGGTGCTGCAGGTGCTCGCGGGCGAGGGCCTGGTCGCCGGCCAGGAGGTCGACATCGTCTTCCTGCCCCACGACGCGGCCGCGCGGGCCGAGGACGTGCAGCTGCGCCTGGGTCAGTCGTACGTGTTCCTGACCCGCACCGGCAGCGGCTCGGTGCTCGAGGCCGACGACTGCACCGGCTACGCGCCGGCCAACGACCTGGACGCCGCCAGCCTGGCCGCGCTGCGCGAGGCGCTGGCGCCGACCTCGGCGGACGTCGAGCTGCGGGTGCCCGACGGCGCCTCGGACGCCCCCGAGCTCGGTCGGCTGGTCGCGCCGGGTGCCGCGATCTGCCTGATCGGCCTGCTGGGCTGGGTGCTGGTCACCCGCATGAGCCGCCGCTGAGCCAGGCGGCCGCCGCCCGCTCTCCCCCGTACGGCGCGCAGAGGAAGACCACCCTGCGTCGGACCTACAGGTACATCCCGCCGGTGCGGGGCTCCTCGCCGGCGTCGGCCTGCGCTGCGGCCGCACCGGGGACGCCCTGGCCCGGCGCGACGGCGGCGCCCAACGTCACGCCCGGCGGCAGCGAGCGGCGGATCTGCTCGAACTGGGCCCGGGCGGCCATCTGCTGGGCGTAGATCGCGGTCTGGATGCCGTGGAAGAGCCCTTCGAGCCACCCGACGAGCTGGGCCTGCGCGATGCGCAGCTCGGCCTCGGTCGGGGTGACGTCCTCGGAGAAGGGCAGGGAGAGCCGCTCCAGCTCCTCGACGAGCTCCGGGGCCAGGCCCTGCTCGAGCTCGGCGACGGAGGAGCGGTGGATGGCGGCGAGCCGGTGCCGGCTGGCCTCGTCCAGCGGCGCGGCCTTCACCTCGTCGAGCAGCTGGCGGATCATCGAGCCGATCCGCATCACCTTCGCGGGCTGCTCGACCAGCTCGGTGAGCGCGCGCTCGCCCTCGGCCTCACTGTTCTCGCCCGCCTCGCCGTCGTGCTGCTCGACGGCGGACGCCGGGAGGGTGCCGATCGGCTGCCCGTCCGGCCCGACCACCACGATCTTCTCCTCGTTGTCGGTCATGGCCCCAACCTATCCCTCCGTGCCACGCCGACCCGCCCGCTGCCGCCGGCGGCCCCCCGCCTGGCGGCCCGGTCGCCCCGCCTCAGGGCGTCATCAGCACCTTGCCGATGCTGTCGCCGTCCTCGACGAGGCGGTGCGCCCGCGCGACGTCGGCCAAGGAGAGCACCTCGGAGACGACGGGCTTGACGGTGCCGTCGGCGACCAGCGGCCACACGTTCTCCACGACCGAGGCGCAGATCCGGGCCTTGTTGTCGACGGGCCGGGAGCGCAGGGCGGTGGCGATGACGGCGCCCCGCTTGCTGAGCAGCTTGGCGATGTTCAGCTCGCCCTTGACCCCGCCCTGCATGCCGATGATGACCAGACGGCCCTCGTCGGCGAGCACGTCGACGTTGCGCGGCAGGTACTTGGCGCCCATGTTGTCGAGCACCACGTCGGCGCCGTGACCGCCGGTGGCCTCGCGGACGACCTCGACGAAGTCCTCGTCGCGGTAGTTGATCGCGACGTCGGCCCCCAGCTCGCGGCAGCGCTGGAGCTTCTCGGGGCTGCCGGCGGTGGTGAACACCCGCGCGCCGACGGCGTGGGCGAGCTGGATCGCGAAGGTGCCGATGCCGCCACCGCCGCCGTGGACGAGGAAGTTCTCACCCGGGCGCAGGCCGGCGACCATGAACACGTTGGACCACACCGTGCACGCCACCTCCGGCAGCGCGGCGGCGGTGACCAGGTCGATGCCCTCGGGCACGCCCATCACCTGTCCGACGGGTACGACGACGTGGCTGGCGTAGCCGCCGCCGGCCAGCAGCGCACACACCTCGTCGCCCACGGACCAGTCGGCGACGCCCTCGCCGAGCGCCGCGATCGTGCCGCTGCACTCCAGGCCGATGACGTCGGAGGCGCCCGGCGGCGGCGGGTAGTTGCCCTGGCGCTGCAACAGGTCGGCACGGTTGACCGCGGTCGCGGCGACCTCGACCAGCACCTCGCCCGGGCCCGGGGCGGGGTCGGGCAGCTCGGTCAGGGAGAGGGTCTCGGGACCACCGGGGCTGGACTGGGTGACGGCGCGCATGGCGTCAGTCTGTCAGCGCAGGCCCAGTCCCGGCGGCGCTGCCTCATCCCTGCGTCGCCGCCTCGGCTGGGGGCTCAGACGAGCGAGTCCTCGTCGCCGTACTCGGCAGTGGCGAGCTCGTCGAGGTCCACGGCGACGTCGTCGGGGTCCTCCCGGGTGCCGGCGGGGCGGTCCCACGCCTCGGCGAGGCCCTGGGCCTTCGCGGCGAGCCGCTCCACCTGCTCGGGGTCGGCCTCCTGCTCGCCGGCGGCCCAGCCGAGCAGGTAGGCGGTGACCACGCCGGCGGCCGGGTGCACCGACTCCCGGGCGATCGCGGCGAGGTCCATCAGCAGCCCTTCGTCCGCCTCCGCCTCGATGTCGAGGACGTCGCACAACTCATCGATCCAGTCGTGGAGGTTCACCCCTCCAGGGTGGTCCTCGCACGCCGACCTGACAAGGTCCCTGGCCCGCCCGGATCGGTGCCGTGGGCCGGTGCTGGGTCAGTGCTGCTGCGGGTCCTCGTGGGCGTCGCGCAGGTCGGTCCAGGTGTCGATGTCCTCACTCTCCCGGCCCACCTGCGCCACCTCGGCCAGGTCGAGGTCGGCGAGCAGCGCACGCATCGACATGTTGTGCTGCTCCTCCCGCCCGGGCCGCACGGCGTCCAGGTGCTGGGTGTGCAGCACGTAGGCCAGGTGGCGGCGACCCTCGGCGTCGACGAGCACGGCGCCCTGGTGGCCGACGGCGGCCTCGTGCAGGCGGCGCAGGGTGGCGGGCGTCAGGTGCGGCATGTCGACGGCCAGCACCGCCAGGGTGGGGAACGTGCGCAGCAGCGCGTCGCGCCCGGTCAGCAGCCCCGCGGCGGGGCCGCCGTGGCGGGGGTCCTCCAGCACGAACGTGACCGGCCGCTCCGTCGGCACCTGGTGGCCCACCACGACCACCTCGGAGGCGTCCATCACCGCGTCGAGGGCACGGTCGAGCAGGGTGCGCCCGGCGAGCTCGATGCTGGCCTTGTCGGCGCCGCCCAGCCGGGCGCCGCGGCCGCCCGCGAGGATGATCGCGGCGAAGGGGAGCAGGCCGGGTTCGATCACGACCGCAGTCTCCCAGGCGGCCTCCTAGGCTGGCACCGTGACCGCCCCCACGCCGAGTCCCACGCCGAGCTCCAGCCCGCCCCCTGCTCCGCTGCGCGTCGCGCTGGTCCAGACCGCCGCGGGCCTGGACCCCGACGCCAACCGGGCGACCCTGAGCAGCCTGGTCGCCGAGCACGGCCCCGGCAGCGACCTGCTGGTCCTGCCGGAGGCGTTCGCCCGCGACTTCGGGGAGGCGGGCTCGGACGTCAGCGGGTTCGCCGAGCCGGTGGACGGCCTGTTCGGCACCGCGGTGGCCGAGGCTGCCGCCGCGCACGGCACGACCGTGGTGGCCGGCATGTTCGAGAGCGGCCCGGACCCGCAGCGGCCCTACAACACGCTGCTGGTGCGCGGCGGTGCCGAGGCGTCGTACCGCAAGGTGCACCTCTACGACTCCTTCGGCTACCGGGAGTCCGACCGGCTCACCGCAGGCCCGATCACACCGACCGTGGTGGACGTCGAAGGATGGCGGGTCGGGTTGATGACCTGTTACGACCTGCGCTTCCCCGAGCTCGCCCGCGCGCTGGTCGACGAGGGGGCACAGGTGCTGGTCGTGCCGGCGGCCTGGGTGGCCGGGCCGCGCAAGGTGCACCACTGGCGCACCCTGCTGCTCGCCCGCGCCATCGAGAACACCGTGTTCGTCGCCGCGGTCGGCCAGCCCGGACCCCGCTACGCCGGGCACTCGATGGTGGTCGACCCGTTCGGCGAGGTGCTCGCCGAGGCGGGGGAGGGATCCACCGAGCTGCCCGAGGTGTTGCGCGCCGAGCTCGACCCGCAGGTGCTGGACGAGGCACGCCGCGTCAACCCGTCACTGGCCAACCGACGGCTGCGCCGGGGGCCGGACCGGGCAGAGGCCTGACCTAGACTCGCCTCCCGTGTCCCGCCGCGCCCGTCGAGCCCCCACCCGGACGCCGATCGAGCAGCGGATCGGCGAGCTCGCCCTGTCCCGGGTTCCGTTCGCCGTCGGCGCCACGCTCGTCGTGCTCGGCACCGCCGCGCTGGTCTGCGCGATGGTGCCGGTCGGCGCGGACTGGTTCGGGCAGACCGGTGCGGTGCTCATCGCGGGTGCCTTCGCCGCCGGGCTCGCCTCCCGCACCGGCGGCCGGCCGGTGGTGTTCGGGCTGCTCGCTCTCGCCTGCGGCACCGGCGTGGTGCTCAGCGACTCCGACCTGCTGCTGACCGGCGCCGCGATCGGCACCTCCAGCATCGCCGCCGTCCTCGCAGTGATGCTCACCGTGCCCGCCGCGGGCGTGCCGTCGGCGGTGCGCGAAGCGGTCATCGCCATGGCCGTCGCCGGTGTCGGCGCCCTGGCCACCATCGGCTTCGAGCCGGCGATCAACCCCTCCCGGTTCGAGTTCGTCGGCTTCGTCCTGGCGTTCCTGAGCGGGCTCGTGCTCGTCTACCGCCTCGGCGCGGGCCTGCACGGGCTGGGACGCCGCGGCCTGATCGTGGTCGCCATCGGCGGAGCGGTGCTGGCGGCGACCCTGCTCTACGCCGAGCTGCTGCGCAGCTACGGCTCCAGCGGACTCGTCGACGAGCTGCGCAGCTGGGTGTCGTGGAGCCGGGACACCATCGGGGCCTTCCCGCGCCCGATCAGCGCGCTGCTCGGCGTGCCGGCCCTGGTCTACGGCTGCCACATGCGTGCCCGGCGTCGCCAGGGCTGGTGGGTGTGCGCCTTCGGGATCGCCGCCACCTCGCCCGCCACCACGGCGCTGGCCAACCCGGCGGTCAGCCTGCTGGAGGCGGCACTGTCGATCGGCTACTCCCTGCTCATCGGCATCCTCATCGGCTGGGGCCTCATCCGCCTCGACCTGGCGCTGACCGGCAACCGTGGACGCCGCAGCCGGGACGCCGAGCAGGCCGCCGCGGTGCGCCCCGAGCCGCCCCGCTTCGACCCGCTGCTCTGAGGCGCCACCGCTCGCCTGGGCAGGTGTGCGGGGGTCCGCGGGCGGGTGTGGCGCTGGTTTCCCGTACCCGGCGGTAACGCCTAGCGTCGCGTCCATGGCATGGGTGACGACGACGGAGCTGGTCGCGGAGATGGTCGCCAACGTGCTGCGGATCGAGGTCGCCGAGGGCGACCAGGTCGCGGTCGGTGACACCGTCGTGCTGCTGGAGTCGATGAAGATGGAGATCCCCGTCATCGCGGAGGTTGCCGGCACCGTCAGCGCCGTGAAGGTCGCCGTCGGCGACGTCGTCCAGGAGGGCGACGTGCTGGTCGCGCTCACGCGCTGACCCGAGGAGCACTGACCCGAGGAGCGCTGCTCAGAGGACGCGGTAGGTCGCGACCTGCTGGGCGTGGTCAGAGCCCTCGGTAGCGCCGACCCGGTGGGCGAGCAGCTGGACGCGATCGGTCGTGTGCTGCAGCTGGTCGACGGAGATCTCCCCGCGCCGCAGGCCGGGGGGCATGTCGGTGCCCAGCCGCACCCGGTGCCGACGGTTCATGTCGCCGCCCACGAACACCGGCATCCGGCCGCCGTCGAGTCGCTGCAGAGCAGCGACCTGGTCCTTCAGGATGCGGTAGTGGTGACGCCACTTCTTCTGCCGCCAGGACTGGTTCGGGAACCGACCGGCGTCCCAGGCCCCGTTGATGAAGTGGGTGTTCACGAACGCGACCCGCTTGCCCGTCACCCGCTCCTGCAGGATCACGTGATTGACGTAGCGGTTCGGGCTGACCCCGCGCCTGCCCTTGTGGGTCAGGACGGATCCCTGCGCGACGAGCTCGAACCGTGAGGCCTTCCACGAGATCGAGACCGCACCCCCGCCGCCCATCGGGATGTAGGAGCGGTACCCCATCAGCACACGGAGCCGCTGCTGAGCCGCCCTGGAGTCGAGCTCCTGCCAGCCGATGACGTCCGCGAACCCGGTCAGACGAGCGGACCCGTGCAGGACGTTGTGGGTGCCGTGGGTGAACGTGAAGGTGGGAGCAGGTGGAGCTGCCGCGGGACCCGCGTCGCCCGCCGCCGCTTCGGCAGCGCCGAGGCCAAGCAGGGCGCCGACGGCCAGCAAGGCGGCGATGAGCCGTCCTGCGACACGGGTGGTGGACAAGGGGAAGTGGCGCATGAGCACAACGGTCCGGACTGTGCGGAAGCCCGGGGGACGTCCTTCCAGAGTGCGCCGCAGCCCGGGCATGCACAACCTCCGCTGCGTCTCAGCAGGCGCCACACCCGGCCGCTGCCCTCTCAGCAGAGGCTTGCTCCGCTGCGCCTCAGCAGGCGCCACACCCGGCCGCTGCCTTCTCAGCAGAGGCTTGCTCCGCTGCGCCTCAGCAGAGAGGGCGGGATTCGAACCCGCGGTAGGTCTCCCTACGACCGCTTTCAAGGCGGTTCCGATCGGCCACTCCGGCACCTCTCCTCGCCCGCGGACGCCAGCGCCCGCGGACGCCCCGAGCCTAGAACACCCGCCGGGCCGCTCCCGCTTTGGCAGGGGGAGCCCGGGTCTTGGACAATCGAGGCCATGAGCAGCGTGGAGCCGAAGGCCGTCTCGGAGTACCGGTTGGCGCCGGTGGTGACGGCACGGTTCGTGGGGTCCTACCTCGTGCTGCTGGCCTTCGTGCTGCTCGGCGCGACCGCGCTGACCGCGGCGCTGGACATCAACGCCGACCTGATGGTGCTGGTCCTCGGGCTGGGCCTGCTCGGCCTGATCGCGCTCGCGTGGTGGCTGCGCAGCACCCCCGTGGTGCAGCTGACCGCCGCCGGCTACCGGGTGCGGCTGGTGCGCGCCGCCGGCGTCAAAGAGGCCCGCTGGAGCGAGGTCGAGGACGCCGTCGCCGCCACGCCGCGCGGCATCGAGTGCGTCGTGCTGCGGTTGCGCGACGGCCGGGTCACCAATGTGCCCGTCGCCGTGCTCGCCGCCGACAAGGACGACTTCGCCCGCGACGTCCGCGAGCACCTGCGCGCCGCCTCGCGCTGAGGTCCGCCGCCTGGTCGACGCGGGCGTCGTACGGCGCTGCGGGGGTCGACACGCCGGTCGGTGCCGGGTCGATTGGGAACGCCCGCCGCCGGGCTAGTAGCCTTGCCGCGCTGCTCGGTCGTTCGCGCCCGGGTGGTGGAGGAGGCGTCGCCTAGTCTGGTCTATGGCGCCCGCCTGCTAAGCGGGTTTGGGGCTACAACCCCATCGAGGGTTCAAATCCCTCCGCCTCCGCCGTGCACGAACCTCCGGGTGGGCTCGCTCACCCGGAGGTTCTCGGTTTTTCGGAACGCGTCGGCGGGGCGCGGTGGTTTACCTGAGCGGCCGCTGTGCGCGAAGATGGTCCCCGAGCATGACGTGGTCCGCGAGGGCCGGCTAGGGGGAGTACCGATGTCGAAGTTCGTGCGAGGCGCTGTTGTCGCCACCGTCACCCTGATCGCCGCCGTGGGCGTGGCGTCCGTCCCGAGTGTCGCCGAGGCCGACACCGGCTGGGGCTGGGTCGCCGTCCTGCGCTGACGGCCCACCGCGCCCAGAAGCCCGCGCCGAGACCCACGCCGGGGCGCCGGCTCGGTCAGCGCGCGTCGTCGTCCTTGCCGGCGATGCCCCGGCTGCCCATGATGTAGCCGAGCTGGAACCGGGTCTCGGCGTCGTACTCCTCCTTGAGCTCGGCGACGTAGCCCGCGTAGGTGCGGGGGCTGACCCCGAGCCGCTTGGCGCTGACCGCGTCGGCGTGGCCCTCGATGAGCATCCGGATCGTCATCGCGCGTTGCTCGGAGGCGATCTCCTTCATCACCCGTTGCTCGCCGGAGGCGAACGGCCGGGCCCGGGCGAAGGCGCGCTCGAAGACGTCGACCAGGTAGGCCACCATCGCCGGCTCCCGGACCACCACCGCGGTGGACAGGTCGTCGGCCGCCGGGATCAGCGCCACCCGCCGGTCGACCACGATGAGCCGGTTGAAGAACTCGTCCAGGGTGCGCACCTCCGCGCCGTGCTCGGTCACCTCCGCCACGTAGCGGTGCGTGGCCGGGTGGCGCCGCGCGCTGTGCTGGTACAGGGTGCGCATCGACAGTCCGCGCTGCAGCGCCGCCACGTCGCGGGCCGCGGCCTGGGCCACGGTCCGGGCGCTGCGGGTGGCCTGCGGCTGCGCCGTGAGCAGCTCCTCGCTGGCCTCGCTGACGAGCGTGGTCAGGTACGGGTTGATCGCGTCCTTGTGCAGGTAGAGGAACGGACCGGACTCGCTCGCCGCCGGGGAGCGGCGCCAGCTCTGGTTCAGCGCCGCGAACGCCTCCGCCCAGCGCGCCGACTCCGCGATCAGCCGAGCCCCCTCCGCGCCCAACGGCGTCACCACCCGCGACTGCGCGTTGCTCGGCTCGATCGGACGCCAGGCGGCGCCGTCGCCGTCCAGCTGCAGCAGACCCAGCTCGACCAGCAGGTCGAAGGCACGTCGTACGACGTCGTCGCCGGCCAGCCGCGGGTCGTCCGCCGGCAGCGCGCCCTCGACGAGGACCTGCTCGTAGAGACCCCTGGCCTCACGCTCGAAGAGCTCCCGGTCCTCGGGCTGATAGCCGGACATGGCGTCATGGTTCCACAACGCTTCGGCGCTCGGTGTGGGTGCTGATTCGGCATCCGCGCCGGACCTCGGCTATTCTCGTCCGGTCGCCACGGCGGCGGGCGCCTGTAGCTCAACGGATAGAGCATCTGACTACGGATCAGAAGGTTTGGGGTTCGAATCCCTACAGGCGCGCAGCACCCGGAGCCCCGGGCCGGTCCACCGGCCCGGGGCTCCGTCGTTCCGGACCGGTGCCTCTGCGGGGTAGCGTCGCCGCACCGGAGGTGATCCCCATGGGCCTGTACGACGACCACGTGCTGCCGCGCCTGATCGACCGTGCGTGCGGGATCGGGGTGACCTCCCCGCTGCGGCAGCGGGTGTGCGCGGGTCTGGCGGGAGAGGTGCTGGAGATCGGCTTCGGCTCGGGTCTCAACGTGGCGCACTACCCGGCGCGGGTGCGGCACGTGACCGCGGTGGAGCCGGCCGACCTGGCCTGGCGGCTGGCCGGGCATCGGGTGCGGGCCAGCGCGGTGCCGATCGAGCGGGCCGGGCTCGACGGGCAGTCCCTTCCGCTGCCGGATGCCGTCTTCGACACAGCCGTCTCGTCGTGGACGCTATGCACCATCCCCGACGCCGCGGCGGCGCTCGCGGAGGTCCGCCGCGTGCTGCGGCCGGGCGGCACGTTCCACTTCGTCGAGCACGGGCTCTCCGCGGAGCCTCGGGTGGCCCGCTGGCAGCGCCGGCTGGAGCCGGTCCAGAAGCGGGTCGCGGGCGGCTGCCACCTCACCCGCCACATCGCCGACCTGGTCGCGGAGGCCGGGCTGAGGCTGCGGGAGGTCGAGACCTTCGACCAGCACGGCGTGCCCCGGGTGCTCGGCGCGACGACCCTCGGCGTCGCGGAGCGTTGAGTCGGGCGGCTCACGTCCTGGCACGCCGTCCGCGACCCCGGCTAGCGTCGGGACATGACGACGACTCCGATGCCGCTGGCGCGGCAGCGCTTCCTGCGGCGGTTCAACCTCGTCGCCGCCGTGCTGCACGCGGCGCAGGCCGTTGCCGTCGTCGTGCTGGCCACCGACTTCGCGCTGCCGGTCACCGCGAGCTACCTGGCCGGGCCGCCGGGCACCGACCCGCAGGAGCCGACGGTGCTGTTCGACCTGTCCACCGGCGGTGCGGTGGCGGCGTTCCTGGCGCTGTCCGCGCTGGCACACCTCACCGTGATCACCGGATGGTGGCGGGGCTACGTCGGCGACCTGGAGCGCGGGATCAACCGGGCGCGCTGGGTGGAGTACTCGGTCTCGGCCTCGCTGATGATGGTGGTGATCGCCCAGCTCGTCGGGATCGCCGACGTCACCGCGCTGCTGGCGATCGTCGGGGTCAACGCCTCGATGATCCTGTTCGGCTGGTTGCAGGAGAAGTACGAGGAGCCTGGTGGTGGAGGCTGGCTGCCGTTCGGCTTCGGCTGCATCGCCGGCGCCGTGCCGTGGATCGCCGTCGTCATCTACACGATCGCGCCGGACTCGCCCGCCGACGTCAGCCCACCGGGCTTCGTCTACGCGATCGTGGTGTCGCTGTTCGTGTTCTTCAACATCTTCGCCGTCAACCAGTGGCTGCAGTACCGCGCGCGCGGTCGCTGGGCCGACTACCTGTTCGGCGAGACGATCTACATCGTGCTGAGCCTCGTCGCCAAGAGCCTGCTCGCCTGGCAGGTCTTCGGCGGCACCCTCGCGGGCTGACGCCGTGACGCCGTGACGGCATGACCCCGCTGACGCCGACGGGCCCGCGAGCTGCTGGATGCAGCGCGCGGGCCCGCGGTGGCACTGGAGGGGATCAGCGCCGGGTCAGCCGGTCGGGTCGTGGCGGGGTCAGCGCTTCGCGACGACCTTGACCGCCTTGGTCGAGCTCTTGGTGCCCGCCTTGCCGGTGAAGGTCACCTTGACGGCCTGCTTCTTGCCCTTGCGGAGCTTGGCGGAGGCGAACTTGCTCAGCTTGATCCGCACGACCGCCTGACCGCCGGCACGGACGGTCACCTTCTTGGTGTAGGTCTTGCCCCGGACCTTCACCTTGACGGTCCCGGTGCAGCCGGCGCTGGCGCTGGCGCACCCGACGCTGAGCGAGATCGTCGCCCGGCCGTTGCGGACCTTCACCGGCGCCTTCTTCGACAACACGGTCAGCCGCTTGGTCGCCGGGGTGGGCTTGCCGGGCTTGCCCGGCTCGAGGTCCTCGATCGGGTCCGGCAGCGCGTCGGCGTCGTACGCCAGGCGCGGGGTGACGTCGAGCGGCAGCACCCGACCCTTGGCGATCTTGTCGAAGGCGTAGGCGAAGCCGAGCAGCTCGGCGTCCTGGAACTCCTTGCCCTGCAGCTGGAAACCGACCGGGTTGCCGTTCTCCGTGGTGCCCGCCGGGAAGATGACGGTCGGGACACCGGCCGCCGACGACTGCGGGTCCTTGCGCCCGAAGCTGGGCTGGATCGAGTCGTTGAGGTGGATCTCGCTGAGCTCGGTGGCGTACAGCACCGCGTCGACGCCGTTGTCGTCCATCCAGGTGGCCACGTTGTCGCGGTACTTCGCACGGTAGTCCTGGAAGTTCTTGATCTCCTGCGCGGTCATGCCGGTGGCCGGCGCCGTGCTGCCGACCTGGTAGGGCACCCGCTTGTCGTTGCCGGTGATCTCCTCCGGCTTGGTGTACGGCGCGTCCGGGTGCTCGGCGAGCCACTGCAGCCAGCCCTCGTAGCCCCGGTTGCCGAAGTCGGCGGTCTTCCACTCCGTGGGGACGTCGTCGAACTCGGGGATCACCTTGACGGTGGCACCCGCCTGCTCGAACACCGCGAGCTTCGCCTTCAGCGCGTCGGTGACCTCGGTGGTGCCGAACGGGTCGACGAGCGCGAGCTCGGGGACGCCGATGACCTTGCCCTCGAGCGCGTCGGCCGTCAGGTACGACGACCAGTCGGTCGGCCGGTGGCCGTTGGCGACGTCGTCGATCGGGTCGGCCGGGTTGTCCACGGCGGTGACGTCGAGCAGCAGCGCCAGGTCCTCCAGCGACTGCGAGATCCAGCCGACGTAGTCCTGGATGAAGGTCAGCGGCATGGTGCCGCCGCTGGACTGCATGCCGTCGGTGCCGCGCAGCGAGTAGAGGCTGGCCGCACCGGCCGGGCCCCACAGCGAGTCGCCGGTCTGGGTGCCCCAGGCGGCCGCGGCGAAGCCGGAGGCCAGCGCGACGGCGGTGCCGCCGCTGGAGCCGATCGGCGAGCGCGACGGGTCGAAGGCGTTCCACACCGCACCGAACCCGTTGGGGCTGAAGTGACCGTCGTTGGCGAACTCGGCGAGGTTGGCCTTGCCCAGGATGATCGCGCCGGCCTTGCGCATCAGGTCGACCTGGAACGCGTCGGTCTTCGGCTGGTAGCCGTCGAAGGCGCTGGAGCCGCCGGTGGTCGGCATGTCCTTGGTGTCGATGATGTCCTTGGCCAGCACCGGGATGCCCAGGAACGGGCGCTTGTCGCCCTTCTTGCGCGCCTCGTCGGCGGCGCGGGCCTGCTTCATCGCGTCGGGGGCGACGGTGATCACCGAGTTCAGCCCGGCCGGGCCGCGGTCGTAGGCCGCGATCCGGTCGAGGTAGGCGCGCACGATCTGCTGGGAGCTGGTCTTCCCGGTGCGCATGTCGGCGACCAGCTGGGTGATCGTCTTGCCGACGACGTCGTACGACGAGGTGGTGGCGGGCGCCTTCGGCAGCGTGGAGCCCTTGGCGAGGTTCACCAGCTCCTTCATCGTCGCCTGGTCGCACTCCGCGCCGGCCAGGCCGAGCGCGCCGGAGTCGAAGTTGACCACCGAGCACAGCTCGGCGGTGCTCAGGCCGTCGGTGGCGGGCAGCGCGGCCAGGGAGTCGGCGAGCTGCTCGACGCGGGTCACCTCGCTGCCGGCCGGCCGGGTCGCGCCCAGCACCGCGCGGCCCTCGGGCAGCCCGGTGACGACGTAGTGCAACAGGGAGACGGTGTCGCCGGGCTCCACGGTCAGCGTGGTGACGAAGCCGGGGTGGTTGGCGGCGTCGCCGGTGGCGGGCAGGTCCTTGGTGAAGGGGTCGAGCAGGAAGTTGCCCACCCGGTCCAGCGCCTCCTCGCGTCCCGGCGTGCCGAACACGGTGGCCGACGGGCCGTTCTGGCTGGGGTTGCCGGCCGCGGTGGTCGGGGTGTGCCACGAGGCCCAGCCGTCGGCGGCGTCGATCGTCTCGTCGCCGTTGCCGGTGGTGCTGAGCTCGCTCTGGTTCTCGCCGGTGTCGTAGCCCAGCTGCCCGCCGAAGGCGACCTGGAGGGTGATCGGCTTCTTCGTGGAGTTGGTGAAGGTGTCGAAGAATCGCCCGTAGCTCTCGCCCTTGGGCACGACGAGCTCGCGGCGTACGACGATGCCGTCCACGTTCACGCCGGTGGTGGTCGTGAAGGTCTCCCGGCCGTCGTAGGTCAGGCCGAAGCCACGCAGCAGGATGCCGTTGAGCCGGCTGGTGCCGCCCTCGACGTCGACCCGGATGCCGCCGTAGCCCTGCAGGGCGTTGCCGGCGGTGTTGCGGACGCTACCGGTGTCGATCCCCGGGTTGGCGGCGTCGTGGACGCCCCAGGTGTCGCCGCCACTGGTGGGCACCGAGTTCCACGCCTCGGCCGTGCCGGGGACGAGCGACACCGTGCCCGCGGCGAGCGCGGCGACGGCGATGCCGGGCAGCAGACGGCGGCGCAGCGCCCCCTGCCTGCCGGTGGTGTGAGCCATGAGAGTTCTCCTCTGATCTGCAGCTGCCGGGCCCGCAGGACCGGCGGGTGAGCGGGGTTCCCGCCACGGCCGGAGTCCATCCGGTGCAGGTTGCCCACCCGTTCCGGAGCCTTTTCGGCAAAGTCTTATTAATCTCACCGGCTCACGAGGCGGCTCACGGGCGGCTCGGGAGAGCGGTTTCCGGGGTCGTCGGCGCCGCGCGCGTCCGCACTCCGGTCCCCTTCGTGGACGCCGGTGCGCCGAGGTTCGGTGGCGCCGCTACGCTCGCCCGCGAGTCGCCCTGAGCGTCGGTGGCCACCGCTGCCGACGCTCGCCCCGGGCGGCTCAGGCCCGACCGGGCCCTGCTCCGACGAGCGCCTCGCACAACGAAAGGCCAGCGCCGCATGTTCACCAAGATCCTGGTCGCCAACCGCGGAGAGATCGCCGTCCGCGCCTTCCGAGCCGCCCACGAGCTGGGCGCCACCACCGTCGCGGTGTTCCCGCACGAGGACCGTGGCTCCGAGCACCGGCTCAAGGCCGACGAGGCCTACGAGATCGGTGAGCGCGGCCACCCGGTGCGCAGCTACCTCGACCCGGAGGCGGTCATCGCCGCCGCCGTGCAGTGCGGCGCCGACGCCGTCTACCCCGGCTACGGGTTCCTCTCGGAGAACCCGGCGCTGGCCGAGGCCTGCGCCGCGGCCGGCATCACCTTCATCGGCCCGCCGGCCGAGGTCCTCGAGCTGACCGGCAACAAGGCCCGCGCGATCGCCGCCGCCAAGGAGGCCGGCGTGCCGACGCTGCAGAGCGTGCCGCCGTCCACCGACGTCGACGAGCTCGTCGCCGCGGCCGAGGCCATCCCGGCGCCGCTGTTCGTCAAGGCCGTCGCCGGCGGCGGTGGCCGCGGCATGCGCCGCGTCGACGACCGCGCCCAGCTGCGCGAGGCCGTCGAGACCTGCATGCGCGAGGGCGAGGCCGCCTTCGGCGACCCCACCGTCTTCATCGAGCAGGCCGTCGTCGAACCGCGGCACATCGAGGTGCAGATCCTCTCCGACGGCACCTCCGAGGGCACGATCCACCTCTTCGAGCGCGACTGCTCCGTGCAGCGGCGCCACCAGAAGGTCGTCGAGATCGCGCCCGCCCCGAACCTCGACCCCGCGCTGCGGGAGCGGATCTGCGCCGACGCCGTCCGCTTCGCCCGCGCCATCGGCTACAAGAACGCCGGCACCGTGGAGTTCCTGCTCGACCCCGAGGGCAACTACGTCTTCATCGAGATGAACCCGCGCATCCAGGTCGAGCACACGGTGACCGAGGAGGTCACCGACGTCGACCTCGTGCAGTCGCAGATGCGCATCGCCGCCGGCGAGACGCTGGCCGACCTCGGCCTGTCCCAGGACACCGTGCAGCTGCGCGGCGCCGCCCTGCAGTGCCGGATCACCACCGAGGACCCTGCCAACGGCTTCCGTCCCGACACCGGCACCATCACCGCCTACCGCTCCCCGGGCGGCGCGGGCGTGCGCATCGACGGCGGCACCACCTTCACCGGCGCCGAGGTCAGCCCGCACTTCGACTCGATGCTGGCCAAGCTGACCTGTCGGGGCCGCACCTTCGACGACGCCGTACGACGCGCGCGGCGCGCCGTGGCCGAGTTCCGCATCCGCGGCGTGGCCACGAACATCCCGTTCCTCGCCGAGCTGCTCGAGGACGCCGACTTCGCCGCCGGCCGGGTCACCACCAGCTTCATCGAGACCCACCCCGAGCTGCTCATCGCCCGTGCCTCGGGCGACCGCGGCACCCGGCTGCTGACCTACCTGGCCGACGTCACCGTCAACCAGCCGCACGGCACGGTGCCGGTCAGCGTCGCGCCGGCCGAGAAGCTGCCGTGGATCGAGCCGGAGCGGTGGAACGAGCCCATCCCGGACGGCTCGCGCCAGCAGCTGCTCGAGCTCGGTCCCGAGGGCTTCGCCGCCGCGCTGCGCGCCCAGGACCGGGTCGCGGTCACCGACACCACCTTCCGCGACGCCCACCAGTCGCTGCTCGCCACCCGGGTGCGCACCTTCGACCTGCTCGGCGCCGCCGGCCACGTCGCCCGGCTCACCCCGCAGCTGTGGTCGCTGGAGGCCTGGGGCGGGGCCACGTACGACGTCGCGCTGCGCTTCCTCAAGGAGGAGCCGTGGGAGCGGCTGGAGCGGCTGCGCGAGGCCGTGCCGAACATCTGCCTGCAGATGCTGCTGCGCGGGCGCAACACGGTCGGCTACACGCCGTACCCGACCTCGGTGACCGACGCGTTCGTCGCCGAGGCCGCCGCCACCGGCATCGACGTCTTCCGGATCTTCGACGCCCTCAACGACGTCGACCAGATGCGCCCGGCGATCGACGCGGTCCGCGCCACCGGCTCCGGTGTCGCCGAGGTGGCGCTGTGCTACACCGGCGACCTGTCGGACCCGGGCGAGAAGCTCTACACGCTCGACTACTACCTGCGCCTGGCCGAGCAGATCGTCGACGCCGGCGCCCACGTGCTGGCGATCAAGGACATGGCCGGCCTGCTCCGTGCGCCCGCCGCCCGCACCCTGGTCACCGCGCTGCGCTCCGAGTTCGACCTGCCGGTGCACCTGCACACCCACGACACCGCCGGCGGCCAGCTCGCCACGCTCACCGCGGCGATCGAGGCCGGGGTGGACGCGGTCGACGCGGCCGCCGCGTCGATGGCCGGCACCACCTCGCAGCCGCCGCTGTCCTCGCTGGTCGCGGCCACCGACCACGGCCCCCGCGAGACCGGTCTGGACCTGGCCGCGGTGAACAGCCTGGAGCCCTACTGGGAGGCCGTGCGCCGCGTCTACGCGCCGTTCGAGTCCGGGCTGCCGGCACCCACCGGGCGCGTCTACACCCACGAGATCCCGGGCGGCCAGCTGTCCAACCTGCGCCAGCAGGCGATCGCGCTCGGCCTGGGCGAGAAGTTCGAGGCCGTCGAGGACATGTACGCCGCCGCGAACGAGATCCTCGGCCGCGTCCCCAAGGTCACCCCGTCGTCGAAGGTGATCGGCGACCTCGCCCTGGCCCTGGTCGCCGCGGGCGCGGACCCGAAGGCGTTCGCCGAGGACCCGTCGTCGTACGACATCCCGGCGTCGGTGATCGGCTTCCTGCACGGCGAGCTCGGCGACCCGCCGGGAGGCTGGCCCGAGCCGTTCCGCTCCAAGGCGATCGAGGGCCGGCCGTGGACCGCGCCCTCCGCCGAGCTGGCGCCCGACGACGAGGCCGCGCTGACCAGCGAGGACGCCGAGGAGCGGCGCGCCACGCTGAACCGGCTGCTGTTCCCCGGCCCGACGCGGGACTTCACCGAGGCCCGCTCGCAGTTCGGCGACGTGTCGGTGATCCCGACCCCGGAGTACCTCTACGGCTTGCAGCCCGGTGCCGAGCACGCCATCGAGCTGTCCGAGGGCAAGCGGCTCCTCGTCGGCCTGCAGGCGATCAGCGAGCCCGACGAGCGCGGC
This sequence comes from Nocardioides faecalis, assembly GCF_018388425.1. Classification (NCBI taxonomy): domain Bacteria; kingdom Bacillati; phylum Actinomycetota; class Actinomycetes; order Propionibacteriales; family Nocardioidaceae; genus Nocardioides; species Nocardioides faecalis. The sequence continues at coordinate 3,651,508 of NZ_CP074406.1, read as the reverse complement.
TACCGCACCGTGATGTGCACCCTCAACGGCCACCTGCGCCCCGTCAGCGTGCGCGACCGCTCGGTCTCCGCCGAGGTCGCGGCCGCGGAGAAGGCCGACGCCGGCAACTCCGGTCACGTCGCCGCCCCGTTCCAGGGCGTGGTGTCGGTGACCGTGGCCGAGGGTGACGAGGTCGAGGCCGGCGCCACGGTGGCCACCATCGAGGCGATGAAGATGGAGGCCGCCATCACCGCCCCCGTCTCCGGCGTCGTCCGACGGGTCGCCATCGGCGGCCCGCAGGCCGTCGAGGGCGGAGACCTGGTGCTCGTCATCGGCTGAGGCCGAGTCGTGAGTTCCCGGCCCCCGAATCGGGACCTTCCGACCGCCGAGTCGTGAGTTCCCGGCCCCCGAGTCGTGAGTTCCCGGCCCCCGAGTCGTGAGCTTCCGGCTCGGGGGGCCGGACGCCGCTTCACATCTGTCACACGCGACACGCGCGCCACAGCGCGGTCGCCGCCCCGCCCGGGGTCACAATGGCTGCCTCGGGTGGGGCCGGCGCCGCCGTGCCCGACTGGCGCGCGCGTGGATGAGGTCAGGTGCGGGGCAAGGCAGGTCCGCGGCGGCGTCCGCAGCCGGTGCCGCTGCTGTTCGGGTTGATCTTCGGCAAGGTCGAGCTGCTCCGGCTGCTCGTCTTCGGCACCCCCGAGCCGCAGATGGTCCTCGCCGATCTCGCGGGCGTGGCGGTGCTGGTCGGCGTGGTCGCGCTGGTCGCGCGCGGAGCCGCCACCTCGCCTGCGCTGTGGGCGCTGAACGTGGTCCTCAGCGTCCTGCTGACCACCGTCTACGTCTACGCCGATCGCTACCAGACCCTGCCCACGTTCACCGCCCTGCGGGAGGCGGACGGGGGCGACGGGGTGCGCGGGGCGCTGGGGTCCCTGCTCGACGTACGGCTGCTGCTCCTGTACGCCGACCTCGTGGCCGCCCCGTTCATCGGGATGCGGATGCACGGCGACGGCTGGGCCCCGCCCCGGCCGTGGGTCGGCCGGGCCCGCCTGCGCGGGGTGGGCGCGGTGGCGATCGCCGGCGTCGTGGTCATCGGCGTGGCGCTGGTGAGCGCCGCCGGCATCCGCAACGAGCAGTACCGCGCCGAGCAGGTCGGCGTCCTGGGCTACCAGGCCGACGCGCTGCTACGCGCCCTGAAGCCCCGCGACGACCTCGACCTCGCCGCTGCCTACGACCGCGTCGCCAAGCTCAAGGAGCGCGACCACGTCTCGGTCACCGACCCGGGGAACGCGGCGGGCTTCGGCGTCGCCGAGGGCAAGAACCTGCTGCTGGTGCAGATGGGGGCGCTGCAGCAGCTCGTCGTGGGCCAGTGGCTCGACGGGCAGGAGATCACCCCGCACCTCAACGCCCTCGTCGGGTCCAGCCACTCGTTCCCGCGCCACGTCCAGCAGGTCGGCAAGGGCGGCAGCATCGACGCGCAGGTCATCGCCAACACCTCGCTGTGCCCGGCCGGCGACGTGGCCACGCCGACGGCGTACGGCGACCGGCTCCTGCCCGGCCTGCCCGCGCTGCTGCGCGAGCGCGGCTACGTCGCGGAGACCTTCGCCGTGGGCCGGGAGCACTCGCCCGCGGCCGACGACCTGCTCGCCGGCCTCGGGTTCACCGTGACGCCGCCCGAGCAGCCTCGAGCGCCGGGTCCGGCCGGGCTCTCCGCGTTCTACGAGCACACCCTGCAGCGGCTCACCGAGATCGCGGCGACCGGCAAGCCGTTCTACGCCCACCTCGTCACCGACCCCGAGGCGGCCGCGGCCGGGGACGCGGAAGGGACCCTTCTCCGATTGCCCGCTCGGCTCGCGGGCACCGAGGCCGGCGCGTACCTGCAGGCCCAGCGCGCCGCCGACCGCGCCCTCGGCACGCTGGTCCGCGGGCTGAAGGAGAGCGGCCTGTGGTCCGACACCGTCCTCGTCGTGTACGGCGACCAAGGCGGCCTGCGCGACGGTGCCGCCGCCGACGTCCGGGCGTGGCGGACCGGCTACCGCTCCTGGCACCGGTTCAACACCCCGCTGCTGATCCGGGTCCCCGGCCAGGGCGGCGCCCGCCACGAGGGTGTCGCCGGCCAGCTCGACATCCTGCCGACCGTGGCGAACCTGCTCGGCGTCTCGCTCGCCAAGGAGCGGTTCGTGGTCTTCGGCGTGGACCTGCTCAACACCGGCGAGCACACCGTCGCCCTGCGCTTCCACGCCCCCACCGGCACCTTCCTCGACGACCGGGTGCTGTTCCAGCCCGGGCGCGGCTTCGCCGACGGCACCGTCACCGGCCTGGACGCCCTGGACGGTGAGGGTGAGGAGGAGCGCCTCGACGTCGCCGACCTCGACGCCGAGGAGGTCGGCGACCTCGAGGGCGAGTACCGCTACGCGCTCGACCTGATGGACCTCTGCGACACCTACGTCGCCTCCCTGCCGCGCCGCTGACCTGCGCACCTGACCTGCGCACCTGACCTGTTGGTGGTGGCGCCGGTCGGCAGTGGTTGCGGCGCTCCCAGCGTCCGCTCCCAGCGCCCGCCCCCAGTGCACGGCCGATGACCACCACCCCGCCCACCCCGCCCACCCCGCCCACCACACCCACGTCGTCGACCCCGTCGGTTCAGCCCTGGCCGTCAGGACCGCCCGAACCGCCCGAACCGTCCGATCCGGTCGGCCAGGAGCAGCACGTCGACCCGGTGCTCGCCGCTGCCGCCGACCGACTGACCGAGTCGTGAGTTCCCGCCCGCCGAGTTGGGAGTTTCCGGCCCCCGACTCCGGACTTTCCGTACGTCGAGTCCGGAGCTTCTGCACGTGGCGCTCAGGACCCGGCGTTGAGGCGCTGCTTCCTCCCGATCGAGCAGCGCCTCGGCGCGGGCATAGGTCTCGCTGGGGTACCGCCCCGATCGCGCGCTCGGCGATCAGCGCGTCGCGCATCGTGTCCAGGTAGAGCCGCTGCACGAGCAGCGACTTCTCCCGGATCCCGGGGTTGGCGTGCCGCAGCTGATGGATGTCGCTGATCAGCGCCGGGAGGAAGCGCTGCTTCAGTGACGTCACGAGCGCAGGGGTGATGCGCTCACCGTCGATCTCGAGCTCCTCCAACGGGCCGAGTGCTCGGTCGTGTCAGCGGCGAGCTGCTTCATGAGCGTGAAGAACTCGTCTCGCTGCTCCTCGGGGGAGTGCATCTCCAGGACGAGGCGGCGGATCAGGTACGGCGAGGTGAGACCGAAGACCACCAGGGTGGTGACCACGACCAGCGTGGCGACCGCGATCAGCGTCGGCCGCTGCTCGACGTCGACCGGGAGCATCAGCGCTGCGTCGCGTCGTACGCCGCTCGGCGCGGCCGGGCCGGCCCGATCGTTCGACGTCTACGGCCACAGCAGGACACTCGACCGACCACCAGAGGCGATTCGACGAGCCACAAGGGGGGATTCGGCGGGCCACCAGAGGTGATTCGGCGGGCCACAAGGGGGGGGATTCGGCGGGCCACAAGGGGGGATTCGGCGGGTCAGACGAGTTGGTCGAGGGCGATCTCCAGGGCGGTGGCGGCGAGGTGGACGGGCTGGGGCGAGCGGGCGTGGCAGCGCTCGAGGGCGGTACGGATGGTGGCGGAGACGTCGCCGAGGATGGCCTCGTCGGAGACCTCGTCGATGCCCTCCATCAGCAGGGTGAAGGTGCGCGCCATGCCGCAGTTGGCGACGAAGTCGGGGATCACCGCGACCTGGGAGTCGGCGAGCTCGTAGGTGGGGCCGTAGAAGATCTCCGGGTCCGCGAAGGGCACGTTGGCGCCCGCGGAGATGAGCTCCAGGCCACCGGCGACGAGCCGCTTCACGTGCTCGGCGGTGACCAGCCGGGAGGCGGCGCAGGGCAGGAAGATCTCCGCGCCCATCTCCCAGACCACCTCGTCCAGCTCGGCGGAGGGGACCAGGCCCTCGGCGCGCAGCGCGTTGCCCTGCTTGGTGGTGAACAACGTGCGCACCTCCTCGGGGGTGAACCCGTCGGGGTTCATCAGCCCGCCGTCGCGGTCGATGATGCCGACGATCGAGGCGCCCGCCCGGGACAGGTAGTACGCCGCCGCGGAGCCGACGTTGCCCCAGCCCTGCACGATCACCCGCTTGCCGGCCACGCCTGCAGCCCCGCCCGATGGACCGCCCGAAGCACCACCCAGCGTGGCGCCGTACAGGTCGTAGAAGGCGACGACGGACTCCGCCACGCCCCAGCCGGTGACGAGGTCGGCGATCGTGTACTTCGCGTCGCGGTCCGGGGTGAACCGCGGGTCCTCGACGACCTTCGAGACACCCAGCCGCAGCATCCCGACCCGCTGTACCAGCTCACCGCTCGTCGGCGGCGAAGTGGCCGTTCACGATGCCCTCCTGCGGGTGCCACAGGCCGTAGCGCTCGGTCAGCGGGATGACGTCGTGCACCTCGTCGACGTTCAGGTCGCCGCCGGTGCCGTAGTACGTCTTGAGCAGCGGGGCCACCGCCTTGAACCAGCGGGCGAGCACCCCGGCGCGGCGCGGGTCGTTCGGGTCGAAGTCGATGCCGGACTTCGCGCCGCCGATGGCTGGCCCGGAGACGGTGAACTTCACCTCCATCGTCTTGGCCAGCGCCTCCACCTCGGCACGGTCGAGGCCCGCGCGCATCCGGGTGCCGCCGCCCGCGGCGCCGCCGCGCAGGGAGTTGATCACCGCCCACCCCTTCGCCTCGGTCTCGGCGTCGTGCCACTCGAAGACGATCTCCGGCGCCGTGGTCTCGAAGCGGTGCAGCAGGTCCAACATGTCGGTTCCTTCGTTCTCGGGGGCCGCCACCGGGGCGGTCGTGGGCGTCATCGGGGTGCTCGGGGGTGTGCTCGGGGGCGGGGTCGGAGACGGGGTCATCGCAGGTCCTGCACGACGGAGGCGGGCACCAGGCGCAGCGCGGCGAGCTCGGTCAGCGGCTCGGCGATGCTGCAGGTGCCGATCGAGCGGAACGACTCGCGCACCCGCACCGACGCCTCCCGCACCTCGCGCGCCACCCGGGTCCGGTCGCGCGCGGCGAGCAGACCGGCGACCTCGGCGACCGTGGCGTGGAGGCGGGCGGCGTCGGCGGCGAGCAGCAGGTTCAAGAACCCGTGCTCCTCGAAACCCGTCCCCTCGGCGGTGTGTCGTACGGCGTGGTGCAGCCCCGCGGTGGCCTTGACCGGCACCGCGGCGGAGGCCAGCAGCACCAGCGCCTCGGCCAGCTCCTCCTCACCGGGATAGGCCTCCGCCCGGACGCCGCCGGTGCGCAGCTTGGCCGCCCAGCCCAGCTCGGCCAGCGCGGCGACCACCGTCGGGCGGCGCTCGTCGCGGGGCACCTCGACAAAGATCTCGACCAGCTCCGCAGCGGGCTCGAGCAGCACCAGCGCGTCCACGCCGGCGCCCGCGGGCAGTGCCGACTCGACCGCACACACCCCGAGCCCGGGGATCGTCCGGGCGGTCTCCAGCGCGTCGGCAGCCAGCTCCGGCGAGGACAGCGTCAGCGCCACCTCGATCCCCGCGCCGGGGTCCGCGGCCAACGCGGCGGCCGCCTCGCCCAGGTGCTCGGGTGCCAGCACCAGGGGACCGACGAGCGCGGCGTGCTCGCTGGCACGGTGGTCGAGGTGGGCGGCCACGGCGTCGGCGACCGGCAGGTCGCCGGGCGGGAAGACGGCCGCGTCGTCGTACAGCCGGCGCAGCAGCAGGGGGTCCAGCAGCCTCCGAGAGCCGGGCACGACGTCAGGCCCCCGGGGCGTCCAGGTTGCGCGGGCCGTCCAGGTTGCGTGGGCCGTCCAGGTTGCCGCGGCGCTCCTGCTCCCGCTCGATGGCCTCGAACAGCGCCTTGAAGTTGCCCTTGCCGAACCCCAGCGAGCCGTGCCGCTCGATCAGCTCGAAGAAGACCGTGGGCCGGTCCCCGATCGGCTTGGTGAAGATCTGCAGCAGGTAGCCGTCCTCGTCACGGTCGACCAGGATCCCGCGCTCGGCGAGCTCGGCGACGGGCACCCGGACCTCGCCGATCCGCGCCCGCAGGCCGGGGTCGGAGTAGTAGGAGTCCGGGGTGTCGAGGAACTGCACGCCTTCGGCGCGCAGTGCGTCGACGGCGGCGAGGATGTCGTTGGTGGCCAGCGCCAGGTGCTGCACGCCGGGGCCGTCGTAGAACTCCAAGTACTCGTCGATCTGGGAGCGCTTGCGGGCGATCGCCGGCTCGTTGAGCGGGAACTTCACCCGGTGGTTGCCGTTCGCCACCACCTTGCTCATCAGCGCCGAGTAGTCGGTGGCGATGTCGTCGCCGACGAACTCCGCCATGTCGGTGAACCCCATCACCCGGTGGTAGAAGTCCACCCACTCATCCATCCGGCCCAGCTCGACGTTCCCGACCACGTGGTCGAGCGCCTGGAAGATCCGTCGCGGCGCCCCCTCCCGGCGGCGGTACGACGAGGAGCGGGCCACGTAGCCGGGCAGGTACGGGCCGTCGTACGTGCGACCGTCGACGGTGCGCTGGACCAGCGTGTGCCGGGTGTCGCCGTAGGCGGCGATCGCGGCGATCCGCACGGTGCCGTGGGCGTCGGAGACGTCGTGCGGCTCGACCAGGACCGTCGCGCCGCTGGCGCGGGCGTGCGCGATGCAGCGGTCCACGTCGGGCACCTCGAGGGCGACGTCGACGACGCCGTCGCCGTGGCGGCGGTGGTGGTCGAGCAGGCGGCTGGCCGGGTCGACGCCGCCGGTGATGACGAACCGGGCCGCACCGCTGCGCAGCACGTAGCCGACGTGGTCGCGGTTGCCGGTCTCCGGCCCGGTGTAGGCGACCAGCTCCATGCCGAAGGCCGAGACGAGGAAGTGGCTGGTCTGCAGGGCGTTGCCGACCGTCCACACCACGGCGTCCCAGCCGGTCACCGGGAAGGGGTCCGCGTCGGGGTCGTGCGCGACCAGGCCGACGAGGCGGCGCAGGGTGTCCAGGTCGAGCTCGGCGAGGCGCTCGGTGTCGGTGAGGGTCTCCTGCAGCGTCATGACCTGATCCGATCAGTCACCTCCGCGGGGCCACAACCTGTCCATCTGCAGGTGGGCAGAACGGCCAGGTCTGCCACCTGTTGTGCTGGAGAGATGAGCAGAATGGCTAGGTCGGACCTAGGGTGGTCCTATGGCCGGATTCCTCGCCCTGGACCAGGTGGACCTGGCGCTGCTCGGTGCGCTGAGCGAGCACCCGCGAGCCGGCGACCTCGAGCTGTCCCGGCTCACCGACGTCGCCCGCGCCACCGTCGCCAGCCGGCTGCGCCGGATGGGCGAGGCGGGGGTGATCGCGGACTGGGACCCGACGATCGACGTGGCCGCGGCCGGCTTCGAGGTGCAGGCGTTCGTCACGCTGGAGATCTCCCAGGGCGCGCTCGACGAGGTGGCCGACCACCTGCGCGACATCCCGCAGGTGCTCTCGGCCTCCGTCACGACCGGCTCCGGCGACGTGCTCTGCCAGGTCGCGACCCGCTCGCACCCCGAGCTGCAGGCGACGCTGGTGCGCATCGACCAGTCCTCGTCGGTGGTGCGCTCCACGAGCGTGATGGTGCTGTCGGTGCTCGTGGAGCCCCGGGTGCTGCCGCTGCTGGCCAGCGCCGACCCGGCCCCCAGCCGCCGCGCCCCGGCGTACCGCGGCTGAGGCCCGGCGCGGGGTGCCCGGCGCGGGGTGCGCGGCGCCGGAAAAATGAAGGCCGCCGCAGGCGTCTCGGGTCACCTGCGGCGGCGAGCACGATGCTGCCAGAGGCCGCGTCGGGCTGTCAGCGAGTTCTCGAAGTCCGGCCGGATTTCGCCTACGCCTCCTCAGAGCTGGAAGCTCAGAACTGGAAGCCCAGCGCCACCCGGTAGTCGGTGTTCATGTAGTTGACCAGCTTGCGCAGCTTGTCGTCGGAGACCTTCTGGTTCGCCGTGCCCACCGTCACCGCCACCACGTTGCCCTCGACGCTGCTGGTCCACTGGCCCTGGGTGTAGTTCGCCGCCACGGACTCCTTGCGCAGCCCGAGGTCGGTGTCCTTCAGCGAGGCCTGCGTCGACTTCGCCTGCCGTTCGGTCTCGAACACCAGGAACAGGTGCGTCAGCCGGGCCTTGCCCTTCAGCGCCGAGAATGCCCACTGCGCCGCGTAGTCGCAGCGCTGCTGGGTGAGCTTCGAGCTCTTCTCGACCGGTCCGCACGAGGTGTAGTCCCAGGAGTCCAGGTACTTGGCGTTCAGCTTCACGTCGCCGAGCTGGAAGTTCCAGTCGCCGGGGAAGTCGGCCACCTTCACGTCGTAGTGCCGGTCGTCGCCCTCGTCGTCGGTGGGCGAGTACGGCGTCTGCGGCGCGGTCGGGGCGGTGGGGCTGGTCGCCTCCGTGCCGGGCGAGGTGGCCGCGCTGGTCGGGTCGCTGGGCGTCGCCGAGGTCTGCGGGGCGGGATCGGCGGTGGTCCCGCCGTCGTCGTCGCCCGAGCGCGCCACGATCACGGCGGTGACCGCGATGCCGCAGATCAGCACCACGGCGAGGGCGACCAGGCCGACGATCAGCCCGGTGCGCTTCTTGCGCGGCCCGCCGCCGTACGGGCCGTAGGGACCGCCCGGACCCTGCGGCCCTCCCGGACCCTGCGGCCCTCCCGGGCCCTGACCTCCCGGACCTTGGCCGTACGGCCCCTGCCCGTAGGGACCGTACGGCGGACCCGACGGCGGACCCGAGGGGGACCACTGCGGTCCGGACGGCGGGGGCGGGGGCGGGTAGCTCATCGGGTGCTCCTGGGAGGGGTGCGGGGTTGCCCGGGGGTCTACCCCACGCGTGGCCGCATCAATCCGGACCAGGGCGCTGGCGCACCCTTTATATGGGTGGCCTCTATGGGTGGCCTCTATGGGTCGCTATATGGGTGGCAGGGACGCGGGACCGTCCCGTTCCTAGGGGCCGTTCGTCCCGCCATCAGTCATTCGAACGATCCAAGTGCGCCGCTCGATGTGGAAACCGTCTCATCGGGTGCCCTCGATGTGCGTCATCGCAGTTCGGGTGTCATGGTGACTTTCACGCGGACGACGGTGTCCACGGATCGCACCGATTCGAACCCCGGGACAACCCGGGTGGGCTGTGGGGTAGCGTGCCCACACCTTGAACAGGACCGAAAGGCTGGCGAGAAGCAATGGTGGATGTGGAGCGGACGCTCGATGAGGCGGGCCTCACGAACCCCCACGTTCGGGAGTATGTCGCGCACTGGGCTGGCATCACGGGTGCCGAGCGCATCGAGGTCGTCTCCGCGGCCGACGACGCACGCCTGATCCAGGAGTCCCTGGACGCGGGCGAGCTGCTCCCCGCCGGCGAGGGCCTGTACTACTCGCGGTCCTACTACAAGGACACCGCGCGGGCCGAGGAGCGCACCATCGTCGCCACCAGCGACGAGAACGACAAGGGCATCTACAACAACTGGAAGCCCGCCGCCGAGATGAAGCCGAAGCTCGTCGAGCTGATGACCGGCGCCTCGGCAGGCAAGACCATGTACGTCATCCCGTACCTGATGGCGCCGAAGGGTTCTCCGCTGGAGAACTTCGCCGCGGGTGTGGAGCTGACGGACAACCGCAACGTCGTGCTGCAGATGATCCGCATGGCCCGCGTGGGCGTGGAGTTCATCAACGACCTCGGCGACTCCTTCGTCAAGGCCGTCCACGTCACCGGGGACCTGCCGAACCTCGGCCAGGGCACCGCCGACGACAAGCGGTACTTCGTCACGGTCGCCGACGAGCGCACCATCCTGCACTTCGGCTCCTCCTACGGCGGCAACGCGCTGCTGGGCAAGATCGCCCACGGCCTGCGCCAGGGTGCCTACGACGGCTGGAAGAACGGCTTCCTCGTGGAGCAGTTCATGCTGCTGGGCATCACGGACAAGGAGACCGGCAAGAAGTACAACGTCTGCGGCGGCTTCCCGTCGGCCTCCGGCAAGACCAACCTCGCGATGACGCTCGCCCCCGACGCGCTGGGCGACCGCTACTACGTCGAGTTCTACGGCGACGACATCGCGTGGCTGTGGGTCGGCGACGACGGCAAGCTCTACGGGATGAACCCGGAGAACGGTGTCTTCGGTGTCGCCAAGGACACCAACGAGAAGACCAACCCGACCGCGATCGAGTCGATCGTCCCGGGCACCGGCGCCATCTTCACCAACGTCGCCTACAACTCCAAGACCCACGAGGTCTGGTGGGAGGGCAAGTCGGAGAAGCCGACCGACCTCGACGGCTGGGAGGACTGGAAGGGCGACAAGATCGCCGACCGGTCCGAGGACGAGGTCGACGCCCCGTGGGCGCACCCGAACAGCCGCTTCACCACCACGCTGGCGAACGTGCCGAACGTGGCGAAGGACTTCGAGGACCCGGCCGGTGTCGAGATCCACGGCATCATCTTCGGTGGCCGTACCCGGGACCGCGAGCCGCTGATCCGCGCGATCAACGACATCGCCGAGGGCGTGTACGACGGCCTCACCCTGGGCGCCGAGGCGACCGCCGCGGCCGACGGCCTCGAGGGCGTGCTCCGCTACGACCCGATGTCGATGCGTCCGTTCATGTCGTACGCCGAGGCCGACTACGCCGCGCACTGGCTCGAGGTGCTCGGCCGGGCGCAGGTCAAGCCGATCTTCGCCCACGTCAACTGGTTCCAGCGCGGCGAGGACGGCCGCTTCCTGTGGCCGGGCTACCGCGAGAACCTGCGGCCGCTGGTGTGGCTCATGCAGTACCTCAACGGCGAGGTCGAGGGTGTCACCACGCCCGTCGGCGTCCTGCCGAAGCGCGAGGAGCTGCTGCTCGAGGGTCTCGACGAGCAGGCGCTCGCCGACCTCGACACGGTGCTCAGCATCGATGTCGCCCGCTGGCGGCAGGAGATGGGCCACCGCGAGAAGCACCTCGCCCAGTTCGACGGCCTGCCCGAGGAGATCTGGGAGGCGCACCGCCGCGTCGCCGCCGACCTCGAAGAGGCCTGAGCCGGACCTGTAGCAACCTGAACGGCCCGCACCCTCGCAGGGTGCGGGCCGTTCGGCGTTCTCGCTTGTAACTACGAGTTATGGCTACTACCAGGGTGGTCTACCACCCGGGTAGTAGCCATAACTCGTAGTTACAAGTGCCGTGGCCGGAGCCGGGTGCTCAGCCGCGCGCGATCGCCCGCCCGGCGGCCCGTCCGGAGAAGATGCAGCCGCCCAGGAACGTGCCCTCCAGCGCGTTGTAGCCGTGCACCCCGCCACCACCGAACCCGGCGACCTCGCCGGCGGCGTACAGGCCGGGGACGACGGCGCCGCCTGCGTCCACGGCGCGTGAGTCCAGGTCCGTCATCACGCCGCCGAGCGTCTTGCGGGTCAGGATGTTCAGCCGTACGGCGACGAGCGGGCCGTGTGCGGGGTCGAGGACCCGGTGCGGCTTGGCCACCCGGATCACCCGGTCGGTGCGCGAGCGGCGGGCGTTTCCGATCGCCATCAGCTGGAAGTCCTTGCTGAACGCGTTGCCCAGCTCCGCGTCGCGGGCCTCGATCTGGCGGCGCAGGTCGGCGGCGTCCAGGTGCGGGCCGCGCGCGGGGGAGTCGCCGTCGACGATCCGGTTCATCCCCGCCACCAGCTCCTCGAGGGTGTCGGCCACGACGAAGTCCACCCCGTCGGTCTTGAACCGCTCCACCGGCCCGGGCGCGCCCTTGGCGAGCCGGGCCCGCAGCATCACCTTGAGGTCCTTGCCGGTGATGTCGGGGTTCTGCTCGGAGCCTGAGAGTGCGAACTCCTTCTCGATGATCGACTGGGTGAGCACGAACCAGCTGTAGTCGTAGCCGGTCGCGCCGATCGCAGCGAGCGTGCCGAGGCTGTCGAAGCCGGGGTAGTTGGGCGCGGCGAAGCGTTTGCCCGTCGCGTCGAACCACAGCGACGACGGTCCGGGGATGATCCGGATCGCGTGGTCGGGCCACACCGGGTCCCAGTTGTGGATGCCCTCGGTGTAGTGCCACATCCGGTCGGCGTTGACCAGCCGGGCGCCGGCGTCACGGGCGATGCCCAGGCCGCGGCCGTCGACGTACGCCGGGACGCCGCTGATCAGGTACTTCGGCACCGGTCCCAGGCGCTCGACCGGCCAGGCCGCGCGGATCAGGTCGTGGTTGTGCCCGATGCCGCCGGTGGTGAGCACCACCGCGGGTGCGTGCAGCTCGAACGGCGAGACCTCCTCGCGGCTCGACGGGGCACCGCGCTCGACGTCGGAGGGCGCCAGCACGGCGCCGCGCACCCCGGTGACCGCGTCGCCGTCGCGGACCAACGCGTCGACGCGGTGCCGGAAGCCGAACCGGACCAGCCCGGCCTGCTCGGCGGCGAGCACCTTGTCCAGGAACACCCGCACCACCTCCGGCCCAGTGCCCCAGGTGAGGTGGAAGCGCGGCACCGAGTTGCCGTGGCCGGCCGCGTCGCCGCGGCCGCGCTCGGCCCAGCCCACGAACGGCAGCAGCCGCAGCCCCAGCTCGCGCAGGTAGGCCCGCTTCTCCCCGGCCGCGAAGTCGACGTACGCCTGCGCCCACTGCCGGGCCCAGTGGTCCTCACCCGGCGTGCCGGCGGTGCCCGCGGCGGTGCGGTCGAACCCGGCGGAGCCCTGCCAGTCCTGCCAGGCGAGCTCCGCGGAGTCGCGGATGCCCATCCGGCGCTGCTCGGGGGAGTCGACGAGGAAGAGCCCGCCCAGCGACCACCACGCCTGCCCGCCCAGGTTGGCGCGGTTCTCCTGGTCCAGCACGAGCACCCGCCTGCCCGCCCGGGTCGCCTCGTACGTCGCCACCAGTCCCGCGAGCCCCGCCCCCACCACGATCGCGTCCGGCTCGAACCCCTGCACTCCCACGTCGTACGTCGTCACGCGGGGAGCCTGTCACAGGGGCCGATACCGCTTGTAACTACGTGTTGTGGCTACTACCCGGGTGGTAGACCACCCTGGTAGTAGCCACAACACGTAGTTACAAGTGCGGCGTCACGAGTGCTCCGCCAAGCGCTCGGCGTGCACCCGCGGCACGGCCAACCGGGTCGGCCCGGGCCGTCCGCGCAGGACGGTCTCGCCCTGCTCGGCCCAGTGCTCGGCCTCGGCCCGGCCCTCGGGGCCGGAGTCCCGCGCGGCCTCCACGGTCACCGCGGTGGCGGCCACGCAGCCGGGCATCACCTTGGCCAGGTCGGAGAGCCGGGCGGCGGAGTTCACCGCGTCGCCGATGACGGTGTACTCGAAGCGTTGCAGGTGGCCCACGTTGCCGGCCACGACCTGCCCGGTGGCGACCCCGATGCCAGCGCCGATCTCGGGGACCTCTGCGGCCAGGCGGGCGGCCATCGACCGGGCGGCGGCGAGCGCGGACGCGGCGTGGGTGGCCAGCTCGACCGGCGCCCCGAAGATGGCCAGCGCCGCGTCGCCGATGAACTTGTTGACCAGGCCGTGGTGCACGTCCACCTCGTCGACCACGACCGCGAAGAACCGGTTGAGCACCGCGACGACCTCGGCCGGCCCGTGCTGCGTGGCGTACGACGTGGAGCCGGTCAGGTCCACGAACAGCACCGAGCACACCCGGGTCTCGCCGCCGAGCTCGATCTCGCCGACCCCGAGCCGCGCGGCGGCGGTGGCGACCTCCTGCCCGACGTGGCGCCCGAAGAGGTCGCGGATCCGCTCGCGCTCGCGCAGCCCGGCGACCATGTCGTTGAAGCCGCTCTGCAGCTGGCCGAGCTCGGTGCCGTCGTACACGACGACATCGGTGTCGAGCTGTCCGGCCTCCACGGCGCGCATCGCGTCGCGCACCGAGAGCACCGGGGCGACGACGGCGCGGGCGCTGAGGTCGGTGAGCAGGAAGCCGAAGACCAGCACGGCGGCGCCGACCACGATGGTGACCACGGCGAGCTGCTCCAGGTCGGCGTCGTTGCTGGGGGTGAGCGCGAGGATCGCGGCGATCAGCAGCCCGATGACCGGCGCTCCCGTGCCGAGCAGCCAGAAGATGGTCAGCCGCGGCCCGACGCCGACGCCGCGCACCTGGTGGGTCACCCGGGAGTCGCTGAGCGCCCGCGCGGCGATGGGGCGCAGCGAGAACTCGGTGAGCAGGTAGGAGATGCCGGCGACGACGACGGCGCCGATGCCCACCGTCAAGCCGGTGCCGAGCGCACGGGAGGGCTGCAGCACCACGGTGAGCACCGTGAACAGCACCGTGCCGACCAGCCAGATCAGGAACTGCAGCACGGTCAGGTGCAGCGGCACCCGCAGGGCGCGGGTGCGTTGGGTGCGGTCCGGGTCGACCTCGGGCTGGGTGGCCCAGCGCAGCGCCCTCAGCGACTTGGTGGTGCCCCACACCACGCCGACCAGCGCGGCGAGGACCACGTAGCTGGGGATCGCGATGGCCAGCGCCACCACCATCGCCCGCGACGGAGCGGGGGAGGGGATCGCCCAGGTGTTGATCACGAACACCACGAGCGCACCGAGGAGGTTCGTGGTGAGCAGCAGCAGCGTGAGCAGCACCTGGATGCGGATCCGCAGCCGCAGCGGGTCCTGGTCGCGGGGGCCGAGCAGCCGGGAGCCGAAAGGGCCGCGCCGCGGGGGAGCGTGACGGCGCACCATGGGGCGAGCCTAGGGTGTGGGTCCGCATTGCCGGGCTCGTTCGCCAGGTACCTGATTGGATCTGTCCATGACCGGTTCGTCCGCAGTCGCGTTCACCGCTGCAGAGATCACCGAGGCGTACGCCGCCTTCCACGACCGGGTCGCCGGTTTCGCGGCCACCGGGGACTGGTCCGGCTACGCCGACCTGTTCACCCCCGACGCCGTGTACGTCGAGCACGCCATGGGCACCTTCGCCGGCCGTGAGGAGATCCGGGCGTGGGTGACGCGGACGATGACGTCGTACCCGGGGCGGTTGATGCCGTCGTTCCCGATCGGGTGGCAGGTCGTCGACGCCGAGCAGAACCGGCTGGTGTGCGAGGTGGGGAACCCGATGCCGGATCCCGGCGACGGCACCGAGCTGTGCGAGCCGAACATCACGATCATGACGTACGCCGGCGACGGGCTCTTCTCCCGCGAGGAGGACGTCTACAACCCGCTGCGCTTCCACGCCATGGCGCTGCGGTGGGCGCGGATCGCCGCCGCGCACGGCAACGCCGACGACGACGTGCTGGCCTGGCTGGAGAAGTTCGGGGGTGCGCGATGACCGGGGCGGCGAAGCGACTGCTGCTGGAGACCCTCGGCTGGCTGCTGCTCGTCGCCGGGGTGGCCGCCCTGGTGCTGCCCGGCCCGGGCCTGCTGCTGATCGCGGCCGGGCTGGCGGTGCTGTCGCGGCAGTACGCCTGGGCGGACAACCTGCTCGAACCGGTGCTGCTGCGCGCGCTGCGCGCCGCCGCCGAGGGCGTGGAGACCTGGCCGCGGATCCTGATGTCGACGCTCTTCGCGCTGGGCATCGGCGCCGTCGGCGTGCTGTGGCTGGCCGGCCCGGAAGCACCCGGCTGGTGGCCGCTCGACGCCGCCTGGTGGCTGCTCGGCGGGCCCTGGACGGGGGTCACCCTGCTGGTGTCCTGCGTCATCGCGCTGGTGCTGATCGTCTACTCCTACCGCCGCTTCCACGACAACCCCGACGCGGTCGCCGCTCTGCAGGGCGAGATCGAGGAGGCCGACGAGGAGGCCCACGAGCAGCGCGAGCGGATGCGCCACCTGCGGGAGCGGCGCGCCCACGAGCACCCGGAGGAGCCTGGGAAGCACTCTGGTGACGCGCCTGGGAAGCAGCCGGGGGACGAGCGGTGACGGAACCGACTCCTCGCGCCGGCGATCCGCTGGGCGCCGACCCGCTGGGCGACGACTCACGCAGCATGCACGAGCGGATGCTCGCCGGCGACCTCTACCTGGCTGATGACCCCGAGATCGTCGAGGCGCACCTGCGTGCCGTCGACCTGGCCACCGCCTACAACGCCACCACGGCGCGCGAGGACGCCGAGCGGGAACGGCTGCTCGGCGAGCTCCTCGGCGCGGTCGGGGCGGAGACCAGGATCCGCCCGCCGTTGCACGTCGACTACGGCAGCCGGATCCGGATCGGCGCCCGCTGCTTCGTGAACTTCGGACTGGTGGCCCTCGACGTCGTCGACATCGTCATCGGCGACGACGTGCAGATCGGGCCGAACGTGCAGCTGCTCACCCCCACCCACCCGCTCGAGGCCGGCCTGCGCCGCGCCAAGTGGGAGGCCGCACAACCGATCACGATCGGCGACAACGTGTGGCTCGGCGGCGGCGTGATCGTGTGCCCCGGCGTCACCATCGGCGCGAACACGGTGGTCGGCGCCGGCTCCGTGGTCACCGGCGACCTGCCCGCGGGCGTGCTCGCGCTCGGCACCCCGGCCCGTGTGGTGCGTGAGCTGCCCGACTGAGCCGGCTCGTCTTGCCGGCCACCTGACCTGCCTGCCCGGCTGACCTGGGTCGGACGCCCCCACTAACCTCGTCGCCGATGCCCCTGATCCTGCACCGCGCACCGCGCACCGACCTGCTCGCCGACGAGCTCGGTGCGCTGCTGGCGGTGCCGCTGCCCGACCCCTTCGCCACCGAGGTGGTCGTCGTGCCCGCCCGCGGCGTGGAGCGCTGGTTGACCCAGCGACTCTCCCACCGCCTCGGCACGGGCGAGCGTGGCGGCGACGGCGTCTGCGCCGGCGTGCAGTTCCTGCAGCCGGCCTCCCTGGTCGGGCTGCTGCTCGGCCGCGACCGCGAGGACCCGTGGCACCCCGACCGGCTCGTCTGGCCGCTGCTGGCGACCATCGACGCGAACCTCGACGACCCCGCGTTCCGCACCCTGGCCACCCACCTCGGCCACGGCCTGGGCGGCGAGGAGGGCGAGCTGCGCCGCAGCCGCCGCTGGTCGGTGGCCCGCCGTCTCGCCGACCGCTTCGCGTCGTACGGCGTGCAGCGGCCCGCGCTCGTCGCCGACTGGCGCGAGGGCCGCGACACCGACGGCACCGGGGCGGCGCTGCCCGTCGACCTGCGCTGGGAGCCCGAGCTGTGGCGCCGGCTGCTGGCACGGATGGCCGACCTCGGCCACCCCGAGCCGCCCGACCTGCGGCACGCCCGGGTCTGCGTCGGGCTGCGCGCCGGCGACCCGGAGGTGCTGGCCACGCTCGACCTGCCCGACCGGCTCTCCCTGTTCGGGCACACCCGGCTGCCGGCCACCGAGCTCGACCTGCTCGCCGCGCTCGGCGCGCACCGCGAGGTCCACCTCTGGCTCGCCCAGCCCTCGGAGGCCCTGTGGCAGGCGGTGCAGGCCGCCGCGGTGCCGATTGCGCCGCGCGCGGAGGCGCGCTGCGCCGACCTCGTCGCGCACCCGTTGCTCGCCTCGCTGGGCCGCGACTCCCGGGAGCTGGCCACCGTGCTCACCGACCGGGTCCGCACCGGGCAGGCCGTCGACGCCGGCGCCGTGCCCGACCCCGCCGCCCCCGACACGCTGCTCGGCTGGCTGCAGGCCGACATCCGCGGCAACCGCGCCCCCGACCCCGACCGGCGGGCGGCCCGCGTGCTCGCCGCCGACGACCGCAGCGTGCAGGTGCACGCCTGCCACGGCCCCGCCCGGCAGGTCGACGTGCTCCGCGAGCTGCTCGTCGGCCTGCTCCAGGACGACCCCACCCTCGAGCCGCGCGACATCGTCGTGATGTGCCCCGACATCGAGACCTACGCGCCGCTGATCTCCGCCGGCTTCGGTCTCGGCGAGCTCATCGCCGACACCCCGACGGGCGGCGCCGACCGGCTGCACCCCGCCCACCGGCTGCGGGTGCGCCTCGCCGACCGAGCGGTCAGCGCCACCAACCCGCTGCTCGGCGTGGCCGTCGCGCTGGTCGAGCTCGCCGGCGGCCGGGCCGGCGCCTCCGAGGTCGTTGACCTGCTCTCCCGCGACGTGTGCCGGCGCCGGTTCGGGTTCAGCGACGACGACCTCGCCCGGATCGGCACCTGGGTCGCCGACGCCGGGATCCGGTGGGGGATGGACGCGCGGCAGCGGGCGTCGTACGGGCTGGGCGGCTTCGAGCACAACACCTGGCGCGCCGGCATGGACCGACTCCTGCTGGGCGTCGCGATGAGCGGCGACGAGCACCGCCACCTCGGCCGCGGGCTGCCCGTCGACGACGTCGGCAGCGGCGAGATCGAGCTCGTCGGCCGGCTCGGTGAGGCCGTGGCCCGGCTGGGCGAGTGCCTGGCCGCCCTGGCCTCGGCGGTCGCCGCCGACGAGTGGTTCTCCGCGATCAGCACCGGGGTCCGCGACCTGTGCGAGGTCGAGGGCGACAACGCCTGGCAGCTGCCACAGTTCGAGCGCGAGCTCGCCCGGGCGCGGGCCAGCGCGGAGGAGACCCAGGGCGAGGTGCCGCTGCGGCTGGCCGACGTGCGGGCCCTGCTCGCCGCCCGGCTGGCCGGCCGACCCACCCGGTCCAGCTTCCGCACCGGCACCCTCACCGTGTGCACGATGGTGCCGATGCGCTCGGTGCCGCACCGGGTGGTGTGCCTGGTCGGACTCGACGACGGCGTCTTCCCGCGCGTCACCGGCGTCGACGGCGACGACGTCTTGGCCCGCAAGCCGCTGGTCGGTGAGCGCGACCTGCGCGGCGAGGACCGTCAGCTGCTGCTCGACGCGATCCTGGCCGCCGGTGAGCGGCTGGTCATCACCTACACCGGCGCCGCCGAGCAGACGGGGCAGCCCCGCCCGCCTGCCGTCCCCCTCGGCGAGCTGCTCGACACCCTCGACCGCACCGCGGCCGCGCCCGTCCGCGACGCCGTCGTGGTGCGCCACCCGCTGCAGCCCTACGACGCCCGCAACCACGTGCCGGGCGCCCTGGTGGGCGAGGCCCCGTTCAGCTTCGACACCGCCTCGCTGGCCGGGGCGCGGGCCGCGGTCCGCGAGCGCCGCGAGGTGCCTGCGTTCCTGACCGGCGAGCTGCCGGCGCTGCCGCCGGGCGACGTCACCCTCGACGACCTGCGCACCTTCCTGCACCACCCGGCGCGCACGTTCCTGCGGCAGCGGCTCGACGTGGCGACCCCCTTCGAGCCGGACCAGGTCGCCGACGCGGTCCCGGTGACCCTGAACGGCCTGGAGAAGTGGCAGATCGGCGACCGGCTGCTGCGGGAGGTGCTCGCCGCCCCGCACGACCCCGGCGGCACCGCCACCGCGGTGATGATCGCCGAGCAGCTGCGCGGCACGCTGCCGCCGTTCGAGCTCGGCCGCGGCGTGCTCGACGAGATCGCCCGCGACTGCCAGGCCCTGCTGCAGCAGAGCGCCGGGCTGCGCGCCGGCACCGCGCGCAGCCTCGACGTCGAGATCGACCTCGGCGGCGGCCGCCGGCTGATCGGCACCGTGCCCCGCGTCTTCGGCAACCAGGTCGTCACCGTCAGCTACTCCCGACTCAAGCCCAAGCAGCGGCTCTCCACCTGGCTCGACGTGCTCGCCCTCTCCGCCACCTACCCCGACGAGAACTGGACCGGCCACGCCGTCGCCAAGGGCCGCGCCGGCCCGCAGCGCGCCCTGGTCGGCCCGCTCGACCACCGCTGCACCGAGTGGCTGGCCACGCTGGTCGAGCTGCGCGACCGCGGCCTGCGCAGCCCGCTGCCGATCCCGCTCGGCACCGCCGCCGCCTGGGCCGAGGCCCGCGCCAAGCAGCTGCGGGGGATGGACATCGACCCCGTCGAGGCCGCGGCCCGGGAGTGGACCACCGACCCCTACAACGAGTGGGGGATCAAGGGCGAGGACGACGACCCGGTGCACCGGCGGATCTACGGACCCGGCGCGCCGGTCGAGGTGCTCGTCGCAGCCGGCCTGCCCGAGCACGCCTGGACGGTGTGGGAGCCGCTGCTCGGCGGCGCGGAGAAGGTGGGTGCGCTGTGAGCGTGCGCCACCCCGCCCTGCCGCCCGCCGAGCCGTTCGACATCGCCAGCGAGGAGCTGCCGCAGGGCACCACCCTGCTCGAGGCCAGCGCCGGCACCGGCAAGACCTGGACCATCGGCGCCCTGGTCGCCCGGTACGTCGCCGAGGTGGGGGTGCCGCTCGAGCAGCTGCTCGTCGTCACCTTCGGCCGTGCCGCCAGCCAGGAGCTGCGCGAACAGGTCCGCCGCCAGCTGGTCGAGGCCGAGCAGGCCCTCTCCTCCGAGCCCGCGACCCCGGAGCCCGACACCGAGCCGAGCGCGGTGATCACCAAGCTGCTCGACTGCGACCCGGACACCCGGCGGACCCGGCACGCCCGGGTCGTGCAGGCGCTGGCCGACTTCGACGCCGCCACCATCGCCACCATCCACCAGTTCTGCTCGCTCGTGCTCGACTCCCTCGGCGTCGCCGGCGACACCGACGCCCGCGCCCGGCTCGTGGAGGACCTCGACGACCGCCTGGTGGAGGTGGTCGACGACCTCTACCTGCGCGCCTTCGCCCGGCCCGCGGCGGGCACCGAGACCGGCCCCTCGTTCACCCACGCCGAGGCACTGGCCATCGCCCGCGCCGCGGTCGCCGACCCCCAGGCCCACCTCGAGCCGGCCGACCTGGACCGCACCCACCCCGCCGGTCGCCGAGTCGCGTTCGCGCACGCCGTACGGGCGGAGCTGGACCGGCGCAAGCGCCGCCTCGGCGTGCTCTCGTACGACGACCTGCTCAGCCAGCTCGCCGAGGCGCTCGCCGCGGACGACTCCCCGGCCCGGGTCCGGATGCGCGACCGGTGGCGGATCGTGCTGGTCGACGAGTTCCAGGACACCGACCCGGTGCAGTGGCAGGTGTTCGACCGGGCGTTCTCCGGTCACGCCACGATGGTGCTGATCGGCGACCCGAAGCAGGCGATCTACGCCTTCCGCGGCGGCGACGTGACGACGTACCTGACCGCGGCGGCCAGCGCCACCCACCGCCAGACGCTCGCCGTCAACCGGCGCAGCGACGCCGGCCTGCTCGACGGCATCCAGCAGCTGATGCGCGGTGCCGAGCTCGGCGACGACCGGATCGTGGTGCACGACGTCAGCGCGCACCACAGCGAGCCGCGGCTGGCCGGCGCCCCGCGGCCGGCGCCGTTCCGGCTGCGGGTGGTGCGCCGGGAGTCCTTCGGGCGCCGCGGCACCGCCACCCTTCCCGTCGGCAAGGTGCGTCCGTTCATCGCCGACGACCTGGCCCACGACATCCGTGCCCTGCTGGCCGCCCGGCCGACGTTCGAGGGCCGGCCGTTGCAGCCCAGCGACGTCGCGGTGATCTGCTACCGCCACGCCGACCTGGCCGCGGCCCGCGCCGCCCTGCAGGCGATCGGGGTGCCGGCGGTGATCGCCGGCGGCGGCAGCGTGTTCGCCACGCCGGCCGCCACCGAGTGGATGGCGCTGCTGGAGGCGCTCGAGCAGCCGCACCGCACCGCCCGCGTCCGGGCGGCCGCGCTGACCTGCTTCCTCGGCCACGACGCCGCCGGCCTCGCCGCCGGCGGGGACGACCTGACCGACGAGCTCGGCGACCGGCTGCGCGGCTGGTCCGAGGCGCTGGCCCGGCGCGGCGTGGCGGCCGTCCTGGAGGCGGCCACCTCCGGCGGCATGCCGGCGCGGCTGCTCGGCCAGGTCGGCGGCGAGCGGCTGCTCACCGACGTGCGGCACGTCGGCGAGGTGCTGCACGAGGTGGCGCTGCGCGACGGCCTCGGCGCGGTCGCGCTGCTCGCCTGGCTGCGCCAGCAGGTGCTGGAGGCGCGCGAGGGCCGCGGCGTCGAGCGCACCCGACGCCTGGACTCCGACGCGGCCGCGGTGCAGCTGGTCACGATCCACGCCAGCAAGGGATTGCAGTACCCGGTCGTCTACCTGCCCTCGCTCGCCGACCGCTACGTGGGCACCCCCAAGCGGCCGCTGTACCACGACGCCGACGACCGTCGCTGCCTCGACGTCGGCGGGTCCGGACCGCAGTGGGCCGAGCACTGCCGGCGCTGGGCCGAGGAGGAGGCGGGGGAGTGGCTGCGCCTGCTGTACGTCGCCCTGACCCGCGCGCAGAGCCAGGTGGTGGCCTGGTGGGCGCCGACCAGGAACGCCGAGTGCTCGCCGCTGCACCGGATGCTGATGCGGGCGGTCGCCGAGGACGGCTCGCTGCTCGCGGAGGTGCCCGACGCGCCGCCGGTGCCCGACGAGGACACCGCGACCCGGCTGTTCACCACCTGGCGCGACCGGGGCGGCCCGTCCCCGGAGATGGCACAGCCGGTGCCCAGCACCGACCCGCTGCCGCTGCCCGTGCCCGGTGAGCTCGGTGCGCGCCGGTTCACCCGCACCGTCGACGGCGGGTGGCGTCGTACCTCCTACTCGTCGCTGAGCAAGGTGGACGTCGCCGCCGACGCCGCCCGGCCCGGCGTGGACAGCGAGCCGGAGATCGACGCCAAGGACGACGAGCAGCTCGGCGACGTCGCCGGCGTGGTCACGGTGCCGGACCCGGGCCGGCCGGAGGAGTCGGGGGAGTCGGGACAGCCGGGGGAGCCTGGCCGCGCCGAGGTCGGCGCCGACCCGCTCGTGATGGCCTCGCCGATGGCGACGCTGCCCGTCGGGGCCACGTTCGGGTCGCTGGTGCACGCCGTCCTCGAGCACGCCGACCCCGCAGCGCCCGACCTGCGCGCCGAGCTGCTCGCCCACATCGACGAGCAGCTCACCTGGTGGCCGGTGCCGGTGGAGGCCGAGGACCTGGCCGACGCGCTCCTCGCCGTGCTGGACACCCCGCTCGGGCCGCTCTTCGAGGACACCACGCTGCGTCGGATCGGGGTCCGCGACCGGCTCTGCGAGCTGGACTTCGAGCTGCCGCTCGCCGGCGGCGACGCCGCTCGTCCCGCAGGCCGGGTGCAGCCGGGCGAGGAGGTGCTGCTGGGCGACCTGGCCGGGCTGCTGCGCCGCCACCTGCCCGCGGGCGACCCGGTCCGCGCCTACGCCGACGCGCTGGAGGACCCGCTGCTCGGCGGGCAGACGCTGCGCGGCTACCTGACCGGCTCGATCGACGTGGTGCTGCGGCTCGGGGACCCGGCCGCCCCCCGCTACGTGGTGGTCGACTACAAGACCAACTGGCTCGGCCCGATGGAGCAGCCGTTGACGGCGGCGGCCTACCGCCCCGCCGCGCTCGCCGAGGCGATGGGGCACTCCGACTACCCGCTGCAGGCGCTGCTGTACGCCGTGGTGCTGCACCGGTTCCTGCGCTGGCGCCAACCCGGCTACGATCCGCAGCGTCACTTCGGCGGTGTCGCCTACCTGTACCTGCGCGGCATGTGCGGCCCCGAGACCCCGGTCGTCGACGGCCAGCCGTGCGGCGTGTTCACCTGGCAGCCGCCCCTCGCGCTGGTCATCGAGCTCTCCGACCTGCTCGACGGCCACCGCCCCGACGACGCAGCAGGAGGGGCACGATGATCGGGCTGTTCGAGGCGACCTCCCCGCACGACCCCCGCCTGGCGCGTGGGGTGGACGGCCTGCTGGGTGCGTTCAACGCCGCCGGGGTGGTCGACGCCGCCGACGTCCGGGTGGCGCAACGGGTCGCCGCCCTCGGCGGGGAGACCGACGAACGGGTGCAGCTCGCCGTGGCGATGGCCGTGCGGTCCGTGCGGGGCGGCTCCGTCGGGCTGGACCTGGAGGGTCTGCCGGACCTCCTCGCCCTGGGCGCCGAGGTCGCCTGGCCGCCGTACGACGAGTGGACGGCCGCCATCGCGGCCTCCCCGCTGCTCGCCGCCGGCGTGTTGCACCACGAGTTCGGCCTGGTCTACCTGGACCGCTACCACCGTCTCGAGCGGCAGGTCGCCGACGACCTGGCCGAGCGGATCGCGCTCGGGCGCCCCGACGTCGACGAGCCGGTGCTCGCCGCGACCCTGCGCCGGGTGAGCGGTGCCCGGCTGAGCGAGGAGCAGGCCCGCGCGGTCGAGCACGCCGCCCGGCATCGCACCACCGTGCTCACCGGCGGGCCCGGCACCGGCAAGACCACCACCGTGGCGCGGGTCGTGCTCGCCCTGGCCGACCAGTTCCGCCTCGCCCACGACCGTCGGATGTCGATCGCGCTCGCTGCCCCCACCGGGAAGGCGGCGACCCGGCTGCAGGAGGCGGTGGCCGCGGAGCTGGGTGCGCTCGGCGTGCTGGGGGCCGGGCCGGACCAGCTGCAGCCGCCGGAGGCGATGACGCTGCACCGGCTGCTCGGTTGGCGCCGCGACAACACGACCCGCTTCGTGCACGGGCGCGACAACCGGCTCAAGTACGACCTGGTGGTCATCGACGAGGCCTCGATGGTCGACCTGACGATGATGGCCCGGCTGCTGGAGGCGGTGCGTCCCGACAGCCGCCTCGTGCTGGTCGGCGACCCCCGGCAGCTGACCTCGGTCGGGGCCGGTGCGGTGCTGTCCGACCTGGTCGCCGGGTTCGCCGAGCACCCAGACTCCCCGGTGGTGGCGCTGCAGGAGAACCACCGCTCCACCGAGGAGATCAAGGGCCTGGCCGCCGCGCTGCGCGGCGACGGCCCCGACACCGAGGACCGCGTGCTGGAGGTGCTGCGGGCCGGCACGGGTGAGGTC
Source organism: Nocardioides faecalis (assembly GCF_018388425.1). Lineage (NCBI taxonomy): Bacteria > Bacillati > Actinomycetota > Actinomycetes > Propionibacteriales > Nocardioidaceae > Nocardioides > Nocardioides faecalis. The sequence continues at coordinate 3,627,038 of NZ_CP074406.1, read as the reverse complement.
ACCTGGGTGGAGACCGACGACCCGGTGCCGACGCTGCGCGCGGAGTGCACCGCCGCGGCGCTGCGGGTGCGGGCGGCCGCCGTCGAGGACGGACCGCAGGCCGCGCTGGGTGCGCTCGACTCCTTCCGGCTGCTGTGCGCGCACCGCGAGGGGCCGCACGGGGTGCGGGTGTGGAACGCCCACACCGAGCAGTGGCTGGCCGCGGAGCTGGGCACGCCGCTGAGCACCACCGGCTCCGCCTGGTACCCGGGCCGCCCGCTGCTAGTGACGGCCAACGACTACGCCCTCGACGTCTACAACGGCGAGACCGGGGTGGTGGTCGCCGAGCCCGACGGCCGGCCGCGGGCCTGGATCGCCGGCGTCGGTGCGCCCCGACCGTTCGCACCCGCCCGGCTGGGTGCGGTCGACACCATGCACGCGATGACGATCCACAAGTCCCAGGGCAGCCAGGCGCGGCGGATCGTGGTGCTGCTCCCGGACGCCGACTCCCGGCTGCTGACCCGCGAGCTCTTCTACACCGCCGTGACCCGCGCCCAGGAGAGCCTGCTCGTGGTGGGCTCCGAGGCGTCCGTGCGCGCCGCGGTGGCCACCACCGCCCAGCGCGCCACCGGTCTGCGGCAGCGGCTGAGCCTGCCCTGAGCCTGCCGACTTCTGCGGGTCCGCGCTCCTGAACGTCTCCTGTGGACCTGCCACCAACCCGGCGGGCCACGACCCACACGGCGCCCGCGACGGTTAATGTCGGCACCATGCCGTTCCTGCTTCGCGTGCTGCTTCCCGACGTCCCCGGTTCGCTGGGTCGCGTCGCGACAGCGATCGGTATGGCCGGCGGTGACATCGAGGCGATCGAGATCGTCGAGAAGCGCCCCGACGCCACGGTCGTCGACGACGTGCTGCTCGACCTTCCGGGCGGCACCATGCCCGACTCGGTGGTCTCGGCCTGCACGGCGCTGGAGGGCGTGGAGGTGCTGTGGATCAGCCGCTACCCGGCCGGCGGCAGCCTCGTGATGGACCTCGAGGTCGTCGAGGAGCTCACCGCCTCACCCTCCACCGCCTACGACCGGCTCGTGGACCTGCTGCCCGCGACGTTCCGCGTCGACTGGGGCGCCCGGGTGCACCGGGCGAAGGGACTGGTGCACCGCACCAACGCCGCGCCCGACGACCTCGAGTTCCTCGAGATCGAGGCACCGGTGCAGCTGGAGTCGCCCGAGGACGAGGTGACGCTGTTCGCCGCCGCCCGCTTGGACGGCAACGAGATCGTCATCGTGGGTCGTCGCGGTGGTCCGGCCTTCGCCGACTCCGAGATCGCCCGGCTCGGGCACCTGTGCGGCCTGGCGCACACCATCGCCAACCCCTGAGCCTGCGCGTCGTACGGCGCGCCAGCGCGAGGTCGCCGGTGAGATCGCTCAGTCGGTGACCGGCTCCAGCACGAACACCGGGATCTGCCGGTCGGTCTTCTCCTGATACTCCGCGTAGGTCGGCCACGTGGCGACGGCGTGCGCCCACCACTTGGTGCGCTCGTCGCCGGTGACCAGGCGGGCGCGGTAGGGGCGCACCTCGGCACCGTCCTGCACGTCCACCCGCGGGTGGGCGACGAAGTTGGCGTACCAGCTGGGGTTCTCCGGCGCGCCGCCCTTGGAGGCGATCGCGACGTAGGTGCCCTCCTTCTCCACGCGCATCACCGGGTTCTTGCGCAGCTTGCCGGACTTCGCTCCGACGGAGGTGATCACGATGATCTTGTCGTCGGTGCCGGGCAGCTTGTCGGCCTCCTTGCCGCCGGAGGCCTCGTATGCGGCGACCTGCTCGCGCACCCACTCCGAGGGGCTGGGCTCGTACTCACCTTCGAGAAGCGTCATGGCTGTGCAATGCCTCATTCCCGCATTGCTATTCCGCCGAGTCTCGCGAGGTCCGGTCACACCTGTCTGTTCTGCGTCGTCGACACCTATGACGACGCCGATCGTGGAAGGGTGAGGAACATGGACGTGACCGAGGCGTTCGCCGCGGAGCGCGCGCGGCTGGTGGGGCTGGCCGCCAGGGTGCTGGGGGACGCCGCCGAGGCGGAGGACATCGCGCAGCAGGCGTGGCTGCGGCTGCACGGCACCGACGCGCAGATCGACAACCTGCCGGCCTGGTTGACCACCGTCACCACCCGGCTGTGCCTGGACCGGCTCCGGGCGCGGACCCCGGTGCCGCAGGCCGACCTGGGGCAGGACGACGACCCCGGCCTCGGCTCCGAGCCTGCCTCCGATCCGGCCGAGGACGTCGCCCTGGCGGCCGCGGTCGGTACGGCGCTGCAGGTGGTGCTCGACCGGCTCAGCCCCAACGAGCGGGTGGCGTTCGTGCTGCACGACAGCTTCGGGTTCGACTTCCCGACCATCGCCACGCTGCTCGACGTCACCCCGGTCGCCGCCCGCAAGCTGGCCTCGCGCGCCCGCGCCAAGGTCGCCCAGCCCAGCACCCGCGACGCGTTGGACGACTGGGAGGTGGTGGACGCCTTCATGGCCGCGGCCCGTGAGGGCGACTTCGCCCGCCTGGTGCGGCTGCTGGCCCCCGACGCCGTCGTGGCGGGCGACGCGGCCGCGGTCGCGCTGGGCACCCCGGAGCGGATCGCCGGCGGCAACGAGATCGCCACGTTCTTCAACGGTGCCGCGCACGCCGCGCTGCCCGTCTACGTCGCCGACCGGCCCGGCTCGGCCTGGTTCGACCGTGGCACCGCCCGCGTCGTCTTCGACTTCACCGTCGTCGACGGCCGGGTGGCGCGCATCGACTTCCGCGCCGCCGACGAGGTGCTCGCGCAGGTCGTCCGGCGCCGTGGGGCGGAGCGCCGCTGAGACGCGGCGACGAGGAATTTCCGCGAGACGGTCACACCCGCGCGACGTCGTACGTCGAACAGATGAGGCAGCAAGTCCCGAACCGAAGGAGAACAGAGATGAAGTCCATGACGTGCCGCGACCTGGGTGGCCCCTGCGACCTGGTGCACACCGGCAAGGACGCCGACGAGGTGATCGTCGCGCAGGACAAGCACCTCAAGGAGGTGGTCAAGGCCGGCGACGAGGCGCACCAGCAGGCACGGCAGGAGATGAAGTACCGCTGGATGCACCCGAAGAAGTCGCTGGGTTGGTACAACGACGTGAAGGAGCGGTACGCGGCGCTCCCCGACGAGGCCACCTCCGAGGGGTGAGCGTGCCGGCGACGGGCTAGCGTTCGGTGCCATGAGTGCGATCGAGGGCGTGAGCGAGACGTTCGATGCGAGCCAGTGGGACGTGGTGCCCGGGTTCGAGGACCTGAGTGACCTGACCTACCACCGGGCCAAGGCGCACGGCACGGTCCGGATCGCCTTCGACCGCCCCGACGTGCTCAACGCGTTCCGGCCGCACACCGTCGACGAGCTGCTCCGCACGATGGAGCACGCCCGGACCTCCGCCGACGTGGGCTGCGTGCTGCTCACCGGCAACGGGCCGAGTGAGAAGAACGGCAAGCGCAGCTTCTGCACCGGCGGCGACCAGCGGATCCGCGGGCGCGCCGGCTACCAGTACGAGGACAAGACGATCGGCTCGGGTGACACCGGCGCCGAGGAGCCCAGTGCGATCGACAAGGCCAAGCTGGCCCGGCTGCACATCCTGGAGGTGCAGCGGCTGATCCGGTTCATGCCGAAGGTCGTCATCGCGGTCGTGCCCGGCTGGTGCGCCGGCGGCGGGCACAGCCTGTTCGTCACCTGCGACCTGGCGATCGCCTCGCTGGAGCACGCCCGGTTCAAGCAGACCGACGCCGACGTGGGGTCCTTCGACGGCGGCTACGGCTCGGCGTACCTGGCCCGGCAGGTCGGCCAGAAGTTCGCCCGGGAGATCTTCTTCCTCGGCCAGGAGTACTCCGCCGAGGACGCCGTGCGGATGGGTGCGGCCAACCGGGCGGTGCCGCACGCCGAGCTCGAGGCCACCGCGCTGGAGTGGGGCCGGCTGGTCAACGGCAAGTCGCCGACCGCGCAGCGGATGCTGAAGTACTCCTTCAACCTCCTCGACGACGGCCTGGTCGGCCAGCAGATGTTCGCCGGCGAGACCACGCGCCTGGCGTACATGACCGACGAGGCGCAGGAGGGCCGCGACCAGTTCCTCGAGAAGCGCGAGCCGGACTGGTCGCCGTACCCCTGGTACTACTGACCCGCCTCACGCCGCTTCACCCTGCCCGCACGTCCGCGCGCGGTCCGAGCACCGGCTGGTCACCGCGGAACCCGACCTGCCAGGGCCAGCGTCCCCGGTCGTCGACGTAGACGAGCTGCACCGCACGGATGTGCGGTCCGAAGATCTCCTCGGCCATGAGGAGGTGCGCGGTCGGCACCGCCACGTCGACGACCTCCATCTGGGCGGGTATCTCGGGGTGCTCCGGCCAGGCATGCAGGTCCCCGGCCACGTAGTCGGGGGCCGCGTGGAACCTGAGGCCATGGGCGATCCGGTTCAGGCACGGGCCCGCGCGGCGCTGGTGCATCCCGGTCACCAGCAGCTCGGGGTGACCGAGCATCGTGAGTCCCACGGTGTAGGTGAACGGTGGTCGCCACCGGTCCTTCTCCACGTGCTGGAGGAAGACGCCGTGCTCGGCGATCGTGCCCACGATCAGGTCCAGGTAGTCGGCTCGGGTCTTGTCGGGGTTGTCGCAGTGCCAGCACATGGGGTCCTCGTCTCGTGGGGAGGAGCCCAGAGTCGAGAGCACGTCCGACGTCCCAGGGCCGCTGTCCACAGGCAGGGCTCGGGCGAGACCGTCGTCCACAGGGGCGCGGCCCGTGTGGGACCGCCACGGGACGGAAAACGACGAAGCTCCCGGCGGCGGGGTGTGGGGCCCCGCCGCCGGGAGCAGCTCAGGTGGTCGAGCGGACCCTCAGTGGGCCGCCTCGACGGGCCGCCCGTCGGCCGGCTGCGCAGCGCGGGCCTCGTCGAGCGCCCGCTCCTCGGCGTCCTCGAGGTCCATCGCGTCCTTCTGGCCGCGGTAGGTCAGGTGCAGCGCGACGACCGCCACGGCGGAGACGGCCAGCACGCCGCCGTACAGCCGGTAGAGGTCCTCGGGGGAGAAGCCCCGGCTCTGCAGCGCGGTGGCGATGTTGGGGGCGAAGAAGGCGATCGCCCGGCCCAGGCCCATCATCAGGCCGACCGCGGCGGAGCGGATGGCCAGGGAGTAGATGGAGGGGCTGATCGCGTAGTACGCCGCGAGGCCGCCGTTGACGGCGAGACCCACCAGGACGGCGAGGATCAGCACCATCGTGTTGTTGGTGAAGTAGTTGGCGAAGGCGAAGAAGATGCCGAAGCCGGCCACCATCACGAGCCCGGTCACCAGGCGCGGGTGGATCCACCGGGCGAGCAGCGCGAACAGCAGGGCGCCGACGACGCCGCCGGCCGCGACCAGCGACTGCGCGGTGATGCCGAACTCGGGGTCCCCGGTGGTCTCGGCGACGAGCTTCGCGGTGAGGCTGTTGGCGAAGTAGAAGGACGCGATGAGCGTGCCGTAGGCCAGCCACAGCAGCAGGGTGCGCGGCAGCATGATGCCCTGGAACAGGCCGCGAGCGAAGGTCGCCGACGCGGCGCGCACGGGGGCGGGCGGCAGGGCCGCGGCGGGCGCGACGCCGATCCGGGCGGCGATCCGGTTGTAGCTGCGCAGGGCGCCCTTGGGGCGCTTGCCGACGAGGAAGGAGACCGACTCGGGCAGCACGGCCGCCGACAGCAGCACCAGCAGCGCGGTGAGGATGGCGGAGAAGAAGAACGGCCCGCGCCAGGTGAAGGAGTCGATCAGCCACACCGACAGGAAGCCGCCGAGCGCGGCGCCCAGCGGCAGGCCGATCCCGTAGACGCCCATCACCGCGCCGCGTCGGGTCTGGTTGCAGAACTCCGCGACCAGCACGTTGACGCTGGGCACGATCGCGCCCAGGAAGAGGCCGCTGATGAAGCGGAACACCAGGAACGTCTCGAACGAGCTCGCCATCCCGGACAGGCTCATGAAGACGGTGATCAGCACCATCGCGCCGATGATGTGGCGCCGGCGCCCGATCCGGTCGGCCAGCGGGCTGAGGAAGATCGCACCCACGCCCATGCCCAGGGTGCCGAGGGAGGCGACGAGGCCCTGCTGGCCGTTGCTCAGCGCCCACTCCTCGGTCAGGGCGGGCAGGGCGTACGACGTCACGAGGATCTCGTAGCCGTCGACCATCGTGATCAGGATGCAGATCGCCACGACGAGCCACTGGTAGCGGCTCATCGGGTTCTGGCGAATTGCCTGGGTGAGTTCCATGCTGCCTCGCGTTCAGAAGATTCTTTGCGTGTGCAAGTAACGCACGACATCGTGCATATAGCGAGAAAGAGTGTGGGTCGTCACAGGTGATGTCAACCCGACCGGGGCAATCGATGCGGTGCCGTTACGCTCGGGCGGCATGAGCGAGGCACGTCCGGCGCCCGGTGCGCAGACCTTGGCCCGCGGCCTGCGTGCCCTCGAGAGCATCGCCGTCGCCCCGGACGGGCTGAGCATCCTCGAGCTCGCCGAGATGCTCGGCGTCCACCGCTCCATCGCCTCCCGGCTGCTCGCCACGCTGGCCGAGTTCCGGATGGTGATCCGCGGCGCCGACGGCCGCTACCGGGTCGGGTCCGGGCTGGCCGCCCTCGCCTCCGGCATCCACAGCACGCTGCGGGTCGCGGCCGAGCCGGTGCTGCGCGAGCTCGCCGAGAGCCTCGGCGCCACGATCGCCCTGCTGGTGGCCGAGGGCGAGGAGGCGGTCGCGCTCTCCGTGGTCGCGCCCGCCCAGACGACGTACCACCTCAGCTTCCGCGCCGGTGGGCGTCACCCGCTCGACCGTGCCGCGGGTGGGGTCGCCCTGCTGGCGGGCATGCCGCCGCGTCCCGGCGAGCCCGCGCGGGTCGCCGAGGCCCGGGAGCGTGGCTATGCGCTGACCTTCGCCGAGGTCGAGCCTGGGGCGTACGGCGTCGGCGTACCGATCCCCGCGGTGCCCGGCATGCCGACCGCCTGCGTCAACCTGATCACCCACCGCGAGGAGATCGCGCGCACCTCCCCGCCGGCCCTGGTCGCCGCCGCGGCCCGGATCGCCGCGTCCCTGTCCTGAGCCGGGCCTGCCGCCGTCGGCCCGCCTTCGGCGCCAGGGCTCACGCCGGGACGGTTGACACAGGGGGAAGCGGCGTCCGATGATGCTGCTCGTTCACTGGTGTGTAAATAACGCTTAACACTGTGCATATAAAGCACGAAGGAGTGACGAGCTGTGACCCTGACCAAAGAGACCTCCGCCCGCGAGGTCGACCTCGCCTCCGGCCACCACCTGCGTTACTACGAGGCCGGCGACCCCGCCGCGCCCACCGTGGTGCTGCTGCACGGCTCCGGTCCGGGTGCCACCGGTTGGTCCAACTTCTCCGGCAACATCGGCCCCATCGCCGAGGCCGGCTTCCACGTGCTCGCCCCCGACATGCCCGGGTGGGGCGACTCCTCGGCCGTCGCCACCCGCGACATGGACCACGACGCCGACCTGGTCGGCTTCCTCGACGCGCTCGGCATCGACAAGGCCGCCCTCGTCGGCAACTCGATGGGCGCGCACACCGCCGTCCGGTTCACCACCCTGCACCCCGAGCGGGTCACCCACCTGGTCACGATGGGCGCCTCGCTCGGCCGCGGCCCCGCGTCCCTGTTCGTTCCCGGCGGCGGCCCCAGCGAGGGCCTCAAGGTGCTGGTCCAGGCCTACCGGGACCCCAGCCCGGAGAACATGCGTGCCCTCGTCGAGATCATGACCTACGACAACGCCCGCTTCGCCACCCCCGAGCTCGCCGCCGCGCGCTCCGAGGCCGCGCTGGCCCGCCCCGACCACCTCCAGAACTACGTCGAGGGCCTGGCCCACGGCGCCCCGATCCCGATCAAGGTCGACCGCTCCCTGCTGCCCTCGATCACCGCCCCGACCCTGCTGATCCACGGCCGGGACGACCGGGTGCTGCACTTCGAGGTCTCCCTCAACCTGCTCGCCAACATCCCCGACTCCCGCCTCGTGCTGCTCAACCGGTGCGGGCACTGGGCGATGATCGAGCACGCCGAGGAGTTCAACCGCCTCGTCGTGGACTTCCTGGCCCACGCCGGAGACCGCGCATGAAGAGCCCCGACGTCGACGTCCTGATCATCGGCGCCGGTCCCGTCGGCCTCACCCTCGCCAACCTCCTCGGCGCCCGCGGCCGCTCCGCCCTCGTGCTCGAGCAGCGCGCCACGCTCATCGACTATCCCCGCGGCGTCGGGCTCGACGACGAGTCCATCCGCACCCTGGCCACCGCCGGGCTGTGGGAGCGCATCGAGCGCTACACGGTGCCCCAGCACGTCGTGCGCTTCGTCAACGGCAAGGGCCAGGTGCTCGCCACCAACGACCCGCAGACCCGCGAGTTCGGCTACGTGCGCAAGCACGGCTTCATCCAGCCGCTGGTCGACCAGGAGCTCGCCGCCGGCCTCGACCGCTTCGCCGGCACCGAGCTCCGCTTCGGCCACCGCGTCGCCGGTCTCACCGAGCACGCCGACGGCGTCGACGTCACCGTCGAGGTGCTCGACGCCGACGAGCAGGTCGTCGGCACCGAGGTGCTCACCGCGTCGTACGTCGTCGGCGCGGAGGGGGGACGCTCCTTCACCCGCAACTGGCTCGGCGAGCACCACGGCGTCGAGTTCGAGGGCAAGTCGCCCTCGACCCGCTGGCTGGTCGTGGACGTGGAGAACGACCCGATCGGCACCCCGAGCGTCTACCTCGGCGCCGACCCGCGCCGGCCCTACGTCTCCATCGGCCTGCCGCTGGGCATCCGCCGCTGGGAGTTCATGCTCTTCGACGACGAGCCGACCGAGCTCGTCGACACCCCGGAGTTCCGGGCCGAGCTGCTCGCCCCGCACGTGCCCGACCCGGCCGCGGTGAGCATCATCAACCAGCGCGTCTTCACCCACCACGGCCGCGTCGCGACCTCCTTCCGCAAGGGCCGCGTCATGCTCGCCGGCGACGCCGCGCACCTGATGCCGGTGTGGCTGGGCCAGGGCTGGAACTCCGGGATCCGCGACGCCACCAACCTGGCCTGGAAGCTGACCGCGGTCCTGCGCGGCGAGGCCTCCGAGGACCTCCTCGACACCTACACCTCCGAGCGCCACGGCCACGTCGCCGCGATGATCGACGTCAACATGGCCGCCGGGTCGATCATGAAGTGCGGCCCGGTGAAGGGCTGGCTGCGTGACCGTGCCGCCACCGCCCTCAACGTGGTGCCGTCGGTGAAGGCCTACTTCTCCGAGCTCCGGTTCAAGCCGATGCCGCGCTACGACACCGGGGTCGTCGTCGACCAGGCCACGCTCACCCCCGGTCGCTCCGACGTCTCCTTCAAGCCCGGCGCCCTCAAGTCCGGCGCTCTCAAGCCCGGCAAGGGCCTGCGCCGCAGGTCGGCCGCGGCCACGGCGCTGCACCCGTTCACCGACAGCGCCGGCGCGGCCTCGCCGGTCGGCCTGCAGTTCATCCAGCCGCGGGTCAGCACGGCGAGCGCGAACGACGTCCTGCTCGACGAGGCCACCGGGGACTGGTGGACGCTGGCCGCCTGGGGCAACGACCCGGCCCGGCTGCTGTCGGATGAGGACCTCGCGCTCGTCGAGCGGCTGGGGATCCGGCTGGTCGCGTTCTACCCCGAGACCCAGCGCGCCTGGGCCGAGGAGCGCTTCGCCGGCTCGCCGACCACCGTCATCGGCGACACCACCGGCGCGCTCAAGGACTGGTTCGACACCCGCGCCTGCGGGTTCGTGGTGCTGCGGCCCGACCGGTTCGTCGCCGCGGCCTCGCTGGCCCAGCAGGCCTCCCAGGCATTCCGCGCCACCCTCACCGCGGCGTCGTACGACGTGGCGGAGCGGGCCGCGGTGGCAGGCGTCCTTGCTGCCGACATCGAGCCCACCGTCGCGGCCGCCCACACGGAGCTGGCCGGGCTGACCGAGGAGGTGCCCGCATGAGCATCGCGTTGGTGACCATGTCCCACAGCCCGCTGCTGGACTACAACGACCCCGCACCGGAGGTGAAGGCCGAGGTCGACGCCGCGTTCGCCACGGCCTGCGACTTCGTGGCGGACTTCGACCCCACCCTGGTCGTCTCGTTCGCCCCCGACCACTACAACGGCTTCTTCTACGACCTGATGCCGCCGTTCTGCATCGGCTACGAGGCGCTGGGGGTCGGCGACTACGGCACCGCCGAGGGCCCGCTCGACGTGCCCACCGAGCTTGCCGAGCGGATGGCGGAGTGGGTCGCCGAGCGCGACCTCGACGTGGCCATCTCGCGACGGATGGAGATCGACCACGGCGCGGTCCAGCCGCTGGAGATCCTCTTCGGCGGCATCGATGCCGTGCCCACCATCCCGGTGTTCGTCAACGGCGTGGCCAAGCCGTTCGTGAAGATGGCGCGGGTGCGCCGCCTCGGTGAGGTGATCGGCTCCTTCCTCGCCACGCTGGACGACGAGCGGGTACTGGTCGTGGGCTCCGGCGGGCTCTCCCACGACCCGCCGGTGCCGCAGTGGGCCACGGCCACCGAGCCGCAGCGGGCGCTGCTGCTCAACGGCCGGCACCCCACCGCGGCCGCGCGCGACGCCCGGCAGCAGCGGGTGATCGACGCGGGCCGCGCGTTCGCCGCCGACTCCACCGCGACCTCCATGCGCGACCTCAACCCCGAGTGGGACACCGCGCTCATGGACGTGCTCGCCTCCGGCGACCTCTCGCCCATCGACGCCATGGACCCCGCCCAGATGGCCGTCGACGCCGGCAACTCCGCCCACGAGGTCCGCACCTGGGTGGCTGCCTTCGCCGCGCTCGGTGCCGCCGGGCCGTACACGGTGCGCTCGCGCTACTACCGCCCGATCCGGGAGTACATCGCGGGCTTCGGGGTGATGACCGCCCGCTGAGGCGGGCGGTTTATCGGCGCCGCCTCCCAAGCAGATTTGTCGCAATAACGGCGAATCGCGACAAATCTGCTTGGGGCGCGGTGGTGGGCCACCGGGATGGTGAGGGCGGACCGCGACGCGGGCAGGTAGCCTCCCTGCGTGCCCCAGATCGTCGTGCTCACCGGTGCCGGTATCTCCGCGGAGAGCGGGGTGCCGACGTTCCGGGACGCCGACGGGCTCTGGGAGGGCCACCACGTCGACGACGTCGCCACCCCCGAGGGCTTCGACCGGGACCGCGGCACCGTGCAGCGCTTCTACGACGAGCGCCGCGCCGCGCTGCGCCAGGTGGAGCCCAACGCCGCGCACCGGGCGCTGGCCGAGCTCGAGGAGACCGTCGGCGACGCGCTGCTCGTGATCACCCAGAACATCGACGACCTGCACGAGCGCGCCGGCTCCCGCAACGTCGTGCACATGCACGGCGAGCTGCTCAAGGCGCGCTGCCGTGCCTGCGGGTCGGTGCACGTCTGGCAGGACACCCTGTACGACGAGCCCGACTGCCCCGGGTGCGGCGTGGCGGACCTGCGCCCCGACGTGGTGTGGTTCGGCGAGGTGCCCTACGAGATGGACCGGATCAGCGCCGCGCTCGCCGAGGCCAGCCACTTCGTCTCCATCGGCACCTCCGGTGCGGTGTACCCGGCGGCCGGCTTCGTGCAGCACGCCCGCCGGCACGGGGCGCACACCCTGGAGCTCAACCTGGAGAGGTCCGAGGGCAGCCACTTCTTCCACGAAGCACGCCAGGGCCGGGCGGGCGAGCTGGTGCCGGCCTGGGCCCGCGAGATCCTCTGGGCCTGAGGGCCCCCTCCTTCCCGGGGGCCCCCCGCGAGCCACCCCTGCGGGCTGCCAGCCGACCCCCAGCGAACTCCCAGCGGCCGCGCCGATGCTCGGCTCCATGACCAGCACACCTCCGGGCGGCGAGACGGCCGCCCCTCTTCTGCTGCCCGGCCAGGCCGCGGCACCCGCCGGGCCCTGCGACATGAGCGGCATGCACCTGATGCACCACGGTTTCCGCCGCGACCTCGACGACTTCATCGCCGCCGCCACCCACACCCCGCCCGGCGAGCGGGCCACCTGGGCCGCGATCTCGCAGCGCTGGGAGCGCTTCGCCCACCTGCTGCACGAGCACCACGACGTGGAGGACCGCGTGCTGTGGCCGCTGCTCACCGAGCGGGTCACCGCCGCCGGTGACACCGCCGGGGCCGGCGTCCTCGAGGCGATGGAGGCCGAGCACGCGCTCATCGACCCGTTGCTCGGGCAGGTGCGCGACCAGCTCGACCGCATCCTCGTCGGCGACGAGCAGGCGAAGGAGCGGGCGCGCACGGCACTGGTCGACGTCCTCGCCCGCACCCGTGAGGTGCTCGACGACCACCTCGCCCACGAGGAGCGCGACGCCGTCGCGCTGGTGCAGCGCCACGTCGCCGGGGAGGAGTGGGAGGCCCTGGAGCGCAAGGAGTTCCGCGGTCGGCCCAGCATGTCCGAGCTGCGGTTCCAGCTGCCCTGGATGGTGCACGAGGTGCCCGACGAGGTGGTCCGGCCGCTGGTCAAGGCCAGCGGTGCGCCGTTCGCCGTCCTGCTGCGCCTGTCCCGCCGTGGTTTCGCCCGCCAGCAGCGGGCCGCGTTCCGGTACGTGCCCTGAGCGGGCTCAGCCCGCAGCCAGCTCCTCGTCGAGGATCGCGACCAGCCGGTCGCGCTCGTCGCTGAGGCCGAGCCGGGGCAGCCAGTCCAGCAGGGTCGCCCGGAACAGGTGGCCGGACGCGATCACCCGGGGGTCGCAGTGCCCGGTCGACTCCAGCGCCACCACGCCGTACAGCGAGGACCAGGCGCGCATGTAGACCCACAGCAGGCCGCGTTGCTCGGCCGGTATCTGCTCGGTGCGGGCGGGGATGAGCGGGTCCAGCACGGCCTCGCGGACGACCGGGTCCAGCTCGTCGAGGGTCGGGTAGGCGAAGTGGGTGCGCTGCTGGATCTGCCAGAGCAGGTCGGTGAAGTGGTGCCCGGAGGTGGACAGGGTGTGCAGGTCGCGGCGCTCGGTGTGCTCGAGGGCGACGGGGTTGGCGAAGACGAGGGCGAAGCGGCGCGGCTTGGCCAGCGCCCAGTTGCGGAACCGCACGCAGCTGACGGTGAGCCGCGCGGCGGGGTCCTCGGCGTCGTACCGCTCGGCGGCGGCCGCCCACTCGGCGGTGGCGGCGCGGTCGAGCTCGAAGGCGACCAGGTCGACGAGGTCCTGGTAGCTGGCCACGTAGCGGTACAGCGCCGGCGCGGTCAGCCCCATCCGGGCGGCCACCGCGCGCAACGACAGGTCCGCCCCCTCGTCGAGCAGGGCGGCGGAGACCTCGACGATCTCGGCGTACGTCGCCTCGCGGTGGCGCTCGCGACGGGTGAGGGGGACGCGAAGGTTCCGCACGCAGGCAGCCTCCTCGGCAGGGAACTTCCTTGCGGCCAGGAGTTTACACCGTTTACTGTTTACGCCGTTCACTGATGGTTCTTCCCCCTGCTCCCGAGGAGACCAGATGCTCGAGCGTTGGGCCGCCGTGCTCGTACGACGCGCGGTCGCCGTCCTGCTGATCGGGCTCGGCCTGGCCGCAGCCGCCGGCGTCGCCGGCATCGGCCTGGAGGACCGGCTCGCCACGGGCGGGTTCGACGACCCCGGCAGCGAGGCCGTCGCCGAGCTCGACATCGAGCGGGCCACCTTCGGCAACCGCTCCGTCGACGCCGTCGTCATCTTCACCAGCGACACGCTGCCCGCCGACGACCCCGCCTTCCGCAGCGAGGTCGAGGAGGCGCTGGCCGCCGCCCCGCGCGACAGCGTCGTCTCGGTGCTCACCTGGTACGACACCGACGACCCCGGCATGCTCAGCAAGGACCGGCGCGCCACGCTCGCCTACATCTCGCTCGCCGGCACCTCCCAGGACGAGTTCGGCGACTCCTTCGCCCGGTTCCGCCCCGCCGTCGAGGACGCCGCCGCCGAGACCTCCCTCGACGTCGAGCTCGCCGGGCAGTACGCCGTCTACAGCGACGTCACCGAGCAGACCAAGACCGACCTGCTGCGCGCCGAGCTCGTCTCCCTGCCGGTGGTGCTGCTGCTCTCGCTGATCATCTTCCGCAGCGTCGTCGCCGCGCTGATGCCGCTCCTGGTCGGTGTCGTCGCCGTGCTCGGCGCCCGGGCGGCCGTCTCCGGGCTCAACGAGCTCGTCGAGGTCTCCATCTTCGCGCCCAACGTCGTCACCCTGCTCGGGCTCGGGCTGGCCATCGACTACGCGCTGTTCGTGGTCTCCCGCTTCCGCGAGGAGATCGCCGCCACCCCGGAGGAGGTCGGCGCGGCGATGGTGCGCACGATGGCCACCGCCGGGCGCACGGTCGCGTTCTCCGCCCTCACCGTGGCGGCCGCGATGAGCTCGCTGCTGGTCTTCCCGCAGACGTTCCTGAAGTCGCTGGGCTACGGCGGCATCGCGGCGGTGCTCGTGGCGATGGTCGGCGCGCTCACCGTGCTCCCGGCCGCGCTCGTGCTGCTGGGCACCCGGATCGACGCGCTGCAGGTGCCGTTCCTGCGGCGCTCCGGCGCCGTGGAGTCCGACGACGGCGCGTGGGCCCGGCTGGCGCGCGGCGTGATGCGCCGCCCGGTCGTCGTCGCGCTCGGCGTGGTCGTGCTGCTGCTCGTGGTCGCCTCCCCGTTCCTGGGGGTGAAGTGGGGCAGCGTCGACTACCGGGTGCTGCCCGCCGACACCCCCTCCTACGTCGCCTCCGAGCGCCTCAACACCGAGTTCGGTCCCGAGCGCTCCACCGCCAACGTGATCGTCACCGGCGCCGACGAGGCCGACCTCGCGGCCTACACCGCACGGGTGGAGCGGGAGGTCGCGGCCGTCACCGACGTGCGGCCCGTGGCCGCCGAGGGTGACGTCTCGTTGGTCCGGGTGAGCTGGGAGGGCAACAGCCAGTCCGAGGACTCCCAGCAGGTCGTCACCGCACTGCGCGCCGTGGCCGCACCTGAGGGCGGCGAGGCGCTGGTCGGCGGGATGACCGCCAACACCGTCGACCTCGTCGACTCCATCGGCGACCACCTGCCGCTGATGGGGCTGATCGTGGTCTCGGTGATGCTGGTGCTGCTCTTCATCGCCTTCGGGTCGGTGGTGCTGCCGCTCAAGGCCGTGCTGATGAACGCCTTCTCGCTGACCGCCTCCTTCGGCGTCGTGGCGTGGATCTTCAGCGACGGCCACCTGCACGAGCTGCTGCACTTCACCCCGCAGGGGTTCGTCGACATCACGCAGCCGATCGTGATGCTCGCGGTGCTCTTCGGGCTGTCCATGGACTACGAGGTCTTCCTGCTCTCCCGCGTCCGCGAGCAGTGGGACGCCGGTGCCGCCCTGGCCGACCCGGGCGCCCGCAACGACCTCGCCGTGCAGACCGGGGTGCAGAAGACCGGCCGGATCATCACCAGCGCCGCGCTGCTGCTCGCCGTGGTGATCGGCGCCTTCGGCCTCTCCGGGGTGGTGTTCATGAAGATGATGGGCATCGGGATGCTGGTGGCGATCCTCATCGACGCCACCGTCGTGCGCGCCCTGCTGGTGCCGGCCACCATGAAGCTGCTCGGGTCGTGGAACTGGTGGGCCCCCGCCCCGCTGGCGCGCTGGTGGCAGCGGCACGGGTTCCGCGAGACCGGCGACGCAGGGCCCCCGCCGGCGGGCGCGATCCGAGACCCGTCGCTGACCGGGGCGGTCGGGGAGTAGTCCGCTGCCCGGTCCGGCGCCTGAGTTCGGGTAGAACAGTCGTGTGTCCTCCCCTCCCGGCGCCGCGCGCGCACCCGTCCCGGGTTCGCGCATCGGCCGGTTCCTGCTGCTCGAGCAGCTCGGCCAGGGCGGGATGGGCGTGGTGTTCCGCGCCCGCGAGGAGAACCTCGGCCGCGAGGTGGCCCTGAAGGTCATCGCCCCGCTCTACGCCCACGACCCGGAGTTCCGGGCCCGGTTCACCCGGGAGGCGCGAGCGCAGGCCTCGCTGGAGTCGGCCCACGTCGTCGCCGTCTATGCCCACGGCGAGGAGGACGGTCACCTCTACATCGCCTCCCAGCTCATCAGCGGCGGCGACCTCGGGGCACTGATCCGCAACGAGGGCACCCCCAGCCTGGTCGAGGCGCTGGAGATCATCGAGCAGGTGGCCAGCGGGCTCGGCGACGCCCACCACGCCGGCCTGGTGCACCGCGACATCAAGCCGGGCAACGTGCTGGTCCGCCGGCGACCGGGCTCCGTGCGCGCCTACCTGGCCGACTTCGGCATCGCGCGGCGGATGAGCGCCGAGGCCACCCGGTTCAGCGCGACCGCGGCCGGCACGCCGTCGTACATGGCCCCCGAGCTGCACAGCGGCTCCCGGGCGAACCCGGGCAGCGACATCTACGCGCTCGGCTGCGTGCTGTGGGTGGCGCTCACCGGCACCCCGCCCTACGTAGGCACCTCCGACTACCAGGTCATCGCCGCCCACGTGCACGACCCGGTGCCGCAGCTCGCCGGCACCAGCCCGATGGTCAACGCCACCAACCGGATCCTGCGCACCGCGATGGCCAAGGACCCCGCCGAGCGGTACCGCACCGCCACCGAGCTCGGCGCCGACCTGCAGGCCGCGCTGCGCCTGCCCGTCACCCCCGGCGCCGCGGTTCCGGACGGCCCCGGCAGCACCGCGCTGCGGCCCGCCGAGCGTCCCGGCGCCCCCGGTCCCGGGTCCCGGCCGACCCCGCCCCGGGTCCCCGGTGCGGCCGCGCCGACCCCGGAGCCCATCGCGCCGCCGCCCACCATCCCCCCGGCCGTCGGACCGGCCACTCCGGCGGACCCCTCCACTCCGGCGGGCCCCTCCGCTCGGCCGGCCGCTCCGCCTGCCGCTCCACCGGCTGCCGCGGTGCCGGTGCCGCCGCCCCCGGCGTTCTTGCGCCCCCCGCCCGCCCGACGTCGTACGACGAGGGGCCGGTGGCTGGCCGCCGCGGGGGCGGCGCTGACGGCGCTCGTGGCCGGGGTCGTGGTGGCGCTGGTGGTCGACGGCGGCTCCGCCACGAAGCGCCCCGACCCGGAGCGCGACTTCCTGGACAGCGAGCCGAAGGAGATGGTGCGCGCCTCGGAGATGGCGATGGTGGTGCTGGAGACCGCCCGGATCTCCGGGCAGTTCGACGACGGAGGCGACCCGGTCGAGGTCGACGTGGTCGCGACCAGTCGCGGCGACTGCCAGGGCACCATGACGGCGACCAGCTCCGGCGGGGTCGCGGAGGTGCGCCGGGTGGACGACAACGTCTACCTGCGCGCCGACGCCGCCTACTGGCGCGGGGTCATCGGCACCGACGGCGTGGACCGGGTGCTCGACCTGATCGGTGACCGGTGGGTGAAGGAGAACGACCTGCTCACCTCCACCGAGTCGTTCTGCGACCTCGACGAGTTCCTGGAGCGTGACGGCCGGGAGGACGCCACGGCAGTGCTGCTCGGCACCGGCGAGGTCGATGGCGAGGAGGTCGCGGAGGTCGAGCAGACCGAGGGCGCGGACCGCGAGGTGCTGCACATCCGCGTCGCGGAGCCGCACTACCTGCTCAAGGTGGAGGAGAGCGACGTGGACTTCTTCGAGTTCTCCGAGTTCGACCGCGACGTGGACATCACCGCGCCGGCCGCCGACGAGGTCTTCGACATCGACGCCCTGCTGGAGTCGCTCGGCTGACCGGCGGCGCCGCGCAGAGGTGTCGCGCAGAGCGCGCCCGAGCCGTCAGGCCGCCGCGTCGAGGTGGGCGGCCACCCGCCAGACCCGACGGGCGTTGAGCAGGTCGGCGACGACGTAGAAGGCCAGTGCGGTCAGCAGCGCCGCCGGGAGCAGGCTCGCGGGCAGCAGCAGCGGAGCCAGGCCGAGGGTGGCGATCTCCATCTCCACCGCCCACGGGACCGCGGAGACCCCGCGGGCGTCGCAGAAGGCGACCCACCGGCCCACCGGGCCGCGCGAGCGACGCCACCGGTGCGCCGAGCCGCCGCTGCCCAGCCCGGCCTCCGCGGCCAGCCGCTTGCGGTGGCCCAGCAGCCAGTTGTAGAGCCCGAGCGCGCCGAGGAGCGCGAAGGCCCAGGTGGCGGCGAGGTCGCCACGCTCCACGACGTACCAGCCGAGGGCGGCGTACCCGGCCGTGACGCCGATGATGTCGGCGCCGAGGTCCGCGAACGCCCCGCGCGTGGAGCAGGTCCCCTGCATCCGGGCGACGGTCCCGTCGAGACAGTCCACGAAGTAGCGCAGCAGGAAGAGAGCCCCGGCCCCGCGCGGGTGGCCGGTCCCCAGGAGGACGGCGGCGGTGACGCCGAGCAGCAGCGCGAGCGCGGTGAGCCGGTTCGGGGTGACCCACGGGACCCGCGCCAGCCTCCGCGCCAGCGGCACGCCGACGGGGTCGACGGCGAAGAACGTCCACAGCTCGGTGAGCTGGCGTCCCGCTTCGGGCGGGGCGACGGGCATGGTCCTCACACCTCCGTGCTGGGTCGGGCCGATCCGAGACCCCAGCGAACCCGGCGGGGGCGGCTCACGAGTCACCAAATTGCGGGTTATTGCCCGGCGGCGGGCGCCTCGCCCGCCCTGCTTCGCCTTCACTTGCGCGGAGGGCACGGCCGGGAGCGGCCGGGGGAGAGGCCCGGGGGAGACGAGGTCGCACGTGCAGGCACTCATCCTGGCCGCAGGGGTCGGACGGCGCCTGGGGCGGCTGACCAGGGACCGCACCAAGTGCATGGTCGAGGTGCACGGACGCACGCTGCTCGAGCGCAGCCTGGACGCGTTGGTGGAGCACGGCATCGAGCGCGTCGTGATCGTGGTCGGCCACCACGGCCAGGGCGTCCGCGACGCGGTCGGCTCCGCCTACCGCGGCGTCCCGGTGACGTACGTCGAGAACGTCGACCACGCGACGACCAACAACATCCACTCCCTCTACCTCGCCGCGGGCGAGTTCGCCACCGACGACACCCTCCTGCTGGAGAGCGACCTGATCTTCGAGCCGCGGATCATCGAGCGGCTGCTCGCGCACCCCGCGCCCGACGTCGCCGCGGTGGCGGCGTACCAGCCCTGGATGGACGGCACGATGGTCACCCTCGGCCGCGACGACGTGATCGAGGCGTTCGTCCCCAAGCGTCTGGTCGACGGCTCCGCGATGGGGCAGTACTTCAAGACCGTCAACATCTACAAGCTCTCCCAGCAGTTCATCAAGGACAGCTACCTGCCGTTCCTGGAGGCCTACGTGCGTTCGGTGGGACCGAACGACTACTACGAGCAGGTGCTGCGGGTGATCGCCGGCCTGGACCACCACGGGCTCGTCGGCATGCCGCTCGAGGGTGAGGCCTGGTACGAGATCGACGACGTCCAGGACCACCAGATCGCCGAGACGCTCTTCGCCCCGACCGAGGTGCGCTACGACCACTACCTGCGCCGGCACGGCGGGTTCTGGCGCTTCCCCGGCCTCCTGGACTACTGCTACCTGGTCAACCCCTACTTCCCGACGCCGGCGCTGCGCCAGGAGCTCGCCCGCTCCTTCGAGACCCTGCTGACCGAGTACCCCTCCGGCTCGGCGGTGCAGAGCCACCTCGGCGCCAAGATGTTCGGCGGCGAGCCCGACTGCTTCCTGGTCGGCAACGGCGCCGCCGAGCTCATCGTCGCCCTCGGCGAGGAGGTCGAGGCCCGCACCGTCGGCGTGACGGTCCCGACCTTCGAGGAGTACGTCAAGCGCTTCCCGCACGCCGAGGTGATCACCGCCCGCGGCCCCGGCGGGGGCTTCGAGACCGACCTGGCCCACTACCTGCGCCTGCTGGAGCGGGTCGACCTGCTGGTGCTGGTCAACCCCGACAACCCCTCGGGCCGGTGCCTGCGCACCGAGGAGGTCCTCACCCTGCTGGACCGAGCCGAACGCTCCGGCAAGCGGGTGCTCCTGGACGAGTCCTTCGTCGACTTCGCCGACCCGGCGCACGCCACCAGCCTGCTCACCCAGGACGTCCTCGACGCCCACCCGGCGGCCGTCGTGGTCAAGAGCATCAGCAAGAGCTACGGCGTCCCGGGCGCCCGGCTGGGCGTCCTGGCCACCCGCGACGCCAAGCTCCTGGCCCGAGTCGCGCGGCGGCTGTCGGTGTGGAACGTCAACTCCGTCGGGGAGTACTTCCTGCAGGTCATCGGCCACCACCAGGCCGAGTACGTCGAGGCGTGCGAGCAGCTGCGCGCCGAGCGCGACCACCTCACCGCCGAGCTCACGGCGACCGACGGGCTGCGCGTGCTGCCCTCCCAGGCCAACTACCTGCTGTGCGAGGTGACGACGGGCGCCAGCGGCACGGACGTCGCCTCCCGGCTGCTCCGCGAGCACCGCGTGCTGGTCAAGGACTGCGCGGGCAAGCCGGGCTTCGGGGGCCTCGGCCCGCACCTGCGCGTCGCCGTCCGCGACCGGGCGGACAACGAGGTGCTGGTGCGGGCGTTGCGCGTGGTGCTCTCGACGGCCTGATCGACGGGCAGACCCTCCCGACGTACAGGGAGAGAGCGAGCCGTCAGGCGTTCTCCTTCTGGAACACCGCGGTGCCCCACCACACCGCCGCACCGAACAGCACCGCGGTCCACCCCACGCCCCACAGCATGGCGACGGAGAAGTCGCCGAAGAACGCGTCGCGCACCGCGTCCACGATGTGCCGGATCGGCATGAAGTCGCTGAGCCGCTCCAGCCACCCGGCCCCGAAGCTCATCGGCAGCAGGATCCCGCTCAGCAGCAGCACCGGCATCATCACGACGTTGATCATCGGCGCCATCACGTCCTCGGACTTGGTCATCAGCGCCAGCGCGTTGGAGGCCGCGGCACAGCCGCCCCCGAGGAACAACGTCAGCAGCACGCCGACCACGATCCCGCCGGGGGAGGCCTCCATGCCCATGGCGGTGCCCAGCGCCACCAGGATGACCGCCTGCACCAGCAGCTGTAGCAGGTCCCGGCCGAGCCGGCCCACGAGCAGTGCCGAGCGGTGCGCGGGGGTGACCCGCTCCGCCTCGATCACGCCCTCGCGCCACTCCCCGATGAGGGAGAAGCCGGCGAAGAAGGCACCGAAGATGCCGAGCTGGACGAGCATCCCGGGCACGAACCAGGTGTAGTGGTTGCCGCCGAGCTGGGAGATCACCGGCTTCAGCAGCGGCCCGAACAGCAGCAGGTAGAGCACCGGCTGCAGCATCCCGATGATCACCCAGGCCGGGTTGCGCAGGTTCATCCGCAGCTGGCGGTTGAACACGATCCACGACTCGCGCACGAACAGCGTCATGCCGACACCCCTTCCTCCGTGGCGGCGGAAGCGCCCGCCGGTGACCCACCCGGCCCGCCCTCGTCCGGACCCGGGCCCCCTGCGTCCAAGTCCGTGTCCGCCACAGCCGCGTCCGCCTCGGCGTCACGCAGCGAGCGCCCGGTCAGGGTCAGGAACACGTCGTCGAGCGTGGGGCGCAGCACCTCGATGGACTCGAGCGCGACGCCGGCGCCCTCCAGGTCGCGCAGCAGCCCGGGCACGGCCCGCCCGGCCCGGGGGACCCGGCCGCGGACGTGGTGACCCTCGACCACCACGTCGGCGCTGATCGAGGCCAGCTTGTCCCGGGTGATCGCCACCTGCTCGGGGCCGGCCACCTCCAGGTCGACCAGGTCGCCGGCGACGGCGGCCTTGAGGTTGTCGGCGGTGTCGCTGGCCACGATCTCGCCGCGGTCGATGATCACGATCCGGTCGGCCAGGGCGTCGGCCTCGTCCAGGTAGTGGGTGGTGAGGAAGATCGTGGCGCCCTCCTTGGTGCGCAGGTCGGCGATGTGCTGCCACAGGTTGATCCGCGCCTGCGGGTCCAGGCCGGTGGTGGGCTCGTCGAGGAACACCAGCGAGGGGGAGTGGATGAGCGCCATCGCGATGTCGAGGCGCCGCTTCTGCCCGCCCGACATGTTCTTCGGCATCCGCCGCCACAGCCCGTCGAGCTGGAGCCGGTCGAAGAGCTCGTGGCCCTTGGCCACCGCGGCGCGCTTGGACATCCCGTAGAGCATCCCGTGGTCGACGACCTCGTCCCCGGCGTAGGCGCCGGAGAAGGTCGAGCCGACCTGCGAGCAGTAGCCGATGCTGCGGCGCACCTGCACCGGCTGGGTCGCGACGTCGTACCCGGCGACGGTGGCGGTGCCCGCCGTCGGCTTGAGCAGCGTGGTCAGGATCCGCAGCGTGGTGGTCTTGCCGGCGCCGTTGGGGCCGAGGAAGCCGACCACCTCGCCCTCGGCGACGTCCAGGTCGACGCCGCGCACCGCCTGCACCTCGCGGCGCTGCTTGCCCTGACCGGTGTGGAAGGTATGCACGAGTCCTCGTGCTCGGATCATCGGTTCCTCCATGCTCTCTCGCCGCGGCCCCTGGTGGGGTCCGCCGCCGTGCAGACCATCCTGGCGGACCCGACTCATCGCCCGCACCCGGGTTTCACCGCGCCGGTCCGCTCACGGGTCATGATGGACCGGTGAGCACCCCTGAGGCGGACGGCGCCGCGGTGTCGGCCGGTGGCCCGCACCCGCAGGAGCCGCACGGAAGCAACATCGGCGACAAGCTGAACTGGCTGCGCGCCGGCGTCCTCGGGGCCAACGACGGGATCGTGTCGACGGCCGGCGTGGTGCTCGGCGTCGCCGGCGCCACGGCCGAGAGCTCGGCGTTGCTGGTCGCCGGCGTCGCGGGGGCCGTCGCAGGGGCGATGAGCATGGCGGCCGGTGAGTACGTCTCGGTCAGCACGCAGCGTGACTCCGAGGAGGCCCTGCTCGCCCTGGAGCGTCGCGAGCTGCGCGAGGACCCCGAGGAGGAGCTCGCCGAGCTGACCGGCCTGTACGTCGAGCGGGGGCTCGACCCCGACCTGGCGCAGCAGGTGGCCGAGCAGCTCACGGCGAAGGACGCCCTCGCCGCGCACGCCGAGGTCGAGCTGGGGCTGGACCCCGAGGCGCTGACCAGCCCGTGGAAGGCGGCGCTGGCTTCGATGGCCGCGTTCACCCTGGGGGCGCTGCTGCCGCTGCTGACGATCCTGCTGGTCGGGGCGGACCTGCGGGTGCCGGTGACGGTGGCGGCCGTCATCGTGGCGTTGGCCTGTACCGGCTGGATCAGCGCCCGGCTGGGGTACGGCTCCGTGAAGCGCGCCGTGGTGCGCAACGTGTTCGGCGGTGCGCTGGCGATGGCGGTCACCCACGGCATCGGCCTGCTGATCGGCACCCAGGTCTGAGCGTGGTGCGCCTCTTCGCCGCCGTCGTGCCACCGCCGCAGGCCATCGAGCACCTCGATGCGTTCCTCGAGCCGCGGCGCGCCGCCGCCGACCTGCGCTGGACCCGGCCCGAGCAGCTGCACCTCACCTTGGCGTTCATGGCCGAGGTCCCCACCCGCCGTCTCGAGCCGTACGTCGAGACGCTGGCCACCTCCCTCGACGACCTGGCGCCCTGCGAGCTGTCGCTGGCCGGCGCCGTGGTGTTCCCCGACGTGAGCCGCGCCCGGGTGCTCGCCGTCGGCGCCACCGGGGCGCCCGCGGACCTGGACCTGTTGGGCACGCTCGCGGTCCGCACCCGCAACGCGGCGGTGAACAGCGGCATCGCGGTCGACGGCCAACGGTTCCGCCCGCACGTCACCGTCGCGCGCACCGGCGGCCGCCCGATGGAGATGACCAGCTGGGTGCGGCTGCTGGACACCTACGCCGGACCGTCGTGGTCGCTCGACTCGGTCACCCTCGTCGCCTCGCACCTCGGCGAGGGGCCGCGCCGTACGCCGCGCTACGAGACCGTCGCGCAAGTCCTGCTCTGAGGCGAGGGGTGCTCCGCTGACGCGACGAGGGGCCGGTCCCGTGCGGGACCGGCCCCTCGTGCGGGGTGGCTCGGGGCTCAGCCCAGGGCGCGGACGATGTCCTCGACGCGGTCCTTGGCGTCGCCGAAGAGCATCTGGCTGTTGTCGCGGAAGAACAGCGGGTTCTGCACGCCGGCGTAGCCGGCGGCCATGGACCGCTTGAACACGATCACGTCCTTGGCGTTCCAGACCTCCAGCACCGGCATGCCGGCGATGGGGGAGGAGGGGTCCTCGGACGCCGCGGGGTTGACGGTGTCGTTGGCGCCGATGACCAGGACGACGTCGGTGCCGGCGAAGTCGTCGTTGATCTCGTCCATCTCGAGCACGATGTCGTAGGGCACCTTGGCCTCGGCGAGCAGCACGTTCATGTGTCCGGGCAGGCGGCCGGCGACGGGGTGGATCCCGAACCGGACGTCGACGCCCTTGGCGCGCAGCTTCGCGGTGAGGTCCGCGACGGGGTACTGGGCCTGCGCCACCGCCATGCCGTAGCCGGGGGTGATGACCACCGAGGAGGCGTTCGCGAGCAGCTCGGCGGCGGCGTCGGACTGGATCTCGCGGTGCTCGCCGTAGTCCACGTCGGCCCCGGCGGGGGCCGCGATGCCGAACCCGCCGGCGATGACGGAGATGAACGAGCGGTTCATCGCCTTGCACATGATGTAGGACAGGTACGCACCCGAGGAGCCGACGAGCGCACCGGTGACGATGAGCAGGTCGTTGCCGAGCAGGAAGCCCGACGCCGCGGCGGCCCAGCCGGAGTAGCTGTTGAGCATCGAGACCACGACCGGCATGTCGCCGCCGCCGATGGAGGCGACGAGGTGCCAGCCGAGCGCCAGCGCGACCAGGGTGATGACGCCGAGCAGGATGGTGGCGCCGACGCTGGTGTCGCCGTTGGCGGTGTGGGTGTCGAGGGAGACGTAGATGGCGGTGAGGACCGCGAACAGCACCAGCGAGCCGATGTTGATCAGGTTCTTGCCGGGCAGCATCAGCGGCGCGGACTTCATCTTCGCCGACAGCTTCAGGTTGGCCACGATGGAGCCGGTGAAGGTGACCGCGCCGATGAAGATGCCGATCGCGACCTCGGCCTCGTGGATGTTGACCAGGCTGGCCATGGACTCGTGGGAGCCGATGATGTGGCCGTTCCAGCCGATCGCGACGGCGGCGAGGCCGACGAAGGAGTGCAGCAGCGCGATGAGCTCGGGCATGCCGGTCATCTCGACGATCTTCGCGCGCCACAGGCCGATCGCGGCACCGATGACGATGGCGAGAAGCATCAGCGTGATGACCAGCGCCTGCCGGTCGAGCAGGTCGCTGACGTCGATCACGGTGGCGACGGTGGCGACCAGGGCGACGCCCATGCCGACGATGCCGTAGGTGAGGCCGCTGCGCGCGGACTCGTGCTTGGACAGCCCGGCCAGGGACAGGATGAACAGCAGGGAGGCGACGAGGTACGCCGCTCCGGTCATGGAGAAGATGTCCATCGTCAGGCTCCCTTGCTGAACATCGCGAGCATGCGGCGAGTCACCGCGAAGCCGCCGAAGACGTTGATCGAGGCGAGCAGGATCGCCGCGGACGACAGGCCGATGACCAGGAGGTCGTCGCTGGCGACCTGCACCAGCGCGCCGACCACCACGACTCCGGAGATGGCGTTGGTGACGCTCATCAGCGGGGTGTGCAGGGCGTGGGCGACCTTGCCGATGACGTAGTAGCCGATGACGATGGAGAGCATCAGCACGGTGAAGTGCCGGCGCAGGTCGTCGGTGGGGGCCAGGGCGTTGATCAGCCAGAACAGGGCGACCCCGGCGAGCACGAGCCCGACCTTGGCGCCCGCGGTCATCGGCTTCTTCTCCGGCTTCGGCTCTGCGGCAGCGGCGGGCGCCGCGGCGGGCGCGGCGGAGACCTGCACCGCCGGCGGCGGCCAGGTCGACTCGCCGTCACGCACCACGGTGATGCCGCGCTGCACGACGTCGTCGAAGTCCAGCGTCAGCACGCCGTCCTTGGCGGGGGTGATCAGCTTGAGCAGGTTGACGATGTTGGTGCCGTACAGCTGCGAGGTCTGCGCGGCCAGCCGGCCGGCGAGGTCGGTGTAGCCGAGGATCGTCACGCCGTTGTCGGTGACGATCTTCTGGTCGGTCACGGTGCCGGTGGCGTTGCCGCCGTTGGCGGCGGCCATGTCGACGATGACCGAGCCGTTGCGCATCCCGGCGATCGTCTCGGCGGTGATCAGCTTCGGGGCGGGGCGTCCGGGGATCAGCGCGGTGGTGATGACGATGTCGGCCTCTCGGGCCTCCTCGTCGTACATCGCGGCGGTCGCGGCGACCTGCTCGGCGGACATCTCCTTGGCGTAGCCGTCGGTGGAGACCTCGGCCTCGAAGTCGACGTGCACGAACTGCGCACCCATCGACTCGACCTGCTCTGCGACCTCGGGGCGTACGTCGAAGGCGCGGACGACCGCACCCATCGCGGAGGCGGCGCCGATCGCGGCCAGTCCGGCGACACCGGCGCCGACCACGAACACCCGCGCCGGGGGGATCTTGCCCGCGGCGGTGACCTGGCCGGTGAACATCCGGCCGAACTCGTGGGCAGCCTCGACCACGGCGCGGTAGCCGGCGACGTTGGCCATCGAGGACAGCACGTCCATCGACTGCGCGCGGCTGATCCGCGGCACCGCGTCCATCGCCAGCGCGGTCACACCGGCGGCCTGGAGCTGGTCGAGCAGCTCGGGGCTGCGGGCGGGCGCCATCATCGAGATGATCGTCGCGCCGCGGCGCAGGCGGGTGATCTCCTCGGGCGTGGGCGCGTTGACCTTGACCACGACGTCGGCGGACCACACCTGCTCCGAGGTACCGATCCGCACCCCGGCGTCGGTGAACGCCTGGTCGGACTGGTCAGCCAGCTCGCCGGCACCGGACTCGACGATGACGTCGTAGCCGAGATTGGTCAGTTGGGTCACGGACTTCGCCGTCGCCGCGACGAGAGTCTCGCCCGGTTTCGACTCGCGTGGTATGCCGATGAGCACGGGTCCTCCAGCCTTCTTTGGACAAAGTGCTGGTCAACCTACACACGGCTCAGCGTGTGCGGTCCCCGTCTCGGATGTGACGTACCTCTACTGCGCGGCTGTCCCGATGGGCGGAATTCGCACTGGACGGACAGGCCCGCGCTAGGCCTTCCCGGAGGGGACGTGACGGCGGCTCAGCCGGCGGCGACGCCGTACATCCGGTCGCCGGCGTCGCCGAGGCCGGGCACGATGTAGCCCTTCTCGTTGAGCCGCTCGTCGAGGGCGGAGGTGACGATGGTGACCGGCACGTCGAGGTCGGCGAGCTCCTCCTCGAGCCGGGCCAGGCCCTCGGGGGCGACCAGCAGGCAGACCGCCGTGATGTGGTCGGCGCCGCGGTCCACCAGGAACCGGATCGCCGCCGCCAGGGTGCCGCCGGTGGCGAGCATCGGGTCCAGCACGTAGCACTGCCGCCCGGACAGGTCGTCGGGCAGGCGCTCGGCGTAGGTGGCGGCCTCGAGCGTCTCCTCGTTGCGCACCATGCCCAGGAAGCCGACCTCGGCGGTCGGCAGCAGCCGCATCATGCCCTCGAGCATGCCCAGCCCGGCCCGCAGGATCGGTACGACGAGGGGGCCCGGGGTGGCCAGCCGCACACCGGTCGTGGGCGCCACCGGGGTGTGGATCTCGCAGGCCTCGACCCGGACGTCGCGGGTGGCCTCGTAGGCCAGCAGGGTGACGAGCTCCTCGGTCAGGGACCGGAAGGTGGGGGAGTCGGTGGCCTGGTCCCGCAGCACGGTCAGCTTGTGGGCGACGAGCGGGTGGTCAACGACGTGGGTGCGCATGGGGCTCAGCCTAGTGTGCGGAGACCGGCGGGCGTGCCTGGAGACCCGAGCCGGCCGGCAGGGGTGCGCAGCAGTCGGATCCCACTGGTCTCGCGCGGCGTGACATGTCACGCTGAGGGCATGCCTGCCAGCGATGAGGTCGACTTCGCGCTTGCTGCCTACCGCGACGAGGGGGTGTGGCAGGTCGCCGAGCTGACGCCCGACCACGCCGTCGACGTGGAGACGCTCGCCGCGGCGTTGCGTCGCTTCCCCGGCGACGGGGGCGCGGTGGGGCTGGTCGCGGTCGACGAGGACTTCTTCGTGCTGGTCCGGGTCTCCGGGCCGCGCACGCGGGTGATGCTCTCCGACGTCAGCGCGGCGACCGAGTGGGAGCTGGCCGCCGACGTCGTCGAGCACCTCGGCCTGCCGCTGGTGGCGGAGGACGACGACGCGGAGCCCGCCGGCGACCTCGAGCTGCTCGCCGACCTCGGGGTGAACGCGATGACGCTGGCCGAGATCCTCGACGACGACGAGCTCTACCCCGACGAGATGCTCTCCGAGGTGGCGCGCGGCCTCGGCTTCGGTGACCTGTTCGACGACGTCGTCGGACTCACCTCGGCGTGAGCCACCCGCCCGGCGACCGGCGCTGGCCGGAGGCGATGCAGGCTGCCCTGGTGCAGGCGCGGCTGGCCGGCGAGGCCGGCGACGTGCCCATCGGTGCCGTCGTGCTCGACGAGACCGGCGCGGTCATCGGCACCGGCCGCAACGTGCGCGAGGTCGACGCCGACCCCACCGGCCACGCCGAGGTCGTCGCGCTGCGCGAGGCCGCGAAGGCGCGCGGCGAGTGGCGGCTGTCCGGCTGCACCCTGGTCGTCACCCTCGAGCCGTGCACGATGTGCGCCGGCGCGGTCGTGCTGTCCCGGGTCGACCGCCTCGTCTTCGGTGCGTACGACGACAAGGCCGGTGCCGTGGGGTCGCTGTGGGACGTCGTACGGGACCGGCGGCTCAACCACCGCCCCGAGGTGCTGGCCGGGGTGCTCGCCGAGGACTGCGCCGCGCTGCTCGACGACTTCTTCACCGCGCAGCGCCGCTGACCGAGGCCGCGGCCGGTCCGATTTCCGGCGCCCGGAGGCGCTCCGGTATGGTTCCGCGCGGTG
The DNA here is from genome assembly GCF_018388425.1 of Nocardioides faecalis. Classification (NCBI taxonomy): domain Bacteria; kingdom Bacillati; phylum Actinomycetota; class Actinomycetes; order Propionibacteriales; family Nocardioidaceae; genus Nocardioides; species Nocardioides faecalis. The sequence goes on along the minus strand of NZ_CP074406.1, from coordinate 3,598,304 downwards.
GCGTGTCCGAGCGGCCGAAGGTGCAACACTCGAAATGTTGTGTGGGGTCAAACCCACCGTGGGTTCAAATCCCACCGCCACCGCCACGTGATGTCGCACGACGTCGCAGACAGCGGGTCCACGCCAGGCGTGGGCCCGCTGTTCGGTTTCTCGGCGACGGTCAGGGCGCGAGGACCGAGGCGGGCCGGTGCCGAGCGGAGCGGCCCAGGCACACCGCGACGAGGTCTCCGTCCGCCGCACCGCTGAAGACGGCCCAGCCCCGCTTGAAGCTCACCAGCTCGGTGTCGCCGTCGGGCGTGCGCACGATCGCCTTGCGCGGGACGACAGAGCGGTCGAAGCCGGTGGGCGAGCACCGTTCGATCTCCATCATCTTCACCAGGGGACCGGAGCGCATGCCCAGGGTCTCGCGCGGCGAGCTGGGCTGCGGGGCGCTGATCAGGTCGAAGGCGGCGAGGCCGACCAGCAGGATCAGCCCGGCGACGCTGGTGGCCGTCCGGAAGCACACCACCAGGCGCGGGAACCAGTGCTGGGGCAGACAGAGTCGGTCCACCTGGGCCCCCGTTTCCTGCACACCGACGACGGCGTGCCGATCACCGATCCGTTGTCGAACTCAACGAGGATCGCCGGGCCGGGTCACGAGCAAAGGACGCGCTTCCCCCGCGGGCTGCGGGCGGGACACGGTCCGTGGATGTGCGCTCTACCGGCAGGATGGGGCCCATGACCTGGTTCCAATCCCCGGCCGAGGCCACCGAGCGGCTCGGCGCGGTGGGCTACCTGGCCGACGCGGCGACCGCGACCACCACGTTCCTCGCCGGCGCGCTGGAGAAGCCGCTGCTGCTCGAGGGCCCGGCCGGCGTGGGCAAGACGGAGCTGGCCAAGGCCGTCTCCCGGGCCACGGGCGCGGAGCTGGTGCGGCTGCAGTGCTACGAGGGCCTGGACGAGGCCCGCGCCCTGTACGAGTGGAACTACAAGAAGCAGCTGCTCGCCATCCAGGCGGCCAACGCCGCCGGCGCCGGCGCGGACTGGGACGCCACCCATGACGACATCTTCAGCGAGCAGTTCCTGCTCACCCGGCCGCTGCTCAGCGCCATCCGCCGCGACGAGCCGACCGTGTTGCTCATCGACGAGGTCGACAAGACCGACATCGAGGTCGAGGGTCTGCTGCTGGAGGTGCTCAGCGACTTCCAGGTCACCATCCCCGAGCTGGGCACCGTCGCCGCGACCCGCCGGCCCTTCGTCGTACTGACCTCCAACGCCAGCCGCGAGCTGAGCGAGGCGGTCAAGCGCCGCTGCCTCTACCTGCACCTGGACTACCCGGACGCCGCCCGGGAGCGGGAGATCCTGCACCGGCAGGTCCCCGGCCTGGAGGACCGGATCGCCGAGCAGCTCGTCGCCACCGTCGGCCGGCTGCGCGAGCTGGAGCTGAAGAAGGCACCCTCGATCGCCGAGTCGGTGGACTGGGCGCGCACCCTCATCGCCCTGGAGATCCGTGACCTCGACGCCAAGGCGATCGCGGAGACCCTCGGTGCGGTGCTCAAGCATCAGTCCGACCACGACCGTGCGGTCAAGGAGCTGAAGCTGGCACGGTCCTGACCATGGACCGCTCCCCGTCCGAGACCTCCGGCCTGCTCGACCGCCACCTGGCGTTCGTCGAGGCGCTGCGCGGCGCCGGGCTGTCGGTCTCGCTCGCCGAGGACCTCGACGCCGTCGCCGCGCTGTCCGCGCTGCACTGGGGCTCCCGCGACGCCGTACGGGACGCCTTCGCGGCCACCCTGGTCAAACGCCACACCCAACGTACGACGTTCGACGCGCTGTTCGACGTCTACTTCCCCGCCCTGGTCGGCGACGGCGCGGCAGCCGAGGAGCAGACGGGCGACGAGGCGGGGGCGCGCGACAACGCCACCGCGCTGCTGGCCTTCCGCGACCGGCTCGCCCGGCTGCTCGCGGCGGCCGAGCTGGACCCGGCCGAGCTGGCCCGGATGGCCGCGGAGATGGTCGGCGCCTTCGGGTCGATGCCCGGCCGCGGCCCCGGGCTGTCGTCGTGGTCGGCCTACACGGCGCTGCAGCGCGTCTCCCCCCAGGAGCTGGTGGACCGTCTCGTCGCCGGGCTGCTCGGGCAGGGCGCCGCCGAGGACGAGGCGCGCCGCGAGGCCAACCGGCGGATCGGTGCGTTCACCGCGCTGGTCGAGGGGGACGCCCGGCGCCGGATCGCGGAGGAGAAGGGACCCGACCACGTCGCCCAGGTCGCGGTGCGGCCCAGCATCGACAAGCTGGCCTTCATGTCCGCGCGCCGCACCGACCTGGACGAGATGCGCAAGGAGATCTTCCCGCTCGCCCGGCGCCTGGCCGCGCGGCTGGCCAAGGAGCAGCACTCCCGGCACGCCCGCAGCGCCCCGCTGGACTTCCGTCGTACCGTGCGGGCCTCCATGGCCACCGGCGGCGTGCCGCTGAGCACCCACCACCGGCCCAAGCGCCCGCACCGCACCGACCTGGTCGTGCTGTGCGACGTCAGCGGCTCGGTGGCGAGCTTCGCGGGCTTCACGCTGCTGTTCATGTTCGCGCTGCGCGAGGTCTTCCAGTCGATGCGCGCCTTCACCTTCATCGACCACGTGCACGAGGTGACCGGGCACTTCCGCCCCGGCGCCGACCCGGTCGACGTCCTCGCCGACCTGTCGGCCAGCGCCAGCAAGGCCGCCCTGTGGGGCCGCACCAACTACGGCCGCGCGTTCAGCAAGTTCGCCGAGCTGCACCCCGACGCGCTCACCCCGCGCACCACCCTGCTCGTGCTCGGTGACGCGCGCTCCAACTACAGCGACCTGCACGAGCAGACGCTGCGCGACCTCGCCGGCTCCGTGAAGCGCTCCTTCTGGCTCAACCCCGAGCACGAGCGCAACTGGGGCACCGGCGACTCCGCCGCTCCGACGTACCGCCAGATCGTCCCGATGTTCGAGTGCCGCAACCTCTCCCAGCTCAGCGAGTTCGTGCACGACCTGGCCTGGTAGCCGAATCTCCCCTCCTGCACCGCCGAATCACCCTCTGTGGTCCGCCGAATCACCTGGTGTGGTCGGTCGAATTGCTCGTTGTGCACCGTCGAATCGCCCCTTCTGGGTGTCTCGATGGCGACGGGACATCCACCCGACCACAAGAGGAGATTCGCCCAGCCACAGGGAGCGATTCGACCGACCACACCAGGTGATTCGCGCGACCACAAGAGTCGATTCGGCGGACCACAAGGGGGGATTCGGCGGGGCGGGAGGGGTCGGGTCAGGCCGAGTACTCCAGCGCGGGGTGGGTGACGGGGCGGGCGAGGACGCGGCGGTCGCGGAAGTAGTTCATCCGCAGCCGCCACGGCTCGCGCGACCCCTGCCGCGGGAACTCGTCGACGGCGCGCAGCACGTAGCCGGCGGCGAAGTCGAGGAACGGCTCCTCGGCGACGTCCGGGTCGCGCCGCGGTACGACGGTGCGTAGCCCGTTCTCGTCCATGTGCCGCAGCACCCGGGTGACGTAGGAGCAGACCAGGTCGGCCTTCAGCGTCCACGACGCGTTGGTGTAGCCGATGACGAACGCGAAGTTCGGCACGCCGCTGAGCATCATCCCCTGGAACGCCATCGTGTCGGGCAGCACGACGTCGGTGCCGTCCACGGCCAGGGTGGCGCCGCCGAACGCGAGCAGGTTGAGTCCGGTCGCGGTGACGACGAGGTCGGCCTCCAGCTCGCGCCCCGAGGTCAGCCGGATCCCGGTCGGGGTGAAGGTCTCGATGTGGTCGGTGACCACGTCCACGCTGTGCTTGCGCAGCGCCCGGAACAGGTCGCCGTCGGGCACCAGGCACAGCCGCTGGTCCCAGGGGTCGTACGGCGGCGAGAAGTGCTCGTCCACGTCGAGGTCGGGCGGCAGCTGCCGTGCGGTCATCCGGCGCAGGTAGCCGCGCGCGGCGTCGGGGAAGCGTTGGCAGAACTCGTAGAAGCCGATGTGCATCACCAGCGAGCGACCCCGGCCCACCCGCGCGGCGACCCGCGCGGGCAGCACGCGGCGCAGCCGGCGCACCAGCGGGTCGCGGCCCGGCTGGCTGACGACGTACGTCGGCGTGCGCTGCAGCATCGTGACATGCTCGGCGCCGCTGCCGGCCAGGGCCGGCACCAGGGTGACCGCGGTCGCGCCCGAGCCGATCACCACGACACGCTTGCCGGTGTGGTCGAGGTCGGCCGGCCAGTGCTGCGGGTGCACCACCTCGCCGGCGTAGTCGCCGATCCCGGGCAGCTCGGGGGTGTAGCCGGCGGCGTAGTCGTAGTAGCCGGAGGTGGCGAACAGGAACCCCGCCGTCAGCCGCATCGTCTCGCCGGTGTCGGTGCGCTGCACCGTCACCGTCCACCGGGCCCCGGCGGTGCAGAAGTCGGCGCGCACCACCTTGTGGTGGTAGCGGATGTGGGCGTCGATGCCGTGCTCCGCGGCGGTCTCGGCGAGGTAGGCCCGGATCGAGGCGCCGTCGGCGATGGCCTGCTCGGCGAGCCAGGGCCGCCAGCTGAAGCCGAGGGTGTGCATGTCGGAGTCCGAGCGCACACCGGGGTAGCGGAACAGGTCCCAGGTGCCGCCCAGGGTGTCCCGCATCTCCAGCACGGCGTACGACGCCCCCGGCAGCCCGGTGCCCACGTGGTAGGCGGCGTCGATGCCGGACAGCCCGGCCCCGATGATGAGCACGTCGAGGTGCTCCAGGGCCTGTTCGCCCGCCTGCTCGCCGACCTGTTCCTGGGTCTGCTCGCCGCTCATGCCGGCTGCCGCAGGTAGCCCAGCTCGCGCCAGCGCGTCAGGACCGCGACGAGGTCGGGGTGCCCGGCCCGGTCGGCGGCCCGGCCCCCGGCCACCAGCGGCGGCAGGTCGGACTCCTCGGCGGACTCGTAGACGACCGTGAGCCGGTTCGGTGCGCTGGCGTTGATCAGCGAGCCGAGCAGCCCCACCGGGTCCGCACGGTCCTCCATCGAGAGCACCCGTACGTCGTCGGGCAGGTGCGGCACCTGCGCCGAGGGCGCGTTCGCGGTCACCACCTGGTCGACCACGAAGCCGGGCAGGTCGCTGCGGGTGGCGATGTCGAGGGCGACCGCGCCGCCGGTGCCGCGGCCCACCAGCATCACCCGCACCGGCGAGTCGGACTGCGAGTCGGGCTGCGAGTCGCCGTGCTCGCCGTGCTCGGTGTCGGTCGCGGCGGCCAGCGCGCGCACCACCGCCGCGGCGTGGCCGGAGTGGTCGCCGGAGACCAGCCGCAGCCGGCCGGGGGCCGGGGCGGGGCCGAGGTCGCCGGCGAGGAACGCGACCAGGCGCCCCGGGCCGAGCGGCAGCACCCGCACCGTCTCGCCCGACCCGTCGGTCTCGCACAGCAGGGCCATCAGGTCCTCCAGCCCGGCCGGCGCCAGGTCCGCTCCGCCGCTCGCCACCTCGGTGACCGGCGGCGGGGCGGGGGCGGGGTCCACGGCGGCGACGGCGACGTCGCGCAGCGCGGAGGTCCAGTCGTCGTCCATCGCAGCGACCCCGATGGCGCGCAGCCCACCGGCCCGCGCGCTGCGCCCGGCCTCGCCGGACAGCACCCCGGCGGTGAGCAGGCCCCGCATCTGCAGGCTGTCCAGCAGCCCGCCGGCGGTGGTGACGTGCTCCATCAGGTCGGGGTTGGAGGCGGCCAGCTCGTTGAGGTAGGCCGTCACGCCGTCCCGGTCGAGCGCCTCGGTCTCGATCAGGCCCGCCGCCACGATCGCGCCGCCGAGGTTGACCTGCGGTGCGAGGTAGCCGATCGCGCGGCCCGCGATCGACCCGAGCGTCTGGTAGGCCGCAGCCTGCAGCTCGTCGATCCAGCGGTAGGTCAGCACCGTCGCACGCAGCACCAGCGCGTCGGCGTCGAGCTCGATCGAGCGGCTGAGCAGGCCGTGCTTGCCGCCGGTCAGCGCGCGCAGCTCGTCCTCGGCCCGGTTCCAGGTGCGCGGGGACAGCGCGGCTGTCTCGGTGACGTCGGGATCGGTGAGCACGGTGCGGCCCAGCTGCGCCCACTGCCGCATCTGGGCGCCGGCGTCGTCGAAGAGGTCGGCCAGCCGCAGCATCTGGTCGTACTTGTCCGCCAGGTCCGCCGACTCCACCGCCGTCCGCGGCGCCGTACGACGCTCCGCGGCCGCCGCCGCGACGACGTCCTGCGCCAGGTCGCGGCCCACGCCCCGGCCCTCGCCCTTGCCCGGGTGGTCCTCGGGACGCGACGGGCCGCTCACGACGCGCCTCCGGACGCGCTCTCGACCGCGGGCAGGGCGGCCGGCGCGAGCACCGCGGCCAGGTCGCCCGGCTCGACCGCGCGCAGCTCCAGGCGCAGCACCCCGTCACGTTGGTGGGGGCGCAGTGCCCGCCAGCCGTCGGCGAGCAGCGTCCAGGAGACGACGCCGACGGTGTCCACCGCGGCGCCGGTCACGTCGGCGACCATGGCCCGCAGCCGGCCCTGGGCCTCGCCGCCGAGGGCGACGAGCAACCGGGTCACGGCGTCGTCCGTGAGCACGGAGCCGTCCGGCCCGAGGACCGACCCGGTGTGCCGCGCGGCGAGCACGGCGACCAGGTCACCACGGCCGATCCGGACGGCCTCGGCGGCGGCGTCGGCCAGCTCGAACGGCAGGTCGACCAGCGCCGGCACCGCGGAGGTGCCCAGGGTGATCTCTTCCGAGGGTGCGGCCACCCGCGCCAGCTCGGTGGCCCACGAGTCGACGCCGAACCACGCGAGCTCGAAGACCGCGCCGTCGATGGTGGCCAGGGACGCCACCGCGCCCCGGTCGTGGCGGTGCCAGGCCTTCGCCTGCACCTCGCCCATCCGTACGTCGACGTCCAGGGCGATCCGTGGCGCGGCGAGCAGGCCGATCGCCCCGGCGATGCCGGGCTCCAGCACGCCGTCGACGACCAGACCGCGCTCGGCCAGCGAGGTGCCCGGGTCATTGAGCGCGGACAGCACGCCACGGTAGGCGTGGTCGTCGCTGGTGGCGGGGCTGCTGCCGAGCCGCGACTGCATGGCGTCGGCCTCGGTCGGTGCCGCGACCTCGAACGGCAGCGGAGCGTCCCCGGCGAGCCGCGCGGCGTGCTGCAGCTCGCGCAGCGAGAGCCCCACGCGGCGCGGCGCGGCGTCCAGCGGTGCCGGTGCAGCGGGTTCGACCGGCTCGACGGCCCGGGTGGGGGTGGTGAGGTCGATGGTGGGCACGGCTCAGCGCTCCAGACCGGGCAGCTCGACGTGCAGCCAGTCCCGGTGGCCAGGGGGCGGCGGGACGAACGCCAGGAGGGCCGTGTCGGTCGGGTCCGGCTCGACGGCGGGCGCGTCGCCACCGGCCTCGGCGAGCCTCGCGTTGCGCTCGGTGATCGCGCCCACGCGTGCCCGGGCGTCCGCGACCAGCGCCTCGGCCCGGGTCTCGATGCGGGCGATCTCCTCGCGCAGGGAGTCCACGGCGGCGGCGTGGTCGCTCAGCGCGTCGGCGGCACCGGTGTGGGCCTCGGCGACGTGCCGCAGGTGTCCGGCACGCTCGGCGACCCGCTGCGCCATCGCCTCGGCGGCCCGGCCGGACCAGCCGACGGCCTCGACGCGGGCCACGAGCTCCTCGGCCAGCGCGCGCACGTCAGCACCCTGGTCGCGCAGCTGGCCGGCGCGACGCCGGACGGTCTCCGTGTCGCCGTACATGGCTCTCGGCCTTCCCGGTCCGGGCTCAGCCAAACCTGAGGCGGCCGGGGGGCCCGCGTGTGAGCCTCTCAGAGGTTGCCGTCGAGGCGGTCCAGGGCGGTGGTGATGTCGTCGGCGGTGCCGGCGAAGCTCAACCGCAGGAACGAGCCGCCGTCGACGGTGTCGAAGTCGACGCCCACCCCGACCGCCACCCCGGTCCGGGCGAGCAGCGACTTGGCGTAGGCCATGGAGTCGTTGGTCAGGTGGCGCACGTCGGCGTAGGCGTAGAACGCGCCGTCGGCCGGCGCCAGCTCGGTGATGCCCAGGCGGCGTAGGCCGGCCAGCAGCAGGTCCCGGTTGTGCGCGTAGCGGGCCACGTGGGCGTCGAGCTCGGCGTAGGAGGCGTCGTCGAACGCGGCCAGCGCGGCGTACTGCGAGAGCACCGGCGGGCAGATGCTGAAGTTGCCGGTCAGCACGTCGACCGGGCGGCGCAGCCGCGGCGGGGCGAGCATCCAGCCCAGCCGCCAGCCGGTCATCGAGAAGTACTTGGAGAACGAGCCGAAGACGATCGCCTCGCGTGAGGTCTCCCAGGCGCTGCTCGCGGTGGCGTCGCCGTAGGAGATGCCGTGGTAGATCTCGTCCGAGACCAGCTGCACCCCGTTCTCCTCGCACCACCGCGCGATCGCGGCGAGCTCCGGGGGGAGCAGCATCGTGCCCGTCGGGTTCGCCGGGCTCGCCACCACCACGCCGGCCAGCGGGGTCCGGGCGTGGGTCTCGGCGAGCTGCTCGGGTGTCGGCTGGAACCGGGTCTCGGGACCCGCGGCGATCTCGACGACCTCACAGCCCAGCGCCGCCAGCACGTTGCGGTAGCAGGGGTAGCCGGGGCGCGCGATCGCCACCCGGTCGCCGGTCTCGAAGGCGGCCAGGAAGGCGAGCAGGAACCCACCGGAGGACCCGGTCGTCGCGATCACGTCGTCCTCGGTGACCTCGAGGCCGTAGGCCCGGCGGTAGTGGCCCGCGATCGCCCGGCGCAGCTCGGGGATGCCGGTCGCCGGGGTGTAGCCGAGCGCCTCGCCGCTGTTCAGCAGCCGGATCGCCTCCGCGTTGACCGGCGCCGGCGCACCCGTGCTGGGCTGGCCGGCCACCAGGTTCACCAGGTCGCCGTGGGTGCGCTGCCGCTCGGCGGCGCCGGCGAGCAGGTCCATGACGTGGAAGGGGGGCACGTTCGCCCGGGACGCGGCGGTGAAGCGGTCACTCACCCGCGTCATCCTTCCAGGGCCCCCGCGCACGCGGGCCGGGACCACCCGAAGGGCGGACGGCGGGAGGCCCGCCTCAGCCGGCCGTCGCGCCTGCCCGGACGGCGGCCGCCACCCCGGCACGGCGGCCGAAGTAGGAGCCCTCGCCGAGCTGGGTGCCCGAGCAGTAGCCGTTGCCGTCCTGGGCGATGTTCGCCGCGCACGCACCGGCGGCGTACAGCCCCGGCACGACGGAGCCGTCGGTGCGTCGTACCTCGCCGTCGAGGGTGGTGGCCATGCCGCCGATGGTGAAGCCGGCGTAGAGCGCCACGCCCAGGGACAGGTCGAGCACGGCCCACGGGCCGGCCGTCTGCGGCGTCAACCAGTCGGGGTGCTTGTGGAAGTCGGGGTCCTCGCCGGCGGCGGCGTGCTCGTTGTACCGGTTCACGGTGGCCACCAGGGCGCCCTCCGGCATCCCCAGCCCGGCCTCCATCTCCTCCAGCGTCTCGAAGCCGTCCTTGAGCGGCACCAGCGGCATATGGTCCTCGCCGAGGTGCTCGCTGTCGACGATGAGGTACGCGACGGAGTCGGGCTGGGCGAGCACGTGGTACGACGTCCGCGCGTGGTAGCTGTCCTCGGCCACGAACCGCTGGCCGAGCTTGTTCACGATGATCCCCTTCACCCGTGACGAGGGCGGGTAGAACGGGGCGGTGATGAACGGCTCCTCCATGTTCTCCAGGGCGGCGCCGACGGACTCGCCGAGCCGGATGCCCAGCCCGTCGTCGTACGTCGAGCCCAGGGTGAACAGCTTCGAGCCGAGCGCCGGGGTGTAGCGGGCGACCATGTCGGGGTTCATCACGAAGCCGCCGGCGGCGATGATCACCGCGTCGGCCGCGACGATCCCGGTGGCGTCGAAGGAGCGCCAGGCCAGGCCCACGACCCGCTGGTCCGCACCGTCGCCGTCCACGACGAGGTTGGTCGCACCGGTCTCGAACCGGACCTCCACGCCCGCCTTCTCGACCTCGGTGCGCAGCAGGTCCATCACGATCCGGGTGCCCTCGGTGTCGCCCGGGACCGGCACCTTGTGCCCGCGCGGGGCGGGCGGCACCTCGTCGCGGTAGGGCCAGACCTTCTCGTTGCCGGTGAACATCAGGCCCTCGGTGCCGGGCTGGATCACCGCCTTGCCGGGGAAGTAGCTGCGCTCGAACTCGAAGCCAAGCGACTCCAGCCACTCGAAGTGCGCCACCGAGTCCTCGCAGTAGGCGCGGATCTTCTCCGCGTCCGGGTCCTTGGTGCTGGCCATCAGGTAGTCGTACATCGCCTCGACCGAGTCGGTGTGCCCGGTCGCGGTCTGCACGGCCGTGCCGCCGCCGAGGTAGAAGTGACCGCCCGACATCGAGGACGTGCCCCCGTGCACGGCCGCCTTCTCCAGCAGCAGCACCCGGGCTCCGGACCGGGCGGCCTCGAGCGCCGCGCAGCCCCCGGCGATGCCGAAGCCCACCACCACGACGTCGAACTGCTCGGTGCTCTCCTCGATCCGGTCGGCGGGGAGGGGCTCTGGGAGGGCGAGGCCGGGCGCTGCAGTGCTCATGCGCCCCAATCTAGAACATGTTCTACCGATAGACTATGGACCCACCACCGACGAGAGCCCAGAGACCTGATGTCGCCCACGTGTTGCGTCCGTCGCGTGTCGCTCTCGGGCGCCCCGCACGCCACGCGGCGTCGCACGTCGGCCTCCGGAGCGGCGCGACGGAGCCTGGTCAGTTGACGTTCGACGCGCACCAGCTCGACACCTTCGTGCTGGTCGGCTCCTCGGTGCTGCTGCTCGCGCTGCTCGCCGTCCGGCTGTCGGTGAAGATCGGGATGCCCAGCCTCCTGCTCTACCTCGCCATCGGGGTGCTGCTCGGGGAGTCGGTGCTCGGGGTCCGGTTCGACGACGCGCAGCTGGCGCACGCGATCGGGTTCGGCGCGCTGGCGATCATCCTCGCTGAGGGTGGTCTCACCGCCAACTGGCGTGAGGTCAGACCATCGATGCGTCTGGGCACCTCGCTGGCCACGATCGGGATGACCGTGTCGGTGGCGGTCGTCGCCGTCGCCGGGCACTACCTGCTGGGGCTTTCCTGGGAGATCGCCGTGCTGCTCGGCGCCATCACGTCGGCCACCGACGCCGCCGCCGTCTTCTCGGTGCTGCGTGCGGTGCCGCTGCCCAAGCGGATCACCGGCGCCCTCGAGGCGGAGTCCGGCCTCAACGACGCGCCCACGGTCGTGATCGTCACGCTGATCTCCACCGGCGCCGTCAGCGACCACGGCCCCCTCGTGGTGGCCGGCATCGTCGTCTACGAGCTGGCCCTCGGCGTCGCGCTCGGTCTCGCCGTCGGCTTCGGCGGTGCCTGGCTGATGCGCCGCGCCGCCCTGCCCGCCTCCGGCCTCTACCCGATCGCCGTCGTCAGCCTCACCCTGATCGCCTACGGCGCCGGACCCGCCCTGCACGCCAGCGGCTTCGCCGCCGTGTACGTCGCCGCGCTCGTCCTCGGCAACACCGACCTGCCGCACCGCAACGCCACCCGCTCCTTCGTCGAGGGGCTCGCCTGGATCGCCCAGATCGGGCTGTTCATCATGCTCGGGCTGCTGCTCTCCCCGGCCGAGCTGACCTGGAGCGTGGTGGGCACCGCGGTGCTCGCCGGGCTGGTGCTGACCTTCGTGGCGCGGCCGGTCTCGGTCGTCGTCAGCTCCGTGGTCGCGCCGAGGCCCTGGCGCGAGGTCGGGTTCCTGTCCTGGGCCGGCCTGCGCGGCGCGGTGCCCATCGTGTTCGCCACCATCCCCCTCTCCGAGGGGGTGGTCGGGGCGCAGCGGCTCTTCGACATCGTCTTCGTGCTGGTGGTGGTCTACACCTGCGTCACCGGACCCACCCTGCCCTGGCTGGCCCGGGTGCTCGGCGTGAGCGACCGGGACGAGCCGCGCAGCATCGAGGTCGAGGCGGCGCCGTTGGAGCGGGTCGCCGCCGACCTGCTGCAGATCGCGATCAGCCCGGGCTCGCACCTGCACGGCGTCGAGGTCGGCGAGCTGCGGCTGCCCGTCGGGGCCAGCGTGTCGATGATCGTGCGCGACGGCGAGACGAAGGTGCCGGAGCGTCGTACGGTGCTGCGGCACGGCGACGAGCTGATCATCGTGACGCCGCGGCGGTTGCGCGAGGCCACCGAGCGGCGGCTGCGGCAGGTCAGCTCCGGCGGCCGGCTGGCGCAGTGGCTCGGCGACGACCGCCCGCGGTGACGCCCTGCCGGCAGGCGGCAGCGCACGACCGGGCGTGCCTCAGATCGGCTCCTCGGGCACCGAGCTCAACGGCGGGGTGCACACGAAGGAGTCCTTGTCGGCCCGGACCGCCGCCTTGCCCTTCGTCACGCCCTTGAACCGCTTGCCGACGACGATGGTGATCCCGGCGTAGCCCGAGGGCTGGTCCACGACCTTCACCTTCTTGCCCAGGTACGACGCCAGCAGCTGCACCGCGGGGTTGGCCGGGTCGTCCGACCAGATCTGTGCGGTGCCGGCACGGGTGCCGACGGGGGCGTTGCCCGCGGAGCCGGTCACGAAGCCCGCGTCGGCCAGCTTGGCCCGCGTCTTGCTGGCGAGCCCGTTGGGTCCGCCGGCGTTGAGCACGTTGACCCGCACCTGCGGCGGCGCCACCTTGTCGCCCTTCTTGATGAGGGTCTCGGTGCACGCGGCCGCCTTGACCCGCTCCGGCAGCGGCTGGGTGGCGTTGGACCAGCCCCACACCACGGAGGCCAGGAAGATCACGGCCAGCACGGCGAGGGTCATCGCGGAGCGACTGCCCTCCCTGACGTTCTCCACGGTCCTCAACCTTCCATCCGGATCACACGGGCGTGCAGGACGTTGCGCTGCTGCAGCGCGGCCCGCAGCGCCCGGTGCAAGCCGTCCTCCAGGTAGTACTCACCTCTCCACAACACCACGTGGGCGAAGAGGTCACCGTAGAAGGTGGAGTCCTCGTCCAGCAGCGAGGAGAGCTGCAGGGTGTCCTTCGTCGTGACCAGGCTGTCCAGCTTCACCTGGCGTGGAGGCACGGCCGCCCAGTCCCGGGAGGTGAGGCCGTGGTCGGGATAGGGACGCCCGACCCCCACACGCTTGAAGATCACGACTGCCCACTCTACGGCCCGACGCCCCGGGCGGACCCCCGGGCGGACCCCCGGGCGGACCCCCGGGCGGACCCCCGGGCGGACCCCGGGCGGACCCCCGGGCGGACCCCCGGGAAGGTCCCGAGGGGAGGTCGCCGGGGCTCAGGCCGACCAGCGCACCGCGTCGTCGACGAAGTCGGCGAGCGGGTGCACGCCGCGCAGGTCGCTGCGCTCGGCCATCAGCCGCAGCAGGCGCTGGGCGTGACGGTCGCGCAGGGCGTCACGGCGGGCTGCGCGCGCGACGGCGTCCTCGGTGCGGTGGCGGGTGCCGACGGGCTCCGGGTGACGGGCCGTGGAGCCGGGCACGACGGGGGTCGTCGAGGTGGTCATGCTGGCCAGGGTGCGCGCGCGAGGTTTCCGCCTGCGGGCCCTCAGGGTTAACGACGGGTGTCACCGCGTGTGATCGCCGTTACAGTCGGCGACCATGACTCCCTCACCGCTCGACGACATCACCGCGATCAGCCGCCTCAAGTACCGCTACCTGCGCACCCTGGACACGAAGCAGTGGGACGAGTTCGCCGACTGCTTCGCCCCGGACGCGACCGCCGACTACAACGGCCTGGCCTTCGAGGACCCGGCCGCCCTGGTCGACTACATGCGCACCAACATGGGGCCCGGCGTGCTCACGATGCACCACGTGCACCACCCCGAGATCGACGTCGACGCCGAGGCACCCGACCGCGCCTCGGCGCAGTGGTACCTGCACGACAAGGTCATCGTCGACGAGTTCCGCTTCGCCCTCGAGGGCGGCGCGATCTACACCGACCGCTACGTGCGCACGGAGCAGGGCTGGCGGATCCAGCACACCGGCTACCGGCGCACCTACGAGCTCACCTGGAGCCTCGACGACCCGGCAGGCATCAAGGTCAGCGGTCCCGGCGCCCACACGCACGTCTGAGCGCGCCGGGGGTCGGTCCGGCCCGGGCCTCGGGCCCGGGCTCAGGGGGACAGCTCGTGGTGCGCCTGCACCATCGCCGGCCCGTACCAGGTGAGCAGCCGGCCGGAGACGAGCCGGGTGGGCACCTTGCGGAAGGCCTCCGGACCGTCCTCGGCGGTGAACACGTAGGGCTCGTCGGGCAGCAGGACCAGGTCGAGGTCGTCGCGGTCGATCTCGTCCAGCGGCACTCGCGGGTAGCGGTCCTCGCCGCTGTCGTAGGTGTTCTGCCAACCCAGCAGGCGCAGCAGGTCACCGGTGTAGGTGCGCGGGCCGACGACCATCCACGGGTCCCGCCAGATCGGTACGGCGACCCGGCCGCGCCCCGGCGGCATCGGCATGCCCCAGCAGGCCCGCGCCGTGCGCAGCCACTCGGTCGGCTCGAGGCCGAGGACGGTGGCGTAGAACCGCTCCAGGGAGTCCAGCGCGCCGCCGACGGTCTCGATGTCGGTGACCCAGACCGGCACCCCGGCCTCGCGCAGCCGTCGTACGTCGAGCTCGCGGTTCTCCTCCTTGTTGGCCACCACCACGTCGGGGGCCAGGGCGCGCACCGCGTCGAGGTCGGGGTTCTTGGTGCCGCGGACCCGCGGCACGTCGAGGTCCGCCGGGTGCGTGCACCACTGGGTGGCGCCGACGAGCCGCTCAGGGACATCGGTGGCCAGCGCCTCGGTGATCGAGGGCACGAGGGAGACGATCCGGGTGGCCGGCCGGGCGAGGTCGAGGGGATCGCCGAGGTCGTCGTGCACCACTGCCATGGCGGCCACGGTAGCCAGCCGCCCAACCGTCGGCGGCCCGCGGGTCAGCGCAGGGAGAGGCTCCCCGACGTCACGGGCTGCCAGCCGAGCGCGGCGTGCTCGGCGATGCGGGCGTCGAGGCGGGTGGCGACGTCCTCGGGCCACGGCACGGCGCGCCGCTCGGCGACATCGACGCACAAGAAGATCTCCTCGAACGTGCACGCCAGGCGCTCGCGGGTGCCGTCGAGGACGTAGACCAGGGCGTGTGCCGCACGCTCGGCGCGGCCCAGCAGCAGCACCCGGACCGAGAGCTGGTCCCCGGTGCGCAGCTCGTGGAAGTAGGTGACGTGGTGCTCGGCGGACAGGCACGCCAGGCCCTCACTGCGCGGCCAGTTCGGCAGGATCCCCACGTCGACGAGCGACTCGTCCAGCCCCTCGCTGCCGATCCCGAGGTAGTGGCGCACGTTGAGGAAGCCGTTGCTGTCCTCGAAGGCCATCGGCACCGGCTGCACCGCCCACGCGGGAAGATCGACTAGTTGCTGGTAGGAGGGCTGGGCGCTCATGTGGCGCAGGTTACTCGGGTCCGGCGTTTGGGGACACGGCTCGCCGCGACCTACCATCGAAGCCGTCACAACCCTGGTGTAACAACCTCGCGTCGGCCCACCGACGGTCCAAGGCGGCACTGTCGTCGATGTGAGGTAGCCCGGAGATGAACCCCCAGAACACTCAGCAGGATCCCGCCCCGTCGTTGCTGCGCGCGACGGGAGCGACGTACTTCCCGATCGCGCTCGTGGCGCGGCTGCCCTTCGCGATGATGGTCGTCGGCGTGCTCAGCCTCGTCGTCGCCAGCCGCGGCTCCCTGGCTTTCGGCGGCCTCAGCTCCGCCGTGGTCGGGCTCGGCTCCGCCTGCGTCGGCCCGCTGCTGGGCGCTGCGGCGGACCGCTTCGGCCAGCGGCGCGTGCTGCTCGCCAGCGGGGCGGTCTCCGCCTCCGCGCTGGGAGTGATGGCGGCCGTCGCCTACAGCTCGCTGCCGGACGTCGCGGTGCTGGCGGTCGCGTTCGTGATCGGCGCCTCGGCGCCCCAGGTGGCGCCCATGTCGCGCACCCGGCTGGTGCAGCTGATCGCGATGCGGATCGCGCCGGAGCGCCGCTCGCGCACCTTCAACTCCACGATGGCCTACGAGTCCGCCGCGGACGAGGTGGTCTTCATCGTGGGGCCCTTCGCCGTCGGAGTGATCGGCACCTTCTTCGACCCGTGGGCGCCCGTCGTCGCCGCCGCGGTCCTCACCGCGGTCTTCGTCACCGCCTTCGCCCTGCACCCCACCGCCCGCGCCGCGCACACCGCGCACGCGAGCAGGGAGCGCCCCGGGCCGGCGCGCGACCTGCTCGCGCCGGCGCTGGTCACGGTCGTCGTCGGCACGTTGGGTGTCGGGTTGTTCTTCGGGGCCATGCTCACCTCGCTCACCGCGTTCATGGACGCTCGCGGCGAGGCCGCGAGCGCCGGGCTGGTCTACGGCTTCATGGGGATCGGATCCGCGGCCCTGGCGCTGAGCATGGCGCTCTTCCCCGCGTGGTTCACGCTGCGTGCCCGGTGGCTCGTCTTCGCCGGGGTGATGGTGCTCGGCACCGCCGCGCTCGGGCTGGTCGGCTCGGTCGCGGCGATGTGCGTCGTGCTGGCGCTGCTCGGACTGGGCATCGGGCCGACGCTGGTCACGCTCTACAGCCTCGGCTCCACGCGCAGCCCGCGCGGGCGTGCCGCGACGGTGATGACGAGCCTCGGCTCCGCCATCATCGTCGGGCAGTCGATCGCCTCCGTGGTGACGGGGACCGTCGCGGAGTCGTACGGCGCGTCCACTGCGCTGCTGCTGCCCGTCGCCGCCGCCGGGATCGTGTTCGCGGCCGGCCTGGTCAACGCCGCCCTGGGGGTGCCCGACGCCCCGGGCGCCGAGGGCCCCGAGGGCCCCGTGCCGGCGGAGGCGCCCCACCTCGTCGGGTGAGCCCCCGCTGCGGGGCCTGCCTGCGGGACGCCTACCGGTGCGGCTCGACGCCAGGACGACGAGGCCGGCATCCACGCGCGTGGATGCCGGCCTCGTGGCGTTCTCGGCCTCGCTCAGACGTTGCGCCGGTACTGGCCGCCGACCTCGAAGAACGCCTCGGTGATCTGGCCCAGCGAGCAGACCCGCGCGGCGTCCATCAGCACCGCGAAGACGTTCTCGTCGCTGGTGGCGGCCTGCTTGAGCCGCGCGATCGCCTCGGCCGCCTCGCCGGCGTGGCGGGCCTGGAAGTCGCGCACCCGGGCCAGCTGGGAGTCCTTCTCCTCGGTGGTGGCGCGCGCCAGCTCGATCTCGTCCGGCGTGCCGTCGCCGGCGTCCGGCTTGCGGAAGGTGTTGACGCCGATGATCGGCAGCGAGCCGTCGTGCTTCTTGTGCTCATACAGCATCGACTCGTCCTGGATCCGGCCGCGCTGGTAGCCGGTCTCCATCGCCCCCAGCACGCCGCCGCGCTCGGAGATCCGGTCGAACTCGGCCAGCACGGCCTCCTCGACCAGGTCGGTGAGCTGGTCGATGACGTAGGAGCCCTGCATCGGGTTCTCGTTCATCGCCAGGCCCCACTCCCGGTTGATGATCAGCTGGATCGCCAGGGCCCGGCGCACCGACTCCGCCGACGGCGTGGTGACCGCCTCGTCGTAGGCGTTGGTGTGCAGCGAGTTGGCGTTGTCGTAGATCGCGATCAGCGCCTGCAGGGTGGTGCGGATGTCGTTGAAGTCCATCTCCTGTGCGTGCAGCGAGCGACCCGACGTCTGCACGTGGTACTTCAGCTTCTGCGAGCGCTCGTTGCCGCCGTACTTGTTCTTCATCGCGACCGCCCAGATGCGGCGGGCGACGCGGCCGATGACCGAGTACTCGGGGTCCATGCCGTTGGAGAAGAAGAAGGACAGGTTCGGTGCGAAGTCGTCGATGTCCATGCCGCGGGCCAGGTACGACTCGACGTAGGTGAACCCGTTGGCGAGGGTGAATGCGAGCTGGCTGATCGGGTTCGCCCCGGCCTCGGCGATGTGGTAGCCCGAGATCGACACCGAGTAGAAGTTGCGCACCTGCTGGGCGATGAACCACTCCTGGATGTCGGCCATGCAGCGCAGCGAGAACTCCGTGGAGAACAGGCAGGTGTTCTGGCCCTGGTCCTCCTTGAGGATGTCGGCCTGCACCGTGCCGCGCACGGTCTTGATCGCCTCGTAGGGGTCGATCCCGCGCTCGCGGGCCTGGTCCATCACCGTGTTGAGGTAGAAGGCCAGCACGGTCGGGGCGGGGCCGTTGATGGTCATCGACACCGACGTGGTCGGGGAGAGCAGGTCGAAGCCGTCGTAGAGGGCCTTCATGTCCTCCAGCGTCGCCACGGAGACGCCCGAGGTGCCGATCTTGCCGTAGATGTCGGGGCGCTCGTCGGGATCGCGGCCGTACAGGGTGACCGAGTCGAACGCGGTCGACAGACGGGTGGCCGGCTGGCCCTCGGAGAGCAGCTTGAACCGCTTGTTGGTGCGGAACGGGTCGCCCTCGCCGGCGAACATCCGGGCCGGGTCCTCGTCGGCGCGCTTGAACGGGAAGACGCCGGCGGTGAAGGGGAACCGGCCGGGCAGGTTCTCGCGGCGCCAGAACCGGACGAGCTCGCCCTGGTCGTCGAAGCGCGGCACGGCGACCCGGGGGATGCGGTTGCCGGAGAGCGACTCGCGGCCGTTGGTGGCGGTGTCCTCGTCGTACGACGCGACGACGTCGCCCCACGCGGCGAGCTGGTCGCGCACGTCCAGCGGCAGGTCGTCGTTGGCGCGCGCGGCGGCAGCGGCGAGGTCCTCGATCTCGCTGAGCTCGGTGGCCACCGCGGAGAACCGCTGGGCGCGGCGCACCTTGGCGACGAGCTCCTCGGTCTCGGCGTGGTAGCCGCGGATCGTCTCGGTGATCTCGGCGAGGTAGCGGGTGCGGTCGGCGGGCAGCACCTGGGCGATGCGGGTGGAGTGCTTGGTCTCCACGACCGGCAGCAGCCCCTCGGCGACAGGCAGGCCCTTGTCGGCGAGCAGGCCGCGCAGGAACTGGTAGAGCGCGGTGACGCCGTCGTCGTCGAAGGTGGCCGCGGAGGTGCCGAAGACCGGCATGTCGGCGGGCTGGGAGCCGAACGCCTCGCGGTTGCGGACCATCTGGCGGCCCACGTCGCGCAGCGCGTCGGCGGCACCGCGCCGCTCGAACTTGTTGATCGCCACGGCGTCGGCGAAGTCGAGCATGTCGATCTTCTCCAGCTGCGAGGCGGCGCCGAACTCCGGCGTCATCACGTAGAGGGAGGTGTCGACGAAGGGCACGATCGCGGCGTCGCCCTGGCCGATGCCGGGGGTCTCCACGATGACCAGGTCGAAGCCGGCCGCCTTGATCACGTCGATCACGTCGATGAGGTGCTCGGGCACCTCGTGCGCCCCGCGGGTGGCGAGGCTGCGGAAGTAGACGCGGTCGCGGTCCAGGCCGGTGAGGTCGAGGCTGTTGGCGCGGATCCGGTCGCCGAGCAGCGCGCCGCCGCCCTTGCGACGGGTCGGGTCCACCGCGACCACCGCGACGCGGACCTTGTCCTGCTGGTCGACGCGCAGCCGGCGGACCAGCTCGTCGGTGAGGCTGGACTTGCCGGAGCCGCCGGTGCCGGTGATGCCGAGCACAGGCACGTGCCGCTCCGCGGCGGCCGAGCGCACCCGAGCCATCATGTCGTCGTCGAGGCGGCCGAGCTCGGCGCCGGTGACGGCGCGGGCCAGCGCGCCGCGGTCGCCGGACAGGACCTGCTCCGCGGTGACGGCGCCGACCTCCCACAGGTCGGTGTCGCAGTCCTTGACGACCGTGTTGACCATGCCGGGCAGGCCGAGGCGCTGACCGTCCTCGGGGGAGAAGATGGTGACGCCCGAGGCGCGCAGCCGGTCGATCTCCTCGTGCACGATGACGCCGCCACCGCCGCCGACGACGCGGATGTGGCCCGCCCCGCGCTCGGCGAGGAGCTGGGTGAGGTACTCGAAGTACTCCACGTGCCCGCCCTGGTACGACGACACCGCGATGCCCTGGACGTCCTCCTCGATCGCGGCCTCGACGACCTCGGCCACCGAGCGGTTGTGGCCCAGGTGGACGACCTCGCAGCCCTGGCTCTGGAAGATCCGGCGCATGATGTTGATCGAGGCGTCGTGGCCGTCGAACAGGCTCGAGGCGGTGACCAGGCGGACCGGGTTCGTCGGGACGTGCAGGGAGTCGTCGGACATGCTGTGCTTCCTCCAGAGTCTGTGGACCTCCGATAGTAGGATGTCCAACTATCAAATGCTAGGACGTCCTAGCAATCCGGAAAAGTCGGCATGCCGCACGCCGCACCCGTCGATCCCCCTAAGGTCACCCCATGTCCCAGCCGCGCCTGCCCTTCGATCCCATCGATCGAGCCGGCGACCTGTGGGAGGAGCACTTCGGCGACGCCACGGCGATGCGGCTGGCGACCTCGGTGATGCGCGTGCAGCAGCTGATGATCAGCGCCCTCGACGGTGCGCTGAAGCCCTTCGGGCTGACCTTCTCCCGCTACGAGGTGCTCGTGCTGCTGCACTTCAGCCGCAGCGGGATGCTGCCGCTGAGCAAGATCGGCGAGCGGCTGATGGTGCACCCCACCTCCGTCACCAGCGCCATCGACCGGCTCGAGGCCCAGGGGTACGTCGAGCGGGTCGCCGACGAGTCCGACCGGCGTCGTACGCTCGCCCGGCTCACCGCGGAGGGCCAGGTGACCGTCAAGGCCGCCACCGACGCCGTCACCGCCATCGACTTCGCCATCACCGGCCTCACCGAGCGCCAGCAGGGCGACGCCTACGAGCTGCTCCGCCGGCTGCGCCGCGCTGCCGGCGACTTCCCCGCCTGACCCTCCGCGCCCCTCGTCTCCGCTCCTCTCCGCTCCTCTCCGCTCCTCCATCGGGATAGTCCCTGACGAAAAGCACCGGATACGGGTGCCGAATGGTGCTTTTCGTCAGGGACTATCCCGGCGGCCGGTACGTCGAGCTGCCGGGGCCTCCGCGGGCGACAGGTGTGGTCAGGCGGTCCGGTAGCGCAGGAGGCGGGCCCGCTGGGACGCGCTCAGCTGCCGCCGGGCGGCGACGGTCGTGGTCGGCGTCCACCATGGCGGTGGAACGGTCGTCCAGGTCCGAGGTCCGTCGCGCAGCGCCGCGCCGCGGTGGGCCGCGGTGAGCCGGCGCAGGAAGTCGTCGACGCCGTCGCCGGAGAGCCAGCGGACCAGCTCGATGCCATGGGCGGCGAAGACCTCGTCGCGCGTGCGGTCGGCGCGCCGCTGCTCGCGACCGAGGTGCACCAGTCCGTCGTACTCGACGGCGATGCCCGCCGTCGGCTCCAGCAGGTCAGGAGTGCCGAGGTGGTGCCCCGCGAGGTCGAAGACGGGACGGTTGGCCTCGGGGCGGGCGTCCTCGACGTGGGTCGTCCAGGCCAGGCGGGCGCGCACCTCCATGGGTGACCAGGCGTTCTCGCTCCCGCGGGCCAGCGCCCACCGCGCCTGCGGCACGCCGGTCCACGAGGACTGCTGCGCGATGACGGCCGCGACCTCGTCGAGCGAGACGAGGTCGGAGTACGCCGTCATGTCGAGGTCGACCACGGCCTGCAGCGGCGAGGCGGCGCGGCGCATCAGGAAGGCGGTCGACCACGCCGGCGACGTCACCGCCAGACCATGGACCCGCAGGATGTCGTGCCGCCCGGCGCCCTCGCCGCACACCTCGATCCCGGGCTGGGGTCGGACGTCGTGCGTGCTGATCAGCAGTGTCACAGGCAGGGGCCGGCCGTCCGCACCGACGCCGGTGAACCAGCTGCCGCCCAGCCACCGCAGCGCTGCCCACCCCGTGATCGCGCACCGGTCGGGCAGGGCCGCGGCCGCCTCGACGATCCGCTGCTCCGGCAGCGTCGCGTCGACGTCCGCCGGCACGTAGTGACCGTGGCTCGAGCGGCGCCACCGAGACGCGTTGCGCGCCTGCCCGCGGGTCGGGCCGGTACGGCCGCTGGAGTCCAGCCGGACCGGACGCACCAGGCCGGGACGCATGTCGTCCATGCGCGCCATGCTGCAGCCGTCGTACGACGGGCCGGGCCGGGCCGGGCGGGACCTGTGGAGGGACTTACCTCGTCCCCAACGCGGGGGTTCCTGCTGGCACATCCCGGTAGTCCCTGACGAAAAGCACCGTCCCGGACTCCGGAACGGTGCTTTTCGTCAGGGACTACCCCAGCGGACGGGCGCCGAACGAGAGCCCGGGGGAGGGGGTCAGGAGTAGGTGTAGAAGCCCCGGCCGGTCTTGCGGCCGAGGAGGCCGGCCTCGACCATGCGCTGCAGGAGCGGCGGAGCGGCGTACAGCGGCTCCTTGAACTCCTCGTAGAGCGACTCGGCGACGGCCTTGGTGGTGTCCAGGCCGATCAGGTCGGCCAGCGCGAGCGGGCCCTGCGGGTGGGCGGCGCCGAGCACGAGGCCGGAGTCGATGTCCTCGGCCGAGGCGAAGCCGGACTCGAACATCCGGATCGCGGAGAGGATGAACGGGATCAGCAGGGCGTTGACGACGAAGCCGGCGCGGTCCTGGCAGTCGATCGCGTTCTTGCCGAGGTCGTCCTGCACGAACGCGCGGGCGCGCTCGGTGGTGGCGTCGTCGGTCATCAGCGACGGCACGAGCTCGACGAGCTTGAGCACCGGCACCGGGTTGAAGAAGTGCACGCCGAGCACGTGGCTGGGTCGCTTGGTGGCGACGGCCAGCTTCATGATCGGGATGGAGGAGGTGTTCGAGGCGAGGATCGCCTCCGGGCTGGTGACGACCTCGTCGAGGCGGCGGAACAGCTCCGTCTTGGCCTTCTCGTCCTCGACGATCGCCTCGATGACGATGTCGCGGTCGGCGAGCTGCTCGATGTCGTCGACGACGCGGATGCGCTCCAGCACGGCCTGCGCGGAGTCGATCTTGCCGCGGCTCTCGGCGCGCTTCAGCGAGCTCTCCAGGCGCCCGCGGGCAGCCTCCACGGCGGCGGCCGAGGACTCGACGACGATGACGTCCTTGCCGGCCCGGGCGCTGACCTCCGCGATGCCCGACCCCATCAGGCCGCCTCCGACCACGCCGACCCGCTCGATGTCCGTCATCGTGTCTCCCTCGCTCCCCGGCACCCGCATGGCGCCGTACCAAAATTACTTGGACGTCCTAGTGAACCGAACCTAGGGGTGACCCGCGAGTAGCACCATTCCCCGTCCGGTCGAGCGGACGGACCTGGCCGAGGCCGATCGGGCTGAGGGAGAGGTGTCGGCTCAGCGGCCGAGCGCGCTGGCGATGCTTGCCACGAGCACGTCGGCGGTGCGCTCCACCTGCGCCAGCACCGAGACGAACCCGTCGTCCCCGCCGAAGTAGGGGTCGGGCACCTCGCTGCCCGGCTGCACCGGGTCGAAGTCGCCGAACAGCCGCACGCGCTCGGGGTCCGTGTCGCCGAGGGTGCGCAGGTCGGCCAGGTTCGCGGCGTCCATGGCCAGCACCAGGTCGTGCTCGGCCAGCCAGGACGCGGCGACCTGCTGCGCTCGGTGCCGGCTGGCGTCGTACCCCTCGCTGCGGAGCAGGGCGGCGGCCCGGCGGTCCATCGGCGCACCGATGTGCCAGTCGCCGGTGCCGGCGCTGACGACCTCGACCGCATCGGCCAGGCCCGCCTCGGCGACCTTGGCCTCCAGTACGACGTCGGCCATCGGGGAGCGGCAGATGTTGCCGAGGCAGACCAGCGCCACGCGGTAGCGCTGGGGGGAGCGGGGGGCGGGTACGGCGGGCACTCAGTCCTCCGTGCCCACGAGCGCGTCCAGCAACCACGTGGTGATGCTGATGATCACCGCGCCGCCGACCGCCGGCCAGAAGCCCTCGACGGTGAAGCCCAGGTCGAGCAGGCCGGCCAGCCAGGCGGTGAGCTTGAGCATCGCCGCGTTGATCACCAACAGGAACAGCCCGAGCGTCACCAGCACGAACGGCAACGACAGCAGCGTCACCAGCGGCTTCACGAACGAGGTGACGATCCCCAGGATCAGCGCCACCAGCAGCAGCGGGACGATCTTGTCCTCGATCTCGGCGCGACCCTCGGTGGCGCCGCTGAAGCTGATGCCGTTCAGCAGCTGCGCGGCCACGGCGATGGAGGCGGCGGTGATCGCCCAGCGGACGAGGAATCTCAGCATGGCCTCACCTTAGAGCGCGCGGAAGCGCCTGCCGGTCGCGCCGGGGTCAGCCGCGGTGGTCCGGCACGAGCATCCGCATGACCTTCTCGGTGCCGGCCACGAGCCGGGCGCGGTCGCTGGTCGTCCGGCGTTCGACGAGCGCCTCGTTGCCGCTGATGACGTGCACCGGGCCCGCGGCCAGCGCGGCCAGACCCTCCCGGGCGACGTCGGCGGGCTCGGAGACGTGCAGGCCGGGCACGTCGAAGCGCAAGCCCGCGCGCTCCATCGCCGGGGTCCGGGTGACGCCCAGCACGAGCTCGAGCACGTGCACCCCGTGGTCACGCAGCTCCGCCCACAGGCCCTCGGCGAAGATCCGGCCGAAGGCCTTGGCCCCGCCGTAGACGGCCTCGGTGGACGTGCCGACGTAGCCGGCCAGCGAGCCGACGAGCAGGATGCCGCCGCGGCGGCGCTCCTTCATGGGTCGGGCGTAGTGGTGGGTCAGGGCGAGCATCGCGGTGATGTTGAGGTCGATGACGCCGCGGAACCCGGCCAGGTCGCCGTCGGTGAACGGGCGCCCGTGGCTGTTCGCGCCGGCGTTGTAGATCAGCAGCCCGACCTCCACGTCGGCGGTGGCGTCGGTGATCGCCTCGATCGCGGCCGGGTCGGTCAGGTCGGCGGCGACGGTGCGCACCTGCACGCCGAGCGCCCGGGCGGCCTCGGCGGTCGCCTCGAGCGGGCCGGGCTTGCGGGCGACGAGGACGAGGTGGAAGCCGTCCCCGGCGAGCTGGTGGGCGAGCTCGGCGCCCACGCCCTCGGAGCCGCCGGCGATGACGGCCCACGGGCCGTACTGGGACACGTCGGTCATGGCGACGATCATCCTCGGTCGGCCCGCTCGCCGGCGCCGGGGGTGGCGGGTGTCACCTGGGTGAAACCCGCGCCTCCGCGGGCCTGCCTAGGCTGACCTCCATGTCGATCAAGGTCGCGCTGGAACACCGTACGACGTACGCCTTCGAGCGCCCGGTGTCCGTGGCGCCGCACGTGGTGCGCCTGCGCCCCGCCCCGCACTGCCGCACGCCGATCGAGGCGTACTCGCTGCACGTCGAGCCCGCCGGGCACTTCGTGAACTGGCAGCAGGACCCGTTCGGCAACTGGATGGCCCGGCTGGTGTTCCCCGAGAAGGTCGACCGGCTCGAGATCACCGTCGGGCTGGTGGCCGACCTGATGGTGATCAACCCGTTCGACTTCTTCATCGAGGAGCATGCCGAGCGGTTCCCGTTCTCCTACGACCCCGACCTGGCCGCCGACCTGGCGCCGTACCTGCGCCCGGTCACCGACGCCGAGGCCGTCGAGGAGTGGCGGCGCAGGCTGCCCCCGCTGCCCGCCGACGGTGTGCCGACCGTGCAGTTCCTCGCCGACCTCAACACCGCGGTGCACGAGGCGGTGGCGTACTCGGTGCGGATGGAGCCCGGTGTGCAGACGCCGGATGAGACCCTCGAGCTGGCCGTGGGCTCGTGTCGGGACTCGGCGTGGTTGTTGGTCGCGCTGCTGCGCCGGTACGGGTTGGCCGCGCGGTTCGTCTCCGGCTACCTGGTGCAGCTCGCCCCGGACGCCTATGCGACCGAGGGCCTGGACGGCCCCACGGGTCCGGACACCGACTTCACCGACCTGCACGCCTGGGCCGAGGTGTTCCTGCCCGGCGCCGGCTGGGTCGGCATGGACCCCACGAGCGCGCTCTTCGCCGGCGAGGGCCACATCCCGCTGTCGGCGACGCCGCACCCCAGCTCCGCCGCGCCGATCGAGGGCGCGACCGAGCCCACCGAGGTCACCTTCGGCTTCTCCAACACCGTCACCCGGGTGCACGAGGACCCGCGGGTCACCGCGCCCTACACGCCGGCGCAGTGGGAGCGGATCGACGCGCTCGGCGCCGCGGTGGACCAGCGGCTGGTCGAGGGCGACGTGCGGCTCACGATGGGCGGCGAGCCCACGTTCGTCTCGCTGCACGACGCCTCCACCCCGGAGTGGAACACCGACGCGGACGGGCCGGAGAAGCGGCGGCTGGCCGGTGCGCTGGCCGAGCGGCTCCGCGATCTCTACGCCAAGGGCGGGGTGGTGCACCGCGGCCAGGGCAAGTGGTACCCCGGCGAGCCGCTGCCGCGCTGGTCGATCTCCCTGCAGTGGCTGGCCGACGGCACCCCGCTGTGGTCCGACCCGGCACTGCTGGCCGACCCGTGGTCCGCCACCGACTCCGCCCCGGCTACCGGCACCGGCACCGCCAGCGACCCCGCCGGCACCGACCCGGCACAGGCCCTCGGTCGCGAGGTCACCCGCCTGCTCGGCCTGCCCGACGAGCAGCTGCGGCCGGCCTTCGAGGACCCGTTCGCCGCCCTCGCCGACCACGTACGACGTCCCTCGGGCACCCCGCCCACCGCCGACCTCACGGTGCTGGACGACGACGCCCTGGCGCTCGTGGAGCGGCTGGACGCCGACGTCACCACGCCGACCGGCTGGGTGCTGCCGCTGACCACCGGCGAGCCGGGCTGGACCAGCCCGGTGTGGCGCCTGCGCCGCGGCCGGGTGGTGCTCACCCCGGGCACCAGCGCGGTCGGGCTCCGGCTGCCGCTGGACGCGATCGCCTGGACACCGCCGGAGGAGCCGGGCGAGCCGTCGTACCTGCATGCCGGCGAGCCCCTGGTGCCCGGCGTGCCCGGCGTGACGCTCGCCGACCCCGAGGAGGCGGAGCGGACCGCGCTCGCCTTCGAGGTGCGCGCTGCCGACATGCCGGTCGCCGACCCCGCCGACGCCGCCGACCCCGCCGACGCCGCCGATCCCGCCGACCCCGCCGACCCCGACCGGGGCACCGAGCACGTCCACGTGTTCCTGCCGCCGACCACCCGGCTGGAGGACTACGTCGACGTGCTGCACGTGGTGGAGGCCGCGGCCGCCGGGCTGGGCATGCCGGTCGTGCTCGAGGGCTACCCGCCGCCGCCCGACCCGCGTCTGGTGCAGCTCTCGGTCACCCCCGACCCCGGCGTCGTCGAGGTCAACGTGCAGCCCACCCGCAGCTGGGCGGAGCTGCGCGAGCTGACCACCACGCTCTACTCCGAGGCCCGGCACGCGGGCCTGACCACCGAGAAGTTCGACCACGACGGGCTGCACACCGGCACCGGCGGCGGCAACCACCTCACCCTGGGTGGGCGCCAGCCGGCGGACAGCCCGCTGCTGCGCCGCCCCGACCTGTTGGTCAGCCTGCTCACCTACTGGCAGCGCCACCCCTCGCTGTCCTACCTGTTCTCCGGCCGGTTCATCGGCCCGACCAGCCAGGCGCCGCGGTTCGACGAGGGCCGACCCGAGGCGGTCTACGAGATGGAGATCGCCTGCGCCGAGGTCGCCCGGCTGGTCGCCGCGGCCGCCCGCGCCGAAGGAGGCGAGGGAGCCGAGGGAGCCGAGGGAGCCGAGGCAGTGGGCGAGCCGCGGCCCTGGCTGGTGGACCGGGCGCTGCGGCACCTGCTCACCGACCTGACCGGAAACACCCACCGCGCGGAGTTCTGCATCGACAAGCTCTACAGCCCCGACTCCGCGCGCGGGCGGCTCGGGCTGCTGGAGCTGCGCGGCTTCGAGATGCCCCCGCACCCGCAGATGGCCCTGGTGCAGGCACTGCTGGTGCGCAGCCTGGTCGCGATGTTCTGGGAGCGACCGATCGACCCGTCGACGGCGCCGCTGGTGCGCTGGGGCACCCGGCTGCACGAGGACTTCCTGCTGCCCGCCGGCGCGCTCGCCGACATCGGGGAGGTGGTGGCGGACCTGGTCGACGCCGGCATCGGCTTCGAGGAGGCGTGGCTGGCGCCGTTCGCCGAGTTCCGCTTCCCCCGGATCGGCTCGGTCGACCTGCCGGCGGCCACCGTCGACGGGACCCCGCTGCGGCTCGAGCTGCGCCAGGGCGTGGAGCCGTGGCACGTCCTCGGCGAGGAGGCCACCGGCTCGGGGACCGCGCGCTACGTCGACTCCTCCGTCGAGCGGATCCAGGTCTCCGTCACGGGCCTCGACCCCGCACGCCACCTGGTGACGTGCCAGGGTGTGCCCGTGCCCCTGACGCCCGTCCCGACCGCCACCGCGCCCGCCGACGGCGTGGCCCGGTACGGCGGCGTGCGCTACAAGGCCTGGCAGCCGTGGTCGGCGCTGCACCCCTCCATCGAGGTGCACTCCCCGCTGACCTTCGACGTGGTCGACCTCGACGCCGGGGTGAGCCTGGGCGGGGCGACCTACCACGTGGTGCACCCGGGCGGGCGCAGCTACGACAGCCCGCCGGTCAACGCCTCGGAGGCCGAGGCCCGACGGGCTGCCCGCTTCGAGCCGGGCCGGCACACCGCCGGCCGGGTCGACGTGGCGGTCCTGCGCCGTCGGGCCCGCGAGGTCGCCTCCGCCGAGTACCCCCACACCCTCGACCTGCGCAGGGTGGGGCCGCGGAGCGCTCCGTGACCCTGCTGCACGACTACGCCGCCTCCGTCGGCCAGCCGACCCTCTCCGCCGAGACCGGGGCGGGGCAGCGGCACGACGAGATGGTCGGTCCCGACGGCTCGCTGCGGGCGCCGTGGAAGCGGCTGGTCGAGGTCGCAACCCGGATCGGCCCCGAGGACATGCGCCGGATCACCGCCGAGATCGAGCGGTTCCTCGAGGACGACGGCGTCACCTACTCCCGCCCCGGCCAGCGACCCTCCGCCTGGCAGCTGGACCCGATCCCGTTGGTCCTCGACGCCGCCGACGCCCAGCAGCTCGAGGTCGGGCTCGCCCAGCGCGCCGAGCTGCTCAACGCCGTGCTCGCCGACCTGTACGGCGAGCAGTCGCTGCTCGCCTCCGGCGTGGTGCCGGCTGCCGTCGTGCTGGGGCACCGCGGCTTCACCCGGGTGATGGCACGCGGCTCCGCGAACGACCCGCGCCCGCTGGTGCTCTCGGCCACCGACGTCGGCCGCGGTCCCGACGGCGCGTGGCGGGTGCTCGGCGACCGCACGCAGGCGCCCTCGGGGCTGGGTTATGCGCTGGAGAACCGCCGGGTGCTCAGCCGGGTGGTGCCCGAGCTCTACCGCGAGGCCGACGCGCACCGGATGGCGCCGTACCTGTGGGCGCTGCGCTCGGCGCTGCTGCAGTCCGCCGACGGTGACCTGTCGGACCCGCGGGTGGTGGTGCTCAGCCCGGGCCTGCACTCGGAGACGTACTACGACCAGGCGACGATCGCCGCGCAGCTGGGCTTCCCGCTCGTCCAGGGCGGCGACCTGACGGTGCGCGACGGCCGGGTGCTGATGAAGACGCAGCAGCGCCTCGAGCGCGTCGACGTCATCCTGCGCCGGGTGGACACCGCGTTCTGCGACCCGTTGGAGATGCGCGGCGACTCCCGCCTCGGCGTCCCCGGCCTCGCCGAGGCCGTACGACGTGGAACGGTCCGGGTGGTCAACGGGCTCGGCGCCGGCGTGCTGGAGAACCCCGGCCTGGCGCCGTACCTGCCGGCGGCCTGCGAGCACCTGCTCGGCGAGTCGCTGCGGCTGCCGTCGGTGGCGACCTGGTGGTGCGGCGACCCCGAGGGCCTGGACCACGTGCTGGGCCACCTCGACGAGCTGGTGGTGCGCACCATCGACGGCTCCGACCCCACCGTGGTGGGCGCGTCGGCGGAGCGGGTGCGGATGCTGGTGCTGGCCCGTCCTCATGCCTACGTGGGCCACGAACCGCTGGAGCTCTCGCAGGCACCGGTGTGGCAGGGCCGCGACGCCCGGCCGGCACCGGTCACCCTGCGCGCGTTCACGCTGCGCTACGGCTCGGCCTACCGGCCCCTGCTCGGCGGGCTGGGCAGCATCCGCGACGGCTCCTCGGCGGGCGGCTCCGTGGGCGGCTCGGTGGGGAGCAAGGACGTGTGGGTGCTCAAGGCCGAGCCGGGGCAGCCGGACCAGGGCCTGGCCGAGGTGCTGCCGATGACCTCGGCGCGCACCCTGCCTGCCACGGTGCCGCGGGTGCTGGAGGACATGTTCTGGTTCGGGCGCTACGCCGAGCGCGCCGAGGACCTGCTGCGCCTGGTGCTGGCCGCGCACGTCCTGGTCACCGACTACCGCGCCGGTCCGGGCAGCCACGGCGGGACAAGCCTCGGTGTGGTGATGTCCGCGGTGCACCGGCTCGCCGGCCGGGTGTACGAGGACGAGGGCGACGACCTGCGCTCGGTGCTGCTGGACGCGGAGCGTCCCGGCTCGGCGGCGCAGTCGCTGGAGCGGGTGCGCGACACCCTGTCCGCGGTGCGCGACCAGGTCTCCGGGGACGCCTGGCGGGCGCTGGGGGTCGTGGAGCGGGCGACCGTGGCGCTGGAGAGCTCGCTGCACCCGCGCCAGGTCGCCGAGTCGGCCGGTCGGATGCTCACCGGCGTGCTGGCGCTGCACGGCGTCACGGACAGCATGATCCGCGACTCCGGCTGGCACATGATCGGCCTCGGCCGCAGCCTGGAGCGGGCGCTGCAGGTGTGCCACCTGCTGCGGCTGTCCGGCGAGCGGCGCGGCATCGACGTGGACCGTGAGGTGCTCGGGGTGGTGCTCAGTGCCGCGGAGAGCTCGGTGACGCACCGGCGTCGCTACCGTGACTACGTGCGTCCGACGGGGGTCTTCGACCTGTTGCTGGTGGACCCGGAGAACCCCCGATCGCTGCTGTTCAACCTGCACCGGGCCGCCGAGCACCTCGCCGCCCAACCCGCCTCGACCGGATCCACCCGGCCGGAGCGGCTGCTGGCCGACCTGGTCGCCGAGGTCACCAGCACCGACGCCGCCGGACTCGCCGCGATCGGCGGTGTCGAGCGTCCCCGCCTGGTCGCCTTCCTCGACGACGTCACGGCACAGGTGGAGCGCGTCGCCGAGGCCGTCGCCGACCTGCACCTCGCCTCCGGCCCGGCGCCGCGGGCCTTCGGGGTGCTGCCCACGCTGGAGGCCGCGCCGTGACCCGCTACCGGATCGCCCACCGCACCACCTACGCCTACGACGACGTCGTCACCGACAGCTACGGCGTGGGCCACCTCGTGCCGCGGACGCTGCCCTGGCAGCAGGTCGCGTCGTACGACGTGCTGGTGGACCCCGTGCCCGGCGACCTGACCCGCGACGTGGACCACTACGGCAACACCGTGACCTACTTCCAGGTGAGCTCCGCGCACGAGCAGCTGGTCGTGCTGGGCGCCGGTGAGGTGGACGTGATGGTGCCGGTCGTCGACGAGGTCGCCCTGGCCCGGGACTGGGAGGGGCTGCGGCCGTTGGCCGAGCCACACCGTGCCGGCGCCTGGCAGGCCACCGACTTCGCGCTGCCCAGCGCCGCGGTGCCGCTGCACGCCGGAGCGCGAGAGTACGCCGCGGCCTCGTTGGCTCCCGGCCGGCCGATCGGGGAGGCGGTCACCGACCTGGTCCACCGCATCCACGAGGACTTCGAGTACGACGCCGCGGCCACCACGGTCACCTCCACCGTGCCGGAGATCCTCGCCAAGCGGGCCGGGGTCTGCCAGGACTTCGCCCACCTCACCCTCGCCGCGCTGCGCGGGCACGGCCTGGCCGCGCGCTACGTCAGCGGCTACCTGGCCACCGAGCCGCCGCCGGGCAAGGAGCGGATCGTCGGTGCCGACGCCTCTCACGCCTGGGTGGCGGTGTGGCTGGGCGGCGACGAGTGGCTGGCCGTCGACCCGACCAACGACCAGTGGCAGAACGACCGCTACGTCACCTTGGCCTGGGGCCGCGACTACGGCGACGTCCCGCCGCTCAAGGGCGTCATCTTCACCGAGGCCACCGGTTCTCGGCTCGACGTCTCCGTCGACGTCGCCCCGATCTGAGGATCGCCGCCGCGAGCCCCTGGAGCGGTGACCTGCCCCCTCCTAGGGTGTGGAGCATGAGCCAGCCTCCGTACGGCGTCCCGCCCCAGGGCGCCCAGCCGCCACCGCCGTCGTACCTCGGCCAGCCGCAGGCCTTCGCTGCACCTCCGTACGGCGTCCCCGTGGGGGCCGTGCTCCAAGGGCTCGCCCCGGCCAGCAAGCCGCGCACCGTCGGGCTCGTCGTGGGGCTGGCGACCGCGGTCGTGCTGTTCGCCTGGGTCGTGGTGGTCGCCGTCATCACCTCCACCAACTGAGCGCGGCCGGACACCGGGTGCGCACCTACCGCTGCCGGGCCTGCCAGAGCCCGCTCTTCTTCGACAACTCCGTCTGCGTCACCTGTGGCTCCGCGCTGGGTTACTCCCGCGCCGAGCGGGCCATCGTGTGCGTCGACGACGCTAGCCGCTACGTCGACGCTGAGGGCCGCACGTGGCACGTCTGCGCCAACCTGGACCTGTCGGGGTGCACCTGGCTGAGCCCGGTCGCCGGCGGGCAGTGCTCGGCGTGCGACCTGACTCGGACCCGTCCGTCCGACGACGACGCCGAGGGGCTGGCGCACTTCGCGGCTGCGGAGGCGGCCAAGCGGCACCTCGTCGCCGAGCTCGACGAGCTCGGCTTCAACATCTCGGGCCTGGTCTTCGACATGCTCTCGAGCAGTCCCGCCTCGGGCGAGGAGAACGTGGTCATCGGCCACGCCGACGGCGTGATCACCATCGACCTCGCCGAGTCCGACGACGCCCGGCGCGAGCGGATCCGCCAGGAGCTCGGCGAGCCGTACCGCACCCTGCTCGGCCACCTGCGCCACGAGGTGGGGCACTACCTGCAGTCGGTGCTGGTCACCGAGGAGCACCCCGAGCGGCTGGCGCGGTGTCGCGAGCTGTTCGGTGACGAGACGAAGGACTACCAGGCGGAGATCGACCGGCACTACTCGCAGGGGCCGCCGGCCGACTGGGCCGACTCCTTCATCACCACCTACGCGACGATGCACCCGTTCGAGGACTTCGCCGAGACGTTCGCGCACTACCTGCACATCAGCGACACCGTCGCCACCGCGGCCTCGTTCGGCCTGGTCTACTTCGAGCCCACCGCGCACGAACGCTTCTCCGACCTCGTGGTGGCGGTGTGGATGCCGCTGTCGGTGGCCCTCAACCAGATCAACCGGGCGATGGGCAAGGCCGACGTCTACCCGTTCGTCATTCCGCCGCCGGTGCTCGACAAGCTCGACTTCGTCGCGTCCCTGGCAGCGACACCCGGCCCCTGAACCCGCGTGCCTGGACAGGATTGGAGAGCCCTCATGGGTGGCATACTGCGCCCAGTCCGAGCGGACGGACCGCTCACCTGCACAAGGAGATCGCATGTCTGACCCGAACCAGCCGACGACCCCGGCAGGGTGGTACCCCGACGGTCAGGGCGGGTTGCGCTGGTGGGACGGCACGCAGTGGACCGAGCACACCCAGCCGGGCGCCGGGGGCCAGCAGGGCTCGGACAACGGCGGACAGCAGGGCTCGGGCGCCGGCACCGGGTCGGACGGCTCCGGGTGGGACGGCTCCGGGGTTGCTCAGGGCGCCGGTGACCAGGCCACGGTCGTCGCACCGAACACCGCGGCCGGCTACGCCGCCGGCGGCGCCGGCGCGAGTGGCCAGGGCACCCCGCAGCAGCCCTACGGCACCGGCGGCCAGTCGCCGTACGGCGCGCCCAGCGGCCAGCAGGGCTACGGAGCCCCGGCCGGTCAGCAGGGCTACGGCGCCCCGGCCGGTCAGCAGGGCTACGGAGCCCCGGCGGGTCAGGGCGGCTACGGCCAGCCCGGCTACGGCCAGCCCGGCCAGCCCGGCTTCGGCCAGGGCGGCTACGGAGCGGGCCCCGGCGGCCCCGGCGGTTCCGGCGGCGGCAAGGGCAAGCTGATCGCGATCATCGGCGGCGGTGTCGGCGCGGTCCTGCTCGTGGTGGTGCTGCTCTTCGTGCTGCTCAAGGTGCTCGGCGGCAACGGCCCCGAGAGCGTCACCGAGGACTACCTGCGCGCGGAGTTCGAGAGCGACATCGAGACCCTGTGCGAGCTGTCCACCAAGGACGACCTGGACGAGGAGTTCGAGGAGCGCAACGTCGACAGCTGCGGCGAGTACGTCGACGAGATCGAGGACGACTACAACGAGTTCCTCGAGGACTTCGAGAAGGAGTACGACGAGTCCGAGGAGGACATCCGCGGCGACATCGACTTCTCGATCGAGACCAAGGACGTCGAGGAGGACGGTGACGAGGCCACCGTCGACTGGGAGACCACCCAGGAGTACAAGGGCGACAACGAGAAGTACCTCGACGACGCCCTGAGCGGCGAGGAGAAGATCGAGCGCGACGGCACCGCCCTGCTCTGCAAGGAGGACGGTGACTGGAAGGTCAAGACGACCAACTACGACAAGGACTCCGGGGACGGGTGCTGACCCTGTCCCGACTCGTGTCCCGACTCGTGGCCCGGCTCGTGGCGCGGGCCCCGTCCGCTGAGGCAGACGGGACCCGCGTCCGATGAGGTCCTTCACCGCCGGCGCCCTGGTGCTGCTGGCCACCCTCGTCGCGCCGCTGGTCGTCGCCACGTCGTGGCTGGACGCCACGATCGCCGACCGCGACGAGTTCGTCGCCACCATGGCCCCGCTGGCCGACGATCGCGAGGTCCGCGACCTGTTGGCGCAGGCCACCGCGGACGCCGCGGTCGACAACCTCCAGCAGCACCTGCCGATCACGCTGCCCGACGCGGTCTCGGAGTGGGCGCTGGCCGGCGCGCGCGGCGTGACCGAGAGCCCCGGGTTCGCCGAGTTCTGGCGCCGCGCCAACGAGGACCTGCACAAGCAGATCCTCACCCTGCTCGAGGACCCGGACGCCTCGGTCGAGGGCAGCCTCACCGTGGACGCCAGCCCGCTGCTGGCCCAGGTGCTGCTCGGGCTGGAGGAGCGCGGCATCCCGCTGCTCGGGCTCCCCGAGGTCCAGCTCTCGGTGCCGGTCGGACCCCGCGCCGAGGTCGCCGACGCCGGCCCGAAGTACCGCGCTGCGGAGCGGGTCGCGGACCTCCTGCCGTTCGTGTGGGCCGGGCTGGTGGCGCTGGCACTCGTGGTGGTGGCGGGGTGGCGCGGCATGCTGCGCGTCGCGGGCTGCGCCGCGCTGGGCGTGGCGCTGGCCGCGCTCCTGGTCCCACTGGCGGTGGATCCGGTCACCGACCTGGTGGTCGACCGCGCCGACGTCCGGAGCCAGGAGCTCGCCCGGATCCTGCTCGACGCGCTGACCGGGTCGGTCGCGCCGTACGCCCGGACCTACCTGATCGCGCTGCCTGTGGGGCTGTTGTTGCTGGTGGTCTCCCTGTGGCCGCGGCGGCGACGAGTCCCCACGATTGACGGTGCGCCGGCGAGGTCGGCTGCTTAGTCTGCCGAGGGTGAGCCACCAGTTCCCCGGGCCTGGACAGCCAGGCGAGCAGCCGCCGACCCAGATCTCGCCGCAGGGCAGCGGGGGCACCCCGCCGCAGTACGGCGGCCCCGGCGGCTACCCGCCCCAGCAGGGTGGTGGCTACCCGCCCCAGCAGGGTGGTGGGTACGGCGGGTACGGACAGCCGCCCGCTCCGGGTGGCTACGGCCCGCCGGGACAGGGCGGCGGCTACCCCGGCGGCCCCCAGGGCTACGGTCCGCCGCCCGGCGGCGGGGGCTCCAAGAAGGGCCTCATCATCGGGATCCTCGTGGGCGTCGTCGCGCTGGTGGTGGTCGCGGCGCTCGTGGTGGTGCTGGTCGTCTCCGGCGGCGACGACGGCGACGACGACTCGGTGGCCGACGACACGTCCTCGGCCACGACGTCCGACTCGCCCACGGACTCAGCCACGGACTCGCCGACCGCAACGCCCACGGAGTCGACACCGACCGAGGTCGTGACCTCCGAGCCGCCCGTGACCAACGCCCCCAGCGGCGACCCGACCATCACCGCCCGCGCGTTCCTCGACTCCCTCCTCGAGGGCGACTGCCTCGCGGTGGAGGGGCTGACCACGGAGCGGTACTTCGTCCGGGAGTTCACCGACCAGGCCGGCTGCAAGCGGAGCGCGGGCAACCTGGAGATGTCGAACGCCGAGTACACCTTCGACGAGCCGGTCACCGTCGCCACGATCTCCACCGTCACCGGCGACGTCTACGCGCCCAACACCGGCAAGACGCTCGCCTCGACCTGGCTGCTCGACGGCAGCACCGGTGAGTGGCTGGTCAGCGCCTACTCCTACGTCGAGAAGTAGCCGCCGACCGCGCCGGTTCGGCGGTGACCGCGCCGCCGAGTAGGGTGACGCCCAAGTGTGGTTCGGGTCACAGTCGCGCACCCTTGTGGCCAGGCCGGGGCCGCGCGTGACCCGACCAAGAGCTCCGGCGATCCCGGAGCCCGTGGAGCAAGGAGTGGTGATGACCGACCCCGTCTTCGGCCCGGCCCCCGAGGCCGCCCCCGATCCCGAGCTGGTGCAGCTCCTGACGCCGGAGGGGGAGCGGGTCCACCACCCGGGCTTCGACGTCGACTTCTCCGCCGAGCAGCTGCGCGGCTTCTACCGCGACATGGTGCTGGTGCGCCGCCTCGACATCGAGGCGACGGCGCTGCAGCGCCACGGTGAGCTCGCCCTGTGGGCCCAGCTGCTGGGTCAGGAGGCCGCCCAGATCGGTGCCGGGCGTGCGCTCGCGCCGCAGGACTACGTGTTCCCGACCTACCGCGAGCACGGCATCGCCTGGTGCCGCGGCGTCGACCCGGTCACGCTGCTCGGCCTGTTCCGAGGCGTCGACCAGGGCGGCTGGGACACCGCGAAGCACAACCTCGGCCTCTACACGATCGTCATCGGCGCCCAGACCCTGCACGCCACCGGCTACGCCATGGGGGTGCAGCGCGACGGCGCCGTCGGCACCGGTGACCCGACCCGCGACACCGCGGTGGTGGCGCACTTCGGTGACGGTGCCTCCTCCCAGGGCGACGTGAACGAGGCGTTCGTGTTCGCGGCGTCGTACAACGCGCCGGTCGTGTTCTTCTGCCAGAACAACCAGTGGGCGATCTCCGAGCCCATCGAGCGGCAGACCCGGATCCCGCTCTACCGCCGCGCCCACGGCTTCGGCTTCCCCGGCGTGCGGGTGGACGGCAACGACGTGCTGGCGACGTACGCCGTCATGCAGGCCGCGCTGCAACGCGCGCGGGAGGGCCAGGGCCCGACGTTCGTGGAGGCGTACACGTACCGGATGGGCGCGCACACCACGACCGACGACCCCACCCG
Organism: Nocardioides faecalis; assembly: GCF_018388425.1. NCBI lineage: Bacteria > Bacillati > Actinomycetota > Actinomycetes > Propionibacteriales > Nocardioidaceae > Nocardioides > Nocardioides faecalis. The sequence goes on along the minus strand of NZ_CP074406.1, from coordinate 3,561,227 downwards.
CTACCGGCTCAGCGACGACGTGGAGCGCTGGAAGCTCAAGGACCCGATCGCCCGCGTCGAGGCCTACCTGCGCCGCAACGGGCTGGCCGACGACGGCTTCGTCGCCGAGGTCGCCGCCGAGGCCGACGCGCTGGGGGAGCGGATGCGCGCGGAGTGCCGCACGCTGCCCGACCCCGACCCGCGCGAGATGTTCTCGTGGGTGCACGCCGAGCAGACCGCCGAGCTGGCCGCGCAGCAGGCGGGCTTCGACGCCCACCTCGCGTCGTTCGCGACCGAGGAGGCGGCCCGATGACCACGATGACGCTCGCCAAGGCGCTCAACGCCGGCCTGCGCAAGGCCATGGAGGACGACCAGAAGGTCCTCGTCATGGGTGAGGACGTCGGCACCCTGGGCGGTGTCTTCCGGATCACCGACGGGCTGAAGAAGGACTTCGGCGAGGACCGGGTCGTCGACACCCCGCTGGCCGAGTCCGGCATCGTCGGCACCGCGGTCGGCCTCGCCATGCGCGGCTACCGGCCCGTGGTGGAGATCCAGTTCGACGGCTTCGTCTACCCCGCCTACGACCAGATCGTGTGCCAGGTCGCCAAGATGCACTTCCGCAGCCGCGGCCGGATCCCGATGCCGATGGTCATCCGGATCCCGTTCGGCGGCGGCATCGGCGCGGTCGAGCACCACAGCGAGTCGCCCGAGGCGCAGTTCGCGCACACCCCGGGCCTCAAGGTCGTCGCGTGCTCCAACCCCGCCGACGCGCACGCGATGATCCAGCAGGCGATCGCCTGCGACGACCCGGTCGTCTTCCTCGAGCCCAAGCGGCTCTACCACTCCGCCAAGGCCGACGTCGACGAGACGGCGACCCCGCCGCCGCTGTGGACCTCGCGGCTGGTGCGCCCCGGCACCGACGTCACCGTCGTCGGCTACGGCCCGACCGTCTCCACCTGCCTGGACGCCGCCACCGTCGCCGCCGAGGAGGGCCGCTCGATCGAGGTGTTCGACCTGCGCACCCTGTCCCCGCTGGACCTGGCCCCCGTCATGGAGTCCGTACGGCGCACCGGCCGCCTGGTCGTCGTCCACGAGGCGCACGTGACGCTCGGCGTCGGCGCGGAGGTCGCCGCCCGGGTCACCGAGGAGTGCTTCCACTCCCTCGAGGCCCCGGTGCTGCGCGTCGGGGGCTACGACACCCCGTACCCGCCGGCCCGGATCGAGGAGCACTTCCTGCCCGACCTGGACCGGGTGCTCGACGCCGTCGACCGCACCTTCACCTTCTGAGGACGCCGAGATGAGCACACAGACCGCCCAGGAGTTCCTGCTGCCCGACGTCGGCGAGGGCCTGACCGAGGCCGAGATCGTGGCCTGGCGGGTCAAGGAGGGCGACGTCGTCGCCGTCAACGACGTCCTCGTCGACATCGAGACCGCCAAGTCGATCGTCGAGCTGCCCTCGCCGTACGCCGGCCGGGTGCTCGCCCTGCTCGTCGCCGAGGGCGAGACCGTCGAGGTGGGCACGCCGATCATCCGGATCGGCGACCCCTCCGCCCACGCCTCCGTCAACGCCGCCGGCGGGCCGCTGCCGACGCCGCCGGAGCCGGCCGCGCCGGCGCTGGACCTCGTGCCCGAGCTGCCCACCGAGCCCGCCGCCGTCCCCGGCTCCGTGCCCGGCTCGGTGCCGGCCGCCACCGCCGCCAGCAGGGGCCCGGAGATCATCGACACCAACGTGCCGCCGGTCGGGAACGCCACCCTCGTCGGCTATGGCCCCAAGCAGCGGGCGCTCGCGCGTCGGGCGCGGAAGGGTGCCGTCGCGGCGGAGGCTGGGGCGCCGGCTGGGGTGGACGCTGGGAAGGATGCTGCGGTGGTCGAGGTTGTCGAGACCCGCGCTCCCGCGTCCGCCGCCGCCATCCGCGCGCTGGCCAAGCCGCTGGTGCGCCGGCTGGCTCGGGACCTGGGCGTCGACCTCGCCGCGCTGACCCCGACCGGTCCGCGCGGCACGGTGAGCAAGGACGACGTGCTCGCCGCGGCCGGCGGCACGGGTACGGCGGCCCTGGGTGCCGCGGCCGGAGCAAGCGCTGCCGCCCGTCCGCTGCCGGTCGACCCGGCGGGCCGGGAGACCCGGGAGCCGGTGAAGGGCGTGCGCAAGCAGATGGCGGCGGCGATGTCGGCCTCCGCGTTCTCCGCGCCGCACGTGACGGAGTTCGTGACCATCGACGCCACGGCCACCGTGGAGCTCGTCGAGCGGCTGCGTGCGCGCCGGGAGCTCGCCGGCATCAAGGTCAGCCCGTTGCTCCTCATCGCCCGCGCCTGCCTGCTCGCGCTGCGGCGCACGCCCCTGGTCAACTCCGCGTTCGACGACGCGACGCAGGAGGTCGTGGTCAAGCACTACGTGAACCTGGGCATCGCCGCCGCCACCCCGCGCGGCCTGGTGGTGCCGAACGTCAAGGACGCGCACGAGCTGTCGCTCGTCGACCTGGCGAAGGAGCTGGAGGAGCTGACCACCACTGCCCGCGCGGGACGCAGCCAGCCCGCCGACCTCGCCGGCGGCACCTTCACCATCACCAACGTGGGCGTCTTCGGCATCGACGGCGGCACGCCGATCATCAACCCCGGCGAGTCCGCCATCCTCGCCCTCGGCGCCATCAAGCCGCAGCCGTGGGTCGTGGGCGACGCCGTGGTGCCCCGCCAGGTGATGACGCTGTCGCTGTCCTTCGACCACCGCCACATCGACGGCGCCACCGGGGCCCAGTTCCTCGCCGACGTCGCCGGCCTGGTCAGCGACCCCGCCACCGCCCTCGTCTTCTGACCCGCTCCTGACCCCGAGTCGTGAGTTCCCGCCCCCCGAGTCGTGAGTTTCCGTCCGCCGAGTTGTGAGCTTCCGTCCGCCGAGTCGTGAGCTTCCGTCCCGCGAGTCGTGACTTCGTGTCGGGGTCAGGGGGTGGGGCGGGGTCAGGGGGTGGGGCGGGGCCACAGGCAGTCGGCCGCCGCGGCCAGGGCCTGGCTCAGGGCCTCGGGGCCGGAGCCGGAGGCGGGGGCTGACGACCCGCTCGGACGAGCACGGCGAAGCAACGTCTCGGCGGTGCAGGACGCCTCCGTCTTGCTGAGCCCCGCCCGGGCCGCCAGCGTCTTCGCGAGCCTGGCCATCCGGGCGTCCTCGGCGACCGGTGCGGCGGACGGCCCGGAGCGATGCTCGGGGCGCTCGGGGCGCTCGGGGCGCGCGGGGGCGAGGACTGGCGCCAGCAGCAGCGCGCCGGCCGCTGCCACACCCGCCCCGCCCAGTACGACGCGCCGCGCCGACCGACGTCCTCGACCCCGCGACGTCGTACTGCGCAGGGCGGCCGCGAGCGCCGCGGCGGACGGACGCGCGGCAGGGTCGGGTGCCACGGCCGCCTCCAGCACCTCACGCAATCGGCGGCGTCCGGCCAATCGGTCCACGGCGGGCGGCGCCGAGCCTGGCGGTCCGCCGATGAGGGCCGTGGCGAGCAGGCGGCCCAGCGCGTAGACGTCGGCGGCTGCGCCGGCGGCCTCGCCGGCCAGCACCTCCGGCGCCAGGTACCCGGGAGTGCCGGCCGGTCCACCGTGCCGCGGACCCGAGGCGTGCGGCAGGGCCGGACCGGCGAGCCCGAAGTCGGAGAGGTAGGCGACCGTGTGGCTGCCGCGTCGGCGCAGCAGGACGTTGCCGGGCTTGACGTCGCGGTGCACGAGGCCGGCCCGGTGCGCCTCGGCCAGCGCGTCGGCCACCTGCGCCCCGACCTGCATCGCCTCCTCGAACGGCACCGGGCCGTGCCGCAGCAGCGCGGCCAGGTCGCCGTCGGGCACCAGCTGGGTCGCCAGGTAGAGCCGCCCGGCGACCTCGCCGTGCGCGAACACCTGTACGACGTGGGGTGAGTCGAGCGCCGCCTGCGCGCGCGCCTCCCGCACGAAGCGCTGCCGGAAGTCGGGGTCGGCCGCGTGCTCGGGCGCGATCAGCTTCAGCGCCACGGTCCGTTCGAGCACGGTGTCGAGCGCCTCGTAGACGATCCCCATCCCGCCCGCGCCGAGCCGGCGCACCACGCGGTAGGGGCCCAGCTCGGCGCCCGGTGCCGGTTCGTCGTACTGCCAGGGTCGGCTCACCGCTCGTTTCTACCGGCTCGGGGCGCCGCGGTGATCGCTCATCCCCAGACGCCCGGAAGGTCACGACTCGGCGCACGGAAACTCACGACTCGGCGCACGGAAACTCACGACTCGGCCCGCGGAAACTCACGACTCAGCGCACGGAAACTCACGACTCGGCGGACGAGAGCCCCCGCCACACCCTTGCTCACATGCCGGACCCAGCCTCTGTCCTACAGTTTGTTTAGTAGGTTGATCGAGTTAAAGCCCCCGCAAGGAGAAGACCCATGACCCTGACGTTCAACTGGTTCCTGCCGACCAACGGCGGCGACTCCCGCAACGTCGTCGGTGGCGGTCACGGGGTCGAGGCCGGTCCGGCCGGGCGCCCCGCCACGGTCGGCTACCTCGGCCAGGTCGCGCGCGGCGCCGAGCAGCTGGGGTTCAAGTCCGCGCTGGTGCCGACCGGCGCCTGGTGCGAGGACGCCTGGATCACCTCCGCGATGCTCTCCGAGGTCTCCGAGCGGCTGAACTTCCTGGTCGCGCTGCGGCCCGGCCTGATGTCGCCGACCCTCGCCGCGCAGATGGCCACCACCTTCTCCAACCTCTCCGGCGGCCGGCTGCTGCTCAACGTGGTCACCGGCGGAGAGAGTGCCGAGCAGCGTGCGTACGGCGACTTCCTCGACAAGGACGCCCGCTACGTGCGCTGCGACGAGTTCCTCACCGTCGTCCGGCGACTGTGGGACGGCGAGCGCGTGGACTTCGCCGGCGAGCACGTCCGGGTCGAGGGCGCCCAGCTGCACCACCTGCCGCAGGTGCGCCCGGAGATCCAGTTCGGCGGATCCTCCCCGGCCGCCGGCACGGTCGCGGCCAAGCACGCCGACGTCTACCTGACCTGGGGCGAGCCGCCCGCGGCGGTGGCCGAGAAGGTCCGCTGGATCCGCGAGCTCGCCGAGGCCGAGGGCCGCACCCTGCGCTACGGCCTGCGGGTGCACGTGATCAACCGTGACACCTCCGAGGAGGCGTGGGCCGAGGCCGACCGGCTGCTCGCCGGCATCGACGACGCCACCATCGCCGAGATGCAGGCCGGCCTGGCCAGGAGCGAGTCCGAGGGCCAGCGGCGGATGCTCGCCCTCAACGGCGGCTCCCGCGACAACCTGCAGATCCACCCCGGCCTGTGGGCCGGCGTCGGCCTGGTCCGCGGCGGCGCGGGCACCGCGCTGGTCGGCAGTCACGAGGAGGTGGCCGACCTCATCGAGGAGTACCAGGCCGCCGGCATCGACCAGTTCGTGCTCTCCGCCTACCCGCACCTCGAGGGCGCCTACTGGTTCGGTGAGGGCGTGCTGCCGGTGCTGGAGCGCCGGGGCCTGTGGAAGCGCCCGGTCGCGCAGGTGAGCACCCGATGAGCGTCGACGTCGTCACCCAGGCCGCGCGCCCCACCGCCGACGACGGTACGACGACCACCGCCGCCGCCAGCCCGCCGCGCCACCGTCGTCGGGGCGCCGGGCACTCGACCGGCGACGTGGTGCTGCGGGTGCTGCGGCTGCTCAGTCCGGTGATCCTGGTCGGCGTCTGGCAGCTCGCGTCGGCGACCGGCGTGCTGCCGGCGAGCACGCTGCCCCCGCCGAGCGTGGTCGCGGAGACCGCAGGGTGGCTGTGGGAGAGCGGCCAGCTCTCCGAGGCCATCCTGGTCTCCTTGCGCCGCGCCGCGATCGGCTTCCTCCTCGGCGGCGGCATCGCCCTGGTGCTCGGCACCGTGGTCGGGCTGAGCCGGATCGGCGACGCGCTCCTCGACCCCTACATGCAGATGCTGCGCATGCTGCCGCTGTTCGGGCTGGTGCCGCTGTTCATCATCTGGTTCGGCATCAAGGAGGAGCCCAAGATCTACCTGGTCGCGCTCTTCTCCCTGGTGCCGCTCTACCTGAACCTGGTCGCCGCGCTGCGCGGGGTGGACCCGGACCTCAAGGAGGTCGCCCGGGCGCTGCGGCTCAACCGGCTGGAGCGGGTGCGCCACCTCTACGTGCCGGCGGTGCTGCCCGGGGTCCTGGTCGGGCTGCGCCAGTCGCTGGGCGCCGCCCTGGTCGCGCTGGTCGTGGCCGAGCAGGTCAACGCCGGCGCCGGGCTGGGCTACCTGATCAACAACGCCCGCGACTTCCTGCGCACCGACATCATCGTCGTCGCGCTCCTCTGCTACGCCGTCCTCGGCCTGCTCACCGACGCCCTGGTCCGTGCCCTGGAACGGGCCGCCGTGCGCTGGCGCGACGAGGGGGTGCAGCGATGAAGGCCACCGACCCCGCCACCGACACCGCCGCGCACCACCGCTTCGGCGACGTCGTCGCCTCCGCGACCGGCGTACGACGCGTCTTCGGCGACCACGTCGTGCTCGACGGCGTCGACCTGCAGATCCGCACCGGTGAGTTCGTCGCCCTGCTGGGCCGCTCGGGCTGCGGCAAGTCCACGCTGCTGCGGATCCTCGCCGGCCTCGACGACGGGGCCGAGGGCGAGGTCGTCGGGGGCACCGAGCCGGCCGTCGTCTTCCAGGACCCGCGCCTGTTCCCCTGGCGCCGGGTGCTCGACAACGTCGCCCTGGGGCTGCGCACACCCGACGTCAAGGGACGGGCCACCGAGGTGCTCGCCGAGGTCGGCCTCGCCGGCCGCGAACGAGCCTGGCCGCGTCAGCTCTCGGGCGGTCAGCGCCAACGCGTGGCGTTGGCCCGGGCGCTGGTCCGCGAGCCCGACCTGCTGCTGCTCGACGAGCCGTTCAGCGCCCTCGACGCGCTGACCCGGATCTCCGCGCAGGCTCTGGTCAGCGACCTCGTCGCCACCCACCGGCCCGCGGTGCTGATGGTCACCCACGACGTCGAGGAGGCGCTGCTGCTCGCCGACCGGGTGCTGGTGATGGACGCCGGCCACCTGGTCCACGACGAGCGGATCGACGTCGCACGGCCGCGCCGCCGCGACCACCCCGAGATCGTTTCCCGACGGGCCGCCCTGCTGGGCCTGCTCGGCGTGGACGAGGCGGCGACCCCGGCCTGAGGCCACACGGTCGCCACCCCTGCTCAGCCCCACCCTCCCGAGAAGGACGAAAAGAATGCTGCACAAGACAACCTCCCGCCTGCGCCGCACCGCCGCCGGTGCCGTCGCCGCCCTGGCCGCCCTCACCGCGCTCAGCGCCTGCGGCGGCTCCGCCGACGGAAGCGATGGCGACAAGCCCGTCCTGCGGGTCGGCGTGCAGAAGGACGGTGTCCGCGCGGTGCTGAAGGAGTCCGGGCTGCTCGAGGACCTGCCCTACGAGATCGAGTGGGCCGAGTTCACGGCCGGTCCGCCGATCGTCGAGGCCGCCTCGGCGGACAAGATCGACGTCGCCTGGGTGGGCTCCGCGCCGCCGATCTTCGGCGCCGCCGCCGACGCGAACTTCAAGATCGTCGCCCAGGTGCAGGAGCAGGACCAGCAGGAGAACTCGATCCTCGTGCCCAAGGGATCGAAGATCACCGACGTCACGGACCTCGAGGGCAAGAAGGTCGCCGTCGGCAAGGGCACCTCGGCGCACGGCCTGCTGCTGCAGGCGCTCAAGCGCAACGGCCTGACCCTCGACGACATCGAGGCGAACTACCTGGCCCCGGCCGACGGCCTGGCCGCGTTCACCTCCGGCGAGGTCGACGCCTGGGTGGTCTGGGACCCCTTCGTGACGCAGGCGATCGAGCAGAACGACGCCGTGGAGATCACCGGCGGCAGCCCGGACGAGCAGGGCGTGCAGTTCGAGATCGCCTCCACCAAGGCGTTGGCCGACCCCGAGACCCGCGAGAACATCAAGCACTTCGTCGGCCTGCTGCAGCAGGCGTGGGTCTGGGCGCTGGACAACTCCGACGCCTGGGGCGACGGCTGGGCCGCCGAGTCCGGCCTCGCGCCGGAGATCACCCGCGTGGTGGCCAAGAACAAGGCGGCCGCCTTCGGCCGGGTCACGCCAGAGACCATCGCCGCCGAGCAGGCGCTCGCCGACGCGTTCTTCGAGGCCGGCGAGCTGCCGAAGAAGATCGACTTCGCCGCCATCGTCGAGCCCGGTCTGATCGAGTGAGCCTGATCGACTGATGCTCCTGGCGCGAGCCGGACGACGCCGTAGGCGGCGGGACCTGTGGGGCCCGCCGCCTGCGGCGTCTCAGTCCCGGTCGGGTGTCGTGGCGCCCAGCAGCCAGGCGTCGAAGAACGCCGAGAGCTCCTCGCCCGTGGTCTGCTCGATCCAGTCGAGGTACTCGTCGCGCTCGGCGTTGCCGTTCTCCTTGCGCGCCGGCCACTCGCGCAGCACCCGGAAGAACGACGTGTCGCCGACCTCCTCGCGCAGCTCGTGCCACATCAGCGCCGGGCCGTAGTAGATGTTGCCGTCCCCGAACTGCTCCGGGTCGTAGGCGCCCGGTGGGCCCGCGTCGCGGCGCATCTGGGACTCGAGCCCGGCCCACTCGTCCATCGTGGCGGCGACGTCGACCCCGTCCTGCTCGGCCTCCCACATGGCCTGCAGGTACATCGCCATGCCCTCGTTCATCCAGACCTCGGCCCAGTCCGCCGGGGAGACGGTGTTGCCGTACCAGTGGTGCGCCGCCTCGTGGACGACCACCTCCGGCGACAGGCTGTACGGCGTGTCGCCCAGGGTGACCATGGTCTGGGTCTCCATGCCGTTCTCGTTGTCCACCACGACGATGCCGAAGCTGTCGAAGGGATAGGGCCCCAGGTACTCCTCCAGCCAGTCGAGGGCCTCGGCGGCATAACCGGTGCCGCCGGGCAGCGGGTCGTCGTCGCGGTCGGTCCACACCTGGACCGGCACCCCGCCCGCCGAGGTGAGCTCGGTGCCGCGCAGGTCCCCGAAGGCCACCGTGACCAGGTACGACGATGCCGGCTCCGCCAGGTGCCAGGTGCGCCGCGCGAGACCGCCGCCGTCGTCGACGCCGACCAGCTGGCCGTTGGCCACCCCGACCATCGGGTCGGGGGAGGTGAGCACGAAGTCGTAGAAGGCCTTGTCGGAGGGGTGGTCGTTGACGGCGTACCAGGTGAACGCGCCGTACGGCTCCTGCACCGTCCAGGTCTCGTGCTCGTCGGTGACGTTCCAACCGACGCCGGAGGCGAAGTCGCTGCGCGCGCTGGGGGCAGGCGCCGGCTCCGGCGTGCCGGCGTAGGCCAGCTCGACGACGTACTGCTCGTCGGCGGCGACCGGGGCGGCGATGCGCAGGTCGTAGCCGCGCACGGAGTGCTCGACGGGGGTGCCGTCGACCGTGACCTCGCTGATCGCCAGCTGCTCGTTGAAGTCGAGCCGGATGTCGGGGGAGTCGGCGCTGGCGCGGAAGGTGAGGCGTTGGCGTCCCTCGAGCCGGTCGGATCCCGGGGTCCAGGTCAGGTCGAGCTCGTAGTGCAGGGCGTCGACGAGCGGGTCGCCCACGTCGGGGTAGACGGAGTCGCTGCGGGGCTCGCTGCGCGCCTCGGCGAGGTCGGGCTCGCTCGGGGGCGGTGCCACGGTGGGCGGCGAGCTCGGCGCGGAGGCAGGGGCCGCGCGCCACGGCGAGGCCTCGCGCCACGGCGATCCGGAGCAGCCGGCGAGCGCCAGCGCCAGCATCAGCGCCAGCAGCAGGGCCAGCGTCTTGGCCGGCGTCGTGACTGGTCGGCTACCAGGCATCGGGCTCCTTCCCACGTGCCGACATCATGCCCGGCGGGTCCGACCGGTGAGGCCAGTGTCACGCCCCGCGGAAGTTACCAGCGGGTAGGATCCGCGACGGTAGACCCCGACGCACCCAAGTGAGGCTTGCCTTCTGCGGGATGGTGCGGTGGGTGGCAATAGGCTCGGCGGGCGCACACCCGTGTGCGCGCCCGTGGCCTGCGGATGAGGAGCTGGTGTAGTCATGCAAGCGGTAGCGATCGTCGTCTCCCTTGTCTTCACGGCCGTAGCGGTCGCCCTGACGGTGCGGGCGGTGCTTGCCATGCTCGGAGTGATCCGCAAGGGCCAGCCGGCCCCGGGCCGCACCGGCAACCCGGGCGGCCGGACGTTGACCATGCTGAAGGAGACCTTCGGGCACACCCGGATGCTCCAGTGGACGTGGATCGGCATCCTGCACTGGTTCGCGTTCGCGGCGTTCATCGGTCTCTCCACGGCCGTCGCGGCGGCGTACGTGCAGCTCTTCGACCCCGAGTTCACCATCCCGGTCATCGGCCAGTTGTGGCTCTACGAGTGGGCCGCAGAGCTGCTCGGACTCCTGGGCACCATCGCGATCATCCCGCTGATCGTCTACCGGCTCACCCACCGGCCCTCGCAGATCGGCCGCAAGAGCCGGTTCTTCGGCTCCACGATGTGGCAGGCCTACTTCGTCGAGGGCATGGTGCTGCTGGAGTCCTCCGCGATCCTCTTCATCCGCGGTGCGGAGTACAACCTGGCCAAGGCCCACGGCGGCACGGCCGCCGAGCACGCCGACGGCCTGCACTTCCCGGTCTCGCAGTACTTCGGCAACCTCTTCCCCACCGGCGCGGACTCCATCCCGACGCTCGAGAACATCATCTACTTCATCGCGATGGTCAAGATCGTCTCCGCGATGATCTGGCTGATCGTCATCTCCACCAACCTGACCATGGGTGTGGCCTGGCACCGCTTCACCGCCTGGTTCAACATCTGGTTCAAGCGTGAGGACTCCGGTCGTACGGCGCTCGGCGCGGTCAAGCCGCTGACCTCCGGCGGCAAGGCGATCACCCTCGACGACATCGACGACCTCGACGAGGACGCCGCCCTCGGCGTCGGCTCCATCTGGGACTTCTCCTGGAAGGACATCCTCGACTTCACCACCTGCACCGAGTGCGGACGCTGTCAGTCGCAGTGCCCGGCGTGGAACACCGAGAAGCCGCTGTCCCCGAAGCTGATGATCACCGCGCTGCGCGAGCAGGCGTTCGCGATGGCCGGCGCCGACCCGACCGCCGAGGGCGGCGAGCCGCGCGCGCTGATCGGCAAGACGGACAAGGAGCAGTCCGACGGCGTCGACGAGTGGTTCTACCAGCCGCCCGGCGGTGACTTCGTCATCGACGAGGACGCCCTGTGGGCCTGCACCAACTGCGGTGCCTGCGTGCAGCAGTGCCCCGTCGACATCGAGCACGTCGACCACTTCGTCGACATGCGCCGCTACCAGGTGCTCGTCGAGTCGAACTTCCCCTCCGAGCTCAACGGCCTCTTCAAGGGCCTGGAGAACAAGGGCAACCCGTGGAACATGTCCGCGACCGCCCGCCTCGACTGGGCCAAGGACCTGCCGTTCGAGGTCAAGGTCGTGGGCGAGGCGATCGAGGACCTCGAGTCCGTCGACTGGCTGTTCTGGGTCGGCTGCGCCGGTGCCTACGAGGACCGCGCGAAGAAGACCACCCGTGCGGTGGCCGAGCTGCTCGACATGGCCGGCGTCTCGTTCGGTGTGCTCGGCAACGGCGAGACCTGCTCGGGTGACTCCGCGCGTCGCGCCGGCAACGAGTTCGTGTACCAGGGCCTGGCCCAGCAGAACATCGAGACGCTGACCGAGGCGAAGGCCAAGAAGGTCGTCTCCACCTGCCCGCACTGCATGAACACCCTCAAGAACGAGTACCGCCAGCTCGGTCTCGAGCTCGAGGTCATCCACCACACCCAGCTGCTCAACCGCCTGGTGCGCGAGGGCAAGCTCACCCCGGTCGCGGACGGCGACGGCGCCCACCAGCGCAAGGTCACCTACCACGACCCGTGCTTCCTGGGTCGCCACAACCAGGTCTACACGCCCCCGCGTGACCTGCTGGAGATCCTGCCCGGCGCCGAGTTCGCCGAGATGGAGCGCAACAAGGAGAAGTCCTTCTGCTGCGGCGCCGGTGGCGCCCGCATGTGGATGGAGGAGACGATCGGCGAGCGGATCAACCTCAACCGCACCGCCGAGGCGGTCGGCACCGGGTCGGACCAGATCGCGGTCGGCTGCCCCTTCTGCCGCGTGATGCTCTCCGACGGCCTGACCAAGATGCAGGCCGACGGCGAGGCCCGCGAGGAGGTCGAGGTCCTCGACGTCGCGCAGATGCTGCTCGCCTCGGTCAAGGGCGAGATGGCCACCAAGCTCGCGCCCGGCGCGGGTACGGCGACCGCGGCTCCGGCCGCCAAGCAGTCGGTGGAGACCAAGGCCGAGCCCGAGAAGGGCGACGTCACCGTCACCGAGAACACCGTGGTCGACACCGAGGACGCCGGCCCGGCGGCCAAGGCGTCGGGTGGCTCGTCGATGTTCGACGACCCGTCCTCGATGTTCGACACCCCGGCCGAGGCGAAGTCGACGGACAAGCCCGCGGAGAAGGCAGCCGAGAAGTCGGCAGAGAAGCCGGCGGAGAAGTCCGGTGGTTCGCTCTTCGACGACGCCGGCTCGCTGTTCGGCGACGCGCCTGCCGAGTCCAAGACGGACGCCGAGCCGGCGGCCAAGTCGGAGCCGGCAGCCAAGGCGGAGACCAAGACCGAGGCCAAGACCGAGCCCAAGACGGAGTCGAAGCCGGCAGAGCCTGCCGGCGACCTCGGCTCGGGCGGTTCGCTGTTCGACCTGGCGCCGGCGGAGCCCGCCGCCAAGGCCGAGAAGCCCGCTGCCGAGAAGCCGGCTGCGAAGAAGCCTGCGGAGAAGCCGGCCGCCAAGCCCGCCGAGCCGGCGCCGGTCGCCGACCTGGGGGCGGGCGGCTCGTTGTTCGACATCCAGCCGACCGAGGCACCGAAGGCCGAGACGCCCAAGGCGGAGACGCCCAAGGCGGAGGCACCCAAGGCGGAGACGCCCAAGTCCTCCGAGCCGGCCCCGAAGCCGGTCGAGGAGCAGGTCGTCGAGGCGCAGGTCGAGGGTGGCGTGGCTGCGGCCAAGCCGGAGCCGGCTGCCGCCGAGACGCCGAAGGTGGACCTCAACAGCGTCGGCTCGCTGTTCGACCTCGCAGCACCCGAGGCACCCGCCCCGGCGAAGGCGCCCCAGCCGTCGTCTGAGCCGGCGTCCGAGGCGTTGACGGAGACCCCGGTCACCGAGACCCCCGCCACCGAGGCCCCGGCCTCCGTGGTCGAGGCCGAGACCGCCGCACCCGCGCCGGTCGAGGAGTCGGCTCCGGTCGAGGAGGACGCCCGTGCCGAGGAGGCCGCGGTCGTCGGTGACGCCCCCGAGCCCAAGCCGGTCGCCTCGGACGCCGTGCCGAGCGCGACGCCCGCCAGCTCGGGGCAGGCCAGCCGGCCGCACACCGACGTGGACATCCACGCGGTGAGCTCGCTCTTCGACATCCCGGCACCCGAGGGTGCCGTCGTGGAGCGGCCCGCTGCGGCTGCTGCGGCTCCGGCCGCTGCGGAGGCCCCGGTTGCCGAGGCTCCGCCTGCGGAGGCGCCGGTCGAGAAGGCGCCGGTCGAGAAGGCGCCGGCCGCGGAGCCGGAGGTCGCGGCGGAGCCCGAGGCCGCTGAGCCGGAGCCCGAGCCGGAGCCCGAGGTCGAGGTCGAGGTTGCTGAGCCGGAGCCCGCGGAGGAGCCGGAGAAGCCCGCGGCCGCCGCGCCGGCCTCGTCCGGAGCGCGCCACGAGCCCCGCCGCGACGTCGACATCAACGCCGCGGAGTCGCTCTTCGACCTCTGAGTCGCGGACGTCGTACAGAAGGCCTCCGACCGCCCTCCCTGGGGCAGTCGGGGGCCTTCTGGCATTGCCGAAAGGGCTGCACCCCTCCTCCGGCGCCGTCCGGCCTCCGGAAAGGACCGTGACGGACGCCGCGGCCGGCTCGTTGCTCGGGCGTCATCGAGGAGGAGCCCATGCATGTCCCCGCTCGTCGCCGTCGCCGTCGCCTGCTGACCGCGCTGCTGAGCAGCGGCCTGGCGGTCGCGTTCGCCGTCCCCGCCTCCGCCGAGCTCGCCGGATCCGGCCGCGACGGCATCGGCAACGACGCCGGCACCGCCACCCGGGCCTCGGCACCCGGCGCCGGATCCGACGGCGGCACCTCCGCCCGGGCCGGCAAGGTCGACAAGCGCTGGGAGCCGTCCGCGGCGGTGCGCAAGGGCTCCACCGTCCGTGCCACACCGAAGCCCACGACGAAGCCGGGGCCGCGCGGCGACCGCACCCCGTGGACCCCGCGTGCGGCGTCGTACGCGGCGACCACGAAGACCTCCGACCTGGCGATCCGGATGGACGACGGCGTCGTGCTGCGCGGCGACCTGGTCCGGCCCGCCGGCCCGGACGGCCAGCCGGTGACCGGTCGGTTGCCGGTCGTGCTCACCATCACCGCCTACAACAAGTCGTTGATCGGCGGCGGGTTCGCCTCCGGGCTCACCGGCGCGGACTCCGACTACCTGGTCAAGCGCGGCTACGCCCAGCTCACCGTCGACGCCCGCGGCACCGGCTCGTCGGAGGGCACGTGGGCGGCGTTCAGCGAGCGGGAGGGCCGCGATGCCGCCGCGGTCGTGGAGTGGGCCGCCGCCCAGCCCTGGAGCAACGGCAAGGTCGGGATGACCGGGGCGTCGTACATGGGCATCTCACAGCTCTTCGCCGCCGCGCACCGACCCAAGGGTCTGAAGGCGATCTTCCCGCAGGTCCCGGCCGCGGACGTGTACCGCGACGTGGTCGCCTCCGGCGGCCAGATCGACGTCGGCTTCATGCCGCTGTGGATGGGCCTGGTCACCGCCACCGGGATCGTCCCGCCGGCGATCACGGCCACGGACCCGGCCTCGGGGGTCAAGGCGCTGCTGGAGCACCTGGCCGGCGCCACCACCTTCACCGCCCCGCTGCTGGCCCAGGCCGTGCTCGGCGGCGACCCGGCCTTCGACGGACCGTTCTACCGGGAGCGGTCCCCGATCGAGGTGCTCGACAAGGTGGACGTGCCGACGTTCCTGATCGGCGGCGAGTTCGACCTGTTCCAGCGGGGGACCCCGTTGGTCTTCGAACGGCTGCAACGCAACAAGGTGCCGACCAAGCTCATCTTCGGGCCGTGGGACCACCTGCAGGGCTCCTCGGGCGCCGAGGTCGGCGATGCCGGGTACGGCACGCTCGCCGAGCTCCAGCTGCGCTGGTTCGACCGGTACCTGCTCGGCCGGGACACCAAGCTCGACCAGATCCCCGCGCTGACCTACTACGAGCAGGGCTCCGGGGCGTGGGTGAAGAAGGCGAAGTGGATCGATGAGGACCTCTCCGCCCGCAGCTTCGCCCTCTCGGGCAGCTCGAGCGTCGGGGGCAAGGCCGGCGCCCTCACCACCGGCACCCCCAGTGCCGGCACCTCCACGGTGCTGCCGGTGCCCGTCACCGGCCTGTGCACCCGCTCGGCCAACCAGTGGACCGCCGGCCTGCCCGCCGCCGTGACCCGCGACCTGCCCTGCTTCACCGACAACCGGCTCAACGACCTCGGTGGACTCACCTTCGACACCGCGCCGCTGTCTGCGCCGATCCGCTTCCAGGGGCCGGTGAACGCCCGGCTGCACGTCTCGACGCTGACCGGCGACGGCATGCTGTCGGTGGCGGTCGAGGACGTCGCGCCCGACGGCACCGTGACCCGGATCAGCGGCGGCTGGCAGACCATCGCGCACCGGGAGCTGGACCCGCGCCGCTCCCGCTACCTCGACGGCAAGCTGCTGCAGCCCTTCCACCCGTTCACCCGAGCGGCGAAGAAGCCGCTGGCCGCCGGACAGGTGGCGCCGGTCGACGTCGAGATCTTCCCGACCGGCGCGAAGATCGCCGAGGGACACCGGCTGCGGATCGCGGTGCAGGCCTTCGACGTGCCGCACCTGCTCTCCACCGTCCCCGGACCTGGTCGGCCACCTCGTGCCGTTCACCCTGCACACCGGGCCCGAGCACCGCTCGGAGATCACCCTCGCCGTGCGCTGACCGGGGTGCGGCAGGGTCAGGACCGCATCGCGACGCCCTCGCGCCAGTAGCCCATGAACGCGACCTGGCCGCGGTCCAGGCCCAGGTCCTTGACCAGGATGCGCCGCAGCCCGGTCACCACCTTCGACTCACCGGCGATCCAGGCGTACAGCCCGGCGTACGGCGTGTCCGCGGGCACCGAGGTCGCGCCGACCACCTCCTCCCCGGAGGAGGAGTACGCCGGGGTCTCCCACAGCTCCGGGTCGACCTCGTCGTCGGCGACCACCGGCTCGGCCGCGGCCGCCACCGCCTCCGGGGTACCGGTCAGGTGGGCCAGCACCGCCGCGTGCACGAGCTCGCCGCGGGCCGCGCCGTCGCGGGGCAGCCAGTGCACGCTCACGCCCTCCGGCGCCCGTACGTCGTCGAGCACGTCCGCACCGAGGGGCACCTCCAGGAACACGGCCCCGGAGGCGTCGGCGGGCAGGTCACGCAGCACGCCGCGGATGGCGGGCACCGCCGTCTCGTCGCCGACCAGCAGCAGCCGGTCCGCGCCGTCGGGGGCCCACTCGATGCCGCCGAACGCGTGGCCGCGCCGCGGTGCGAGCACCATCAGCCGCTGCCCCACGGCCGCCTGCAGCGCCCACCGGTTCCCGGTGCCCTCGGGCGACCACGCAGCCGCCGGACTCGAACCGCTCGCGTCGTGCGGCTGGGTCGGCTCGTCGTCCTCGTGCACCACGATGTCCACGACCAGCCGGGTGTCGTTGCCCTCGCCGACGAGGTCGCGGATGGTGTAGGTCCGCATCACGCCGCGCTCGGGCTCCGGGATCGCGGTCCAGGTGCTCCACCAGTCCTCCGTGGCGTCGGCGAACGACGGCAGCCGGCCGGCGGCGTTGGGGAAGATGACCTTGAACCGCTGGTCGTACAGCGCGCCGTCGACGCCGATCCGGCCCACGGCGGGGCCGCCGAGCTCGACCCGCACGAACGAGGGCGAGACCCGCTCGACGCCGACCACCTCGACCTCGTCCAGGACCAGGGGCAGGGTGGCGACGTACTCGTTCTGCAGGGTCATCAGGTGACCTCCTCGTGGGTGGCGGCGTGCGCGGTGGCCGGGGTGGCCGGGGTGGTCCGGGCGGCCCGGCGCCCGATCGGCACCACCAGCGGGGTGTGCGTGACGGGGTCGTCGACGACCTGGCAGTCCAGGCCGAAGACCTCGCGGACCACCTCGGCGGTGACCACCTCGTGCGGGGTGCCGGCGGCGACGATCCGGCCGTCCTTCATCGCCACCAGCCGGTCGGCGTAGCGCGCGGCGAGGTTGAGCTCGTGCAGCACCATCACGATCGTGGTGCCGGCCTTCTCGTTGAGGTCGGCGAGCAGGTCGAGCATCTCCACCTGGTGGGCCAGGTCGAGGTACGTCGTGGGCTCGTCGAGGAGCAGCAGGTCGGTGCCCTGGGCCAGCGCCATGGCCAGCCAGACCCGCTGCCGCTGGCCGCCGGAGAGCTCGTCCATCGCCCGGTCGGCCAGGTGCAGGGTGTCGGTGGCGACGAGCGCGTCGGTGACCGCGGCCTCGTCCTCGGCGCTCCAGCGACCGAAGACGCCCTGGTGCGGCTGACGGCCGCGGCCGACGAGGTCGACGACCGTCACGCCCTCGGGGACCAGCGGCTGCTGGGGTAGCAGCCCGAGCACCCGGGCGACCTCCTTGGTGGGCCGGCGGTGGATGTCCTCGCCGTCGAGCAGCACCGTGCCGCCCCGGGGACGCAGCAGCCGGGCCAGGCCGCGCAGCAGCGTGGACTTGCCGCAGGCGTTGGCGCCCACCAGCACGGTGACCTGGCCGTCCGCGACCGCGAGGTCGAGGTGGTCGACCACGGTGCGGTCGTCGTAGCCGAGGACGAGGGACTCGGCGCTGAGCCGGCTCATGCGGCCGCCTTTCCGGCCGCTCCACGCGAGAGCAGCCACAGCAGGAACGGGGCGCCGGCGGCGCCGGTGACCAGCCCGACCGGCACGTTGACGTCGCCGATGAGGTAGCGGCCCACGTAGTCCCCGACCAGCACCAGCACGGCACCGACGAGGGCGGCACCGACGACGGTGTGCCGGCCGGCGTTGAGGGCGCGGGCGATGGGCCCGGACATGAAGCCGAGGAACGCGATCGGGCCCGCCGCGGCGACCGCGACGGCCACCAGGACGACCGCCGCGGCGAGCAGCAGGTCGGGCGCGTGGCGGCGGGTGCCGAGCGCGGTCGCCAGCTCGTCGCCGAGCTGGGCGGCCCGCAGCGTCGGCGCCAGGACGACCAGCACCGGCAGCGTCAGCAGCAGGCACAGCGCGACGATCCGGACCCGCTGCCAGTCGGCGGCCTGCAGGCTGCCGGCCAGCCACTGCAGGGCGACCTGCACGTCGAACAGCGACGCGCGGCTCATCAGGTAGTGCACCACCGAGGACAGGGCGAACGTCAGCACCACCCCGACCAGCACGATGCGCTGGGTGCCGGCCCGGCCGCCCACGGCCCGCACCACGGCGGCCGCGAGCAGCGCGCCGGCCACCGCCAGCAGCGAGATCCGCGGGCCCTGCCAGCCGGCGATGAGGACGCCCCAGACCGCAGCCGCGCTGGCGCCCATCGACACGCCGACCAGGTCGGGGCTGGCGAGGGGGTTGCGCAGGGTGGCCTGGAAGATGGCGCCGCCGGCGCCGAAGCTCAGCCCGACCAGCACGGCCAGCACCGCGCGCGGCAGCTTCGACTCCATCAGCAGGTAGCTGGCGACCGGGATGTCGGCGCCGAAGAGGATCCGGAAGAAGTCCGGCACCGTGTAGGTGTAGTCGCCGAGCAGCACGTTGGCCGCGAAGGCGCCGAGCAGCGCCACACCGAGCGCGCCGAGCACCAGCGCGTGTCGGCGCCGGGGCCGCAGGCGGGCGCGGTGCACCACGGCGGAAGCGTCGATGTCGGCCAGGTCGGGGTGGTGGTCGAAGGTGGCGCTCACAGCTTCGCCACCCGTCCCTGGCGGACCAGCCAGATGATGGCGACCAGGCCGATCAGCGTCGAGGTCAGCCCGACCGGCACCTCCGTGGGGGGCAGCACCACGCGGCCGAGGGTGTCGGCGGCGACGACCAGCACGGCGCCGTACCCGGCGCTGAAGGGCACGAGCAGCCGGTGGTCGGCACCGACCAGGCGTCGTACGACGTGGGGGACGACGAGTCCGACGAAGCCGATCGGGCCGGCGACGGCGGTGCCGGTGCCGGCGAGCAGCACGATGGCGGTCCCCACCAGCACCCGGTCGCGGCCGGTGCGGCGGCCGAGGCCGCGGGCGAGGTCGTCGCCGAGGGCGAACGAGTTCAGTGCGCCGGTCATCGCGAGCGCGAGCACCGCGCCGACGACGAGCGCGGGCAGCGCGGTGAGCAGCACGTCGGGGTCGCGGCCGGCCACGGAGCCGACCTGCCAGCGCCGGATCTGCTCGACGGCGCTGCGGTCGACGAGCAGCAGGGCGGTGGTCCAGCTGGTCAGCCCGGCGGTCAGCGCGGCGCCGGCGATCGTCAGCTTGACGGGGGTGGCGCCTCCGCGGCCGACGCCGGCGACGAGGTGCACGGTGACGGTGGCGAGCGCGGCACCGAGGAAGCCGAACCACAGGTACTGCTGCAGCGTGCTGATCCCCAGGACGGTGATCGCGACGACCATGGCGAAGGCGGCGCCGGCGTTGACGCCGAGCAGGCCGGGGTCGGCCAGCGGGTTGCGGGTGAGGCCCTGCATGCAGGCCCCGGCGAGGGCGAACGCGGCCCCGATCACCAGACCGGTCAGGGTGCGCTCGAAGCGCTTGACGAAGATCGCGTGCTCGGGGTGCGCGCTGTCGGTGATCGCGGCGGGGGAGACGAGGTTGGAGCCGATCAGCACCGACGCGGTGACGACGACCAGGAGCGCCGCGAGGAGGATCGCGGCGCTCCGGTGCAGTGACGGACCGGGCCGGGGCGTGCGCCCCGGCGCCGGTGCCGTCGTGGTCGTCGTCGTGCTCAGCTCAGGAGCCCGAGCCGTCGATCGCCGCGGCGAGCTTCGGGACGAAGTTCTCCATGGCGAACGGGATGGACAGGGGGCTGGGCGCCGACATCGGCAGCGCGATCGAGTGGTCGGCCTCGGCGTACAGGTTCCCGGAGGCGATCGCGGGGATCTTGGAGTAGAGCGGGTCGGCGGTGATCACGTCGACCTCCTCGGCGCTCTCCACGTCGGTCAGCAGCACGTCGGCGTCCACGTCGGCGGCCCGCTCAGACGACATCGTCTGGTAGAAGACGTCGGCGGGGACGACCTCCTTGACGACGTCCGGGGTGGTCAGGCCCAGCTCGGCGAGCAGCTTGGGCCGGTTCTCCTCGGCGTTGTAGAAGCCGATGGTGGAGGTGTCCGCGGGGTTCAGGTAGGCGTACGCGGCGCTGGCGCCCTCGAGCTGCGGGTGCGCCTCGCGGGCCTCGGCGATGGACTTCTCCGTCTCGGCGATGACCTCCTCGGCCAGCGCGGTGCGGCCGAGTGCCTGCCCGGCGAGCTCCACGGTGTCGCGCCACAGCGTGAACCACGGGGCGCCGGGGTAGCCGACCACGGGGATGCCGGCGCCGGTGAGCTTCTTGTAGTCCTGCTCGGTGAGCGCGCCGCCGGTGCCGACGACCAGGTCGGGCTCGAGCGCGATGATCTCGTCGGTGGGCACGCCGTCGGTCATGTCGAGCCGCTGGGGCGCCTCGGCGCCGTCGATCTCGGCGAGGGCCTCGTCGAACCAGACGGTGGAGCCGTCCTCGGTGCCGCCCCAGGTGACCTTCTGTGCGGCGATCGGCACGACGCCGAGGCTGAGCACGGCGTCGGCGTCGACGTAGTCGATGGTGACGACGCGCTCGGGCTCCTCGGGGATCTCGGCGGTGCCCAGGGAGGTGGTCACCTTCGCCGGGAAGGCATCGGCGTCGACGGAGGTGGTCGCCTTCGGTGCGGCCTTGTCGTCGTCGGCGGAGCCGGTGCTGCAGGCGGCGAGTGCGGGCAGCGCGACCGCGGTCGCGGCGACGAGGCCGGCGAGGCGGCGCAGACCAGGGAGGTTCTTCAAGGCAGGCTCGTTCCGTGCGTGAGTGGGGACGAACCCCACACTAAGGCGAGCCTTACCTAAAGAAAAGCCCCGGGTGGGACTTCGTCGTGCTCAGATCGTCGTGCGGTGGAAGCTCTGGAAGGAGCGCGACGGCGTCGGCCCGCGCTGGCCCTGGTAGCGCGAGCCGTACTTCTCCGAGCCGTACGGGTGCTGGCTGGGGGATGAGAGCCGGAAGAAGCAGAACTGGCCGATCTTCATCCCCGGGTAGAGCTTGATCGGCAGCGTCGCGACGTTCGCCAGCTCCAGCGTCACGTGCCCGGAGAACCCGGGGTCGACGAAGCCGGCGGTGGCGTGGGTGAGCAGCCCGAGGCGGCCGAGCGAGGACTTGCCCTCCACGCGGGCGGCGATGTCGTCGGGCAGCGTGATCACCTCGTAGGTGCTGCCCAGCACGAACTCGCCGGGGTGCAGGATGAACGGCTCGTCCCCCTCGGGCTCCACGATCCGGGTCAGGTCGGACTGGTCGGCGGCCGGGTCGATCGAGGGGTACTTGTGGTTGTCGAAGACCCGGAAGTACCGGTCGAGGCGCACGTCGATCGAGGACGGCTGCAGCATCGCCTCCTCGTAGGGGTCGAGGGCGATCCGGCCGGCGTCGATCTCGGCGGTGATGTCGCGGTCGCTGAGCAGCACGGAGGCACCCTATCGTCCGCCGGGGTTCCTGCCCGGCTGTCCGTGGTCGTGGTCACGGGCGCAGAATGAAGCGATGAGCCCCCGCAAGTACGTCGCCCTCGGCGACTCGTTCACCGAAGGCGTCGGCGACCCCGACCCGGCCCGCCCCAACGGGTGCCGCGGCTGGGCCGACCGGGTGGCCGAGGCGCTCGCCGCGGGCGCGGCCCGCGACGGCGCGGACTTCGGCTACGCCAACCTCGCCATCCGCGGCCGCAAGCTGCCCGCGATCATCGAGGAGCAGGTCGAGCCCGCGATCGCGCTGGGCCCCGACCTCGTCTCGATCCACGGCGGCGGCAACGACCTGCTCCGGCCCAAGGCCGACGTCGACGCCCTCGCCGCGTCGTACGACGCCGCGATCGGCCGGCTCGCAGGCTCCGGGGCGAAGGTCGTGATGTTCACCCTCGGCGACCCCGGCCTGAACCCGGCGATCCGGATCATCCGGGGCCGCACCGCGATCTTCAACGAGTTCGTCCGCGAGATCGCCGACCGGCACGGTGCCGCCGTCGTCGACATGTGGCGGATGCGCGGCTGGAAGGTCGCCGAGGTCTTCGACGAGGACCGGCTGCACCTCAACCCCGTCGGCCACCAGATGATCGCCATCGCGGTGCTCGACGCCCTCGGCCTGGCCCATGAGCTGCTTCCCCTGGGGCCGGTCGCGCTGCCCGTGCTCAGCCGGCGCGAGCAGCGCGCGGCCGACCTGGCCTGGGCGCGGACCCACCTCGCGCCGTGGGTGCAGCGCCGTGTCACCGGCCGCTCCTCGGGTGACGGGGTGGCACCGAAGCGACCCACGCTCACGCCCATCGGGTAGCATCCTCCACGCTCCGGCCAGCCGGGGCATGCGGGCGTAGCTCAGTTGGTAGAGCGCGACCTTCCCAAGGTCGATGTCGCGAGTTCGAGTCTCGTCGCCCGCTCCATGTCCCCGTGGGACACCGCCCCCGGTGACGGGCTCAGCGGCGGCGTCCGCGCAGGAAGTAGACGACCGGCACGACGCCGGCCGACGACACCGTGGCGAGCGCCGCGGTCCACAGCCGCCTCGATCCGTTCACCTCGCGGGCGTCGCGTCGGCGCAGGTCGACCAGCGCGGCCGTGCGCAGCGCTCCGTCGACGCCGGCGACCACGACGATCGCCTTGCGGGCACGGGGGGACAGGTCGCTCCAGCGCTTGGCCATGGGCACTCCTCGGGTCGGGGTCGGCAGCAGGCCCAGTATCGCGCCCGGCCGTGGGTGCCGCCCCCGGGCGGGCGTGGGCACGTCCGTAGGCTCGGGCCGTGGAGTTCACCGGCTTTCCCACTGCGGCGCTCGACTTCTACGACGACCTCGAGGTCGACAACACGAAGTCGTTCTGGGAGGCCCACAAGCACGTCTACGCCGAGTCCGTGCGGGCCCCGATGGTCGCGCTCACCGACGCGCTCGCGGCCGAGTTCGGCACGGCGAAGGTGTTCCGGCCCTACCGCGACGTGCGGTTCGCCAAGGACAAGACGCCGTACAAGACCCACCAGGGCGCCTTCGTCGCCGTCGGCCCGGCCAGCGGCTGGTACGTCGAGGTCGCCGCCCCGGGCGTCCGCGTCGGCGGCGGCGTCTATGAGGCCTCCGGCGAGCGGCTCGCCGCGCTGCGCGAGGCCATGGCCGACGACAAGGCGGGGCCTGCGCTGGAGCGGATCCTGCGCGACCTCGAGCGCAGCGGCTTCGAGATCAGCGGGCAGCGGCTCAAGACCGTGCCGCGCGGCTACGACAAGGACCACCCGCGCATCGAGCTGCTGCGGATGCGCACCGTGCTGGCCGGACGCTCCTACGGCTTCGAGCCGTTCGTGCACACCCCGGAGCTGCTCGACCGGGTGCGTCAGGACTGGCGCCGGATGCGGCCCCTGGTGAACTGGCTCGCCGAGCACGTCACGGGCTGATCCTCAGCCGGCGCCACTGTCCTCCAGGGCGACGACCTGGTGACACGGTGGGACCGCGTCAGCCGGCGGCGGTGAAGCTGGCCATGGTGCGCTCGGGCTCCCAGTAGGCCTTCATCGAGGCCACCCGGCCGTCCTCGTGCACGACGTAGACCATGATCAGCGTCGTCGTCGTGTACGAGCCGTCCGGGAACGAGGTGCGGATGGTGCCGATGTTGGCGCAGGTGTGGGAGCCCGGGTTCGCGAACGAGTCGGTGATGGTGAACTCGAAGGTGGCGATCGGTGCGATCGCCTTGTCCCAGAACGCCCGGATCCCGTCGTGGCCGTGGTGCCCCTTGCCCTCGGGGTCGAACATCGAGGGGCCCACGGGGTCCTCGATCACCGCGTCCTCGGCGTACACCGTCAGCCACTCCTCCAGGTCGCCCTTCGCGACGGCGGAGTAGGAGCGCTGCGACGCGGTCCGTGCCGGGTGCGGGTCGTTGGGCGCGTTCCAGGTGATGGCCTCGGAGGTGATCATGGCGCTCATCGTAGGGCTCATCTAGAACGTGTTCTAGTGCTGTCGTCGGGGCGTCCGTGCGTCCGGCGCCCCGCGACGTTCACCTGGCCGTGGCCCGGTCCTCACCGTCGGCTCACCTGGCACTGCCACGGTCGCGGCATGACCACCCGCGACCAGCCCCGGCGGCAGGCCTGGATCCACATCGGCACCCCCGGCGTGGGCGACGTGATCGGGCCGGCCCTCACCCGTCACCACCATGCGCTCGTCGAGCTCGGCGTGGTCACGCCCCGCAGCGCCACCGAGAGCCTTGCGGCCGCGGTCGAGGTGGCCCGCGGCCGCGAGGTCGCGGGCCTGCGGACCGTCGGGGCCGACGGGGCCGACGGGGCCGAGGAGGCCGGTGGGGCCGAGGGGGCTGAGGGGGCTGACGGCGAGTGGGCCCGGTTGCTGCGGCGCGCCGAGGCGTTCCGTGCCGACCTCGTGCTCAGCCATTCCCTGCTCGGCGACGCGGATCCCTCCCGGGTCGCCCTGCTCGCCGACGCGCTGGCCGGACGCCGCGTGCACGTGGTCGTCAGCACCGGCCGCAGCGACGTGGACGAGGTGCTGGGGCGCTGGGTGCCAGCGGTACGCCGACCGGAACGCCTGCACCTGCTGGAGACCCGCGGCCTCGCGCCGTACGAGGCCTGGCGCTCGTTCGGCCGCCTCGCCGGCTTCGGTACCACGTCCCTGCGACTCGACGCCGTGACGCACGGCCCGCGCAGTGGCGTCGCACCGCGGCATCCGGCGGGGCGAGGACTGCTCCGGCGGCGGCTCAGCCGCGTCTGACTCGCAGAGCCTCACGACTCGTGGATCGGGTGGGTCAGTGCGGGACCCAGGCGTCCTCGTCGGCGGTGCGGGTGGTCACCGCGTCCGGCAGGGAGCGGTCGGCGAGCTGCTGGATGGAGACGTCCTCGAAGACCTCGCGCAGGGCGCTGCGGGCGGCGATCCACACGTGCTGGAGGACCTCGGCGGCCTCGTTGTAGTTCACGGCCTCGGGCCGCAGGCCGTAGACGGAGACCAGGGGCCCGTCGACGGCGCGGATCACGTCGGCCACGGAGACCGCCGCGGACTCGCGTGCCATCCGCCAGCCGCCGGACTGGCCGCGCTGCGACATCACGATGCCCGCCCGACGCAGGTCGGCGAGGATCGCCTGCAGGAAGCCGTGCGGGATGTCCTGCAGTCGGCCGAGCTCCTCCGCGCTCACCGCACGACCGTCGTCGCGCGCGGTCATGGCGATGAGGGCGCGCAGTGCGTAGTCGGACTTGGCGGAGACGCGCATGGGGTCAGTCTGACAGATAGCTCGATCGAGTCACTCGACTACGCACCGCGGACCGGGTCCCGTGCGACGCGGCGGGACCGGCGCCCGGGGCTGCCCCCGGGCGGCCTCGGGGTCGGCCTGCACTTGTCGCTGTTTCCGAGGAGACGTATCATTAAGTTACTGGCGAGTAGCACGTCATCACACAGTCATAGAAACGGTGGGACAGTGAGTCACTACAAGAGCAACCTGCGCGACATCCAGTTCAATCTCTTCGAGCTGTTCAACGTGCAGGAGTACCTCGGTACCGGCCTCTTCGAGGACCTGGACGCCGACACCGCCCGCGAGATCCTCAACGAGGTGGAGCGCCTCTCCCGCGAGGACCTCGCGGCGTCGTACGTCGACTCCGACCGGAACCCGCCGGTGTTCGACCCCAAGACCAACACCGCGCCCATCCCGGACGCGTTCAAGAAGTCCTACCAGGCCTGGATGGACTCCGGCTTCTGGGCGCTCGGCCTGCCGGAGGAGATCGGCGGCCAGGCCGCGCCGCCGAGCCTGGTCTGGGCCGCCGGCGAGATGCTGCTGGGCTCGAACGCCCCGGTGTGGATGTACGCCACCGGCCCCTCGATGGGCTCGGTCATCTTCAAGAACGCCAATGGCGTGCAGCGCGACCGGCGCATCGCCGAGATCATGGTCGAGCGCCAGTGGGGCGCCACCATGGTGCTCACCGAGCCCGACGCGGGCTCCGACGTGGGCGCGGGCAAGACGTTCGCCACGCCGAACGAGGACGGCTCCTGGAACATCTCCGGCGTCAAGCGCTTCATCACCAGCGCCGAGTCGGACCTGCAGGAGAACATCATGCACCTGGTGCTCGCTCGCCCGAAGGGCGTCGAGGGCGTCGGCGGCCCGGGCACCAAGGGCCTGTCGCTGTTCCTGGTGCCGAAGTACCACTTCGACCACGAGTCCGGTGACCTCACCGGCGAGCGCAACGGCGTCTACGTCACCAACGTCGAGCACAAGATGGGCCTCAAGGTCTCCAACACCTGCGAGCTCACCTTCGGCGACCCGCAGGTCGGTGGCGGCGAGCCGGCGAAGGGCTGGCTGCTCGGCGAGGTGCACGACGGCATCCGCCAGATGTTCGACGTCATCGAGAACGCCCGGATGATGGTCGGCACCAAGGCCATCGCCACACTGTCGACCGGCTACCTCAACGCGCTGGAGTACGCCAAGAGCCGCGTCCAGGGCGCCGACCTGACCCGGTCGGCCGACAAGACCGCGCCGCGGGTGACCATCACCCACCACCCCGACGTGCGTCGCTCGCTGATGACCCAGAAGTCGTTCGCCGAGGCGATGCGCTCGCTGGTCATCTACACCGCGTCCTGGCAGGACAAGGTCGCGCTGGCCAAGGCGAGCGGCGAGCACGACAAGCTGGCCGAGGCGGTCAACGACCTGCTGCTCCCGATCGTCAAGGGCTACGGCTCCGAGCGCTCGTGGGTGCTGCTGGGCACCGAGTCGCTGCAGACCCTCGGCGGCTCGGGCTTCCTGCAGGAGTACCCGCTGGAGCAGTACGTCCGCGACGCCAAGATCGACACCCTCTACGAGGGCACCACCGCGATCCAGGGCCAGGACTTCTTCTTCCGCAAGATCGTCAAGGACCAGGGCCGCGCCCTGGGCCACCTGGCGAACGAGATCACGGCGTTCCTGGAGTCCGAGGCGGGCAACGGCCGGCTCAAGAACGAGCGCGCGCTGCTCGCCACGGCCCTCGATGACGCCCAGGCGCTGGTCGGGCTGATGATCAACGACCTGATGTCGGCCGACGCCAGCAACGGCGGCGACCTGCGCAACATCTACAAGGTCGGCCTGAACACCACCCGCGTGCTCATGGCGCTCGGTGACGTGGTCTGCGCCTGGCTGCTGCTGCGCGGAGCCGAGGTCGCCCTGGCCAAGCTCGACACCGCCGGTGCGGACAAGTCCTTCTACGAGGGCAAGATCGCCGCCGCCCAGTGGTTCGCGCAGCTCAACCTGCCGCGCGTCTCCGCCGAGCGGAAGATCGCCGAGAGCACCGACCTGGCGATCATGGACCTCGACGAGAGCGCCTTCTGAGCCTCCTCGAGCCACCTACGACGGCCGTCCCGCACCGCGGGGCGGCCGTCGTCGCGTCCGGGCGCCGGATTGCCGCCGGGGGTAGTGGGGTAGAACAGCGGGCGTGACCACGCCCGAGGACCCCACCCAGCGCGCGCCGCACAACCCGGCCCAGCCCCCGCCCTCGCCGTACGGCGCCCCGGGGCCCTCGCCGTACGGCGCATCCGGGCAACCGGCGCAGCAGTGGCCGCAAGCGGGACCCGTGTACCCGCCTGCCGGCCCCGCCCAGTCGCCGTACTCCCCGCCGCCGGGCAGCGGCAAGAGTGGCCGGACGGTCACCATCGTCGTCGGCGCCGTCGTGCTGGCGATCCTGCTGGTCTGCGGCGGCACGGTCACGCTCGTGGTGCTGGGCATCAAGAACGTGAGTGACGCGGTCGACGAGTCCATCTCCGAGTTCGACACCAACCGCCCCGGCGGCCGGGACAACCCGATCGAGGTCGAGATCGGTGAGGAGTTCGAGATCGACGGCGTCTCCTACGCCGCCGGTTGGCGCCTCGAGGCACCGCAGAACGAGTACGACGGGGACAGCATCGCCGGCCTGCGCGGCACCAACGAGCGTGACGACGAGTCCAGCGAGTCGGTCTCCTTGAGCTTCACGTTCATCGGTGCCGACGACGTGGAGATCGGCGAGGTCAGGTGCAGGTCCGACGGCACCATCTCCCACGGCAACACCGAGGAGCTGGACTGCGACGGCAACAAGCGGGTCGGCGGTGCCGAGCGGGTCGAGGTCGCCGCCTCGTACTGAGCCCGTCGCTAGCATCGCGCCATGAGCGACGCCGAGGAGCTGACCGTCCACGTCGACACCTGGTGGAGGTCGGTCGGCGACCTGCTCGCGCTGCTGGATGAGCTCGAGCCGGCGCACTGGCAGCGTCCCACGGACCTGCCCGGCTGGGACGTGCGTGCCGTGGCGGCCCACATCGCGCACCTGGAGTCGCTGCTCGCCGGCGGGCCCGAGGAGACCGCCGAGGTGCCCGACGCGCCGCACATCACCGGCCCGATGGGGCAGTTCACCGAGATCGGCGTGCTCACTCGGCGCGACCACACCCCGGACGAGATCGTCGCCGAGATCCGCCGGCGCACGAACGAGCGACGCGAGCAGCTGCGCGCCGCGCCGCCCACCGACGGCGCGAGCCCGGCCCCCGGCCTGTTCGGTGCGATCGGCTGGAACCAGCGCACCCTGCTACGCAACCGGCCCTTGGACGTGTGGATGCACGAGCAGGACATCCGCCGCGCCGTCGGCCGGCCCGGCGGCATGGACACGCCGGGGGCCCAGCACGCCGCGGACTACCTGGCGGAGGGCTTCGGGTTCGTCGTGGGCAAGCGGGTCTCGCCGCCGGCGGGCACCACCGCGGTCCTCGAGGTCGCCGGCAGCGCACCGGTCGCGGTGCAGGTCGGTGAGGACGGACGGGCGCGCCGGCTCGAGGACGTCCCCGCCGCACCCACGGTGGCTCTCGCCATGGACCGCGAGACGTTCATCGTGCTCGCGGGCGGACGGCGTGCCGTCGCGCAGGGCTCCGTCGTTTCGAGGGGGGACACCGCGCTGGCGGAGCAGATCGTCGCCCGGCTGGCCACCACTCCCTGAGCCCCACCGCCTGAGCCCCACCGCCACGCCCACCGTCGAGTCCCTGGAGGACCCCTTGACCTGGAACGTCGCCGACCTTCCCGACCAGTCCGGCCGCACGATCGTGGTCACCGGCCCCACCCTCGGCGGTCTGGGGCACCACACCGCCCTCGAGCTGGCTCGCCGCGGAGCGCGGGTGGTGCTCGGTGGACGCACCCCCGCCAAGGTCGAGGAGACCGCGCAGGCGATCCGCGCGGAGGTGCCCGACGCCCAGCTCGACGCAGTGCACCTGGACCTCGCCAGCCTCGCCTCGGTCCGCGCCGCCGCGGCCGCTGCCGAGCAGCTGGGCCCCATCGACGTGCTGGTGAACAACGCCGGCGTGATGGCGACGCCGTACTCCCGGACCGCGGACGGCCTGGAGCTGCAGATGGCGACCAACCACTTCGGGCCGTTCCTGCTCACCGGCCTGCTGTTGCCGCAGCTGGTGGCCAGTGGCGACGGCCGGGTGGTGACGGTGTCGTCGCTGATGCACAACATCGCCGGCCGGGCACCGCTGGCCGAGCCAAGCGAGGAGTCCGGCCGTTACCAGCGGTGGCGGGTCTACGGCCAGACCAAGCTGGCGAACCTGCTCTTCACCACCGAGCTCGACCGACGGCTGCGGGAGAAGGAGCTGCCGGTGCGCGCCCTGGCCGCCCATCCGGGCTTCGCGGGCACCCACCTGGCCGCCAACGGTCAGTACGGCCGCTCCCGCGGTGGCATCGCCTCGATCCTCGACGGCACCATCCGCGCGGTCTCCCAGCCTGCCGCCGCGGGTGCCTGGCCCACGCTGATGGCGGTCACCGAGGACCTGCCCGGCGACACCTTCGTGGGGCCCGGCAGGCGGGGGCAGATGGCCGGCCCGCCCCGCGTGGTCGGCCGCAGCAAGCTGGCCCAGGACGAGGCTGCGGCCCAGCGGCTGTGGGACCTCAGCGAGCGGACCGTGGACCTCACCTACCCGTAGGGAGGGTGGCCGGGCTGCGGCTCAGCGCACGCGTGGCCCGTAGACCGGCTCGCTCTTCTTGAACGCCGCCTGCCGGGCGACCTTGGTGTTCCGGGCGGCGAGCAGGATCGCCTGCTCGATGCGCTCGCGGGAGAAGGTGCGCCGGGCGGGGGCGTGCCAGGTGCCGTTGAACAGCCGCTTGGCGGCGGCCAGCGCGTCGGGCGACTTGCCCGCCAGCTCCTCGGCCAGACGCATCGCGCCGGCCAGCGGGTCGGCCTCGAGGCGGGTGACCAGGCCGAGCTCGGCTGCCCGGCTGCCGTCGAACACCTCGGCGGTCATGGTGAGCAGCTTGGCCTGGTCGATGCCGACCAGCTCGGAGAGGGCCTGGATGCCGGACATGTCCGGGATCAGCCCCCACTTGCCCTCGAGCACCGACCAGCGCGAGTCCGGGGTGGCGATCCGGAAGTCGGCGGCGAGCGCGATCTGCAGGCCGCCGCCCAGGCAGTGGCCGTGCACCGCGGCGATCACCGGCACGGGGATCCGGCGGAACGCCCAGGGCGCCTCCTGGAAAGTGTTGGTGCCGCGCCAGGGCCGCGGCACGAAGGCCTTCGCGATGCCGGCCGGGCTGCTCAGCACCGAGGCGAAGTCGAGCCCGGCGCAGAAGGCGTCACCCTCGCCGCTGACGACCACGGCGCGCAGGTCCTTGTCCCGGCGCAGCTCGTGGGCGACCGCCACCAGGTCCTCGAGGATGTCGAGGGTGAGCGCGTTGAGCTTGTCGGGCCGGTCGAGCCGGACGTGGGCGATGCCGTCGGAAACGGTGCGGGTCACGTTGCTCATGCGCCGATGCTACCGACAAGTAATGTCTCGGTCAGCCGACTGGGCTAGTAGGCGCCCCGGCCCCGCACCACGGCGCCGAAGGTGCGGGCCATGATCTGCAGGTCCAGCAGCAGCGACCAGTTGTCCACGTAGGTCAGGTCGAGGTGCACCGACTCCGCCCAGGTCAGGTCCGAGCGCCCGGAGACCTGCCACAGGCCGGTCATCCCGGGCGGCACGGTCAGCCGGCGTCGTACGTCGCTGTGGTACCTGCTCACCTCGGCGGGCAACGCCGGGCGGGGGCCCACCAGCGACATCTGGCCGCGCAGCACGTTGACCAGCTGGGGCAGCTCGTCCAGCGAGGTCCGGCGCAGCAGCCTTCCGACCCTGGTGGTGCGCGGGTCGTGGCGCATCTTGAACAGCGGCCCGGCGCCCTGGTTCTGCGTGACCAGCACGCCGAGGTGGGCGTCGGCGTCGGCGTACATGGTGCGGAACTTCCAGATCGCGAACGTCCGTCCGTCCCGGCCGACCCGCTGCTGCCGGTAGATCACCGGACCACGCGAGTTCACCCGGATGGCCAGCACGATCGTCAGCAGCAGCGGCGCCGTGAGCAGCAGTGCCGCGGCGGCGACGGCGCGGTCGATCAGCGACTTCACCGCCCGGGTCGGGCCCAGGCGCCGGGGAGCCGAGACGTGCAGCATCGGCAGGTCCTCGGTGATGTCGAGGTGGGTGCGCCCGGCGGGGGCGCGCCACAGGCCGGTCCAGGCGAAGGTCCGGACCACGTCGTCCTCCAGCGCCCACCGCAGCCGCCGCATCCGCAGCGGGTCCCAGACCGGGTCGGGCACCAGCACGACGGTGTCCGCGTCGTGCCCGGCGACGGTACGGCGACAGGCCTCGATCTCGGGATCGCCCGCCTCGCCCTCCCCGCCGTCGTCGCCGGCGGGCGGGGGGCCGGCCGGGTCGGTGTCCACCGCAGCAGCACTGGACCCGGCGGTCGGCGTAGGAGGGGTGCTGGGCACCGTGATCGGGCAGCTGGCCACCACCCGGAAGCGGTGGGAGTGCTGCGCGAGCCGCTCCGCCACCCCGGGCAGGACGTGGGCGG
The DNA here is from genome assembly GCF_018388425.1 of Nocardioides faecalis. Taxonomy (NCBI): domain Bacteria; kingdom Bacillati; phylum Actinomycetota; class Actinomycetes; order Propionibacteriales; family Nocardioidaceae; genus Nocardioides; species Nocardioides faecalis. Next base: position 3,529,312 of record NZ_CP074406.1, on the reverse strand, counting down.
GACCGACCAGCACCACCCGGTGCGTCAGCCCGCGCAAGCGGGCCCCGCGGCGCACCGCCACCTCCAAGGAGCCCCGCGCGGTGCAACCCACCGCGGCGCAGGTCAGGGCGGCCACCGCGACCGGGACACCGGCGACCTTCACACCGACGACCTCGGCGAGCAGCAGCAGCCCGGTGGGCATGGCGAGCGCGACCACGAGCAGGCGACGCGTACGTGTGCCCAGCGAGCCGAACTGGCGGTACTCGCCGACCAGCGCGAGCCCGCCCAGCCAGGCCAGGGCGACCACCGGGGCCTGCAGTGCCAGCGTGTCGACCCCGGACAACCGGCCGCCGACGAAGCAGACCAGCAGCGCCGCCGCGAGGTCGGCCACCACCAGCACCAGCGTCACGCCGAGACGGCGCGGGCGCGTCGGTGCGGGAGCGGTGCTCCGAGGGTGGGTGAGGGTGGCCGGCGGCCTGGCCTGGATGACCGTCATCGGCGGACGAGCTCCTCGACCAGGGCCTCGAAGCGGTCGATGGTGCGGGTGGGGGTGCTGCCGGTCGCCGGTCCGCGGCCGGCGTGCACGGCCTCGTCGAGGCGCGCGCAGAACGTGGGGAGGTCGTACGCCGTCCGCACGGTGCCGGTGTGCTCCAGGTGCCGGGCGAAGTCGAGCTGGTGGCCGTCGACGTGCTCGCCCCAGCGCGGGTCGCGAGGCACCACGACGGGGAGGTGGCCGTGCTCCCGGGCGTCCATGATCGACCCGGGACCGCCGTGCGTCACGACGGCTGCGGCGTGGTCGAGGACGTCGGCCATCGCGCGCTGGTCGAACATGCTCTCGCCCATCAGTCCCCCCGGCAGCGGCGTGTAGCCGTGCTGGACCAGGAAGTGCGCGGTGCCCTGGAGCTCCAGCTGTCGGGCCCAGCCGAGCAGGCGGTCGAAGCGGTGGTGGTCGGTGCCGAGGAAGACCGCGACCAGGGGACCCACGCTCACCACAGGCCTCCGATCACGACGGACGAGCGGTAGAGCCGTTGCTGCTCGGGCCATTGCACCAGGAACAGGTCGGCCACCGGGCGGCACAGGCGGCCGGTCAGGGTGCGGCTGCGGACCCGGTCGTAGACCTCCAGGTACACCGTCGGTGTCGCGCGGCGGGACAGCCAGAAGTAGGGGACCGCGACGGCGGCTCCGGTCGAGAGCACCAGGTTCGGGCGGAACGACGCGAGCACCCCGCGTGCTTGGACCGAGTTGCGCAGCAGGTTCTTCACGTTGCGGGTGGTGGGGTGGTGAGCCCACGTGACGTCCTCGCCCTCGAGCTTGGCGACGGCGTCGGGGGTGTCGAACGTGACCCAGTGCCGCTCGTGCTTCTCCCACCACGGGCGCAGCGCCATGAGCTGAGCGAGGTGTCCTCCGGAGGAGGAGACGAGCAACAGACGCATGAACCGGCTCCCGAATCTGACGGGTGAAGTGTCCTGACCCTAGGAGTCCGCCACCGGCACAGGCATGCCTCAATTACGGCAAAGAGCCGCATCGTCCCGAGGCCCCGGGCAGGACGCACCGCCCGCGAACCCCGCGGCCTGCTCGCCGCGGGGTCTCGTCGTCCTGCCGGAGCCGCTCAGGCCGAGGGCGGTCGCCAGCCCGCCTTGAACGCCGCGCCGACGGCGGCGAGCTGCGAGTTGGTCTCGAGCTTGGCGAGGATCGCCTTGACCTGGGTGCGCACGGTCGCCTCGGAGACGACGCCGGTGCGGGCGATCTCGCGGACCTGGGAGCCGTTCATCAGCATCCCCAGGATCTCCATCTCCCGCTGGGTGAGGCGCTCCAGTCGGTTGCGGATGTCGCGCACCTCCGAGTGGTCGCGTCTGGCCAGCTCGATCAGGGAGAGCCGGTCCGCGGGCGGCATCAGGGGCAGCCCGTCCCGGGCACGTCGTACGACGGCCACGACCTCGTGGAGGGGACGGGACTTGAGCATCACGTGCTTGGCGCCGGCGTCCAGGCAGCGTCCCCAGCGCCCCTGGTCGTTGCTGCCGGTGATCACCAGCACCGAGGTCCCGGCCGCGGCCAGGGGCTGGATCAGCCGGCCCCCGTCGCCGAGGGCGCCGAGGTCGAGGTCGAGGATGACGACCCGGGGCGAGCTGCGCAGCGTCGCGGCGAGCACCGTCGCCAGGGTCGTCCCCGGCCGGGTCAGGTCGATCCGACGCACCGGGTATCCCTCGGTCTCGAAGGTGAGCGCGAGCGACTCCGCGAAGAGAGCGTGGTCGTCGATGATCGTGATCTGGGAGGAGGGTCGGCTGGTGCTCATGAGGCCACCCCGCGCGCCGCGGCGGCGCGGCTCAGGTCGGGTCGCACGCTGGCGGGCGCCTGTACGTGGGGCTCCGGCGGCTGCCCCTCGTCCCGCAAGGGCCGCTCGGTGCGGACGGCGGCGCAGGGCAGCCGGAGCACGAACGTGGTGCCGGAGAGCTCGTCGGAGGAGGCCAGGGTGAGGGTGCCTCCCTCCTCCAGCATCACCCGGTGGGCTCGCTGCAGCCCGATCCCCTCGCCCTGCGACGTGCTGCCCCGCGCACCCCACTCGAAGAGATGGGCACGAGCCACGGGGTCCAGGCCCGGACCCTGGTCCGCGACCCGGATCTCCACCATCGTGTCCCGGCGGGTCACCACGATCGTGGTGCCGGCGCCCCGGGCGTGCCGGTCGGCGTTGCTGAGCAGGATGCTCAGCACCTCGGCCACGGCGTCGGGGTGTCCGATGGTGCGGTGCCCGGTGCGGTTCCAGCAGACCACGTGCCCACGCGCCTCGTGGGCCACCACCAGGGGCTCGATCACGGCGTCGACGTCGACCTCGGACGGCGTTCCCGGGCTCTCCGCGGACAGGCTGCGGTTGAGCCGGGCCGCCTCCGTCTCGATCATCCGCAGCAGCGCGGTCTTCCGGGGGCCCGGGGAGACCTGGTCGTTGGCGAGCAGCTGCGCCCCGGCAACGACGCCGGCGACGGCCGCCCGGACCTCGTGCGCGACCTCACGGTCATGCTGGACGGTGGCTTCCGCGTCCGCGGTGCGGTGCACCAGGACGGCGAGGCGACCGTCGACCTCCGCGAGGGCACGGCGGAGCAACCCGATGACGGTCGTGGCCAGCAGGGCGCTGAAGAACACGATCGCCACCACCGTCACCGGCGGTGGCTGGGACGCCTCCGTCACGGTCGCCCAGACCCGCCCTGCGTACAGCGCCAGGACCGCGCCCGACAACCGCCACGCCGCCCAGAGCGGCAGGTCCGAGGAGATCAGCTGAACGGCGAGCCCGAGCACGAGCGCGGTGCTCACGAACAGCACGACCAGGTCGGCCGGCATGCGCACGTCGAGGAAGGTCGGTCCGCCGACCGCGACCAGGAGCAGCTGGGGCGCGAGCGTCACCAGGCCGAGCAGGAGCCCGACCAGGAGGGGGCTGCGGTAGGGACGCGGCGCTCGGCGCATCCGCACGGTCATCACCAACACGACGACGACTGTCAGCAGGTGGGTGATGGTCAGCCGGTACGCGTAGCCCTCGTGCTCGGGAACGACGATGGCGAGCGCGGTGAGCGGAAGGTCCTGCACGGCGAGCAGGACGGCGACAGCGGCGACGCGGTCGACGAGCGGGTCGCCGAGGGCCAGGTCGCCGAGCATCCGCGACCCCAGTGCCATGACGAAGCCCGCCAGCAGCAGCATGAGATCGGCCTGCAGGATGCACAGGTGACCCGCGATCGCGTGGGCCGAGGCCGTCCCGCCGCCGGCCACCAACATGCTGACCGGGTACGGGTAGAGCATCAGGACCCCGATGGCCAGAGCCAGCCAGAGCGTCGATCGTGCTGTCGTCAACGCACTCTCCCATCCCCCACGAAGCAGTGGCGGGAGGTTGGTGCCCGACCGCTTCCCATGCTCGTCACAACCGTTGCGACGAGGATGGTCTCGATTATGCGTCGGGTGCCGGTCGCGATCGAGGGACCTCGTGAAGGTACCCAATTGGGGGTAGATCCTTGGTGATCGCTCCCCAGAAGAAGGGGTGGCCTCAGGACGTTCAGGGCGCGGTGATCGTCACCTCCCGGTCGACTGTCGTCGCCACCCCCCAGCCGTCCGTCACCGTGAGCACCACGCGGTAGGTGCCGGGTGCCGGGAAGACGTGGGCGGGGGCGGAGCCGGTGCTGGCGGGCGTGCCGTCGCCCCACACCCAGCTGTAGCTGACGGTGTCGCCGGTGTCGGGGTCGCGTGAGCCGACGGCCGAGAAGTTGCAGCTCAGCCCGGAGCAGGCCGGTGCGTTCAGCACCGCGACCGGCGCCCGGTTGCCGGGCGGCACCGTGATGGTCACCGTGCGGGTGGCGGAGGCGGTGGCCCCCCACTCGTCGCGGGCCGTCAGCGTGACCGTGTACGTGCCCGCGGTGGTGTAGGTCCGCGTCGGTACCGGACCGGACCCGGAGCCGTTGCCGAAGCTCCAGCTGTAGGTCAGCGTGGTGGCGTTCTCGTCGGTGGAGCCGCGGGCGTCGAAGGTGCAGACGTTGTCGACACAGCTGGTGGTGAAGGAGGCCACGGGGGGGTCGTTCGGCGGATGGGTCACCGTGGCGTGCCGTTCGTAGACGGTGCTCACGAAGCCGTGCTGGTCCGTGGCCCGCACCCGGACGGTGTAGGCCCCCGGAGGGATCACCGGCGTGGTGTAGGAGAAGTTCGACCCGGGGGTCCCCGGGCTGTTCAGGAACGCCGTGCGCCAGCTCGGGTTGGTCGAGGTGAAGGTCCCCGACGAGCCCATGTACTGCCCGGCGGCGTTGACGATCCCCACCTCCACCGAGGCCATGGCCTGGTCGTCCTCGGCACGGCCGCTGACGAAGATCTTGCCGTCGGGGAAGGTGGTGCCCTCGATCGGGTTGAGCAGGTTCTCGTTCATCACCGGAGGCCGGTCACCGGGATAGATCTGGTAGCGAGCGGTGGCGCCGGTGGTCGAGGGGTCCTGCTGGCCGGCGGTGTCGACGGCGTACGCCGTCACCGCCCAGTCACCCTGCACCGGGAGGTCGACCCCCAGCGTCCAGGTGGTGCTCGTCGCCTCGGGCGAGGCCAGGACGGCGTTGATGGTGCTGAAGACCCCGCTGAGGCTGCCGTTGGGCAGGAGGTAACGGCCGCTGTCCCGCTCCTGGAGGGCCACCTTGACCTGGGCGACGCCCTTGTCGTCGGTGGCGGTCCCGGCCAGGTCGAGGCGGAGCACCTGGCCCCCGGTGATGGTGCCGGTGGTGTTCAGCAGGCCGTTGGGCGGGCTGTCATCGGGGATGGCGGCGTTCAGCGTCAGCCGGCCCTGGTTGCTCGACGTCGTGCTCAGCCCGATCCGGTCGGACGCGGAGACGGTGAACGTGTAGGTGCCGGGGGAGAGGTTGAAGGGCGTCGTGTACGACCAGTTGTAGCTGGCCTGGTTGAGGTTCGCCGGTGAGATCCGGTAGGAGCCGGCGATCACGTTGGCTCCCCAGGAGCCGTCGGCGGCGAGACGTTCGCCGGTCGAGGTGTTGCGCAGCGTGATCCACACCTCCGAGAGCGCCTCGTCGTCGGTCGCCGAGCCGGAGAAGGTCACCGGCTGCCCCGGCGTCACCGTGACGGTCTGCGCCGCGGTGGGCGGCACCATCACGGCGGGCTGGGTGATGGAGACCGTCGGCGGCTGTCCGTTCTCGGCCACGATCCAGCGTCGGTCGGCGTAGCCCAGGTCGGCCTGCCCGATGCTGTCGGTGGCCCGGGCCTGCGCGACCCACTCGTCCTCGTAGGGAACCGTGATCTCGTAGGACCAGGTCGTGCTGGTCGCGCCCACCACGTCGGGGTCCACCCGGAAGGTGCTGTAGGTCGCAGACACGGTGCCGTCCGCCTGCAGGTAGCGGTTGTTGCTGTCACGCAGGGTGAAGCTGACGCTGCGCACGCCGATGTCGTCGGTGGCGGTGCCGGTGATGGTGAACGTCCGTGCGCTGACCGGACTGCTCGGACCGGAGATGGAGGTGTTGGGTGGCTGGTCCGACAGCCCGAACGTCTCGAACTTCTTCGTGGCCTTGGTGTTGTCGGCCGTGCCGTTGGACGCGACCGCCCGTGCGCGCACGATCAGCTCGCGGTTCGCGGTCATCGTGATCGGCAGCCGCCAGGTGCGGTTCGGCCCGGTCCCGGGGTCGAGGGTCGCGTTGAACGTGTTGGTGGTGGTCGAGCCCCAGGTGCTCAGGTCGTCGTTCAGGTAGCGGCCCGTCGAGCGGTCCATGATCTCCAGCTCGACCCGCTGGACCCCGCTGGCCGCCGTGGCGGTGCCGGTGACCTCGAAGGCCTCACCGACGGGCTTGATCCGGCCCTCGATCGGGCCGGTGATCACGGTCTGGGTGCCGTTCTGGGCAGCGACGCTGGCGAAGTCGAAGAACCCGACCCGGCCGACGTTGTAGCCGCCCTTGGTGTTGCCGTCGCCACCGACGAAGAGCCCGCGCGGGGTGGCCTCGATGTGCTTGTCGCCCTCGTAGGACTGGGACGGGGCGAACCACTCCAGCGCATGCCCGTCGCCGGGGTCCAGCGCGGCGAGGTGGTACCGCTTGACCACCGCGTCCCCCAGGCCGTAGGCGCCCAGGCCCTGGCCGGTGCCGTAGCCGACGTCGTCCAGGCCGGGCCACGGCACGGGTGCCGTCGCCGACTCGGCCCACTGGAAGTGACCGCCGATGTAGATGCCGGCCTCGGTCGCCGCGACGGAGTAGATCGAGTCGAAGTGACGCGAGATCCACTGTGGCTTGGCGTCGCTGTCCCCGTCGAGGGCGAACTTGATGACCGTGTCGTTGATCGGCGGCCGGTCGCCGCCCGAGCCGCTGACGACGACGAAGTAGGAGTCGTCGGGCGCGACGTCGCCCCCGTAGGCGCGTTGGATGCCGCCGACGAACTGCAGGTTGTCCTCCCACAGGGTGGTCTTCCACGGGGTCAGCTTGTTGGTGCGGGTGTTGATGATCGCGACGCCGTAGCGGTCCTGGCCGTTGACCTGGCGGCCCGTGTGCACCACCAGCAGCCGGCCCTCGTCGTGGGTCAGCTTCAGCCGCTGCACGGCCAGGTCGCCGTTGGTGCCGATGCCTCCGGTGATGTTGTTGACGAAGTCGGCGCGCACCTGGCCGGTGGCCGGGTCCAGCGCGGCGAGCGCACCGCGCGGCACGTTGTTGACGGTGGTGAAGCGGCCGCCGGCGTACACCGTGGAGTTGGTGACCGCGAGCTCGTTGACCTTGCCGTTGGCGTTCGCCGTGAACGAGGTGATCGGTGCGCCGGTGACGGGGTCGATCCGGGCGATCGCCTTGCGGTCGACGCCGTTGACCGTGCCGAAGTTGCCGGAGATGAACAGCTTGGTGCCGTCGGGTGAGGCCTCCACCGCGTCGACTCCGCCGTTGGTGAACGTGGGTCGGAAGCCGGTGTCGACCTGCCCGGTGCTCCAGTTGTATGCGGCGAGGAAGGACTGGTTGATCACGGTGCCGTTGTTCGGCTGACGGATCGAGGTGAAGGTGCCGGCGACGTACACCCGGTTGCCGACGACCTCGATGTCCCAGATCTCGCCGGTGGTGATGGTGGGCTGGTTGGTGCGCGGGGAGTCCGGCACCAGGCCGGCATGTCCGGGGGGCGGGTTCGCGAGCACGGCGGTCGCGGTCGCGGTGGCCTGGGCGGTGTGGCCGTGGCCGTCGTCCACGGTGAGCCGCACGGTCCGGGACCCCGGGGTGGCGTAGCGGTGCTCGGGGTTGACGCCGGTGCCGCTGCTGCCGTCACCGAAGTCCCACAAGTAGGTCAGCGGGTCGCCGTCGAGGTCGTACGACAGGGAGGCGTCGAGCTCACAGGTGAGGCCGGCGCAGCCGGTGGCGAACTCGGCCACCGGCGCCTTGTTGGTCGCGGAGGTGTCCACGCCGGGGTCGATGACGACGGTGAACATGGTCGAGCGGGTGCTCGCGCTGCTGGTGGTCGCGGTCCGGCCGGCCTGCGGCCCGACGGGGAGCCCCGCGCCGGAGTCGCCGAGGACCGAGCTCACCTTGCCGTTGCCGGTGGCGGCGGCCTGGGTGCGAGAGGTCGTGCCCGACGGCAGGGTCCAGGTGGTGTCCGTGCTGGACTTCTCCCCCCACACGCTGACCAGCCAGGAGTTCGCGCTGAGCACCGTGGCGGCCGGGGTCGTGTGGCTGGTCGCCCCGGAGTTCGCCCCACCCACGGCGCTGGCCGAGATCACCGCGGCACCCGTGCTGCGGTAGGCGGCGACGCTCATCGTCGACTTCACGTAGCTGCTGCTGGGGACGTTGACCACGGAGCCGGCGTCGCTCGCGGTCGCAGAGCGGGTCCACACGCGTCCGCGGATCCCGTCACCGTCGCGGGAGTCCAGCAGCGTCCAGCCCGGGACGTTCGCGTCGATCGTGGCGGAGGTCGAGTTCAGCACGAGGAACAGCAGCAGCCGGTCGCCGGGACGCACCGAGGTGGGCACCGTGACGGAGTGGCCGGCCCGGTTGCCCGCGGTGCTCGCCGTGGCGACGTGGGTGATCGACCCCGCGGTGACGACCGCCGACGGGTTCACCTGGCGGGTCGTGCTGACGGTGTGGGTGCCGTCGTCGACGGTGAGCCGGACCGTCCGCTGCCCGTTGCTCGCGTAGGTGTGCTGGGCGGTGCGCCCCGTGCCCGCCGCGCCGTCGCCGAAGTCCCACGAGTACGTGAGGTCGTCGCCGTCGGGATCGGTCGAGCCGGAGGCGTCGAACGAGCAGGTCAGGCCGTCGCAGGACGCGGTGAACGCGGCCGCCGGCGGGTTGGCGGCCAGGTCGCCGGGGTCGATCACGATCGCGAAGGTCGCGCCGCGCGAGACGCTCGTGCTGGTGGTGGCGGTCCGTGCGGCGGCGGTCCCCGTCGGGACCGCGCCGGCGGAGTCGCCCCACACCGCACTGATCTTCCCGCTGCCGGTCGCCGCGGCGGTGCCCCGCTGGGTCACGCTGCTGGGCGCGGTCCAGACGGTGTCGGTCGACGACTTCTCCGACCAGTAGCTCACCAGCCACGAGCCCTGCCTCGGGGCCGTGATCGCCGGACTGACGTGGCTGGTGCTCGCCGCGTTGGAGCCTCCGGCCACCGCGGTGACCGTCGGCGACGCTCCGGTGCTGCGGTAGGCGCTCACCGCGACCACCGACTTCGCTGCGGCGCTGGTCGTGGCGGTGACGTTGGCGCCGGCGTCCTGCGCACCGGCGACCTTCGTCCACAGCCGGGCACGGATCCCGTCGCCGTCCCGGGTGGCTGCCGGCGTCCACCCGGCGATCGTCGGGGTGACCGTGCTGTTGGTCGAGTTGGTGGTCAGGCTGAGCAGGAGCACGTCACCGGGCCGCACGTCGGCCGGGGTGCGCACGGTGTGTGCCGTGCGGTTTCCGCTGGTGCTGGCGGCGGCCACGAAGCTCACCTGCCCCGGCGCCGCGGCGGCCGGGGGAGTGGGGGAAAGCGCGAGACCGGTGAGGACCAGGACGGCGATGATGGGGATCGCCAGTCGCGCCGGGTACCGGCCCAGCCATTCGGGGACGGGGTGAGGCTGGGGGGTCTTCGACGTCATCTGGGTCACCGGTCTCGCGCTCAGTGCCGCTCCTCGCGAAGCGACACACAGTGCCACTCCTTGTGGAGGGCACCGGCGATCGTGTCAACCGGCTCGGTGCACGGCATGACCGATATTGGGCAGGTATCTAGGGCCTCTCGCCCCGGCATGACACCGCTGCTCGCGGCCCTCTCCCACAAATGGGGGGTATCGCTGCGCAGCCCGTTGCGAGCGCATCGTCCCGCCTCATGATGAGTGCTCGATCGATGGGGCGAGGAGGGGGCATGCGACGAGATGGCTCCCGCGCCGTCCGCTCCCGGACGGTGCAGCAGCTGGCTGTGGCGTTCGTGGCTGTGGCGGCAGCGGCAGGACTCGGTGCCTGGTGGGCCGGTGGGCAGGAGACGGACGTCGCCAAGGCCATCGTGCTCGTGCACCCGCTGGAGGGGAACGCGTACAGCCCCGGCGGGCGCGGCGACGAGCTGGTGAACCTGGCGACCGAGGCGGAGGTGCTCCGCTCGGACGCCGTGGCTCGGGCCGTCGCGGTGAAGCTGGCCGGCGATGCCGACGCGGACGCGCTGCTCAGCGGCATCTCCGTCGCGGTGCCGCCGAGCACCCAGCTGCTGGAGATCACCGCGCGTGCCGAGGACGGCCGGACGGCCGCGACCCGGGCGACCGTGTTCGCCGAGACCTACCTGGAGTTCCGGCGGGCGCGCACGGAGTCCGACATCTCCGAGCGCACGGGGCGTCTGCAGGACCTGGTCACCGCGCGGGAGCGCGAGCGATCCGCAGCGGTGGCCCGGCTCGACAAGGTCAGCTCCGGCGGTCCCACCGGCGTCCTGCTCACGCAGCAGGTCCAGGACCTCACCAGCCAGATCGGGTCGCTGCGGGCGCAGCTCGCGGCCGCCCAGGCCGTCAGCCAGGATCCCGGCCAGGTCGTCACACCCGGCACCGTGGCCGCACCGTCGGTGCTGGCCGACCCCCTCGCGATGGGCCTGATCGCCGGTGGTGTCGCCGCAGCGCTGTGCCTCGGTGTGGTGCTCGCCCGACGCAGCCGCCGGGCCAACGACACGGTCCGCGGCCCCGACGACCTCCAGGGTCTCCGGCTCCCCCTGGTGCGTGACCTCGGCACCCGGGTCGCGCCCGACGCCCTGGCCCGCTTCCGCACCGAGATCCTCGCCCTCAAGCCGGACCGTCCGGTGGTGGTCACGGTCGGCGCCGTCGACGACGACGAGGTCGTGAGCTTCTGGGAGCTGGTCGAGTCGTTCCTCCGCGCCCGCTACGAGGTGGTCGCCATCGACCTCACCGACCACGCCGTGGCGGCGGCGGTGACCGAGGTGGTCCTCGGGGACGCCGGCCCTGCGGAGGTGCTCGTGGAGAGGCGGCCGATGCTCAGCGAGCCTCGGTCCGACGCGCTGGGCGACGGCCGTCACCGCGACGCCCCGTTGGCCGACGTGGTCGCCTCGAGCGGGATGGTGCGCGCCCTGGCCGAGCTCGGCAAGAACGCCGACGTGCTGCTGGTGCGCTGCGACGGTCTCCTCGCGCCGGTCGGTGCGACCCTGGTGCCCTGCTCGGACGCGGTCGTGCTCGAGGTGCACCCGGGCTCCTCCACCCGCACCGAGGTCGAGGACCTCGTGGAGGCGGCCGCCCACACGCAGACCCCGGTCGTCGGGGTGGTGGTGGTGCGGCAACCGCGCAGTCGGCCGATGCTGCGTCGTCGTACCCCTGCGGGCGGCGGCAGTGCCGACTGAGAGCACCGCCGCTCGCCACCACCTGGGCGCCGTCGCCCGCGGCAGCACGGCGACGTTGGCCGGCGCGCTGGTGAGCACGGTGGCCTCGTTCGCCCTGGCGCTCGTGGTCACCCGCAGCACCGGGCAGGAGACCGCCGGGGAGTTCTTCGTGGCCACCGCGATCTTCGTGGTCGCGCTGGCCGCGGCCAGCCTGGGCACCGAGACCGGTCTGGCCCGGTTCGTGCTGCGCAGTGAGACCGGTCCGGCGCTGCACGGCCTGCTGCGTGCCGCGGCGCTGCCGGTGCTCGTGGTGGCAGTCGCGCTGGCGGCTCTCCTGGCGTTGTGGGTCCCCGAGGCCCGCGGGCTGGCCTGGGCACTGCCGCTGGCCGCCGTGTCGGACTTCTGCCTCGCGGCGGTCCGCGCACACGCCCGGTTCCGGTCGACGGTGCTGATCGACCGGGTGGCCCGGCCGGTGCTGCAGATCGTCGTGGTCGCGGCCGCGCTCGCCACCGGGGCGGGTGCCGCGGGCCTCACCGCCGCATGGGCGTGTGCCTACGTCCTCACCGCGGGACTCGCCCTGCATGCGCTGCGGGGCATGCTGCGCGCCCCGGGCGTCACCGCCCACGCCGCTGCCGCCTCCACGGAGCGGATGCAGGTCGACGCCCGCTCCTTCTGGCGCTTCACCTGGCTGCGCGCCCTCGCCCGGATCGCGCAGGTGAGCATCCAGAAGCTCGACATCGTGCTCGTCGCCGCCCTGCTCGGCGCGACGGATGCCGCGGTCTACGCCGTGGCCACCCGGTTCGTCGTCTTCGGACAGCTGGCCAACCAGGCGGTCTCCTCCGTCGTGCAGCCCCGGTTCACGTTGATCCTCGCCGGGAACGACGACCCGCGACTGCTGTCCCGGGTCTTCGGCGTCACCACCGGTTGGAGCATGCTGCTGGCCTGGCCGGTCTACCTGTGCGCGGCGGCAGCCCCGATGGCTTATCTGGGGTGGTTCGGCGCGGGCTACGAGCGCGCCGAGGCTGCAGCGGTCGTCCTGGTCATGGTGGCCGGGATGCTCGTCGCGGTGGCCACCGGCCCGGTGGACACCTTGTTGCTGATGGCCGGGCGCAGCGGCTGGAGCCTGGCGAACACGCTGCTCGCCGCGGTCGTCAACATCGGGCTGTGCCTGCTGCTGGTGCCCTGGCTGGGCATCGTCGGTGCGGCCGTGGCCTGGGTCGTGGCGGTGCTGCTGCGCTGTGGGCTCGCGACCGTCCAGCTGCGCGCCGACGTCCGGCTCGCCCCCGACCTGCGGCCTCTCGGCCTCGCCGCGGCGCTACCGGTCCTGTGCCTGCTGCTGCCCGTCGCGGCACTCGGGCGGGTGGTGGACCTGTCCCCGCTCGGATGGCTCCTCGCCTGCGCCGTGGCCGCGGCGGCCTACGCGGCGGTGCTGTGGCGGTTGCGGGTGCCGCTGGCGATCGACGTGGTGCTGGACTCGCTGCTGGCCCGGCGTCGGGTCCCGGCGGTGGCCCGATGATCCGCCGGGTCATGGGCGCGGTGCGCAGCCGGATGTCGCCCCGCACCCGGCGCGTCGTCCGGGCGCTCCTGCTCGCCTGGGGCTGGGTCACCGCCGACCTGCGGCCGCCGCCGGAGCTGGTGGTGGTCGGCGCGCAGCGCGCCGGCACCACCACCATCTTCCGTCTGCTCAGCGAGCACCCCGACCTCGTGCGTCCCACCGCCGACAAGGGAACCGGCTACTTCGACGACCGCTTCGACCACAGCTGGCGCTGGTACCGCGCGCACTTCCCCGTACGTCTTCCCGGCCAGCGCCGTCGACAGGCCTTCGAGTGCAGCGGCTACTACCTGTTCCACCCGCTCGCCGCGGAGCGGATCGCCGCGGCCCTGCCGCGCTGCCAGGTCGTGGTGATGGTCCGCGACCCCGTGGCCCGGGCGCACTCGGCCCACAAGCACGAGCTCGCCCGCGGGTTCGAGGAGCTGCCGTTCGAGCAGGCGGTCGCCCAGGAGGCGGACCGGACCGCCGGGCTCGAGGAGCTCCTGCGCACCGAGCCGGGCAGCACCAGCTTCGCCCACCGCCACCACGCCTACCTGCAACGCGGGGAGTACGCCACTCAGATCGGCCGCTTCGTCGAGGCGCTGGGGCCCGGACAGGTGCACGTCGTCGATGCCGACGCGCTGTTCGCCGACCCGGTCACGGTCTGGATCGACCTCCAGCGCCGCCTCGGCCTGCGCGTGCACCGCCCCCAGCAGGTGGGCCGGTGGAACGAGCGCCCCGGCGGCCGGTTGGCACCCGACACGCTGGCCAGGCTCCGCCGCCACTTCGAGCCCCACGACGCCGCACTCGTCCCCTATCTCGGGGGACCGCCCAGCTGGCGCGAGGAACAGGAGATCAGATGACGAGCGTCCACCCTTCCCGCGCGTTCCGTCCCCGACTCGGCGCCGCCGGCCGGCACCGACTCGCCCGGGTGACCAAGTGGCGCCCCGGCGTGAAGGAGATCCGGCTGGACCGGCTGCTGCTGGGTGGCCAGAACGGCCTGACCGCACAACAGTTCGCCGGCGTCGTCGACGACCCGCTGTGGCCCTCGCGCCGCGTCGTCGATGGTCCGCACGCCGAGCTGCTGCGGCGTGCCCGGCGGAGCCAGCACGCGGGCCGGGAGCTCACCACGGAGGACATCCTCGCCTCGTCGTACGCCGAGATGGCGCTGGCGTGCATCCGCCACACCGGCAGCTACTTCGAGGCCGTCGACGCCGACGGCGTGCTGGCCCAGGCGCGGCGGTTCGTGGCGCGTGCCAGCGACCCGTCCGCACCCGTCGTCGCCGGCCACCAGCACTCCGCCCCCGGCCTGCCCGTGCTGGTGGTGCCGGTCGAGTCATCGGAGTGCTACCAGGTCCTCGACGGCCACCACCGGGTGGCGGCGATGGCAGAGGCCGGCGTGGAGTCGGTCCCGGCACGGGTGCGGCGAGGTGTGGTGCGCACCCCGCTGCAGGAGCTGCTGCAGGAGATGTCGTGGCTCGACGGCGGCCATGAGCTCTACCAGCCGATCGATGCTCCCGAGGTCGCCTCCTGGCCGACGGTGCGCCGGTGCACCGACCGGTTGGAGTCGATCTGGGCGTTCCTGGTCCGCAGCGACATGCCTGCCGGCTCCGGCGCCAGCTACCTCGACGTGGCGAGCTGCTACGGATGGTTCGTCTCCCGGATGCAGGAGCTCGGCTTCGAGGCCGAAGGCATCGAGCGGGACCCGCTCGGCGCCCGGCTCGGCTCGCTGATGTACGGCCTGGACCCGGCCCGGATCCGGACCGGCGACGCGGTGCAGCTGCTCCGCTCGGCCCAGCGGCGCTGGGACGTGGTCAGCTGCTTCAGCCTGCTGCACCACTTCGTGCTCGGCCGCGGGGACTGCACCGACGTCGAGCTGGTCCAGCTGCTCGACTCCGTCACGGGCAAGGTCCTGTTCCTCGACACCGGGCAGGAGCACGAGCATTGGTTCCGCAAGTCGCTGCGTGGCTGGGACACCGACCACGTCCGGGAGTACCTGCTCGCGAACACCACCTTCGACCGTGTCGTCGACCTCGGTCCCGACAGCGACGACGTCGCGCCGTACGCCGGCAACTACGGACGGCACCTGTTCGCGTGCGTCCGCGACTGAGGGCAACCGGAACCATGCGCGGGGGACTCATGGACGTCGCCGCAGAGCTGTGGCCCGGCTCGCAGGTGGTCCCGGCACAGACGGCAGCGGACGACCGGCCGGTGCACGCACGGTTCGCCGTGCTGCGACGCAACGGCGCGCCGCACATGCTGGTGCCCGCCGAGCCGTCGCGCGCCGCCGCCGAGTCGATCCGGCGGATCAGTGCCGCCTCCTCGCTGCGGGAGCAGGCGACCCGCAGCGCCGTCTCCGCCCTCGTCCGCCGTGCACCCGTGCTGCTGCGCGAGCAGGTCGAGGTCCGCGGCGGTGCGGGAGGGCTCGTCGACCACCTCGGCGAGCTGCTCGGCACCCAGGTCAGCGTCAGCGTCAGCGTCGGCTCCGCCCGGGTCAACCGCAAACCGGTGCTCCAGGTCTTCGACGCACAGGGACGCAGCCTGGCGTTCGCGAAGATCGGTTGGTCCGCGCACACCAACGCCGACGTCGCTGCCGAGGGCCAGGCGTTGCGGACGCTGTCCGGGCACGACTTCCGGCACCTGGCCCATCCCGCGGTGCTGGCGCAGAGCTCGTGGCTCGACCACCTGGTGCTGGTGATCGAGCCGCTGCGGCCCCGGCCGCTGGTCGGTGCCGGGCACCGGTGGTCGCCGCCCCTGGAGGCCATGGAGGAGCTCGCCTGGCTCGGCGCGGCAGGTCCGGGGGCGAGCGGCGTGGAGGAGGGGCCCCTGGACCGGGCGCCGTGGTGGCGTCGGCAGTGGGTGCAGGTCGGTCGGCTGCCGGACCCCGTGTTCCGGGCCCGGATGGGCCGCGTGCTGTCCAGGATCGAGGCCGCCCACGGGGGCAGGAACGTGGTGTGCGGGGCCTGGCACGGCGACTGGACGCCGTGGAACATGGCCGCGGGACGCGGTGGCCGGGTGCTCGTGTGGGACTGGGAGCGCTTCGAGACCGGGGTGCCCGTCGGGTTGGAGCCGTTGCACTACGCGCTCAGCGCCGCGCATCCTGGTGGTCCGCCCAGCTCCGCGGGGCTGCTGCGGACGCTGGAGTGGGCGGCCGAGGCCGACATGCGCGGCGCGAGCGATCCCCATCTGCGCGAGCTGCTCTACCTGGTGGCGGTGCTGGTCCGGTACCTGAGCCTGACCGGGGTGCCCGGCGGGGAGCACATCGCGCCACGTGCTGCCGTGACGCTGCTCGCCCTGGAGGAGCTGGCGGCGGCTTGAGCACTCCGCTTGAGCACTGCGAGCGGGCAGCCGACGGGACCATCGAAGGTCAGTGGGTGAGTGCCGGTGCCGCCTTCAGCGCCTCGGCGAAGGCGGAGCGCTTGGCCGCCGTCGTCAGCGCCCACGGCGCGATGCTGTTCAGCGTGGTGTCGAAGTAGGTGTAGGCGATGCCGCCATAGGTCCGCATCAGCGCGACCGTTCTCGGGATCTCCTCCGGACGGACCGCGGCGGCCGTGTTGGTCACACCCGTCTCCGCCAGCCCCCAGGCGACGTCGTTCGCCTTCGCCCACTCCGCGATCTTGGCGAAGTACGACGTGCCCAGGTCGGTCCACCTGGACCTGGTCTTGCCCGCCTTGACCACGCCGTACGACTGGTAGATGTCGAACCCGGCGACGTCGATCTTCACGTCGCGGGGCCAGATCTTCGCCAGGCTGTACTCGGGGTCCCCGTAGAACTGGTGCCAGCCGGTGGTGATCACGGTGAAGGCGACGTTCGGGGCACTCTTGCGCACGATCGGTGCGAGCCGCTCCTGCATCTTGCGCCACTCCTGGATGTCGCCGTCGCCCTCGGGCTCGTGGTGGAAGGCCACCCAGACGGGTCCGTCCAGCGCGGCCAGGCGGGTGGCGAGGTCACGGGCCCAGTCGTCGCCCTCGCCGGCGGCCATGTCGGCCCACGAGTAGGGCAGCTTGAAGCTGATCCAGGGCAACCGGTCGGCGGCCAGGTCGGCCTCGGCGGTGGCGACGGCCTTGTCCACCTGGCCCGAGGTGTAGTAGGTCCGCCGGATGCCCAGGTGGGCACCCAGCTGCTCCTCCAGCGGGGCCGGATCGGTGTTCGAGCCGTAGGCCGCGCCGACCAGCGTGCCGCAGCTGGGGATGCCGCGCTCGGAGGTGGTGCAGCCGTTGGTCAGCCTCCGCCCCGACGTGTCGCCGTCGGCGTCCGGGGCCTCCGCGCTGGTCGCGGCCATGACGCCGGCGGTCTTCGCGACGGTGAGGTGGTCGACGAGGATCCTCTGGTTCGCCTGGGCCCGGGGCGCCTTGACGACGACCACGACCTGTGAGCCCGACTTCCTGGTGGTGACCGGGACGAGGACGCTCGTCCACCGGCCGCCGCGGACCTTGACCCGCTTGGTGGTGCTCTTGACGGTCTTGCCGGCGTACCGCTCCTGCACCTTCAACGCCACCCGGACGGTGGACTGCGTGCGGAGCCACACCCGCGCCTTGAACCTGGTGCCCGCCGCCTGGTTGCCGGTGGACGTCCGGCTCCGGATCTGGACGGTCCCGGGGCGCTTGCGCTCGGCCTCGGTGGGGAGTGCGTCTCGCGCGACGACGTGCTCCGCCTCCGGGAGGCTCTGGGCGGCCGCCCTCACTCGGCCCGGCTGCGCCGTGCCCAGGGCCGCGAGCACGAGGGCCGCGAGCACGAGGGACACGAGTGTCGCCACTCGTGTCCATCTCCTCGATGCGGCCATCACGTAGAACCTCCGATGTCGTGGGCGCCGGGGAGGAGCAGCGCGACCCGGGTCTTCTCTCTGTTCTCCGAGCCTGTCACCTCCCGATGCCCGACCACGAACGAATCCCCCAGGAGGGGGACGAGCTGATCTGTGGCAGCAGAAGGGCGGGCTTGGCCCGCGGTGGTGCGGGGGTGGCGGAAGGGCGACTCAGATGCCGTGGCCGCGGCGGTGTGCCAGGTCCAGCAGGCGGTCGGCGCTGACCAGGCGCAGGGCGACCGCGGCCGCGAGGTATCCGCGGCGCTCGCCGGGCCACGCCCTCAGCGACTGCCCGGCGCAACGCAGTGCGCCGCCCTCGCCGAGTGCGGCGAGGGCGAACGCCTTGCGCCCGTAGAGCCGCGCGAGCGCCCGCCGGTCCTCGTGGAACACGCGGTGCTTGGCCAGTCCGTAGTCGATGGCATCGGCGATCACCCGCCAGTTCCGGGAGAACTGCGAGTCGCCCCAGCGGACCCGGACCAACGGAGCCGGCACCACCGTGATCGGGCCGCTGCCGGCGGCCCGGATCATCCAGTCGAAGTCCTCGCCGTAGCTGCCGGGGATCTCCTCGTCGACGAGGCCGATGCGCTCCAGCAGGTCGGCGCGGCGGACCAGCACCGTCGACGGGTGGGCCGCCATCACCCGGCGGCGGACCAGGTTGTGCAGCGCCAGCTCCTCGGCGGTGGGCACGCGCACGGTGCTGGTCCCGGCGTACGTGACCTCGATCCCGGTGACGCACACCGCGCTGTCGGCGGCGAGCATCGCCGTCACCTGTTGGTCGAGCTTGCCGGGCAGCCACACGTCGTCGTCGTCGCAGAACGCGACCAGATCGGCGTCGGCGGCGAGGATGCCGGTGTTGCGCGCGCCTGCGAGACCCCGGGCGTGCGTGTTCGTCATGACCTCGATGCGTCGCATCGCGTCGGAGTGGATGAGCCCGGTGTCCGGCTCGGTGCCGTCGAAGACGACGAGACAGCGCACCCGGCCGCGGTAGCGCTGCCAGAGCACGGCGTCGATCGCCTCGCGCAGCATCTCCGGACGGTCGTGGGTGGCGATGACGACGTCGACGGAAGGGCTCTGATCGGTGCCGGTCATCGTCGGCTCCTTCCGGTGGGCGCCAGGTGCAGCACGACGACACCGATGAGGAGACCGAGTGCTGCTCCGCTGGAGACCGGCACCCGCGGGTCCGGCGCCAGGGCGCGTGGCGGATCCACCCGGATGACCCGACCGACGGTGCCGGAGCCGGCCCGGAGGTGCTCGATCGCGTTGACGAGGTAGGTGCGCGCGGGCAGGGACAGCGCGTCCGCGGGATCCAGGTTGGCGAGCTGCTGGGTGAGGTCGGCGATCAGGTCCGTGCGCCGCAGCTCGAGGAAGTGCTGTCGCTCCGTCAGGTACGCCCCGACCACGGCGAGTGCCGCGGTCCGGGGGTCGCGGGTCGCCCCGGTGGTCACGCTCACCTCGAGGACGCTGGAGTTGCTCGGCGCGGTGACACCGACGGTCTCGCGCAGGCGAGCGGCGCTGAGGTGCACCCGGCGTCCGGCCTCGGCAAGGACACCCTCGGAGCGCAACAGCGCCGCCTCGGTGTCGATCGAGGTCGGCCGCGGTGTGTCGATCTCCGTCTCCGGCCCACTCGGGCGCGCTGCGGTCCCGGTGGCCAGGTAGGTCGGGGTCGAGGTCAGCTCCACCGCGACCGTGCTGCGCTCCTGCACGGTGTGCCCGGTCAGCGTCGCCGCACCCAGCGCCGCGCCGCCGAGGGCGAGGGCGCCCACCCGCGTCATGTCGCGCAGGCGAGGCACACGCAGCACCGCGTGTCGGGCCCCCGCCTTCTCGCTCTGCTCACGCCAGACCAGGGCGACCGCGACCATCACCATCAGCTGGGACAGCCCGAGGGTGTCGTAGATGGCCAGCTGGACCAGGAACGTGCCCATCGCGAAGGTGGCGGCCGCCTCGTTGGTGGTGCGACATCGCCAGGTGCGGGTGAGGGTGAGCAGGAAGAACGTCAGGAAGAACAGGCCACCGAGCCAGCCCTGGGAGAACAGCACCAGCCACAGCTGTCCCTGGGTGCCCAGCGGCGGCACACCGCAGGCGGGGCACTCGGGAGTGGAGCCGCCGGCGATGGAGGCGAAGCTGCCCTGGACGTCGCGGGTGCCGCCGAAGCCGACCACCGGGGAACCCTGCGTCATCGACTCGACGGTCGCCTCCACCAGCTGGCCGCGACGCTCGTTGCTGTGCGGGTTCTCCAACCGGGAGGCGACGGTGTCGCCCAACGAGGTCGAGGGCAGCAGCACGCCGAGCGCCAGCACGACTCCGACGAGCGCGGCGAGCGCCGCGTGCCGGTGTCGCAGCGAGAGCAGGACCAGGACACCGATGCCCGAGACGGCCAGCGTCAACCACAGGCCGCGGTTGAGGCTGGCGACGACCGGCACCGCCGCCAGCACGCCCACCGCGACGGCGATCCAGCGCCACACGGGTGCCAGGTCCCGGGCGCGGCAGACGAGGAACACCAGGGACAGCGCCATCACGCTGCCCCAGGTGTTGGTGAACGGGAACGGCGCCTTCGGCCGTGCCCGCGGATCGCCCAGCACCTGCTGCACGTCCGCGGTCTCGGCGGCGATCATCGAGTGCACGAAGTTGTTCGAGCGCAGCCCGGCCGGCGTCAGGCGCTCGGCGAGCGTCGTGATCCCCAGGTCGGGGGCGAGCAACCCGAGCAGGCCGCCGGCGGTCGTGACGACGAAGACCCAGGCGAACAGCCCGTACACCACCCGGTCGGGCAGCTTCTCGCGCGAGGTGTTGCCCAGCCAGACGAGCACGATCGTGATCGCCAGGTACCAGTAGAACCGGTAGCCGAAGACCATCAGCCGGCCACCGCTCTCCTCGGCACCGGGTGCCACCGCGCCCAGCGTGCCCAGCCCGAGCAGCACCCAGCCCAGGAACAGCAGCCACCAGCCGAAGTGCCGCGGCAGCCTGACCTGCCCCCGGGTCCACAGGTCGACGGCCATGGGGACCGCGATCAACGGCAGCAGCGCGGAGACCCCGAGGAACCACCACAACGGCAGCCCGGCGATGCCGATGACCAGCGCCAGCCGGGCGTGCCGGCCCGCACGTAGGCTCGCCACGGTTTCCGTCCCCATGGCGGAGAGCCAACCCTCCGCGTCCCTACCGCGGCTCATCAATTCTGGGTGAGTCTCGCCGCCCGTCGGCGGTGGTGCTCCCGGACCGCCCTACGCTCGCCGCGAACGCATCCCCGGGGTGCGAGGAGGTGAGGCGAGGTGGATCGTCAGCGACACGTCCTGAGCCGGACGGCAGCGGCCGCGGTGCTCTCCCTGCTCGCGGTCACCTCCTGTGGTGGCACGGAGTCGGGCCGTGCCCGGAGCATAGACAAGCGCTGGGAGGCGTACGTCGAGCCGACAGTGACTCCCGGAGCAGTGCTCGACCTGGACTTCGACCAGGCGGCCGGACCGGGGGACGTCGTACCGAGGCTGAAGAACGAGGGGAGCGCCCGCGTCCAGATCGCCCTCGCGCTCACCGGCGGGGGACGGTTCGTCTGGGCCCGTGGCCGTGACGGCGGTGGGGCGGTGCGGACGCCCGCCTACGCGCCGTCCGGCACCATCCCGGGTGCCGCCATCGTGGTGCAGCCGGTCGCCGGCGAGCCGGACCGGCTGAGTCCCGGGCGGGCCGACTTCAGCTTCGGCCTGGACTTCAGGCCCGACGCGGCACCGCCCGGACGGCCCGGTGACGACGGCGACAACCTGCTGCAGCGCGGCAGGTACGGCGCCGCGCCGCAGTACAAGCTGCAGCTCGACCAGGGCGTGCCGTCCTGCCGGGTGCAAGGCAGCGCGGGCGAGGCGCTCGTCAAGGCCGACCGCGCGGTCCAGGCCGGGCGCTGGTACCGCCTCGAGTGTGGCCGCCGCGGCGGGCGGGTCACCCTGACCCTGCTCGACCTCGGCACCTTGCAACGCAAGCAGTGGGTGCACAACGGCGACGTGGGCGCGATGGACTTCTCGGGCGGCTCGGCCGCACCGCTCTCGGTCGCGGCGAAGGTGGGCAGCAACGGCCAGCTCGACACGGGGTCCCTGGACCAGTACCACGGTGAGGTCGATCGTGTTTTCCTCGACGTCCGCTGAACGCAAGGACGACCGGATCGCCCTCGTCGCCGAGCGCCGTCTGGTCGGTCAGGCCGTCGAGGCCGCGCTGCGCGCCCGGGAGCTGGACCCCGTGCTGTTCGCCTGGCCCCGGCACGGCGCGCTCGGTGTCTTCCGCGCCGGCCTGGACCGCAGCGCGGCCCGGGTGGGGGTGATCCTGTGTGCCCTGGACTCCCCGGACCTGCTCCACGACGTCGAGGTGGTGGTGGGGCGTGGGCCGGTGCCGTGGCTGGTGCTCACCGACAGCCGTGAGGGCCCGCGCTGGGGCGCGGTGCTGGAGGCCGGGGCGACCGCGGTGCTGCCCACCTCCACCACCACCGCCGGACTGGTCCTTGCGATCCGGGAGACCCGGGCGGGCCGACCGTCGATGAACAAGATGGCCCGGGCGCGGGCGATCCGGCAGTGGCACGAGGTCGCCCAGGAGCAGCACGTCCTGATCCGGCGCATGGAGCAGCTGACCCGCCGGGAGTTCGAGATCCTCGGCCACCTCTACGACGGCTGGTCGGTCAGTCGCATCTCCGCGGCCGCCGGGGTCTCGGAGTCCACGGTGCGCAGCCAGGTGAAGTCGCTGCGCCGCAAGCTGGGGGTCCATTCCCAGCTTGCGGCGGTCGCGGCGTACCGCCGCTCGCTCGAGGTCTTCCCTCGCTACCGCTGAGTGGCAGCGTCAGGCGGCCTCAGGCGGCGGTGACGGTGTTGCCCCGGGTCTGCTCGGCGAGCTTGCTGGCCTCGCGGTCCAGGCGCATCTGGATCACCCGGCGAGTGCGCTTGTCGGCGGTCGCCATGCCGTAGAGCAGCTTGAGCTGGCTGGGCAGGTTCTTGGTGTTGGTGGTGGCCAGCCAGCCGTTGGGGAACGACAGCCGGACGACGCGGTGCCAGGCGCTGCCGACCTGCTTGGGAAGGGACGCCTCGTGGTAGTTGAGGTCGTACTTCTCGAAGATCGCCTTCACCCGCGGAGCGATCTCGGCGTACCGGCTGCTGGGCAGGTCCGGGTAGAGGTGGTGCTCGATCTGGTGGGAGAGGTTGCCGGTCATGAGGTGCATCAGCTTGGAGCCGGAGATGTTGGCCGAGCCGAGCATCTGGCGCAGGTACCACTGGCCCCGCGTCTCCTTCTCCGGGATCGAGTTGAGCTCGAAGGTCTCCACGCCCTCGGGGAAGTGGCCGCACATGATCACCGAGTGCGACCACAGGTTGCGCACCACGTTGGCGGTGAAGTTCGCCGCCAGGGCGGGCAGGAACGAGCCGGTCGGGATGGCCAGCGCCGGGTTGACGACGTAGTCCTTGGTGGCCTGCTTGCGGATCTTCTTCAGCGTGTTGGAGAGGCTGCGCTTGAACTCCTCGCTGCGCTTGTCCTTGGGCTTGCGCAGGTTCTTGCCGAGCTCCAGGTCGTAGGCCGCGATGCCGTACTCGAAGAAGCAGGCGTTGATGAAGTTCCACAGCGGCTGGGCCAGGTACATCGGGTACCAGCGCTGCTCCTCGTCCACGCGCATGATGCCGTAGCCGAGGTCGTTGTCCTTGCCGACGATGTTCGTGTAGGTGTGGTGGATCTCGTTGTGCGAGTGCTTCCAGCCGTCCGAGGTCGAGGCGTTGTCCCACTCCCAGGTGGTGGAGTGGATCTTCGGGTCACGCATCCAGTCCCACTGGCCGTGCATGACGTTGTGCCCGATCTCCATGTTCTCGAGGATCTTGGCGACCGAGAGGCCGACGGTGCCGACCACCCAGGCCGGCGGGAAAGCGCTGGCCAGCAGCACCGCGCGCGAGCCGAGCTCGAGCTTGCGCTGCACGTCGACGACCTTGCGGATGTAGGCCGCGTCCTTCTCGCCGCGCTTGTCGAGGAACTCCTGGCGGATCGCGTCGAGCTCGGCGCCGATCTCCTCGACCTGCTCGGGGGAGAGGTGGGCGATCGGGTTGACGGGCTTGTTCGTGATCGTGGTCATCGGTGAGAACCTCCGAGGTCGATGTGGCAGTCGCCGGCAGCGGCGCTGATGCAGGTCTGGATGGCGACGCCGCCGGGGTTGGTCTCCCCGGGCACGGCGACGGTGAGCTCGCCGTTGCGCAGGTCGCGCACGGCGCCCGACGTCATCGGCAGCACGCAGCCCATGCAGATGCCCATCCGGCAGCCGCTGGGCATCAGGACGCCGGCGGACTCCGCGGCGTCGAGGATCGGCACAGAGCCGTCGGTCTCCACGACCTGCTCGGAGCCGGTGCCGGCGAAGGTGAGGGTGCCGCCCTCGGCGTCGACGTCGACGACCGCGGGACGGAACCGCTCGGTGTGCAGGGTGAGCCGGTGCTCGGCGTAGTACGCCTCGAGCGTGTCGAGGAGCCCGGCGGGGCCGCAGGCGTACGCCGTGCGGTCGGCGAGGTCAGCGACCTCGGCCTCGAGGTCGGCGGTGGTGAGCAGGCCGTCGGTGTCGGTGTGCCGCTCGATCAGCCGCAGCCGACCGGCCGCGGCGTGGGCGCGCAGCTCGGCGCCGAAGATGACCTCGTCGCGCTTCATCGCCGAGTGCACCAGGACGATGTCGTAGGCGGCGATCGCGTCGGCCTCGTTGCGCGAGAACAGGTTGCGCAGCATGCCGATCACCGGCGTGATCCCGGAGCCGGCGGTCACCATGAGCAGCTTGCGCCGCACGCCGGCCTGCGGCGGGTCGAGGACGAAGTCACCCTCGGCCTGGCCCAGGTGCAGCAGCTGTCCGGGCTTGGCGCGGTGCACCAGGTAGCCCGACACGGTGCCGTCGGGGATCGCCTTGACGGTGATCGAGATGTTGCCGTCGCGGCGCGGGCCGTGGGTCAGCGAGTAGGTGCGCCAGGTGCGCACCCCGTCGACGTCGATCCCGATCCGCACGTACTGCCCGGGGATGTGCCCGGCCCAGTCCTTGCCCGGCTTGATCACCAGGGTCGCGGCGTCGGCGGTCTCCGCGACCACCGAGACGATGCGGCCCTGCAGGCCGACGGCGGCGCCGGGGCGCAGCGGGGCGAAGTGGTCCAGCAGGTCGTCCACGGACAGCGGCGTGACCGCGGCGTCGAGGAGGCTGCGCAAGCCTCCACGCAGCCGCCCGGCACGGGCGCTGCTCGCGGATGCTGCGGTAGTCGTGCTCACGGTACCCAGCCTCGCAGTCCGATCCGGTAAACTCCTGATCGTAGGTGGTGAATCGGTCACCATTTTTTGTTCATTGCGAACAAACTGGAGGAATTGTGGCGCGACGTCCCACCCTCCGGCCCGACGAGGTGGCCGACGTGCTGCTGCCGCCCAGCACGGTGCGCGCACTGCGCTCGGTGCTGCCGTCGGTCGCCGACGCCGCCGTCGACCAGATCATCCACGAGGTCCCCGCCTACGAGGACGCCTTCGGCGGGCCCATGGGCGAGACGATCCGCAGCGCCGTGCAGCTCGCCCTCGGCGGCTTCCTGTCTCTGGTCAGCGACCGCCGCGGCCCCGACGCACTCGCCCCGCGCGCCGGCGCGCTCGACGCCGCCTACCAGCTCGGGCGGGGCGAGGTCCGCAGCGGCCGCACCAGCGACGCCCTGCTGTCGGCCTACCGGATCGGCGCCCGGGTGTGCTGGGAGCGGCTGGCGGCGAAAGCGGTCGAGGAGGGCATGGACCCCGCCACCATGGCCTCCTTCGCGGCCCTCGTCTTCGCCTACATCGACGAGCTGTCGGCCGCCAGCGTCGCCGGCCACCGCGACGAGTCCGCCACCGCCGGCCGGATGCAGCAGCGGATGATGGAGCGCCTGGCCCGGCACCTGCTCGGCGGAGCGGCCGAGGCCACGGTGCTCGCCTCCGCCGAACGCGCCGCCTGGGCGCCGCCCACCACGCTCACCGCCGTCATCGCGCCCGAGTCGCGCGCCGGGACGCTGCAGCAGATGCTGCGCAAGGGGACCCTGCTCGTCACCGACCTGCCCGAGCTCGACGGCGTCGCGCTGCTGCTGGTGCCCGACGCGCACGACTCCCGGCGCGCCGCGCTGCTGCGTGTGGTGCGCGACACCGACTGCCTCGTCGGGCCGCCCCGGCCGTGGCTGGAGGCGCGGGCGTCGTACGACCGGGCGCTGCGGGCGCGTGCGCTGGGCCTGAGCGGGGACACCGAGGAGCACCTGCCGCTGCTGGTGCTCACCGCCGACGAGTCCGCCCTGGCCGACCTGCGCCGCCGGGCGCTCGCGCCGCTGGCCGAGCTGCGCCCCTCGAGTGCGGAGAAGCTGCGCGAGACATTGCGCTGCTGGCTGCTGCACCAGGGGCGCCGAGACGACGTCGCCGCCGCGATGTTCGTGCACCCGCAGACGATCCGGTACCGGATGAACCAGCTGCGCGAGCTGTTCGGGGACGCCCTGGACGACCCGGATACCGTGCTGGCACTGACCCTGGCGCTCGGGGCCGGGGAGAGGCAGGCATGAGCCGACTGCGTGGCTGCGTCGCCGCCGGCCTGGTGGCGGTGCTCGCCCTCGCCGGCTGCTCGACCGACGGCGACGACGGGCCCGACGGGCCGGACAGCAAGGCCGGTGCGTCGCCGCGCAGCTCTGAGGCGGCCTCCGAGTCGCCGACCGCGACGCCGCGCCCCGACCTGCGCCCCGACCTGCGCTACGTCGCGCTCGGGGACTCCTTCACCGCTGCGCCCGGCGTCGGCAAGCAGGTCGGCCCGGCGGGCTGCCTGCGCACGGACGCCAACTACCCCCACCTCGTGCAGGAGCGGCTCGGCCTGGAGCTGGTCGACGTGAGCTGCTCGGGCGCCACCAGCGCCGACCTCACCTCCCCGCAGGCGGCCGCCGGTGCCGGCGTGACGGCACAGCTCGACGCCCTCACCCCGCAGACCGACCTGGTCACGCTGAGCATGGGTGGCAACGACGGCGGGCTGTACGCCTCCTTCGTCTCGCTGTGCGCCGACGTCCAGGGCGACGGCGCCCAGGGCCGCGGGCTGTGTCGTGACAACCCCCGCTTCGCCCCCGACGCGCTCGACGAGGAGATGGCCGACCTCCGGCGTCGTACGGCGGCCTCGGTGGCGGCGGTGCAGGAACGCGCGCCGCAGGCCCAGGTGGTCGTGGTCGGCTACCCGCAGGTGGTCCCCGTCGGCGAGTCCTGCCACCAGCTGCCGATGGTCGACGACGACGTCGCGTTCGCCCGGTCGGTCAACCGGCGCCTGGCCGGTGCGCTCAAGGGGGGCGCCAAGGCCGCCGGCGTGTCCTACGTCGACGCGTGGCGGCTGAGCGAGGGCCACGACGCCTGCTCCGAGGATCCCTGGGTCGCCGGGCTGCGGCCCGAGCGACCGGGCTTCCCGGTGCACCCCTACGCCGAGCTGCACGTCGCCATCGCCGACGCCGTGGCCGGCCTCGTCGCCGACGGCTGAGGAGCGGGTCGGCCCGGGTCGGCTGAGGCGGGCCGGTGAGGCGGGTCGGGTGAGGCGAGGGAGAGGGGGTACCGCGCAGGGGTGAAGCGCGAACGCCGGACCGGATGATCGCCGACCTGGTCTACGCGGTGGCGGGAGCCGGCCTGCTGCTGGCGATCGTGCTCCCCGCCCTGCTCGACCGGTGGGCGGTCTCGGTGCCGATGGTGCTGCTGGCCGTGGGCGTCGGCCTCGGCCTCACCCCGCTCACCGACGGCCTGCCGATCGATCCGCTCGACCACCGCGCCATGATCGAGCACGTCACCGAGCTCACCGTCATCGTCGCGCTGATGGGCGTCGGCCTGGCCCTCGACCGGCCGCTGCAGCTGCGGCGCCGCGCCTCGTGGCGGGCCTGGGGATCGACCTGGCGGATGCTCGGCATCGCCATGCCGCTGTGCATCGGCGCCGTCACCCTGCTCGGCGTCGCGGCCGGCGTGGGCCTGGCCACCGCGCTGCTGCTGGGTGCCGCGCTCGCGCCGACCGACCCGGTGCTCGCCTCCGACGTGCAGGTCGCGGGGCCGCGCACCGGGGAGCACGAGGTCGACGAGCCGGACGAGCTGCGCTTCACCCTGACCAGCGAGGCCGGGCTGAACGACGGCCTCGCCTTCCCCTTCGTCTATGCCGCGATCCTGCTCGCCCAGCACTCTCGCGGCGACGTCGACTGGCTGGGCTGGTTCGCCTGGTACGGCGTCGCGAAGGTCGTGCTCGGGGTGGCGGTCGGGATCGCGGTCGGCCGGCTCCTGGCCTACCTCGCGTTCCGCTCGGCCAGCCACTCGCTGCGGGTCGCCGAGCGCGGGGAGTCGCTGACCGCGCTCGCGGCGCTCCTCACGGCGTACGGCCTGGCCGAGATCGCCGGGGGCTACGGCTTCCTCGGGGTCTTCGCCTGCGCGATGACGTTCCGCTCCGCCGAGCGCTCCCACGACTACCACGCCGCGATGCACGAGGTCACCGAGCGGCTGGAGCGGCTGCTGACGCTGTTCCTCCTGCTGGTGCTGGGCATCGCGCTCAGCCGCGGCCTGCTCGCGCACCTCGACTGGCGCGGCGTGCTGATCGGGTTGGGGCTGATCCTGGTGATCCGGCCAGCCTCCGGGGTGACGGCGCTGCTCGGCTCCCGGTCCGGCATGGACCGGCCCCAGCGCGCTGCCGTCGCCTTCTTCGGGGTGCGCGGCATCGGCTCGCTGTACTACCTCGCCTACGCCATGGGCGAGTCCTCCGCGCTCGCCTCACCGTGGCTGTGGTCCACCGTGGGGTTCACGGTGACGGCGTCCGTGGTGATCCACGGTGCCCTGGCGACGCCGGTGATGCGCCGGGTCGCGCCCCAGGAGCTCGACCCGGCAGAAGGCCGGCCGCCCGGCGGCTGAGCGCCGGGCCGGCCGGCCCCCGACGAGCTGCGGGTTCAGCCCTGCAGGGCCTCGATCGCCGCGGCGATCGACAGCGTCCGCTCGGCGGACTCGACGTGCAGGTTCTCCACCATCCGACCGTTGTAGGTCACCACGCCGGAGCCCTTGCCGTCCTCCCAGGCCTGGATCAGCCCGCGCGCCTCCGCCACGGCCTGCTCGCTCGGCGCGAAGGCGGTGTTGGCGCCCTCGACCTGCCCGGGGTGGATCAGCGTCTTGCCGTCGAAGCCCATCTGGCGGCCCTGCTCGCACTCGGCGAGGAAGCCCTCGGTGTCCTTGACGTTGTTGTAGACGCCGTCGATGATCACGATCCCGGCGGCGCGGGCCGCGAGCAGCGCGAGGCCGAGGCCGGTGATCACGGGCTGGCGGCCGGGGACGTGCTCGGCGTACAGCTCCTTGACCAGGTCGTTGGTGCCCATCACGAAGCCGGTCAGCCGCGGCGAGGCGGTGGCGATCGACAGCGCGTTGAGCATCGCGATCGGTGTCTCCACCATCGCCCACAGCGTGGTCTTCTCGGGCGCACCCGCGGCCTCGAGGGCGGCGACCAGCTGGCGCACCTCGTCGGCGGAGTTCACCTTCGGCACCAGCACCACGTCCGGACCGGCCGCCGCGGCGGCGGCGATGTCGGCGTCGTGCCACTCGGTGCCGATGCCGTTGACGCGGATCGCGAGCTGGCGCTCGCCGTACTCGCCGGAGCGGACGGCTGCTGCGGCCGCCTCGCGGGCGGCCGGCTTCGCGTCGGGGGCGACGGCGTCCTCGAGGTCGAAGATGATCGCGTCGGCGGGCAGCGTCTTCGCCTTCTCCAGCGCCCGCTCGTTCGAGCTGGGCATGTACAGGACGGAGCGCAGCGGCTTGAAGTCACTCATGTCTCAGGCCTCCGGGGTCTCGATGGCGTCGTAGGCGGCCTTGAGCTCGGGGTCGATCTCGGCCAGCTGCTCGGCCAGCTCGACGAGCACGAGGCACTGCTTCAGGGAGGCGTCGTCCTCCATCTTGCCGTCGATCATCACCGCGCCGGTGCCGTCGCCCATCGCGGCCACCACCCGGCGGGCGTGGGCGATGTCCTCGACCGACGGCGCGAACACGCGGTTGGCGATCGCGATCTGCTTGGGGTGCAGCGACCAGGTGCCGACGCAGCCGAGCAGGAAGGCGTTGCGGAACTGGTCCTCGCACGCGACGACGTCGGCGATGTCGCCGAACGGGCCGTAGTAGGGGTAGATGCCGTGCGTCGCGCAGGCGTCGACCATCTTCGCGATCGTGTAGTGCCACAGGTCCTGCTGGAAGACGGTGCGCTGCGCGTCGATCTGCGCGGTGCCGTCGTCGCCCTTCGGCGGGTCCTGGCGGACCAGGTAGCCGGGGTGGCCGCCGCCGACGCGGGTGGTCTTCATCTTGCGGTCCGCGGCCAGGTCGGCCGGGCCCAACGAGAGGCCCTGCATGCGCGGGCTGGCGCCGCAGATCTCCTCGACGTTCGCCACGCCGCGGGCGGTCTCCAAGATGGCGTGGATCAGGATCGGCTTGGTCAGGCCGGCCTTCGCCTCGAGCTGGGCGAGGAGGCGGTCGACGTAGTGGATGTCCTCGGCGCCCTGCACCTTCGGCACCATGATCACGTCGAGCTTGTCGCCGATCGCGGGCACCAGCGTGGTCAGGTCGTCGAGCACCCACGGGGAGTCCAGCGAGTTGATCCGCGTCCACAGCTGGGTCGGGCCGAAGTCGGTGGACTGCGCGATCCGCACCAGGCCCTCACGCGCGGCGACCTTGTTGTCGGCCTTGACGGCGTCCTCGAGGTTGCCGAGCAGCACGTCGACCGTGCCGACCATGGCGGGGATCTTGGCCGCCATCTTCTCGTTGCTCGGGTCGAAGAAGTGGATGGCACGGCTCGGCCGGGCGGGGATCTCGCGCGGCGGCGCGGGGGCGCCGACGGCGAGCGGGCGGAAGAAGTCCTTGGCGCTCTTGTGGCTCACGGCGGTCAACTTACCGGCCGGTCACCTGGACCCGGACGGTGTCCGTCGTGACGGGCGTCTCACCGGCGCGGGCGCGGCCACCACCGGCCCCGCCGCGACGGCGACGGGGGAGCGGCGGCCTGTGCCGCGGCCCGGGTACGACGCCGCTGCGCCCGCCGTTCGCGCCAGGCCGCCAGCGTCGCCTCCACGTCGCGCGGCATCGTGACCAGCGGCGGTCCGTCCACCGGGGTGTAGCGCGCCCGGATCACCCGGGCGTTGAAGTCCTCCACGAATGCGCGCGCCTCGCGCTCGCCGGCCAGGGCGTCGATGGCCTCCTCCAGTGCGGCGTCGTCCTTGCGCAGCTGCAGCGCCGGCGGCAGCACGGTGATCTGCTCCCGCTCCACCAGCCGCTTCACCCACCACTGGGGATCGTGGGTCTCGCTCAGGCCCTCGATCGGCTTCCCCGCGCCGGGGAGGTTGTCGAAGTCGCCGCGTTCCATCGCCTGGCGCACCTGCAGGTCCACCCAGGTGCCCTGCTGCTCGATCCGGGCGCGGGCCGCCTTCCGCTCCGCCGCACGCGCATCGATGGCGTCCTGCTGCGGGGAACGCTCGGGCTCCGGTGTCTCGGGCATCTCGCTCACCCCCAGGGATCGACGATAGCCCCGGCGCCGCGACCCCCGGCGGGTGTGACGAGGTCAGGAGGCGAGGTCGCCGCGGTCGGGCCCGCGACCGGCGTGGCGGAGCGAGCCGTGCGCCAGCCTGCGGGTGGGCTCCTTCGGGCCGGTCGGCAGGTCCGCGTACCAGCCCGCCAGCCGGCCGTTCCGGCTGACGGCGTCGAGCCGGTCCTCGATGGCGTTGCGCTGCTCCCGCGGCGCCGCGATGAGCACGTGGTCGCCGCAGCGCAGCACGGTGCTGGGGGAGGGCGCGAAGATCTCGTCGTCGCGCAGCAGCAGCGACACCGCGGAGCCGTGCGGCAGCCGCAGCTCGGCGACCTCGACGCCGGCGATCTTCGAGCCCGCGGGCACCGAGAACTGCAGCAGCGTGGCGCCGAGGCCTTCCAACGGCGCGGACTCCACCGCGAGCTCGCGCGGCGACTCCTCGTGCGCGGCACCGGTGGCCCGTGCCAGGAACGGCAGGGTCGGCCCCTGGATCAG
Source organism: Nocardioides faecalis (assembly GCF_018388425.1). Taxonomy (NCBI): domain Bacteria; kingdom Bacillati; phylum Actinomycetota; class Actinomycetes; order Propionibacteriales; family Nocardioidaceae; genus Nocardioides; species Nocardioides faecalis. Next base: position 3,497,767 of record NZ_CP074406.1, on the reverse strand, counting down.
GGTGAACAGCACCACCAGCAGGAACACCACGTCGAAGATCCGCTCCGCGCCGGGCAGCCCGACCGAGAGCGGGATGGTGGCCAGCACGATCGGCACGGCCCCCCGCAGCCCCGCCCAGCTGATGAAGACCTGCTCGCGCAGCGGCACCCGGAACGGCAGCGAGCACAGCGCCACCGACAGGGGCCGGGCGATGAGGGTGAGCGCGCCGCCGACGACGATCGCCCACGGCAGCGCGTCCAGCAGCCGGGCCGGGCTGGCCAGCATGCCGAGCATCACGAACAGGCCGATCTGCGCGAGCCAGGCCAGGCCCTCGGCGAAGCTCTGCGTGGTCTGGCGGTGCGGCAGCGCCGCGTTCCCCAGGGTCAGGCCGGCGACGTAGATCGACATGATCGCGCTGGCGCCGAGCACGCCGCCGATCGCGAAGGCCAGGAACGCGATCGCCAGCGTGGCGATCGGGTAGAGGCCGGAGGCCGGCAACGCGCTGCGGGCCAGCAGCCACACGCCCGCGCGGGCCACCAGGTAGCCGACCAGCACGCCGGCGACCAGCTGGTAGGCGACCTGGCCGAGGATGCCGGCCGCCCCGGCGTCGTACCAGGCCGCGGAGGTGACGACGGTGACCAGGATGATCACGGGCGGGTCGTTGAAGCCGGACTCCGCCTCGACCGTGGCCCGCAACCGGCCGCGGATCGGCATCCGGCGCAGCACCGCGAAGACGGCGGCGGCGTCGGTGGAGGAGGCGACGGCGCCGAGCACGATCGCGGTGCGCAGGTCGACGTCGAGCACCAGGTAGACCAGCCCGGAGGTGACCACGACGGAGATCGCCACCCCGACGGTGGCCAGCACCCCGGCCAGCGTCGCCACCGGACGGATCACCTTCCAGTCGGTGGTGAACCCGCCCTCGGCGAGGATCATCGCCAGGGCGACGGTGCCGAGGAGCTGCGCCATCTCGGCGTCCTCGAAGTCCAGGCCGATGCCCGACTCGCCGATGACCAGGCCCAGGCCGAGATAGATCAGCAGTGTCGGCAGACCCGCGCGCGTGGACAGCCGCACGGCGGCGACGGCGGCGATGAGCACCGCGGTGACACCCAACAGCACCAGGTTGAGGTCACCGGGCTCCATCGATCACCTCCGCCGAGGGCGAGAGCAGCAGGTGCTCGCCGGCGACCAGGGTGAGGGCGACCAGGTCGCCGCCGAGCGCGGCGACCTGGTCCCGGGCGGTCTCCTCGACCGCGGGCAGCGTGGGGTTCGCGTCGATCGCGGTCTGCAGCTCCGACAGCGGGTGGCGCCGGACCCAGGCCGCCGCGGCCGGTACGACGACGCCGAGGGCGATCCGCTCCAGCTCGGCGCGGTCGATCCGGCCGCCGTGCGCATGGCTCACGGTGGCCTCGATCAGCAGTCGGATCTCGGCGTCGTCGGCGGTGTGGCTGCGCACCGTCAGCGGGACGACCAGGACCTCCCGCAGCTGGCCGGCCTCACCGGGCACGGCCGCGGTGGCCAGGGAGCCGTCGCCGGCGAGGAGGCGGCCGAGGTCTCGGCGGATCCGGGCGAAGGTCGGCGGCATGCTTCCAGCCAAGCCGAAGCGTGCTGGCGGCGGTATGGGTGCTGCCCCCCATCTTCTGCTCCGGCCACCCTCCGGCCACCCCCGGTCCGGTCCGGTCCGGCCGGTCCGGCCGGACTGGTTGGTCCTCGGGGCCGTGGTGGGCGAAGGTGGGCTCGTGCGCCTGACGAACTCCTCGCTGTACTGGAAGGTGTGCCTGACCAACGGCGTCGTGCTGTGCGCCGCGGTCGCGGTGCTCCTGCTCTCCCCGGCCCGGGTCTCCGAGCGGGTCGTGGTCTCCGAGGCCCTGGTGCTCGTCGTCGGGCTCGCCCTGGTGCTGGTGATCACCGCGGTGCTGCTGCGCTCGGCGCTCGGCCCCGTCGACCAGGTCATCCGCGAGATGGCCACCGTGCACCTCGGCGGCACCGGGCAGCGCATCGGCGCCGAGCCTGCCGGGGAGAGCCCCGGCGCTCGGCTGGTGCGCAGCTACCACGCGATGCTGGACCGGCTCGAGGCGCAGCGGCGCACCAGCAACGCGCACGCGCTCGCCGCACAGGAGGCGGAGCGGCAGCGGATCGCCCGTGAGCTACACGACCAGGTCGGGCAGAGCCTGACCGTGGTGCTGCTCGCGCTGAAGCGGCTCGAGGACGCCGCGCCCGCGGACCTGCGTGAGGAGCTGCGCCAGGTGCGCGAGAGCGCCCGCACCGGCCTGGACGACGTACGACGGGTGGCCCGTGAGCTGCGGCCCGGCGTGCTGGAGGACCTGGGACTCTCGGCGGCGCTGTCCGCACTGGCCTCCGAGGTCTCCGCGCACGGCGGTCCGGCGGTGCGTCGTACCTTCCCGCCAGGGCTGCCGGACCTGGGCGCGGAGGCCGAGATCGTGGTCTACCGGGTGGCGCAGGAGGCGCTGACCAACGTCGTGCGGCACTCCGGTGCCCGCACCGTCGAGCTGTCGCTGGCCAAGCTGGGCGACGAGGTGGTGCTGGAGGTCGGCGACGACGGGTGCGGGTTCGACCCCGCCGGCCCGGCCGGCGGCGGCACCGGGCTGCTCGGGATGCGCGACCGGGCCGCGCTGGTGGGCGGCGAGGTGCAGGTGAGCTCGACCGATCGCGGCACGACCGTGCGGCTGCGGGTGCCGCCGGCGGAGGCGGCGCGCTCGGTGCAGGGGGCGTCGTGATCCGGATCCTGCTGGCCGACGACCACGCGCTGGTGCGCAACGGGGTGCGGCTGATCCTGGAGCAGCAGCCCGACATGCAGGTCGTCGCGGAGGCCGCCGACGGCGCCGAGGTGCTGGCGCTGCTGCGCGACGTCGAGGTCGACCTGGTGGTGCTGGACATCGCGATGCCGACCATGACCGGGTTGCAGGCGGCACGCGAGATCACCCGGCGCCGCAACCCGCCGAAGATCCTGATGCTCTCGATGCACGACAACGAGCAGTACTTCTTCTCCGCGCTCCGCCTCGGCGCCAGCGGCTACGTGCTGAAGTCGGTCGTCGACGAGGACCTGGTCGGAGCGGTGCGGGCAGCGGTGCGTGGCGAGGCCTTCGTCTACCCGGGCGCCATGGGGTCCCTGGTGCGCGACTACCTGGACCGGGTCGCGCGCGGCGAGCGGGTGCCGGAGACGGTGCTGACCCCGCGCGAGGACGAGGTCCTCAAGCTGGTCGCGGAGGGCAGGTCCACCCGGGAGATCGCCGACCTGCTCTCGATCAGCGTCAAGACGGTGGAGAAGCACCGCTCGAGCATCCTGGCGCGGCTCGGGATGAACGACCGCACCCAGCTGACCCGGTACGCGATCCGGGCGGGGCTCATCGAGCCCTGAGCGCGGCTACAGCGCCACGTCGGCGCGCCGCGCGTCCCGCGGCGCATCCGGCGACCGCGGACGGGAGAACTGCTCGTCGTACAGGCGACGGTAGAGGCCGCCGGCGGCGAGCAGGACCTCGTGCGTGCCCTGCTCGACCAGCCGGCCGTCCTCGAGGCCGAAGATCACGTCCGCGGCGCGGATCGTGGAGAGCCGGTGCGCGATCGCGATCGTGGTCCGCGACCGGGTGGCCCGGTCCAGCGCCTCCTGCACCAGCCGCTCGGTCTCGGTGTCCAGCGCCGAGGTCGCCTCGTCCAGGATCAGGATCGCGGGGTCCTTCAGCAGCACCCGGGCGATCGCGAGCCGCTGCTTCTCCCCACCCGAGAGCCGGTAGCCGCGCTCCCCGGTGATCGTGTCGTAGCCGAGCGGGAAGCCCATGATCCGCTCGTGGATGTTCGCCTCGCGGGCGGCCTTCTCGATCTCGGCCGCGCTGGCGTCCGGCTTGGCGTAGGCGATGTTGTCGCGGATGGTGCCGTGGAACAGGTAGGGCTCCTGGGTGACCATGCCGACGGCGTCGGCCAGCGAGGACAGCGTCAGGTCCCGCACGTCGTGGCCGTCGATGAGCACCGCGCCCTCGGTGACGTCGTAGAAGCGCGGCACCAGGTACGTCGCCGTGGTCTTGCCGCTGCCCGAGGGACCCACGATCGCGGCCAGCTGCCCCGGCTCGACGACCAGCGAGACGCCGTCCAGCGCCCAGCCGTCCCCGGTGCTCTCCGGGTCGGGCGCCGGCATCTGCGCACCGTCGGTGAACCGGCTCCGCTCCGCCCCGCCGGTCAGCGCCCGCGGCTCGGGGTAGCGGAACCGCACGTCGCGCAGCTCCACCCGCCCGCGCAGCCGCTCGGGGTCGAGGTGCACCGCGTCGGGGCGCTCGGTGATCGCCGGGACCAGGTCGAGGTACTCGAAGATCCGGCGGAACAGGGCCAGCGAGGTCTGCACGTCGAGGGTGACCCGCATCAGCTGCATCAGCGGCATCTGCAGGCGGCCCTGCAACGTGGTGAAGGCGACCAGGGTGCCCGCGGTCAGATCGGCGCCTCCGCTCGCGCCCACCGGCAGGGAGCCGGTGAGGATCCAGCCGCCGGCCAGGTAGATCAGGGCCGGGGTGATCGCGAAGAACGTCTGCACCACCGCGAAGAACGTGCGCCCGGTCATCGCCTGCTCGACCTGCAGCCGGGTCTGGCGCCGGTTGGCCTCGCGGTAGCGCTCGACCTCGGAGGCGGAGCGGTTGAACACCTTCGCCAGCAGGATCCCGGAGACGCTGAGCGCCTCCTCGGTGATCGCCGTCATCTCCGAGAGCGACTCCTGGGTGCGCCGCGCCAGCCGCTGCCGGCGCCGACCCACCCGCAGCTGCAGCACCACGAACAGCGGCATCAGCACCAGCGTCAGCAGCGTCAGCTGCCACGACAGCACCACCATCGCCACCAGCGCCGCGGTCACCGTCACCGTGTTCTGCACGATCGTGGTCGCGGTGTCGGTGAGCACCGTGCGCACCCCGGCCACGTCGTTGGCCAGCCGGGACTGGATCGCCCCGGTCTTGGTGGCGGTGAAGAACGCCAGCTCCATCCGCTGCAGGTGGGCGAAGAGGTCGCCGCGCAGGTCGGCCATCGCCGCGTGCCCCACCGTCGAGGTCAGCCAGTTCTGCCCGATCCCGATCAGCGCGGTGAGGACCGGGATCACGCACATGCCGGCCACCAGCCAGCCCAGCAGACCCAGCCGCGGCGCGCCGCCGTCGAGCGGGAACAGGGCGTCGTCGAAGACCGCCCGGACCAGGAACGGCACCACCGACTGCAGTGCCGCCGAGACCAGTACGGCGACGAGGACCAGCGCGATCTTGCCGCGGTAGGGCCGCAGCAGCCGCGCCACGCGGGGCAGCACGTCCTGGTTGCCGCCGATCTCCTCGGGCGAGAGATGGGTGACCGCGGGGCCGGGTCGCATCAGCGCTCCTCCCCGTCCGGGGCGTGCTCGGCGGGCTCGGACGTGGACGGCCAGCCGGCGCCCCAGCGGCCGCGGTGGGCCACCTCCGTCCAGGGCGTACGACGTCGCCGGCTCGCCGACCCGGCAGCGCCCGTGCCGCGCGGTGCCGGGTGCCCGATCGTGATCGCGCCGATCGGGTGCGGGGCTTGGGCCTCAGCGGTGTCGACGAGGCCGAGGTGCTCCTTGAGCGCACCCACCCGGTCGGGCACGAGCCCGAAGAAGCAGGCACCGAGCCCGGCGTCGGTGACCGACTGCAGGATCAGCAGCGACGCCATCGCCGTGTCCAGGTGCCAGTACGGCATCGCCCACCGGCTCTCGTCGTGCCCGCCGAGCCCGGCCCGCGTCTTGTCCGCCTCCGCGTAGCGGTCCAGGTAGGCCTCACGCCGGCTGCACGGCACCACGACGACCGGGGCCGACATCATCCCGGCCAGCCAGCGGTCCGGGTTCGCCCGCGCGGCCTCGTCGGTCTGCGCCGCCCAGAACCCCGCGACCGACTCCGGGGTGTCCAGCACCAGGAACGCCCAGCCCTGGGAGAACCCCGCGCTGGGAGCGCGGGTGGCGTGGGCGAGCGCCCGCTCCACGATCCGGAGGTCGACCGGGTCCGAGGTGTAGGCGCGCGTCATCCGGCGACGTCGTACCACCTCGGAGAAGTCCACCCGTCGATTTTCCCACCCCTGTGAAGATTCGCTGATTCCGCAGCCGGGTGTCCTAGGTGGTGCCTGTCCCTGTCCTGCCTGCCGCTCTCCGCACCTGCCCGGCACAGATAGGGCACTCGCCCGATGCCCCGGCCTACCTCAGAGGCGGATCGTCTACGCCATGACGAACTACCTGAACAACGCCGAGTACCAGTACCGCCGCCAGCGCATCGCACGCGAGGTGGCCGCCAGCCGCGGCGGTCGCAGCCGGTCGGACTGGTTGCGACGCCTCGCTGCCACCGACCCCGCTCGCCCCCGCCACCTCCGCTGAGCACGGCGGTGCGCCCCGGACGGGGTGCTGGAGCGACGTCGGTGCCGGACGTCATGATGATGGCGTGACCCACAGCAGTCCCCGGATGATCGGCCGGGACAGCGAGCTCGACGAGCTGGCCGGCCTGCTCGACGACGCCGCCCGGGCCGCCGCGGGCGGGGCCGGCCGGCACGTGCTGCTGCTGTCCGGCGACGCCGGCGTCGGGAAGACCCGGCTGCTGCGGGCGCTGCACGACCGCGCCGTCGACCGCGACTGGCAGGTGCTCGCCGGTCACTGCCTGGACTTCGGTGACAGCGCGCTGCCCTACCTGCCGTTCAGCGAGGTCATCGGCCGGCTGGCGGCCGGCGCCCCGGACCTGGTCGAGGCCGTCGCCGTCGAGCATCCCGCGCTCGGCCGGCTGCAACCCGGCCGTCGCACCCGCGGCAGCGAGGAGGGCGCCGACGCCGACGCGCCGCAGGCCACCGACCGCCGGGACCTGTTCGCCGCCATGCACGCGCTGCTGGAGTGCGCCGCCGAGCAGGCGCCGGTGCTGCTGGTCGTCGAGGACCTGCACTGGGCGGACCAGTCGACCCGCGACATGCTCGGCTACCTGTTCGGCCGGCCCTTCGCGCACCCGGTGGCGGTCGTGGCGTCGTACCGCTCCGACGACCTGCACCGCCGTCACCCGCTGCGCCGCCAGGTCGCCGAGTGGACCCGGATGGCGCCGGTGAGCCGAGTCGCTCTCGCGCCGCTGCCCGAGCGCGCCGTGCGGCAGCTGATCCGCGAGCTCTCCGAGGGCCGCCGGCTCCTCGACGACCCCGCGGTGAGCCGGATCGTCGACCGGGCCGAGGGCAACGCGTTCTTCGTCGAGGAGCTCGTCTGTGCCGGCTGCCCCGTCGACGACCTGCCCGCCGACCTCGCCGACCTGCTGCTGGTGCGCCTCGACCGGCTCAGCGACGCCGCCCGCGAGGTGGTCCGGGTGGCCAGCGTCGCCGGGCGCCGGGTCTCCCACGAGCTGCTGCTCGCGGCCAGCGGCGTCGACGAGGCCGCCTTCGACGCCGGCGTGCGCCAAGCCGTCGAGATGAACCTGCTGGAGGCCGTCGGCGAGCGGTACTCCTTCCGGCACGCCCTGCTCGGCGAGGCCGTGTACGACGACCTGCTGCCCGGCGAGCGGGTCCGCATCCACGCCCGTTACGTCGCCGCGCTCGCCGACGGCGGCCTCGGCACCGCCGCCGAGCTCGCGCTGCACGCGCGGCGCGCCAACGACCTCGACCGCGCGGTCGGTGCCGGCATCGCGGCCGGCGACGAGGCCATGGCGGTGGGCGGGCCCGACGAGGCGGCCCGCCACTACGAGCAGGTCCTCGAGCTGCTCGAGGACGCCGAGCGGGTGCGCCGCCTCGACGTCGACCACGCCCGGATCGTGGTGAAGGCCGCGGACGCGCTGATCACCGGCGGCGACACGCTGCGGGCCGCCGCGCTGCTGGAGCAGCACATCGCCCGGCTGCCCGCCGACGCCGACCCCGCGGCCCGCGCCCGGCTGCTCAGCACCTACGCCGACCTGCTCACCATCATCGAGACCGACGTCGACCACGTCGCGCTCTCCCGGCGCGCCGTCGAGCTCGCCGGCACCGACGACACCCCGCTGCGCGCCAAGGTGCTCGCCGTGCACGCCCGGGTGCTGTCGTACGAGGGCCACGAGGACGAGGCCCAGGGATTCGCCACCGAGGCGTTGGCGCTCGCCGAGCGGCTGGCCCGACCGGTCCTGGTCTCTGAGGCGATCACCACGCTCAGCGGGCTGCGGATGAAGCGGGTGGTCGGCACCGAGCAGGAGTCCCTGCGCGCCGCGCTGCGCACCGCGGTCGAGCGGGCCGAGGCCTCCGGTGCGCAGCAGGCAGAGGTCCGCGGACGCTTCCTGCTCGGCCGCTCCCACCAGGACAGCGCCGAGTGGGAGACCGCGGCCGAGTGGTTCCGCTCCGCCGTGACCTGCGGCGAGCGCGCCGGGTTGCCCTGGGCGCCGTACATCCTGGAGTCGCGGTGGCAGCTGGCCGCGGTGCAGCACGCCCGCGGCGAGTGGGACGACGTGCTGCAGCTCACCGGTATCGCCGAGGACCCCGACGGCCCGCCGATCCCGCGGGCACTGCTGATGCCGGTGCGGCTCGCGGTCCTCAGCGCCCGCGGTCACGACGTGAGTGCCCGGCTCGCCGAGCTGCGCCCCCTGTGGGACGACGAGCGCGGCGTCGCGGTGCACGCAGCGGGTGTCGGGCTCGAGCTGCTCGAGGGCGTGGCGGCCCTCGCGCTGTACGACGACGTCGTCACCGTGGTCGCCCGGCTGTGGGAGGAGCGCTTCGGTGCCCGGCTGCGGCTGGCCGCGCAGACCCTGGCCGCGCTGAGCCGGGCGATGCCCGCAGCGAGTGCGGCCGAGCGGCGCCAGCTGCTCACCCACGTGGACCGGCTGCGCAGGGACGGCGAGGAGGTGCTGACCGACCAGCGGGAGAGCGGCAACCGGTGGGGACCCGAGGGGCAGGCCTGGGCCGTCCGGCTCGTCGCCGAGCACGCCCGGGCGCACTGGCTCGCCGGGGGAGTCGGCGACCGGGAGGCGCTGCTGGACACCTGGCGCCGCAGCGTCGAGGCGATGCAGAAGCTCGGGCACGTGCCGGAGCAGGCCCGCGTGCGGGCGTCGTACGCCGAGATCCTGCGGCACGTCGGCGAGCCGGCCCGGGCACAGGCCGAGGCCGAGGCGGCCCGCGAGCTGGCCGACCGGCTCGCCGCACCCGGGCTGCTGGCCGGCACTGCTGCCGCCCGTCACGCCGGGTCTCACGCCGGCCGGGACCCCGCGAAGGGCTCGGTGACGGGCTCCGGGCGGACGGCGTCGCGGCGGGCTGCGGGACGGAGCGTCGGCTCGGCGCTCACGGCCCGGGAGTCGGAGATCCTGGCGCTGCTCGCGCAGGGACGCAGCAACGGCGAGATCGGCAAGCAGCTGTTCATCGCCACGAAGACCGTGAGCGTGCACGTCTCCAACATCCTGGCCAAGCTCGGTGCTGCCGGCCGGACCGAGGCGGCGGCCATCGCGCACCGCGACGGACTGCTGCCCCGGGAGTAGGCATCCTCCGTGCTGTCGGTGAGGGCCGATCCGTCGGGCGCTCCTCCCGGACGCCCGACGGACCGGAGTCAGTGGTGCTTCAGCGGTGCACGGCCCCGTCGCCTCAGCGCCCGGTCCACACCGGGTCGCGGTTCTCGGCGAACGCGGCGACCCCCTCGGTGGCGTCGTCGGAGAACAGGGCGCGACCGGCGAGGTCGGACTGGCGGGCGAACTCCTCCTCGCGGCTCCAGTCCGGGCTCTCGGTGATGATCTGCTTGCCGACCTCGAGCGAGATCGGGGCGTTGCGCAGGATCTGCTCGGCGAGCTCCAGTGCCGCGTCGAGCACCTTGCCGGGCTCGGCGAGCCGGTTGACCAGGCCGAGCTCGGCCATCCGGGTGGCCGGCTGCGGGTCGCCGCTGAGCACCATCTCCATCGCCACGTTGCGCGGCAGCCGCTGCGCCAGGCGCAGCACCCCGCCGGCGGCGGCGACCAGGCCGCGCTTGGGCTCGGGCAGGCCGAACTGGGACTCGGTGGAGGCCACGATCAGGTCCGCGACCAGCGCCAGCTCGCACCCGCCGGCCAGGGCGTGGCCCTCGACCGCGGCGATCACCGGCTTGCGGATGGGCGCACCGGTGATGCCCAGCGGTCCGCGTCGCTCCGTGAGCGGGAACTGTCCGCCGGCAGCGGCCTTGAGGTCCATGCCGGCGCTGAACGTGCCGCCGGCGCCGGTCAGGATCGCGACCTTGGCGGTGGGGTCGGCCTCGAAGGCGTCCACGACCCGCTCCAGCAGCTCGGCGGTGGGGTGGTCGATCGCGTTGCGCCGGTGCGGCCGGTTCAAGGTGATGACCCGTACGGCGCCGCGCTTCTCGACCAGCACCGTGGGCTCCGGCACCGCCGGCACCTCGACCGGCTCGCGGCCGGTGACGGTGAGCTGCTTGCTGCCGGACACCTCGACCTGCCAGCCGAGCGGGTCGGCGGTGGCGAGCTCGGTGGCCACGCCCGGCTCCTCGCTGCGCACCAGCACCCGGGCACCCTCAGGGGTGATCGCCGAGACGATCGCGGTCGACGGGGTGTTGTCGCGGTCGTAGATCACCGTGTACGACTCCACCACCGCGGGACCGGAGTAGCCCAGCAGCGCCGGGCGGCTCGGCTCGGGGTCCAGCACCGGGTGCAGGAACTCGAACGGTGCGGCCGGCGGCTCGGTGGAGTACAGGCCCAGGGCGTGCTTGGTGACGTACCAGCCCAGCGAGGTGGTCAGGCCGTAGCCGCCCGGGTCCTGGCGCAGCGCGGCGACCATCGCGGCGATGTTGTGCCCGCCGTAGTTGTTGCCCGGTCCGCCGCCGAACGTCAGGCCGCCGGTCAGGCTGAGCGGACGCTCGGGGTCGTCCAGCGGCAGGCCCAGCTCGCTGGCGGCGATCTGCACCGCGACGGGGAAGCAGGAGTAGAGGTCCACGTGCCGGACGTCGTCGATGCTCAGCCCGGCGTGCTGCAGCGCGGCGGTGCCGAGGGCGCGGATCGCCGGGGAGGAGGCCAGGTCGCCTCGCTCGGAGACGAACCACTCGTCGTGCCCGGAGGCGCCGACCTGGGGGAAGACCCACAGGTCCTGGTCGATGCCGGCGGCCTCGGCGGCGGCGACGGAGGTGACGATGATGCCGCTGGCCAGGTCCACGGTCATGTTGGCGCACAGCAGCTTGGAGTACGGCGCGGAGATCATCCGGTTGTCCGCGTCCGCGGTGGCCAGCTGCTCGGGGGTGTACGCCTCGGGCTGCCAGGCGTAGGGGTTGGCGGCGGCGATCTCGGAGTAGCGCGACCACAGGCCGGTGATCCGGGCCTGGTGCTCCTCGCGGCTGTTGCCGAGCTTGGCCCGCATCGCGTTCTCGAGCAGGGCGTAGACGTAGATCGGCGCCATCAGCCCGGCCTGCGCCTCGGCCTCGTTGTTGGCGTCGCGGTCGTTGCCGAGCACCTGGTCGGGCTTCGTGCCGGCCGGCTGCTCGGGCCAGTCGACCTCGACGCCCTGCTTCTGCGCGTGGGCGAAGGAGGCACCGGCCTCGGCGCCGCAGACCAGGACGACGGAGGCGTCGCCGGCGGCGACCGCCTCGGCGGCGGCGTTGACGAGCACCTGGCCGGAGTCACCGCCGAACGGCACCGACTGCACGGTCCGCTCCGGGGAGATGCCGAGCGCGTCGGCGGTGGCGCGGGCCTGGTCGCCATAGGTGTACGACGCGCTGGAGACGGCGTACACCGCGTCGGCGGCCTGCAGCAGGCCGGGCGCGCCGGCGTCGTCGGCGGCCTGGCGCAGCGCCTGGGCGGCGAGCGTGGCGGGGTCCTTGGTGGGGTCCGGGGTGCGCTGGACGACCTGGCCGACGCCGACGATCACCGGGGTGCTCGGGTCGAGCACCCGGCCGGTGCGGCGGTGGGTGACCGGTGCCGCACCGGTGCCGCCCTTGCCCTCCACGCCGGCCTCGTGCAGCGCGACCAGCTGTGCCAGGGAGTCGGCCATCTCGGCGCCGACGGTCTTGGAGATGGTGGCGCCCATCGGGCCGCGCAGCGGCTCGCCGCCCATGCCGGCGTCGATCCAGGCGCGGGTGCCCTCCGGCGTCGCCTCGACGCTGAGCCACAGGCCCAGGCTCAGGCCCATCGGTCCGGTGCCGAAGAGCCCGACGGTGGTGTCGTCGGCCTGGGTGACCTCCCAGGCGATCTCGGCGGGCACGCCCATGATCTTCAGCTGCTGGGTGTAGGTGACGCCGGCGGCGGCGCCGGTGGGCGCGGCGCCGCGGAAGCCGCCGTGGATGGTCATCCACTGCGGCAGCAGGCTGAGGTCGCCGGCCAGGGCGCGGATCTGTGCAGGCGTGGCGGGGGAGTCGGCGGAGGCGGAGACCTGCCGGTCGAAGTCGGCGAGACCGGCGGGGACGACCCGGTCTCCGGCCGCCGCGGCGGCGGCGCTCGTGCCGGTGTCGGCCTCGCCGCGCCCGATCTTGGCCCGCACGGCGCCCACGGCGAGGTCGCGCACGACCGCAGGGTTGTCGGCGAACCAGCGGGCCGTGGTGGCGGCGGCGCGCATCTGCTTGCGGGTCTTGCGGAGGTCCTTGCGCAGGTCCATCGGGGTCCTTCGGGGCAGCGGGGACGAACAAACAATATGAGCGTACTGGAAATGTGGGTAGGGTGCAGCGCATGGCGAGGAAGGCAGCGCGCCGCTCCCAGGACGAGCGCCGCACCGAGACCCGAGCCCGGCTGCTGGCCGCGGCGGTCGAGTGCCTGCTGCGCGAGGGGTACGCCGCCACCTCGATCACCGCGATCCAGGAGCGCAGCGGCGCCGGGCGCGGCACCGTGCAGCACCACTTCCCGACCAAGGCCGAGCTGATGGTGGCCGCCACCGCGCACGTCGTCGAGCAGCGCCTGGCCGCCACCCGGGCCGCGCTCGAGCAGGTGCCGGCCGACGCGGACCGGATCGAGACGCTGGTCGAGCTGGTCTGGACCGACCTGACCAGCGACACGTTCCTGGCGGCGCTGGAGCTGTGGGTCGCCGGTCGCACCGACGCCGAGCTGCGTACGGCGCTGCGCCCGCACGAGGCGGGCCTGATGAGCGCCACGCACGAGCTGTTCGTCGCCGCCCTCGGCGACGAGCTCGCCGCGGATCCGCGGGCGGCCACCCTGGTCACCCTCACCATCGACGCGCTCACCGGGATCGTGATGACCACCCTGCTCTCCGGCGGCGCGGACCGGCTGCGCGACACCGACCTGCCCCTGGTGCTGCGCGAGCGGTGGACGCAGGCGCTGCGGATCCTGCTCGGCCGAGCCGGCCCGGAGACCCTGCTCGACCCCGAGCGCTGAGGGCTGCGGACGGCCCCTCGGATGGCAGGGGCTCAGGGCTCCCATCCGGCCGCGCCCGGGATGCGCACCGTCGTCGCGACCTCCTCGAAGACGTCGCCGTAGTCCAGGTAGTCCTCCCGGGCCACCGAGCCGGTCAGCGTCACGCCCAGGTCCCCGAGGGCCCAGGCCCACTGGTCGCACACGACCGCCACGTCACCGACCCGGTGGCCGAAGCGGCGGTAGTCGACCTCCTCGCCGCCGAGGTCGTAGCGCTCCGCGTCCTCCAGCTCGAAGTCCGCGAGCTGAGCGGCGAGCAGCGCCGTCGCCTCGGTGCGCCACGCGTCGAGGCCCGAGGTGATCGGCACCGCCCGCAGCACGAGCTCCGGGGCCAGTCCGCTGGCCGGCAGCTCGCGGGCGCGGGCGGCGAGCACCACGCCGCGGGCGGGGTCGCTGCGCCGCCGCCAGTGCCGGGGCACGGCGAGGGTGATGTCGCCGGCGGGGTGGTGGAGCTGGGACATGGCGTCTCCCGGGGCTGGTCCGTGGGGGTCGCCGGGAGTGTCGGCCGGTGCCGCGGCCGGGCAAACCGCGCCGCTGCCTGCCTGTGGATCGCCGCCTGGGTGCGCGGTTGTGCCGAGAACCCTGGTCGTTGTCGGCGCTGGGGCCTAGCGTCGGCGCATGGCTATCGCACGCAATCCCCACGTCGTCCTCGATTGTCCCGACCCGGCGGTGCTCGCCGAGTTCTACGGCGCCGTCCTCGGCTGGTCCCCGTCGCTGGCCGAGGACGGAGGCTGGGCCACGATCAGCTCCGGAGACCACTACCTGCACTTCCAGCGCGTGGAGGGCTTCCAGGCGCCGAGCTGGCCCGGGCAGGAGGTGCCGCAGCAGTTCCACGTCGACGTCGACGTGGACGACCTCGACGAGGGCGAGGCCGCCGTGCTGGGGCTGGGGGCGACCAAGCACGCGCACCAGCCCGGGACGTCCTTCCGCGTCTTCCTGGACCCGGCCGGGCACCCGTTCTGCCTCTGCCAGGCCTGAGCCTGCGGGCTCGTCCTCAGCGGGCGAAGGCCGCCCGCACCGTGTCCTCGTCCAGGCCGTAGTCGGCCAGCTCGTAGCGGTGCGCGGGCCGGGCCCGCCCGGTGCGCGACTCCGCGTCGATCCGGGAGACCTCGGCCCGGGCGGCCGGTGACCACTCGATGCCGAACGCGTCGTAGATCGCGCCCACGGTGCCGACGGGGTCGGAGACGAACGCGCGGTAGTCGACGTCGAAGAACTGGCCCGCGTCGTACTTCTCGCGGGTGTCCCAGAACGTGTGCCAGGAGCGCGAGAGCATGTCGAGCTGGGTGCGGCCGATGGTCTTGCCCACGAAGGTCGTCGAGGTGTCCGCGGTGGCCTCCGCCGACAGCGAGCAGGCCGAGGCGATCGAGGTCACCGGGTCGCGCTGGGTCATCACGACGAGCGCGTCGGGGTAGACGGTCATCAGCGCGTCCAGGGCGACCAGGTGCGAGGGGTTCTTCAGCACCCACCGCTTGTCGGTGTCGTTGAGCCCGATCAGCTGCAGGTTCTGCCGGTGCCGGGCGTAGGCGTCGGTCCAGTCCTGCTCGGCCAGCCAGGCCGAGTAGCGCGGCACGTTGGCCAGGGACTCGAAGGAGATCGACTTGCCGGTCTGGCGCAGCAGCCGCCAGCACTCCTCGACCGAGGTGGCATCCATGTAGTGGATCCCCATGAACTCGGGGTTGGTGACGTGGTGCTGGTGGAAGGCCGCCTGCATCGCGGCGAAGATCGGGTCGTCCTCCCAGGTCGCTCGCGGCGGGCGCGGCTGCGGGAACTCCGTCAGCCACGCCTCCAGGCCCTGGTGTGCGGGGTCGGCGCACAACAACCGGTGCAGGGCGGTGGTGCCGGTACGGGGCAGCCCGACCACGAAGATCGGCCGCTCGATCACCACGTCACGGTGCTGCGGGAACTCGGTGAACCGCGCCTGGGTCATCAGCCGCCCGACCAGCGCGCTCTTCACCTGCGCGCGGTGGAAGTAGTTGCCGACCTCGGTCAGCCCGGCCTCCGGGGAGGCGAGGTCGTCGACCAGCAGCCGCAGGCCCTCCTCGTGCTCCCGCTCGCCCGGCCCGCCGAAGTCGCTGAGCCCGGTGGTGCGCACCGCCGCGGTGCAGATGTCCTCGTAGCTGCCGACGTCCGCACGCCGCCGCGGCTCGCTCATGCGTGGAACTCCCCGCAGTCGACGTTGAGGATCTGCCCGGTCACCGCGGAGGCGAGGTCGGAGGCCAGGAACAGCGTCGCCCGCGCCACCTCATCGGGCGTGGCGAGCCGCTTGAGGTCGGTGGGCGCGGCCTTCTCGGCGTACACCTCGGCGTGGGTGCGGCCGGTCTCGGAGGCGATCCAGTCGAAGTAGGCCTTGTTCACGTCCTCGTAGATGTAGGACGGCGCGACGCTGTTGACCCGGATCCCGCGCGGCCCGAGCTCGGTGGCCAGCGAGGAGGCGAGGTGCTCGAGCGCCCCCTTGGACAGCTTGTAGCCGGCGTACTCCGGCTGGCTGGAGTAGAGCACGCAGGAGTTGACCATGATCACCGAGCCGCCGGGCTTGTCGTCGGTCTGCGCGAGGGCGTCGGCGAACAGCGCGGACAGCCGCAGCGGCGCGAACACGTTCGTCTCGTTGGCGGTGCGCAGCCCGTCCAGGTCCAAGGTGGTGAGCGGGTCCATCGGCGGGATGCCGAAGGCGTTGTTGATCAGGCAGTCGACCTTGCCGAACTCGGCCACCGCCGCGTCCACGAGCGCTTGCCGGGCGTCCTCGTCGGTGATGTCGGTCGGTACGACGAGCGCACGGCGCCCGTGCGCGCGGACCACCTCGGCCATCTTCTCCAGCCGCTTCGGGGTCCGGCTGGCCAGCACCAGGTCCGCCCCCATCTTCGCGGCCTCCTCGCCCAGGGCACGCCCCAGGCCGGGGCCGACTCCGGACAGCACGACGACCTTGTCGGTCAGCAGGTCCACCATGGCGGACACACTAGAACGTGTTCCAGTTTTGGGGAAGGAGTCAGCTGCGCGGGACGTGGGCGAGCAGCTCGTCCAGCATCGGGCCGAAGGAGCCGACCGCGATGGACAGGTGGCCCTCGCCCGGCACCAGGTGCGGCACGACGCCCGGGATGCGGGCGGCGAGCCACTCGCCGTGGTGGAACGGCACCATGAGGTCCTCGCTGCCCTGCCACAGGTAGGACGGCACGGAGAGATCGTCGAGGGCGAAGCCCCAGTCGCGGGTGAACGCCAGGTCGTCGTCCAACCACCCGTACAGCTCCTGCACGCCGCTCTTCAGTCCGGTGACGAGGTCCTCGCCCACCTCACTGGTCAGCACGGCGCGGTCGACGTCGGGCAGCAGGGACGCCATGGTCGCGACGACGCCCTCGGCGTCCGTGGCGAGGACGGCCTCGCGTTCCCGCTCGAGGAACGGCATCAGCGCCTCCTCGCCCTGCAGTGCGAGCCCGAACTCCTCGACGTTGTCGGCGCCCATGCCGTCCAGGAAGTCCGGCTGGTCGACGTACGGCTTCACGCAGCACACGGCGAGCACGGCCAGCACCCGGTCGGGGAGACCCGCGCCGGTGGCCAGCGCGTGCGGACCGCCGCCGGAGGCGCCGCCGGTCAGGAACTCCTCGACGCCCAGGTGGTCGGCGACCGCGGCCATGTCGTCGGCGACGTCCGCGACCAGACGTCCCGGCCGCCGGGTGGAGCCGACCGCGCCGGCGCGGGAGTAGGTGACCAGCCGCAGCCCGCGCTCCGCGGTCGCCGCCGCCATCGCGCGGGTCTGCAGGCTGCAGCCCGGCGTGCCGTGGTGCCACAGCAGCGGGACCCCGTCCGCGGGCCCGGAGACGCGCACGTCCAGCACGCGGCCGTCGGGCAGGTCGAGTGCGATGCGTTCGTCCATGCCGCGATCCTCACACGCCCGACCCGTGCTCGGCGGCGCTTTGCGACCCGCCGTGGCGCCGGGCGTCAGCTGATCATCCGGCGCGCCACGGCCCGCTGCCGCGCGGCGATCCGGGCGGTGTGCTCATCCTCGGTGAGGCCGACGATCCCCGGCACCCGCGCCGGCACCTCGTCCACCTTCATCACCTCCACCACGGGGCCGTCCGCGGCGCCCAGGGGGCGGCTCAGCTGCTGCCAGCGCAGCATGATCGGCCCGGTGCGGTGCCCCAGCGTCTCCAGCCAGTTGGCACTCGGGGAGCCGCCCGGTCCCGGTGGGCGCTCGGAGATCACGAACCGCAGCAGACCGTCGTCGCCCGCCACCGCCTGTGCCTTGGTCAGCGAGGTCTGGTGGGTCTCGTAGTCGGTGGAGGCGTACCAGTCCGAGCCGATCTGGATCGCCTGGTAGGCGCAGTCCTCGCACACCGGCACCGTCACCACCATCGCCTCGTCCTCGGCGAGCTCGTAGTGCCCGATCGAGGAGAACTGCGACGGCAGCCCGCCCGGCGTGGACGCCGGGACGGTGAGGGTGTTGACCGGCTCCTTGTACTGGAAGAAGTGCGGGAACGCGAACCACGTCTGGATGGAGCCGACCAGCGAGCGGGCCGCCACCTCGTACTTCTTGCGCAGCAGTGCCTCGGTCAGCGGCGCCCGCGGCTTCCCGATCGTGTCGGTGCGCTCGATGGTGAGCGTGCCGCGGGTCTCGGCGTCCCAGTCGTTGAAGACCTCGCGCACGATCAGCGTCTTCGCGCCCGGCTCGGCGACGTAGGTGAACTCGAACGAGCCGTCCTCGGCGATGTCGAGCTCGCGGTCGTCGAACGCCAGCAGCGACGGCGGTGCGGAGTCGGCGCTGTAGCCGCCGCCCATCACCTGGAACGACAGGTCCGCCGACGTGCCGCGACGGCCGCGGACGACGTACTCGGCGCCCTCGACGAGGTAGGCGTAGAAGTAGATCGCGTCCGGGTTGTCCAGGCCCTGGCGGGAGAACTGGTGGGTGGGGTTGATGAACAGCGGCTGGGCGAGGTCGTAGTCGAACGCCGTCTGCATCGCCATCCGGATCCGGCCGGCGAGGTAGTCGTAGCCCTCGAGCCGGTCCGCCTCGGTGCGGATGAACGGCGCGTTGGCGATCAGCTCCTCCGCCTCGGTGATCGCCTCGGTCAGCGGCGCGGTCAGGCCCAGGCTGCCGGGGGGAGCGGCGCTCACCCGTTCACCTTCGCGATCACGCTCTCGGCGTACTGCTCGAGGTGAGCGACCTTCTTCTCCAGCGGCTCGGGGTCGGGGCCTTGGATGTAGGGGATCCGGAAGCCCACGATGCAGTCGGTGACGCCGCGGTCCTCGAGGCGTCGTACGCCGTCGGGGGTGTAGGCGTCGTAGGAGATGACGTGCACCTCGAAGTCGTCGCGGTCGTCGCCCTCCTCCTTGCGGATCTCGGCGAGCCGGTCGAGGAGGCGGTCGAGCTCCTCGCCGTCGCCGCCGGCGTGCATCCAGCCGTCGCCCTTGCGCACGGCGCGGCGCAGGGCCGCGTCCGAGTGGCCGCCGACCAGCAGCGGGATCCGCTCGGTCGGGGCGGGGCACTGCTGCAGCGGCTCGAAGGAGAAGAACTCGCCGTCGTAGCCGAAGAAGGTCGGCTCCTCGCCGGGCTGGGTGAGCCCGCGCAGGATGTCCATGCACTCGTCCATCCGCTTGCCGCGGCGCTCCCACGGCACGCCGAGGGCGGCGAAGTCTTCGGGCCACGGCGAGAGCCCGACACCCAGGCCGAGCCGGTTGCCGGACAGGAACGCCAGGGAGGAGGCCTGCTTGGCCGCCAGCACCGGCGGGCGCACCGGCAGCTTGAGCACGAACGGGGTGAGCCGCAGCGTCTCGGTCACCGCGAACAGGTGCGCGCACAGGATGAAGGTCTCGATGAACTCCTTGCCGAGCAGGAACTCCCGGTCCCCGGTGTCGGTGTAGGGGTACTTGGAGTCCGACTCCTTCGGATAGATCAGGCTGTCCGCGATCGTCATCGAGGTGAAGCCGTTGGTCTCGCAGGCCTGGGCCAGGGGCGCGTAGTAGCGGGCATGGGTCATGCCCTCCGCGAAGGAGAAGCGCATCCCCGCACAGTAGAACGTGTTCTAGGTTTGTGCCAGAGTGAGCCCATGGCGCTGCCCAAGGAGAAGCCGCAAGGACTCGACAAGCCGATCGTCGCCTCGCTCATCAAGTACGGCGCCAAGGGCAACGTCGCGCTCTTCCGGCTGACCAACGGGCGGATCGGCGCGACGTGGCGGATCGGGGCGGGCTGGAAGAAGCCGGTCCCGGTGCTGCTGCTCGACCACGTCGGTCGCAAGAGCGGCAAGCGGTTCACCACCCCGCTGCTCTACCTGCCCGACGGCCCGCGCACCGTCGTGGTCGCCTCCCAGGGCGGGCTGCCGAAGAACCCGCAGTGGTTCCACAACCTGCTGGCGAACCCGGAGACCACCATCCACCTGCCCCGCGAGCGCGACCGCAAGGTGCGGGCCCGGGTCGCCGACCCGGTCGAGCGGGCCGCGCTGTGGCCGCGCCTGGTCGACCTCTACGCCGACTTCGACAACTACCAGTCCTGGACCGACCGGGAGATCCCGGTCGTCGTACTCGAGCCTCGCTGAGCACCGCTTCCCAAGCAGATTTGTCGCGATCGGCCGGATTCTCGACAAATTCGCTTGGGAAGCGGTGCGCCCGGCAGTGCAACACCGTGCAAAGGAGCATCCATGGACCTGCAGGAGCTGATCGACCGGGCGCAGATCACCGATGCGCTGACCCGCTACACCGTCGCGGTCGACACCGGTGACTTCGACCTGCTGGACACGGTCTTCACGCCCGACGCGCTCATCGACTACTCCGAGTCCGGTGGCGTCGTGGATGCCTACCCGGCCGTCAAGGCGTGGCTGGCCGAGGCGCTGCCGGCGTTCTCCCGCCATCGGTTGCACACTGTCGGCCAGGTCGGCTTCGACTTCGCCGAGGGCGACGACTCCGCCGACGTGCTGGCCTACTTCGACAACCCAATGCGGATCTCGGACGGCCGCGGCGGGGAGCGGGTCGTCGAGGTCGGCGGCATCTACCGCCACACCTTCGTGCGCACGCCGGCGGGCTGGCGCTCGCGGCGCCTGTATGAACAGGTCGTCTGGACACGCGGTTTCTGATTTCACCCACCCTCCCGGACAATGGCCGAGTGAGCGAGCAGCGACCCGGACCAGGCGCGGACCGAGCCGTCATCAACGGGCTGGTGGCGCTGGTCGCGGTCGCGCTCGGGGTCGGGCTGGTGGTGGCGCTCGTCGCGCTCGCCGGCACTCGCATGCTCGGCCTCGGCGGCGACGACGCCTCCGCTGCCGGCGGCAGCACCACCGGCGGGTCGATGTACCTGCCCAGCCCGGTGGAGACGACCTCGGAGACCGGGCCCCGGATCACGCTGCACACCGACGGCGCCGACGAGGTCGTCCCCGAGGAGGAGGGCGAGGCCGAGGCCGAGCCCTCGGAGTCCGAGAGCGAGTCCGAGGACGCCGAGAAGATCTCGCTCCAGGCCGCCACCAACGCCGTCCGCGCGGACGAGCGGATCCAGTTCAGCGGCGTCTACCCCGGCGGCGAGGGCGCGATCCTGTGGGTCGAGCGCTGGCAGGACGGCGGCTGGTCGGAGTTCCCCGCCAGCGTGAACGTCACCAACGGCACGTTCTCCAGCTACATCTTCACCGGCCAGTCCGGGCTGAACCGGTTCCGCGTCGTCGACCGCGACCGCAACATCGCGAGCAACGAGATCCGCATCCAGGTCGGCTGACCGCCGCCCCGTCGTTCGCCGCCCGCGCCGTCCCGGCGCCCTCTGCGGCGACCCGCCGAAAACTTCTCCGCCGGCCGGGAACAACCCCCGGCCAGGTGCCGTTGAGACCTGTGACAGACTTGAGTCCAACAGGCTCAACTATCTTGCTTCGACGTCCCGCCCCGCGGGACGCGCGGACCGGATCACGCACCACACAACGGAGGAATCAACATGGCACGAGCTGTCGGCATCGACCTCGGTACGACGAACAGCGTCGTCGCGGTCCTCGAGGGCGGCGAGCCCACGGTCATCGCCAACGCTGAGGGCGCCCGGACCACGCCGTCGGTCGTCGCCTTCGCCAAGAGCGGCGAGGTGCTCGTCGGCGAGGTCGCCAAGCGGCAGGCGGTCACCAACGTCGACCGCACCATCCGCTCGGTCAAGCGCCACATGGGCACCGACTGGACCCAGCACATCGGCGAGCCCACCAACAAGGACTTCACGCCGCAGCAGATCTCGGCGTTCATCCTGCAGAAGCTCAAGCGCGACGCCGAGGCGTACCTGGGCGAGACGGTCACCAACGCGGTGATCACCGTCCCGGCGTACTTCTCCGACGCCCAGCGCCAGGCCACCAAGGAGGCCGGCGAGATCGCGGGCCTGAAGGTCGACCGGATCGTCAACGAGCCGACCGCCGCCGCGCTGGCCTACGGCCTGGACAAGGGCGACGACCAGACCATCCTCGTCTACGACCTCGGTGGCGGCACGTTCGACGTGTCCCTGCTGGAGATCGGCGAGGGCGTCGTCGAGGTCAAGGCCACCAGCGGTGACAACCACCTCGGTGGCGACGACTGGGACCACGCGATCGTCCAGTGGATGGTCAAGAAGTTCAAGGACGCCAACGGGGTGGACCTGGGTGCGGACAAGATCGCCGCCCAGCGCCTCCAGGAGGCCGCGGAGAAGGCGAAGATCGAGCTCTCCTCCTCCTCCGACACCACCATCCACCTGCCCTACATCACCCACGGCGAGAACGGCCCGCTGCACTTCGAGGAGCGGCTGACCCGCGCCGAGTTCCAGCGGCTGACCGCCGACCTGCTCGAGCGGACCAAGGCGCCGGTGCAGAACGTGCTGCGCGACGGTGGGCTGAAGCTCTCCGAGATCGACCACGTGGTCCTGGTCGGCGGCTCCACCCGGATGCCGGCCGTCACCGAGCTGGTCAAGGAGCTGCTCGGCGGCAAGGAGCCCAACAAGGGCGTCAACCCCGACGAGGTCGTCGCGGTCGGTGCCGCCCTGCAGGCCGGTGTCCTCGCCGGTGAGGTCAAGGACGTGCTGCTCCTCGACGTCACCCCGCTCAGCCTCGGCATCGAGACCAAGGGCGGC
The DNA here is from genome assembly GCF_018388425.1 of Nocardioides faecalis. Lineage (NCBI taxonomy): Bacteria > Bacillati > Actinomycetota > Actinomycetes > Propionibacteriales > Nocardioidaceae > Nocardioides > Nocardioides faecalis. The sequence goes on along the minus strand of NZ_CP074406.1, from coordinate 3,475,474 downwards.
GTGTTCACCACCCTGATCGAGCGCAACACCACGATCCCGACCAAGCGCTCGGAGATCTTCACCACCGCCGACGACAACCAGCCGTCGGTGGAGATCAAGGTCGCCCAGGGCGAGCGCGCGATCTGGTCGCAGAACCAGCCGCTGGGCAACTTCGAGCTCACCGGCCTCCCGCCGGCCCCGCGCGGCGTGCCGAAGATCGAGGTCACCTTCGACATCGACGCCAACGGCATCGTGCACGTCTCCGCCAAGGACCAGGCCTCGGGCCGCGAGCAGTCGATGACCATCTCCGGTGGCAGCTCGCTGTCGAAGGACGAGATCGACCGCATGGTCAAGGAGGCCGAGCAGTTCGCGGCCGAGGACGCCAAGCGTCGCGAGGCCGTCGAGGCCCGCAACCAGGGCGACCAGCTCGTCTACACCACCGAGAAGTTCCTGACCGACAACGGCGACAAGATCCCCGACGAGGTCAAGACCGAGGTCACCGCCGACGTGGACGCGCTCAAGCAGGTCCTCGCCGACCCCGAGGCCGACGTCGACGCGCTGAGCGCCGCGATCAGCAAGCTCGGTGAGTCCAGCCAGAAGATGGGTGCGGCGATGTACGCCGCCGCCGAGGCCGACTCGGCCGCGGCCGGCGGGTCCACCGGCGCCACCGGCGAGGCCGACGACGACGTCGTCGAGGCCGAGATCGTCGACGACGAGGGCGAGACCAAGTGAGCGACGACAACGTCGGCTCCGTGAACCCGGAGGAGGGGCCGCCCGCCGAGGGCGGGACGGCTCCCTCCCCGCAGGGCGGCGCCGTGGCGCCCGACGCGGCAGATGCCGCCGAGGGCGCGACGGGTGCCGCGGACGAGTCCGGCGAGGGTGCCGGCTCGGAGCCGGACGCCGGCGCCGAGCCGGCCGCCGAGCCCGACCCGGAGGCCGACGAGCTCGCCGTCACCAAGATGGCGCTGGAGGAGCGGACGCTCGACCTGCAGCGGCTGCAGGCGGAGTTCCTCAACTACAAGCGCCGCGTGGAGCGCGACCGCGAGCTGATCCGGGAGAACGCGACGTACGCCGCGCTCGCTCCGATCGTCGAGGTCCTCGACACGATCGACCGAGCCCGCGAGCACGAGCCGCTCGAAGGTGGCTTCAAGGCCGTCGCCGAGCAGCTCGAGCACACCGTCGCCGGGCTGGGCCTGGTCAAGTTCGGTACGCCGGGCGACGCGTTCGACCCGACGGTCCACGAGGCGCTGTCCCACGTGGGCACCGACCCCGACGTCGAGGTGACCACCTGCAAGGTGGTCGCCAAGGCCGGCTACAAGATCGGCGAGCGCGTCGTGCGCGCCGCCCAGGTCCTCGTGGTCGACCCGGCCGACGGCTGAAGGTCGTGGCACCTCGCGTGGCGCACCCGGTCACCCCGGGTGCGCCACGCGACACTGCGTGGGAGCGCAGCGCCCGCGGTCGCCGTACCGGCCAGCACACCGGCCGCGGCGCGGATGGCCCGCGGATGACAACGCGGATGACAGCGCGGATGACAACACCGACCACACCAACGAGAGGAAGGGGGAGGAGTCGCGATGAGTGACGACACGATCCGGTCCGACTGGGCCACCAAGGACTTCTACGCCGAGCTCGGCGTGGCCAAGACCGCGTCCGCGGACGAGATCAAGAAGGCCTACCGCAAGCTCGCCCGCGCCAACCACCCTGACTCCAACCCCGACGACACCGCCAAGCACGAGAAGTTCAAGGCGGTCGCCGAGGCCTACGACGTCCTCGGCGACGCCGACAAGCGCAAGAAGTACGACGAGGCCCGCGAGCTGTTCAGCCGCGGCGGCTTCCCGGCCGGCGGCGGTGGCTTCGGTGGCGGCGGGGTCAACATGGAGGACCTGTTCCGCGAGCGCGGCGGCGGCGGCGGGTTCGGCGACCTCTTCGGGGACCTGTTCGGGGGCGGCGGAGGCTTCGGCGGTCGCCGGGCGCCGCGCGCCACCCGGGGCGCGGACCAGGAGACCTCCACCACCATCGGCTTCACCGACGCCCTCGAGGGCGTCACCGTCTCGCTGCGCCTGGCCTCCGACGCCGCCTGCCCCACCTGCAACGGCACCGGCGGCAAGCCCGGCACCCGCCCGCACGTGTGCGCGACCTGTGAGGGCACCGGCTTCGTCACGGCCTCGGTCGGCGGGGCGTTCTCGATGAACGAGACCTGCCCGGCCTGCGGTGGTCGCCAGCTCGTGTACGACGAGCCGTGCCCCACCTGCCACGGATCGGGACGCGGCCGCTCCACCCGCAAGATCCAGGCCAAGCTGCCCGCCGGCGTCAAGGACGGACAGCGGATCCGGCTGCGCGGCAAGGGCGCTCCCGGTGAGAACGGCGGCCCGGCGGGCGACCTGTACGTCACCGTCAAGGTCGCCCCGCACCGCGTGTTCGGCCGCAAGGGCAATCACCTCACCGTCGACGTGCCGGTCTCCTTCCCCGAGCTCGCGCTCGGCGCGGAGATCTCCGTGCCCACCCTGGACGGGCCTCCGGTCACCCTGCGGGTGCCCGCCGGGACCCCCGACGGGCGCACGTTCCGGGTGCGCGGCAAGGGCGCCACGCTGGCCGACGGCACGAAGGGCGACCTGCTCGCCACCGTGCAGGTCCAGGTGCCCAGCCACCTCGACCCTGCCGCGCGGGAGGCGCTGGAGGCCTACGCCGCCGCGACCGCCGGCACCCGGCTGCGTGCCGGGCTCTTCGAGGCAGGGAACTGATGGCCGCCGGCACTCGCGCCGGCGGCCGGGACGGCCGCAGCGGCGGCCGCGGCGACCAGGTTCCTGCGGCCGGTGCCCACACCGCCCGCGCGCGGCCGGCGAGTGGCGCGGGTGTCCCCGGCCCGCCGGGGGAGAACGAGGCCGTCTTCGTGATCAGCGTCGCCGCCCAGCTCTCCGGGCTGCACCCGCAGACGCTGCGCACCTACGAACGGGTCGGCCTGATCACGCCCGGGCGCACCGGCGGCGGCGGGCGCCGCTACTCCTACCGCGACATCGAGCGGCTGCGGATGATCGCCGACCTCACCGCCGCGGGCATCGGTATCGAGGGCGTGCGCCGCATCCTCGACCTCGAGAACGCCGTCGAGGCGCTGCGGGACCGCAACGCCGAGCTCGTCGCCGAGCTCGAGGCCACCCGCGAGGCGCTGCGCGAGGCGGTCCGCAGCCCCGCAGCCCCGCAGCCCTCGCGCAGCAACCTGCCCGCACTGCGGGCCACCACGGCCGGGCAGGCCGTGGTCGTCTGGCGTCGCCGGCCCTGAGCACCCGCCGCGCGGTGCATCTCCCGGGCCCGACTCGGGGTGTGACCGGGACGGCACTGTGCGTCGGCCGCCACAGGCACTAACCTCGGCGCGTCGGAGCGGCGAGGCAATGGGGCACTCGTCCGGCACTGGCGGGACGAGGAGTGTGCGTGGACGCCGTACTGCGCTGGCTTGAGGACTGGGCTGCCGGAGTCAACTGGTTCGCGTTCCTCACCATCCCGCTCTTCACCGGCATCGTCGGCTGGCTGATCAACGCCTCCGGCCTGTGGATGCTGTTCAAGCCGGTCACCTTCGTCGGCGTGCGGGTGCCCGGGCTGCGCGAGGTCGCCGGCCTGCTGCCCCGCAAGGCCCAGGAGATCCCCGGCTGGATGGACGGCGGCCTCGGCTGGCAGGGCATCGTCCCGGCCCGCGCCGCCAAGATGGGCAGCATCGCCGTCGACAAGGTGATCGCCAAGCTCGGCACGCCCGCGGAGTTCTACGCCCAGCTCGAGCCGGACCGGATCGCCGAGCACATCGTCACCGTCTTCCGCCCGGACCTGCCGGCGCTGGTCGACGAGGTGATGCTGCGCGAGCACCCGCGGTTGTGGCGCGACCTGCCGCGCGGGCTGCGCCAGGCCGTCGTCGACCGGGTGCAGGCCCAGCTGCCGGGAGTGGTCAAGACCATCACCGACGAGATCGGTGTGCACATCGACCAGCTGCTCGACCCCAAGATCATGGTCATCGACCACTTCCGGGCCAACCCCGACCTGGTCGTGCGGGTCTTCAAGGACGTCGGGCAGCGCGAGCTGAACCTGATGGTCTCCTTCGGCTTCGTCTTCGGCTTCCTCCTCGGCATCCCGGTCGCGTTCGTCGACCAGACCTGGCACGTGTGGTGGCTGCTGCCGCTGCTCGGCGTCGTGGTCGGCTGGGTCACCAACCTGCTCGGCATGTGGCTGATCTTCGACCCGCCCGAGGAGAAGCGGATCCTCGGCATCAAGGTGCAGGGACTGTTCCTGCGCCGCCAGAGCGAGTGCGCCGAGGTGTACGCCCGGATCATCGCCGAGGACGTGATCACCCTCGAGCGGATCGGCGACTTCCTGATGGACGGACCCCGCGGTGACCGCACGCGCCAGATGATCGCCACCGCGATGCGCCCCGCGATCGACCGCGCCGCGGGCCCGCTGCGACCGGCGGTCAACGTGGCCGTGGGCCGCCGGCGCTACGACTCGATCAAGACGTCGTTCGCCGCCGAGGCGGTCGGGCGCACCATCGTGCCGTTCAAGGACGTCGAGTTCTCCCGCCAGCAGGCCGACCGGATCCGGATCCTCCTCGCCCAGCGCACCAAGGAGCTCCCGCCGCGGGACTTCGTGGAGATGATGCGCTCGGCGATCAAGGAGGACGAGTGGATGCTCTACGCGCACGGCGCCGTGATGGGCGCCGCCGGCGGCTTCCTGCACCTGGGGGTCTTCAGCTGGGGGTGGGTGCCGTGGTTCTCCTGAGGCCGTACGACACCGCGCGGAGGTGGCGCCGGTGACGGAGCAGATCACGGGCCGGTGGACCGGCCGGACGAACGAGGCGGGGGAGGACGACGTGGTGGTGGAGCGCAGCGCCGAGTCCCGCGACGTCCCCGCCCCGACGGTGTCGCCCGTGCCGCCGGTGTCGCCGGTGCCGCCCGCGCCGCCGGTGACCGAGGGGCCTGAGGCGCCCGAGGCGGCCCAGGTGCCCGGAGCGACCGAGGAGCAGGCCGCCCCCGCGGCGCCGTACCTGGCGCCGAACCTGCGGCTTCCGCTGCCGAAGCCGCCGCCGGAGGTGGTGGAGGCGCTGCCCGGACTGGCGCGGGTGGCGTCCTCGGTGGCGCTGCACACCGCCGGCTGGGGGCTGCGGGCCACGCGGAGCAGTGCCCGCCGGCTCGGCCGGGCGGCGACGGACGCGCACGAGGCGGCCGCGCTGATCCACGACGTCACCGGCTACGTCACCGCCGCCGGCGAGGTCGCCCGCCAGGTCTCCGAAGGCGTGCCGGTGGGGTCTGCGCTGGTGCAGGCCGGCGAGGCGCTCGATGCGGAGCGGCGCCGCCCCGCGGCCGAGGGCGGGACGAGCCGTGGTGGCCCCTCCCTGCGCGAGCGCGGCCACGAGCTGCTCGAGCGCTCCCGTGACGTGTGGAGCAGCGACGACCGGCACCCGGCGTTCGACCGGATCCTCGACGACCTGGCGCCCGACGAGGCGCGGATCCTGGTGATGCTGCTGCGCGAGGGTCCGCAGCCGAGCGTGGACGTGCGCACCGGCGGCCCGATCGGCATCGTCGGCAGCCAGCTGATCGAGCCGGGGTTGAACATGATCGGCGCCCGGGCCGGGCTGCGCCACGTGGACCACGTGCCGTCGTACCTGAACAACCTGTTCCGCCTCGGCCTGGTCTGGCTCTCCCGCGAGCCGGTGGCCGACCACCAGGAGTACCAGGTGCTGGAGGCCCAGCCCGACGTGCAGGCCGCGCTGGGCTCGGTGCGGTTCGCCAAGGTCGTACGGCGCAGCGTGCACCTCACCCCGTTCGGTGAGGAGTTCTGCCGGCTCGCGCTCGTCGACGAGGAGACCGCCGGCAGCGTCCTGCCCGAGCACGAGGCGCCGCCGGAGGTCGACGGCGGCTGAGCCACGCCCCGGCGCGGTCTCGCGAGCCGTCCTCAGCGCAGGATCCGGCCCCCGGTGCGCAGCCACCACCGCGCAGCCTCGCGCACGTCACCAGGCAGCTGCTCGTCGTCCGCGACAGCGGAGAGCTCGGGCTGCTGCGCCATGCCGGCGGCGAACAGGGTGTCGCGGGCCAGCTCGGGGTCGCTGCGCAACAAGGTGGTGAGAAGGTCGGCGGGCAGCGGCACCCCGGCGAATCCGCACACGATCAGCCCCGCGCCGCGGATCACCGGGTCGTCCGAGGCCAGCCAGGGCCCCGGGTCGTCGGCGCGGACGGTGGGCATCAGGTTGGCGAAGGCGTACGCCGCGCCGTGCCGGGTCAGCTCGTCGGGACCGTGCAGCGCGGTGTGGCACAGCGTGTCGGCGACGTCGCCGGCGTACGGGGAGGCCGTCAGCAGGAACGACGAGGTGACCACGTGGGTGGCGCGGAAGTCGTAGAGCAGCTCGAACAGCATCCGGGCCAGCAGGGTCTCGCCGGCCCGGCCGGCGCAGATCCGGGCGGCGAGGTCGCCGGCGTGGTTGAAGTGCACGTTGTGCCGGCTCCGCGTCCAGCTCCGGGTCCGCCGCGGCTCGGGCGGCTCGTGACGGAGCAGGGCGCGCACCTCGGTCCGCACCCCCGGGGGGCAGCACGCCAGCGTCGCGGCCAGCATCGGCCCGCGCAGCGGGTCGTCGTGGTCGGCGTCGCACGCGGCGGCGAGCACCGGCACCAGGTCCGTCCACGTGCGGGCGTCCAGCTCACCGACGCTGCGCAGGTTCTGGATGCCCAGGCAACCCGCCCGCACCACCACCCACGAGGGGTGGCTCAGCAGCTCGCCGCACCACTGGGCGGCGTCGGCACTCGCCAGCTCCGTGGCGGCGCTGACCAGGTCCGCGGCGCGCTGCACGCCGGGTTCGGCCACCAGCTCGCGCACGACGTCCAGCACCACGTCGCGGTAGGGGCTGCAGCGCAGCTTGGCCAGGGCCTCGTAGCGCAGCTGGTAGGCGGTCCCGGTGGCGCGGCCGACCTCGCCGGCCAGGCGGGCCAACGCCGGACGGATCGCGTCGGCGGGCAGGCCGAACGGGCCGGCGGTGTGGTGCTCGGCGAACCGCAGCCAGTCGTGGCCGTCGGGTTCGGTGCCGGCCACGGCGGCACAGGCGGCGGTGAAGTCCGTGAGGTCCGCCGGCGGGCGGAACGGCTCCAGGTCCGCCGGGGCGTAGGCGAAGGTCCGGCACAGCACGTCGATCGGCGCCCGCAGCTGGCCGTAGGGCAGGCCGAGGGTGCGCTCGTAGGCCGCGACCACGGCGCCCCGGCGCCGGCCGAGGGTCTCGGTGCGCGACAGGGTCGCGGCCGACAGCGGTGCGGCTCCGGCCTGGTCGCCGGCGCGCTCGGCCAGCTCGCGCAGGCCCGCCCCGGCGGCGATCCGGGTGGTGCGCAGCAGCCAGCCGATCCGCGCGCCGATGTCGATCCGCTCGCCGGTCAACGGCGTGGGGTCGTCGATCTCCTCGGGCTGGCGCGCCACGGCGGTCATCGTGGCAGCAATCGCGCTGTTTCATGGGCGAGTGGCACAGAAACATCTGCTGACTGGGTTCTGTCGCGTGTCACGCTCGGAGAAGGAGCGGCGTGCGCACGCGCGCGCCGCCGGGTGTGGGGACTGTCCCGCGCTCTGCCTGGGGGGCAGAGCGCGGGACCGTGGGCGCCCGGTCGCCGCCGGATCCGACCGCCTCGGGATCCGGGCGCCTTCCGGCGGCGCTCCGGTCCCGGGTCGCCTCCGTCTGGTTCCTCCCGCCGGCCCAGTCCGCCGGCAGCTCGAGGGCGTCGCCCGCCGCGATCCGTGGTGCCTGGCGTCGCGCTTTCGGGGGTGGCCCGGTGGGGTGCGGTCGCGGATCGGGCAGGATCCCCAGAAAAAGGCGAAGTTGAGTGGAACAGACTCAACTTTTCGCACGTTACCCAGGTGAAGGCGAGACCCTCAGGGTCCCGCCCCGCGACGTATCCGCACCATCACGCACCACCACGCACGATGAGGAGAGCAGGCCGATGAGCCAGTTCGGGGCCGACAAGTTCACCACCCGCAGCCGCGAGGCGATCGAGGCGGCGCAGCTCGCCGCAACCACGGCGGGCAACACCACCGTCGAACCGATCCATCTGCTGGTCGCGCTGCTGCTGCAGCCCGCCGAGCAGGGCGGCACCGCGGCCAACTTGGTGGCGAAGGCCGGCGTCGACGCCCCCGCGCTGGTCCGCCGCGCCTCCGAGGTCCGCGACGGCCTGCCGCGCGCCAGCGGCGCGACCGTGCAGCAGCCCGCCGGCTCCGCCGCGCTCACCCGGGTGCTCGCCTCCGCGATCGACCTCGCCGGCTCGATGAAGGACGACTACGTCGCCACCGAGCACCTGCTCATCGCGCTCGCCACCGTCGAGTCGTCCGCGCAGCGGGTGCTCGCCGACGCCGGGCTCAGCGCCGAGAGCCTGCGTGAGGCGCTGACCGCCGTGCGCGGCAACCGCCGGGTGACCTCGCAGGACGCCGAGTCCACCTACGAGGCGCTGGAGAAGTACGCCGTCGACCTCACCGCCGCCGCCGAGCAGGGCAAGCTCGACCCCGTGATCGGCCGCGACGCGGAGATCCGGCGCGTGGTGCAGGTGCTGTCGCGTCGTACCAAGAACAACCCGGTGCTCATCGGCGACCCCGGTGTCGGCAAGACCGCCGTCGTCGAGGGCCTCGCCCAGCGCGTCGTCGACGGCGACGTGCCCGACAGCCTCAAGGGCAAGCGGGTGCTCAGCCTGGACCTGATGAGCATGGTCGCCGGCGCGAAGTTCCGCGGCGAGTTCGAGGAGCGGCTCAAGGCGGTCCTCGACGAGATCAAGCAGTCCGAGGGTCAGATCATCACGTTCATCGACGAGCTGCACACCGTCGTCGGCGCCGGTGCCGGCGGCGACTCCTCGATGGACGCGGGCAACATGCTCAAGCCGATGCTGGCGCGCGGGGAGCTGCACATGATCGGCGCGACCACGCTGGACGAGTACCGCGAGCGGATCGAGAAGGACCCCGCCCTGGAGCGTCGCTTCCAGCAGGTCTTCGTCGGCGAGCCGAGCGTGGAGGACACCATCCAGATCCTGCGCGGCATCCAGGAGAAGTACGAGGCGCACCACGGCGTGCGGATCACCGACGCCGCGCTGGTCGCCGCCGCCACCCTGTCCGACCGCTACATCCCCGGGCGCCAGCTGCCCGACAAGGCGATCGACCTCGTCGACGAAGCCGCCAGCCGGCTGCGGATGGAGATCGAGTCCTCCCCCGAGGAGATCGACCAGCTGCGCCGCCAGGTCGACCGGATGAAGATGGAGGAGTTCGCGCTCGCCCGCGAGTCCGACGAGGCCTCCGCCGAGCGGCTCGCCGCACTGCGCGCCGACCTCGCCGACAAGTCCGAGGAGCTGCGCGGGCTCGAGGCCCGCTGGGAGCGGGAGAAGGCGTCCCTGGAGGGCGAGGGCGAGCTGCGCCGCCGGCTCGACGGGCTGCGCATCGAGGCCGACCGGCTCACCCGGGAGAGCGCCGTGCTGCCCGAGGGCGAGGAGAAGTACGCGATGCTCGAGCAGCGCTACCTCGCCGACAAGCAGATCCGCGACCTCGAGGCCGAGATCGAGCGGCTCGCCGCGTCCCCGCAGACCGACGACGGCACCGAGAAGCTGGTCGGCGAGCAGGTCGGGCCCGCGCAGATCGCCGAGGTGGTGGAGGCCTGGACCGGCATCCCCACCGGCCGGATGCTGCAGGGCGAGACCGCCAAGCTGCTGGAGATGGAGAACGTCATCGGCAACCGCCTGATCGGGCAGCGGGCCGCCGTGGTCGCGGTCAGTGACGCCGTACGACGCGCCCGGGCCGGCATCGCCGACCCGAACCGGCCGACCGGCTCGTTCCTCTTCCTCGGCCCCACCGGCGTCGGCAAGACCGAGCTCGCCAAGGCGCTGGCCGACTTCCTCTTCGACGACGACCGCGCGATGGTGCGCATCGACATGAGCGAGTACGCCGAGAAGCACTCCGTGGCGCGCCTGGTCGGTGCCCCTCCGGGCTACGTCGGCTACGACGAGGGCGGCCAGCTCACCGAGGCCGTGCGGCGGCGTCCCTACTCCGTCGTGCTGCTCGACGAGGTGGAGAAGGCGCACCCGGAGGTCTTCGACATCCTGCTGCAGGTCCTCGACGACGGCCGGCTCACCGACGGCCAGGGCCGCACGGTGGACTTCCGCAACACCATCTTGATCCTGACCTCGAACCTCGGCTCGCAGTTCCTCGTCGACCCGCTGCTGGACCCCGACGCTCGCAAGGAGGCGGTGATGGGGCTGGTCCGGTCCTCGTTCAAGCCGGAGTTCTTGAACCGCCTCGACGAGATCGTCACCTTCGAGGCGCTCACCAAGGAGGACCTGGCCAAGATCGTCGACCTGCAGCTGGCCCTGCTCGGCAAGCGGCTCGAGGCGCGCCGGATCACGATCGAGGTCTCGCCCCAGGCCCGGCAGTGGCTCGCCGACACCGGCTACGACCCGGCCTACGGCGCCCGACCCCTGCGTCGCCTGATCCAGTCCGCCATCGGCGACCCGCTCGCCAAGCTGCTGATCGCCGGCGACGTCCACGACGGCGGCTCCGTCTTCGTCGAGCGCGGCGACGACGGGCTCGCCCTGATGGTGGTGTGAGGCGGTCGCTGAGAGGCGCGGTGCAGGGATCCCCGGTCACCCGGGGATCCCTGCGCTCTTCGGGGGTTGCAACCCCCGAGGAGCGCCAGCAAACCACCGGCCGTGTGAGCGGTGGGACGCTCTGATGGAATGGGGGCCATGAGCCAGCAGGAGTCACGCCCCGGACACGCGACGCTCGCCGGCGTGCTGATCATCGTCGGCTCGATCGTGCTGGTGCTCTCCGCGTGGGAGCGGATCGCCGCCCTGCACACCCTCGAGGTGCAGGAGGAGCTCGGCCGGATCATCGCCGACCCGCCGTTCGCCGACGCCGGGATCACGATCGACGGCCTCTCCGCCCTGGTGCGCGTGCTGTGCCTGGTCGGCGCGGGTGCGGCCGCGGCGGCCACGATCCTCGGCTTCCAGGTCTTCAAGCGCTCCCTCAGCGCCCGGATCGCGCTCACCGCGCTCTCCCCGCTGCTGCTCATCGGCGGCATGGCGACCGCGGGCTTCCTGGCCCCGATGGTGGTCGCCGGCATCGCGCTGCTGTGGCTGCAGCCCACCCGTGACTGGTACGCCGGTCGTCCGTGGCGCGAGCGCTACGAGGCCCGCCGCGCCGAGCGGCTCGCCCGGACGCGGCCGAGTGAGCCCGGCGCCGACCGGCCGGGTGCCGGTGGTCCTGGCGCCGAGCGGCCTGTCCAGGCGGTACCGGCGGCCTCCCAGCCCCAGGGTCAGCCCCACGCCCAGCCTCACGCTCAGCCCCACGCCCAGCCCCAGGGTCAGACCGACGGCCGGCCCGCCCCGGGTGCTCACCCGGCCCCGGCCGCACCGCACGACGCCGTACGGGGGCCGCGGCCGCAGGCGCTGGTCATGGCGTGCGTGCTGACCTGGGTCGCGTCGTCCACGGCGCTGGCGGGGCTGGCGCTGGTCGCCGCCCTGCTGCCCTCGCAGAGCGAGACCCTGTACGACGAGATGTCGGCCGAGCAGCCCGCGCTGGTCGAGGCCTACCAGCTCACCGAGGCCTCCCTGGTCGGTGGCCTCTACGTGCTGATCGCCGGCCTCGCCGTGTGGGCCGTGGCGGCGATCGTGCTGGCCGGGCTGGCGTTCGCCGGCCGCAACTGGGCGCGGATCACGCTGGCCGTCTCCGCTGCCTGCGCCGGCTGCCTGTGCCTGCTGATGGCGCTCGGCGCCTGGCCGCTGGTGATGCTGGTCGCGGTGCTGGCGGTCAGCACCTGGCTGTTGCTGCGCGCCGACGTCGCCGCCTGGTTCGCCCCTCGCCGCTGAGGCGCCACCGGGCCGCGGACGCTCACCGTCGCCGCCACCAGGCCCATCGGCGCCGGTGCCGGGGCCGGGGCGCAGGAAAGCGGCCCGCATCAGCCACGGCGGCATCCGGCGGCCGCGACCGGAACTGATCGGTCCAGCGGCTGCCGTCCCAGTAGCGGTGGTGGGTCCTGCTCGCCGCGGGGTCGATGTACCAGCCTGCGGGCCGTGGTGACGGGGATGACGGGTCGTTCATCGGTCCTCCGGTCGGCACCCAGCGCCCAGCACCCGGTCCGGCGGTGGGCTCGGTGGGGCGCGAGACGGGTCCCCGGCACGGACCCCACATCCGCGATCCCGAGACCCGCCTCGCTGATCCCCCGGACGACATTGAACGCGACCCGTCCGACGTGTGCCGGCTGATCCGGGCGCGCCGGTCGCCTCGAGCGCGACCCCGAACGAATCCGAACACGTTCGGAGCCTGCCCGCAGCCCTCCGGGCGCCGCTCTGTCCGACGCTCAGGCCCGCAGGTCGGCGGCGGTGAGGCGTCGTACGGCCTCGGCGACGACCTCGGGACGCTTGCAGAACGCCCAGCGGACGAGGTGGCGGCCCGCGCCCGGGGCGTCGGGGGCGTCGTAGAAGACCTCGGTCGGGATCGCGACCACCCCGGCCCGCTCGGGCAGGGCCCGGCAGAAGTCCAGCCCGCTGGCCCAACCGAGGTCGGCCACGTCGGTGGTGGCGAAGTAGGTGCCCTGCGGGCAGTACGTCGTCAGCCCGGCCGCGCGCAGCCCGGCGACCAGCTCGTCGCGCCGCTGCTGCAGCTCCGCACGCAGCCGGACGGGGAAGTCGTCGCCGGAGTCCAGGATCGCAGCGACGGCCGGCTGCAGCGGCGCGCCGGAGGTGTAGCTGAGCCACTGCTTGGCGCCGGTGAGGGCGGCGACGAGGTGTGCCGGGCCGGTGGCCCAGCCGATCTTCCAGCCGGTTACCGACCACGACTTGCCGGCACTGGAGAGGGTCAGCGTGCGCTCGGCCATCCCGGGCAGCGTCGCGATCGGCACGTGCCGGTGGCCGTCGAAGGTGAGGTGCTCGTAGACCTCGTCGGTGACCACGACCAGGTCGTGCTCGGTCGCCACCCGCGCCACCGCGGCCAGCTCCTCGGCGTCGAGCACCCGGCCGGTGGGGTTGTGCGGGGTGTTCAGCAGGATCAGCTTGGTGCGCGGACCGACGGCGGCCTCCAGCTCGGCGGGGTCGAGCCGGAAGTCGGGGGCGCGCAGGGTCACCGGGCGGCGTACGCCGCCGGCGAAGTCGATCATCGCGGGGTAGGAGTCGTAGTACGGCTCGAGCACCACCACCTCGTCCCCGGGGTCGACCAGGCCGAGCATGGCGCCGGCGATGGCCTCGGTGCAGCCGGTGGTGACCGCCGCCTCGGTGTCGGGGTCGAGCCCGATGCCGTAGTGGCGCTGCTGGTGCGCCGCGATCGCCCGGCGCAGGGCGGGCACCCCGATGCCCGGGGCGTACTGGTTGGCGCCACCCAGCACGGCGTCCGCGGCGGCACGCAGCAGGGCCGGCGGCCCGTCGGTGTCGGGGAAGCCCTGGCCGAGGTTGACCGCCCCGGTGCGGGCGGCCAGGGCAGACATCTCCGCGAAGATCGTCTCGCCCGTCCCGGCGACCCGGCGTGCGGCGGCAGGCGTGCGCATGCGGCTCAGCCTAGGTCGCGCTCGGGCGTCCGCTGGGCGGACGCGATGCGATCACATAGTCATGTTAGTCAACAATATTGGTTGTGTTCGGCTCCCGTGCTCTCGTCCTGTCCACGCTTCTGGCCACCCTCCTCGCCGCGGTCCTGGTCCCGCCGCCCGCCCAGGCGAAGCCACGACCCGGCCTGCCGCCGGTCAACCCGTACGCCGGCCCGGTGGGCTCCTCGACGATGCACGGCGACCCGGCGTCCTCCGACACCACGCGCTACCGCGGCCCCGGCCCCGGCGCCCGGGCCACCACCCGCACCCTGCTCTCGGTGTGCCCGACGATCCTGGCCGGCAAGGACGGCTACATCCAGGCGCTGTGCACCGAGTACCTCGACCGAGCGCCCACCCTGAACATCATCGACCCCACCACGCTGCGCACCGTCGCCCGCAAGCACCTCACGGCCGGCAGCCTGCTCGGCGGGGTCTACGCCTACCTCGACCACCGCGACCGGCTGGTCACCGTGGACGGAAGCGGCCGGGTGCTGTTCCTCGAGCACCGGCGTGCCGGAAGCACCGGCCGCACCATGACGATCACCGAGGCCGCGGCCATCGACCTCAAGCCGGCCTTCACCCGCGCCTGCGGTGCCGCCGACTGCGACGCCGTCACGACTGTGGCGCCCGGCTACAACGGCCTGGTCTGGTTCGCCACCGCGCAGGGCCGCGCCGGGTACGCCGACCCCCGCACCCGCAAGGTCGCGCTGCGCGTCCTCGGGCGCGGTGAGCAGGTCGCCAACTCGATCTCCACCTCCCCGGCCGGGATGGCCGTGGTCACCGACCACGCGACGTACCTGGTCAAGGCGAACCGGAACCGGGCCGGCCGCCCGGGTGCGGTCAAGCAGGTCTGGCGGCGCGCCTATGACCGCGGCCCCGCCCGCAAGCCGGGCCAGCTCAGCCACGGCTCGGGAGCCACGCCCACCTTCTTCGGTCCGCGCACCGGGCGGGAGTACGTCGCGATCACCGACAACGCCCGGCCCCGCGAGCACCTGGTCGTCTACCGCGCCGCGAGCGGCAGGACGGTCTGCAAGACGCCCATCCTCGGCCGGGCGAACAGCGGCACCGAGAACTCCGCGATCGCGCTGCGCAACCAGGTCTACGTCGCCAGCACCTACGGCTACCCCTACCCGGCCACGCCCGACGGGGCCGGGGAGGCCGTGCCCGCGAAGGCCGACTTCGTCGGCGGCATGCAGCGCCTCACGCTGTCCGGCAAGGGTCGGAAGAAGACCTGCCGGGTGCGCTGGACCAACACGGTCGCCTCCGCGGCGGTGCCGAAGCTCTCGGTCGCCGAGAACGTGATCTACACCGTGGAGCGCCTCGCGCAGGGCAGCCGGTGGGACCTGGTGCGCATCGACCCCGCCCGCGGCAGGGTGCTCAGCCGCACCACGATCGGGCGCGGCCCCACCGCGGACACGCTGCAGATGGTGGGCACGTTCCTGCCCGACGGCACCCTGCTGCAGGGCACCGTGACGGGGCTGGTCGCCGTCCGCCCGGCGCCCGCCGGGTGAGGCGGGTGCGTCCCGGGCGCCCCACCCGTGCCCACTAACCTGAGGCACGTGACGACCACGGACACCGACCTCGCCGCCGACATCGACGCCACCTGCCGCCTGACGGGGGAGTTCACGCTGCGCTCGGGCCAGGTGAGCAACGAGTACTTCGACAAGTACCTGTTCGAGGCCGACCCGCAGCTGCTCGCCCGGGTCGCCCGCGAGGTCGCGCAGCTGCTGCCCGCCGAGGTCGACCTGCTCGGCGCCCTGGAGATGGGCGGCATCCCGATCGCCACCGCCGTCAGCCAGCTGGTCGGCATCCCGGTGGTGTTCGTGCGCAAGAAGGCCAAGGAGTACGGCACCGCCAAGCTCGCCGAGGGGCCCGCCTTCGCCGGCAAGAAGGTCGTGCTGATCGAGGACGTGATCACCACCGGTGGTGCGGTGCGCGACGCCACGAGCGCGCTGCGCGCCGGCGGCGCCGTCGTGGAGACCGTGATCTGCGCGATCGACCGCAGCCCCGGCGAGGAGAACCCGCTGGCCGACGTCGGCCTGCAGGTGCGCGCGGTGCTGACCAAGGCCGAGCTCGACGCGGCCCGGGCTACCGCGTGAGCGACGCTGCAGCAGCGCTCGCGTCCCTCGCCTCCGCCGCGAACGGCACGGGCGAGGGCGGCGAGGACCTCACCGGGATCGCCGGCTGGGCCGTCGACCTGATGGAGAAGCTCGGCCCGGCCGGGGCCGGTCTCGCCATCGCCCTGGAGAACCTGTTCCCCCCGCTGCCCAGCGAGATCATCCTGCCGCTGGCCGGGTTCACCGCGAGCCGCGGCGAGTTCTCCCTGATCGAGGCCCTGCTGTGGACCACCGCCGGCTCGGTGGTCGGTGCCGTCGCGCTCTACTGGATCGGCGTGCTGATCGGCCGCGACCGCGTCTACTGGGTCTGGGACCGGTTGCCGCTGACCAAGACCAGCGACCTGGAGCGCACCGAGATCTGGTTCGCCCGGCACGGCAAGAAGACGGTCTTCTTCGGCCGGATGATCCCGATCTTCCGCAGCCTGATCTCCCTGCCCGCCGGCGTGGAGCGGATGCCGTTCTCGATCTTCCTGCTGCTGACCACCGCCGGCAGCGCGATCTGGAACACCGTCTTCGTGCTCGCCGGCTACCAGCTCGGCGAGCAGTGGCACCGGGTCGAGGACTACGCCGGCACGTTCCAGAAGCTCGTCATCGTCGCCGTGGTCGCCGCCGTGTGCTGGTGGCTGGTGCTGCGGGTGCGTTCGATGGTCCGCACCCGGCGCGAGGGCGGCGGAGGCGGCGGGGCCTGACCCGCGCCTGCCGGTGGCTGACGCGCGCCGGCGGGCCCCCGCTCAGTCCTCGTGCGGGCGGGGCTTGACCGGGAAGCCGGCGATGTCGCGGTCCGGGCGGCCGTCGTGGTCGCGGTCCTCGGCCTCGGGGGCGTCGGTACGACGCCGCCGGATGGCCTCGATGACCATGAGGATCCCGCCGAAGCCGATGATCGCCAGGATCACGTAGTCGATGTTGTCGCCCAGCCAGGGCACCCGCTTGCCCAGGAAGTAGCCGAGCATCGAGATCGAGGCGACCCACAGGAACGCGCCGATCGCGCTCCAGGTGTAGAAGCGGCGCCGGTCCATGCCGGTGACACCGGCGACGACGGTGATGTAGGTGCGCACGAAAGCGACGAAACGGCCCAGCACGAGCGCCTTGTTGCCGTGCACGTCGAAGAAGACCTGGGTCTCGTCGATGTATCTCTGCTTGAACAGCCTGCCGTCGCGGGCATAGATCCTCGGCCCGATCTTGCGGCCGATCTCATAGCCCGCCACGTTGCCGGCGAACCCGGCGGCGACGAGCAGCGCGATGCCCAGGAACAGCTCCAGCAGCGGGGAGCCGGGGAAGACATCGAGTCGCTCGGTGGCGACGAAGATGCCGAACGCGAACAGCAGGGCGTCACCGGGCAGGAACGGGAAGAACAGCCCGCACTCCACGAAGAGGATCAGCAGGCTGATCCACAAGAACTCGGCACCGAATCGCTCCAGCAGCCACTCCGGGTCGAGCCAGTCGATACCGAGGAACATCGGAGCCAGGTGCCCAACCGCGCCCGAAAGCATCGTCGAGACGTCGTACAGGGCCACGGTCCCACGCTACCTGCCGGGTATCGGTGAGGTGGCCACTAGGGTTCCCTCCGTGAACGACCCGGCCGACGAGACCCGCGCCGAGGGCGACCGGCGGGCGCCGTACGACCCGATGCCGCACGGTGCCCCCCAGGTGGGGGTGGGGCCCTGGCCGGGCCCGTGGCCGAGCGGCCCCGGCGCCGAGGTGTACGACGAGCAGCTGCTCGCCGAGGGCGACCGCCGCAACGTGGTGGACCGTTACCGGTACTGGTCGGTGGAGGCGATCGTCGCCGACCTCGACACCCGCCGGCACGGCTTCCACGTCGCGATCGAGAACTGGCAGCACGACTTCAACATCGGCACCATCGTGCGCTCGGCGAACGCGTTCCTGGCCGCCGAGGTGCACATCGTGGGCAACCGGCGCTGGAACCGGCGCGGTGCGATGGTCACCGACCGCTACCAGCACGTGCGGCACCACCCGAGCGTGGCCGAGCTGCACGAGTACCTCGCCGTCGGTGGTCGCGACGGCGGCGCGGCGGTGCCACTGCTGGGCATCGACAACCTGCCCGACTCGGAGCACCTGGAGACGATGACGCTGCCGCGCCGCGTGTGCTTCCTGTTCGGCCAGGAGGGCCCGGGGCTCTCCGCGGCCGCCCGCGAGACCTGCGACGGCACCTTCTCCATCGCCCAGTTCGGCTCCACCCGCTCCATCAACGCCTCCGCCGCCGCGGCGATCGCGATGCACTCCTGGATCGTCCAGCACGCCGACCTTGGCAGCGACGAGGCCTGGCGCGGCTGACGTCCTGGCTGGGCTGTGGCTGGCTTCGGTGGGCCTACGGCTCCACCACGCTCAGCGCGCCCCGCAACGCGCTCAGCCCACGCGAGGTGTGGCTCTTCACCGTGCCCTCGCTGATCCCGAGCTCGGCCGCCACCTCGGCGACGCTGAGCCCCAGCCAGTGCCGCAGCAGCACCGTCGCGCGCTGCTGGGCGGGCAGCTGCTGCAGGGCCGCCACCAGCGAGTCCCGGTCCTCCACGGTGACCCCGACCCGGCCGGCGGTCTCGGGCAGCACCTCGGTCGGTCGCTCCCGGCGCACCGCGCGCCGGGAGTCGTCGATCGCGGCGTTGAACAGCACCCGGCGCACGTAGGCGTCCTCGGTGCCGCTGCGGTGCACCCGCGGCCAGGCGACGTACAGCTTCACCAACGCGTTCTGGACCAGGTCGTCGGCGCGGTGCCAGTCCCCGCACATGCCGTAGGCGATGCGGCGCAGCCGGTCGCGTCGCGCGGTGGCGAACTCGACGTACGCCGCCTCGCGCTCCGTGCGCCTCACCGGGTCCCCTCGCCTTCGGGGCCGGTGAGCCAGGCGGCGAAGTCGGCCACCGTGGCGCCCTCGGCCGGGGCCCAGTCGTCGGCCGCTGTGACGTCGGCCAGCGCGGTCTCGGCGCCGGTGCCAGTGCGCTGGACCACCACCCACAGCTCCTCGGCGCCCAGCGCCAGGCGGGCGGCGAACCGGGTGGCCGACGTCGGGCCGCCGGCGGCCAGGACCTCCTGGTCCCGCACCTGCACGCCGTGCCGGCCGCGGACCCGGTCCCGCTCGTCGACGGTGACCAGCTCCGTGGAGGTGCCGGTGGTGAGCAGGCCGACCCGCACCTCGAGCCAGGTGGCCAGGTCGGGGAACGTCGCGCCGGGCTCGAGCTCGACCTCCGCCCCGCCCGAGCCGGACGCCGACCCGTCGGCGTCCTCGGTGTCGGGCTCGCGGAAGAGCAGCACCCAGCGCTCCTGGTCGCCGCGGTGCACCGCCAGACCGACCGATTCCGCCACCGGGGCCGCCGCCGCGTCCCGCGTGCCGCGCAGCCCGGCGTCGCCCAGCGGGTCGTCGACCCGCTCGGTGACCCGCCAGCCCTCCTGCAGCGCGATCGCACCATCCCCGTCACCGTCCCCGTCACCGTCGTCACCGTCCGTGTAGGCGACCGGCACCTGGTCGCCCAGGTCGGTGACCGGGACGTAGGTCGCGCCCTGGCCGGCCAGCGGCGCCTCGGCCCGGTCGACGCCGGGCAGGCCGGCGCCCCAGGCCACGCCCCCGGCGAGGAGCACCACGCCGAGCACGGCTGAGCCGGCCGCGAGCCGGCGGCGTCGTACGGACCGGCGCCCGGCGGCGACGGTGGCGGCCACGTCGAAGCTGGCCGGGGGAGGTGCCCCCAGCTCGGCGTCGAGCCGATCGATGATGGCGCGCACGTGTCCTCCGCCTCCGTCGGGTCGATCCTCACTCACCGACAGATACGCGCGCCACCGCCTATCGGTTGTCGCGGTAGGTTGGGAACACCAACCCGGACCCTGCGCAGGAGCCAACAGCATGCCCATCGCCACCCCCGAGAAGTACGCCGAGATGCTCGACGCCGCGAAGGCCGGTGCGTTCGCGTTCCCCGCGATCAACGTCTCGTCCTCGCAGACCCTCAACGCGGCCCTCAAGGGCTTCGCCGATGCCGGCTCCGACGGCATCATCCAGATCTCCACCGGTGGTGCGGAGTACCTGTCCGGCCCCTCGGTCAAGGACATGATCACCGGCTCGGTCGCGTTCGCGGCCTACGCCGCGGAGGTCGCCAAGAACTACCCGGTGCAGATCGCCCTGCACACCGACCACTGCCCCGAGAACAAGCTGGACGGCTTCGTCCGCCCGCTGCTCGAGATCTCCGCGGAGCGGGTCAAGGGCGGCCAGGCGCCGCTGTTCCAGTCGCACATGTGGGACGGCTCCGCGGTGCCGCTGGAGGAGAACCTGCGCATCGCCGAGGACCTGCTCGCCCGCGCCGCGGCTGCGAACATCGTCCTCGAGATCGAGGTCGGCGTCGTCGGTGGCGAGGAGGACGGCATCGTCGGCGCGATCGACGAGAAGCTCTACACCACCCCCGAGGACGCGCTGGCCACCGTCCGCGCGCTCGGCATCGGCGAGAAGGGCCGGTACCTGACCGCCCTGACCTTCGGCAACGTGCACGGCGTCTACAAGCCCGGCAACGTGAAGCTGCGCCCCGAGATCCTCAAGACCGCCCAGGAGGCCGTCGTCGCCGAGCTCGGCCTCGAGGCCGGCGCGAAGCCGTTCGACCTGGTCTTCCACGGCGGCTCGGGCTCCACCGCCGAGGAGATCGCGGCCGCCGTCGACTACGGCGTGGTGAAGATGAACATCGACACCGACACCCAGTACGCCTTCACCCGGCCCGCCGCGGACCACATGTTCCGCAACTACGACGGCGTGCTCAAGATCGACGGCGAGGTCGGCGACAAGAAGGCCTACGACCCGCGCTCGTGGGGCAAGGCCGCCGAGGCCGGCATGGCCGCGCGCATCGTGGAGGCCTGCGAGCACCTGCGCTCGGCCGGCAAGACGATCAGCTGATCGTGCCTGACCTCCTCCAGACGCCCACGCTTCCCACCGCCACCGACGTCGACGCCGCGGCGAGCCTGCTCGGACCGGTCATCGCGCCGACCCCGCTGCAGCGCGCGCACCGGCTCTCCGCGCTGACCGGGCTCGACGTCTGGCTCAAGCGCGAGGACCTCACCCCGGTGCGCTCCTACAAGGCCCGCGGCGCCTACACGGTGCTCGCCGGGCTGAGCGAGGAGCAGCGCGCCCGCGGCGTGACCTGCGCCAGCGCCGGCAACCACGCCCAGGGGGTGGCGTTCGCCTGCGCCCGGGCCGGCGTGCACGCCACCATCTTCCTGCCCCGCACCACGCCCCGGCAGAAGCGCGACCGGGTCGCCGCGCTCGGCGGTGAGCAGGTCGAGGTCGTCATCGCCGGGGAGGCGTACGACGACGCCGCGGTCGCCGCCGCCGACTTCGCCGCCGCCTCCGGCGCCACCGCCATCCCCGCCTTCGACCATCCCGGCATCATCGCCGGGCAGGGCACCGTCGTCGCCGAGGTGCTGGCCCAGGCCGGCGAGCTGGGTTGGCAGCCCGACGCCCTGGTGCTGCCCGTCGGCGGCGCCGGGCTGATCGCGGGGTCGCTGACCGTCCTCGCCGAGCGGCTGCCCGGGGTGCAGGTCGTCGCCGCGGAACCCTCCGGCGCCACCTCGCTGGCCGCGGCGCTCGAGGCCGGCGGACCGGTCGAGCTGGACCACGTCGACCCGTTCGTCGACGGCGCCGCCGTGCGTCGCGTCGGCGAGCTGACCTACGCCGCCGTGGCCGCCGCCCGCGACGCCGTGAAGCTGTCCACCGCGTCGGTGCCCGAAGGGCTGATCTGTGTGGAGATGCTCGACCTCTACCAGGTCGACGGCATCATCGCCGAGCCCGCCGGTGCGCTCGCCGCCACCGCGCTGCGGCTGCCCGAGGTGGTCGACACGCTGCCGGCGGGCGGTCACGTCGTGGTCGTGGTCTCCGGCGGCAACAACGACGTCTCCCGCTACGCCGACATCGTCGAGCGGGCGCTGATCCACGAGGGCCTCAAGCACTACTTCCTGGTCGAGTTCCCCCAGGAGCCCGGTGCGCTGCGCCGGTTCCTCGACGAGGTGTTGGGGCCCGACGACGACATCACGCTGTTCGAGTACACCAAGCGCAACAACCGGGAGACCGGGCCGGCGCTGGTCGGCATCGAGATGCAGGACCCGAACGACCTCGGACCGCTGCTGGAGCGGATGGCGTGCTCCCGGCTGCGGGTGGAGAAGGTGGCTCCGGACAGCCCGCTGTTCGGCTTCGTGTCCTGACGCTCCTCGGGCGGCGGGCGGCGGGCTGCGGGTCGCTCGGGCGGCGGGCTGCGGGTCGCTCGGGCGGCGGGCTGCGGGTCGCTCGGGCGGCAGCGTCGCCGGTCGGTGCCCGGTCGCTTCCCGGTCGCTGCCTGTGGGGTGGCGACGGACGCGTCGTGCCGGTGGACGCGTCGAGGTGGACGCGGCCTGGGGGAGCGTCCCGGGCTCGACACCCGCCCACCGGCATCCGTCCCTGGCCGGACACAATGGCGAGCATGAGCATCACGCCCGGCGCCGACCTGATGGCCGGCCCCCCGCCCACCCACCTGCCCGTCGACCCCGCCGCCGAGCTGCTGGCCTCCGGCATGGTGGCCGTGGACGTCGTACGACGCCTGCCGGCCTCGCCGCTGGCCTGGGCGACCCTGGCCGAGGAGGCCCGCGCCGCCGAGGTCGACTGGGTGACCGTCTACGCCTACGCCCGCGTCGGCTACCACCGCTCCCTGGACCTGCTGCGCCGCAACGGCTGGAAGGGCCACGGCCCCGTGCCGTGGGACCACGAGCCCAACCGCGGCTTCCTGCGCGCCCTCGCCCTGCTCGCCCAAGCCGCCGACGCCATCGGCGAGACCGACGAGGCCGAGCGCTGCGCCACCTTCCTGCGCGACTCCAGCCCCGCCGCCGCCGACGCCCTGCTGTGAGCCGGGCGGCCACGGCTCGCTTGTAACTACGAGTTATGGCCTCTACCCGGGTGGTAGACCACCCGGGTAGAGGCAACAGCACCCGGGTAGATGCGCCCGAGCGGCGTCACCTGAGCGTGCTCAAGAAGTCCACGACCCCTCCCGTCGTACGACGCGCCGCGCCGCCGTCCACAGCTCGCTAGCGCGCCCTGGCCCGGACCGTGTGTGGCGTCGACGCTGGGCTGCGTGGACCCACGCGTCACCGCCGCCATCGCCGCCAACGACGGTCTCATCACCCGCGCTCGCGCGCTCGACCTCGGCCTGAGCCCCGGCGAGGTACGACGCCTGCTCCGGCACCACGAGTGGGTGCCGCTGCGCCGCGGCATCTACACGCCGGCTGAGACCTGGGCCGAGCTCGACGAGCACGTCGGCCGCCCGCTGCTTCTGGCCCGCGCCGCCGTGCTCGCGATGCGTCGCGGGTGGGTGCTCAGCCACGACTCGGCGGCGCACGCGCTCGGCATGCCGATCCTGGCCGCGCGGGACGGGTTCGTGCACATGACGCGCCCGGGCTGGACGAACGCGTGGACCGAGAACGGCGTCAAGCACCACCTCGCCCGGTACGCCGACCAGCAGGTGCTGCGCGTCGGCGGGGTGCCGGTGCTCGACCGGGCCCGGACGGCGGTCGACATCGCCCGCGAGCACGGCATCCTGGCCGGGATCGTCGCGTGCGACTCCGCCCTGCGCGCCGGTGCGACCCGCGCCGAGCTCGAGGCCGCCTACGTGATCATGCAGTGCTGGCCCGGTGTGAAGGCGGCGCGGCGCAGCGTCGCGCTCGCCGACCCGGGTGCGCAGACGCCGCACGAGTCGCTCGGCCGGCACCTCGTCATCGAGGCCGGGATCGGCGAGCCCGAGACGCAGTTCCCGGTCCGCACGCAGCGCGGCATCGCGTGGTGCGACATCCGCGTCGGTCACCACGTCATCGAGACCGACGGCCGGCTCAAGTACCGGTCCCTCGAGCGCGGCGGGGTCGCCCACGATGTGGAGGAGGCCGTCTGGGAGGAGAAGCTGCGTGAGCGCGCGGTGAGCGACCGCGGCCTCGTGGTCAGCCGTGTCGTCTGGGCCGACCACTGGGGTCCGCGCCGCGCGGACGCCGTACGACGGCTGCGGTCCGCGCAGGCCGAGGCCGATGCCCGGTTCGGCCGTGAGCTGTCGCCGACGCTAGCAGCGGAGGCGGAGCGGATCCGGCGCGAGCACAGCGCCCGTCGGCCCGCCTGACGCACCCGGGACGTCGTACCGCGGCCCCGTGCGGGGTCGGCCCGGTGACTCCCGAGCACGGCGCCCCGAAGGCATCTACCCGGGTGCTGTTGCCTCTACCTGGGTGGTCTACCACCCGGGTAGAGGCCATAACTCGTAGTTACAAGCCCTCCGCCCGGCTCACGCGGTGAGCAGAGCCCGCACGCGGTCATCGCCGAGGGCGGCGAAGAGGGTGGGCAGGCGGGGGCCGCGCTCGGCGGCGACGAGGAGCTCGTAGAGCAGCTTGAAGAAGGCCTTCTGGTCGGCCTTCACCTCGTCGGTGGGGGCGTCGTCGACGCTCAGCCCGCGGGCCAGCTTGGGCACGCCGTAGATGAGCGAGGTCAACGCGTCGGTGTCGGTGAAGTCGGCGGGCAGGCCGGCGAGGAGCAGCTCCAGCCAGCGGGACTCCTCGGGCGTCAGCGCGGACAGCCGGGCGGTGTCGGCCTCGGTGCGCACGGTGGTGCGGTCCTCGGGGTCGACGTAGTCGGTGATCCAGGTGGCGGCCTTGGTCAGCCGCGGCTCGAGGTCCGCCTCGCTGGCACCGACGGTGCGGGCGATGATCTCGCGGGAGCCGGCGGTGACGTCGGCGATCGAGGAGAGCATGCGGAACGGCACGGGCACGGCGGGGGTGGGCAGGGTGCCGGCGGTGGAGGTGGCCGAGGCCCGCTCCCAGGCGAGCACGGCGGCGTCGCGCTTCTCGGGTACGGCGGCCTTCTTGGTCAGCGCGTCCCACTCGTCGTACAGCCGCAGCACCTCGACGCCGAAGTCGACGTTGAAGGCCTGCTTGGGCTGGCGGCGCACGTAGAGCCAGCGCAGGATCGGCGCCTCCAGGATCCGCAGCGCCTCGGCCGCGGTCGGCACGCCGCCCTTGGACGACGACATCTTCGGCATGCCGGCGACCCCGACGAACGAGTAGCCGACGAACGACGGCGCGGTGCCGCCGAAGATCGGGCCGACGATCTCCTTGCCGACCGTGTACGACGACCCCGGGCTGGCGTGGTCGACGCCGCCGGGCTCGAAGTGCACGCCCTCGTAGGTCCAGCGCATCGGCCAGTCGACCTTCCACACCAGCTTGCCCTCGTTCTGGGTGGCCACGTTGGTCACGTGAGACTCCCCGCAGGCGTCGCAGGTGTAGGCCAGGTCCGTCGTGTCGTCGTCGTACGACGTCAACGTGACCGTGTCGCGGCCACACCCGCGGCAGTAGGGCTTGTAGGGGAAGCGGGCCAGGTCCTCGCTGGTGCCGGCACCGCCCTCCACCTCGGCGGTCGACTCGGCGGTCGACTCGCCGTCCTCGACCGGGTCGGCCTTCTTGGTGCGGAACCGGGACATGACCGACTCGATCTCGCCGCGCTTGCGGATCGCGGTGAGCACCTGCTCGCGGTAGGCGCCGGCGCGGTACATCTCGGTCTGGTTGACCTCGACCATGTCGCAGCCGAGGTCGGCGAGCGCGGCGCGCAGCGGCGCCTTGAACCGCTCGGCCCAGTTCTCGAACTCGCCCGTCGGGTCGGGCACGGCGGTCAGCGGCTTGCCGATGTGCTCGGCGAAGGACGGGTCGACGCCGGCGGGCACCTTGCGGAACCGGTCGTAGTCGTCCCAGCTGTGCAGGTGGCGCACGGTGATGCCGCGGCGGCGGATCTCCTCGGCGACGAAGTGCACGGTGAGGAACTCGCGCAGGTTGCCGAGGTGGATCGGGCCGGACGGGCTGATCCCGGAGGCGCAGGTGACGACCTCGGGCAGGGTGCCGCCGTTGACCTGCTCGGCGTGTCGCAGCGCCAGGTCGGCGGTGCGGGTCACCCAGTCGGTCGGGTCGGTCTGCTGATCGCGCTGTCCTCGTGCCACGACGGGCAACTCTAGTTGCCGGAGGCCGTGGCTCCCGACTCGGCGGGCAGCACCATCGTGTACGCGTCCGGCACGACGCGCCAGGTGCGTCGACGCACGGGGCCGGAGATCTCGCCGTCGCTGTTGCAGTCGAACGGCGTGCCCGCCACCCGGACCTCACAGCCGCGGACGATCTTCACGTCCTCGTGCTTCTCGTGGCTGGCGAACGGCAGGCGCAGCAGGTAGGCCAGGCGCGCCCAGGTGCCGACCGGGGTCGCGATGAGCACGTCGAGGGCGCCGTCGTGCGGCAGCGCGTCGGGGGTCAGCGCGGTGCCGCCACCGACGGAGGTGCCGTTGCCGATCGCGACCATCAGCACCTGCTGGTCGAGGTCGACCAGCAGCTCGCCGTCGACCTCGACCCGCACCCGCAGCGTGGGCGGCTTGAGGGCGGTCTGCAGCGTCCCGATCGGGTAGCCCAGCCGGCCGAGGTTGAGCTTGCCGACGCCGACGGAGCCGAGCCGCTCCTTCCAGACCGCGCCCTTCGCGCCGGCGTCGGCGCCGGCGCCGAGGTGCACGCTGTTGACGGTCACCGTGTCGGTGTCGTCGACGACCACGTCGAGGCGGCGGGTGGCGCCCTCGAGGATCACCCGCGCAGCCGCGGCGGGCTCCAACGGGATGCCGAGCCCGCGGGCGAAGTCGTTGCCGGTGCCCAGGGGGAGCAGGGCGATCTCGGCCTCGCCCAGCTCGCCGCGACGGTGCAGCGCGGCCACCACCGCATGCAGGCTGCCGTCGCCGCCGGCGACCACGATCCGCCGTCCGCCGGCGCCGGCGCGGGCGAGCACGGTGTCGAGCTCGTCGGGGGAGGAGGTCGCGGCGACCTCGACGTCGGCGATCGCGCCGAGCACGGCGAGGGCGGTGTCGACGGCCTCGACGTCGGCGGTGCCCGCCTCCGCGTTGGTGATCAACAGCAGGGAGGGGGTAGGCACGGCCCCACGCTACCGGCGGGGCCGTGGTTGGATGCGCAGCCATGGGGACCTCGAGCCGATTGACCGCGCGTGAGCTGATCGATCTGGTGCTGGACGCCGGTTCGTACGAGTCCTGGGACACCCCGGTCGACATCAGCGGCCACCCCGCCTCCTACCAGGAGGCGCTGCGGGCGGCGGCGGAGAAGGCCGGCACCGACGAGTCGGTGCTCACCGGCCGCGGCACCGTCCGCGGTCGTCCGGTGGCGTTCGTGGTCAACGAGTTCCGATTCCTGGCCGGGTCGATCGGGGTCGCCGCGGCGGGACGGATCGCGGCGGCCGTGCGCCGTGCCAGCGCCGAGGGCCTGCCGGTGCTGGCCAGCACCTCCTCGGGCGGCACCCGGATGCAGGAGGGTACCCGCGCGTTCGTGCAGATGGTGGAGATCTCCCGGGCCCTGATGGCGCACCGCGCCGCTGGGCTGCCCTACCTGGTGCACCTGCGCCACCCGACCACGGGCGGCGTCTACGCCTCCTGGGGCTCGCTCGGCCACATCACCGTCGCCGAGCCCGGTGCGTTGGTCGGCTTCCTCGGCCCGAAGGTGTTCGAGGCGCTCAACGGCGAGCCGTTCCCTGCCGGGGTGCAGGTGGCGGAGAACCTGGCCGCGAAGGGCGTCATCGATGCCGTCGTACCGGCCGACGAGCTGCCGGCGCTGGTCGACCGCGCCCTCGGTGTCCTGGTCGACCCGCCGGCGGCCGCCGACCTGGACCGGCGCGACCCGGTGCCGCCGGGCACGGCCGCGGAGCGCCCGGTGTGGGACGACATCGTCGCGACCCGCGCGCAGGGACGGGCCGGCGTGCGCGACCTGCTGCGGTACGGCGCCACGGGCACCGTGCGGCTGCGCGGCACCGACGAGGGCGAGCGCGACGACACGGTGCTCATCGCGCTCACCCGGCTCGACGGCCAGCCGTGCGTGCTGGTCGGGCAGGACCGCTCCCGGCAGACGCCGGCCACCCCGATGGGACCGGGGGCGCTGCGTGAGGCGCGCCGCGCGATGGCGCTGGCCGAGGAGCTGGGCCTGCCGCTGGTGACCGTCATCGACACTCCCGGCGCCGAGCTGTCGCCGAAGGCGGAGGAGGGCGCGATCGCCGGCGAGATCGCCCGCTGCATCGCCACCTTGGTCACCATGACGGTGCCGACCGTCTCGGTGATCCTGGGGGAGGGGTGCGGGGGTGGGGCGCTCGCGCTGCTGCCCGCCGACACCGTCGTCGCCGCCGAGCGGGCCTGGCTCTCCCCGCTGCCGCCGGAGGGCGCCAGCGTGATCGTGCACGGCGACACCACGCGCGCCGCCGAGATGGCCGCGAACCAGAAGGTCGGGGCGCTGGAGCTGCTCGCCGGCGGCGACGTGCACGCCGTCGTCCCCGAGCCGTACGACGACTCGGCCGAGACCCTCGCGCGCGCCGTCGTCGCGGAGGTCGCCGCCCACCTGGTCGCCGCCCGCGCGGGCTGACCGGGCGGGCTGACCAGGCGGGCTGACCAGGCGGGCTGACCGGGCGGGCTGACCAGGCGGGAGCGTCAGCTCCAGACCATGTCGTCCTCGGACCAGAAGGCGCGCATGCTGGTGATCCGGCCCTCGTCGTCGAAGGTCATCACGTCCACCGGCGCCAGGGTCAGCTTCTTCTCCCCGACGATGGTGACGAGCTCGAAGGCGAACGCGGCCTCGTTGCCCGCGACCCGGGCGTGCAGGACCCGGGCCTCCTGCTCGAGGCCGTCGAGGGCGGCGTAGAACTCCGCGATCGACTCCCGGGTGGTGCGCACCTCGCTGCCCACCGGGTCCTCCACGGTCGCGCCGTCGGCGTAGAGCGCGACCACGTCGGCGGAGCTGCCGGTGGCGACGAGCTCGACGTAGCGGTGGATGGTGTCCAGCAGGGTCTGCTTGCTCGCGGCCACGAGGGGCTCCTTCACGTCGGCACGCCCAGAAGTAGAACGTGTTCTCGGCGCTGAGTATGGCCGAGTATGGAGGGCGTGGCCGCCGGGGTCCAGCCGCGCGCTCAGCCCACCGGGTCGGCGGAGCTGGCGGTCACCACGCAATCGCGGCCGAGCTCCTTGGCGCGGTAGAGCGCGGAGTCGGCTGCGGAGTAGAGCGCGTGGAGGTCCGAGGCGTGCGTGGGCAGGTGCGCGCAGCCGATGCTGATGCTCACGGCGATCGGGTCGCCGCTCCCGGTGTGGAACGGCTCCTCGCGCACCGCGGCCATCAGCTCCGCTGCGCGTTGTTCGACGTCGTCGAGGCCGCACGCCGGCATCAGCAGCGCGACCTCGTCACCGCCGAGGCGACAGGCCACGTCGTTGGCGCGGCCATGCTTGCGCAGCAGCGCCGCCAGCTGGACCAGCACCGCGTCGCCGGCCGGGTGACCGTGCCTGTCGTTGATCGACTTGAAGTGGTCCACGTCGAGCAGGATCAGGGCGGTCCCGGACTCGTTGCCGGCCCCCGACAGCGCCGACCCGGCCGCCTCGTCGAGCACTCGGCGGGTGGCCAGCCCGGTCAGCGGGTCCACCGCCGCCATCTCCTCCAGCCGCGCGACCAGCCGGGCGTTGCGCTCGCTGGCGATGGCGAGCAGCATGGTCGTCGTGCCGATCGCGGCGGCGACGTACCAGGCGTCGACCAACGCCTCACGCGCCGGCAGCTGGGTCGCCACGACGACGACCTCCCCGGCGATCGCCAGCACCGCCAGGAAGGCCGCACCGGGCGGCCGCAGCTGCGAGGCGCCGTAGAGGGCGGGGAAGAGGAAGAACAGCTGTGCGGTCAGGGTCGCGTCATCGGTGAGCAGGTCGATCAGCACCAGCGCCGGCACCGAGAGCACCGGCGCCAGCGCCCAGCCGAGACGGTGCTCGGGGCCGATGACCAGCGACATCGCGCTGACCCCCATGACGAGCGCGAGCAGAGCTGCGGCGAGGAGCGCGGTGGTCCCGCTCGGCGTCGTGGCCTGCAGCGGGGCGGTGAACAACGCCGTGGTGACCGCGACGCCGCTGAGCGTGGTGACCGTGCGGGCTGCCACGACGTGGTCGCGGGGCTGCAGCCAGTGCAGGACATCCATGGGCGGTCTCGTCCGGTCCTCTCGGGGGTGGTAGGCGGCCGGTGTCCCGGTCGTCCCCAGACCGTAGGTGCCGTTGCGGGTTTTCGCTACACAACGCCGCAACTTGTCTGTAACCCCGGGCCCCGGGACCGCAGCCCGGCCGGAACGGGCCGGGTCCGGGCCGGGGTCGGGCCGTGCGGGGACGGGCCGGACCGGACCCGGTTTGGTAACGTGGGTGCGCAAGAGCCCCGGTCTTGCCGGGGCTGTTTGCTTGTCAGACGCCGGCGACGGCGGCCAGTGGCGCGTTGAGCAGCCGACCGGGAGCACCCGTTCCACACCGTGCGGACGGACACCGTGGCGTAGCGAAGGAGCAAGCATGCCCGCGATCGTGATCGTCGGAGCCCAGTGGGGCGACGAGGGCAAGGGCAAGGCCACCGACCACCTGGGCAGCCAGGTCGACTACGTGGTGAAGTTCAACGGCGGCAACAACGCGGGACACACCGTCGTCATCGGCGACGAGAAGTACGCGCTGCACCTGCTGCCCTCGGGCATCCTCACCCCGGGCTGCACCCCGGTCATCGGCAACGGCGTCGTCGTCGACATCGACGTGCTGTTCCACGAGATCGACGGCCTCGAGGCCCGCGGCATCGACACCTCCTCGCTGAAGCTGAGCGCCAACGCGCACGTCATCGCCGACTACAACCGCACCCTGGACAAGGTCACCGAGCGGTTCCTGGGCAGCCGCAAGATCGGCACCACCGGCCGCGGCATCGGCCCCACGTATGCCGACAAGATGAACCGGATCGGCATCCGGGTCCAGGACCTCTTCGACGAGAAGATCCTCACCGCCAAGGTCGAGGGCGCGCTCGAGCTGAAGAGCCAGATCCTGACCAAGATCTACAACCGCCGCGCGCCGTCGGTGGAGCAGACCGTCACCGAGCTGCGCAGCCACGCCGAGCGGCTGGCGCCGTACGTCTGCGACACCAGCCTGCTGCTCAACGAGGCGCTGGACCGCGACGAGGTCGTGCTGATGGAGGCCGGCCAGGCCACCCTGCTCGACGTCGACCACGGCACCTACCCGTTCGTGACGTCCTCCAGCGCGATCTCCGCCGGGGCGTGCACGGGCACCGGCATCCCGCCGACCCGGATCGACCAGGTCATCGCGATCGTCAAGGCCTACACCACCCGCGTCGGCGAGGGCCCCTTCCCGACCGAGCTGCTGGATGGCCCCGAGGGCAAGGGCGAGTTCCTGCGCAAGGCGGGCTGGGAGTACGGCACCACCACCGGCCGCCCCCGCCGCTGCGGCTGGTACGACGCCGTCATCGCCCGCTACGCCGCGCGGATCAACGGCGTCACCGACTTCGTGCTCACCAAGCTCGACACCCTCACCGGCCTCGAGGAGCTCCCGGTCTGCGTCGCCTACGACGTCGACGGCGTGCGCCACGAGGAGATGCCGGTCAACCAGTCCGACTTCCACCACGCCGTGCCGATCTACGAGACGCTGCCCGGCTGGAGCGAGGACATCTCCGGGTGCCGCAGCTTCTCCGACCTGCCGCAGGCCGCGCAGGACTACGTCACCTACGTGGAGGAGCGCTCCGGCTCGCGGATCTCCGTCATCGGGGTGGGGCCCGAGCGCGAGCAGGCGATCGTGCGGCACCCGCTGCGCTGACCGCGCAGACCTGACCGCGCAGACCTGACCGCGCAGACCTGACCGCGCTGGCCGACAGCGTGGGCCCGGCGGGGCTCAGCCGCGCCGGGCGAGATGGGCCCGGGCGGCCTCGTCCCAGCCGAGGGAGCGCGGGTCCGTGGCGACCTCGGTGCCGTCGACCTCGAGCAGCACGATGCCCTCGGCGTCCGGACCGGGGTCGGTGCTGCCGGTGCGCCGCACCCGCAGCAGCGACGGCCCGGCGTCCTGGGCAGCGTCCACCAGCGCCCTGAGCATCGGCCACAGCTCCGGCCGGTCGTCGCGGCCGTAGTCGGCGTGCGACACGTCGCGGGCGTGCGAGAGGTGCACGGTGAGCACCGGCCGGTCCTCGCCGACCGCGAGCTCGCTGAACTGGGCGAGGTCGGGATGGGCCGCCAGCGCTTGCTCGGTCCCGCGCACCAGCGCCACGGTCCCGGCGTCCAGCGGTGCGCCGTCGATCTCGATGTCGTCCAGGGCGCCGTCGGCGGAGCGCACCAGCCAGCGTCGTACGACGTTCGCGGACCCGCGGCGCACCACCGACTCCAGGATCGGCGCCACCGCACGGTCCGAGGCCGGCACCACGACCGCGGTGAGCGGGGTGAGGTCGAGGCGGTGCAGGTGCCCGGCGAGGTCACCCTTCGCGGCGGACAGCATCAGGTCGGCGACCGCAGCAGTGTCCAGGGCGGTGTCGACGCTCTCCTCGTCGACCACCAGCTCCACGCTGGGCGGGGTCTCGGGCGAGCGCAGCCGCAGCGTGATCGCGAAGACGTCGAGCCCTGCCCCGCGCCCGAGTCGGCGCACGTCGTCGATCCGGTCGGCCAACGCCTCGGCATCGAGGCCGGGGGACACGGCGACGGTGAAGTCGTTGCGGTGGCCCGCGGTGACGTCGCGGCTCTGGGACAGGTCGACCTCGCCCACCCCGGGCAGTGCCGCCAGCTCACCGCGCAGCTGCTCCGCGGCCCGGTCCTCGTCGACGTCGCTGCCGCAGCCGGCCACGACGAGCGGCAGCAGCACGACGAGCACGACGAGCAGCGCGCGGCCGGTGCGCGCGCGAGGGCGGACGCGAGGGTGCAGCGGCGGGGAGAGACGCACGGGCTTGCACCTACCCCCGGAGCCGGCAGGTGATGCGCCGCGCGTGCTCCCGCCGTCCGGGGGCTCAGGCGCCCCGGCGGCGCCGTAGGATCGTGGCCTGTGAGCGACGCACCCGAGCCCTTGACCTGTCTCGTGATCGGCACCGGCGGCCGCGAGCACGCGCTGGCGCTGGCGTTGTCGCGCGACCCGGGCGTGAAGGCCGTGCATGCCGCCCCCGGCAACCCGGGCATCGGCGCGGTCGCCGCGCTGCACGAGGTCGACCCGATGGACGGCGACGCCGTCGCCGCGCTGGCGGTCGAGGTGGGCGCGGACCTGGTCGTCATCGGTCCCGAGGCGCCGCTGGTCGCCGGCGTGGCCGACGCCGTGCGCGCGGCCGGCATCGCGGTCTTCGGCCCCTCCGCGGCCGCCGCCCGGCTCGAGGGCTCCAAGGCGTTCTCCAAGGAGGTGATGGCCGCGGCCGGTGTGCCCACGGCCGGCTCCTTCACCTGCACCACCCCCGAGGAGGTCGACGCCGCGCTGGACGCCTTCGGGGCGCCGTACGTCGTCAAGGACGACGCGCTCGCCGCGGGCAAGGGCGTCGTGGTCACCCGCGACCGCGCCGAGGCGAAGGCGCACGCCGCGTCCTGCGGGCGTGTGGTGATCGAGGAGTTCCTCGCCGGCCCGGAGGTCTCGCTGTTCGCGGTGTGCGACGGCACCACCGCCTACCCGCTGCAGCCGGCGCAGGACTTCAAGCGGATCTTCGACGGCGGCCGCGGGCCGAACACCGGCGGCATGGGCTCCTACTCGCCGCTGTCGTGGGCACCCGCCGACCTGGCCACGACGGTCATGGAGAGTGTCGTGCAGCCCACCCTGGACGAGATGAACCGCCGCGGCGCGCCGTTCGTCGGCTGCCTGTACGTCGGCCTGGCGCTGACCGAGACCGGCCCGCGGGTCATCGAGTTCAACTGCCGCTTCGGCGACCCCGACGTGCAGCCCGTGCTGGCGCTGCTGGACTCCCCGCTCGGCGGGCTGCTGCACGCGGCCGCGCAGGGCCGGCTGGCCGAGGTCGAGCCGCCCCGGTTCCGTGACGGCGCCTCGGTGACGGTGGTGCTCGCCTCCGCCGGCTACCCCGAGTCCTCCTCCAAGGGCGACGTGATCCGCGGTGTCGGGGTCGCGGGCGGCGTCAACGACGTCGACGTCATCCACGCCGGCACCGCGATCGTCGACGCCCCCGAGCCCGGCGACGCCGAGCACCGCCACCTGGTCACCGCCGGCGGACGGGTGCTCGCTGTGCGCGCCGTCGGGTACGACGTCTCCGACGCCCGGGCTCGCGCCTACGCCGCCGCCGACCTGATCTCCTTCGATGGCCTGCAGCGTCGCTCGGACATCGCCGCCGAGCCGCTCGGCGTGGTCGAGGGCGCCTCGCTCGCCGAGGGCTGAGCCGTGAGCGCCCCTGCCGCCGGCCGGTCGGCACACGTGCGCCCCGCCACCGAGGGCGACATCGACGCGGTCGCGGCGATCTACGCCACCGAGGTGCGCGAAGGCACCGCGACCTTCGACCTCGAGCCGCCGCCGCGGGCGAAGTGGCAGCAGATGCTGGCCTCCGCGCACCCCGGCGACCACTTCGTGGTGGCCGAGGAGGACGGCGTGGTGCTCGGCTACGCCTACTCCACCGCCTACCGCACCCGCGGTGCCTACACCCACACCCGCGAGGTGAGCGTCTACCTCGACCCGGCCGCGACAGGGCGCGGCCTCGGCCGCCTGCTGTACGACGACCTGCTGGCCCGGCTCGCCGCCGGCGGCACCCACACGGCGCTGGCGTGCATCACGCTGCCGAACCCGGCCAGCGAGGGACTGCACCGGGCGTGCGGCTTCGAGCCGGTCGGGGTCATGCGCGAGGTCGGGCTCAAGCACGACCGGTGGATCGACGTGGCGTGGTGGCAGCGGATGCTCGACGCGCCCCCGCTCCCGCCCACGCCCGCGCCCACGCCTGAGGCCGGGCGATGAGCGGCCCGCCTCCCGGCGCGCGGCCGGGGATCCACACGGCCCGGCTGCGGCTGGTGTTGTGGGACGCCGCGACCGTCGCGGCGATCCGCTCCGGCGAGCGGCTGGCGGACTGGCACGCCGACTTCCCCCGTGAGGACGACCGCGGCGCCGCGGTGCTGTGGCGCGAGGGCGACCCCTGGGGTCCGCGCTCCATCGTCCGATCCGGGGCGGAGCTGGTGATCGGCTCGATCGGCTTCTTCGGTGCCCCCGAGCCGGCCGACGACGGCGTGCTCGAGGCCGAGGTGGGCTACGGCCTGGTGCCGCAGGCCCGCGGCTACGGCATGGCCACCGAGGCGCTGCTGGCGCTGATGGGTCCGGTCGACGCCCAGGGTGTGCGGGTGCGTGCCGGTGTCGCGCCGACGAACCGGGCCGGCATGCGGGTCGCCGCCAAGGCCGGGTTCACCGAGATCCGCGGCAGCGACGAGGACGGCCGGCTCGTCCTGGTCCGTCCGGCGCGCGGCTGAGGCCCGCGCTCCGAGGGCCACGACAGACGACTCGGCCGGCCACAACCGACGACTCGGGCCGCCACAGCGGGCGATTCGGCCAACCACAGGGGGAGACTCGGCCCACCACAGGGGGCGATTCGGCCAACCACAGGGGGCGACTCGGCGGTGCCCGTCCGCGGCAGCGCCGACGGTTCGGTGGCCGGTGCGGTGCGTGGGAGAATCGATGCCCGTGACCGTCTCGCGCACCGTGCCGAATGTCCTGGCGACCCGCTACGCCGCCGCCGACCTCGCCCAGATCTGGTCGCCGGAGCACAAGATCGTGCTGGAGCGGCAGCTGTGGATCGCGGTGCTCAAGGCGCAGCGCGACCTCGGTATCGAGGTGCCCGAGGGTGTCGTGGAGGCCTACGAGGCCGTCGTCGACAAGGTCGACCTCGGCTCCATCGCCGCCCGGGAGCGGATCACCCGCCACGACGTGAAGGCCCGGATCGAGGAGTTCGCGGCCCTCGCCGGCCACGAGCACATCCACAAGGGGATGACCTCGCGCGACCTCACCGAGAACGTCGAGCAGCTGCAGGTCAAGCAGTCGCTGACCCTGATGCGCGACCGCGCGATCGCCGCCCTGGCCCGGCTCGGGCGGCTGGCCGCCGAGCACGAGACCACCGTGATGGCCGGCCGCTCCCACAACGTCGCCGCCCAGGCCACCACGCTCGGCAAGCGGTTCGCCACCGTCGCCGACGAGCTCATCATCGGCGTGGAGCGGATCGAGCAGCTGCTCGGGCGCTACCCGCTGCGCGGCATCAAGGGCCCGATGGGCACCGCCCAGGACATGCTCGACCTGCTCGGCGGCGACGCCGACAAGCTCGCCGACCTCGAGCAGCGCGTGGCCGGCCACCTCGGCTTCGACCGGGTGCTGACCAGCGTCGGCCAGGTCTACCCGCGCTCCCTGGACTTCGACGTGCTCTCCGCGCTGGTGCAGCTGACCGCCGCCCCGTCGAACCTGGCCACCACGATCCGGCTGATGGCCGGCAACGAGATCGTCACCGAGGGCTTCAAGGAGGGCCAGGTCGGCTCCTCGGCGATGCCGCACAAGATGAACACCCGCTCGTGCGAGCGGGTCAACGGCCTCGCCGTCGTCACCCGCGGCTACCTGTCGATGGTGGGCGAGCTCGCCGGCGACCAGTGGAACGAGGGTGACGTCTCCTGCTCCGTCGTACGACGGGTGGCGCTGCCGGACGCGTTCTTCGCCGTCGACGGGCTGTTCCAGACCTTCCTCACCGTGCTCGACGAGTTCGGCGCCTTCCCGGCGGTGATCCAGCGCGAGCTCGACCGGTACCTGCCCTACCTGGCCACCACGAAGGTGCTGATGGCCGCGGTGCGCAACGGGGTGGGCCGCGAGGCCGCGCACGAGGCGATCAAGGAGGCCGCGGTCGGCACCGCGCTGGCGATGCGCCAGGGCCAGGCCACCAACGACGTCTTCGCCAAGCTCGCCGCCGACGAGCGCCTCGGCCTGACCAGCGAGCAGCTGCAGTCGCTGGTCGCCGAGCCGATCACCTTCACCGGCGCCGCGGTCGCCCAGACCCAGGCGGTCTGCCGGCAGGTGGCGGTCCTCGTCGAGCGGCACCCGGCCGCGGCGGCCTACGCCCCGGGCGAGATCCTCTGACCCGCTGACCCCGCGCGTCAGCCGGCGGCCACGAGCCGGGCGGCCCGGACCAGGTCGGCGCGCACCGGGCGGCGGGCCAGGGTGCTCAGCAGCCGGCCGACGCCCGGGGCGCGCACGGCGAGGTCGACGTGCACCAGCGTGCCGCCCTCGGTCGGCTCCAGGGTGAGGGTGAGCCGCGCGGTCACCGGACCCCAGGTGCCCACCTCGGCCCAGTGCCGCGGCGCCTCGCTGCGCTCGGTGCGCATCCGGGGCCGTACGCCGGGCACGGCGGTGACGTCGGTCCAGGTCGCGCCGGCACCCGACGGGGCGCCGTCCGGGCCGGGCCGCAGGTCCTCGACGCGGCGCAGCGAGGACTGCCACGCGGGCCGGTTGCGGGGGTCGGCGAGGTAGGCGAACGCGCGCTGCGGCGGGACTGCGAAGAGCACCGGGCGGCGGGATCGGGGAGTCGCGGGCTCAGGTGACATGACGGTGCCCAGCCAACCAGCCGGCGCCGCTCGCGGCCACGGGGGCCGCCGGGGAGCCGCGGGACAACTCTTCGGACCAACCCGCGCGTTGTCGCCTCCGACGACGCCCGGAGCCGCTAGATTCCATCTCACTGTGACGCGAATCACAGCCTTGGGAGGCGCGGTTGCTCGCCGTACAGAACCTGGAAGTCGTCTACGACGACGTGGTGCTCGCCCTGCGCGGGGTCAGCCTGGCGGTGCCCGACGGCCAGGTCGTCGCCCTGCTCGGCGCCAACGGCGGCGGCAAGTCCACGCTGCTGCGGGCGCTGTCCGGGCTGCTGGACATCCACGACGGTGAGATCCGCAAGGGGACGGTCACCCTCGACGGCGACGACATCAGCCACCTCGCGGCCTCGGCGCTGGCCCGTCGGGGGATCAAGCACGTGCTCGAGGGCCGCCGGGTCTTCAAGGAGCTGACCACCGACGAGAACCTCCGGGTCGGTGCGCATGCGGACCGGCGCAACCTCAAGGCCAACCTGGAGCGGGTGCACACCCTGTTCCCGGTGCTGCACGAGCGCCGCGACTCCCCCGCCGGCCTGCTGTCCGGCGGGGAGCAGCAGATGCTCGCGATCGGGCGGGCCCTGATGTCCGACCCGCGCTACCTGCTGCTCGACGAGCCCTCGCTGGGCCTGGCGCCCAAGGTGGTCGAGCAGATCCGCGACATCATCGTGGAGATCAACGCCCAGGGCACCGGGATCCTGCTCGTCGAGCAGAACGCCGTCATGGCGCTCTCGATCGCGCACCACGGCTACGTGCTGGAGAACGGCCGGGTGGTGATGGACCGGACCGCGGAGCAGCTGCGCGAGGACGCCGACGTCCGCGAGTTCTACCTCGGCCTCGGCGCCGAG
Organism: Nocardioides faecalis; assembly: GCF_018388425.1. Lineage (NCBI taxonomy): Bacteria > Bacillati > Actinomycetota > Actinomycetes > Propionibacteriales > Nocardioidaceae > Nocardioides > Nocardioides faecalis. The sequence continues at coordinate 3,437,599 of NZ_CP074406.1, read as the reverse complement.
GGTGAGGTGGCACGGTCCTTCCGCAGCGTCAAGCACTACCGCCGCCGGAAGCGGTGGGCCTCGTGAGCGCCGACCCGGGCAGCCCCGGGGCGGCGGCCGCGCCGGTGCTGGAGGTCGACGACGTGCACCTGTCCTTCGGGGCGGTCAAGGCGGTCAACGGGGTCGGCTTCACCGTCGGCGCCGGCGAGCTGTTCGCCGTGATCGGCCCGAACGGTGCCGGCAAGACCAGCATCTTCAACGTGCTCTCCGGGGTCTACCGGCCCCAGCGCGGGCAGGTGCGCCTCGAGGGCCGCTCGCTGGTCGGGCTCCGCCCGCCGGCGATCGCCCGGCTCGGGATGGCGCGCACCTTCCAGAACATCGAGCTGTTCACCAACCTGACGGTGATCGACAACCTGATGCTCGGCCGGCACCAGCACCTGCGCTACGGCACCCTCGCCGCGATGCTGTGGGTCGGCCGGGCCCGCAACGAGGAGCTGCGACACCGCCGCCGCGTGGAGGAGATCATCGACTTCCTCGAGCTCGCGCAATGGCGCCGGATGCCGGTCGGCCTGCTGCCCTACGGCGTGCAGAAGCGCGTCGAGCTCGGCCGGGCGCTGGCCATGGAGCCGCGGCTGCTGCTCCTCGACGAGCCGGTCGCCGGGATGAACCTCGAGGAGACCGAGGACATGGCCCGCTACATCCTCGACATCCGCGACGAGCTGGGGATCTCGATGATCATGGTCGAGCACGACATGGGCCTGGTCATGGACATCGCCGACCGCGTGCTGGTCCTCGACTTCGGCACCCCGGTCGCGATCGGCACGCCGGCCGAGGTCCAGCGCGACCCGGAGGTGATCCGGGCCTACCTGGGCGGTGAGGCGCTCCAGGAGCCCCCCAGCGACTCCACCGGGGAGACCACCGGGGAGACCACCGGGGAGACCACCGCGGACCCCGCCGCCGCCGGAGAGGGGGCACCGGCATGACCCGCACCCTCGTCACCCGGATCCGCGACCGGGCGAGCGCCACCCCCGACCGGGTCGCGATGCGCGAGAAGCGGCTCGGGCTGTGGCACGAGATCACCTGGGCGCAGTACTGGGACTCCATCCTCGACGTCGCCCACGCGTTGCTGGCGCTCGACGTGCGCCCCACCGACCGGGTCGGGGTGCAGAGCGAGAACCGCCCCGAGTGGCTGATCCTGGACATGGCCGCGGTCGCGGTGCGCGCCACCACCGTCGGGCTCTACCCGACGAACCCGACCGCCGAGACGTCGTACCTGCTCTCGCACAGCGGTGCCTGCGTGCACCTGGCCGAGGACCAGGAGCAGGTGGACAAGGTCCTCGAGGCCGGCGACCTGCCCGACCTGCGCCGGATCGTGTACGTCGAGCCGCGGGGCCTGCGCACCTACGACGACCCGCGGCTGCTGTCCTGGGAGGAGCTGGTCGCGATGGGCCGCGCGCACCGCGCCGCCCACCCGGGCGCCGTCGAGGCCCTCGTCGCCGCCGCGGAGCCCAGCGACGTGATCACGCTGGTCTACACCTCCGGCACCACCGGGCCGCCGAAGGGCGCGATGCTCACCGTCGCCAACGCGGAGTTCGCCCTGGAGACGGTGCTCGAGCGCAGCCCGCTGACCGACCCGATCCCGGGGCCCAAGGACCTGACGCTGTCCTACCTGCCGCTGTGCCACGTCGCGGAGCGGGTGCTGACCACCTGGTACAACGCCGGCGCCGGCACCCAGGTGAACTTCGCGGAGTCCATCGAGACCGTGCCGCAGAACCTGCGCGAGGTGCAGCCGACCCTGTTCTTCGCGGTGCCCCGGATCTGGGAGAAGCTGCTGGCCACGACCCGGATCAAGCTGGACTCCGCCACCCCGCTCAAGCGCCGCTACGCCGCGTTCTGGATGCGCCGAGCGGACCGGCTCGGCGCCACCCTGGCCGCCAACGACGGCCGGCACACCGCCGGCACCCGCGTCGTCTACGCGATCGGCTGGCTGCTGTTCTTCCGCGCCCTGCGCGAGCGGCTCGGGCTGCGCCGCGTGCGGCACGCCAGCTGCGGCGCGGCCCCGGTGGCGCCCGAGGTGCTGCAGTTCTTCATGGGCATCGGGGTGGCGATGCATGAGCTGTACGGGATGACCGAGAACACCGCGATCGCCACCTGCAACCGCGTCGGACGGGTCCGCCTCGGCACGGTGGGCGAGGTGCACGACGGCATCGAGCTGCGGCTGGACGAGACCACCGGGGAGATCCTGACCCGGCACGCCGCCAACTTCGTCGGCTACTGGCGCGACCCCGACGCCACCGCCCGCACGCTGAGTGCCGAGGGGTGGCTGCACACCGGCGACGTCGGGGAGTGGGTGGAGGGCACGCACCTGCGGATCACCGACCGGATGAAGGACATCATCATCACCGCCGGCGGCAAGAACGTCGCCCCCTCCGAGATCGAGAACGGGCTGAAGGCCTCGCCGTACATCAAGGAGGCGGTGGTGATCGGCGACGGGCGCCGCTACCTGACCGCGCTGATCGGCATCGAGCTCGACACCGTCGGCGCCTGGGCGCAGCAACGACGCCTCGGGTTCACCACCTACCGCGACCTCGCCGAGAAGGAGGAGGTCCGCGCGCTGGTCCAAGGCGTCGTCGACGAGGTCAACGCCCGGCACAACCCGGTCGAGCAGATCAAGCACTTCCGGATGCTGCCCAAGGAGCTGGACCACGAGGACGGCGAGCTGACCGCGACCCAGAAGGTGAAGCGGGCCGCGATCGACCGGGCGTTCGGTGACCTCGTCGAGTCGATGTACGCCACCGAGAGGACCCCGTCATGAGTCAGTTCCTGGGGGCGGTCATCGGCGGCCTCGGCCTCGGCTCGATCTACGCCCTGCTCGCGCTGGGCTTCGTGATCATCTACAAGTCGATGGGCGTGATCAGCTTCGCCCAGCCGGCCTTCCTGCTCGCCGGCACCGTGCTCGTCACCTACCTGACGCCCGAGCTCGGCTTCGCCCTCGCGGTGCTCGTCGGCGCGATCGCGATCGCCGGCGTCGCCCTGGTGGTGGAGCGGGTCGCGATCCGCCCGATGGTCGGCAAGGCGGTCTTCGTGATCGCGATCATCACCATCGGCGTCGACATCATCGTGCGCATCCTCACCGGCATGTTCGTCGGCTCCGACCAGCGCAGCGTCGGCGACCCGTGGGGCATCGACACCTGGCAGGTCGGCGGCGTGTACGTCGAGCACCGCGACGTGGCGGCGTTCGCGGTCACCTCGGTCCTGGTCCTCGCCCTGTTCGCGTTCTTCCGGTGGACCCCGATCGGGCTGGCGATGCGGGCCTCCGCGCTCGACCAGGAGGCCGCCATGGCCCAGGGCGTCAGCGTCGGGACCGTGTTCGCGGTCTCCTGGGGCCTGGCCGGCGCGCTGGCCACCGTCGCCGGGGTGTTCGCCGCCGCCGGGCGCACGGTGGACCAGAACCACTGGCACATCGCGCTCCTGGCGTTGCCGGTGATCATCCTCGGCGGCCTGGACTCCCTCGGCGGGGCGGTCCTCGGTGGGCTGCTGATCGGCGTCGCCCAGCAGGTGGTCACCGCCTACCACCGCGACTGGTTCCCCGGCCTGGACACCAACGTCGGCTCGATCACGCCGTACGTCGTGATGCTGGTGGTGCTGCTCGTGCGGCCCTACGGGTTGTTCGGCACCCGGGAGGTGGCGCGGGTATGAGCATCCTGACCAGCTGGGGCCGCCCGGAGCTGTACACCAGCTACCGCCAGGACACCGCCCTGCTCAACACCCGCTCCAAGATGCTGGGTGCGGCGGCGGTGCTCGTCGTGGCCGCCCTGGTCCCGCTGATGGTGGCCGACAACCTGCTGATCATCCTCGCCGGCGGGCTGGTGCTGGCGATCGGCGCGATCGGGCTGAACCTGGTCACCGGCTACGCCGGCCAGGTCTCGTTGGGGCACGCCTTCTTCGTCGGCGTCGGCGCCTACACCGCGGCGGTGATGGCGGGCGAGGAGGACGGGCGCTACCTCGGCCTGGGCATCGACTTCATGCCGGCGTGGCTGCTCGGGGCGGGGGCCGTCGCGGCGCTCTTCGGTGCCGTCGTCGCCCCCCTGGCGACCCGGCTGCGCGGGCTGTACCTGGCGGTGGTCACCCTCGGGCTGGTCTTCATCGGCCAGTACTTCTTCTTCGAGCTCGACTCGGTCACCGGTGGCCCGCAGGTCGGTCGCGAGGCCGCGTCCCCGGAGCTGTTCGGCATCCAGTTCACCGTCGACAACGGCTGGCAGGGCGGCTGGACCGAGGAGCAGAAGCTCTACTGGCTGTTCCTCGCCGTGCTCGTGGTCCTCGGTGTCCTCGCCCGCAACATCGCCCGCTCCCGCATCGGCCGGGCGTTCTCGGCGATCCGGGACCGCGACGTCGCCGCGGGGGTGATGGGCGTCGACCTGACCCGCTACAAGGTCATCGCCTTCACCATCTCCTCCTTCTACGCCGGCGTCGCCGGGGCGCTGATGTTCTCGGCGAGCGGGCACTTCACCCCCGAGTCCTTCGGCCTGCTGATGTCGGTGCAGTTCATCGCGATCGTGCTGATCGGCGGGGTCGCCACGATCTCCGGCACGATCATGGGCGCGATGCTGATCGCCCTGTTGCCACGGGTGGCCAGCGAGCTGCCCGCCTTCGTGCCGTTCCTGTCCTCCTCGGCCAGCGAGCACCCGAACGTCTTCGAGTTCGAGCAGGTGATGTACGGCGTCCTGATCGTCGCCTTCCTGCTCTTCGAGCCCAGGGGGCTGTTCGGGATCTGGCACCGGATCCGCACCTACTGGAAGAGCTTCCCCTTCTCCTACTGACCGCCTCGGCCCGGGTCAGTGCCCGGGCCGGCAGCACCGGCTCGGCCCGCACCATCCACAACCCCAGGAGGAACCGTGAATCGAAGGTCGATGAGAGCAGGGGCGATCGTCACCGCCCTGACCGTGAGCCTGGCCGTGGCTGGTTGCGGCCGCGACGACGACTCCGGCGGTGACGGCCGCGCCGCGCCCGGGGTCACCGAGGAACCGTGTCCCGACGCCGTCGACAAGGACAAGGGCTGCATCTACCTGGGCACGATGACCGACCTGACCGGCGTCTTCAAGGGCGTCGGCGAGCCGTTCACCGCCGGCCAGAAGGCGTTCTGGGACAAGGTCAACGCCGACGGCGGCATCGGCGACTACGAGGTCGACGTGACCGAGTACGTCAAGGACAGCGGCTACGACCCCGAGAAGCACGCCGAGCTGTTCAACGAGATCAAGGACAAGATCCTCGCCGTCAGCCAGTCGCTGGGCACCGCGCACACCAACGCGATCCTGGAGGACGCGACCAACGAGTCGATCCTGGTCGGGCCGGCCTCGCTCGGCTCGAACTGGATCTTCGACGACATCTCCATCGAGGTCGGCACCAGCTACTGCACCGAGGGCATGAACGCCGTCGACTACGCCGCCGACCAGGGCGCCAAGTCGGTCGCGGTGGTGCACTACCCGGGTGACTACGGCGACGACGCGATGGTCGGTGCCCGGATCGCCGCCAAGGAGCGCGGCCTGAAGTTCACCGACATCACGACCGGCCAGGTCGACGGCGGTGACGACCAGTCCGCCGCGATCGGGGCGCTGCTGAAGGCCAAGCCGGACTTCGTGCTGATCGCCACCGGCCCCAAGGAGATGGCCTCCGTGGTCGGCGGCTCGGCCGCGCAGGGCTTCAAGGGCCGGTTCATCGGCTCCGTGCCCAGCTGGAACGCCGCCGTGCTGGACTCGCCCGCCGGTCCGGCCATCGAGGCGCTCTACATGCAGGCGACGTCGTTCCCGACCTGGGACGCCGACACCAAGGGCTCGGCGGAGATGCGCGAGGCGGCCGGGGACATGGCGCCCAACGACTGGTTCGCGATCGGCTACAACTCCGGCTACGTGATGGAGGCGCTGCTGACCAAGGCGATCGACGACGACAAGCTCGACCGCAAGGGCCTGGTCGAGACCGCCAAGGCGATGAAGGGCGACATCGACAGCGAGGGCACCCTGCCCGAGGGCACCGGCAACTGGGTCGGGGACCCGAACGAGGACGCGGTCCGGGTGACCCAGCTGAACAAGGTCGACCCGAAGGCCTCCTCGAAGCTGTCGCTGGCGGTGGAGCCGTTCACCGGCAAGACCGCCGAGGGCTACAAGTTCACCGAGCCCTGCTACCTGATGAAGTAGCGCCGGGCTGCGGCGGGCCGCCGGTCCTCGTGATCGGCGGCCCGTCGGGCCTCAGGTGGCAGGTGGCAGGTGGCTCAGGACGGCTTGACGTCCAGCACGACCTCGAACTCCAGCAGGTCCGCGCCGGTGGCGACGGGCTTCTGCGGGGCCTCGCCCGGCTGGTGGGCGTGCGCGGCCCGGGCGTCACCGTCGCGCCACGCGGCGAAGGACTCCTCGTCGGCCCACCGGGTCACGACGAAGTACCGCTCCTCGCCGGCGGTGGGGCGCAGCAGCTGGAAGCCCTCGAAGCCGGGGGAGCCCTCGACGGCGCCGGCGCGGGCGGCGAACCGCTTCTCCAGCTCGGGACCGGCGTTCGGGGGGACCTGGATGGCGTTGATCTTCACGACAGACATGGTCCGAGCCTAGAGGCGGACATGGTTCGAGCCTAGAGGCGGCGTCGTGCGGGAGATGGCGTGCCCGGGCGCGCTGGGGGGGACGTTGCCCGGGCACACCGGTCCCTCAGCCGGCGGTGCCCCGTCGGCGGCGGGTGGCGAACCAGACGCAGCCCACGCCGGTGGCCAGCATCAGCAGGCCGGTCGGCGCCTGCCACCAGGTCGTCGTCGAGCCGGTTGCCGGCAGCGTGGCGGTGGGGGCCTTGTCGGGCACGACCCCGCTCACCGGCTCCGCGGTGACCACCAGGATCGCCGCGGCCCTCTGGCCCTGCGCGCTGGCCCGCACCCGGTAGCGCCCGGCCTTCGGGGCGGAGCAGGCCGCGTCCGTGCACGAGGCCGCACCGCTGGCCCGGAAGCGCGTGCGGCCGGTCAGGTCGCCTCGGCTGTTGCCGAATCGGTCCAGCCCCTCGACGCGGTATGCCTGCTCCTCGTCGACACCGACCTCCGCGCGCGGAGGGGTGAGCTCGATCGCCGCGAGCGCCGCGGGTGCGACCCGCAGGGTCGCCGTCGCGGTCACGCTCTCGCCCGGTGCGAGCGGCGCGAGCCGCACCACGATCGGCGGCGCGGGCTGGGTGAACGTCCCGGTCACCGTGTAGTCGCCGGTCCGTTCCGACCCGCACACGTTGGCGGTGCAGGTCCCCGGCGCGTCGATGCTGAACACCGTGGTCTCGGTGGCGTCCTCGATCAGGTTGTCGAACTCGTCGTACGTCGAGGCGGCGTACTCCTGGCCGCCACCGGCGGTGATGGTGCCGGTGGCCGGGGAGATCTCGAGGCGCGCCACGTCCGCGGGGGTGACGGTGAGCGTCGCGGAGTCGGTCAGCCCGCCCTGGGTGCCGGTGATGGTGTGCTCGCCGGCCTTGGTGGAGCCGCAGGTGTGGGCGGTGCACTCGGCGTCGGTCGAGGCGGTGAAGGTGGTGGTCGTGGTGACGTCGCCGACGAGGTTGTGGAACCGGTCGTAGGTGCGGGCGGTGTAGTCCTCGGTGTCGCCGGCGGTGATGGTGGCGGTGTCGGGGGTGACGTCGAGCCGGTCGACGGCCGCGGGGGTGACGGTGAGCGTCGCGGAGTCGGTCAGCCCGCCCTGGGTGCCGGTGATGGTGTGCTCGCCGGCCTTGGTGGAGCCGCAGGTGTGGGCGGTGCACTCGGCGTCGGTCGAGGCGGTGAAGGTGGTGGTCGTGGTGACGTCGCCGACGAGGTTGTGGAACCGGTCGTAGGTGCGGGCGGTGTAGTCCTCGGTGTCGCCGGCGGTGATGGTGGCGGTGTCGGGGGTGACGTCGAGCCGGTCGACGGCCGCGGGGGTGACGGTGAGCGTCGCGGAGTCGGTCAGCCCACCTTGCGTGCCGGTGATGGTGTGCTCGCCGGCCTTGGTGGAGCCGCAGGTGTTGGCGGTGCACTCGGCGTCGGTCGAGGCGGTCAAGGTGGTGGTCGTGGTGACGTCGCCGATCAGGTTGTCGAACCGGTCGTAGGTCCGGGCGGTGTAGTCCTCGGTGTCGCCGGCGGTGATGGTGGCGGTGCCGGGGGTGAGGAGGAGATGGTCCGCGGCGGCCGGGGTGACGGTGAGCGTCGCGGTGTCACTCAGGCCGGTGTGCGTGCCCGTGACGGTGTGCTCGCCGGCCTTGGTGGAGCCACAGATGTTCGCGGTGCACTCCGCGTCGGTCGAGGCGGTGAAGGTCGTCGTCGTGGTGACGTCGCCGACCAGGTTGTCGAAGCGGTCGTAGGTGCGGGCCGAGTAGCTCAGGCTGTTCCCGGCGAGGATCGTGCCGGTCGCCGGCGTGATCACCAGGTGGTGCACTGCTGCCGGAGTGACGGTCAGGGTGACCGTGGCCGACCGGCCGCCGGCGGTGCCGGTGACCAGGTAGGTGCCGGAGGTCTCCGAGCCGCAACGGTTCGCAGCGCAGTCGGCGGCGCCGTCCACGGTGAACGAGGTGGCGCCGGTGACGTCGGCGACGAGGTTGTCGTAGCGGTCGTAGGTACGTGCGGTGTAGGCCTGGGTCGCGCCGGCGGCGATCGTGCTCGCCCCGGGGGTGACCTCGAGCCGGTTCACCGCGGCTGCCGTGACGGTGAGGCTCGCGGTGTCGCTCTGCCCGAGGTGAGTGCCGGTGACGGTGTAGCCGCCCGCCCGCTCGGCGCGACAGGTGTTGGCGGCACAGGTCGCGGCGCCGCTCGCGGCGAACGTGGTGCTCGCGGTGACGTCGGCGATCCGGTTGCCGAAGCGGTCGTAGGACGCCGCCGTGTACGGCTGGCCGGTTCCGGCGCTGACGCTGGCGGTCCCCGGCGAGATCTCGATGTGGGCGAGTGCCGCGGCGGTCACCGTCAACCGGGCGGTGTCGGTCCACGCGGGCACGCCCGGGGCGTCGACGCGGGCGGTGACCGTGTAGCTGCCGGTCACCTCCGAGGTGCACCGGTCGGCTGTGCAGGTGGCCGCCCCGTCGGCGGTCAGTACGACGTACCCGGAGATGTCGCGGTTCAGGTTCCCGAACCGGTCGTAGAGGTTGGTCACGTAACTCTGGGTGGTGCCGGCGGTGATGGTGCTGGTGCCAGGGCTGAGCACGATGTGGTCCGGGTCCGCGGCGCCGACCTCGAGGTCGGCGGTGGCGGTCAGCCCGCCCTGGGTGGCGGTGACGGTGTAGTCCCCGGCGGTCTCGGAGCCGCACACGTTGCCGGTGCAGGACGCGGCGCCGGACGCGGTGATCCGGGCGCTGGCGGTGACGTCGGCGACGAGGTTGTCGAAGCGGTCGTAGGTCGACGCGGTGAACCGAGCGGTGTCGCCGGCCTGGAGGTGGGCGGCCCCGGGGCGGAGCACCAGCCGGTTCGCCGCGGCGGCGGTGACGGTGAGGCCCGCGGTCGCGGTCTTGCCCCGGTAGCTGCCGGTCACGGTGTAGCTGCCGGCACGCTCGGCGCCGCAGCGGTTGTCGGTGCAACCGGCGACGCCGGAGGCGGTGAAGTCGGTGTCGGCGGTGACGTCGCCGAGGTCGGTGCCGGCCGGGCTGTAGGCGTGCGCGGTGTAGGTCGCCGTCGCTCCGGCGGCCACGGTCGAGGACGCGGGGGTCACCACGATCGTGTCGACCGAGGGCGCCACGGTCACCATGACCGTATGGGTCTCGGCGACCCGTGCACCGACGGCGAGAGCGGCGACCGTCACCGAGAAGCTGCCCTCGACCGAGGCGCCCGGGGCGAGGACGAGCTGGCAGGAGCCGTTGATGCCGGTCAAGGAGGTCTTCACCCACGCCGGAGCCGCCCCCTCCGTCCGGCAGCCGACCGTGTTGGTCACCGGCAGGTCGACGGTCGTGGAGACGCCTGCAGGGGCGGCTGCGGTGGCCGGGCCGGTGAGCGTCGGCTCAACGCGGACGGCGGTGACGTTGGCGATGCCGCCCTGGGCGTCGTCGGTGGAGGTGACGTTCCCGGTCCGGTAGGTGAAGCTCAGGGACTTCGACGTTCCGTCCGCTTCGGTCAGAGCCGTGTACCGGACCCAGGCGCCCAGCGAGGTGCGGGAGACCGCTACCCGACCGCTGGCGAGCTCGGTGACCGCCCCTCCCGTGGAGCTGACGTCCCAGCTGATCAGGTACTGCCCGTCGACCACCGTGTCGGGGATGCGCCGGGTCACGTTGACGTTGCCGCGGTAGACCCCCGGCGATGCCTCGGTGGGCTTCAGGTGGATCCAGGCGCCGCCGCCCGGAGGTGCGGGCAGCGCGCCCTGCGCGCCGGTGACCAGGTCCGCGGAGCCGTTCTCGTCGCTCGCTTGGGGGTGGACGGCGGTCCAGCCCGGGCCCAACGGCGCGAGTGCAGCGGCCGCGACCGCGCTCCGGTTGCCCGGGGTCTTCGACGTCCCAGCCTTCTCCGATCGGTCCGGCTTCTCCGCCGGGCCCGGCTCCGCGGTCGGCGCCGCGACCGGCCTGTCCGAGGGCTCTTCGGTCGGCGACTCCCTCGGCGACTCCCTCGGCGACTCCCTCGGCGACTCCCTCGGCGACTCCCTCGGCGACTCCCTCGGCGACTCGGTCGGCTCCTCCGAGGGCTCTTGCGACGGCTCGGCCTTCGGCTCGGTGGAGGGCGAGGCGCTCGCCTCCGGCGTCGGGGCGACCCCCGAGGTCGGCGCCGCAGAGGTGGCCTCCGCGGCGGCGATCGGCGTGGCCGGGGCGTCGGCGACGGTGGGTGGCACCGCGCCCAGGGTGAGGGCGGTGCCGGCAAGGGCAGCGGCGGCGATCAGCCGGACCGATCGCCGAGCTCGAGCCGCGGGGGAACGACGTGCACGCATGGAAGGACCATTCCGATCGAGGGACTGCGGCAGGAGGGGCCTGCTGCCAGCGACCCAGCGAACGCTCACCAAAGCAGGGCTGGCAACAGTAAGGTCCGGATGTCGCCCGGCATGTCACCCGGCAGGTCGCGCGGTGTCTCGTTCCCCGCCGCTTCCTGCAGGAGAACCCGATGACGAGCACGCCATGACCGCGTTCGCCGCGCCCCGCGCCTCGGTGCGCGTCCACGGGCTGCTGGGCGTCGTCGCGGTCCTGGCCGCCGTCGAGGTCGCCAGCGGAGCCATCCAGGGCTACTACGGCCCGGTCATGGTCGACATCGCCGACGGCGTCGCGATCGGGTACGGCGACCTGAACTGGCTCGAGGCGTCCCAGCTGATCTTCTCGGCGCTGGTGGTGGTGCCGCTGGCCCGGTTGGGTGACCTCGTCGGCCACCGCACGGTGCTGCTGGGCGCGACTGCCGTGACCGCGGTCGCGACCTGGGGCATCGCGCTCGCGCCGTCGTTCCCCGTGCTGCTGGCCGCCTGGACGCTGCAGGGCGTCTACGTGGTGTGGCTGCCGATCGAGGTCGCGATCATCCACCGCCGTACCGCCGGCAGCCCACGCCAAGGGCGCACCACTCGTCGGGTGGCGGCGCTGCTGGTCGCGACGCTGGAGCTGTCGATCATCCTCGCCGCGATGCTCGCCGGCCAGCTGGCCGAGCGAGTCTCGTTGACCACGATGCTGACGCTGCCGGCCGTGGCGGTGACCCTCTGCGTGCCGGCGCTGTGGTGGCTCGGCGACACCCCACGCCGTGGTGCCCGCCGCTTCGACGGCGTCGGTCTCGGCCTGCTGGTGCTGGCGGTGTCGGTGACGATGGCCGGTCTGGTGCTGGTCCGGCTGCAGGGCGTCTCCTCGCCGATCGCCTGGCTGCTGGTGCTCGCCGGCTGCCTGCTGCTGGTGCCGTGGTGGCGCCACGAGCACGGGCACACCGACCCGCTCGTCGACGTCCGGCTGCTGGCGGACCCGGCGCAGTGGGGCATCCAGCTGACCGCGCTGCTGCTCGGCATGTCGCTGCTCGGCGCGCAGGTGCCGTTGTCGACGTACTTCCGCAGCGATCCTGCGGTGACCGGCTACGGCTTCGGGATCTCCGCCGCCGAGGGGTCGCTGCGGCTGACCAGCTACGTGGCCTGCCTCGCGATCGGTGCCCTGGCGCTGCCGCTGACCAGCCGGGTGTTCGGTCCGCGCGGCGCGATGGTGGTCGGCTGCCTGGTCTACGCCGCCGGGTACGCCGCCTGGCTGCCGCTGCACGGCAGCGAGGCCGGCACGTGGTTGCTGATGGCGGTGGTCGGCCTGGGCACGGGCGGGCTGGTCGCGGGCATCCCCGCCGCCGCGGTCGCCGCGGCACCCCCGGACCGGGTCGGCTCGGTGACGGGGCTGACGAACGCCGCCAAGGCGATCGGCGGCGGCCTCGCCTCCGCGGTGTTCGCGATCTGCCTGGCCAGCACCGGCACGCTGCGGATCGACGGCGGCAGCCTCGGCGGGTACTACGCGGTGTGGTCGATCTGCGCCGGCTCCGGGCTGCTCGCGGCCGCGGTGCTCGCCCTGACCGCACGAACAGTGCGGCCGACGAGGCCACCGCGACCAGCGGGCGGCGTACCGGGTGGTGGCGGCAGCCCGGGCCGAGCCGCCGGTGAGGACCGGACCGACCTCAGCCGCGGCCCAGCAGATCCAGCTCGATCGCCCGCTCGATGACCGCGGAGCGCGAGTTCACCCCGAGCTTGCGGTAGATGCGCTGCAGGTGCGTCTTCACGGTGTTCTCCGAGACGTGCAGCGCGGCGGCGACCGCGCTCCGGGTCGAGTGCAGCACCATCGCCGCGATCACGGCCCGCTCCTGCGTGGTCAGCGACACCGCGGCCCTCGAGCCGGGGAAGCAGTCCGGGAGCAGGCCGGTGAGGTAGGTCCGCAGTGCGCCGTTGTCGGCTCGGTCGGCGAGTGCGCGGAGCGCGGCCAGGTCCGCGGCCGGCAGGTACATCAGGTGGGCCCGGGCGCCGTCCACGCCGCTCAGCGCCAACGCCCGCTCCAGCAGTGCGAGCGCGCTCTCCTCGTGCCCGGCCCGCAGCGCCGCGGCTGCTCCCAGGGTCAGCACCGCGACCGTCGACCGCAGGGTGTGGCCCGGCCGCTGCTCCAGCGCGGGAAGCCCCAGCAGCACGTCGTCGGAGCCGCCGGCCAGAAGCCGGCTGAGCAGCACCGCCGGGGCGAGCTGCCCGGCGTGTCGGCCACCACCGCGCAGCAGCGGCAGCGCCTTGGTCCGGTTCCCGGCGGCCAGCCAGAGCACGGCCAGCGCGCCGCGCACGGCCGCGGCGCCCAGGCTGCCCGTCTGGTGCTGGCCGTCCGCGGTCCTCGGGCCGTTCGGCTCGGGGGTCATGCCCGGCGGTGGCGGCGTGCGGCGCAGCAGCTCGGCCACCCGGCGCGCCTCGGCGGCGGCCTCACCGCGCCCGAGCCGGGCGTGCATCAGGGTCCAGGTGCTGAACGGCCAGAACTCCGAGGTGTGCAGGAACGACTCACAGCCGTCGTACTCGGCCAACGCGCCGTCGAGGTCGAAGGCGTCCAGCAGCAGCGTCGCGCGGCCGATCCGGCCCAGTGCGTTGACGTAGGTCCGGCGCTCACCCGGACCCCATGCCTCGTCGTCGACGAGCGTCATCGCCGCGCGGGCCTCAGCGGTGCGACCCTCGACCGCGCTCAGCCCGACGGCGTAGACCGCCGTGTGGTTGAGCACCTCGGGACGGCCCGCGCCGGCGACGGCGCGCGCGGTGGCGCTGCGCGCGGCCTCGAGGTCGCCGGCCTGGAAGTGGGAGTAGGCCAGGTGGCGCAGCGCGAGCGTCCGGACCTCGCCCAGCTGCTCGGCGTCGGCCTCCGGCAGCGCGGCGAGGAACGCTTCCGCCGCTCGAGCCGCCCGGTGCGACTGTGCGAACCGACCCAGCAGGCGCAGGCTGACCGTCTTCGAGAGGTGTCCCAGCAACACCTCGCCCGGCGTCGGGTCGCTCAGCCGCGGCCCGTCCCAGGCGGCGCTGATCCGGAAGAAGTCGCCGGCCGCGCCGCGCAGTGCCGGGTCCCGGTGGCAGGCCAGGCCACGGCCGAAGGCGAGCGCGGGGTACTGCCGCAGCGCCCGGCTCGGCACTGCGGCCAGGTGGTGGTCGAACAGGGTCGAGGTGATCGCGTCCTGGTTGCCCGCCACCAGCAGCGCGTAGACCCGCGCCGCCACGCCGTACAGGCCGTGGGAGACCGCGACCTCGAAGGCGGCCTCGTGCGAGCCCTGCCGGTGCAGCCACCACGCGGAGAGCTCGGCGGCGCGCAACCGCTCAGCGGCAGGCTGCTGCGCGGCGTCGGCCAGCATCGCGTCGCGCAGTGCGTCGACGTACTGGAACACCTGCCGATCGGGCGTGAACGGGATCCACCGACCGAACCCGTTCCACGCCAGGTCGTCGAGCAGCTGCTTCACCTCGGTGCTTCCGGCGAGCTCGGCGGCCAGGGCCTCGTCGAAGTACGGCGGCACGACCGTCGCCCGGACGAGCTCCGCGCCCGGGCCGCTGCCCAGCTGGCCGCGCAGGTCCTCGGCGACCAGCGCCTGCCAGTCGGCGTCGGGGAGCCGGTCGCTCGGCCGCGCCCGGCCCAGTGCCAGCAGCGCGGCGCGCAGCGCGAGGGGGTAGCCGCGGGTGGCTCGGTGCAGCTGTGCCGGGGAGGCCGCCACCCCGGGCGCGAACGCAGCCACCAGCGCGGCCGTCTCGGACTCGGTGAAGGCCAGCTCCTCGGCACCGATCAGCTGCACGTCGCCGCGCAGGCTGCGTCCGGGACTGCCGAGCCCGGTGCTGCCGCGGGTGGTCACCACCACGCGGAGACCGGGAGCGTCGCGGACCAGGGCGAGCAGGTCGGCGTCGACCTCTGCGGTCGCCTCGCGGAGGCGCTCGTAGGCGTCGATGACCAGCGTCACGGGGCCGCGGGTCGTCACGTGCTCGCCGAGCGCGGCCGCGAGCACCGCGCCGGGGAGGTCGCTGCGGTCCAGGTCCTCCGCGTGGGCCGGGAGCGGGAGGTCGGCGTCGAGCACACCCAGCCGCGTCGCGGAGGCCAGGACGCTCTGCCAGAACGCCGGGCGGGAGACCAGGTCACCCTCGAGACTGACCCAGATGACGGGGCACGGCACCGTCTCCACCCAGCTGCGCACCAGGCTGGTCTTGCCGAACCCGCTCGGTGCGGCAAGGACGCTCAGCGGCGCCTCGGGTCGGTCCAGCAGCCGGTGCAACCGCTCACGGGGGAGCAGCAGCGGCACCCCGCCGGTCATCATCGCCTCGTCCTGCCCGAGTCGGGGTGCTCTGTGCCTACGTCGTTCCTGCGTCGCCCGGGTCAGGCCCGGGCGTCGCCGCCCCAGTTCGCGAGCTTGGTGGCGATCGCGTGCAGGTCGGCCGGCGTGTTGGTGCCCGGCGCGAAAGGTGCGAAGAACCACACGTGGAAGTGGCCGCGGTGCGCGCCGTAGCGGCTCACGTCGACGTAGGAGGTCTCCGGCAGGTTCTCGATGATCCGGGTCAGCCGGTTCGAGATGCGGCCGAACTGCGAGGCGATCTCGTCGTCGAGCTGGCCGACGCGGGTGTGCTCGCGGGTCTGCAGCAGCAGCGAGGCGGCCATCTCCGCGGGCCCGTCGGTGTAGGAGAGGATCCAGAACTCGTCCTCCCAGACGATCCGCTCGGGGGCGACCCCGGCGCACTCGGGGCACTCGCCGCCGATCTCCTGGCGCTTGGCGCCGACGATCCGGGCCCAGACTTCCTCAGCAGACTCCGTCATGGGCACATGCTGCCACCAGCCACCGCTCGAGGGGTGAGGACCCCCGGGATCGGTCCGGAGCCGGACGGACCCCGACGAGCCAAAGTCGAGCCGATCAGTCGAGTAACATCACCGGCATGACCCACGACACCCTCGCGGTCCCGACGTACGACGACCCCACGGTCGTGGTGGCGGCGCCCGCGGCGGGTGCGGGAAACTGGGCGGGCGCAGCCAGCGCGGTGCTGGTCGACGGCGTGTTCTGGCTGACCTACCGGGTGCGCCGCCCCCTGGCCGCCGGCCGGGGCGTCACCGTGGTGGTGGCCCGCTCGGACGACGGAGAGCAGTTCGAGCCGGTGGCCGAGGTGCACCGCGACGCCTTCGGCAGCGAGTCGTTCGAGCGCCCGGTGCTGGTCCCCGTCCCGGGCGTGGGCTGGCGGCTCTACCTGTCGTGCGCGACCCCCGGCTCCAAGCACTGGTGGGTCGACAGCCTGAGTGCCGCGACGCCCGAGGCGCTGCCCGGCGGCGAGCGTCGGATCGTGCTCCCCGGCGACGACACGATGGCCGTCAAGGACCCGGTGATCGAGCACCGCCCCGAGGGAGACGGGCTGACCGGCCGCGCCGGCTGGGAGATGCTGCTGTGCTGCCACCCGCTGACCGAGCCCGGCCACGAGGACCGGATGACCACCCGGCTGCTGCACAGCGACGACGGCCTGGCGTGGACCGACCTGGGCGAGGTGCTGGCCGGCCGGCCGGGGGAGTGGGACGCCCGCGGTGCCCGGGCCACCGCGGTGCTGCCGCGGCGCGACGACGGCCCGCTGCGGGTGCTCTACGACGGCCGTCGCGACGCGATGTCGAACTGGTTCGAGACCACCGGTGTGGCCACCTGGGACGGCAGCCGGCTGGTACCCACCGACGCCGACCCGATCGCCGCCCCGCACGGCGACGGCGCCTGGCGCTACGCCAGCGCGGTGGCGCTGCCTGAGGGCCGGACCCGGTTCTACGTGGAGGCCGCCCGCGCCGACGGCGCGCACGACCTGGTCACGCTCCTCCGCTGAGCCCGCCCGCCTGCCGCTGCGCGAACGAGCCGCGGTCGCGCGTGGAGAGCCAGTCGCTGTAGTCGTCCCCGGTCAGCTCCATCAGCAGCCGGATGTCGGCCTCGAAGGCCGGCAGCAGCCGCGCCCGCTGCTCGGCGCTCAGCGAGGGCCGGTGGGCGTCGGTGGTCTGCAGCCGCGCCACGACCGGCGTGCTGAGCCGGCGCCACACCTCGGGCGGGGCGAACTGCCCGGCCCAGGCTCCCGCCCGGACCATCGGACCGACGAGACGAGGGCGCAGCCCGGGAGCGACGTAGGGCCGGGAGTTCTCCCGCGCGATGCCGGGCACCGCGCCCTCGCGCAGGCCGAGGAACCGGCACGCCCGGTCCACGGTCTCGACGGGCCGGTCGACGATGTCGCGGTAGCGCACGACCAGCACCCGGGAGGGATCGACCAGCTTGAGCAGGTCGGCCAGCTGCTCGCCGTACAGGCCGAGGTCGCGGTAGCGCCAGAACGGGGCGTACCCGGCCGCGACCCGCTCGTCCTGGCGCGCGAACGCGGTCTCGAAGTCCGCCTCGGGCTCGAGGCCGTCGGACCACAGGTGCATCCAGTTGCTGTAGGCGCGGTCGATCGGGTCGCGCACCACCGCGATCAGCCTGATGTCGGGCAGCGCCTCGGCGATCCGGCGCTGCGCGCCGCGGTGCCACAGGTAGAAGGGCGTCGACTCGCCGCGCGCCGCGTGCGGGGGAGCGAGGCGGAAGAGGTCGGCGTAGGCCTCGCGGTGCCAGATCCACTCCCGTTGCGAGTGCCGGTCGCCCGGTCCGCGCCAGTGCGGCGGCGGTGCGTCCTCGCAGAGCCAGAACTTCGGCTCCTTGGGCGTGGTGACGAACACGTCCGGGTGGGCGGCCAGCGCCAGGTGCAGCGCACTGGTGCCGGCCTTGGGCGCGCCGACGAGGAGGAAGTCGGGGCGGGGGTCCCGGGTCATCGCGCGCTCCGATCCTCAGGCGATCCGCAGATGATGTCCAGTAAGTCAGTCTAGATACGCCGAAGGGGTTGCGGCAACGGGATCGCGCGGCTCAATAGGCTGTCGCCCGTGACCCTCGCGAACATCCCGCCCGCCCCCGAGCTGCCCGGGGCCCGCCACCTGCACTCGGGCAAGGTGCGCGACCTCTACGAGGTCACCGACGGCGAGCACGCCGGCAAGCTGCTGATGGTGGCCAGCGACCGGCTCTCCATCTTCGACTTCGTGCTGGAGACGACCATCCCGGACAAGGGCGAGATCCTCACCCGGATGTCGCTGTGGTGGTTCGAGCAGCTGGCCGACCTGGTGCCCAACCACGTCATCTCCACCGACGTGCCCGAGGCGGTGCGCGGGCGCGCGGTGATCTGCGAGCGGCTCGACATGTTCCCCGTCGAGTGCGTGGCCCGCGGCTACCTGACCGGCTCCGGCCTCCTCGACTACCGCGCGAGCGGCGAGGTGTGCGGCGTCGCGCTGCCCGCCGGCCTGGAGGACGGCAGCCGGCTGCCCGCACCGATCTTCACCCCCGCCACGAAGGCCGAGCTCGGCGACCACGACGAGAACGTCTCCTTCGACGCGATCGTGGAGACCGTCGGCAGCGGTACGGCGGAGACGCTGCGCGACCTGACGCTGGCCGTCTACGGTCGCGCCGAGGAGATCGCCCGCGAGCGCGGCATCATCCTGGCCGACACCAAGCTCGAGTTCGGCGTGCTGCCCGCCGTCGCCGGCGACGTCACCCCGCCGCCCATCGTGCTGGCCGACGAGGTGCTCACCCCCGACTCCTCGCGGTACTGGCCCGCCGACGACTGGCAGCCGGGGCGCACGCAGCCGTCGTACGACAAGCAGATCGTGCGCAACTGGGCGCTCTCGCCCGAGTCCGGCTGGGACCGCTCCTCCGGCGAAGCGCCGCCGCCGCTGCCGGCCGAGGTCATCGAGCGCACCCGCAGCCGCTACCTGGAGGCCTACGAGCGGCTCACCGGCGAGCGCTTCTGACGGATCCCGGGGCGCGGGAGCGCTGGTCCCGGGGCGCGGAGGCGCTGCGGCCGGGCACGTACATTGCCTGCATGACGAACCTCGCCGGTTTCCTCGAGAACAGCGCCCGGGAGTTCCCCGAGCGCACCGCGATCGTCCTGGGTGAGACCCGGCTGAGCTATCCGCAGGTCGACGCCGCGGCCAACCAGGTGGCGAACCTGCTCGTCTCCCGCGGCATCGGGCCCGGCGACAAGGTGGCGCTGAGCTGCCCGAACCTGCCCTACTTCTCGATCGTCTACAACGGCATCCTCAAGGCCGGGGCGACGGTCGTGCCGCTCAACGTGCTGCTCAAGGGCCGGGAGGTGGCCTACCACCTCGGCGACTCCGACGCGAAGGCGCTCTTCGCGTTCGAGGGCACCCCGGACCTGCCCATCGGCAAGGAGGCGTTCGAGGGCTTCGGGACGGCCGAGGGGTGCGAGCACTTCTTCCTCATCACCGCCGACCCGGCGGCGCCGTCGCCGATCGAGGGCGCACAGACCTTCGGTGCCGCAGTGGCCGGCCAGCCGGCCACGTTCGACACCGTCGACGTCGCCGACGACGACACCGCGGTCATCCTCTACACCTCCGGCACCACCGGGCAGCCCAAGGGTGCCGAGCTCACCCACCGCAACATGCGCTCCAACGCGCTGGCCAGCGAGTCGCTCTTCGGCGCCGACGCCGCCCACCCCGACACCTACCTGTGCGTGCTGCCGCTGTTCCACTCCTTCGGCCAGACCGTGATCCAGAACGGTGCCTTCGCCTACGGCGGCACCGTCGTCATGCTGCCCCGCTTCGAGCCCAAGGCGGCGATCTCGCTGATGCTGAGCGAGAAGGTCACCTTCTTCGCCGGCGTGCCCACCATGTACTGGGGCCTGCTGGGCGCGCTCGACGACAGCGTCGACGTCGCCACCCTGGCCAACAACCTCCGCGTCGCGGTCGCCGGCGGGGCGGCGCTTCCGGTCGAGGTGCACCACCGCTTCGAGGAGCGCTTCGGCGTCACGATCCTCGAGGGCTACGGGCTGTCCGAGACCTCGCCGGTCGCCAGCTTCTCGCCGTACGGCGAGCCCGTCCGGGTGGGCTCCATCGGCACCCCGATCCGCGGTGTGGAGATGAAGCTGATCGACCCGGACGGCTGGGACGACGTCCGCGAGGACGGCGCCGAGCGGATCGGTGAGATCGCGATCCGCGGCGACAACGTGATGAAGGGCTACTACAAGCGGCCCGAGGCGACCGCCCAGGCGATCAGCCCGGACGGCTGGTTCCGCTCCGGCGACCTCGGCCGCAAGGACGCCGACGGCTGGTACTACATCGTCGACCGCTCCAAGGACATGATCATCCGCGGCGGCTACAACGTCTATCCCCGTGAGATCGAGGAGGTGCTGCTCACCCACCCCGCGATCTCGCTGGCCGCGGTCATCGGGGTGCCGCACGAGACCCACGGCGAGGAGATCAAGGCCGTGGTCATCCTCGAGCCCGGTGCGTCCGCGACGCCGGAGGAGATCGTGGCCTGGGGCAAGGAGCAGATGGCGGCCTACAAGTACCCGCGGATCGTCGAGATCGTCGACGCGCTGCCGATGACCGCCACCGGCAAGATCCTCAAGCGCGAGCTGTCCTGACCGGCGCCGCTGCGCTCAGGTCAGCGGCCGGTCGGCCGGACCGGTCGGGCCGGTCGGTCAGCTGAACGGGTCGGGCAGCGCGCCGGGGAGCGTGGCGAGCAGGTCGCGGGCCTGGCCGGCGACCTTGTGCTCCACGAGCACCTCGTAGCGGGTGGCGACGACGGCGTTGACCGAGGAGAAGTCGCGTCGGCCCCGGGTCGCCACGAAGCTGAGCAGCGCGAAGACCACGCCGAACGCCAGGCCGATCAACGCCGAGGACAGCACGATCGCCAGCACCTCGCCCTCGCCGCCGAAGAAGCTGAGCAGGAGGCCGACGAACAGGCCGAACCAGATCCCGCTCATCGCACCGCCCGCCGCGACCTTCCCGGCGGTCAGTCGTCCGGTGATCCGTTCGACCTGCTTGAGGTCGGTGCCCACGATCATGCAGTTCTGGACCGGGAAGCCCCGGTCGGAGAGGTAGTCGACCGTGCGCTGCGCGGCCGGGTAGTCGTCGTACACGGCCAGGGACTGGGGATAGTCGAGCCTGAGCAGTGAACGGTTGGGGTCGTTTCCTGTGGTGGGGATGCTCATGGAGCCAGTCTGCACCCGTGTCCGAGCGGGAGCGTGGTGTCAGGTTGGCGCTCGCCCGCCACTAGACTCCGGGGCGTGGCCCGAGTCGTCGTAGCTGTCATGCCGAAGCCCGAGATCCTCGACCCCCAGGGGAAGGCGGTGCTCGGTGCGTTGCCCCGCCTGGGCTTCACCGGCGTCACCGACGTCCGCCAGGGCAAGCGGTTCGAGCTCGAGCTCGACGGCGAGGTCACCGACGAGGTGCTCGCCGAGGTCGAGAAGATGGCCGAGACGCTGCTGTCCAACCCGGTCATCGAGGACTACTCCGTGAGCGTCGAGCGGTGAAGATCGGCGTCGTCACCTTCCCGGGCTCGCTCGACGACGTCGACGCGCGCCGCGCGGTCCGCATCGGCGGCAACGAGGCGGTCGCGCTGTGGCACGGCGACGCCGACCTCAAGGGCGTGGACGCGGTCGTCCTGCCCGGCGGCTTCTCCTACGGCGACTACCTGCGCTGCGGCGCCATCTCCCGGTTCGCGCCGGTGATGGAGAAGGTCGTCGAGGCCGCGCGCGCCGGCATGCCGGTCCTGGGCATCTGCAACGGCTTCCAGATCCTGTGCGAGTCCCACCTGCTGCCCGGCGCGTTGATCCGCAACGACCACCGCAAGTTCGTCTGCCGTGACCAGCTGCTGCGCGTGGAGAACAACCGCACCGCCTGGACTTCGGCCTACGAGCAGGGCCAGGAGATCCGGGTCGTGCTGAAGAACGGCGAGGGCGGCTTCGTCGCCGCCCCCGAGACCCTGGCGCGCATCGAGGGCGAGGGCCAGGTCGTCGCCCGCTACCTCGAGGTCAACCCCAACGGCTCCCTCAACGACATCGCCGGCATCGCCAACGAGCGCGGCAACGTCGTCGGCCTCATGCCGCACCCCGAGCACTCCGTCGAGGAGCTCACCGGCAGCGGCACCGACGGGCTGGGGTTCTTCACCTCCCTCGTCGAGTCCGCCTTCGCCTGAGCCGAGGAGGGCTCCGCCGCTACTTGGTCTTCTCGAGTACGAGGTCGAGGTAGTGCACCGTCTCCTCGGGCGTCAGGCCCGAGGTGTAGATGTCGTAGGTGAGGCCGTCGCGCTCGGCGCGGCACTCGACCTGATAGTTCCCGGCCGTCGGCTCCCCGTTCGTCGGCTGATCGCTGGACGGGTCTACCGGCCGCGTCCAGTACGTGGCGCAGCGGTGACCGTCGATCTCGCTGAGCCGCGTCCCCTGGCCAGGCTGGTCGATCTCGAACGGGCCGTGGGGGATGACCAGGCCCGCGTCACCCGGGACCACGGTGACGGCGAACTGGGCCGGGCGGGCCGCCCGGCTGTCGTCCGCGGCCGCGGCGACGTCCATGTACGAGCGCGCCGTCGCCTTCCCGTGGAGGGCGCCGAGGACTTCCCCGGCCTTCTTGTCCTCGGCCTCGGCGGCCTGGTTGAACCTCTCCACCCCGGACCTGTCGGAGCTCGTGGTGGCGCCGCTCTCCTCGGGCGTCACGGCTGACTTTGCGACGAACCGCTCGTCGAGCCGGTCCGGCAGCGCCGGCAGGTCGGCGGCTGCGGGGTCGTCGGAGACGACCAGGTACGTCGCCCCGGCGCCCGCGCCCGCACCCACGAGCAGCGCCCCGAGGGCGAGCGGTACGACGAGCAGCGCCTTCCCCCGCCCGCGCGGGTGGCCGTTGTCCCCACGTCGGCCTGCCGTGGCCGGTGCCGTCGGTGCCGTCGGTGCCGTCGGTGCCGTCGGCAGCGGTGGCAGCGTGCCGGGCACCGGCCGGCCGGCCCAGGCGCCCAGAGCGCCCTGGTCCCGCGGAGCGGTCGGGACCGTCGGCGGAGGCACGGGCGGGCGCCGCTGCTGCGTCGGATCGTTCTCAGGAGTCCCCACGGCGCCACGTCTGCCCCGAGCGCGGCTGCCGAAACCGCCCGGGTGCGACCCCGGTGCGTCCTCGAGGTGCACGTCAGGGCCGCGGCGAGTGCCGCGGCCCTGACGACTGCTCTGTTGCTCAGTACACCCCGCGGGCGAGCCGGGCCCAGGTCGCACTCTTGACCTGGCCGGTCTTCCCGGCGCCGGCGACCTTGTTGTAGGCCGCGACGTGGGCGGCGGTCGTGGCGTCGTAGCGGCCGGTGATCGGGACCTTCCGCTTCGGCATCGCGGCGCCGACGGCGCGCTGCACCCGTCGTACGTCGGGGCCGGTGGAGCCGGTCTTCAGCATCGGCCGGGTGCCGGCCGACAGCAGGGTGACCCAGTCCAGGCGACGCCAGCGGACGGTGGAGGTCGGCCGGCCGGTGGCCTGCTGCCACGCGCCCGCGGCCTTGCCGGTGGCCTTGTTGAAGTTGCCGGTGATCCGGCCGCGGTAGAGGCCCTTCTCGGTCAGCAGGCACTGCAGCGCCTTCACCACGGGAGCCGAGGGCGTGTAGCTGGCGGTCTTGGGCTTGAGCGCCCGGTAGCGGATCAGGTCGACCCGCACGCCGCCGCAGTGCGTCTCCTTGGCCGGGGTCGAGTCACCGAGGTCGAGGTAGTTGGAGTCGATGTTGATCTTCACGCCGCCCCAGGTCTCGTCGTGGCCGCCGCGGTACTGCTTGATCCGGGCCTTCTTCCAACCCGCGTCGGAGATGTAGCTGGTGGAGGTGTTGGCCTTGCCGTCCCAGCGCGCGATCCAGATCTGGTCGGGCAGGGTGACGTCGCTGCGGCGCTCCTTGCGGGCGTCGTCGAGGACGCGCATCCCGGAGCCGGCGCTGGAGTAGACACCGGACTTGTAGCCGAGCTTGCGGACCTGGACGGTCCAGGCGCTGAGGAAGGCCAGGGAGGCCTCACGGCACGTCGCGTTGCGGTAGTCGCTCCAGCCCTCGAGGTCGTAGAACAGGGTGCTGCCCGGGACGATGCCCAGGTTGCGCGCGGTGGCGACGGCGGTGTCCGCCTCGGCCACCGCCTGCTTGCGGGCCGCGGCCCACGAGCCGGTCTTCGACGTGCTGATGGTGGGGTCGATGTTCTTGCCGTACTTCGGGTAGCGGCCCACGCACGAGGACTGCGGCCCGAGCGTGATCGGCAGCAGCTTCCAGCCCTTGGCCAGCTGGTTGGAGACCCAGGTCGGGGTCAGGTTGGGCTGGTTGCGGCAGTGCCGGGAGTTGCCGGAGATGTAGATGCCGACGGCCAGGAACGGCGAGTGCTTGAGCCAGACGTCCATCGCGGCCTGGCTGGGCGCCAGGCACTGGTCGAAGCCGTAGCCGGTGAATGCGCCCGGGGTGGGCGGGTTGGTGCTCTTCTTCTTGGCCGCCACCTGAGCGGCGACCAGGGTGGCGGCGGGCTCGGCCGCGCCGGACCCCTGTGCCGCCGTCTGGGTCGAGGCCTGCACGGTGACCAGGCCGGCGAGCGCGACGACGGCGCTCAGCGTGCCCACCGCGGTACGCAGCGACCTGCCGCGGCGGCGCGCGGACGGCGCCGGGGATCGGCGGATGGAGGTGGGCGTGAGCCGGGCAGACATCGGAGAAACTCCAGGGGAAGGTGGGGCTGGTGGTGCGAAGCCTGGTCACCATAACCACACCAATCACACGAGTAACAGGCCTCGTGTTGAACTACAAACCTGTAGTTCTCGCCGGGGTTGCCGCGCCCGACCGGCTGAACGGACCGGCGTCGGCGCCGATAGCCTTGCCCCGTGGCCGACACCCGATCCGCACCGTCCCGTTCCACGCTCGACACCGTCGCCGTGGCGGCCGGGGACCCCGACCGCGATCAGCCGTGGGCCGACCTCGGCCTCAAGGCCGACGAGTACGACCGGATCAAGGAGATCCTCGGCCGCCGGCCGACCGCCTCCGAGCTGGCCATGTACTCGGTGATGTGGAGCGAGCACTGCTCCTACAAGTCCTCCAAGGTGCACCTCAAGCAGTTCGGCGAGCTGCCGCAGGAGACCCCGATCGGCCCGATGCTCGCCGGCATCGGCGAGAACGCCGGCGTCATCGACATCGGCCAGGGCTACGCGGTCAGCTTCAAGGTCGAGTCGCACAACCACCCGTCGTACGTCGAGCCCTACCAGGGCGCCGCGACCGGCGTCGGTGGCATCGTCCGCGACATCATCGCGATGGGCGCGCGCCCGATCGCGGTCGTCGACCCGCTGCGCTTCGGCCCGCTGGATGCCGACGACACCCTTCGCGTGCTGCCCGGGATCGTGGCCGGCGTCGGCGGCTACGGCAACTGCCTGGGCCTGCCGAACATCGGCGGCGAGGCCGTCTTCGACGCCACCTACCTCGGCAACCCGCTGGTCAACGCCGGCTGCATCGGCGTGCTCAAGCACGAGGACCTGCACCTGGCCAACGCCACCGGCAAGGGCAACCTCGTCGTCCTCTACGGCGCCCGCACCGGCGGCGACGGCATCGGCGGCGTCTCCGTGCTGGCCTCCGAGACCTTCGACGCCGACGGTCCGGCCAAGCGCCCCAGCGTCCAGGTCGGCGACCCGTTCATGGAGAAGCTGCTCATCGAGTGCACGCTCGAGCTCTTCGCGGCGAAGGTCGTCAACGGCATCCAGGACCTCGGCGGCGCCGGCCTGTCCTGCGCGACCACCGAGCTCGCCTCCGCCGGTGACGGCGGCATGCGCTGCGAGCTCGACCGGGTCCCGCTGCGCGACTCCACGCTCTCGCCCGAGGAGATCCTCATGAGCGAGTCGCAGGAGCGGATGATGGCGGTCGTCGAGCCGGCCAACATCGACCGCTTCATGGAGATCTGCCGGAAGTGGGACGTCGAGGCCGTCGTGATCGGCGAGGTCACCGACACCGGCCGGCTCGAGATCACCTGGCACGGCGAGACCGTCGTCGACGTGCCGCCGCGCACCGTCGCCCACGACGGCCCCGTCTACCAGCGCCCCTACGCCCGCCCGGACTGGCAGGACACCCTGCAGGCCGACGCCGCCGAGGCGCTGCCCCGCCCGCGCACCGGCGAGGAGCTGCGCGCCACCCTGCTGCAGCTGGTCGCCAGCCCCAACCTGTGCGACAAGTCCTGGATCACCGACCAGTACGACCGCTACGTGCAGGGCAACACCGTCCTCGCCCAGCCCTCGGACTCCGGGATGGTGCGCGTCGACGAGGAGACCAACCTCGGCGTCTCGATCGCCACCGACTGCAACGGCCGCTACGCCAAGCTCGACCCGTACGCCGGCGCGCAGCTCGCGCTGGCCGAGGCCTACCGCAACGTCGCCACCGGCGGCGCCACCCCGCTCGCGGTCAGCGACTGCCTCAACTTCGGCTCGCCCGAGGACCCGGCCGTGATGTGGCAGTTCGCCGAGGCCTGCCGTGGCCTCAAGGACGCCTGCGCCGAGCTCGGCGTCCCGGTCACCGGCGGCAACGTCAGCCTCTACAACCAGACCGGTGAGACCGCGATCCTGCCCACCCCCGTCGTCGCGGTGCTCGGCGTCATCGACGACGTCACCAAGCGCACCCCGTCGGCCTGGTCGGCCGCCGGCGAGCGGATCGTGCTGCTCGGCGAGACCGCCGAGGAGCTCTCCGGCTCGGAGTGGGCCCACGTCGTGCACGGTCACCTCGGCGGCCGCCCGCCGCGCGTCGACCTGGCTCGCGAGAAGGCGCTCGCCGCGCTGCTGCGCGAGGCGAGTGCGCTCGACGCCGGGCTGCTCACCTCGGCCCACGACCTCTCCGACGGCGGTCTGGCCCAGGCGCTGGTCGAGGGCGCGCTGCGGCACATGGTCGGCGCCCGCGTCGACGTCGCCGCCGTGGCCGAGGACCCGTTCGTCGCGCTGTTCTCCGAGTCCGTCGGGCGGGTGCTGGTCACCGTCGCCGACGGCGAGGAGGACCAGCTCGTCGCGCTCGCCGAGCGCCACGGCGTGCCGGCCACGGTCCTCGGCACCACCGGCGGCGACAGCCTCGCCGTCGAGGGCCACTTCGACGCCGCGCTGTCGGAGGTCCGCTCGGCCTGGACCGCGACCCTGCCCGCCGCCCTCGGCTGACAGGTGGCGGGGGACCTCCCGGTCTCGCGGTCGTGGGTGGTGCCCGCGGCCGAGCTGGGCGAGCGGTTCTCCCGCTCCTCGGGGCCCGGTGGCCAGGGGGTGAACACCACCGACAGCCGCGTCGAGCTCAGCCTCGACGTGGCCCGCGCGGCCTCGGTGCCGGAGACGCTGCGCCCGCGCCTGCTCGCCCGGCTCGCGCCGCGGCTGGTCGACGGCGTCCTCACCGTCGTCGCCTCCGAGCACCGCACCCAGCTCGACAACCGGCGTGCCGCCCGCGAGCGGCTGACACTGCTGCTGCGCGAGGCGTCCGCGCCACCGCCCGCCAAGCGGCGCCCCACGCGCCCCACCCGGGGGTCGAAGGAGCGTCGGCTGGGCGCCAAGAAGCGGCGCGGCGAGGTCAAGCGCGGCCGCCAGGGCCGCTTCGACTGACCCGCATCATGGCGCCATGACCACGCACACGCCGTACGGCGACGACCCCAGCCAGTACGCCGAGCTCACTCTGCCCGACGGCGCGCCGCGCGGGGTGGCGGTGCTCGTCCACGGCGGCTTCTGGAAGCCCGAGCACGACATCGAGCACGCCCAGCCGCTGGTGCCGAGCCTGGTCGAGGCCGGGTGGGCGACCTGGGCGATCGAGTACCGCCGCGGCACCGGTGCCGCCGACACCCTCGCCGACGTCCGCGCCGCGATCGCCGCCTGCCCGGTGGAGCACCCCGTCCGTGTCGCCATCGGCCACTCCGCCGGCGGACACCTCGCGGCCTGGGCCGCCACCCAGCAGGTGGGGCTGACCCACGTCGTCTCCCAGGCCGGCGTCCTCGACCTGCGTGCCGCCCACGACGCCGGTCTCGGCGGCGGCGCGGTCGCGCGGTTCCTGGGTCACCCGCCGGGTGAGGCCGACGCCGGTGTCGACCCGATCCGGCAGGTGCCGCTGGCCGTGCCGTTGTGGTGCGTGCACGGGCGCGCCGACGACGTCGTACCGCTGGCGCAGTCGCAGGCGTACGTCGCCGCCGCGACCGCCGCCGGCGGCGCCGCCGAGCTGATCGAGGTCGCCGGCGACCACTTCGACGTCATCGACCCCGCCTCCGAGGCCTGGGCACGGGTGCTCGGACTGATCGAGCAGCTCGGCCGGCCCGCCGGCTGAGCGCACTCACTTCGAGGACGAGGTGCCGCTCTCCAGGATCGAGACGATCGAGTAGAGCGTGAAGCAGATCGCGCCCAGCCCGGTGAGCACGCGGGCGGCGACGAAGACGGCGCTGTCGGTCACCGCGGCCTGGAACGTGAACGCCGCGAGGAACAGGCAGGTCAGCGCCGTGAGCACCGGGATCAGCGGCACCCGGTTGGCCAGCGCGAACGTGCGCCGCCACACCAGGGCGAGCAGGCCGACCTTGCTCAGGATGGAGAAGCAGACCAACCCCAGGCCGATCATCACCAGCCCCGGGGTGCGGTAGTACGGCTCGGAGTCGAGGATGAGCAGCACGATCCCCCAGACCAGGCTCAGCGTCCCCATCACGATCACCAGCCACGGCCACACCACCCGCTCGCGCGGGGTGTAGGCGTCGTTGACCTGGCGCACGATGCTCACCACCAGGGCGATCAGGCTGGTGCAGATCGTGGCGATGCCTGCCAGCACGTGGCCGACGGTGAAGCGCGAGGGCGTGGTCGTCTGGGCGAGGTTGACCACGACGATGGCCCAGGCGGCGGCGGCGAGCAGCACGGGGATGGCGCACAGCACGCCGGTCGCGGCCCCACCGAACGCGCCGGCCGGCGGCGCGTGGTCGCCGGCCGGGCGCGCGGAGTTCGCCGGGATCAGGGAGAACCGGGTCGAGGCGGTCGCTACCGTCGCGACGCAGCCGCTGATCAGGCCCAGCCCGAGCACCACGTGCCCGGCGACGTAGTCGGGGTCGCTGCCCGCGGCGCTGGCGCCGGAGAAAAGGACGACGCCGTACGCCGCCGCCCCGGCGGCGGTCAGGTACCCCAGGATCGGGTAGCCCCAGCGGTCGAGGGTGTTGAAGCGGTGGATCAGCTGGCGGATGATCGTCGCGGCGGTGCAGAACAGGCACACGCAGATCGCGGCCAGGAACGTCACCACCCGGCCGGCGACCTCGTTGCCGGGCTGGTCGGCCGCGGTCCACACGTCGACGCCGAGACCGACGCACACCGCCCCCATCGCCAGCGGGATCGCCCGGAACAGGACGCTCACCCAGTAGTTCATGCCGGACCACATCCCTCGGTGGGTTGCACGCCCGGGCGCCGCCCGGGCGTGTGGTGCCTCTCCAGCGTCCGTTGGCCGTCCGGTGCTGTCAACGCTCCCGCCGCGGTCAGCCTGGTCAGCCTGCCTCGGTGGAACTGCGGTGGAAGCTCTGCGCGGTGTGTCGGAATCCCCGGTCGACCGGGGATTCCTGCGCTGTTCGGGGTTGCCACGCCCAAGAACCGCCAGCAAACCTCCGCCCGCGTGACCCCTGGGGCGTACGACGTATGCCGGGCCCGGCTCAGCCGACGTGGGCGGCCGCCGACGTCGATTCGACTCGCCTCGCCGCAGGAGCGCGGCAGGGGAGCGCTCCCCGGAGATCGGGCGTGGGTGAGAATGGGCCCACCATGCCCGCACGACTCCGCGTCCAGCCACCCGCCGAGGTCGCCGCCGCCCGCGCCCGGATCGCCGAGGCCACCGCCGCCGGTACGACGCCCGAGCGCGCCGACCTCCGGCTGCTGGTCAAGCACTACCTGGCCGTCCTGGAGACCCGGGCGCCCGGCCGCTCCGTCGAGGTCCGGGTGCCGCCGTTCGCGGCGGTGCAGGTGATCGAGGGGGTGCGGCACACCCGCGGCACGCCGCCCGCGGTCATCGAGACCGACGCCGCCACCTGGATCGCGCTCGCCACGGGCGAGCTCGACTGGACCGCCGCGACCGACGCCGGGCGCGTGGTGGCCAGCGGTGAGCGGACCGACCTGACGCCGTACCTGCCGTTGGACTGAGGCCGGCCCAGCCGGTCCAGCCCGCTCAGGCGGCTCAGTCGCCCCGGGCAGCTCAGTCGGACAGTGCCTCGGCCAGCTCGTGTGCCCGGGCGCGGTCGAAGCCGCCGGCCACCTGCAGCCGGCCGTCGGGGATGACGGTGGCGACGGTCGTGGCACTGAGCACCGCCCCGTCCGCCAGGATCGCCAGCAGCTCGTCGGTGCCGACGAGCTCCTCGCTCAGCGCGGCCAGTGTCGTGGCCTGTTCCTCGGCCAGCTCCAGCTGCACCACCCAGCCGGGTACGCCGGGTTCCTGCACCGCCTCCGCGGACCGTACGCCGCCGACGACGTCGGCGGGCGCGAGCCGGTAGACCGCGGCAGCGGCGTCGCAGGCGATCGCCTCCTCCTCGGCCGCGGGCTGGCCCGGGGGCACGTCCGCGCAGTCGGGCGGCAGGGTGGAGGTGGACGACATCGTCGGGCCGGCGGTGCTGGACTCCAGCACCCGGCGCACCTGCACCGCGCCGTCGAGGATCCGGGCGGTGCCGTCACCCACGGCGATCCCGCCGCCACCGCCGCTGCCGTCGCCGCCGCCACCGGTGCTTCCGGCGTCGGAGCAGCCGGACAGGCCACCGGCCAGTGCGGCTGCCAGCGCCACGACGAGCACGGCGGACGCCGTACGACGACCGGGGGAGCGGTCCCGGAGGCGGGTGCGGGACGGGAGGCTCATGGGCGCATTGTGACCCACGACCCGCGAGCGGTCGGGGCTCGGCTGTGACGCCTGCGGCGCCGGTGGGAGCGGGGTCTAGGTTGGCTCCCATGACCGGACCCGTGCCCACCGAAGACCTGCGTACCCGCATCACCGAACTCCTGCCCGGAGTCCGTGCCGACCTCGAGGCGCTGGTCCGCATCCCGTCCGTCTCCGCCGACCCCGCCCGCCGCGACCAGGTCGAGGCCAGCGCCCGCGCCACGGCCGAGCTGTTCGCCGCCGAGGGTGTCGACGTGGAGATCGTCCGCGCCTACGACGGCGCCCCGCCGGCGGTCATCGGCCACCGCGCCGGGCCCGAGGGCGCGCCGACGGTGCTGCTGTACGCCCACCACGACGTGCAGCCCGAGAACGACCACGCCGAGTGGGACAGCCCGCCGTGGGAGCCCACCGAGCGCGACGGCCGGCTCTACGCCCGCGGCGCCGCCGACGACAAGGCCGGCGTCCTGGCCCACGTCGCCGCGCTGCGCGCCTTCGGTGAGGACCTGCCGGTGTCGGTGAAGCTGTTCATCGAGGGTGAGGAGGAGGTCGGCTCCGACACGCTGCCGGAGCTGCTGGCGACGTACCGCGACCGGCTCGCCGCCGACGTCATCGTCATCGCCGACTCCGGCAACTGGGACATCGGCGTACCCGCGCTGACCACCTCGCTGCGCGGCCTGGTGCGTGTCGACGTCGAGGTCCGCACCCTGACCCACGCTGTGCACTCGGGCATGTGGGGCGGCCTGGTGCCGGACGCGCTGATCACCCTGTCCCGGCTGATCGCGACCCTGCACGACGACCGCGGAGACGTCGCGGTCGAGGGCCTGGTCTCCAGCCCGGCCGCCGACGTGGACTACCCCGAGGAGCGGCTGCGGGCCGAGTCCGGCGCGGTGCCCGGCATCGAGTGGATCGGCACCGGCTCGGCCGTCGAGCGGCTGTGGACCAAGCCGGCGCTGAGCATCACCGGCCTGGACGCCCCCAAGGTCGAGGGCGCCTCTAACACCCTGGTGCCCGCGGCCCGCGCCAAGATCTCCCTGCGCGTCGCCCCCGGCGACACCACCGCCAACGCCCTGGCCTGCCTGCAGCGCCACCTCGAGGCCCACGTGCCGTGGGGTGCGGAGCTGACCGTGACGGTCGTCGACACCGGCGAGGCCACCCGGATCGAGGCCTCCGGTCCGGCGTACGACGCCGCCCGCTCCGCGTTCGCCGAGGCCTGGGACGGCACGGCGCCGGTCGACATGGGGGTCGGCGGGTCGATCCCGTTCATCGCCGAGTTCCTCGAGACCTTCCCCGAGGCCTCCGTGCTGGTCACCGGCGTCGAGGACCCCGACACCCGCGCCCACGGCGCCAACGAGGGCCTGCACCTGGCCGAGTTCGAGCGCGTCCTGCTCGCCGAGGCGCTGCTGCTGCGCAACCTCGGCGCCTCCTGACGCGGCCGGTCGCGGGCTTGTAACTACGAGTTATGGCTACTACCCGGGTGCTCTACCACCCTGGTAGTAGCCATAACTCGTAGTTACAAGCGGATCGGCACCCACGATCCCCCGAAAGTCTAGTGATCCACTAGACTCACCCCATGACAGTGATCGAGGAGGCCGCGCCGGTGGCTGAGCGCACCCGGGTCGCAGTGATCGGTGGGGGCGCCAGCGGCGTGCTGACGGCGATCAACCTGCTCGCCCGCTCCGACGACCCCCGCCTCGAGGTGGTCATCCACGAGGCCAGCGGCATCGTCGGTCGCGGCATCGCGTACGGCACGAACGACCAGCGGCACCTGCTCAACGTCCGGGCGCGGCACATGAGCGCGTTCCCGGACTCGCCGTCGGACCTGTTGGACTGGGCGCTGCGCACGGGCCGCAGCAGCGACCCGCAGGGGTTCCTGCCCCGCGCGGACTACGCGATCTACCTGCAGGACCGCCTCGCCGACGTCGCCGACGACCGGCTCCGGGTCCAGGCCGGCGCGGTGCTCGACGTGGTCCCGGTCGCCGAGGGCTTCGAGGTGGTCACCGAGCACACCCGCTCGCACGCCGCGGCCGTGGTGCTGGCCCACGGCAACCAGCCTCCCCGACCGCTCGTGGCCGGCGGCGAACCGCTGCCCGAGGCCGACTGGCACATCGACAACCCGTGGCAGCTGGCCCGGCTGCGTGGCCTGCCGGCGGACGCACAGGTGCTGGTCGTCGGCACCGGGCTGACCGCGGTCGACACCGTGATCACGCTGCTGGAGGACGGACCCGAGCGCAGCGTGACGATGCTCAGCCGCTCCGGGCTGCTGCCCAAGCCGCACCGCGGCCAGCAGCACACCGCCTGGGTGACCAAGGTGCCCGCGGGCCCGCTCACCGCCGACCAGCTCGCCGAGGCCGTCGCCGAGGAGTGCCGCGCCGCCGCCGAGCGGGGCGTGGACTGGCGTGCGGTGATCGACGGCCTGCGCCCGGCCTCCCAGGACGTGTGGAACCGGCTGCCGCACGACGAACGGGTCCGGTTCCTCGCCGTGCACGCCCGCGCGTGGGAGATCCGTCGGCACCGGATGGCCCCCGAGGTCGCGCTGCGCCTGCAGCGCTACCGCTACGAGGGTCGCCTGAACGTGCGCGCCGGCACGCTGGCGGAGGTCGCCGACCACGGCGAGCGGTGCACCGTGCGCACCGCCGACGCCACGTCGTACGACGTCGACGCGGTGGTGAACTGCACCGGGCCCCTCGGCGACGTGCGCCGCAGCACCTCGCCGCTGCTGCAGGCGCTGCTCGCCCGGGGCACCGCCGCCCCGGACCCGCTCGCGCTCGGCCTGGATGCCACCGACGACGGCCGGGTGGTCGGGGCCGACGGCCGCGTGGTGGAGAACCTGTTCCTGGTCGGCCCGCCGCGCAAGGGCCGGCTGTGGGAGACGACCGCGATCCCGGAGATCCGGGCGCAGGCGGCGCAGGTGGCCGCGGCAGTGGCGCAGCGCACGTCTCGCAGCAGCCACGCGAACTGAGACGGGGAGTCCCCGGCCGCTAGTCTGGGAGTCGTGTGCGGAGTCTTCGGCGTGTGGGCCCCAGGTGAGGACGTCGCGAAGCTGACCTACTTCGGTCTCTATGCGCTGCAACACCGCGGCCAGGAGTCGGCCGGTATCTCGGTGAGCAACGGCCGGCAGATCCTCGTCTACAAGGACATGGGCCTCGTCTCCCAGGTCTTCGACGAGAACACCCTGGAGTCGTTCCGCGGCCACCTCGCGGTCGGCCACTGCCGCTACTCCACCACCGGTGCGAGCACCTGGCAGAACGCGCAGCCGACCTTCCGGCCCACCGTCCACGGCTCGATCGCGCTGGGCCACAACGGCAACCTGATCAACACCGCCGAGCTGGCGAAGCTGGTCGCGGACCTGCCCAGCGACGAGGGCGAGCTGGACATCAACGTCCGCGACCTCGAGGCCGCCACCAACGACACCAGCCTGGTCACCGCGCTGCTCGCGCACCACCCCGACGTCTCGCTGGAGGCCCGGGCGCTGGAGCTGCTGCCGAAGGTGCGGGGCGCCTTCTCGTTCGTGTTCATGAACGAGAACACCCTGTACGCCGCCCGCGACCCCGAGGGCATCCGGCCGCTCGTGCTCGGTCGCCTCGAGCGTGGCTGGGTCGTGGCCAGCGAGGACTCCGCGCTGGCCACCATCGGCGCGAGCATGGTCCGCGAGGTGGAGCCCGGCGAGCTGCTCGTCATCGACGAGAACGGGCTGCGCTCGCACAAGTTCGCCGAGCCGCAGCGCAAGGGCTGCGTCTTCGAGTACGTCTACCTCGCCCGCCCCGACGCCACCATCGCCAACCGCAGCGTGCACGAGGCGCGCGTGGAGATGGGCCGGCAGCTGGCCCGGGAGTTCCCGGTCGAGGCGGACCTGGTGATCCCGGTCCCCGAGTCCGGCACCCCCGCCGCGTCCGGCTACGCGCTGGAGTCCGGCATCCCGTTCGGCCAGGGCTTCGTCAAGAACGCCTACGTCGGGCGCACCTTCATCCAGCCCAGCCAGACGCTGCGCCAGCTGGGCATCCGGCTCAAGCTGAACGCGCTGGAGCACATGATCCGCGGCAAGCGGATCGTCGTGGTCGACGACTCGATCGTGCGCGGCAACACCCAGCGCGCCCAGGTCCGGATGCTGCGCGAGGCCGGTGCGGCCGAGGTGCACGTGCGGATCTCCTCCCCGCCGGTGAAGTGGCCCTGCTTCTACGGCATCGACTTCGCCACCCGCGCCGAGCT
This sequence comes from Nocardioides faecalis, assembly GCF_018388425.1. Lineage (NCBI taxonomy): Bacteria > Bacillati > Actinomycetota > Actinomycetes > Propionibacteriales > Nocardioidaceae > Nocardioides > Nocardioides faecalis. The sequence continues at coordinate 3,402,873 of NZ_CP074406.1, read as the reverse complement.
CATCGCCAACGGCCTGAGCCCGGACGAGATCGCGCACAGCGTCGGCGCCGACAGCCTCGGCTACATCTCCCTGGAGGGGATGATCGAGGCGACCGGGCAGCCGCAGACGGCGCTGTGCACCGCCTGCTTCACCGGCGACTACCCGATCGAGCTGCCCGACGAGAGCCTGCTCGGCAAGCACCTGCTCGAGGCCACCCTCGAGTCGACCACGCACGGCGAGGCGCTCCCCGTGTTCAACAACCCGTGACCGGCCGCCAGCGCCCCTGACGGCCATCCCGTGCCGGCCACCCCGGTGGCCGCGCCTGTCGAGACCCAGCTGACCGGAGAACCATGAGCAACGACAACGCCTACGCCCGCGCCGGTGTCGACATCGAGGCCGCGGACCGCGCCGTCGACCTGATGAAGGAGTGGGTGGAGAAGGCCCGCCGCCCCGAGATGCTCGGTGGCCTCGGCGGCTTCGCCGGCCTCTTCGACGCCTCCGCGCTGCTGGCGTACAAGCGCCCGCTGCTGGCGACCTCCACCGACGGCGTCGGTACCAAGGTCGCGGTGGCGCAGATGATGGACAAGCACGACACCATCGGCTTCGACCTCGTCGGCATGGTTGTCGACGACCTCGTCGTGTGCGGCGCCGAGCCGCTGTTCATGACCGACTACATCGCCACCGGCAAGGTCGTGCCGGAGCGGATCGCCGCGATCGTCAAGGGCATCGCGGAGGCCTGCACCGAGGCCGGCTGCGCCCTGGTCGGCGGCGAGACCGCCGAGCACCCCGGCCTGCTTGCGCCCGACGAGTACGACGTCGCCGGCGCCACCACCGGCGTGGTGGAGGCCGACGACCTGCTCGGCCCCGGCCGGGTCCGCCCCGGCGACGTGGTGGTGGCGATGGCCGCCAGCGGCCTGCACTCCAACGGCTACTCCCTGGCCCGCCACGTGTTCTTCACGCAGGCAGGCTGGACCGTGGACCGGCACGTCGAGGAGTTCGGCCGCACCCTCGGCGAGGAGCTGCTGGTGCCGACCCGGCTCTACACCAAGCCCTGCCTGGCGATCGCCCGCGAGCACGAGGTGCACGCGATGGCCCACGTCACCGGCGGCGGCCTGGCCAACAACCTGGCACGCGTGATGCCGCCGGAGCTCAAGGCCACCCTGGACCGCGGCACCTGGACGCCCGGCGCCGTCTTCGACGTCGTACGACGCCTGGGGGAGGTCTCCCAGCCGGACCTGGAGGCCACGCTGAACTGCGGCGTGGGCATGGTCGCGATCGTGGCGCCCGAGGCCGTGGACGGCGTCGTGACGCGCCTGGCGGACTTCGGTGTGGACGCCTGGGTCGCCGGCGAGGTCGCCGTCGACCCGGAGCAGCAGGGCACCGTCGAGCTGGTGGGTCAGCACCCCGGCTGGTGACCCGGCTGGTGACCCGGCTGGTGACATCGGACTCACCACGGCCCCGGTGTTCGCCCTGGCGTGCGGGAACACCGGGGCGGCATGTACCGTTGACCCCACGAAGACTACGTATTCAGCAGTCCGGAGCCCGGAGGGCTTCCGGCCAAGTGTGCGAGGGGGCTGGACCCTATGGGCCGCGGCCGTGCGAAAGCCAAGCAGACCAAGGTCGCCCGCGACCTGAAGTACCGCACTCACGAGACCGACCTGTCGGCCCTGGCTGCCGAGCTCCATGGTGAGCCCGCGCGCAAGCCGGTGGTCGAAGAGGTCGACGAGAGCGACGAGTGGTCGGACTACCGCCCGCGCGATTGACCACGCGGGCGCGAGGCTCCGTCAAGGCCTCCTGACCTCACCTCGTCGTCACCGTCGTCGTCACCGTCGTCGTCACCTCTGTCGACGCCTGTGCCGGCCCTGAGCCGCTCGCGGCTTCCCGCATGACCACCAGGTCGCCGTGGGTGCCGTAGCCGGCGAGCCGGCCGCCGCTGGGCGTGCCGTCGAACGTCAGCAGTGACCACGGCCGCCCCGCGTGACCCGGATCGGGCGCGACGACGCTCGGCCAGGGGATGTTCGTCGGGTACGGCGCATCCAGCACGCCGACGTCCGCCAGCGCGAGGTCGAGCACCGGCATCCGGGCTCGTCGTCCTCGGGGGTTGTCCCGGCCGTCGCTGGCCAGCACCCGCCACTCGCCGTCGATGCGGGTGATCGTCGTGCCCTCGGTGGCCCGGCGGTCCCCGGCGGCGCCGCGCAGCATGAGGTCGTCGAGCGAGGGACCGCTCGCCAGCACGGGGTGGAAGTCGAAGAACCGGCGGGCGCTGACGTAGCCGACGAGCCACTCGCCCGTCTCGGTGCGCACCAGGTGCGGGTCCCACATGCCGACGCTCGGCCCCGAGCCGGTCAGCGGCGCCGGGTCCGGCAGCGCCAGCTCCTGGGCGGGCAGCACGTGACGTCCTCGGGTGAGGTCCGCGCCGGTACGGGCCAGCGCGACCGCCACCCGCGCCGTGCGCCGCGCCGCCCGGTCGTCGGGGAAGTCCGACCAGGTGCTGGTCGCGACCAGCCACTCGTCGCCGTCGCGGAGCAGGTGCGTGGCGTGGTCGCCGTACACCTGCGGCTGCTGGTTGCGGGTGAAGAACAGGTCGGCACAGTGCACCGGGGGCTGCTCGCCCACCGGCTCCGGCATCCGCCACACCGACGTGTGCGCGGTGCCGAAGAAGCCCGGCCCGGCGCTGGTGGCGGTGAACAGCAGGTCCTCGCCCACCCGGTACGGCGTGCCGTCCGCGTGCGTGACCAGCCGGACGTCGCGCAGCCCCAGCTGGCCGAACCCGCCGGCGGACCAGCCGGCCACCGTGCCGCGGCGGCTGGTCTCCCACCCGCCCCGCAGGCCCGCGAGCCAGCCGGGGTCGCGCACGTCCACCCGGCCGGTCAGGTCGACGCGGGCGCGCACCACCCAGGCGCCGTCCTCGCAGGTCAGGGCAGCCAGCTGGGTGCCGGTGAGGGTCAGTGCGAGGCCGGTCGGCACCTGCCGCACCCGTCCGCGGCGTCGACTGCGGTGCCGCGTGGCGGTGCCGTCGGAGTCCACGGTGAGCGCGACGTCACCGTCCACCAGCCGGACCTCGAACAGGCTGCCGTCGGGTCCGGAGAGCCGCAGGACTGCGGTCGGCCCGCCCGGCTCGCCGACAGCCGGCACGCTGACGGCCGGCACGCCGACAGCCGGCGGGGCGTCGGCGCCGGTCGGCGGCAGCATCACCTCGATCGCGACGCTGGGTGCCGGCTGCGGCAGCGGCGCGGAGGCACCGTCCGGGGCGTCGCCGTCCGCCCACGCCGCCCCGGCCTGCGGCGTGCCGACGATGGTGACGGGCCGGTGGCGGGCGACGATCTCGAACCGGGGCAGCACACAGGTGACTCTGGCGGCTGCCGCGCCGCGACTCAACTCGGCACGGCACGGCATGATCCCCCCATGTCGACGACACCTGTGTCCTTCCTCACCCTGTCCGGCGGCGCCGGGGTGGCGCTCACCGCCGTCCACCCGGGTCCGGATCTCGCGGCCGCCGGGTGGGCGGAGACCGAGCACGCCGCCTCCGGCACGGTGCAGGCACTGCCGGGGGAGGCGGAGGCGCCGTTCGCCACCCGCGTCGTCGTACGGCGCCCGGTGGACGCGTCGTTCAGCGGCACGCTGGTGGTGGAGTGGCTCAACGTCTCCTCCGGCTCCGACGCCGCCCCGGACTGGACCTACCTGGGCGAGGAGCTGGTGCGCCGCGGCCACGCCTGGGCGGGCGTCTCGGCGCAGCACGTCGGGGTGGAGGGTGGCGGCGCCCTGGTCGCCGTCGCGGGCGCCGGGGTCCAGGGGCTCAAGGGCAGCGACCCGGAGCGCTACGGCGACCTGCACCACCCCGGCGACGCCTGGGCGCACGGCATCTTCACCGCGGTCGCCCGAGCGTTGGCCGACGCCCGCCCCGGCGACCCGCTCGAGGGCCTGGAGGTCGACAAGGTGCTGGCGATCGGGGAGTCGCAGTCGGCGTACCTGCTCACCACCTACGTCAACCAGGTGCAGCCGCGGACCCGGGCCTTCGACGGGTTCCTGATCCACAGCCGCGGCGACATCGCCGCGCCGCTGGGCCCGGTGGGTGCCGGCATCGACCTCACCGCCGCCCGCGCGGCAGGCGGGGCGAGCGGGGGAGCGGAGCCGATCACCGACGACCTGGAGGTGCCGGTGCTGGTGGTGCAGGCGGAGGGCGACCTGCTCGGCCGCCTCAACTACCTGCCCGCCCGCCAGCCCGACGGCCCGCTGCTGCGGGTCTGGGAGGTCGCCGGCTCCGCGCACGCCGACCTCGTCCAGATCGGGGAGTTCGAGTCCTTCCTCGGCTGCCCGGATCCGGTCAACCGCGGACAGCAGACGTACGTCGTCCGCGCCGCCCTGCGCCACCTGGAGGCCTGGGCGCGTGGCGGCGCGGCCGCGCCGTCGGCGGAGCCGATCGAGGTCGCTGAGGGCGCCTTCGTGCTCGACGAGGTCGGCAACGCCCGCGGCGGGGTCCGCACGCCGGTCGTCGACGCCCCGGTCGAGGTGCTCTCCGGGGTGGCCTCCCCGGGGGCGTCGGTCATCTGCGAGCTGTTCGGCCGCACGGTGGCGCTGCCGCCCGAGGTCCGCGACCGGCTCTGGCCCACCCACGAGGACTACCTGGCCGCCTACACCGCCGCCACGGACGCCGCCATCGCCGCCGGCTTCGTCCTGCCGGAGGACCGGGACGCCGTCCTCGCCGAGGCCCGCACCTTCTGACCCGCCGAATCCCCTCTTGGTGCTCCGCCGAGTCACCCGTTGTGGTCGGTCGAGTCGCCCTCAGGCGACGAGGTCGTCCCAGCCCGCAGCGAGGTAGTCCACGAACGCCGGGCCCACGAACTCGGCACGCAGCACGTCGCGCGGCACCGGCCGCGCCCGTACGACGAAGTCGGGGTCGGCCAGCGCGCGGGCAGCGAAGTCGTGGTGCAGGATCGCGCCGGTGCCGACCGTGACGAGGTCGGCGCCGCGCTCAAGGCACCACCGGGCGTCGGCCGCGGACTGCACCGAGCCGGCGACGCCGAGGGCGGCACCCTGCCGGGGCAGGTCGACGAAGTGGTCGATGAGCAGCCCCTCGTGGCCCTCGCCGCGCGGGCGCATGAAGACGTCCCACAGTGACATGTCCAGGTAGTCCAGCAGCTCCGAGGCCAGCGCCCGGCGGGCGATCTCGCGGCCCTCGGGCAGCGTGATGCCGTTGCCCTCGGGGGTCAGCCGCAGCCCGAGCTGGAAGTTGGGGCCGGTGGCCTCCCGGATGCCGCGCAGCACCTCGTCCAGGACCCGGTAGCGCCCGTCGAGCGAGCCGCCGTACCCGTCGTCGCGGTGGTTGTGCCGGGCGTCGAGGAACTGGCCGAGCAGGTAGCCGTGGGCGCCGTGCACCTCCACGCCGTCGAACCCGGCCCGCTCGGCGCGGACCGCGGCGGCCACGAAGTCCTCGACCACGCCGGTGACCTCGGCGGTGCTCAGGGCGGCGGTGTCCCGCTCGGCCTCCGCCCACGGTGCGACGTTGGGCCGGCCGGTGACGGCCGGGTCGGCGCGGCGGCCGGCGTGATGCAGCTGCACCGAGGAGCGGGTGCCGGTGGCGCGGAGGCTGTCGGCGAGCCGGGTGAGCCCGGGCAGGTGACGGTCGTCGCTGATGCCGAGCTGGCCGGCCCACGCCTGGCCGCCGGGGGAGACGTACGCCGCACACGTCATCGTCAGCCCGAACCCGCCGCGCCCGCGGGCGACCAGCCAGTCGTGCTCGTCGTCGGACAGGGTGCCGTCGGGGTTGCTCTGGGTGTTGGTCAACGGGGCCAGGGCGAACCGGTTCGCGAGGGCGGGGCCGTGGGGGAGCGGGACGGGATCGGCGAGGTGCTTCGTCACGCCCCCATCCTGCCGGGGCGCCGAAGCCCGGCCGGCGAAGACGGCGAAGACGGCGATGCCGGGGAGCGCCGAGAAACAGCGAAGCCCCCGCCGTCTCCGGAGGGGGCTTCACCGTGCTGGTGGGCAGGGGCGGGGTCGAACCGCCGACCTATCACTTTTCAGGCGATCGCTCGTACCAACTGAGCTACCTGCCCAAGCAGTGCCGAAGTTTACCCGAGACCGTGCCGTCGTACGAAAGCGGCGCCCCCATCTCGCTCCGCGGGCGCACGGCGCGCCGTCGATGGGCGCCGTCGATGTGCGCCGCACTATGCTGTCCCGGCCTCCTCCGACCTGGTCGGTGGCGGCGGGCCCCCATCGTCTAGCGGCCTAGGACACCGCCCTTTCACGGCGGGTACGCCGGTTCGAATCCGGTTGGGGGTGCGGATCCGGTCCGAGAAGCCGACGATTTGGGGATCGTGGGTGGTCATGGGTTAGAGTTCCACCGCTTCACCAGTGAAGCAGCAAGGCCCTGTAGCGCAGTTGGTTAGCGCGCCGCCCTGTCACGGCGGAGGTCGCGAGTTCGAGTCTCGTCAGGGTCGCCAGTCAGGCGGCAGGATCCACCGGATCCCGCCGCCTGTGGTGTTTTTCGTCCACCTCGCACCGCCCGTCACAATGGGCGCATGCCGGTCGAGGTGAGCCCCGAGGAGTTCGACGCCCTGGTCGACGCCGCCCTCGACGAGATCCCCGACGAGCTGGCTCGGCTGGTGCGCAACGTGGTGGTGCTGGTGGAGGACGAGCCGCCGCCGGGCGAGCCGGACGACCTGCTCGGCCTGTACGACGGCGTCGCGCTCACCGAGCGCGGCGGCGACCTGTTGCCGCAGCTGCCGGACCGGATCTTCTTGTTCCGTGGCCCGCTGCAGGACATGTGCGACGACGTGGACGACCTGACGGCCGAGATCCGGATCACCGTGGTGCACGAGGTGGCGCACCACTTCGGCATCGACGACGCGCGGCTGCACGACCTCGGCTACGCCTGAGCTGGCCTGGGCCGGCTCCCGGGGCCTCCGTGAGCCTCTAGGGGGGCGTGCGGGGGCGTGCGGGGAGCCTCAGAGCGCCCGGGAGGGCGCGCCGCTGCCCGAGCCGTCCTGCCAGGCCACCGGCGGCGCGCCGGCGGACTGGCGGCGGAACTCGCCGAGGAACCAGATCTGGAAGGCGCGCTGCTCCGGGGTCCGCGGTGCGGTGAGCAGCCGCTGGGCGCGGCTGAAGTCGTCGGCGGCGTCGAGCAGGTCGACGAGGCCGCCGATCTGTCGGGCGACCTCGCGGGTCATCCGCAGCCGCAGGTTGGTCGAGGAGCGACCAGCGGCGGCTGCGTCGTCGACCTGCTCGCGGCCCATGTTGGCGCGCAGGGGGCGCTCGAGGGCGTCGAAGTGCTCCGAGAGCACCTTGGCCAACGGGTAGTCGTCCTCGTGGGCCAGGGCCAGCAGCCGGATCTCGCGGCGCAGGTCGCGGTAGTGCCGCTGGAACGCTCGGAACTCCCGCGTCGGCACGCCGTTGATCTGCACGGCCACCTCACCCACCCGGGTGTGGTCCTCGGTGAGCGGCGGGAAGCTGTGGGTGAGCTGGTACGGCGCCCCGCCCTCCGAGGCCAGCTCGGCGGCCGGCTCGAACCACACCGCCTTGCCGTCCTCCTCGATCTCCGCGCCCCAGGCCGCGGAGGCGCGGGCGACGATCTCGAGGCCGCGGCCGACCGTGGCCAGCGCGGCGAGGTGCTCCTCGTCCAACGCGTCGAAGGAGTCCAGGTCGAAGGCGTCGAGGTCGAACCCGCGGCCCCGGTTCGGCGGCTGCGGGGGGATGGTCGAGGAGTCGTGCACCTCGAAGCGCGGGTGCTCGGCGGTCCCGCGCAGCTGGGTGCGCAGCGGGCCCTCTCCGTGCAGCACGGCGTTGGTGACCAGCTCGGAGATGGCGAGCTCGGCGCACTCGCAGAGGTCCTCGCGACCGATGTCACGGCAGGTCTGGACCGCCCAGCGGCGTGCGTCGTGCACGCTGCGGGGCCCGGGGGCCAGTTCCAGGGTCTGCCGGTGGTGCACGGGTGAACCTTCCAGTGCGGTGCTCACTGCCCGAGTCATGTCTTCTGATCGGTCCCGTGGGTACTGATCCCGAGTGGGATACCCCCGGTATCGCCAAGCCAAACCAACGAGGTCGGGCGACCGCGAACGATGCTCGACCAAGTGTGACTGCCCCGGTCGCGGCACCCGACGGGCACCCGGCTGGGAACCGCGGCGGCAGAGCGGGACAATGCAATGCAAGGTTCGGATATAAGCGGCGACTCGAGCGCCCAGGAGGAAACCATGGCAGCAGGCGACAACACGCCCGAGACGGCTGAGCGCAGCGTGGCCCGTCGGTCCGACCGACACCAGGTCGTGGTGATCGGCTCCGGGTTCGGCGGCCTGTTCGGGACGAAGGCGCTGCGCCGCTCCGACGTCGACGTGACGATGATCGCGAAGACGACGCACCACCTCTTCCAGCCGCTGCTGTACCAGGTGGCCACCGGCATCCTGTCCGAGGGCGAGATCGCTCCGCCGACCCGCGAGGTGCTCGCCGGACAGGACAACGCGCACGTGCTGCTGGGCGAGGTCACCGGCATCGACCTCGACAAGCGGGTGGTCACCTCCCAGGTGCTCGGCCGCGAGCTCGTCACGTCGTACGACTCGCTGATCGTCGCTGCCGGGGCCGGCCAGTCCTACTTCGGCAACGACCACTTCGCCGAGTTCGCGCCCGGCATGAAGAGCATCGACGACGCCCTCGAGCTGCGGGGCCGGATCTTCGGCGCGTTCGAGCTCGCCGAGCTCGCCGCCGCCCGCGGTGAGCCGACCGACCACCTGCTCACGTTCGTCGTGGTGGGCGCCGGCCCGACCGGCGTGGAGATGGCCGGCCAGATCGCCGAGCTCGCGCACCGCACGCTCAAGGACGACTTCCGGCTGATCAGCACCCGCCACGCGCGGGTGATCCTGGTCGACGCGGCGCCGCAGGTGCTGCCCCCCTTCGGCGCCAAGCTCGGTGCGTGGACCAAGGAGAAGCTGGAGGGCCTGGGCGTCGAGGTGCTCCTGGGTGCCCTGGTCTCCGAGGTGGACGAGCGCGGCCTGGTGGTGAAGTACAAGGACGGCAGCTCGCAGCGCATCGACGCCATCGCCAAGGTGTGGGCCGCCGGTGTGCAGGCCAGCCCGCTCGGCAGGATCCTCTCCGAGCAGACCGGCGCCCCGCTGGACCGGGCCGGACGGATCGCGGTGAACCCCGACCTGACGCTGCCGGGCTATCCCGAGGTGTTCGTGGTCGGCGACATGATCTCGCTGGACAACCTCCCCGGCGTCGCGCAGGTGGCGATCCAGGGCGCGAAGTACGCCGCCAACGAGATCGACGGCCGGCTCAAGGGCAAGCCGTCCCAGGGCCCGTTCAAGTACTTCGACAAGGGCTCCATGGCGATCATCAGCCGCTTCCGGGCGGTGGCGATGGTCGGCAAGATGCGCCTCACCGGCGTCCTCGCCTGGCTGATGTGGCTGGTGGTGCACCTCTTCTACCTCACCGGCTTCAAGAACCGGGTCACCGCCGTCCTGCGGTGGGCGGTCTCCTTCCTCGGTCGCGGGCGCTCCGAGCGCACCTCAACCGAGCAGCAGATCTTCGCCCGACAGGCGCTGTCCAGGCTCAGTCGCGGGGCTACGGACCTGGTCTCCGAGCCCGGCGAGTACGACGACGCGGCCGAACGCCGTCGCGCCGAGCTGGAGCAGCAGGCCGCCGAGGAGGCCCGGCTCAGCGACGAGAACAAGCGCGGCGTGAAGATCGAGTCCTAGCCCGCCCGCTTCACGAGCCTCACCCGAGAGCCGGACGCCCCGACGGGGCGTCCGGCTCTCGTGCGCTCAGCCCTGCGTGGAGCCTTGGTCGGCGGCGCCGATGCCGTCCGAGAGCTGGTCGCGGAAGCGCCGGGGCACGATGAACACGGCCTCGGCGACGGCCGTGGGGCCGTCGGGGCCGAGGACGTGGGCGCCGGCGTGGATCTTCACGCCCTCGCGGCGCTCGACCCAGGCCTCGACCCGCAGGTCGCCCAGCGGGGTGCCGCGCTCGTAGCGAATGGTGAGGGTGCCGGTCATCGCCGGCTGCCGGCCCGCGCCGACGGCGTGCCCGAGCACCTGGTCGATGATCAGCGACACGACGCCGCCGTGCACCAGGCCCGGGGGACCTTCGTACGCCGGTCCCAGGTGGAAGTCCGACCACGCCCGCCCCGCCGGATCGCTGTCGACGTGCAGCGGGGGCGCGATGGGGTTGCGTACGCCGATCACCGGGTTGCCCCACGCCCGCCGTCGGCTGCCGACGGTGCCGCTCTGCCCGAGCGTGGTGCTCAGCCGCGCCTTGCCGAGCCGGGCGAGCGCGGCCTCGACGTCCGCCTGCGCAGCGCGGACGTCGTCGGCGTCGACGTCGCTCTGCACACAGGCGTCGACCAGCTCGCGCACCGCGTCGGTGAAGGGCTGCCAGACCTCGGCGTCGGCGGCGAGCAGCGGGTCGGAGGTGTCGTCGGCGACGTAGGGCCAGGCCATGGCGCCAGACTAGAACACGTTCTCCCTGTGGCTCGCGGCCCGACGAGGGTGCCGGCCCGCGCGCGGCCGAGGGGGTCAGCCGCGCTCGGCGGGGTGGGGTTGTGCGTCCGGTCGCAGCTCTGGGCGGATCCGGTAGAGCAGGCCGGTGAACCAGTAGGGGTCGACCATCGCGGAGCTGATCACGATCAGCGGCTGGCCGGCCCGTTCGATGAGCACGGTCCAGCGCCGGTGGCCGGGCTCGCCGACGATGGCGACGGCGTGGTACGGGTTGGCGATGTCCACGACCTCGGTGTGCCCGCCGCGCTCGATGGAGAGCTGGCCGCGGCGCAGCGTGAGCTTGGTCGTCGTGCACCCGGTGCGCACCGCCCACACCACCAGGGACAGGAACCCCAGGGTGCCGGCCAGGCCGATCGCGGCGACCGTGCGGTCCTGGTAGGCGACGTAGCCCGCCACGGCGGTGCCCGCCAGGGCGGCCAGCAGGATCAGCGACAGCACCAGCCGGGCCCGGCCGCGGGCAGGGAAGTCCGCGTCGGTGCCGGCGTCCTCGGAGTAGCGGTGCTCGTCGGGCTCGGTCCATCGGCTGCCGCTGCCTACGGGTGCCTGCGGCGGCGCTCCGCGGCCACCGGGTGCGGCGGGGGACGTGGAGGCGGTGGAGGCGGTGTATCGCGACGGCGGCGGTGTGCTGGTCCGTGCCTGAGGTGCGCGTGAGGAGCGCTCCCGGCGCGCACGCTCACGCGGTGCCGGTGCCGGTGCCGGTGCTGGAGCCGGGGGCGCCGGGGCAGGTGGGTCGGGGGTGGGGGAGGTGTCGCGCAGCGCGTCGACGACGGACCGGCCGGCCGTCGTACTGTCGACCTGGCCGGGCTGGACCGGGCCGGGGTCGGCCTGCTCGTCGTGGCCGAGGGCGGCCAGGACCGAGCGCCCGACGTCGGTGCCGTCGACGGCACCGGCGGGCAGCGTCGGCGGGGTGACGGTCTCCGCGGAGCTGCGCTCGGGGCGGTCGGACGAGGTCGGTCTCGGGGCCGAGCGGTGGCCGCCACCGATGACCCGGGCGTCCTTGGCATAGCTGGCGCGCTTGTTCAGCCAGGCACGGATGGCCTCCGTGTCCGGTCCGAACTCGTCATCGCTCCCCATGACCCGTCCTCTTCCCTCTCCCCGGCCAGAGGGTACCGGTGCCCTCCGGAGGCGGATGCCCTCGTACGAGGCGCGCGCGGCGGCGCTGGGTAGATTGGCGTCGTCAGTCGTCTCGCAGGTGCAGGAGGTCAATCGGTGGCGGAGACCGACGAGCGTCCGCTCGCCTTGCGGCCGACTCGCCAGCGGATCGCGATCACCGAGGCACTGCGTGAGGCGGCCGACTTCCAGAGTGCTCAGGAGATCCACGACAGCCTGCGCCAGAGCGGGGAGAAGGTCGGTCTCGCGACCGTCTACCGCACGCTCCAGGCGATGGCCGACGCCGGCGACGTCGACGTACGGCACAACCCGGCCGGCGAGGCGACGTACCGCCGGTGCAGTGCCTCGCACCACCACCACCTGGTCTGCCGGTCCTGCGGCCGCACGGTAGAGGTCACCAGCACCGCGGTGGAGCGGTGGGCGAACGCGGTGGCCGAGGAGCACGGCTTCAGCGACGTCGACCACACCGTCGAGCTGGTCGGGCTCTGCGCGGAGTGCGCCCGCCGCAGCTGAGCGGCTCCGGCGCGCGGTAGGCCCCGTGGGACTCGAACCCACAACCAAGAGATTAAAAGTCTCCTGCTCTGCCAATTGAGCTAGGGGCCCGGGGGATCAGGACTTTAGTCGGGAGAACCCTCAGGAGAACATCGCTGTAGTTCAGGTGACCGCAGCGTGGTCTGGAGGCAGACTACGGCCTGCCCTACGGCGAGCCCTATGCGGGCATGTACGCGGCTACAGCGATGCCGCGTCACGCAGCGGACGCTGCGATCTCCACCGTGGGCTCGCGTCTTGCTTGCTTCGGATGCAGGATCGGCCACCAGGAGGATCGCAGCGCGTTGCGTGCCGTATGGCGCACCACGTGACCTGGCACTTTGACCGCTGTTGCCCTCGCCTCTTCGCGCACGATGCACTCGGCGTCGGTCTGAGTGAGTCTGCGGCGGTCGCGGCGGATGCGCCGTCAAGCATTCAGCATGGCCTCGGCGTAAGCCCTTGGGGCGAAGGGAGGGTCAGGTCGGTGACCGCCTGTCCCTACGCCTGCTCTGGCCATGCCCGCCACTCCTACGACGTCTGCTCGGCGTCAGCATGCCAGTGGGGAGGCATGCTCATCGGAAGATCGTGTGTCTGGGCGTCGAGAGCCATATAAAGCGCAACACCCAGCACCAGAGGTGGTCCCGGGGAGCGGAGGACCGACAAACTCCGGTCGCGCATAGAGTGAGCCGTGCATTAGCCGTGCATTATGGGCGGGTGGAGGCGCTTGAGCTCATCGTGGACGAGGGGCGGCCCGCTAGCGCGGGACGTTTCTTCAGCCTAGGCGTCGATCTGCTCGATCTCCTGGACGAGTTGTCCGACGACGTAACTGTTTCCTGGCAGGTCCGGGACCTACGGGTCGGCTCAGCTCTAGCCACGATCGCCCCACCAGAGGACAAGCCACATACAGGTGGCGTTCTGCGGCTGCTGGTTAGTTCGCTGGGCGTTGTTGGCGATAGCGGCCCGCTGCCCGACGGCTGGACCCCTGACGCGGTCAAGGTCGCGCACCGGTTCGTGGACCACGGGCAGGCTGCCGAGAACGAGGCCGACTGGGTTCCGCCCCGGCTGCGACTTCTGACCGACGGTGCCCAGGCAGGCGATGACGTCAGTCTCACGCCTGCGCTGGTCGAGCGTCTTGCCACGCTGCAGCCGTTCGAGCGCAAGATGCCAGGTTCAGTGCGTGGCATTCTGGTCGGGCTGAACGTGTCGCGCGGCAATAGGGCGTCGCTGAAGGTACCTAGCGGACGAGTCGTGCGAGTCGGCTTCGACATCGGCATGCGCGAGGCGCTGAAGGAAGCCCTTTACAGCGCTGTCGAGTTGCGCGGCGAGGTTCGGCAGGACGGGGACGGCCAGATCTTTCATATCAGGGCCGACGACATCGAGCCGTTGGCTGAGCCGCGCATCGGGTGGGCAGAGATGTTTGGCACGGCCCCCAACTACACCGGCGGAGTGCCAGTCGACGAGTGGTTGGAGGCGAATCGTGGCGAGGCCTGAGAAGATCGGCAGTGCGCTGCTTGATGCTTCTGCGATCCTGGGACTGATCAGGGTCTGCCCCCAGTTGAGTTGACACCTGACCTCTGAGGTTTCGGCCTCAGGCGGAAGGATGTCCCCGTGGCAAAGCCCTACCCCAAGGAGTTCCGCGACGACGTCGTGGCCGTGGCCCGCCAGGGCCAGGCTCCGCTGTCGCAGATCGCGAAGGACTTCGGCATCTCCGAAGGCTCGCTGGCGAACTGGATGAAGCAGGCCGATATCGAGGACGGCAAGCGTCCGGGCCTGACTGAGGACGAGCGCAAGCAACTGCGTGAGGCGAACAAGCGCATCCGGCTCCTGGAGCAGGAGAACGAGGTCCTCCGCCGGGCTGCTGCCTACCTGTCACAGGCCAACCTGCCGGGAAAATAGTCTTCCCGCTCGTCCGAGAGATGGCCGCGGCCGGCGCCCCGATCAGGGTGCCGGTCGCGGTGGCGTTGCGGGTCCTGGGCCTGTCCAGACAGGGGTACTACCAATGGCTCAACGACCCGGTATGCCAGCGCGACTGGGACGACGCCCACCTCCTCAACGTCATCTACGAGATCCATGCCGATGACGCGACCCTGGGCTACAGGTTCATCACCGACGAGCTCGACGTCGAGCACGGCATCCAGGTGGGTGAGAACCGCGTCCATCGCCTGTGCAGGATCGCTGGGATCACCGCCAGCCACCACAAGAAGCGCAGCAAGCCAGGATCGACCGGACCGGCACCGCACGACGACCTCCTCGCGGTCGTCGACGAGCACGGCGTGGTGCGACACGAGTTCGTCGCCGACGGCCCGAACAAGGTCTGGCTATGGGACATCTCCGAACACCCCACGCGGACCGGGAAGCTGTACATCTGCGCGATCAAGGACGTGTGGTCGAACAAGATCGTCGGTTACTCCATCGATTCGCGGATGAAGTCGTCGCTAGCGCGGGCGGCGATGCGCAACGCCATCGCGTTGCGCTCGCCGGTCGGCACGATCTGCCATTCCGACAGGGGCGGTCAATTTCGTGCCAAACGGACACAGCGGCTGCTGGCGAACAACGGGCTGATCGGCTCGATGGGCCGCTCCTACGGCGCCGGCGACAACGCCAGCATGGAGAGCTTCTTCTCCCTGTTGCAGAAGAACGTGCTCGACACACAGCGCTGGGACTCCCGCGAGGAGCTCCGTCTCGCGATCGTCACCTGGATCGAAACCAAGTACAACCGCCGCCGACGCCAACGCGCCCTCGGCAAGCTCACGCCGGTCGAGTTTGAGATGATCTACGCGGCCGCAGAAGCGGCCTGATCACTGCAAACCCCGAGTGTCAACCAGACCGGGGGCAGCCCCACCATCATGGGAATGCGTCACAAGTTTGTCACCGCGCTTGCCGTCTTGCTGGTCCAAGCGCTCGGGGTCAGTGCTGCTGAAGCTGACAGTTCGACAGATGGCAGCGACCTGGTCGAAGACTCCGCCGTCGTCACGATCGACCAGGAAGACTTCGCTGCTGCCGCCACAGAGGGCGACGCCGCTTCCAACACAGCGACTGAGGACCGAGCGGTTGAGGAGTACCTCGAGCAGTTGCCTGACGACGCAGGGGCTTACATGGCACCTGACGACGTCTTGGTTGGGACGGTGGAGGCGACGGACGACATCAGCGCTGTGGTTGTAGCGCCGCAGGACGGCGCCGACGTCGAGCAGGTCGACGTTTTGGCTGACGCTTCTGCTGAGGAGGTCACCGCCGGCGCCGCCATCTCTGACGCTGACTCGGGCGACACCACGACTGGTCCGGGCATGGCCGGCTCGTGGCCGACGTGGTCCTCGACCACGAGCTACGTCGTCGAGATCAAGGTTTACTGGAAGAAGTTCCTGAACAAGCCGGCGAACCTGATCGGCACGGCACGCTTCCAGACGCAGCGTCGCCAGTACGCCAACGACGGCACTGCAGCTTGGGACCGGTGGCACGTCTTCCGTAAGGCGGTAGCGACTCCTGACGAGTACGAGATTCAGGCCGCTCCCGACCACCAGGCGTACGTCAAGAAGCTCTGGATCTCCTCCCAGTTGACCGCAGCGGCGCAGAAGAACGCGCAGCAGTGGCTGGATTCGCAGAATGAGCCGAGCGGCGGGTTCTCTGAGTGCCGAAGCAACGGAGAATTCAACGCGGGGCCGTTCACGATGCCCCTTGGGGACTGCGCGGACTACGACGTGTGGACGGGCGCGGTCGGGCACTACCGGTTCGACTACGACCAGGGCACCATCGCCAGCGGCACGTCGAAGGCCATCGCCTACCGCAGCGCCTTCCAGATGGACAACGCCAAGTACCCGCACATGACCTTCTATCAGTTCGCGACGTTCCGCATGGGTCGCACTGCGCTCGACGGCCCTTCCATCAAGTGCGCTGAAGACGGCATGGGTTCCTCTGGCACGGCGCCGTTGACCAAGTGCACGCTTCAGTAGCGCCCAACGTGTTCCGGCGACGCCCTTCCCTGCGACGGGAGGGGCGCCGCCGGCGCGTGCGTGGGGCGAGTGTTGTGGCTTTGGCTCTGCCGGTCGTGCTGGTCGGCTGTTCCGCTGCCGATAAGGGCACGCAGCAGGATTCCTCCGCGGGCACGTCTGAGCTGGCTTCTGCGTCCGCGCAGGAGGCTGTTGGGGTCGGCTGGTGCGAGAACCGTGCTGAGCACCTCGCGTGCACGGTCCTGGAGGGCAGGTTGCGAGCAGTGACCATATGGGGCTCCGATCGCTCAGAGGACTTGGTTATCTGGGATCCGGGTGGCCCGGGCCTCGAGCCTGCCGGACAACACTGTGCGGCTGAGGGATCTGGTGCCTCGCTCTCTGCGGGAGCGGAACGTCACGTTGATTGTGGAGCCTTTCGCAACCGTCGCGCCGACGCCGGCTTGTCTGCGGGCCTCCTTCGACGCCGGCGTTTCGCAAGCTTGTGCCGACGTGGACGTCCTCACTCGGCCCGGTGCGTTGCGTGCGGTTGCTGCGCAGGTGGAGAAGGACACGGGACTTCAGGTCTCGGGCGCGTATCTCCAGTCCTTCGGCGCCACCCGGACGCTGTCGGCCCTCGCCGGTGTTCTCCGGGATCGGTGGGTTGTTCTGGAGTCCCCGGCGCCTGTGCCGGGGGCGAGCGCGGTCGAGTTGATGCGGGATCGCCGGGAGGCGATCCTTCGTCGGGTCGTGAGCGGATGCGAGGGTGCTTCGTGCGCGTCGACGGTGTCAGGGAACCTCCTGGACATCCTAGAGGACGGTTCAGGGCGGGTTTCCGGTCGCGAGTTGGCTGTGGGTCTTATCGCCGCCACGACTATCCCGGGCGTGAACGAGGAGCTTGTTGCTGAGGTTCGCGAGGATGTCCTCGACTCCACGTTGACGAAGGAGCACGCTCGTCGGTTGCGCGCGTTGGGACGTTCCTATGAAGGGAAGCGGCCGTCGAAGCAGGTCTCGGCGTCCATGGTCGCCTTGTGGGCTGACACGTGTCCGCGCCTCCGAGGGTGGGACGAGCTGGCGAAGGAGCAGGATCCCATCCTCGCTGCCTTCGCCTGGGTCTTCCGTGGCTGCAGTCTGTTCGCGTCTGTGGATGACGTCGAGGTTTCTGAGCCACTCGGCGAACGGGTCGACGCTCTGATTCTGACCGGGACGGAAGATCCGATCGTTCCAGCGTCCCTGCAGGAACGTTGGGGGCAGGCAGTCAAGGCGCAGGGCGGGACTACCCGAACCCTGGTAGGGGCGGGTCACTTCTGGGAGGATGACGCAGTGACGGCAACCGTTCAACGGTTCGTTTCAGACAGGCTCAACAGACCATGAGTGCATGCGTCCAACGCAGAGCACGGAGTTCCAAGTGCCATGCCAGTGCATTGGAAGATCACTTCGCGATACCCGAAGGTGAGCAAACATGGGGACGTCCAATATGAACCAGCGCGTCCGGACTGCGTTAGCCGTTGCCGCCGCCGGCGCTGCTTCAGTCGCTTGCACAGCAGCTGTCACCGCAGCAGTTGACGGCGACGGCGAGCAGCAGATCTACAGCACCTACAGTGCGCGCCAGATCGAAGACTTGTGGGACAACGCCGACCAGAAGTTGTTTGTCCCCACTGCCATGCCCGCGGGGGCCGCGGACACGGACGAGCCCGGATTCCAGCTCAACAGCATCAATATCGACGAGGTGCGGAAAAAGGAGCCCGGGCGCCGCGTCGCTGTCTCTTACTACTACTCCCACGTGCTCAGCGGCAATGACGAGTTCCGCATCTATCAGAGGCCCGAGAACGCTGTTCCCGACCCCGGTCCCTGTGGCCCGGACGACGTCCCGCACATTACTCGGACCGTTGACGCGACCACCTTGACGATCTGCGGCGCCGGCCTGGTTGACACCAAAGCGAAGAACTACTGGACCACGGTCGACTTCACCGTCGACTACGACAAAGCCAGTTGGCTCGACTGATTGCGTGGGAGTTGTGTCCGCTGAAGTCTGATTCCAAGGCTAAAACGGATCCACGACGTCTCTGGCGTGTACGGTCGCCGCGTGAAGTTCGTGACGGACGTCTGCACGAACAGGGGGCGGTTCGCTGCGGCGGCGGATGACACGATCGGTGCAGCCAGAACCGTTTGGGAGGGAGAGATGGGTGGTGGGTTGGTCAGTCGTTCGTAGCGTTCGAACAACTTCACGCGCGCATCACGCATGGCCGCGTCAGGAATCCGCGCGAGTCGTGCAGCGACGCGGCGTGAGTCCGTAGTTCGTGGTGGTGTGTTGCCGCGAGTCGCATGAACTGCAGGACAGGCTCGGCGCCGGGCTCTAGGGCGGGGCGCAGGGGATCGCTCGCGATAGCGATATTGCTGTCGATCAGGAACAGCACGCAGACAGGGTGCATGCATCGACGCCATCGCGCTGGCGAATGGCTATATGCGGCAGCACGGCGTCGTGGCGCTGCTGAGCGATCTACTGCACGAACAGAGAAGACTGATCCATGCACCAGACCCGCGGTTGTCGAGAAGCAGGGGCGGGAACGGGCCCTATTCGTCCACGATGGCCTCACCAGGAACGGTGTTCTCAGTGGCGAAGCCAGGGTGCGTCTCCATGTATAGGTCGTCGTCGAACTCGCCGTCGATGCTGCGAGCAAGGATGTCAGCGAGACGCCTGCACATGGGGCGGAAGGTGACGTAGGTGATCCCTCCCGACACTGCTCCGCCGATGATCGGGACTGTCTTGGTAATCGTCTTCTCGACGGTCTTCTTGGTGATCTGCCTACCGACGAGGGCGCCGACCTTCTTCACGACCGGGTACCAGGCCGTCTTTGTCAGCGCCTGGGTCGCGACGTTCTTCCCGAGCTTCGCGCCCGCTGCCTTCGACGTGCTGAGGACCAGCCCGGAGGCACCGGCTGCGCCGAACATCGCGCCCAAATATGCGATCACACGAACCTGGGCCGCCTCCGTCAAATCGCTCCCACCTTCGAAGAGGTCGTCCTCACCGAACAGATAGGCGATCTGCTGTGCGACGTTGATGGCAAAGCCGAAGTACTGGGCGACATCGGCTCCGCCAACGGCGACCATGAGGGCCGGGTTGCCAGGCAGGCCGGCCGCGAATGAGGCGGCCGACGACTTCACGGCGCTGTTGTTGATGATCGAGTCGGCCTTCTTGCGAAGAGCCGCCGTCGTGTAGACCGCCTGTGGGCCCTGTTCGAGGATGACGTCGAGGTGGGGTGACTTGCCGAAGTGCTTGCGGAGGAATGCTTCGCGGTCCACCCGTACGACCGGTAGCTTCGAGACTGCGCCGATGGTCTGCAGGGTCGTCGAGTACCGCTTGTCTTGTTCCTCCACCCGCGGGACTGTAATCGGCCATCGGCGCGAGCAGGAGCGGATCGCGTTCTGCGAGGTCCGGTGCATTGGAATGGACGGCTTCTGCTCGGCTTGCTGAGACTGCAGTGGGTCCGCTGCACGCATTTGTGACATCGATCCACGCGGCAGTCGCCGTGGCCCGCTGCACAGCCAGGGCGACACCGATCGGTGCAGCAGACCCGACTGTGAACTTTTCCTCGAGGGTCGCGTGAAGAAGGTCGTGTGGCACTTCATGCCCGGCCTGACCGACAGCGGTCGGTACACTTACGGCGCTTCTGGGCCGCTGCTCGACGCGATCACAGAAGCTCGAGCCGGGGGCTGCGACATCAGTGTCGTCTACCACCTACCGCAGTGATTCATCGAAGTCGAGCGACCACTGAGCGGATATGAGGTGACACGAAGTTGGGCTCGGACACGTCTCCCCAGTTGATCTTGTGGATGGAACTGAGCTGGGAGCAGGTGTGGGAGCTGCGACGGCGGTGGGACGAGACCACTGAAGCCCGCCGGCGATGGCTCTCTACCCAGTCCGGTATCGAGCTGGAGGACTCCGAGGAGTGCGCTGCCGCGTTGTGGGGCTGGTTCCTGGAGTGGGCGGACGAACCGACGGGCCTCGACGCCTGCCCGCCGCCGGTGTGGTGGGCGCCGCCGGCGACCGACACCCTGGCCTACGCCCGCCAGTACGGGATCGAGGCGTTCACCGCCTACCTGGAGCTCGTCTGCTGGCAACGTCATCCCGAGCTCGTTCCCGCCGTAACGCCCCGTCCCGCGCGCCTCGGACGGGGAACGACGTTCCATGATGTCGGCCTCGGGTTCACCGATGCTCCCGAGTACGGGGTTGCGTGGCCGGCGGCTCTCGTCAACGACGACAGCATGCGGATCGTCGCGCTACCGTCCGGGGACTTGCGACGGGACAGGCGAGGCGTCCGGGCATACAGCGCAGTCTCTCGATGGGTGGCTACCAACCGCGAGGAGCGGGAGAAGGTGCGGACGGGGCCGACGATGCACATCGAACGCATCACGGACCCGGTTCTTGTCGAGCACGGCGGGTTCACGTGGGACATCGGCTTTGATGAGGACGTCAGCCACGAACGGAGTGACCTCGTTGCCGGCTACGCGCGCGCTTTGAACGACCTCGACGGGGTGAGGGAGGTCGATCACTACGACCGGGGCGCCATCCGTGTAGCGGGTTCCGTCACGAAGCGGAGCCTGCAGGCCTGGTCGAAGAAGTGGCTGAAGGACAACTCGACGCCCTGATCGCCGACGGAGCCACCGCTACTCGTCATGGCGATCCGAAAGAGATCCGTGCAGCAGGCCCTGACGTCCTGTCCGTGAAGTCCAGCCGCGCACGAGCGGCTGTCGCTGCTGCTTCGATCTCCGTCGATGAGGACCGGTGCAGCGGTTGCGGACGCCTAAGCAGACAGGACAGTGCACGCTCGCCTCACGGAAGGGAGGCGGACGGCCACAGCCCAACGGGCGCCGCTCCATACAAGTCAACAGAGGGAACTGCCAAGCCAGGAGGCGTGCAACCACCCCCCGGGTCCAGTGCACGCAACGTCGCGTTCCGGATCTCGACGGTTCGCATTCCCGGACCGGCCCGCACTGGGGTTGAGGACAGCCGGGAACTGCAGGTCAGAGCTAATGTCCAGATCCCCCAGGGGCCCGGGGGATCTGGGCATTAGTCGGGAGAACCCTCGGGATAACACCCGTGTGGTTCGACGACCCCCGGAGTGGCCATCCTATGCGGGCCTCTGCGACGGGTCTGCGCGGCATACGACTGTGCCGCACGCCGTGGGTGTTCCCATCGGCGTGCGGCACGTGCGTATCGGCGATCATTACGCCGAGGCGGTCTCGTTGTGTGTCTGTTCGCACAGCTCGCGGAGACTGTCGGGGAGGTCCTCATCGAGGACGAGCAGTTGGGCGGTTCCCGGACCTAGGGCCCGGTCACCGACCTGCTGCAGAGCGCAGGCGCGACACATGAACGCGGCCATGCCGCCGATCGCCTTCGGCGAGGGTCTGCTGCACGAAGGGCTGATACCGATCCGTAGCAGCAGGCCCAACGTCGTGAGGCGGTGATGTCGTCAAAGTCCTGAAGCCTCACGCCTAGCCCGCCAACTCCTGAGGGTCTTCCAGCAGGCGCGCCGCTGCTTTCTGGAACGTCCGTAGTCGGTCCCCTGGCCGCTGGGGGCTTGGCAATGCAGCCCACAGCATCAGGCCCCAGCGGGCTCGCTCGAGGTGGGTTCATCCGGGCTAGGTGCCGTCGTGGGTTCGTCAGTCGACGTATCGGAGCTGGGCACGTCGACCAGGAATCGCCCCGCTTCGTCGACGACCATGAACTGGACTGTGCGCAAAGAGTCGGCTGCCCCGACCTCTACGAAGTGTCCGCGGCCCATTTTCTTGTCGGGGAGTTCCTTCGATGAAACGACATCGAGGCCACCGACTTCTTTGACGAAGGATGCGATCTCGGCGAGGTTGGACTCCAGGTCTTCGTCCGACATCTTCGCAGTGACCTCGCAAGCCAGGGCGACGTCTCTGGCCACGGCTGCCTGCAGGAGTGCGTTGACTGCTTCGACCGCCGTGTCCCGTCCACTCTGGCACGCCGCCGCGGCGGGTCCTTCCTCTTCGGAGGAGCATGAGGCCAGGGACAATGCGAGGGCCGAAAATCAGGGTGAGGCAGGTACTACGCTTCACAGAATTCCTTTCAGACGTGGTGGCCGAACCACGTCACGTTCAGGCCGACCATCTTGCTGAACGGCTTGTTCAGCGTGTTTGTGGAGTGGTAACTCAGGTAGACGCCCGAGGTGGTGTTCGAAGTTTTCTTGGTGACGACCATGCTGTGCGTCATCGTGCTTGAGGACTTCGACTTGTACTGCAGAAGGTCCCCCCTGCGAAGGTCTGTCACATATTTTGCTGAGGTGCTCCTCCTCAGTGCCTTCGTCATCTTGTAGAAGTTCTCGGCAGCCGACCACGTCCACGACGCGGCTGGGATGCCGCCGTACCACCCGCCGCGTGAAGTTCGTGACGGACGTCTGCGCGAACAGGGGGCGGTTTGCTGCGGCGGCGGATGACACGATCGGTGCAGCAGACCCGTTGGGACTGCTGCAGGGGCAAGGTGACATCTGATCTGTGGTTCCTCGAGCCGCTTGTCGTGCAGACCTGGTGTCCGACCGGGCCGGCGCCGTCCGCTATGGTTCCGGTCGCCCCTGTCGGCGGCGCCTGAAAACTGACCCCCTATCGACGGTCGAAAACTGACCCCCTCCGAGACCCTGTCCTCACCAGTCGTGAGGCAGGGGGACGAGGAGTGTTGTCAGTGGAGGATTGGGCTGAGATCCGTCGGCTGCACAAGACCGAGGGGTTGCCGATAAAGATGATCGCCAGGACGTTGGGCGTCTCGCGGAACACGGTGCGTGCCGCGCTGGCGTCCGAGGGGCCACCGAGGTACGTGCGGAAGCCGGCGGGGTCGGCGGTGGATGCGTTCGAGCCCCGGATCCGGGAGCAACTGCAGGCGTTCCCGACGATGCCGGCCACGGTGATCGCCGAGCGGGTCGGCTGGGACCGCGGGATGACGGTCTTCAAGGAACGTGTCCGGGAGTTGCGGCCGGCCTACCTGCCGCCGGACCCGGCGTCGCGCACGACCTATGAGGCTGGGGAGCTGGCGCAGTTCGACTTCTGGTTCCCCGACATCGAGATCCCGGTCGGCTACGGCCAGACCAGGACCGCGAGGCGGCTGCCGGTGATGACCACGGTGACCGGCTACTCCCGCTGGTCCGGTGGTCTGTTGATCCCCTCACGCGACGCGCGGGACCTGTATGCAGGCTGGTGGCGGCTGCTGTCCGAGCAGCTGCTCGGTGTGCCCAAGACGCTGGTCTGGGACGGCGAAGCCGCGGTCGGCCGGTGGCGTGCCCGCCAACCTGAGCTCACCGTCGACTGCCAGGCGTTCCGCGGGGTGCTGGGTGCGAAGGTGGTGATCTGCAAGCCCGCCGACCCCGAAGCCAAGGGCATGCTCGAGCGGATCCACGACTACCTCGAGAAGTCCTTCCTGCCCGGCCGCACCTTCGAGTCCCCGGCCGACTTCAACACCCAGCTCGCCGGGTTCTTCGTGAAGGCCAACGCCCGGAAGATGCGGGTCCTCGGCTGCACGCCCGGTGACCGGGTCGCCGCGGACCGGGCCGCGATGCTGCCCCTTCCACCGGTGGTGCCCGAGGTCGGTTGGCGCCAGACGCTGCGGCTTCCACGCGACCACTACGTGCGCTTGGATTCTAACGACTACTCCGTCCACCCCGCGGTCGTCGGGCGGCGGATCGAGGTCCACGCCGACCTGGACCGGGTGTGGGTGACCTGCGAAGGCGCGATCGTTGCCGACCACACCCGGGTGTGGGCTCAGCACCAGACGATCACCGACTTCGAGCACACCATCGCGGCCAAGCATCTGCGCCACGGCCGTGCCGATCTGCTGCGCCCGGTCGCCGACGCCGCGACCGGTGAGGAGGTCGAGATCCGTTCACTCGGCTTCTACGACCGAGCACTCGGCCTGGTCGACGAGCCGGCTGAGCAGGAGGTGTCTTGATGGCCGCTAGGTCGACCACGAAGCCGAAGACCGGCCGCGACGTCACCAGCGAACTGGAGTACCTGACCCGGGCGTTGAAGGCACCCACCCTGCGCGAAGCGGTCGAGCGCCTCGCTGAACGAGCCCGGGAAGAGTCCTGGACCCATGAGGAGTTCCTCGCCGCATGCCTGCAACGCGAGGTCGCTGCACGCGAGACCCACGGCGGCGAGGGACGGATCCGCGCCGCCCGGTTCCCCGCCCGCAAGTCCCTGGAGGACTTCGACTACGACCATGCCCGCGGTCTGAAGCGAGAGACCATCGCCCACCTGGGCACCCTGGACTTCGTCGCCGGCAAGGAGAACGTGGTCCTGCTGGGCCCGCCCGGCACCGGTAAGACCCACCTGGCCACCGGGTTGGCGATCCGGGCCTGCCAGGCCGGGCACCGGGTCCTGTTCGCCACGGCGTCGCAGTGGGTCGACCGGCTGGCTGAGGCCCACCACGCCGGACGGCTGCAAGACGAGCTGCGCAAGCTGGTGCGCTACCCGGTGCTGGTGATCGACGAGGTCGGCTACATCCCGTTCGAGCCCGAGGCCGCCAACCTGTTCTTCCAGCTCGTCTCGTCCCGCTACGAACGAGCCAGCCTGATCGTCACGTCCAACAAGAACTTCGCCCGCTGGGGCGAAGTCTTCGGCGACGACACCGTCGCCGCAGCCATGATCGACCGGCTCGTCCACCACGCCGAGGTCATCGCCCTGAAAGGCGACTCCTACCGGCTGAAGAACCGAGAACTCGGCCGTGTCCCCGCGGCCACCAACGAAGAGAACTAGAGACCGAGGGGGTCAGTTTTCAACCGACGGAAAGGGGTCAGTTTTCGACCGCCGTTGACAGCCCCGAAGGCGGACCCGGATGGGAAGCCGAGCGGAGCAAGTGCGGACATAGCTCAGTTGGTAGAGCGCAACCTTGCCAAGGTTGAGGTCGCGAGTTCGAGTCTCGTTGTCCGCTCGCAAGGTCAGGCCCGCCGACGGACAGACGCGTGCGCACGCGCTCCGCGGGCCGCGGGGAGGGCGCGATCCAGGCGGGTCGCGGAGTGCCTCGCGATGACCCCGCGATCAGAGCTGTCGCAGCGCCCCAGCGCCCCAGCGCCCCAGCGCCCCAGCGCCCGGTCCCGGTGAGCCGGGACCGGGCGCTGGGGGCGTAGATCAGCCGATCAGCCGACCCAGGTCAGCGCGTGGAACTGCTGCGCGCCGAGGAAGGTCGACAGGATCTGGCCCGCGGAGGCCTGGCCGTTGGCGCTGTTCCAGAAGATCGCGACGCTCTCGTCGCGGTCTGGGAAGGCCAGGAAGAACGCCTTGCGGGTGGTGTTGTCACCCCAGTGCCACAGGGCCTTGCCCTTGCTGCTCTCCTGCAGCCCGACGCCGAGGCCCCAGCTGATGAAGGGGTTGGCCGGGTTGTCGGCGTCGCGGTCGGCGTCGGCGGAGTACTCGGTCCACAGGGTGTGGGTCTCGGGCTCCAGGCCCTCGCCGTCGATGAGCGCGTGCTGGATGAAGCGGGTGTAGTCCTCGGCCGTGGTCTGCAGGGTGTACGCCGAGTTGCCGCGCTGCCAGTTGCTCATCGCGACCGGGACGCCGGCCGCGTCGTGACCGACGATCGTCCGGTCGGCGTTCTCCGCCAGCGTGACGAGGGTGGAGTCGTTCATGCCGAACGGCTCGAACACCTCCTCCTTGAGGGTCTCGTGGAAGAGCTGGCCGTCGAGGTGCTCGATGGTCTGCTGCAGCAGGAAGAAGCCGTCGCCGGAATAGCCCCAGTCGGTGCCGGGCGTGAACGCCGGGGTCAGCAGGCTGGACTCGTTGCCGGCGCCGTTGGCCCAGTTCGGCAGTCCGGTGGTGTGGTTGAGGACCATGCGGGCCGTGATCGTCTTGGCGTCGTCGCTGTGGGCGGTCCGGGGCGACTCGTAGTACTCCCACAGCGGGGTGTCGAGGTCGATGACGCCCTCGTCGACGCGCTTGAGGAACACGTAGGAGCTGACGACCTTGCTCAGCGACGCACCCTGGAAGATCGAGTGGTTGGTGACGGGGACGTTGGTCGCGGTGCTCTGGACACCGAAGGAGTAGCTGTCCGTCACGCCGTTCTTGGAGTAGACGATCTGCGCACCGGGGATGTTCCAGCCCTCGAGGATCTCCGCGAGGGACTCCTCGCGGTCCGCCCGCAGGGCGAGCAGGTCGGCCTCGGTCGCCTTGGTCTGGGCCTGGGCGGCGTAGGCGTCGGCGCGCTCGGTGCTGCGGGCGGCGGCGGCCTTCGCAGAGCGGACGGCGGCCCGCTGCTTCGCGGCGGCCTGGGAGCGGCTCTTGGCGATCTTGCGCTGTGAGGCGACCTTGGCGCGCAGGGCCTTGACCTTCGCCTTGAGCCCCTTCTTCTTCGCCCTCTTCACGGCCGCGGAGGTCTTCTTCGCCGACTTCGCGGCCTTCTTGGCCTGGGCGGTGAAGACCTCGGCCTTGGCCTCGGCGCGGTCGGCGGTGCGGGTGGACGCGGCGGCGACCTTCTTCTGGGTCTCGGACTTGACGGTCAGGGCCTTCGCCTCGGCGCGCAGGGCGGCCACGTCGTCGCGGACGCCGGCCGCGGCCTGCGGGCCGGTGCCGAGGCCGGCGATCAGTGCGACCGCGGCGGTGACGCCGACGAGCGCGCGGCTCGCACGGCGAGCTCGGGTGGGGGAGGGGGAGCGGTGCATCGTGGGGGACTCCTTCGGGTGATTCGGCCCTTGAGGGCGCGATCACTAAAGCAAAATCGGATCCCCGCATGCGGCCGTCGAAATGCTCCCGTCACGCCCAGTGAGACTGTTTTCGCTGCCGCAACCTGAGAGCCATGGCGTTCACGCGCCGGTTACGGAAATCCGTCCCCGGCTGAGGCCTAGTGGCGGGCGGCCAGACCCTCGTGACCACCGGGATGCTGGGCGAGCGCGGTGTCGCGCTCGAGGTCGCCGATGTCTTGGAGGTGGGCGGGGCGCGCCGGCAGCGGGCGGGAGCTGTGCACCTCCAGGTCGGGGCCGACGTGGAGCACCTCTCCGGAGTCCAGCAACCGCCAGCCCGGGTCGTCGGTCATCGGCTCGCTGGCGATCACGACGCTGCGCTGCTCGGCGAGCTCCTCACTGCGCATGCTGATCCGGTCGGTGCCGTGGGAGAGGGCGTCGAGACCGTCGCGGCCGGGGACCTCGAGCACGTGGAGCTCGTGGGTGTCGGGGTAGCGCACCGCCCACAGGTCCGTGGGAGTGACGAGGATGAGGTTGACCGCGTACAGCGTCAGGTTCTCCGCGATCCAGGTCAGCGCGGCGGTGATCGCGGCGCCGACGTCCCCGCCGTTGCGCCGCGCCTCCGCACTGATCAGGGCGAACACCCGCTCGGAGTCCGTCTGCCCCTGGACCAGGCTCATCGCGTCGAGGTCGCGCAGGCGCTCCTCGAGCCGGTCCAGGTCGCCCACCACGCCGTTGTGGGCGAGCAGGCGTCCGTCCTGCTCGAAGGGGTGGGTGTTCTCCGGTCGGACCGGGCCGGTGGTCGCGTAGCGCACGTGCGCCACGAAGGTGGTGCTGGCGAGGTCCCTGGCCTCGGTGGCGAACGCACGGTCCTCGTACGCCGCCAGCGGCTGCTTGTCCAGGACGGGGTGGCCGTCGGAGGCGAAGACCCCCAGCCCGGTGCCGTCGGGCATCCGATGGCTCTGCTCGGCCAGGCTGTCCGGTGCGCTCAGCAGCCAGAACGTCGCTCGTCGCGGCGTACGCCCCGCGTGCATCCCGAACAACCGGCACATGGATCCTCCCGAGGTCACCAGCCGTGTGATCCAGTGAACACCCGCGCGCCAGCGGGACGTGTGGCGGGCCTCGGCGAGGTCGGTCGCGGTCAAGCAGGTGGCTGCGTTGATTTGTTCATCTGTCTGCGGTGCCTGAAGCGCTTACCTACGCTGAGACTGCTGACCGCTACAGCTCGAGGAGACCCGTGAGCACCAACCCTCCTGATGGCTACCCGCCGCCTCCGGAGCAGCAGAACAACCCGAGCTGGGATCCGTATGCAGGTTCGGGTTCCGGCCCTGAGCCGACCCGGCAGCTCAACTTCGGTCCACCGCCCCCGGAGCAGCCCTGGTGGATGCAGCGGTGGTTCGGCATCGCCTCCCTCGCCGTGGGAGCCGTCATCATCTTGGCGCTCATCGGGGCGCTCTTCGGTGAGGACGACAGCGAACCGGCCGCAAGTACGACGACCACCGATCCGTCCCCGACGGCCACGGTCACGGTCACCGCGACGCCGACACCCTCCCCAGGGCCGGCCGAGGAGACAGGTGCGCCGGCGGAGGCTGAAGCGGAGAACGAGGCTTCGAAGAAGGCAGGCGAGAAGGCCGCGGACGAGCCCGCTGACGCCTGGACGATGCCGGATGAGGTCGGGAAGAACCTCCAGGCAGCCCAAGACCACATCCAGGGCGTCACCGACGACCCGTTCTTCGTCACGCTGTCCGAGGACGCCACGGGCGAAGGCCGGTTCCAGGTGCTCGACTCCAACTGGCAGGTCTGCAGCCAGTCCGTGGCCCCCGGGGAGAAGTTCAGTGCAAACACGGAGATCACCTTCTACACCGTGAAGCTCTCAGAGACCTGTCCCTGACGCCGCCGGCGCTTCGTCGGTGACCAGCGAACAGGTCAGGAGGCAGTACTGATTCACGCTGCCGACGAGCTCCATCGCTGCTTCCTCGATGTCGTCGCCGCCCTCGGAACCATCCGTGAACCGAACGATCCGGGACACCGGCCAACGGTGGTCGGTCTGGAACCTCTCGTTCGCGGTCACCGCCCAGGGGGCGCCGTCCCAAGCGTTGAGGGTCAGGAGCAGTCGCAACGTCAGGGTCGCGCCGGTCCGGTAGGCGCTGACGTCACTGCCGGGCTGAGCCCACGTGAGCACCCGGAGAGCGCCGAGGTCGAGAACGATCGCGTCTGCGTTCTGCAGGACCCGCGCAACGCTCTTCTCGACGTGCCTGAGGCCGGGGGAGCGTCCGCGGCGACCACCTGCGGGGGAGTCTGTGCTGTGAACTCGACCGGCGCCCGGAACTCCTTCCCGACCCGGATCGGCTGGTACTGGCCGTCCCACACCTGCCACCCGGAGTACAGCAGCACCACGCCCGTGGGACGCCTGTGGACGTCGCCGATCATCGAGCGATGCTGGCAGCACGCGTCCGGCGAAGCAACCGGTCAAGGCGGCCCGGCCCGGCGCGTCCCTTCCCTAATACAGGGGCACTTCGGTGCGGTCTTGGCGCACACCGCGTCGGCGGTCTTCGCGCTCACATAGCCTGCAACGGACCGCATGGCGGTCGCCCCGCGGATGCTGAGCGCTGGTCTCAGCCCGGCGGGCAACGGCTCGAGACGAGGGCCATCTGCCTCTCTGCCACAGCCCCGCGGCCGCGCACTTCCCGCGCAGCAACCACGACCACCTAGGACTGCTCCCATGAAGAAGCTCATCGCGACTCTGCTCACCGCCGGGGCGCTCTCGCTCGGCCTCCAGGCCACTCCCGCCATCACCGCGTCAGCGGAGGCTGCGGCAGTAGCGAAGCCGAGCACGAAGAAGTGCGTGAACAAGGCGCGCTTCCGCAAGATCAAGAAAGGCATGTCGGTCGCCAAGGTCCGGCGCATCGCCAAGCACCGCGGCCGCATCGAGTCCGACGCGACCTACTCCGACGGCGACCGCAACCTGACCCTGCGCTTCCGGCAGTGCGGCACGTCCTGGCGGTACTCCTCGATCTACGTGTCCTTCGAGTCCACCGAGTACCGGCGGTACGTGCGCAACGACGTCTGCTACTGGGAGGACACCAACTGGGACGGGTCCGATGACACCTACGTCTGCGACGACTACGGCTACTGGGAGACCGTGTACGGCGGCCCGCTGAAGGTCACCGGCAAGTCGGCGTACTGGTTCTGACCGGCTCGGTCCGGTGCCCCTGCGCGCTTCCGTCCGCAGGGGTGCCGGATGTTCACGTCACCCCTCAGTTCGCCGGCCGCACTAGCCTGGGTAGCGAGTCGAGCCCAGGTCAGGAGCGGTTCATGCGCATGATCACCGCCTCGAGCTTCATAGACGGCTTCATCGACGGCTTCATAGACGGTAGGCCTGCCCGCGCAGGTGTAGTCCACGGGCGAGCCGGAACGTGCCGGCGAGCTCCTCGCGCAGCCCTCCACGGCAGGCTCACGGCCGCCGCTGGGATCGGGCTACGTCTCCAGCGTCGAGGTCACCTGTCAGGCAGGACCACCCCGGCGAGCTGACTTCACATCCATCGGAGTGAACCGTGAACTCACCCGAAGCGACACCCGCGAACGCCTCCGAGAGGCTGGATCGCAGCGTCATCATCACCGGGCTGGTCATCGTCTCCGGCCTCGTCATGGTCGTCCTCGACAGCACCATCGTGAACGTCGCCCTCGACACCCTGAGCAAGGACCTGAAGTCGAGCCTGTCCACGACGCAGTGGCTCGTGACCGGCTACCTCCTCGCGGTCGCCATGGTCATCCCGCTCACCGGGTGGGCCATGGACCGCTTCGGCGCGAAACCCACCTGGCTGACCGCGCTGAGCCTGTTCATCATCGGCTCCGCACTCTGCGCGACAGCCTGGAACATCGAGTCGCTGATCACCTTCCGCATCCTGCAGGGCCTCGGCGGCGGAATGCTGATGCCTGCCGGGCAGGCGATGATCGCCCGGGCGGCCGGTCCGGAGCGGATGGGACGCGCCATGGCCATCCTCGGCGTCCCGATGCTGCTGGGGCCGGTGTTCGGGCCCGTGGTCGGCGGCGCGCTGGTCGAGTACTCCAGCTGGCACTGGATCTTCCTCGTCAACGTCCCCATCGGCATCCTGGCCATCGCGCTCGCCGTGTGGAGGCTGCCGAACGAGGAGGTCGACGCCGACGTCCACCTGCTCGACTGGCTCGGCCTCGTCCTGCTCTCGGGCAGCCTCGCCGCCCTCCTCTACGGCCTCTCCGAAGCCTCCTCCAAAGGCGGGTTCGACCACTCCAGCGTGCTGGGCTGGCTCATCGGCGGAGCCATCGGCCTCGCCCTGTACGTCGCGCACAGCGTCCGCAAGGGCGAAGAATCCATCCTCGACGTCCGCCTGCTGACGAACCGGCTGTTCACGATGGCCAACATCGCGGTGTTCCTGGTCGCCGTCGGCCTCTTCGGCGGCATGCTCCTGCTGCCGTTGTACTACCAGACGGTGCGCGGCGAAGGCGCCCTGGACGCCGGGCTGCTCCTCGCCCCGCAGGGGCTGGGCGCCGTCGCCTCCATGGTCATCGCCGGCCGGCTCACCGACCGCTTCGGTGCCGGCTACGTCGTACCCGTCGGCGTCACCCTCGCCCTCCTCGGAACGTTCCCGTTCACCCAGGTCGGCATCGACACCTCCTACTGGTTGCTCACCGTCGCGCTGTTCGTCCGCGGCATGGGTCTGGGGGCGGTGATGATGCCGACCATCTCCTCGGCCTACCTCAAGCTCAGCCAGGACAAGGTCACCCGTGCCACCCCGGCGCTGTCGGCCGTCCAGCAGATCGGTGCGTCGCTGGGGTCCGCCATCCTCGTCACCGTGCTGTCCGCGCACCTCACCGGCCTGCTCGCCGACCGGGGGATGCGCCAGCAGGACCCCGGCGGCGGCTCGGACTCCCTGGCCGCTTCGTTGTCGCCACAGGCGAGGTCGGTGGTCGGGCCGCTGATGGCCGACTCGTTCGGTTTCGCGTTCTGGATCGCGCTCGGCCTCACCGCCCTCATCTACATCCCGGCGCTGTTCATGCCTCGCTTCGGCAGGCATGACCGCGCCTCCGATGTCCGCGACGCTCCCGATGCGGACTCCGCCGACGCCACTGCAGCCGAACCGCCAGGCCACTGACGCCGGGGTCGCGCCGCAGGCCCTGGTGCTCCCTGGTCCGGTGGTTAGTGTCGAGAGAGGACCTGACCTCGACCCAGGGAGACGCCATGCACCCCACCCACATCCCGCTGCGCGTCGCCACCGGCGCGTACATCCTCAACTCCGGGCTCAGCAAGCTCGGCGCCGACGAAGGGACCGCCCAGTACCTCCACGGCTCCGCGGCGGGCGCCTACCCGGTGTTCAAGGACATGCAGCCGCAGAAGTTCGCCCAGCTCCTCGCCTGCAGCGAGATCGCGGTCGGCGCGGCGCTCCTGGCGCCCGTCGTGCCCGCGACCGTCGCGGGGGCGGCGCTCACCGGCTTCGGCGCCAGCCTGGTGGGCATGTACCTGCGGACCCCCTCGATGACCCTGGACGACGGCATCCGCCCGAGCCCGGACGGCATCGGCCTGGCGAAGGACGCCTGGTTGGTGGGCGGCGGCCTGACCCTGCTCGCCCAGGGGCTGTGGGGCGCCGCGAAGTCCGGCGCGAAGTCGTCGAAGAAGGCGGTACGCCGGGCCACCCCCGGCGTCGGCTGAGCAGCGCTGAAGCCGCCTCAGGCCTCCGGAGCGGTCCCCTCGCTGCGCTCCAGCCGAACGTCGGCGGCAGCGATGGCTGCCTCCTCGTCGGCCAGCCGTGAGCTCACCGCCCACTCGAACATCACCAGCGAGAACGCCGCGACGACGAGCATGTCGATCCCCAGCGGCATCCAGTCCTGGCCGCCGCCGAAGCGGCCGGCGAACGTCAGCGCCAGCAGCCCGACGTAGTACGGGCCGAGCCAGACCAGCGAGCGCAGCGCCAGCGACCTGACCAGCCCGCGGTCGCGGGCCACCCGCCAGCCGAGCACCACGAAGCCGACGGCGATCGGGATCGTCAGCTTGCTCATCGTCTCCCAGCCGGTCCAGTAGATGATCAGCCCCACCACCACGAACGCGACCCGGGCGAGCACCCCCAGAGCCGGGATCCGGAACGGCCGGGGGCGATCGGGGAGCTGGCGGCGCAGCGCCACGACGGTGATCGGACCCATGCACATCGAGAGCACGATGGCGCCGGAGTTGAAGGAGAGCAGCTCCGACCATCCGTCCCGGAACGCCAGCAGCAGTGCCATCCCGACGACGAAGTTCAGCACCATCGCCCGCAGCGGGACACCGCGCCGGGAGAACGTCGAGATCACGCGGGGGAAGAGCCCGTTCTCCGAGACCGCGACCGCGAGCCGGCCGGTGGAGGCGGTGGAGACCAGTCCCGCCCCGAACGGCCCGAGGATGGCATCCGCCACCACCAGCTTGGCCAGGGCGGTCATGCCCAGGCCGGTGAGGATGGCGGCCAGCGGCCCGTTCGCGCCTCCCTTGTCCAGCTCGGCCCAGCCGAGGTCGAGCTCCGAGGGGTCGACCGCGCCGACGAAGGCGAGCTGGAGCAGCGTGAAGAGCACGGCGCAGATGAGGATCCCGCCGACCAGCGCCACCGGGATGGTCCGCTGCGGGCGTCGAGCCTCGCCGGCGAGGTCCAGGGCGTGGCGGAAGCCCAGGAACGCGAAGACCACCCCGCCGGTGGTGATCGCGCTCAGGACGCCGGTGGTCCCCGCGGGGGCGAACCCCGTCTCACGGATCGGCTCGGTGGAGAAGTGGGTCAGCAGCGCGATCGTGATGACCACCGGGATGATGAGCTTCACCCAGGTCAGCGCCGTGTTGATCCGGGCGAAGAGGGCCACGCCGTACGCGTTGATCGCGGTGAAGACGACCATCACCACGGCCGCGGCGCCGACTCCTGGCAGGCTCAGCGCGCTCGAGCCGTTCGCGGAGGCGTCCTCGGTGAAGAGCCAGCGGAAGGCGGCGTCGTTGCTGGCGTACTCCAGCATCGCCTGGGTCTCGATCGGAGCGGCGGTCACGTAGCCCACCCACGCCACCCAGCCGATCGCCACACCCACCCCGGGGCCGTGGCTGAAGGTCGGCAGCCGGCCCAGGCCGCCGACCACGGGCAGCATCGCGGAGACCTCGGCGAAGACCAGCGCGACCGTGACCAGCATCAGGGCGGCGATCGGCCACGCGAGGATGGCGGCCGGGCCTGCCTGTTGCGCCGCGAACAGCGGTGCGAAGAGCAGACCGGAGCCGACCACGCCGCCGACGGCGACGAAGGTCAACCCGATCGTGCCCACCGAACGACGAGGGGCCTGCGGCTCGTCCATCACGCTGCTCGGTACCCGAGGCGTTCAGGCCGCACCCGGGCGCCGGCGCAGGATACCCAATCCGAGACCTCCAGGTCCGCGCCCGAATCGGAGCGCGCGGGGTGAGGGCCCTACGGTTCAGTCGTGCCTGATCCGCTCCACCCCGGCCGCCCCCACGCGCGCAGCCTGAAGGCCGCGCTGGCCGCCCTGGCCACCGGCGCGGTCCTCCTCGCAGGCGCCTGCGCCCCGTTCGTCACGGAGGCGCCCACACCCGAGCGGGTGGCCGAGGGGGCGGGCTCACCGGGCTCACCGGGCGCGGGGCAGGAGCCGGGCGCGGTCGCTTCCGGGACGGCGCTGGCGCAGCTGGAGACGCTGACGGTCAAGGGACGGGCGCCGAAGACCGGATACGACCGGGACCACTTCGGCCCGTCCTGGACCGACGACGTCGACGTGACCTACGGGCACAACGGCTGCGACACCCGCAACGACATCCTCCGCCGAGACCTGGTCGGCATCGTCCTCAAGCCCGGCACCCGCGACTGCGTGGTCGCCGCGGGTGTCCTCCCCGACCCCTACACCGGCCGGGCGATCCGGTTCCTCCGCGGCCAGCGCACGTCGGCGGCCGTCCAGATCGACCACGTGGTGAGCCTCTCGGACGCCTGGCAGACCGGCGCGCAGCGCTGGGGCGCCGCCACCCGTACGGCGTTCGCCGGCGATCCGCTGAACCTGCTCGCCGCCGACGGTCGGTCCAACGCCGCCAAGTCCGACTCCGACACCGCCACCTGGCTCCCGCCGTACAAGGCCTTCCGGTGCGAGTACGTCGCGCGCCAGGTCGCGGTGAAGGCCCGCTACGGGTTGTGGGTCAAGCCGGCCGAGAAGGACGCCATGGCGCGGGTCCTGTCCGGCTGCCCGACCCAGCCGGCTCCCACCGCCGCCGACGCGACCCGGCCGACCCGCACCGCCGTCCGGATCGACACCCAAGGGATCGCCGCGCCGACACCGAGCCCGACGCCGCGCCCGGCGCTCACGACCAGTCGTCCGGCAGCAGGCCCGCCCGGTAGGCCATGATCGCGGCCTGCACCCTGTTGGACGCGTCGAGCTTGCCCAGGATGTGCGTGACGTGGGCCTTCACCGTGGCCTCGCTCAGGTAGAGCTCGTGGGCGATCTCGGCGTTGGACGACCCCTGGGCGATCAGCGTCAGCACCCGTAGCTCCCGGTCCGACAGCGTCGAGATCCGCGTCTGCAGCTCCGGGGGCGCCTCGTGCCCGAAGGAGCGGGACAGCCGGCCGGTCAGTGTGGGGGAGAGGATCGCGTTGCCCGAGGCCACGGTCCGGATCGCCTGGATCAGCGCCGCCGGCGGCGTGTCCTTGAGCAGGAAGCCCGCGGCGCCCTTCTCGAGCGCCTCCGCAAGGTGCTCGTCGAGGTCGAACGTGGTCAGGATGACGACGCTCGGTGGTTCGGGCAGCGCGCGGACCAGGGCCAGGGCGCGCAGGCCGTCGACCTTCGGCATCCGGATGTCCATCAGCACGATGTCGGGCGACAGCGACCGGACCTGGTCGACCACCTCGACGCCGTCGGAGGCCTCGCCGACGACCTCCACGTCCGGGGCGCTGGACAGCAGCATCCGTAGCCCGGCTCGGACGAGTGCCTCGTCGTCGACGAGCAGGATCCGGATCCGTCGCTGCTCCTGTCCCTGCTCCTGCCCCTGCTCCTGCTCGTCCCCGGCGGTGCTCATATGAGGTCTCCGATCATGGGCAGCAGTGCGCGGACGCAGTACCCGCCATCGGGCTCCGAACCCGCGTGGAAGGTGCCGCCGAGCAGGGCCACGCGTTCCCGCATCCCGTAGAGCCCGACGCCGGCGCCGGTGGCCGCACGGGAGGACGTACGGGTGCCGACGCCGTTGCGCACCACCAGGCACAGCCGTCCCTCGTCCTCACTCAGCTCGACCGTGGCCGTGGCGCCCGCGGCGTGCTTGCTGACGTTGGTCAGCGCTTCGCGCACGACCCGGTACGACGTCCGGGCCACCCGCGGGGGACAGGCGTCGAGGAAGCCCGGCGGCGTGCGGTCCTGCAGCGTCACGTCCATGCCGGCCTCGCGCCACTCGTCCACGAGTGCGCGGACCTCGGCCAGGGTGGTCCGCGGGGCCCGCTCCTCGTGCGCGGACTCGGTGGTGCGCAGCAGGCCGACGACGGTGCGCAGCTCCTCGAGCGCCTGACGAGCGGTGCGCCGGATCATCTGCGCGGACTCCACCGTCTGCGGATTGTCCGCCGACACCTCCAGGGCGCCGGCCTGCAGCGCGATCAGGCTGACCTGGTGGGCCACCACGTCGTGCATCTCGCGGGCGATGCGCGTGCGTTCGTCGCGGCGCGCGACGTCGGCGGCGCGGCGCGCACGCTCCTCGGCCAGTGAGGCCGCGGTCGCCCTGTTCCCCGCGACGGTGATGCCCACGGCGGTCGGGAACGCCACCAGCGCCCCCCAGGCCAGCACGGTGGCCAGCGGGCCGATGCGCGTGGCGAGCTCCACCAGGGTCGGCACCGAGACGAGGGCGAGCACGATCCAGGTGCGCCGGCTCGCGCCGTGGACCTCCGCCACGGTCCCGACCGCGAGGATGATCGGGCCCGGCTGCTGGGCGAGCACCAGGCCCAGCACGGCGATCCCCAGCACCAGCTCGGGCTGGCGACGTCGCCAGAAGATGGCGACGCAGCACAGCAGCGAGACGCCCAGACGCAGCGGGGTCGGTTCGTGGGGGCGGCCCTGCACCATCTCCGAGGCGGCGATGGCCAGGGTGACCGCGACGACGACCACGTCGAGCGTCCAGCCCGACGCGAGGGGCCGAGCCCACCCTGACGCCACCTCGTCACCCTAGGTGAGGGTCGGCACGAATGTCGCCACGAGGTTGGAGTCCCATCCGCGAGCGGAGGAGTAGCTGCCACCGCAGGTCACGATCACGAGCCGCTCGGGCCCGTCCTGGCCGAACACCTTCTGGGCCGGCAGCTCGCTCTTCGCGTAGGTGTCCAGCGACTCCAGCCGGTAGGTCTGTCCGCCCAGCGTCACCTCCGACCCCATGGGCAGCTCCTCCAGGTGGGCGAAGGGCCCCCTGCCCTGCTTCGCGCTGTCGCGGTGCACCACCAGCACGACCGTCCCGGACCCGTCCCCGGGCAAGGCGCCCTGGTCCCAGCGGCCCAGGGTCTTCACGTCGTCCGGGGGCACGAGCGCGCCCTGGTCGCCGCGGGCCACGTCGACGACGCGGAACGTGCGGTCCCACGCCGAGACGGCCAGCGAGAGGGGTCCGTGCTCCGCCTCCGCCTCCTGGCTCGGCTCCGCGGCCTGCTGGCCCGCCGCCGTGTCGGCGGCGGGGTCGCCGGCGACGCGGGCGGCCTCCTCGTCGTACGTCTCGGTGCTCCGGCCGAGCAGGAAGGCCACCGTCTGCTCGAGCGTCGCCTGGTAGGTCGCGAGCGGGACCTGGGCGAGAGCGCCGACGGCGAGGAGCACGAGGACGACGGCGAGCACCACCCGGCCCGTGCGTCCGAGCCGGCCGGTGCGGTCGAGGTCCGAGGTTCTCACGTCTCCAGGATCGCCCTCACGCGCGCGCGCGACGTCGTCCGCGCGTAGCGGAACACGTGGCGAAGGTCGATCCGAAAGTCGATCCGGACCACCTCCGATCGGACCTCGGGAGTGGACCTATGGCCGAAGGCTCCGAGCGCCGATCGCGGGATGTTGGAAGTGCCCGAGGAGGACGGGCAGAGCGGCTGGAAGGCCCAGCCGGGAGCGAGGAAGGAGATGAGGACGGTGGTCTCGGACTCGGTCGCAGAGGTTCGCCAGGTCGTGGCCCTCGTCCCGGCACACAACGAGGCCGAGGTCATCACGGACGCGATCCAGGGACTGCAGGTCCAGGAGCACGCACCCGAGCGGATCATCGTCGTCGCCGACAACTGCACCGACGACACCGTCCGCATATCCCGCGAGGCGGGGGCCGAGGTCTTCGAGACCGTCGGGAACACCGACAAGAAGGCCGGGGCGCTCAACCAGGCGCTCGCGGTCCTGCTCCCACAGCTGGGCGACGACGCCGCGGTCCTGATCCAGGACGCCGACAGCGCGCTCGACCAGGGCTTCGTGCTCGCAGCGGTCCGCTACCTCAACAGCGACCCGAAGCTGGGCGCCGTGGGCGGCACGTTCCGCGGCCGCGACGACCACACCTTCGTCGGTCACCTGCAGCGCAACGAGTACGCGCGCTACGCCCGCGACGTGCGCCGGCTCAAGGGCAAGTGCCTGGTCGTCACCGGCACCGCAGCCGTCCTCCGGGTCCCCACGCTGCGCGAGGTCTCCCGGGCACGCCTCGACGGACGCATCCCCCGCGGCGACGGCCGCGGCGGGATCTACGACACGACCGTGCTGACCGAGGACAACGAGCTGACCTTCGCGCTCAAGCACCTGGGCTACAGCGTGCTCTCCCCCAAGGAGTGCACGTTGACCACCGAGGTCATGCCGACCTGGCGTGCACTGTGGAACCAGCGCCTGCGCTGGAAGAGGGGAGCCCTCGAGAACTGCGTGCAGTACGGCGTGACCCGGGTGACCTGGCGCTACTGGGGGCGGCAGATGTTCACCGCCCTCGGCATCATCGTCACGGCGATCTTCCTCGGCAGCATCGCGTGGTCGCTCTACGCCTACGGCGGCCTGTACATCCGGCCGTTCTGGCTGGCGATCACTGCGGTGTTCGTCGTCGAGCGGATCGTCACGGTCAAGGACCGCGGTCCCTGGCGGATGCTCCTGGCCGCCTCGATGTACGAGATCTTCTACGACATCTTCCTGCAAGTGGTGCACGCCAAGGCGTACACCGACGTCGTCCTGCGCCGTGAGAGGAGGTGGTGACCATGTATGACGCACCGACCAGCCTGCTGCCGGCGACGGTACCGGCCGGGCTCGCCGGGGGCGCGCTCGCGCTGACGGGAGCGGACCTCGTGTGGATCCTGCTCGCGGTGTTCGCGCTGATCGCAGCCGGGTCCGCCCTGTGGCGGGTGATCCCCCGTAACGGCGAGCTCTGAAGAGCGCCGGTGCTCCGCGAGGAGCAC
Source organism: Nocardioides faecalis (assembly GCF_018388425.1). Classification (NCBI taxonomy): domain Bacteria; kingdom Bacillati; phylum Actinomycetota; class Actinomycetes; order Propionibacteriales; family Nocardioidaceae; genus Nocardioides; species Nocardioides faecalis. Next base: position 3,363,795 of record NZ_CP074406.1, on the reverse strand, counting down.
GAAAGGCGGGTGAGCTGCCGCCGCCCCTGACCGAGGTCAGTTCGCGAGAGCGATCGCCAGGTTCAGGGCGCCGGCGTAGCCCACCCACCCCAGGTAGGGCAGCAACAGCACGCCGGCCAGGCGGCGGCGCCTGACGAAGAGCACGATCGTCGCCACGATCGCCACCACCAGCGCGCACAGCTCGACGAACGCGATCCAGTACTTGTCGCCGCCGAAGAACAGCGGCGTCCACGCGGCGTTCAGCACCAGCTGCACCAGCCACGTCCCCAGCGCCACGTCGACCCGGCGCACCGCGAGCCAGGTCAGCCACGCGGAGAGGGCGATCAACAGGTAGAGCAGGCTCCACATCGGCCCGAACAGCCAGCCCGGGGGAGCGAACGGGGGCGTGTCGAGGTTGTCGTAGGTGCTGCGCGAGTCCTGCGCGGCCAGCGAGCCGAACCCGGCCGCGGCCACCACCAGGAGCACCACGACCGCCAGCGCGACGAGGTCGGCACGTCGTACGCGGGTGCCGAGCAGCGTGTCCGAGGCCATGGCGCAGTGCTACCCGAGCCGAGGCGCCGCCATACGGCCCAGGCGATGCGCCTGCGGGCGCACCCGCGTTTCCGCGACCGACACGGGTGCGTAGCAGAACCTTCATTGAAGCCGAACAAGAACTTGTTGCAGGACGGGTTACGAATCTGCACCAGATTGGTAGGGTCGATCACGCAGAGGATGCAGTTCGAAGGTGAACGCCTGCGGAGCATGTGGCCGACGGCGTATCTGGTTTGTGGTGTCCCATCACGGGTCGGAGCGACGTGTCATCGCATTCGCTGCGGGCCGTCGAGGTGGCGGCTCTCGCCCCGACACGAGGAGTGACGAGCAACATGGCTCAGGGCACCGTCAAGTGGTTCAGCGCCGAGAAGGGCTTCGGCTTCATCGAGCAGGAGGGTGGAGGCGACGACGTCTTCGTCCACTTCTCTGCGATCCAGAGCAACGGCTACAAGTCCCTCGAGGACAACCAGAAGGTCGAGTTCGACGTCACCCAGGGTCCCAAGGGCCCGCAGGCGGAGAACGTCCGTCCTCTCTGAGTGAGACCGAGCTGAGAGGGGCGGCGGACCGCGAGGCCCGCTGACCCCGACCCATGTGGCCCCACCCCGGTGGGGCCACATGCAATTTTCCTGAAGTCTCAGGTTTCTGCCTACGATCCGGGAGACGATGGGGCCGGGGGCACGCGCTCAGCAATGCCGGGGAGGGAAAGATGGGCGACCAGTTCGACATCTCCCTCGACGACGACGACCTCCTCGTGGAGGTCGAGCTCACCACGAACCTGATCATCGCCGCGACCGCCTCCGACGACCGGTTGCCGCAGTACGAGATCGACCGCATCCTCGGCGTCGCGCACTTCGCCTGAAGCCCAACCCGGCTCGGCCTGGTTCGACCCGTCTCGCGTCGGTGCCTCGGCCGACCGCTTCGCGCCGTCCCTTGAGGTACTTACCCTAGGGGGGTATGGTTACCGGCATGACCGAGGTCGACCAGACGCAGCACCACCACGGCTACATCAACCGCAAGGACGACTACCTCAAGCGGTTGCGCCGGATCGAGGGGCAGGCCCGCGGGCTGCAGCGGATGGTCGAGGAGGAGAAGTACTGCATCGACATCCTCACCCAGGTCGCCGCGATGACCAGGGCGCTGGAGTCGTTCTCCCTCGGCCTGCTCGAGGAGCACCTCAGCCACTGCGTGGTCGGTGCCGCCCGTGCCGGCGACGCCGAGGCCAGGGAGAAGGTCGACGAGGCGATGGCCGCCATCGCCCGGCTCGTCCGCTCCTGAGCCGCCCCCAACCACCAGCCACCCGCCACCACCAGCCCTGTTCGAGAGCGTCGAAGGAGACGACCGATGAGCACCACCACCTCCTGGACCGTCACCGGGATGACCTGCGGGCACTGCGCCGCCTCGGTCACCGAGGAGATCAGCGAGATCCCCGGCGTCGAGGACGTCCAGGCCAGCTTCGAGACCGGCGCCGTCGTGATCACCAGCGCCGCCCCGCTGGAGCGCTCCGCCGTCGCAGCGGCGGTCGCCGAGGCCGGCTACACCCTCGCCGACGGACCCGCTGCCGAGCAGACCGACCCGTCGTGAACGCCTGGCAGCGCGTCGTGGCCCTCCTCGTCGTGCTGGGCCTCGGCTTCGGCGCCGCCTTCGCGCTCGGCGGGGCCGTCGGCCCGATCGGCGCCGACGACGCCGACGACGACCGGCACGGCCACGGTGACCGCCTGGTCCTGAAGCCCGCCGACGGCGACCACGACCACGGTGGAGCCGCGGACCCGGCCGCGGCGAACGTGATGGACCTGGCCCGCACCGCCTACGACGCCGGGCGCCAGGAGCTCACCTTCGTGATCCGCGACGCGGCCGGCGAGCCCGTCACGTCGTACGACGTGCAGCACGAGAAGCTGCTCCACCTGGTCGCCGTGCGTCACGACCTCGGCGGCTACCGGCACGTGCACCCCGAGCTGGACCCGGCCACCGGTGAGTGGAGCCAGCGCCTCGACCTGGATGCGGGCAGCTGGCGGCTCTACGCCGACTACGTGCCCAGCGGCGGTTCCGCGACGCTGACCCAGGCCGACGTCGCGGTCGCGGGTGACTTCCGGCCCACCGAGCCGCCCGCCGACAGCGACACGGACACCGTCGACGGCTACGACGTGCACCTGGCCCGCGCCGGCTCCGAGCTCACCTTCCACGTCACCCGCGACGGCGAGCCCGTCACGGACCTGGAGCCCTACCTCGGCGCCTACGGCCACCTGGTGGCGATTCGCGCCGACGACCTCTCCTACCTGCACGTGCACCCGGAGGACGGCGCGAGCGGGGGATCGGTGGGCTTCCACGCCGCGCTCGCCGACTCCGCGCGCTACCGGCTGTTCTTCGAGTTCCAGCACGAGGGGAAGGTGCGTCGCGCCGAGCTCGCCGTCACCACGAGCGACTCCGACACCGACCACGAGGGGGCTGGTGATGAGCACCAGCACTGAGGTCGACCTCGACCTCACCGGGATGACCTGTGCCTCGTGCGCGAACCGCATCGAGCGCAAGCTGAACAAGATCGACGGGGTCTCGGCCTCGGTCAACTACGCCACCGAGCGCGCCCGGGTCCAGCACTCCGCCGACGTCGACGTGCTCACCCTGATCGAGACCGTCGAGGCCGCCGGGTACGGCGCCCGGGTGCACCGCGGCACGCACCCCCCGGCGAGCAACGGCGGCACCATCGGCGACCCGGGCAGCACGGGCGAGACCGTCGACGAGGCGACCGCCGACCCCGAGCTGCACGCCCTGCGCACCCGGCTGGTCGTCTCCGCGGTGCTCGCGGTCCCCGTGATCGTGCTGGCGATGGTGCCGCCGCTGCAGTTCGACCATTGGCAGTGGCTCTCCCTGACGCTCGCCGCGCCCGTGGCCACGTGGGGCGCGTGGCCCTTCCACCGCGCCGCCGCGATCAACCTGCGCCACGGCGCGGCCACGATGGACACCCTGGTCTCGCTCGGGGTGCTGGCCGCGTTCGGCTGGTCGCTGGTCGCGCTGTTCCTCGGCGACGCCGGCGCCGACGGCATGCGTCACCCGTTCCGGCTGCTGCCCGGGTGGGGCGACGCGCCGACCAGCGGGCTGGGCGACATCTACCTGGAAACCGCCGCGGGCGTCACCGTGTTCCTGCTGGCCGGCCGCTACTTCGAGAAGCGGTCCAAGCGCCGCGCCGGCGCCGCGCTGCGGGCGCTTGCCGATACCGGCCTGCGGGAGGTCGCGGTGCTGCGCCACGGCGTGGACGGCCCCGAGACGACGGTCCCGCCGGCCGAGCTGGCGGTCGGCGACCTCTTCCTGGTCCGCCCCGGCGAGAAGATCGCCACCGACGGCATCGTCGTCGACGGCCGCTCCGCGGTCGACGTCTCCCTGGTCACCGGCGAGTCCGTGCCCGTGGAGGTGGCGCCGGGGGATGCCGTCGTGGGCGCCACCCTCAACACCAGCGGCCGGCTCGTCGTGCGCGCCGGCCGGGTCGGCGCCGACACCCAGATCGCGCAGATGGCGCGGCTGGTCGAGGACGCCCAGGCCGGCAAGGCGGCCGTCCAGCGGCTCGCCGACCGGATCTCCGGCGTCTTCGTGCCGGTCGTGATCACCCTCGCCGTGGCCACCCTCGGCTTCTGGCTCGGCGCGGGCGCCGGCGCGCCGGTGGCGTTCACCGCGGCCGTGGCCGTGCTGATCATCGCCTGCCCGTGCGCGCTGGGCCTGGCCACACCGACGGCACTGATGGTCGGCACCGGCCGCGGCGCCCAGCTCGGCATCCTGGTCCGCGGACCGGAGGCGCTGGAGTCGGCCAGGGCCGTCGACACCGTGGTCCTCGACAAGACCGGCACCCTGACCACGGGCGCCATGCGCGTCACCGACGTGCACCCCGCCCCCGGCGAGTCCGCCGACGACGTACGACGGATCGCGGCCACGCTCGAGGCGGGCTCGGAGCACCCGATCGCCCGCGCCGTCGCCGCCCTGGTGCCCGCCGAGCAGCGCGGCACGCTGGGCGACTTCGCCAGCCACTCCGGGCTCGGGGTCACCGGCACCGTGGACGGCTGCGCCGCGGCGGTGGGCCGGCCCGCGTTCCTGGTCGAGCACGGCCTCGAGATGTCGGACGAGGTCGCCGCGCTGGTCGCGCAGGCCGAGGACGAGGGCGCGAGCGCGGTCGTGGTCGGCTGGGCCGGCCGGGCCCGCGGCGTGCTCGCCGTCGCCGACACCGTCAAGGAGGGGGCCGCGGAGGCCGTGGCCCGGCTGCGGGACCTGGGGCTGCACCCGGTGCTGCTGACCGGTGACAACGAGCGCGCCGCGCACGCGGTCGCCGCGGCCGTCGGGATCGAGGAGGTCGTCGCCGGCGTGCTGCCGGCCGACAAGCGCGACCTCGTCGCCGCCAAGCAGCAGGCCGGGCACGCGGTGGCCATGGTCGGCGACGGCGTCAACGACGCGGCCGCGCTCGCCCAGGCCGACCTCGGGATCGCGATGGGCACCGGCACCGACGTGGCCCGGGAGGCCAGCGACCTGACGATCGTCAGCGGCGACGTGCGCGTGGCCGCGGACGGGATCCGGCTGGCACGTCGTACGTTGCGCACGATCCGGGGCAACCTGTTCTGGGCGTTCGCCTACAACGTCGCAGCGTTGCCGCTGGCCGCCGCCGCCCTGCTCAGCCCGATGCTGGCCGGCGCCGCGATGGCGCTCTCCAGCGTGTTCGTGGTGAGCAACAGCCTGCGGCTGCGCTCCTTCCGCTGAGCCCTCTCATTGGGCCCTCCTGCTGACTCAGCAGGTGGCGAACAGCACCGGGCCCTGGTTGAGGTCCGAGAGCACCCAGGCGCCGGCGATGGGCGTCAGGTCCATGGTGACCACGGCGTCCCGGGCGGCCACCCGGCCCAGGTCGAACCGGTCGCCGAAGCTGCCGCCCTGACCGGGCGCCGGGCCGGCGGCGAGCACCGAACGGCTGTCGGCGTTCTTGCGGGCCTGCTCCGCGGACTCGAAACCCATCGCCACCCGGACCGCGCCGCCGGGCTGCGCGGCGATGGCGAACCCGGTCACCGGGTTGATGTCCCCGGCGGCCTCGATCAGCTCCGCGGCGCGGGTGCGGTCGACGGGGTCGGCCGCGCTCATCGACAGCTCCGCGCACGTGTAGTCGCCGGTGTAGACCGAGGCGGACACCGCGTCCCCGACGGCTGCGGCTGCGGCGGCCACACCGTCGTCGTCGCCGCGTGCGTCCTCGTCGACCTGGCCGAGGAACACCGCGTCGTCACCGCTGACCAGCAGGTCCGCGTCCTCGTCGAGCCGCAACGCTGCCAGCTGCGGGGTGACGGGACCGTCCAGCCCTTCGAGCAGGTCCACCCCGCCGTGCCACACGCCGTCGGCGGACTCCGGCTCCTCGAAACCCATCGCCCGAAGCCGCTCGCGCAGCGCCGCGAAGTCGAAGTCCTCACCGACGCCGAGGAACACCACCGCACCGTCCGCGCCCTGGGCGAACAGCTCCCAGTCCAGCGAGGCCGGCGAGAAGCCGAACTCGGTGTGCAGGGTGGGCGCCGACTCCACCAGCGCGCTCACCGAGGCCAGGTCACGGTCGAAGGCCGCGGCGAGGAGGGCGTCCAGCTCCTCGGTCGACGACGACGCGGAGACCTCCGAGCCCAGCTCGGCGCGCACCGCCGACCAGTCGGTCCAGCCGAACCGCTGCGTGGAGGCCGGCGCCAGCGCCACCGCGGCGGCCAACCGGGTCGGCTCCTCGCGGGTCAGCCGCCAGGCGAGCAGCCCGCCGCCGGCGACGACGGCCACGAGCACGAGGACCAGCAGCACGACACGCCGGCGGGGCCGGCGCATGAGGGCACCCAGACGGCGGAGCACCGGCGAACCTCCTGGACGTCGAACGGTCGCCTGCGAGACTAGGCCACGTGCCCGAGATCCTCGCTGCCGGCGTGGTCGCGACCCGCCGCGGGCGCGAGGTGCTGCTCGTGCACCGCCCGAAGTACGACGACTGGTCCTTCCCCAAGGGCAAGCTCGACCCCGGCGAGCACCCCGTCGTCGCCGCCGTGCGCGAGACGCGGGAGGAGACCGGGCTGCGGGTGCGGCTCGGTGTGCCGCTGACCACCCAGCGCTACCCGCTCGCCGACGGGCGCACCAAGCAGGTGCGGTACTGGACCGGCCGGGTCCGCGGCGACGACGACGTGGCCGGCTACCGCGCCGGCGACGAGATCGACGAGGTCCGCTGGGTGCCGACCGACGCCGCGGCGAGCCTGCTCAGCTACGACCGGGACCGGTCCACCCTCACCGAGGCGCTCGGTGTGCGGCGCCGCACCCGCGCCCACGTCGTGCTCCGGCACGGCCACGCGCTCGACCGCGCGAAGTGGCGCGGCCCGGACCCCGAGCGGCCGCTGACCGCGGCCGGGGAGCAGGAGGCCGCGGACCTCGCCGGCCTGCTCGAGGCGTACGGCGTGCGCCACCTCGTCTCCTCGCCCAGCCGCCGCTGCGTGCAGACCGTGCAGCCCTACGCCCACGCCGCCGGCCGCGACCTCGACCTGCGCCGTGAGCTCAGCGAGGAGCACGCCAACGCGCGGGGGGTCGCGAAGGTCGTCGGCGAGGTCGTCGAGGGGCGGGCGTCCGTGCTGTGCAGCCACCGCCCCGTCCTGGGGTGGGTGTACGACGCCTTCGGGATCGAGCTCGCGCCCGAGGCGCCGGGCCTGGCGCCCGCCGAGATGCTGGTGCTGCACCTGCACCGCGGGGACGTGGTCGCCGTCGAGCGGCACGCGCCGGGGCGTCGTACCTGAGCGGTCGTGCCTGAGGCGAGGCGACCGCCACTGTTCACCCTCCGTTCAGGTTCGTCGGGGAGTCGCGTTACCCCCGCTGCCTAACGTCCGTGGTGTCCAGTACGAGCGAGGGGCCATGGTGCGAGCTGCCCCTCACCTGTGGAGAGGCACGTCCCTTGAACACCACCACCATCCGCCGCGGCACTGTGCCCGGTATCGCCGCCCTCGCCCTGCTGATGAGCGCCTGCGGCGCGGCCAACGAGTCCGGCGCCGACCCGGCCGCGGACGGCCTGTCCGGCAACCTGAAGGGTGGCGGCGCCACCTCGCAGGAGAAGGCACAGGAGGCCTGGCGGACCGCGATACAGGGCAAGAACAGCGGCCTGGCCGTCGACTACGCGCTGCTCGGCTCCACCGACGGCCGCAGCCAGTTCGTCTCCGGCGCGCTGTCCTTCGCCGGCTCCGACTCCTACATCGCCGACGAGGACCTGGCCAAGGCCAAGGAGCGCTGCGACGGCAACGTCGTGGAGATCCCCGCCTACATCTCCTCCATCGGGATCGCCTTCAACGTCCCCGGCGTCACCGAGCTGAGGCTCACGCCCTCGACCATCGCGAAGATCTTCGACGGCAAGATCAAGAAGTGGGACGACAAGGAGATCGCCGCCACCAACGACGGCGTCGCGCTGCCCGACCTCGCGATCTCCCCGGTGCACCGCGCCGACGACTCCGGCACCACCAAGAACTTCACCGACTACCTGGCCAAGACCGCCCCCGAGGCCTGGGGCTACGAGGCGGCCGACGCCTTCCCGGTCTCCGGCGGTCTCTCCGCCGAGGGCACCTCCGGGGTGGTCAAGCAGATCGGCGACACCGCCGGCGCGATCGGCTACGCCGACGCCAGCCAGACCGGCGACCTCTCGACGGTCTCCGTGGCCGTCGGTGACACCTTCGTCCCGCCGTCGCCGGAGGGCGCGGCCAAGACCGTCGCCGTCTCCCCGGTGGTGGAGGGCCGCGACGAGACCGACATCGCCGTCGACGTGGACCGGGCCACCACCGAGGCCGGTGCCTACCCGGTCATCCTGCTGTCCTACCTCATCGCGTGCGAGACCTACGAGGACGAGACCGAGGCGGCCAACGTCAAGGGCTACCTCGAGTACATCGTCTCCGACGAGGGGCAGGCCGACGCGGCCGACTTCGCCGGCTCCGCCAAGCTCGCGCCCGAGACCGCCGAGCGGGCCCAGAAGATCGTCGCCGGCATCACCACCCGGTGACCTCGACGACGGGGTCGGGCGGCACGCCCGCCCGGCCCCGTCCGCCGCGCCGGCGCCGTACGCCGGCGGACGCGCCGCCGCACCACCCCATGAGCTCGAGGTGACGAAGTGACAGCCCCACCCACGCAGACCCCCGCGGGACTCGCCGAGGCCCCGTCGCCGTGGACGACCGTCCGCGGCGGCCTCGGCGACCGCGTCTTCAAGACGATCGCCCTCCTGGCCGGGCTGACGATCGTCGCCGCGCTGGCAGGGGTCTTCGTGTTCCTGGCGATCAAGGGCGCCAGCGGGTTCACCAAGCCCGCCGAGGTCTACGGACCGCACGCGGCGAGCTTCGCCGGATACGTCGGCCCGCTGCTCGTCGGCACGTTCACCGCCTCGATCATCGCGCTTGTCATCGCGGTGCCGTTGGCGTTCGGGATCGCGCTGGTGATCAGCCACTACGCACCGCGCTGGGTCGCCACCCCGATCGCCTTCGTCATCGACCTGCTCGCCGCGGTGCCCTCGGTGGTCTACGGCCTGTGGGGCGCGTTCTTCCTCGCCCAGAAGCTCGTGCCGCTGCACCGCTGGCTGCACGAGAACCTCGGCCCGATCCCGGTCGTCGGCGCATTGTTCGGCGAACCCAACCCGGCCGGGCGCTCCGTGCTCACCGCGGGCATCGTGCTGGCGATCATGATCCTGCCGATCATCACCGCGATCTCGCGTGAGGTCTTCTCCCGCACCCCGCGGCTCCACGAGGAGGCCGCCCTCGCGCTGGGCGCCACCCGCTGGGAGATGATCCGGATGACGGTCTTCCCCTATGCCCGCTCCGGCATGGTCTCCGCGGTGATGCTCGGCCTGGGCCGCGCGCTGGGCGAGACGATGGCGGTCACGATGGTGCTCTCCGTCGGCTTCGACCTGTCGTGGAACATCATCGCCACCTCCAGCCCGACCTCGATCGCCGCCAACATCGCGCTCAAGTACAAGGAGCGCAGCCCCGACCTGCTCAACGTGCTGGTCGCCACCGGCCTGGTGCTGTTCTTGATGACCTTCCTGGTGAACTTCGCCGCCCGCTGGATCGTGGGCCGCAGCGAGAGGCGGATGGCGCGATGACCGTGCTCGACCAGGCGCGCCCGAGCCGGGTGCAGCACCTGTCGCTGACCAGCCCCCGCCTGCCCTGGCAGGCGCCGTACGTCGTCGCCGTGGTCGTCGCCGCGTTCGCCGGCCTGCTCGCGGTGCTCGGCACCCCGGCGGTCGGCGCCGCGGTCGTCGGCGTGCTCGGCTTCCTGCTGGCGCTGCCGCTGTGGTCGCTGGCCGTGGAGGGCCGCCGCTCCGCCGTGGACCGGCTGATGACCGGGCTGATCTGGACCACCTTCGCCGTCGCGGTGGTCCCGCTGGTCTCGCTGGTCTGGCGGGTGGTGGCCCAGGGCGCCAGCCGCGTCGACGGCGTGTTCTTGAGCTACTCGTTCTTCAAGACGCAGATCGACCAGCCGATCGGCATCTACCACGCGGTGATCGGCACGCTGCTGGTCACGCTCGGCGCCGCGGTGATCTCCGTGCCGGTCGGCGTGATGGCCGCGATCTACCTGGTCGAGTACGGCCGCGGCAACCCGCTGGCCCGGGCGATCACCTTCCTCGTCGACGTGATGACCGGCATCCCCTCCATCGTCGCCGGCCTCTTCGCGTTCGCGCTGTTCACGCTGCTCTTCGGGCCCGCCTACGTCTCCGGCTTCGGCGGCTCGGTGGCACTGTCGCTGCTGATGATCCCGATCGTGGTGCGGGCGACCGAGGAGATGCTGATGCTCGTCCCGGACGACCTGCGCGAGGCGGCGTACGCCCTGGGCACGCCGAAGTGGCGCACCATCGTCAAGGTGGTGCTGCCCACCGCGCTGGGCGGCATCCTCACCGGCGTCACCCTGGCCACCTCCCGGGTGATCGGCGAGACCGCGCCGCTGCTGCTGATCGCCGGCGCCACCGACCGCACCAACATGAACCTGTTCGACGGCGCGATGACCACCCTGCCGGTGCTGATCTACGGACAGAACCTGCGCGGCGACGCCTCCGCCGAGGCGAACGCCTGGGGCGCCGCCTTCGTCCTCATCCTGATCGTGATGGTGCTCAACCTCGTGGCACGCATCGTCGGGCGGATCTTCGCCCCCAAGAAGTGACCTGCGGGTCGAGAAGGAACCACAGCAAATGGCCAAGAGCATCGACATCTCCGACGTCGACATCTACTACGGCGACTTCCTCGCCGTGCAGGGCGTCAACATGACCATCCGCGCCGGCGCGGTGACCGCGTTCATCGGTCCCTCCGGCTGCGGCAAGTCGACCTTCCTGCGCTCGCTGAACCGGATGCACGAGGTCATCCCCGGCGCGCGCGTCGAGGGCAAGATCGTGGTCGACGGGCAGGACCTGTACGACCCCGGTGTCGACCCGGTCGCCGTACGACGCCAGATCGGGATGGTCTTCCAGCGGCCCAACCCGTTCCCCACGATGTCGATCTTCGACAACGTGCTCGCCGGGCTGAAGCTCAACGCCGGCCGGATGTCGAAGTCCGAGGCCGAGGAGGTCGTGGAGCGCTCGTTGCGCGGCGCGAACCTGTGGAACGAGGTCAAGGACCGGCTCAACAAGCCCGGCATGGGCCTCTCGGGCGGTCAGCAGCAGCGGCTGTGCATCGCCCGAGCCATCGCGGTGCAGCCGCAGGTGCTGCTCATGGACGAGCCGTGCTCGGCGCTCGACCCGATCTCGACGTCGGCGATCGAGGACCTGATCCACGAGCTGAAGAGCGACTACACGATCGTCATCGTCACCCACAACATGCAGCAGGCGGCGCGGGTCTCCGACGACACCGGCTTCTTCAACCTCAAGGCCACGGGCGAGCCGGGCCACCTGGTCGAGTTCAACCCGACCAAGAAGATGTTCGCCAACCCCGACGACCCGTCCACCGAGGCCTACATCTCCGGTCGGTTCGGCTGAGCCGAGCGGCGCGGGGAGCCCGGGGTCACGCCCGGCTGGCCGTGCTCCAAAAATGCGTCAGCGCCCGAGCCGAACGGCTCGGGCGCTGACGACGAGAAGGCTCAGTTGCCGGGGATGACCGCGGCGAGACCGAAGTAGGTGAGGATCGAGACGAGCGCGGCGGCCGGGATCGTGACGATCCAGGCGACGACGATGCCGCGGGCCACACCCCAGCGCACCGCGCTGAACCGACGGGTCGCGCCGGAGCCCATGATCGCGGAGGTGATCGTGTGCGTGGTCGAGACCGGCGCGTGCAGGCCCATCGCCATCACATAGAGCACCGTGGCGGCCACACCCTCGGCGGCGAAGCCGCGCGGCGGGTCGAGATCGATGATCTTGCGGCCCAGGGTCCGCATGATCCGCCAGCCACCGGAGTAGGTGCCGGCCGCGATCGCGAGGGCGGCGGAGACGATCACCCAGAGCGGGACGTCCTCACCGTCGGAGTACCCGCCGGCGACCAGCGCGAGCACGATGACACCCATCGTCTTCTGCGCGTCCTGCAGGCCGTGGCCCAGCGACATGCCCGCCGCCGACACGGTCTGCGCGAGACGGAAGCCGCGGTTGACCTTGTGCTGGTTGGCCTTGCGGAACACCCACATGATCGCGGTCATGAACAGGAACGCACCGAGGAAGCCGATGAGCGGCGAGATGACCATCGGGATCGCGACCTTGTCGACCAGGGTGGTCCACTCGACCGTGGTCGCGCTGGCGATACCGGCGCCGACGATGCCGCCGATCAGGGCGTGCGAGGAGGAGCTGGGGATCCCGAAGTACCAGGTGATCAGGTTCCACACGATCGCGCCGACCAGGGCGGCCACCACGATCGTGAGCGCATGGATGCGATCGTGCTCGTCGCCTGAGGTGGTCACCTCACCGATCTTGATGATCCCTTGGATCGTCTGGGCGACGCCGACTCCGAGGAGTGCGCCTACGAAGTTCAGCACCGCGGCCATGGCCAGTGCGATCCGCGGGGTCAGTGCCCGGGTGGACACCGAGGTCGCGATCGCGTTCGCCGCGTCGTGGAAGCCGTTGGTGTAGTCGAAGACCAGCGCGATCACCACGACCGCGATGACCATCAGGAGGATGGAGTCCACAGCTGGCTGACTCAGCCTTCCTTGACGGCGATCTGCTCCACGGTGTTCGCGACCTTCTCGAAGGCGTCGATGGCGCCCTCGAGCGACTCGACGATGTCCTTCAGCTTGAGGACCTCGATGGTGGCGAACTCACCGGAGAACAGCTTGGCCAACGTGCGGCGGTGGTTGCGGTCGCCCGTGTTCTCCAGGCGGTTGATCTCGATCCAGTAGTCGTCCAGCGACTTCATGGACTGCAGCCGCGGCATGGCGGCGGCGGTGAGCTCGGCGCAGCGCTGCAGGACCTCGACCTGTTCGGTCAGCTCCGGCGGCAGCTCCTTGACCTCGTAGAGCAGGATCAGGTCGACGGCCTCGTCCATCATGTCCATGACGTCGTCGAGGCCGGACCCGAGCGCGTAGATGTCCTCGCGGTCGAACGGGGTGACGAAGGTGCTGTTGACCTTCTTGATCAGCTCGTGCGTCGTCTCGTCGGCGGCGTGCTCGGCGGCACGCATGCGCTCGGCGACCGACTCCTTGTTGGAGGAGTCCGACAACATCTCGGCCAAGAGCTCGGCACCGGTGACCAGGTGCTGCGCGGCTTGGGTGAACAGATCGTAGAAGGAGGTATCGACCGGACGTAGACGCAGACGCAGACCCACATGAACTCCTGTAGAGGCGGAGTGGAACGACTTCATGCTAGGGGGTCACCTTCTGCGGAACGCAAACCACCGCCCCCGTTGTCACTGTGGCCCACCACACGCCCCTGGCCTGGGACGTCGTACGACGGCTCAGCGGCGGTGCCGCTGACGCTGGATCAGCGTCTCCTGGAGGTGGCGGCGGCCGGGCTTGCGCGTCCACGTGCCGTCCGCGGAGAGCTCCCACGCCTCGGTGTCGGGGGAGAACGCCAGGTCGAGCATCGCGCGCACCTCGGCGCTGCTGGCGGCGGGCAGCCGCACCAGCACCTCGACGCGGCGGTCCAGGTTGCGGTGCATCAGGTCGGCCGAGCCGATCCAGGTCACCGGCTCGCCGCCGTTGTCGAAGCTGAACACGCGGCTGTGCTCGAGGAAGCGGCCGAGCACGGAGCGCACGGTGATGTTCTCGCTCAGGCCGGGGACGCCGGGGCGCAGCGAGCAGATGCCGCGCACGAGCAGCTCGACGGGGACCCCGGCGTTCGAGGCCAGGTAGAGCGCGTCGATGACCTGCTCGTCGACCACCGAGTTCGCCTTGAACCGGATGCGCGCCGGCAGCCCGGCGCGGTGGTGCTCGATCTCGGTGCGGATCTGTGCGATCAGACCGCTGCGCACCGAGTCGGGGGCGACCAGCAGCTCCTCGTAGGTGGCCTTGCGCGACCAGCCGGAGAGGTTGTTGAACAGGTGGGCGACGTCCTCGCCGATGGTCTCGTCGGTGGTGAGCAGCCCGAGGTCCTCGTACATCCGCGAGGTCTTCGGGTTGTAGTTGCCGGTGCCGATGTGGGTGTAGCGCCGGATGCCGCCCTGGTGCTCGCCCTCGTCGCGGACCACCATGGCCAGCTTGCAGTGCGTCTTGAGCCCGACCAGTCCGTAGACCACGTGGCAGCCGGCCTGCTCCAGCTTCCGCGCCCAGCGGATGTTGGCCTGCTCGTCGAAGCGGGCCTTGATCTCGACCAGCACCAGCACCTGCTTGCCGGCCTCCGCGGCGTCGATGAGGGCGTCGATGATCGGTGAGTCGCCGGAGGTGCGGTAGAGGGTCTGCTTGATGGCCAGCACGTGCGGGTCCGCCGCGGCCTGCTCGATGAACCGCTGTACCGAGGTGGCGAACGAGTCGTAGGGGTGGTGCACCAGCACGTCGCCGCGCCGGATCGCCTTGAACACGTCCACCGGTGCCGCCGACTCGACCTCCGCGAGGCGGGGGTGGGTGGTGGGGACGAAGGAGGGGTACTTCAGGTCCTCGCGCGGCAGGTCGGCGATCGAGTGCAGGCCGCGCAGGTCGAGCGGACCGGGCAGCCGGAACACCTCGTCCTCGGAGATGCCGAGCTCGGAGACCAGCAGCTCCAGCACCGGCGGCGCGATCGACTCCTCCACCTCCAGGCGCACCGGCGGCCCGAAGCGCCGCCGCAGCAGCTCCTTCTCCAGCGCCGCCAGCAGGTTCTCCGCGTCGTCCTCCTCGACCTCCAGGTCCTCGTTGCGGGTGACCCGGAAGGTGTGCACCTCCAGCACGTCCATGCCCGGGAACAATCGGCGCAGGTGCGCGCCGATCACGTCCTCCAACGGCACGAACCGGGCGTTGCCCAGCGCCACGAACCGGTCGAAGTTCGGCGGCACCTTCACCCGGGCGAAGTGCTCCTTGCCGGTCTTGGGGTTGCGCACCAGGACCGCCAGGTTGAGCGAGAGCCCGGAGATGTAGGGGAACGGGTGCGCCGGGTCCACGGCCAACGGGGTGAGGACGGGGAAGATGCGCTCCTTGAACAGCTTCTTGCAGGTCTTCTGCTCGTCGCGGTCCAGCTCACCCCAGCGCACCAGCTCGATGCCCTCCTCGCGCAGCGCCGGCATCAGCTGCTCGTGGAGCACGGACGCGTGGCGCTGGCTCAGGTCGCCCGCACGCTCCCAGATCGCCTGCAGCACCTCCAGCGGCAGCATCCCGCTCGCCGCGCGCACGGCCAGCCCGGTGGCGATGCGCCGCTTCAGCCCGGCGACGCGCACCATGAAGAACTCGTCCAGGTTCGAGGTGAAGATCGCCAGGTACCGGACCCGCTCCAGCAGCGGCAGGCTGTCGTCCTCGGCCAGCTCGAGCACGCGCTCGTTGAACCGCAGCCACGACAGCTCGCGGTCCAGGTACCGGTTGCGCACCGCCGCGACCGCGGCGATCGCCTCGACCTCCTCCTCGCTCGCCGTCTCGACGGACGTCGCCGCGTCCGGGTCGTTGTCGAGGCCGTGCTCCGCGGCGGCGTCCGGCGCCGGACCCCGGTCGGCCGGGGCCGGGACGCTCACGTCGCTGGCCGGTACGGCGTCCGTCGGCTCATCCTCGGGCGGGGTGACGGCCTGGGCACTGGTCATGTCGCGATTGTGACACCGCCAGGTGAACGTGGGCAGGGTGAACGTGGGCAGGGTGAACGGAGACCGGATGAACGGGGGCTGTCGCGGCTCGCCGGCCTTGCCCGGCCTCGCCCGCTCAGTAGGTTGACCGCGTGAACCTGTTGTCCTCCGTTGAGAGTCGTGGCCTGCGGGCCCTGATGGGCCTGCCGGACCCCGTTCTGCGTCGCCTCGCCGGGAAGCCGGTGGTGCTGGACGGCCAGACCCTGGCGCCGGACCTGCAGCTGCTGCTGCGGCTGCAGCGGTTGCTGCGCAAGCGGGGGATGGAGGTCGCCGAGCTCGAGCAGGGCCGCCGCGACCTGCGCGACAGCGCCGTCCTGGTCGGTGGCGACCAGCCCATCGGCGCCGTACGGCAGCTCGAGGTCGCCGGCCTGCCCGCCCGGCACTACCTGCCGCGTGCGGCGAGCGGGTCCGGCGCCGGTCCGCTGCTGCTGTTCTTCCACGGCGGCGGCTTCGTGTACGGCGACCTCGACTCCCACGACGCGCCGTGCCGGCTGCTCGCCGAGCGCTCCGGGGTGCCGGTGCTCTCGGTGGAGTACGGCGTGGGGCCCGAGCGTGCCTTCCCCGGCGCCTTCGACGACGCCGAGGCCGCGCTGGGCTGGGTCCTCGCCCACGCCGACGACCTCGGCGTCGACCCCGCCCGGATCGTGGTGGGCGGTGACTCCGCGGGCGGCCAGATCTCCGCCTGGGTGGCGATCGCCGCCGCTCGGGCAGGCATCCCGCTGGCCTGGCAGCTGTTGTTCTACCCGGCCACCCACGCCACCCGTGACACCGAGAGCCTGCGGCTGTTCGCCGAGGACTTCTACCTCACCGCCGAGTACATCGCCTGGGTCACCGAGCTCTACCTGCCCACGGCCGCGGACCGCGACGACGAACGCATGCAGCTCGTCAGCGTCGAGGTGCCCGACGGGCTCGCGCCGGCCTACGTGGTGACCGCGGGCTTCGACCCGCTGCGCGACGAGGGCGAGCAGTACGCCCGCCACCTCGAGGCCGCCGGCGTGGATGTCGAGCTGCGCCGCTGCCCCACGCAGGTGCACGGCTTCCTCAACATGGCCGGCGTGGTGCGCAGCAGCCGCGCCGATGTGCTCGTCGCCGCCGACCGCCTCGGTGAGGTGCTCGGCAAGGGCTGAGGGTCTAGCGGTCGGGGTCTAGAGCTCGGGTCTAGAGCTCGGGTCTAGAGCTCGGGCCGGTGCTCGCGCAGCTGGCCGAGGAACGTGTGCGGGTCCACCATCGAGGCGTCGATGACGAACGGCTCGAGGTGGCGGCGCTCGAACCGCACCGACCAGCCGGACTCGCCCGGTCGCCCGCTCACCTCGACCCGGGTGTCCGGCTTCTTCAGGTCGAATCGGTACGACGACTCACCCTTGGTCACGTAGACCACGCCCTGCGACACCTCGACCTCGACGGGCACCACCCGGGTCCGCACCGCGGCCCACGCCAGCGCGACGGTCAGCACCGCGACCGCGATCCCGAAGACGGTGAGCAGCCGGCCGTTGAGGACCGTCAGCAGCAGGACCATCGCCGAGACCACCGCGGTCGCACCCAGCACCAGCGACAGCATCCGCGGGTCGCTGCCGTCCTCGGCCAGCCCTGCGCCGCCCGGCCCTGCGTCGATCGACTCCGCCCCTGCAGCCGTGTCGGCAGCTGATCCCTGGAACAGCGAGAGGGAGTCGGCGGTGCCCGCGTCGGCGGCAGCCTCGAGCGCCGCGATCCGGTCGTGCGCCGCGGCGAGCTCCTCGCGCAGCCGTCGTACGTCGTCCTCGAGCGCGGCACAGCGCTGTGCCAGCCCGCCGTCGGTCGGCTGCGTCCTGGTCACGTCGTCGCCTACAGGTTCGGTCGCCACTGGCGCAGTGCCTCCAGGAACATGTGCGGGTCCACGGTCCGCGAGTCGATGCTCACCGGCGCCATGCTGCGGCGCAGGATCATCAGCCGCCAGTTGCGCTCCCCGGGGGAGCCGGCCTGCTCGATCTTGGTGTTAGGGCTGGTCAGGTCGAAGCGGCTGCTGTTGTCGCCGACCGTCACCCGCAGCACGCCGGTCTCGTCGATGTGCACGCTGCGGGACGAGTTGCTCATCCGGAGTGCGAAAATGAGCAGCCCGGCGGCCAGCACCGTCATCGTGGCGCTGAGTGCGATGTCGTCGCGCAGCGTGCCCAGGAACGCCATCCGGCCCACCACCGCCGCGCAGGCCAGCGCCGCGATGATCGCGAGCGGCGCGAGGCTGTCGTTGCCGCGCTTGGAGTGGAACGGCACCGGCTTGGCGACGGGCTGGTTGAGCTCGGCGACCACCGCCGCGGCGATCCCGGTGCGGGGGTCCGCCGGCTCGGACTCGTCGGCGGGCTCGTCGACTGTCTGGTCGGTCGCCTCGGCGGCGCCGCCTTCGGTCTCGCCGGTCTGCTCGGGGCCCTCCGGTTGGTCCTCCGGCTGGTCCACAGCGGGGGAGTCCGCAGCGGGGGAGTCCGCGAGGAGCACCGCGTCGCCCGGCTCCTGCGACACCGTCTCGGGCACGGCTGGTGCGGGCTGTTCGTCCGACTCGTCCGACTCGTCCGGCTGCTCCGGCTGCTCCGGCTGCTCGGCGTCCGCGGGGGTGGGCTCGTCGCCCTCGGCGGCGAGCAGGTCGGCTGCGGTGGCGGGCTTGATGCGGGCCGGGCTGTCCTCACCAGCGTCGTCCGACCGGTCCTCGGCGCGGTCGTCCGCCCGGTCGTCAACCGGGTCTGCCAGCGGCGCGGTCACCACCGGCAGCGAGGCGGAGCTGTGCCACAGCGCTACCAGACTGGTCGGCGCGGCCGCGCTGGCCCGGTCAGGCCGGGCCGGTTGGCCGGCGCTGTCGGCCTGGTCGTGGTCGGCCTGGTCAGTTCCGGTCTGGTCGTCGATCCCGGCGTCGAGTGACGCGACGCCGTCCAGAGTCCCTGACATGGACGAGTCCGAGGCGGCCTCGAGGCTGGCCCTGATCTTGTTCATCTGAGCGGCCAGCTCCGCCGTACGGCTCTCGGTCTCGGTGCGGATCTGCTCCTGCTCGTCCTCTGCCTGCTGCTGCGCTTGTCGGACGTGCTCGGCGGACTCCTTCTCAGCGGCGCGGAGCCGCTCGGCCTCCTCGGCAGCGATGCGGTCGGCCTCCGCCGCGCGGTCGGCTGCTTCGCGGGCCTCGGTCTCGGCGGCGAGTCGGGCCTCGGCCTCGGCCACCGCGGCCGCCAGCTCGGCAGCCTGCTCGGCGGCCTTGGCCTCGGCGTCGCGACGTACCTGCTCGGCCTCGGCCAGCGCGCGCTCGCGTTCGGCGGCGAGCTCGGCGGCGGCCGCCTCGGCCTGGGCTCGGGCGGCGGCCTGCTCGGCGGCCTTGGCCTCGGCGTCGAGGCGTGCCTTCTCAGCCTGGGCGAGGGCCTGCTCGCGTTCGGCGGCGATCTCCGCGGCCCGCGCCTCGGCCTCGGCGCGTGCCTGTGCCTGCGCGGCGGCGGCCTGCTCGGCCTCGGCGCGCGCCTGCGCCTGGGCGGCGGCCAACGCCTCCGCTTCGATCCGGGCCTGCGCCTGCGCGTTGGCCGCTGCCTCGGCCTCGGCCCGGGCCCGGGCGTGCTCGAGGGCGGTCTCCTGGGCTTGGACGACCTCGCGCTGCAGCGCCTCGACGGCTGCCGCGTGCATGGCGGCGGACTGCTCCATCTCGGCGAGGGCGGCGGCGGCACGGGTCTCCGCCTCCGTCCGCGCCTGGGTGGCCTCGGCGGCGAACTCCGCGGCGAGGGCCAGTGCCTCGTTGGCGGCCCGGTGCTGCTCGGCGATCGACGCTGCCGTGTGCTGGGCCTCGGCTGCGGCGGCCTGTGCCTCGCGGACCAGCTCCAGCTGCTCTCGGGCGGCCTCCTCGGCCTCCCGGCGGGCGGTGTGCGCCTCCTCGGCGCGGCGGGCCTGCTCGGTGGCGGACTCATCGGCAGCGACCCGGGCGGCGACCTGCTCCTCGGCGCGGGCCGCGGCCTCCTCGGCCCGCCGCTCGGCAGCCTCGGCGGTCTCCAACGCGATCCGGGCCAGCTCGGCCTGCTCCAGCGCGGACTGCTCCGCAGCCTGCCGGGCCTCGTGTGCCTCCTGGGCGAGCCGGGCGTGCTCGGCTGCCGCGGTCTCGGCCGCGGCTCGCTCGTCGACGGCTTGGCGGGCCAGCGCACCGTGCTCCTCGGCGCTGGCCGCCGCCTGCTCGGCGAGGACGCGGGCACGTTCCTCCGCGGCCTCGGCCGCGCGATGTGCCTCCTGGGCCAGCGCGGCCTGCTGCCGGGCGGCGTCCTCGGCGATGGCGCGGGCCTGGGCGATCTCGGCCGACGTACGTTCGGCCGCCTCCCGCTCCTCGAGCATCCGGCGGACCACCTCGGCGTGCTCGGCGGCGCTCGCCGCGGCGGCCTCCGCCAGTACCCGGGCACGTTCCTCGGCGGCGGCGCGCTCCTCGTGTGCCTGCCGGGCGGTGGCGGCGTGCTCCTCGGCGGCGGCCTCGGCCACCTGCCGGGCCTCCGCCGCAGCCTGGGCCGCCTCGGCCTGAGCCCGGGCGAGCTCCTCGGCGGCTTGACGCTCGGCGTGCGCCTGGGCGGCCAGCTCGGCCTGCGCGATGGCGTTCTGCTCGGCCTGCTCGCGCCGGGCAGCCTCGGCGTCGGCGAGCTCGGCACGTTCGCGCGCGGCGCGCTCGGCGGCCTCGCGGGCCTCCGCCTCGGCCCGGGCGAGCTCCTCGGCCTCCGCCCGGGCGCGGTGCGCGACCTCGGCGGTCTCGGCTTGGGCCTGCGCGAGCCGGTCGGCCTCGGCCCGTGCCTGCAGGGCCCGCTCGGCGGCCTCCTCCGCGACCAGGCGCTCGGCGGCCTGCTGGGCGGCGGCGAGCTCGGCGTCGCGGCGCAGCTTGGCGGCCAGGGCGGCCACGACCTCGGCGTTGGCCGGCGCCTCCGCCGGTACGTCGGGCTGGGCACCACCGGTCGCGGTGGTCGTCTCGTCGGTCGCCAGCTCGGCCTCGATCTCGGCGCGGGCGTGGGCCACCACCTCCTCCGAGCGCTGCGGCGCGCTGGAGGGGCCGTCGGCGTCGCGGCTCGCCTCTGGCCGCGACCGTGGGCCTGGCTTGGGAGTCGCGCTGGAGGCGCCACGGCGGCGGAACCGGGCCAGGCCCCGCGGCGCGGGTGCCGGCGTCGGAGTCGGTGTCGGCTCAGTGGCCCCGCCTCCGCTTGCGGCCGTGGCCACCGGCTGGTCGGCCTCGTCCGTCGTGCGCTCCCGGGACGGGGACGGGGCGGCCTCTTCGAGGTCCGCATCCGTCGGGACGGCGCTGTCCGCCGGTGCGGACGTCAGCTCGGCAGCGGGATCGCTCGCCGCTTGAACCGCGCGGGCATCGGTGGCGGCATCGGCTGGGTCGGCGTCGACTGGGTCGGTGTCGTCGGTGTCGTCGGTGCCGGCGGGGGAGAGCGGATCGGTCAGCGGGTCCGGTCGCGGTACGCCGCCGCCCCCACCCCCGGTCGGCGCGACCTGAGGCGAGGCCTGCACGGCGGCCTCGGCGGCCGGCTCGTCGGCCGGCTCGTCGGCGCCGCTGTCGCCTTCGGGGGCGCCGGTGCTGGTGTCGGTGCTGGTGTCGGGTGCGGCGGGCGCGCTCGGCGCCGGCACCGGGTCACCCGGGCGCCGGGTGGCGCGGGCGATGATCGAGGCCCAGTCGTTCGGGTCGATGGGCTCAGACTGCTCCGCCGGCTCCGGTGGCACGGATGCGGCGGGGACCGGTCGCGGTGCGGGCGGCTGCGCGTCGTACTCGGAGCCACGCAGCCTCGCCAGGCGCGCGGAGATGCCGCGGTCCCGAGCACCTGCCTCGGGGATCGCGTCGGGCGAGAGGACCACCGCGCCCGCGACGGGGTCGCCGATGAGCGGACGCACCGAGCGGCCGATCACGTCCGCGGGGTCGGGGAGGTCGGCGAGAAGGTCCGTCGTGTCGTCCGCGGCGTCGACGTCGCTCTCCGGGTCGTCGGCCGAGGCGGCCACGTCCACGGGGTCCGCGTCGCTGGGCGACGGCGCCTGCGCGCTGGCGCTCAGCGAACGGTCGATCACGCTCGCCCAGTCGGCCGCCGACGAAGCAGCATCCGATGAGACAGCGTCCACTGGGCTGTCGTCCTCGCCCAGGTCGTCCTCGGTCTCGGCCGCCTGGTCCCGAGCAGGCCAGGACTCCGCGTCGTGGGCCGCGGCGAGCGGCGCCTCGTCGTCGTACGCCTGTTCGACGGCGCTGGGCTCGGCGACGGGAAACTCATCGTCGGCTCGGCGCCACATGCGGCCGCGGCGGCCACGCGACCGGCCGCGCGCAGCGTCGGGCCGGGGGCCCTCGGCGCCCGGCTCACCGTCGGTCACGGGGCCCATGGCGGGTCAATCTATCCAGGGCGCCGGGGGTTACGGGCGTTGTTCAAGAACCCTCTCCACGACGGTACTGGACGTGGGTGTCCTCCGGGGCGTGGGTGAATCCGAGGCCCTCGTAGAGGCGGCGGGCTGCGACGTTGTCGGACTCGACGTAGAGCAGCACCTCCTCCACCCCGCGGGAGGCCAGGTGGTGCAGGCCGGCCAGGGTCAGCATGCGGCCCAGGCCCCGGCCCTGCGCGGCGGGGGAGACGCCGACGACGTACACCTCGCCGGTCCGTGCGTCGTGCTGCTTGGTCCAGTGGAAGCCGAGCAGCTCGCCGGCATCGATCGCCAGCAGCAGGCCGGCGGGGTCGAACCACGGCTCGGCCATCCGCTCCTCGAGCCCGGCGCGGTCCAGCGCACCCTGCTCGGGGTGGTCGGCGAAGGCGGCGGCGTTCACCGCGAGCAGCGCGTCGGTGTCGCCGTGGCCGAAGTCGCGGACGAACACGCCCTCGGGCGGCTGCGCCGCCGGCAGCGGTACGACGCTGGGCCGGCGCATCACCCACAGCTCCCGGGTGCGGTCGAAGCCCAGCCGGCGCGCCAGGGCGGCGGCGCCGGGATGGTCGCCGTGCGACCAGGCCGCCAGCTCCCCGGGCTCGGCGCAGGCCAGCTCCGCGAGCCGGCCACCGAGCCCGTCGCGGCGGGCCTCGGGCGCGACCGCGAGGTCGACCTCACCGTCGCGGCGCAGCGCGAACCCGCCCGCGCTCACCCACGCCCCGATGCCGTCCAGGCCGTGGTGCTTGAGCCGCAGGTGGGCGGCCTCGTCGAGCGGGTCGGCGCCGTCGTGCTCCAGGCAGGCGGCGCGGACCTCCTCGATCGCGCCGAGTGCGGACTCTCCCGAAAGAAGTTCGTCAGCCACGTGATGGACGCTATCGCGGTCCTCAGCGGACCGGGGTCGGCCACCGGCGAGCCCCGCCGGTTGTCGCGCCCGCCCCGGCGGGGTAGACCTGAGGGCATGAGAGTGAGGCACGTCGTCGGTGGAGCGGCCGCGGCCCTGGGCGCGGTCGCGGTGCGGGACCTGACCCAGAAGCGGCACGCGTTGCAGCGGAACTTCCCCGTGGTGGCGCACGCGCGCTACTGGCTGGAGCGGATCGGGCCGGAGCTGCGGCAGTACATCGTGACCAGCAACGACGAGGAGCGGCCGTTCAGCCGTGACCAGCGGACCTGGATCTACGCCTCCAGCAAGGAGCAGAACAGCTACTTCGGCTTCGGCACCGACTCCGACGTCGAGCACACCCAGGGCGTCGCCTACATCAAGCACCGCACGTTCGCCGAGTCGCTGCCCGACGACCAGGACCACAACTGGCCGCTGCCCAGCGCGAAGGTCCTCGGCGGCCCGCGCGGGCGGGCGAAGGCGTTCCGGCCGGCGTCGGTGGTCAACGTGTCGGCGATGAGCTTCGGGTCGCTGTCGTCGAACGCGATCGCGGCGATCAACAAGGGCGCGGCGGAGGCCGGCTGCCTGCACAACACCGGCGAGGGCGGCATCTCGCCGTACCACCGCAACGGCGGGGACCTGATCTTCCAGATCGGTACGGCGTACTTCGGGTGCCGCGACGCGGAGGGGGCGTTCTCGCTGGCCCACCTCAAGAGGAGCCTCGCCTCCGCACCGGTGAAGGCGATCGAGATCAAGCTCAGCCAGGGCGCCAAGCCGGGCCTGGGCGGTCTGCTGCCCGGGGCGAAGGTGACGCCCGAGATCGCGGAGATCCGCGGCATCCCGGAAGGCAAGGACTGTTCCTCGCCGTCGCGGCACACCGCCTTCCGCGACGTCGACTCGATGCTGGACTTCGTGGAGCTGCTCGCTGCCGAGACCGGGTTGCCGGTCGGCATCAAGTCCGCGGTCGGCGACATGGGCTTCTGGGAGGAGCTGGCCGCGCTGATGGTGCCCCGCGAGCGCGGGGTCGACTTCATCACCGTCGACGGCGGCGAGGGCGGCACCGGCGCCGCCCCGTTGATCTTCTCCGACGCCGTGGCGCTGCCGTACCGGATGGGCTTCTCCCGGGTCTACGGCACGTTCGCCGAGGCCGGGCTGACCGACGACATCACCTTCATCGGCTCCGCGAAGCTCGGGCTGCCCGACAACGGGGTGGTGGCGTTCGCGCTGGGTGCGGACATGATCAACGTGGCCCGTGAGGTGATGTTGTCGATCGGCTGTATCCAGGCCCAGAAGTGCCACACCGACCGCTGCCCCACCGGGGTGGCGACGCAGAGCCCGTGGCTGGTGCGCGGCCTGGACCCGAACCTGAAGGCCTCACGCGCCGCGGTCTACCTGCGCACCGTGCGCAAGGAGCTCACCCGGGTCTCCGCGGCCGTCGGCGTGCCGCACCCCAGCCTCATCACCTGCTCGGACGTGGACATCTTCAACGGCGACTACGAGGCCCGGTCGCTGTCCTCGGTCTACGGTTACAAGGACGGTTGGGGCGAGCTGGGCCCGCAGCTGCGCGACGAGGTCACCCGGCTGATGCACCCGCACCGCGACTTCGACGAGAAGGGCGACGAGACCACCGGCACCACCTGAGCCGCCTGAGCCGCCTGAGCCGCGGGTACGCCGAGCAGTCGCCCGGGGGCGTCAGGCCTCGACGGCGTCGCGCTCGGCGACCCGGGCGGCGTCGCTCTCGGCGTCCTTCGAGGGCAGCACGAACCGGTAGCCGACGTTGCGCACGGTGCCGATGAGCGTCTCGTTCTCGGGCCCGAGCTTGGCGCGCAGCCGACGTACGTGCACGTCGACGGTGCGGGTGCCGCCGAAGTAGTCGTAGCCCCACACCTCCTGCAGCAGCTGCTGGCGGCTGAACACCCGGCCGGGGTGCTGGGCGAGGAACTTGAGGAGCTCGAACTCCTTGAAGGTCAGGTCGAGCACCCGGCCGCCGACCTTGGCGGTGTAGGTGGCCTCGTCGACGACGACCTCGCCGGAGCGGATGACGTGCGCGTCGGGGTCGGCGGCGTTGCGGGCCGCGGCGAGCCGGCCGATGGCCAGCTTGATCCGGGCCTCGAGCTCGGCGGGGCCGCAGGTGTGCAGTACGACGTCGTCCATGCCCCAGTCGTGGTTGACCACGGCGAGGCCACCCTCGGTGGCGATCAGGATGACCGGGACGTCGGTGCCGGTGGTGCGGATCAGCCGGCACAGGTCGCGGGAGCCGGCCAGGTCGTGGCGCCCGTCGACGAGCAGCAGGTCGGCCTCGGGGGCCTCCAGCAGGGCGCTGCCCTCGGCGGGCAGGATCTTGACCTGGTGGCCCAGCAGCGAGAGCCCGGGCAGGACGTCGGCCGAAGGCTGCAGGGCACTGGTCAGGAGTAGGACGGTGCTCATGCTGGTCTCCTCACTGGCGCGGCGTCCAAGACGAACCGCACCGTGTCGAGACCGAAACGCAACACTGAGCTCCGGCCGATTTTCCGTTGGGGCACGATAGCGAAACACCCACGGAACCGGGAAGGTCGCCAACTGTGAATGAGACACAGGTCATTCGGGTGCGGTACTGGGCCGCCGCCCGCGCCGCCGCCGGGGTGCCCGAGGAGGAGATCAGCGTCGCCGGCCCACTCACGCTGGGCGAGCTGCTGCGCACCGTGACCGAACGGCACGCCGGCACCCGGCTGCCCGAGGTGGTGCGGATCTGCTCGGTGCTGCTCGGTGACCGGCCGGTGTCGACGTCCGACCCGGCCGAGGTCGTCGTGGAGCCGGGGCAGACCGTGGAGTTCCTGCCGCCGTTCGCCGGCGGCTGAGCCGCTGCTGCTTCTCGGCGGGATCGGGACCCCACGGCGGAGAATCCCACAAGCAGGCCGGGCAACGTGACGGGTGCGCCGTAGGCTGCCGCCCATGAAGCGCGCTTTCATCACCGGGATCACCGGCCAGGACGGCTCCTACCTGGCCGAGCTGCTGCTCGAGAAGGGGTACGACGTGCACGGCCTCGTGCGGCGCTCCTCGGCGATGGCGCGCACCCGCATCGACCACCTCAACGACAACGAGCGGCTGCACCTGCACTACGGCGACCTCACCGACGGCGTCAGCCTGGTCAACCTGGTGCGGCAGATCGAGCCCCACGAGGTCTACAACCTGGGCGCGCAGAGCCACGTGAAGATCTCCTTCGAGATGCCCGACCACACCGCCTCCACCAACGCGATCGGCACGCTGCGCCTGCTGGAGGCGATCCGGGCCGCGGGCCTGGAGTGCCGGTTCTACCAGGCCTCGACGTCGGAGATGTTCGGGCTGACCCCGCCGCCGCAGAACGAGCAGTCGGTGTTCCACCCGCGCTCGCCGTACGGCGCCTCGAAGCTGCAGGCGCACTGGGTGACGGTCAACTACCGCGAGGCCTACGACCTGTTCGCGGTCTCCGGGATCCTGTTCAACCACGAGTCGCCGCGGCGCGGGGAGAACTTCGTGACCCGCAAGATCACCAAGGCCGTCGCCGCGATCGAGGCCGGGATCACCGACCACGTCGAGCTGGGCAACCTGGACGCGGTGCGGGACTGGGGTTTCGCCCCGGAGTACGTCGAGGGCATGTGGCGGATGCTGCAGGCCGACGAGCCCGACGACTACGTGCTGGCCACCGGGGTCGGCTACACGGTGCGCGACTTCTGCGAGGCCGCGTTCGCGCACGCCGGGCTGAACTGGGCCGAGCACGTCAAGCACAACACCGCCTTCGAGCGGCCCTCCGAGGTCGACGCCCTGATCGGCGATGCGTCCAAGGCGAAGGCGGCGCTGGGCTGGGAGGCCCGCACCCGCACCCCGGAGCTGGCGCGGCTGATGGTGGACAGCGACCGCGAGGACCTGCGCCGCCTGCTGGGCAGCTGACGCCCGCCGGTCTCACCGCCGGTCTGCGTGGGTCTGACTGTCTCCATGCCGACACGGGGTGCCAGCTCGTCGGCATCAGGCGGACCGCCGCCCGGCTTCGGGGCCGGGCGGCGGTTTCACGCTCGGGTCACGGTGGTGGATCCGTTCCATCACCGGGCGGCGCTCAGGAAGAGCGGGGTCAGCAATTCCTGCTCACCCCGGATGCGGCGGCCCGCTTCTTCGTGGCTGTGTCGGTGTACGTCTTCTTCGCCTTCTTGAGGCTCCGCTTGGCCTTCTTCAGCTTCTTGCCGAGCGCCTTCGCCTTGCTCGCCTTGGCGGCCTTCTTCGCCTTCTTGAGCTGTTTGGCCAACTTCTTGACCTTCTTGTTGGCGGCGTCCAGACCCTTCTTGGCTGCGGTCGTGTCCTTGGAGAGCTTGGTGAGCAAGGCCTTGGACCAGGTGCAGCTGTCCGACTCGAGTGCAATGACCGGAGCGCTGGTGGCGGTGGCGGTGGCGTAGCCGTTGCGCTTGGTCGCCACGGTGATGGTCAGCTTCTTGCCGACGTCGGCCTTGGCGACCTTGTACTTCGCGGTGGTGGCGCCGGCGATGGGGTTGCCGTCGCGGTGCCACTGAACGTCGTAGGTCAGGCCGTCGAGGCTCCAACCGCCGGTGACCGCGGTGAGCTCGGCCCCGGCCTTGGCGATCCCGCTGATCGCGGGGGCCTTGGTGTTCGTCGGAGCGTCGGCGAGCTGACCGGTGACGGCGGCGCTGGTGGCGACGCCGTCGGCGTATCCGTCCTTCTTGGCGGTGACCCGGACGGTGATCGCCTCGGCGACGTCGGCCGGCGCGACGGTGTACCTCGCCTGGTCGGCGTCCGTGATCGGCTCCGTGCCGCGGAACCACTGGTAGGTGAACGTCAGGCCGTCGGTGTTCCACTCACCCGGTGCAGCGGTGAGCTCCTGGTCCACCTTCGGGGCGCCGCTGACGGCCGGTGGAGCGGTGTTCTCCACGCTCCCCGCCTTGGGGGTGAGCTCCAGGTCGAGGTCGGTGACCTCGGGAGGGACGCCCACGACCGGGCTGGTCAGCGGCTCGTAACCATCGGCCGTGACCTGGACGTACCAGCAGCCGGCCGCGACGTCCCAGCCGTAGTACCCGGCGTTGTTCGTGACGAACGGGTTGACGTTCGGTGAGATCTCCGGACTGGCCGGCTTCACGAGCTCGCCGAGGTCGGTCGGTGCGGGCTGGTTCCAGGCAGTGCCGGGCTCCTTGGACAGGTTGGACTGGCACGAGTTCACCGGGTGTGGGCCGTCGGCGTCCTGAGCGGACCATCCGGGGACCTTGTAGAGCCGGACCTCGGCGCCGACGACCGGCTCGCCCGTCTCCTTGTCGGTGATGGTGCCGCTGGGGTCGTAGAGGACGATCTGGCCGATGACCGTGGAGACGGTGGTCTCCCCAGGGCAGGTGTACTCGGCGCTCAGGGTCCCGTCGCTGACCTGCTCGACGGGGATGGTGGCCGAGTAGGTGCCGTTGCCGTCGTCGTCGCTGGCGGGGTGGCCGATGCCGTTGAGCAGGAGGTTGACGGCGGTCGGTACCTGCTCGTCGGCACAGGAGACCGCGAGGCTGATCGTGACGGGGGACGGGGCACCGGACGGCATGGACACCATGACCTGGCCGGTGACGGGGTCGGTGGTGACGCTTCCGGTCTCCGCGTCGACGGCGCTCACCGGGGTCTCGATGGTGGGCGGCAGCTCACCGGCCGAGTCCAGGTAGGTCCAGAACGCGTACAGGTCGTCGGACGTGCCGCCGGCGCGGAACGTCAGGCGGACGGTGTCGCCGAGGTGGTCGGCGAGGTCGAGCTCGACGCCGCGCCAACCCGAGGTCTTGAGCTCGGTGCCGCTGCCGAAGGCGCCCTGTTCGTACGCCGCGAGCGTCTCACCGGTGGCCGGGTCGGACACGATCACGTCGAAGTTGAACGAGTCGAAGCCGGTGTAGTCGTAGGTGAAGATGTTGAAGGCGAAGGACTCCTTGGCCTCGTCCACCACGAAGTCCTGGCACATGATGTTCGGGCCGATCGGCTGCCGTTCGCCATCGCCGTCGCGCGGCACGCCGAGCACGGCCATCTTGTTGCCCTCCCACGGGGAGGTGAACGCGTCGGTGCCGGTGACGTTGACGGACTCGGTGCGGTAGCCGAGGTGCCAGCCGTCGAACCCGCTCTCGAAGCCCATGTTCGTCAGGCCGGTGGCGGCACTGGGCGGGTTGCACCTCAGGTCGACCTGGGCGTTGATCTCGACGCTCGCGACCCCGTCGACGTAGTCGACGGTCACCGGCTCACCGGCGAAGCTGAAGACGTCGTCCGCGACGCCGGCCACGGTGTAGGCACCGGGGGCGAGGTCAGTGAACAGCGCCACCCCCTTCTGGTTCGTGGTGACCACGGCGGGGCTACCGCCGTTCGCGGGCTGCAGCGACACCTTCGCGTTGACCGCATAGCCGCCGAGGGTCGAATTGGAGACGGTGACCTTGATCCCCGGGACGGTCGGCTGGAGCTCGAACGCCGGGATCTCGGTCTCCTGCTCGGTGAGGTCGAGCTCGGTGGTGAACTCGTCGTACCCGGCGGCGGAGATCACGACTTCGTAGTAGCCGGGGGGCAAGTCTGTGGTGAAGGTGCCGCCGGGACCGGTGGTGACGGCGCTGCTGATCGGGCCGTAGAACCGGACCACCGCGTCGGCGACGCCAGCCGTGGTCACAGCGTCGAGGACAGAACCCGAGAAGGTGACCGGGTCCGGGATCCGGGTCAGGGTGATGTCGACCTGGTTGTCCGCGTCCACGAGGTCGAAGAAGTTGTCGTAGCCGAAGAAGCCGTCGGCGTTGACCAGCACGTTGTAGAAAGCGGGCTCGACTGACGTGGTGAAGGTGCCGTCGGCCTCGGTGGTGAGGGTGCGGCGCTCGGGGCCGACCAGCACGACCTCGACGCCCGCGACGGGGTCACCCGCCTCGTCGCGCACCGATCCGGTCACGTTCACTGGCGGGGTTCTCGCCTCGAGCCCGACGGCTCCCGCGTCGAGCGGCGTGTCCTCTTCGACCTCGAAGGCATAAGTCGTGGTGCGGTAGCCGTTCGCGGTGAAGGTGACGTCGTAGGAGCCGGGCACCAGGGTGAGTGTGTAGGCGCCGGTGCCATCCGTGACGTCAGAGTCCGCGACGACGTCCTCCGACGAGACGCGGGCGATGACGGTGGCGCCCGCGATTGGGGCGCTCGTCGTGCTGTCCAGGACCAGCCCGGACATCTGTTGTGGATCATCCGGCGCTGCGTGGGCTGTGGATGCCCAGCCGACCGTGAGGCCGCTCAAGGACAGGGCCAGGGCCAACAGCTTGAGCAGAGCTCGGTTGAGGTTCACGACGACTCCAGCACTCGTGGGGCAAACGGGTTGTCAGCGCGACGTTAGGAACGGTTCGGTGTGAGTGCCGAGTTGTTGCTGAACTTGATCTGAGTGAAAGAAGGTCACGCATCGATCGAGTCCCGTAGTCCTGCCCGCGCGACACGAGCGAATCTCATATATTGGTCACGCGTCTCAGAATTCGGACCCCGAATTCGTGTCCGCGCCGATCCCGCCTAGAGTGGGCCCCATGGCGACGACTCTGCTGCTGACCAAGCGGCGCGCGGTGGACAACTGCCGCGTCAGCTCGGCGCTGTGTCGACCCTGCTGACGGGGCCTCTTCGCGCCTGAGTCGGCACTCCCGGCGTTCTCCGACCATTCTGGTCGTGCGCCTGCTGCCGCGCTCACGCACCCTCCCGCCCGGGCCTCGCCCGCGCCTGGTCCCGCCTCCGGTCCGCACCGCCGGCCCGAGTCGTCTCGAACCGCTGCATCCACCTGCACCCAGCAACCAGAAGGAATCCCATGAGCCGCGAGAACTCGCTCGTCTCCACCCAGTGGGTCGAGGACAACCTCGACACCCCGAACGTCGTCGTGATCGAGGTCGACGAGGACACCACGGCCTACGACAAGGGCCACATCCGCAACGCGATCAAGCTCGACTGGACCACCGACCTGCAGGACCAGGTCCGTCGCGACTTCGTCAACAAGGAGCAGTTCGAGGCGCTCCTGAGCGAGCGCGGTGTGTCCAACGACGACACCGTCGTGCTCTACGGCGGCAACAACAACTGGTTCGCCGCCTACGCGTACTGGTACTTCAAGCTCTACGGCCACAACGACGTCAAGCTCATGGACGGCGGCCGCAAGAAGTGGGAGCTCGACAGCCGCGAGCTGACCGACGCGCTCCCGAGCCGGGAGACGACGTCGTACGTCGCCCAGGAGCAGGACCGCTCCATCCGCGCCTTCCGCGACGAGGTCGTGGCCGCGATCGGCACCCAGAACCTGGTCGACGTGCGCAGCCCCGACGAGTTCGCCGGCCGCCTGCTCGCCCCGGCCCACCTGCCGCAGGAGCAGTCGCAGCGCGGTGGCCACATCCCCACCTCGGTCAACGTCCCGTGGTCGAAGAACTGCAACGACGATGGCACCTTCAAGTCCGACGACGAGCTCAAGGCGCTGTACGACGGCGTCGGCTTCGACGAGGACAAGGACACCATCGCCCTGTGCCGCATCGGCGAGCGCTCCTCGCTGACCTGGTTCGTGCTGCAGGAGCTGCTGGGCAAGAAGAACGTGAAGAACTACGACGGTTCGTGGACCGAGTACGGCTCGCTGGTGGGCGTTCCGATCGCGCTCGGCGACGAGCCCGGTGACGCCTGATGTGCGGCGCGGTCGTCGGTGGCCTCTCGCTCGAGGGCGTGAACGTCACCAAGGAGGCTGTCATCCAGGGCCAGGTCGTGCGCGGCGCGGGCGAGGAGGCCTCCCCGGTCTCCGGTGCCTACGTCCGGCTGCTCGACGGCTCCGGCGAGTTCACCGCTGAGGTGCCCACCTCGGCCACCGGCCACTTCCGGTTCTTCGCCGGCGACGGCCAGTGGACCCTGCGCACCCTGGCCCCCAAGGCCGACCCGGTCGACCGCGTCGTGCACGCGTCGCGGGGCTCGGTCGCCGAGGTCCAGATCGCGATCTGATCGCCACGATGTGCACCGACGGCGGCTCCCGGAATCCGGGAGCCGCCGTCGGCGTTGAGGGGACGAGATGAACACCGGTCTGCTGATCCTCGGGATCGCCCTCCTCGCTGCCGTCGGCTTCGGCCTGCACCGCCGTCGCACCGACGGCCGGTTCGCCGCGCCCGCGGCCGAGCCCGAGGACACCCCGTGGTCCCGGATCGCCGCAGCGCTGCCCGACGCCACGCCGGGCACGAGGGCCACGCTCGTGCAGTTCTCCAGCGCCTTCTGCGCCCCGTGCCGTACGACGCGGGTGGTGCTGGCCGACGTCGCCGCGCACCAAAGCGGCGTCACCCACCTCGAGGTCGACGCCGAGAAGCACCTCGAGCTGGTCCGCGCCCTCGACGTACGACGCACGCCGACCACCCTGATCCTCGACGGCGCCGGGCGCGAGCTCACCCGCGCCGCCGGCGCTCCCCGCCGCGAGCAGGTGCTCGCCGCCCTTCCCGCCTCCCAGGAGACCCGATGACCGATCAGGTCACGCCCGCCGGCTCGCCGCTCGCCCCCGCCCGTCAGGGCATCGACCCCCGCGGTCCCCGGTTCACCGCCGCGATCACGCTCGTCGTCTTCGCCGTCGCGCTCGCCCTCTCCGACGCGGCGCCGACCGCGGCGGCGGTGATCACGGGCGTCCAGGCCGTGCTGTTCGCGATCGGTGCGGTCCTCGGCGTGCAGAAGACCCCGACCGGTCTGCTCTTCCGGACGGTGGTCCGGCCGCGGCTGGCGCCGCCGGCCGATCTCGAGGACCCCACGCCGCCGCGGTTCGCGCAGGCGGTCGGCTTCGTCTTCGCGGTGGTCGCCACGATCGGGTTTGCCACCGGCGCGATCCTGCTCGGCCAGGTCGCGGCCGCGTTCGCGTTCGCGGCGGCGTTCCTGAACGCGGTCTTCGCGTTCTGCCTGGGCTGCGAGATGTACCTGCTGGGCCTGCGCCTCGCCCGCCGCGCCGCCTGAGCCCTCGGAATCACCTGTGCAGCGTGCGCGGGGATGTGTGGCACGCAGTTAGGTAAACCTCTGCCGTTCGGGCCGGGCACTAGCTGTTGCGGGGCAGGACGTTGACGACAGGCCGGTGGGGTTGAGGTAGCAGGACGGGCAGGCCCTCCGCGGCAAGGATGAGAAGCGACCAAGCACCTCATCCGTGTCGAGCCAGCAAAGGACCTGCCCTGTGACTCACCGTAATGCTCCACTGTGCCCAGAAGGGCGACGACGACTCGTCCAACGCTGTCAGCACCGCCCGATCGCGCATGTTGCCGCCGAGATGGGCATCTCCCGCGCGTGCGCGTCGAAGTGGGTCAATCGGTGGCGCCGCTACGGCGACCTCGGCCTGCTCGACCGGTCCTCGACCCCGCACCACAGTCCCCGCGCCACGCCCGCCGAGGTGATCACCCAGATCGAGACCTGGCGACGTGCGACAAGTGGTCCGCCTCCCGGATCACCCACGAGCTCGCCACCCAGGGCATCACGATGAACCGCCGTACCGTGGACCGGCACCTGACCCGCCTCGGCCTCGGACACCGCCGGTTCCTCGACCCCAACGGTGAGCTGAACCGCGAGCCCGGCAAGATCACCGCCCGCTGGCCCGGCCACATGGTCCACCTCGACGTGCAGAAGGTCGGCCGCATCCCCGACGGCGGCGGCTGGCGCGTCCACGGCCGCAGCAGCGACCAACACCGCGCCGCAGGGCGTGCGAAGGGCGCCGGCGCCAAGGCCGGCTACGTCTACCTCCACTCGATCGTCGACGGGTTCTCCCGACTCGCCTACACCGAGCCCCTCGGTGACGAGAAGGGCAAGACCGCCGCCGCGTTCCTCGCCCGCGCGAAGATCTGGTTCGCCGCTCACGGCATCACCCACATCCATCGCGTGATCACCGACAACGGCTCGTGTTATCGCTCGAACGACTTCGCCCGCATCGTCGGCGCCCAGACCCGGCACAAGTTCACCCGCCCGTACACGCCGCGGCACAACGGCAAGGTCGAGCGCTACCAGCGGATCCTGGCCGAGGAAGTCCTCTACGCCCGCGAGTACGGCAACGAGGCCGAACGCTCAGCAGCGCTCGAGGTCTGGAACATCCACTACAACTACCATCGACCCCACAGCGCCGCGGGCGGCCGACCGCCAGCATCTCGACTCAAGACAGGCGTCACCAACGTCCGGCCCTCCTACAGCTAGTCGGTCCGAGTCACCCAAGGCCCAGGCATGAGTTCGTAGCCGCGCTTTTCAACACCCCGCGCCCTTAGTCGGGGACCGGCTCCACGCCAGCCAACGGCACAAGAGCAGAGATACGGGACGGTCAGGTGACGGTGACGCTGCGGTAGGACGTAACGAGGTTCCCCGAGCCGCCGTTCTCCTTGCCGATGAAGAAGTACCCGCCGCGGTAGGCCGAGTCTGTTGCCACGAGGCTCTCGTTGGTGTCGGTCCGCTTGAAGGTGATCGTGCTGGGCGTGACGGTGACCTGAACGGGCACCATTTGCGGGACCGCAGCACCCGGGGGCACCTCGGTGGTCGGCGTCACGGAAGCGATGGGGATGCTCGTTGCGCCCAACGCCGCGCCGCCTGTGGAGACCGTGACAATCTGCCCTTTCCCGCCCGCGCCGCCGGTCGTGGGCAAGTAGAGACGAGTCCCGGCCGGGACTGCGCCAGGGAGTGCAGACACCGGAAGGGTGCTGATCGCCGCCCCGCCGATTAGGCCCGTTGACAGTACAGGAGGCGAGGTCAGCAACGGCATGGAAGCCACCTGCCCTAGGAACGCGTTGCCGGTGCCGGTGTAGCGGTAACCCTGAATCTGGCCGTTGCCGCGTAGGTACACCTTGTAACCCACGGCGCTGTTGTCACCGCGGAACGGGGCGTCGGTGGGGCAGCAGAGTCCGTAGGCGATCGGCAACCTCGACAAGTCCGAGTGTGGAGTGTCGATGATGTGCTCGGCCGTGATCGCGTAGGTGCCGCCAGCATCGGCGAGGGGGCACGCCCACGCCTGGAGGACGTACTGACCGCCCGCGCCGCCAGCGACGACCGACTTGTAGCGCCCCTCCCCGAACACGCCCCGGAAATCGTCGGAGTACGTGTCGTCCTTGGCGGAGCCAGAGGAACCCTGTTGGTTGGTGAGGAACGGGGCGACGTACTGCCGGTTCGCGTTGAGTGGGTCGGTCTTGCGGCGGTACAGCGACGGGTCCCCGGCTGCGTAGGGGCTGGTGATGAACGCGCCCGCGCAGCCCATGTCCAGATACCGCTTGACCTCGGACTGACGCCCGAGAGTCCACGGGATGACCTTGACGCCACCGTTGATGAAGGTCTGGAAGGTGGCGTCGGAGGCAGCCTCGGGGCCGACCCCAGTGTCGGGGTGGTTGGTGAACGAGGCGGCTTGGAGGTGCAGGAACCGGATGCCGTCGCCGAGGAGGCCCGCCGGAGTGAGCCCGGTGACCTGCGTCTTAGATGCCACCAGCGCGACGTGGTAGCCGTCTGCGGCCAACTCCTTGCAGGTGTCGTAGTGCGCCGAGCAGATTACGACGGAGTCGCGCAGGTTGAAGCGCTCGATGACGTGCTTCATCGCCAGCACCGGGTCTGTCACTGACGACTGGCGGTTCTTGATCTCGGGCCAGTGGATGACGCGATTGCCGTAGCGGACGAGCGTGTCTACGAAGGTGATCAGTTTCTCGGCGTCACCCCAGCCCTGGCGATACCACGAGGAAGCGTCGACCTTGAGGGCGCGGAACGCCTGCGGGGTCAGGTCAGCGACCGGCCCAGAGCCGGTGGTTGCGGCGTCGATGGTGGGGTTGTGCAGGGTGGCGAGGTCGGTGGTGCAGCCGGTGAACGAGTAGACATCGTGGTCAAGGTGGCCGGTGTCGTAAGACGCGGCGGCCTCGTACCACGCGGCGGTGGAGTCGGGGCCGTAGCCGAGGTTGTTTCCGCCGTGCGGAATGAAGATCGGCGGTGCTTCGGGGGCCTCCAGGAGGGCCGAGACGGACGCCCGGCCGGCCGCCTCAGCCAAGAGGTCGGTGAGCGAATCGCTGGTCCAGGTGATGAACTCAAGATCGGACCAGGGGGCACTACCGTCGCCGACCTTCATGAGTCCCGCCGTGGTGTCCAAGCCGGGTTCGCCCGCGGCGAGGACGGGGTTACTGGCGGCCCACTGGGCCGCGGTGCCGCGGCGAAGCTTGATCGTGGTCATCGGCGGTCTCCTGGAGTGATTAGGGAGTGCCGCCGTCGATCGTGTCGTCGGGATCGGCCTCCGCGGGAGTGGGGGCGAGGGTGATTGCTGTGGTGGCGGTCGCTCCGAGAAGGACCGCCAGCAGGGTGCGGCGTGAGCGCGTCTGGTCGGTCACGGCGCACCGCCGTCGATGGTGAGGTCGCCGCCGGGTACGGCAGTGATGGTGACCGTCGGGCCGGGCTCACCAGGCGACCCAGCAGGGCCCGGGGGGCCGGCCGGCCCGGGCGCTCCCGACTTGCCTGCGGGTCCAGCGGGCCCTCGCGGCCCTGCCGGTCCTGCTGGAAACGGACGCAACTTGGAGCCCTTGGGGCACTTGCCGGACTTTGTGGCCGCGACGACGGTCGACTTCTTGCCGACGCACACCTTGATCTTCGAGGCGGCTGACCGGTCGTCGGCACCGGCCATCGCGAAGGTACCGCCGGTGATCAGCAAGGCGCACAGCAGGACGACCGCCCCCACGGCCTTGATGCTCATGCAGGGAGTGTGCGTCAGGGGAGTGGGGCCGCGCCGGCGAAGCTCAGTTTCTTTGCCTTCACGGCCCACTATGGTCCGTGGCCTCAGCCAAGAGGCCATAGGCCAAGGGTGCTCCCTACGGCGTATCGATCACGACGGTGAAAGGCCCGTCGTTGATGGACGCTACCGCCATGTCGGCACCGAAGACCCCGCGCTCCACATGGGTCCCCGCCGCCTTGAGCGCGGCACACACTGCTTCGTAGAGCGGCTCGCTGACCTCGCCCGGCGCGGCCGCCACCCAGGTGGGTCGCCGCCCCTTCCGTGCGTCGCCGTAGAGGGTGAACTGGGAGACCACGAGCACCGGCGCACCCAGCTCGGCGACGGACTTCTCGTCCGGCATGATCCGCAGGTCCCGGATCTTGCGGGCCATCCAGGCGACCTCGAGGTTGCCGTCGTCGTGGGTGATGCCGAGGTAGACCAGCAGACCAGGGGATTCGATCGCCCCGACCACCTCTCCGCCGACGACCACGGAGGCGGAGGTGACCCGCTGCAGCACCGCGCGCATCAGTAGACCAGCGCCTGCACGCCGTCGCCGAGGACCTCCTCGACGAAGACCGACGCCCCCGCGATCCGTACGCCGTCGAGCAGGTCGGCCTCGGTCAGCGAGCGCCGCGCGGCGCACTGCGCGCACACCGTGACCGTGCCCGTGGCCAGGACCGCCTCCAGCAGGTCGCTGATCGGCGTGGCCAGCGGCAGCGACAGCGCCGCGGCGTGCCCGGGCACGGCGAGCCACGCGGCCTCCCCGGTCAGCCACAGCGACACCGGCACCCCGGAGGCCGCCGCGGTGCCGGCCACAGTGAACCCCTGGTTGCTCCGCTCGGGCTCGTCCGTGCCGCAGGTGACCTTCACGACCAGCTCTCGCGCCATACGGGCCAGCGTAGGGAAAGCGCCGGGCGCCTAGAATCGGGGCCGTGGCCTTCGAACTCCCTGACAACCTGCACCCCGACTGCGGCCCGATCGCGTGGCTGCTGGGCACCTGGCGCGGCAACGGCCACGGCGACTACCCGACGATCGAGAAGTTCCAGTTCGGCCAGGAGCTGATCTTCACCCACGACGGCCGGCCGTTCTTCCACTACATGGCGCGCGCCTGGATCATCGACGACAACGGCGAGAAGGTCCGCGACGCGGCCATCGAGACCGGTTTCATCCGCGCCGTGGGGGATGCGAAGTTCGAGATCCTGCTGACCCACAACACCGGCATCGCCGAGGTGTGGCACGCCACCGCGGACAACGGGAAGATGGAGTGGACCACCGACGCGGTGGCGCGCACCGAGACCGCGAAGGCCTACACCGCCGGCAAGCGGCTCTACGGCAACGTGGAGGGCGACCTGCTCTACGCCTTCGACATGGCCGCGATGGGCCAGCCGCTGCAGCCCCACCTGTGGGCGAGGCTCAAGCGTGCCTGAGACCCCCGGCGACTGGCGGGCCGCGCTGCGCGAGCGCGGCTACCGGCTCACGCCGCAGCGTGAGCTGATCCTCGCGGCCGTCGACGAGCTCGGCCACGCCACCCCGGACGAGGTGCTGGCGAAGGTGCAGGAGACCGCCAGCACCGTCAACGCCTCCACGGTCTACCGCACGCTGGAGGTGCTCGAGGAGCTCGGCCTGGTGCGCCACGCCCACCTCTCGGACCGCGCCCCGACCTACCACTCGGTGCGCGGACACGAGCACTTCCACCTGATCTGCCGCACCTGCGAGCAGGTGATCTCGGTCGACTCCGCCGAAGCCGCGCCGTTCGTGGAGGCGCTGAGCACCCGCGGCTTCGTCCCCGACCTGGGACACTTGACCGTCTTCGGCCGTTGTGCGGCCTGCGAAGGAGCATGCACATGACTCGCACCGTCCTCAGCTATGGCACCTTCGACCTGTTCCACGTCGGTCACCTGCGTCTCATCGAGCGGCTCGCCGCCATGGGGGACCGGCTCATCGTGGGCGTGTCCACCGACGAGTTCAACGCCGGCAAGGGCAAGCGCTCGGTGGTCTCCTACGACGACCGCGCAGCCATCGTCGGGGCGATCAAGGGCGTCGACCTGGTCATCCCGGAGCGCTCCTGGGACCAGAAGCGCGCCGACATCGTCGAGCACGGCGTCGACGTGTTCGTGATGGGTGACGACTGGAGCGGGAAGTTCGACGACCTCGCCGACGTTTGCGAGGTGACGTACCTGCCCCGCACCTCCGGCGTCTCCACCACCGAGATCAAGGACCTGCTGCGCACCCTCGACCCGCAGCACCTCGAGGAGATGCAGGCGGCGCTGGGCACCCTGACCCGACTCCTCGAGCACTACCGGGACCTGACATGACGACCGAACCCCAGCCGAACCCCTACCAGAGCCCGCTGCTGTCGCTGCCGGGCGCCGTGGCCGGTGACGGCATCGACGCCGGCGTCGCCGCGCACTACGGCAGCCTGTACGGCGAGCAGCGCACCCTGGCGGCGGGGGAGGGTTTTGTCGACTTGTCGCACCGCGACGTGCTCCGCGTCGCCGGGCCGGACCGGCTGACCTGGCTGCACTCGCTGACCACCCAGTTCTTCGAGGGCCTCGAGCCCGGTCGCTGGGTCAGTGCGCTCATCCTCAGCCCGCAGGGCCACATCGAGCACGCGTTCACCGGCGTCGACGACGGCGAGGCATTCACCGCGCACACCGAGCCGGGCCGCGCCGCGGCGCTGATCGGGTTCCTGGAGCGGATGAAGTTCATGACCCGCGTCGAGATCAGCGACGTCAGTGACCAGGTCGCCGTGGCCTGGCGACCGGCCGGCAAGTACGACCTCGTCCCTCGCGACCAGCTGTCCGCGTACGCCGACGCCGCTGGCCCGGCGGCCGGCCTCTGGGCATTCGAGGCCTTGCGCATCGAACGCGGCGAGCCGCGGTTCGGGATCGACACCGACGAGCGCACCATCCCGAACGAGGTGGGCTGGCTCGAGACCGGCCAGCAGTGGGCTGCGGTGCACCTGGACAAGGGTTGCTACCGGGGCCAGGAGACCGTCGCCCGGGTGCACAATCTGGGCCGCCCGCCGCGCCGGTTGACCCTGTTGCACCTGGATGGCTCGGAGAACCGGCTCCCCGATCAGGGCACCGAGGTCGAGCCCGCCGGTGGCGGCCGTGCGGTCGGCTTCGTGGGCTCGTCAGCGCGCCACCACGAGCTCGGGCCGATCGCGCTCGGACTCCTCAAGCGCAACGTGGCGACCGACGCCCCTCTGGTCGTCGCGGGCATGCCGGCGTCTCAAGAGGTGATCGTGGATCCGGAGATCGGTCTCCACTTCCGGCCCGCGCGTTGACGCCCGTGGTGAGACGCCGAACCAGGCCGCTGACCTGCGAGAACGCGTCGCTGCCTGACCGAGGGGCGAGACGTAAGTCACGCAAAGTTAACCAAAAAAGTCACTAACTCGTGGTCGCGACAAGCGGTCCCGTGAGAGGGTGAGGATTCGGGGTCAAGAAGTGAGCTTGGCCAGATGAAAAGCGATCCACCTCTAGGGGGACCTATGAAGAAGCTTGTGATCAGCCTTCTGGCGGCTGTACTTATGACGCTCGGCCTGGCTGGCGTCAGCGGCACCGCGAGCGCCGCGCCCTACCCGGGCACCGTGCCGGTGTCGAAGCCGGCTCCCGTCAAGAAGGCCGTTCGGCCCGGCGGTTACACCAAGTTCAGCATCGCCACCAAGGGCAACGCAAAGCCCGTCGGCACCGCCCGCGTCACCTGCCGCAAGGGCGACAAGGTTGCCAAGCGCGTCTGGTCCTTCGACGGCACGAACACCCGCTTCAACGGCCCGAAGCTCAAGAGCAAGGGCAAGTGGCGCTGCAAGATCCACTTCACCGGCGTGGGTGTCTTCAAGAACAGCAAGAGCGTCGTCTACGTCCGCGTGCGCTGACGTTTGACACGAGTTTGGGTCGCCTGGCGGCCGTAGCATGACCTGACGTTGAGGGCCCCGAGGGAAACCACGGGGCCCTCAACTATGCAGAGAGTAGGAATCGTGGCCGATGCTGAAGTCTAGAAGGGTCTGGATCTGGTGCGGCGCCGCGGCCGTGGCTGCGCTGGTTGCTTGGACCGGCTGGATCGCCTGGCAGGTTAATCGTGACCTCAACGACGTGGTGCGGCATTCAGAAGCGATCCAGGACGCAGTCGAGGTGCGCGACGCGACGCAGCTTGAGCAGGCGCTGGCGAACTTGCGGGAAGCTAGTGACTCCGCCGCGGAGCGTACGTCTGGAATCACATGGGGCGCGCTCACCCTGCTTCCGATCGTTGGCGACGACGCCACAGGAATAAAAGTCGTTAGCCGTATAGCGGATGAGTTGGCTCGAGATGGCATTGAGCCGCTCGTGGCAGCGTCGGAGAGCTTCGAGGATCTGCTTCCACGCGACGGCAGGATTGACATCGAAGCGATCCGCAGCATCGAGGAGCCCACGTCGAAGGCCCAACGAGCCTTCGCAGATGCAGATCTGCTGCTCGCCGATATCGACGCCTCGGGATTCATCGCGCGGATCGAGGATCGCTTCGAGGACCTCCGGAAAAGGGTACGTCGAGCCGCCACGAACCTCCGAACCGCAAGCACCGCGACGAGGGTGCTGCCCTCGATGCTGGGCGGTGACCGCCCGCAGCACTACCTCCTAGTGTTCCAGAACAATGCCGAGATCCGGGCGACCGGGGGACTGGCTGGGGCGGTCTCTTACGTAAAGTCCGATGCTGGGTCCCTCCAACTCAAGGCTCAAAAGGCGGGGTCGGAGTTTGGTGAAACATCAGAGCCCGTCATTCCGCTCAGCAAGGCAGAGTCGACCCTGTACGGAGACGTGTTAGGTACCTACTTCGTTAACGCTGGCATGACGCCTGATGTGCCCAGGGCTGCGGCATTGTTGCGCGCGCGGTGGGACCAGGAATATCCTGCGCGGCCCGTTGACGGGGTCATCATGGTGGATGCCGTAGCCATCGCCTATATGTTGGAGGCGACAGGTCCGATTGACGTAGAGGGAGTCAGGATCGACGGCGACAACGCTGTCGACGAACTGCTCCACCGTTCCTATCTGCGGATGCCGGATCCCAAGGATCAGGACGCCTTTTTCGCGGAAGTCGCGGAAGCGACCTTCGACAGATTCATCGGCGGGGTCGACAAGCCGGAACTGCTCATCAAGGCCCTTGCCCGCGCAGCGCGTGAGCGCCGCTCGATGATCCATTCCTTTGATGCTCAAACCCAGTCCGAGTTGGCTGGATCTGTTATTGCGGGCGAGGTTTCAAAGCGCGGCGCGTACCGTGATCCGAACGTTCTCGTCACCCTGAATGACACGACCGGCGCGAAGATGTCCTACTTCTTGCGTTATGACGTGGACATCACGC
Source organism: Nocardioides faecalis (assembly GCF_018388425.1). Taxonomy (NCBI): domain Bacteria; kingdom Bacillati; phylum Actinomycetota; class Actinomycetes; order Propionibacteriales; family Nocardioidaceae; genus Nocardioides; species Nocardioides faecalis. The sequence continues at coordinate 3,321,896 of NZ_CP074406.1, read as the reverse complement.
CCACCTCGTGCGTGCGTGAAGTGCAGACCTATTCGGCAAAGGCTCGCCTTCGTTCAGTCGCGCCGCAGGAAGCCGCCACCCTCCCGAATTATGTTACTGGCGGGGGCGATTACGGGATCAAGCCGGGCAATCAGGTCGTCACACTCCGAGTTTACGCCCCTGTTGGGGGCGAGTTGGGTGCCCTCAAGGTCAACGGCGCCAAGGTCGATTGGGAAACGGCTGTTGAAGGTAACCGTGTCGTTGGCACGGCATATGTGCAACTTTCCCCAGCGCAGCTAGTGAATCTTACTTGGACCATGGCGAGTGACAAAGGCCAGACGGGGGCGACCAGCGTGACTGTCACCCCGACAATCGAAACAAAAGATCTGAGTTACACGGTGGCCAGCACGTGTTGATAAGGCAAAGTATTACGGTGAGTATGTCTGAGAAGGGACGCAACTGTGGAGCTCCGTGACTACCTAAGAGTGCTGCGACACAGATGGGTATCAATCGCAATCATCACCGCGATCGGTGCACTGGTCGCCCTCGGAGCTACGGCCCTCCAAGCCCCTCGGTATGCGTCGACGGCCTCGCTATTCGTTACGACCTCGCAAGCGGACGAGGCGCAACTCCTACAGGGTGGACAGTTCTCTGCCCAGCGCGTAAAGTCTTACGCGGAATTGATATCTAGCCGAGAACTTGCCCAGCGGGTAGCGGCGGACGCTGGGGTCGATGTCGATATCGCGTCACTATCGCAGTCCGTGTCCGCCAGGGCGGTCCTGGACACGGTCAACCTCGAGATCACCGTTACCCACTCTGACGCTCATGAGGCGCAACTGCTCGCGCAGTCCTATGCGGAGCAGTTGAGCGAACTCGTCAGCGAACTGGAGAGGCCCGCGGGGGCGCGTGAAGCCCCAGTCAAGGCATCCATCGTCGACACCGCATCTCTGGACACAGACCCGGTAAACCCGAAGCCGAAGCAGAACATCGCACTGGGAATCGTAGCGGGGCTTCTGCTCGGCGTGGGCATCGCCATTCTGCGTAGCGTATTCGATACGCGGGTAAGGTCTGCTGACGACATCGCCGCCGTCATTGATCGCCCGGTGCTTGGGGTCATCGGATTCGATCCACAAAGTCAGAGCGTGCCTTTGGTGACCGACATCCCCTCGCACGCCCCCCGCGCAGAGGCGTTTCGCGTCCTGCGCACGAACCTCCAGTTTGTCGACGTGGACAAGCAGAGGCGCGTCTTTGTAATCACGTCTGCCGTGCCAGGCGAGGGGAAGACGTCAACGGCCGTAAACCTCGCCATTAGCCTTGCGCAGGGCGGCAGCAAGACTCTGCTCGTGGAGGCGGATCTCCGTCGTCCAAGAGCGGCACAAAAACTTGGCTTGGATGGGTCGATCGGCGTGACCACGGTTCTCGTAGGGAGCATTGGATGGCAAGATGCACTCATCAATCACGCTTCATCGGGCCTCGACCTCTTGGCGGCGGGAGCGATCCCGCCCAACCCGGCCGAACTCATACAGTCACGGGCGATGGGCGACCTCTTGGAATCGCTGCGTGCTCAATACGACGTGGTGATCGTCGATGCACCGCCGCTGCTGCCCGTGGCCGACGCCGCGCTACTCGCTGCGAGCGCGGACGGAGCGATTCTGGTGGCCAGGCACGGGCGCACTACCCGTGATCAACTGTCCCATGCCTGGGAAAGGCTCGATGCAGTGGATGCCAAGGTGGTCGGCGTTGTGCTCAATATGGTTAAAGGCACTTCAGAGAAGCACGGGTACGGGTACGGGTACGGATACGCTCCTAGCGAAAGCGAATCATGAACTCCACGAGCACGGGTTCGACGCTCGTTTCTCATGAATGGATCGCGCCGACGGGCGGCTCTGAAAACGTCTTTCGCGAGCTGATGGCGGCAGTCCCAGACGCGGATGCGATCTGTTTGTGGAACGACGATTCGCCGGACTCCTTCAATCGGCCGGTCAAAGAGTCGTGGATTGCAAGATCGCCTTTACGTCGGTCGAAGGCGCTCGCGCTGCCGACGATGCCGATTGCTTGGCGCTCCGTCAATCTGACCGGCTACGACCGCGTCCTAGCATCTTCACATGCATTCGGACACCACCTGGCCTCGCGCGCGGCGCGCACGGGGTTGGACGGTTATGCCTATGTCCACACCCCTGCGCGCTACATCTGGGCGCCGGAGGTTGAAGTCCGCGGACGCGGAGTAGTGGCGAGGTCAGCGAGCCGTCCGCTGAAGATATTGGACCGTGCCGCAGTGGACCAGCGTGTTCAGTACGCGGCAAACAGCGAGTACATCCGGCGCCGGATAGCTTCGGCTTGGGGTGTTGACGCCAGGGTGATCTACCCTGCTGTCGACGTTGATCGCATCTGGAGCCGGGCCGCGTGGCGAGATCACCTGTCCTCCGAAGAAGCCCGGATAATCGAATCTGTACCCACGAGTGGATACCTTCTGGGAGCCTCGCGCCTCGTTTCCTACAAGCGCTTGGATCAAGTGATCGCGCTTGCAGAATCTCTGCAGATGCCAGCCGTGATCGCGGGATCCGGGCCGGCCGAGGCCGAACTCAGAGCCCAGGCGAGCGCGGTGGGCGTGCCTGTCGTGTTCGTTGGCAGGGTGAGCGACGAACTGCTGTACGCCCTCTATCAAGAGGCATCGCTGTTCGTGTTTCTACCTGTTGAGGACTTCGGCATCATGCCGGTGGAGGCCATGGCTGCCGGCACGCCGGTGCTCGTGAACTCTGTTGGTGGCGCCGCGGAGTCGGTGAGGATCACGGGAGGCGGGGTTGCGGTGGACGGCGACTCCTCGATCGCGACCCTTGCTGGTGCCGCGCGAACCGCGATCGGGCTGCCAATGACGTCGGTTCCCCGCCGGACCGCCCGATTCTCGAAATCATCCTTTCGTCGCGAGATATTGGACTGGATCGGGGAAGCCGGCGAGGTAGCGCCATGACCGTGTATGTCGATCGTCGCTACGACGGCGCCCACGGCATCGGCCGGTACGCTCGTGAAATCTATAGTCGTATGGAGCTCGAGTTCGTCGCTCTCCCGACACGGGGTAACCCGGTCTCTCCGACGTCGTTGGCTTCGGGAGGATGGCTTGTTCCTAATCGGAACGACGTGATCTACAGCCCCGGATTCGGTACTGGATTCTCGCGAGCCCGCCAACTGCTGACGGTTCACGATCTAATTCACCTTACTCATCCGTCTGGACGGACAAAGGCCCGGCTTCAACGGGTCTATTACGAGCGTGCGGTGCGACAGTCGATTCTCAGAACCGGCCACGTGATGACCGTCTCGGAAGTGTCAGCTGGGGCGATCCGCGAGTGGCTCGTCGACGAGTCCGTCGAGATCCATGTCACTGGGAACGGCTGCTCGGACTCCTTCACCCCGGATGGTGCCGTCCACCTGCGCGACCGGCCATACGCACTGTTTGTTGGGAACGCGAAACCACACAAGAATCCCGGGCTGGTGTTCGCCGCCTTATCCAGGATTTCTGACCTCGATCTGGTCGTTGTGACGGCCGATTGGTCGAGTCTCGCGCCAGTTGCTGCTGCAGCAGGCGTCTTGGACAGGATTATCGTCGTGTCCGGTGTCGATGACGACCAACTCGCGGAGTACTACCGTGGGGCGGAAGTCCTTTTGTTTCCTTCGATTGTCGAGGGATTTGGGTTGCCAGTCCTTGAGGCGCTGAAGTGCCACACGCCGGTGGTCTACTGCTCCATCGCTGAGTCCGTCGCGGAAATCTGTGAGGGAACGCAATTCGCTGTAAGCGATCCCGGTGACATCGCGGGCTACGCCACCGCAATCGAAGTTGCACTGGACTCCCAGTTTGCTGCTCCCCCGAGCCTCGCCGGATATGACTGGGCCAATGTCGCCCGGCGGGTTGATGCCGTTCTCAAGCGTCTGATTGATGAGGTGGCCAATGGGTGATATCGACTCAGGGCGGATTGGACGCCCTCGCGTATCCCTAGTCACCGGCAGTCTTTTCCGCCAGGTGTTCCTGGAGCGGTTGTTCGGATCACTTGAAGGTCAGCGGTTTTCTGACTTCGAGATTATCGTGATTGAGCAGCGCGACGAGGACGGCATTAGGCGTCTCGTCGCGAGGTTTCCCGGATTAAATGTAACCGTCACCTCCAGTGACAGGGGATTGTCGCGGGCGCGGAATGTTGGTCTACGGGAGGCGCGAGGCGAGATTATCGGCTTCCCTGACGACGACTGTTGGTATAGTCCGGGAACAATATCTCGAGTCGTACGTCGGTTTGACTTCGACCCTTCCCTGGATGTGTTGTGCGGTCGTGTTCTTACGGGAACCGGCCCGATGCTCAACTACCCGCGAGGCCCGGTTCGTATAGACCGTTCCAACGTTTGGCATACGGTAGTATCCCCCGGCCTGTTCGTGCGCCGATCGGCTGTGGACGCCATTGGAGATTTTGACGAGCTTCTTGGCGTCGGAAGCGGAACGCAGGCCGGCTCGGGCGAGGAGACGGATTACGTTCTACGGGCGCTGACGCAGGGGCGTCGCGCGGAGTTCGATCCGCTCGTTCATGTGAATCACCCGAGCCCCGAGGAGGTCTCGAATCGACTGAGCCCGGCGGTGGGGCTGAGTTACGGATTTGGCATGGGGCGGGTTCTCCGCGACCATGATTACTCCCTTAGCGCTCGGATGAAGGCGGTGGGACGACCCATCGCGGGAGCGGCAGTTGCGGCCGTGCGCGGTGACGCCCCGTTGGCGCAATTCCGGGTGGCTGTTGCGCGCGGTCGCTTTCGTGGTCTCACGCGTGGGCTCTGAGGCGGACATGCGTAGTCCCTCACCCAGAACCGAGGCGTGGCGCGAGAATTCAGGGCGTCTCGGTGCCGGCGCGAGCCTCGTCATTATTTGTGTAGTGGCGGCCCAGTTCGTGGACGTGACGCTGGGGTCTGCAGGCAGTTTTGTTATCTCCGCCCAGAAGCTTGTTGCAATCCTGATTCTGCCGCTCGGCGTCGTTCTGATGCGACGACTGGTTGTGCCTGGAGCACTTGTGGCGCTTTCCGCAATAATCGTCTTGGCCTTTTGCGCGGGACCGTTACTATCGGACACGCCGAAAGCAACGCTGTTCGCGTCGGTCTTGGCAATTCTGCTCAACCTAGCGTCAGCGATCGTGCTCTACTCTGCTCTCACGCGCGACCGTGCGGCGATTGGGTTGTTCGCTTGGGTCTGGATCGCAGCGTCAGCGGTAACTGCCGCCGTCTGCTTGGGACAGATGCTCGGAGCGCTTCCGCTGTATACGGTGACGGAGGAAGCGCTTTCTCGTAGGGATGTAGTCGCGGGGCTACGCAGAGGCACCGGCTTTAAGTTTGACCCGAATTTCGCGGCAATGATGCTCGTTGTCGGTTTAGGGTTCGTTCGGACTCTAGTGCGTCCACCCGCCAGATGGCTGCTTAGCCTCCTTCTTATCGTGGGAATTATCTGCACGTTCTCCCGTATGGGGTTAATCGTCGCCGCAATCGTAATGATCATGAGTTCTGGCGGAATGCACCGGTCTTCGGCCAGTCGCGTTGTGGGCCGCGCGGGCGCGCTCATAGCCGTCGGTGTCGTAGGCCGAGTGCTCTATGAATTCACCTCCGGCCAGGTGAGAGACTATGTCGACAGTCGGACCCAGGATCTAATGAGCGGTGTTGATCTCGTGCTCGGTCGGAACGCAGGCGCCTCGAGCACCGGTTCGGCGGTCGAGCGGGCCGACCTAGTCGGTGCGACAGTCGGCATTATTCGCGACCATTGGATGTTCGGTCTAGGGCCGAATAACCTGCAGGAGGAGCTTGCTTGGGCTATCGGGGCGGACAAAGGTGCTCATAATACGTACCTCGAGTCGCTGGCGATCGGCGGAATCTTCGGCCTTCTAGGGTTGATCTTCTATTTTGCTATCTGTCGCACGTCCTTAAGATCTCTGAGTGCACAGGCGGCCCCGGGAAGTCTTGCGAACACGCGTCGGGCCGTGTCGCTGTTATGCCTTTCGGCAGCTCTCATGGCCGTAGTGTTGACTATAAATTACAACTCCTTCTTGTTCCTTCCCATCACAGTCGCGTTGGCGTTCAGGTGCATAAGCGCTCCGGTCGATAATGAGCGTGGCCCGGGTGAAGTTGCGTCCGTGGGCAAAGTTCAGGCGAGGGCATGGTGACGTGAGGGTGCTCAGGGGAATCGGTCCAGGCATCGTGAAGGGCTTGACATATATCATCAACCTCCCTCTCTACGCGCTGACGCGTATCACCCCCCGCCGTACGAACCTGTGGGTGTTCGGATCATGGCTCGGTAGATCGTATAGCGATAATGCGCGCTACTACTTCGAGTATGTCTGCGCCAATCATCCGGAAGTCGAGGCGGTCTGGCTTACGAACTCGCCGGCGGTGCTGGCGGAGGTGCGGTCGTCGGGGCGCAAGTGCGAGATGAGCGGGTCGTTGCGCGGATACTGGGTGTCCGCCCGCGCCGCGATTGCAATCGTCACGACCGGGCGGCGCGACGTTAACCGATACGTTGTGCCCCCGCGGGTGGTTAACCTTTGGCACGGCATTCCGTTGAAGAAGATCGAGCACGACAGCTCACGTGTTAGTGAGCGGCTAGTTCGTCAGAACCGTGTCGCGCGGTTCTTCCCGTTTCACACGGATGCCGCATACCAACTCATCGCGTCTTCGTCGGCCTGGGAGGCGTCTCGGCTCGCCTCGGCGTTTCGCGTTGCGAGCAGTGCCGTCCGCGTGACTGGCGCTCCGCGGAACGATGCTCTGCTTGAAGAGCTTGCGTTGCCGCGTAATCCTGGCCGGTGCCGGGTGCTGTATGCCCCTACCTTTCGTGACCACGACGTCGAGGGGCCCGTCCGTATTCTTCGAGAGAATCTAGATATGATCGAGCGGATGCTGGGAGAGCTCGATATGGAGTTGCATGTGCGTCTCCATCCCAATGCGCCGGACCCAGGCATGTCGAGTCGGCCGCGTCTTCGCTTCGATTCTCTTCTTTGTACCGGTTCTGATCTGCCGAAATTGATGGCTGACGTGGACCTGCTCGTCACTGATTATTCAAGTTTGTATCTCGACTTCCTGTTGACGGACCGCCCCATTATGTTCTTGGCTTACGACCTTCTTGACTACCTCTCGAATGAACGTGAGTTGTACTTCGAATACGGAGATCCGCTCGTTACTCCGGGCCCGATCTGCAGGACCTGGGAGGATGTCGTTGAGAATATTTCGTCGATACGCTTGGGCGCGGACAGTTTCGCCGCGGATCGTGCCTTCAGTAGATCGTTCTTCCACCGGTATTCAGATGCGGGGAACTGCTTGCGTGTGTTCGAAGCGATGACGTCCGGAGGTTCTGTGGATTGCGAGGGACAGTGACTATCGAGACGAGGGTGGGTTTGCGCGCCGACGGGCCGATCAACAGAACCGTGTTTATCCTGTGGTTCCAGGGCGAGGCGGCGGCACCCCGCCTCGTGCGGCGCTGTATCGATTCTTGGCGCACTCAGAACCCCACTTGGGACGTCGTGGTTCTCGACCGTAACTCGCTCTCGGAATACGTCGAGTTGCCTGCGTGGTGCTCGTCCAAGCTGGGCGCAGCGCATCTCTCGGACCTAGTTAGGCTGCGCCTCCTCGAGGCCCACGGCGGCGTATGGGCCGACGCTACAACCTACTGCTCGTGGCCGTTGGATTCGTGGCTCCCTGGAGCTTACGCCGGGGGTTTTTTCGCTTTCGCTTGGCCGGATCCCGGCTACGAACTGTCAAATTGGTTTCTGGCGGCGGACCCAGGCGAGCCGCTATTGACTAACACGCGCGAGTTGCTGGAGGCGTACTGGGCGGAGATGCCTGAAAGGGAGCCAGGACGGATCCGCATCTTACTTGGAAAGATTTTGGTTCGCCTACTTCGGCGGTCGAGTAAGACGACGTCGCTCTGGTTTAGTTTCCCGGTTCGGCGGGTGCTGAAAGTCTATCCCTATTTCGCTTTTCATTACGCCTTCGCTGCTGCGGTTGGCTGGGACGTCCAGTTGCGTAACCGCTGGAATAGCGTCGTGAAGATCTCGTCCGACGGTCCTCACTCGTTGCAGAGGTACGGTCTGGATCGGCGCGTGGACGAAGTCATGATGAATGAGCTTTCGGATCCCTCTGTCCCACTTTACAAACTCACTTACAAGGGGACCGATCACCTGATTGACGACAGTTCTTCTGCGCTCGGATGTCTTCTTTCAGTCTCGAGAGATCAATCGAGTGCGTGAGTTTCTGCTGCGATTGCAACGGGTCTTCGCGGGTAAGTCTGGCGACTTCTTCGTTGCCCTCGCACTTCAGATTTCGGGTGCTGGTTTGGCGTATCTCTCCCAAGTCGCGTTGGCTCGGACGGCTGGGGCCAGCGGGTTTGGTCTTCTAAGCCTCGTCGTTAGTGTTTCGGCCGTTGTTGGTCTCGTCATCACGCTCGGGATGGGCGCGTTAGGACTGAGGCTGCTGCCAGCCTGGGTTCGCGATGGTGAAGGTGCGATGGCGCGCCAGTTTCTCGTGCTCGCGTATGCGTTGACTATCGCGTTGGCTTCGCTTGTCGGAGCAGGTGTAGTCGCGGTCGGCGCTTCGATAGCGTGGGGCGCAGCGACTGCCCTGGGAGTCACACTCCTGGTGACGGTGACGGCACTTGTAAGTCTTGGAGGCGACTTCGGGCGGGGTATCGGTGCTTTCGCCAGTGCTTATGGAGCTGCGCTGGTTCTTCGCCCAGCGGTGGCGATGCTTACGCTTGGCGTCCTGGCTTGGGCGGGCGTCGCAGGTTTCGGAGCTGGGCTTAGCGCCCTAGTTGTTGGAGGATGGGTTGCGGTCGTCGTTCAGGTGGGTGTGATTCGACGGCGGCTTGCGCGTTTGGGGGGGCGCGGGCGAGTCGGTCGTGGCAATTCGGTCGGCTGGCTGCGAATGGCTCCTAGCTATATGATCGCTAACCTGCTTGTCCTGTTCCTACTGCAGGTTGACATTCTTGTATGCTCGGTTGTGCTCGAGAGTCGTGACTTGGGGTACTACTCGTCAGCGGTGCGTACGCTGGCCGTTATCTCGGTCGTCAGTGGGGCCATCGTTAGTGTGGCGGCGCCGCGATTCGCGCTTGCATCCGGAGATAGAATCCAACTTGAGCGTGAAGTCCGCATCGTCGCTCGTTGGCAGTTTGCGCTGGTCTGCGGAGTTGCTGTGCCGCTCTTTGTCGCGGCGCCCTGGGTTCTTGGTCTGTTTGGCTCGGGATTTGCGTCGGCGGAATGGGCGATGCGTTTGATGGTCATTGGCCAGGTGGTGAATGCTGCGTTTGGCCCATCTGGAACAGTTCTCGTGTATTCGGGGTTCCCCCGCGTTGTTTCCGGCGGCACGTTAGTGTGTGTGTTCATGGCTGCCTTGGCTTGTTTTTTTGGTGCCTCTATGTGGGGGCTCACTGGTGCGGCGGGAGGGTACGCGACTGGCACCGTCACTGGGGGTGTGATTTTGTGGTGGCTTGCGCGGTCACGGGTTTCCGTAGATACCGGCGTATGGAATCGTGCAGTGAGTTCTAGCGATTGACTGGAGGCTTGAGTCCCGAATGACGATCTATCGTCCTATCCTTCGCGTGTTGGTGCACACGCGCCGAGTGCGCGGTCTGCGACGGATAAGCCGGCTGATGTTCCGCCTGCTAATGGTCGACATTCCAATAAAGGTGCCTATTGGTCCACGGGTGCAGGTCTATCACAACTGGGTGGGAGTGGTGATAAGTAGTCAGGCGCGGATTGGAAGCAATGTGCACATCTTCCATAACGTGACGATTGGGCGGCGCGACCCGTATCTGCCGGAGGCTGAGAGTCCGCTCGCGCCCATCACGATTGAGGATGATGTGTTCCTCTGCGTCGGCTGTGTCGTTCTCGGGGGCGCCGAGCCTCTGAGGGTCGGTAGAGGAACCGTCGTCGGAGCGAATGCGGTCCTGACGCAGTCTACGGGCGACTGGGAAGTGTGGGCGGGCATCCCCGCGCGCAAGATCGGCGTGCGCCCCCGCCCCCAGGCGTGAGGCGTCCGTGGCGCCCGACGTGCAGTAGACGCCGGGCGGCAGGCGTCACCCGTTAATCATTCCTGCGCCAACCGTTACTCCCGTTGCTTCGTCGATGAGGATGAAGGATCCGGTGGTGCGGTTCTTGGAGTACGGGTCGCACAGCAATGGCACAGTGGTTCGAAGTACGACGCGACCGATTTCGTTGACACCAAGCTCGCGGGTCTGCTGGTCTCGGTGGAGCGTGTTCACGTCCAAGCGGTACTGGACGTCCTTGACCAGCGCGCGGCCGGTGCGCGTCGTGTGCTTGATGGCCAGCTTCTGGCGGGGCTGCAGCGGCGTCGTCGACATCCAGCAGACCATGGCGTCGATGTCCTGGCTCGGCGTCGGCGCGTTCTTGACCCGCGCGATCATGTCGCCGCGGGAGACGTCGACGTCGTCCTCGAGGTGCAGGGTCACGCTCATCGGCGGGAATGCCTCGGCGATCTCCTTGTCGAAGAGGTCGATCTTCGAGATCTTCGAGGTCATGCCGGAGGGCAGCACGACGACCTCGTCGCCCGGCTTCAGCACGCCTCCGGCGACCTGGCCGGCGTAGCCGCGGTAGTCGTGGAACTCGTCGGACTTCGGGCGGATGACGTACTGCACCGGGAATCGGACGTCAACGAGGTCGCGGTCGGAGGCGACGTGCACGTGCTCCAGGTGGTGCATGAGCGTGGGACCGGAGTACCAGTCCATGTTGACCGAGCGCGTCACGACGTTGTCGCCCTGGAGCGCTGAGATCGGGATGACCTCCAGGTCGGGGATGTTCAGCTTGGTGGCAAAGGAGGTGAACTCGGCGTGGATGCGGTTGTAGACCTCCTGGTCGTAGTCGACCAGGTCCATCTTGTTCACGGCCAGCACGAGGTGCGGCACGCGCAGCAGTGACAGGATCACGGCGTGCCGCCGGGACTGCTCGGTCAGACCCTGGCGCGCGTCGACCAGGACCAGGCCGAGGTCGGCGGTCGAGGCGCCGGTCACCATGTTCCGGGTGTACTGCACGTGGCCGGGGGTGTCGGCGATGATGAACTTGCGCCGCGGCGTCGCGAAGTAGCGGTACGCGACATCGATGGTGATGCCCTGCTCCCGCTCCGAGCGCAGGCCGTCGGTCAGCAGCGCGAGGTCGGTGTAGTCGTAGCCCTTGGACTGGCTGGTGGCCTCGACCGCCTCCAGTTGGTCCTCGAAGATCGCCTTCGAGTCGAGCAGCAGCCGACCGATCAGCGTGGACTTGCCGTCGTCGACGGATCCCGCGGTGGCGAAGCGGAGGAGGTCCATGGGGCGGTCGTCGGTGGTCGTGGCCATCAGAAGTAGCCCTCCTTCTTGCGGTCTTCCATGGCGGCCTCGGAGAACCGGTCGTCGCCCCGGGTGGCGCCGCGCTCGGTCACGCGGGCCACGGCGACCTCGTCGATGATCTCCTGGATGGTGCTGGCAGTGCTCTCCACGCACCCGGTGAGCGTCAGGTCGCCGACGGTGCGGAACCGTACGGTGCGCTCCTCGACGACCTCGCCGGGCCGCAGCGGGTTGTGCTCGCTCTCGCTCAGCAGCATGCGGTCGCGCTTGAAGACGCGGCGCTGGTGGGAGAAGTAGATGCTGGGGATCTCGATGCCTTCGCGGCCGATGTAGTCCCAGATGTCGAGCTCGGTCCAGTTCGAGATCGGGAAGATCCGCATGTGCTCGCCCTCGTGGAGACGGCCGTTGTAGAGGCTCCACAGCTCGGGGCGCTGGTTCTTCGGGTCCCACTGACCGAACTCGTCCCGGTGGGAGTAGACGCGCTCCTTGGCGCGGGCCTTCTCCTCGTCCCGCCGGCCGCCACCGAAGGCGGCGGTGAAGCCGTTCTCCTCGATCGCGTTCAGCAGCGTGCCGATCTGGAGCCGGTTGCGCGAGGTCTTGCCGTCGTCGACGACGATGCCGTCGGCGATCGCCTGCTCGACGCTCGCGACGATCAGCCGCACGCCGAGCCGGTTGACCCAGTTGTCCCGGGTGGCCAGCACCTCGGGGAAGTCGTAGCCGGTGTCGACCTGGAGGACGGGGAACGGGATCTTGGCGGGGTAGAACGCCTTCTCGGCCAGGCGCATCATGACGATGGAGTCCTTGCCGCCGGAGAACATGAGGACGGGCTTCTCGAACTCCGCCGCGACCTCACGGAAGATGTGGATCGACTCCGCTTCCAGCTGGTCCAGCTGGCTCAGGCGGTAGTCGCTGTGAGTCTGCGTCATGGCGAGACGCGCCGTCCTTTCCTAGAACATGTTCTATGCGAGCTCAGACATCCTCATCGTGCCACGGCGTGCCGGCGGGCTTGCCATCGGGTTTCGACCGATAGACAAATCGACGAGTTCTGGTCGGAAGTGTCAGGCTGAGGTGTGACCGCCTTCGTCGCCCGGCTCGGCACCCGTGCCCTTGCCCCTCCCGAGGCGTACTCCTCGTGGGGGATCGCTGACTACCTGGCCGCGGCGGTGCCCGGCGAGGCCGACAACAGTCGTCTCGAGGAGCTCCGGACCCGGCTCCGGGGGCAGCGCCGTACGGATCCGGAGAGGGTGCTTGCCCTGCTCGCGGCGCTGGCAGGCGCGCCGATGGCAGAGGTCAACTTGGCCAGGGTGGCGCGGGAGGCCGGGATCCCGGTGACCACGCTGCCGCCGTACGTCGACCTGCTGGTCGATCTCGGACTGATCCGCCTGCTACCGGGTGCGACGAGCTCCGTCGCGAAACGGGCCGTGGCTCGTCCTCGCGTGGTCCTTGCAGACCCGGGCCTGGCATACCGTCTGAGCGGCATCGCACGAGCCGAGCTCCTCGAGGTCAGCGGTCGACGGCGGTTGCGGCCGCTGCTGCTCAACCTCGTGGTCAACCAGCTGATCGACCAGGCGGGTGACAGCTCGGTGCCCTACCGCCTCAGCCACTTGCGCGAACGCAACGGACTGCACGTGGATCTGCTCATCGAGCTCGACGACGAGTCGCTGTACGCCGTCGAGGCCCGCACGGCGAGCAGCTTCCGCCCGCACCAGTTCCGCAGCCTGGAGGCGCTCGCCGCGCGGGCCGGTGCGCGCTTGCGCGCCGGGATCGTGCTCCACACCGCGCCCCGGGGACACGTGTTTCGGCCCGGGATGTGGGCGCTGCCCCTGTCGGTGCTGTGGGGCTCGGATCACTCCGTCGATCTTGCGGGTGGCCCTCGGCGGAAGTAGCGGGCCCTAGGCTGCGCACGTGAAGATCGTGGTCGTCGGCACCGGATACGTCGGTCTGTCCAACGCAGTCATCCTGGCGCAGTGCAACGAGGTGTGGGCGCTGGACGTGGACGCCGAGAGGGTGGCGCTGGTGAACAAGCGCCGGTCTCCGATCATCGACGTCGAGCTCGAGGACTACCTCGCGACGCGCTCGCTCTCCTTGACTGCGACCCTCGACAAGGCCGAGGCGTACGCCGACGCGGACTTCGTCATCGTGGCCACCCCCACGGACTACGACCCGGAGACGAACTACTTCAACACGACCTCCGTCGAGTCCGTCACGGCCGACGCTCTCGACCACAACCCGTCCGCCACCGTGATCATCAAGTCGACCGTGCCTGTGGGCTTCACCGACCAGCTCCGACAGCGACACCTGGGTGCCTCGATCATCTTCAGCCCGGAGTTCCTCCGCGAGGGCCGCGCCCTGCACGACAACCTGCACCCGTCGCGCATCGTCATCGGCGCGGACACAGAGCCCGCTCACACCTTCGCGAAGCTGCTGGCCGACGGCGCCCTCGCCGAGGACATCCCGGTGCTGTTCACCGGCTCCAGCGAGGCGGAGGCGATCAAGCTGTTCGCCAACACCTACCTGGCGCTGCGGGTCGCCTACTTCAACGAGCTCGACACCTACGCCCTCACCCACGGCCTCGACACCCGGCAGATCATTGACGGTGTCGGGCTCGATCCGCGGATCGGGTCGCACTACAACAACCCCTCCTTCGGCTACGGCGGCTACTGCCTGCCGAAGGACACCAAGCAGCTCCAGGCCAACTATCACGACGTGCCGCAGAACCTGATCAGCGCGATCGTGGACGCCAACACCACGCGCAAGGACTTCGTCGCCGCCGACGTCCTGCGGCGCAGGCCCGCGGTCGTGGGCATCTACCGCCTGGTCATGAAGGCCGGCTCCGACAACTTCCGGATGTCCTCCATCCAGGGCGTGATGAAGCGGATCAAGGCCAAGGGCATCCCGGTGATCATCTTCGAGCCCGAGCTGGCCGAGGACTCCTTCTTCAACTCCGAGGTCGTCCGCGACCTCGACGAGTTCAAGCGCCGCGCCGACGTCATCATCGCGAACCGGCGCACCGAGCGCCTGGCCGACGTCGCCGCCAAGGTCTACACGCGCGACCTCTACGGCCGTGACTGACCGCGGCTCGCTCCACAGGCCCCGCCAGAGGGCCCTCGAAAACCCGTAGGCATGCTCTCGGTTTCAGGTGGGTAACCCACCGGCATGACGATCATCCTGGCGGTAGCCCTGGCATGGGCGCTGGTCTCCCTACCCGTGGCTGTGGGCTTCGGGCGCGCGTTCGCTGCCGGCCAGACCGCCCAGGCGGGGCAGCACCTCGCCGAGCAACCGGTCGATCTGGTCGGCTGAGGCCTCGGCCGCGGCCTTGCCGCGGCGATACGGGTCGCGCACGTCGTGCTCGGGCGCGGCGCCGGCCCGGCGATGTCCCGCGGCCTCCACCAGCCGCCGCCCGGTCAGGGCGTCGTCCACGCGGGCTGCCGACGCCGCGAACTGGCCGAGCGTGAACACCTTGCGGAACGACTGCGGGGCCTCCTCGAGCACGTACGCGCGGTGCGAGGCCTCCGCGGTCAGCACGAGGTCGGCCCCGGCGATGAGCTCGCGGGTGACGGACCTGCTCGCGAATCCCTCGATGAGCTCGCCGCCGACGCCGCGCTCGCGCAGCACCTGACCCATCGTGGCGTCGACCGGGTGCGCGGTGAAGCCGTGCGTGCCGGCACTGGTGAAGCTCACCTTCGCAGCGTCGCCGGCGAGGCTGCGCGCCCGCAGCTCCATGTAGGGCGAGCGGCAGATGTTCGCCGTGCAGACGAACAGCACGCGCAGCGTCGTCTCGGCAGGACGGGGCTCGACGGGTTGAGTCTCGATGGGTCTGGATAGCGGTGCCGGCCCTGGCGCCCCCTGGCGTGGAAGGTCGAGGTAGCCGGCGGTGCGCAGGGCGTCGGTGACGTCGGCGAGCGCCTCCTCGATGCTGCGGGCGGTGGTGTCGACGCGCACGTCGGCGTCGGTCGGCTCCTCGTAGGGCGAGGAGATGCCGGTGAACTCGGGGATCTCGCCACGGCGGGCCTTGGCGTACAGGCCCTTGCGGTCGCGTCGCTCGCACTCGGCGACCGGCGTGGCGACGTGGATCAGGAAGAAGGCGCCACCGGCGGCCTCGACCATCGCCCGCACCTGCTGGCGAGTCTCGTCGTACGGCGCGATCGGGCTGCACACCGCGACGCCGCCGTGCCGGGCGATCTCGGCGGCCACCCAGCCGATGCGCCGGATGTTGGTCTCCCGGTCCTCCCGGGAGAACCCGAGCCCGGCCGACAGGTTGCGGCGTACGACGTCGCCGTCGAGGCTGGTGACCGAGCGAGTGCCCTGCTCCAGCAGGCGATCGATCAGGGCCCGCGCGAGCGTCGACTTGCCGCTGCCGGACAGGCCGGTGAAGAAGAGCGCCAGGCCCTGCTCCGTGGGCGCGGGATGCTCCTGGGCCGCGATGTCGGCGAGCTGGGGCAGCGTGGTGCCGTCCGCGGTCAGCTCCACGACGCGGTCGGTGCCGGCGTAGGCGGCGAGCACGGCGTCGCGCAGCGCCGCGTCGGATGCGGAGCCGTGGTCCGCCAACGGGATGGCCACGACCGCGGCGTCGATCTCTTCGGCCACCCGCAGGGTCGCCCGCAGCAGCGCGACCGGGCTCACAGCGGGCCGGCCGTGCCCGACCAGGACGGCGAACAGCACCGGGCCGAGCCCCCGCACCTGCTCCAGCTGCGCATCCGTCAGCAGGTCGCTCACCGGGACGACGGTGCGCCCGGGGTAGGCGGCGCGCGTGGCGTCGGGGGAGAGGTAGTGGGAACGGAAGGGGCCGAACTGGGCGTGCGCCAGCGGCGTGACGCTCAGGCCCCGCGGGGACTTCGCGACCCGCGCGAGCGGCATGCCTTCGGGGTCCACCAGCTCGACCTCGTGGCCGTCCTCGAGGTGGCGCCGCAGCGTGTCGGGCAGGTCCAGGGTGATCGGGCTTCCCGGTTCGTCGAACCCGAGGATCGGTCCCGCCGCTCCGGAGGCCAGCAGCTCGAGGTCGTCCAGCTCCCGCGGCGAGGGGCAGTGCTGGGGGACGGGAGGGCTCGACACGTCGCGATCGTACCGACGCGCCGCCTCCGTTCGGGCCCTGGTCCAGAGTCTGCATGCTCAATTGCTTGCAATTGCTAACTTTTGCTAGCACTATGGAACGCATGGCCAAGAACGTGGTCGGCAAGACCGTCGGATCGCTCGGGGAGTACCTCCGGGAGCAGCGACTGTCGTCGCGACTCTCCCTGAGGCAGCTCGCCGAGCTCGCCGGCGTCTCCAACCCGTACCTGAGCCAGATCGAGAGAGGGCTTCGCAAGCCGTCGGCCGAGGTGCTGCAGCAGATCGCCAAGGCCCTGCGGATCTCCGCGGAGCAGCTTTACATCCAGGCCGGGATCCTCAGCCCGGAAGACGGCGTGGGGGGATCGGTGGAGCTCGCCGTCCTCGGCGACACCGCCCTCACGGAGCGGCAGAAGCAGTCGCTCCTCGATGTCTACACATCGTTCCTGGCGCTGAACGCGGCCGATGCCGCCCGCACCCCGGACGAGGCGCCACCGCCTCCGGACGGGTCAGCCGACCTGGACGCGTCGCGCACCACCGAGACCGACACCGACAGCATCACCAACGAAAGGTGAGAAGAATGGCGAAGATCGCGCTCCCCAAGATCGAGGTCCCCACCATCGACCTCAAGACCATCGACCTCCCCGACGTCCCCGTCGCCACCAAGCCGCTCCTCGCGGGCGTCGGCGCGACCGACCTGGCGTTCGAGAAGGTGCTCGGCTACGTGGCCGAGGTGCAGACCAACGTCAAGAACTTCGAGCTCCCCGAGCCCAAGAGCATCCAGGACAAGGCCGTGAGCAGCCTCGCCGACGGCAAGGGCAAGGTCGAGGCACGCATCTCCGACCTGCAGACCGAGGCCAAGGCGCTCCCAGGCAAGGTGCAGAGCACCGTCGACAAGGCGCAGAGCACCGTCAAGGAGAAGATCGACGCCAACCTGGCGGTCGCCACCGCGCTCTACTCCGACCTCGCCAAGCGCGGCGAGAGCGTCGTGGACAAGCTGAAGGAGGGCCGCTCGCGGACCACGATCACCGTGACCGTCCCCGCGCCGCCGGTCGCCCGCAACGCCCCTCCGGCCAAGGCCCCCGCCAAGAAGGCGACCGTGAAGAAGTCGCCCTCCGCCAAGAGCGCGACCGCGAAGAAGGCCCCGGCCAAGAAGACCACCGCGCAGAAGGCGCCCGCCAAGAAGGCGACCGCGAAGAAGGCGCCGGCCAAGAAGGCGACCAGCTGAGCCAGCCGCGCACGAACAGCAGCCCCGGAGCGACGTTCCGGGGCTGCTGTCGTGTCTCGGAGGGTTCAGCGGTCCGCCGTGTCTCCTCCAGCCCAGCGACCGATAGGTAGGATCGACGCATCATGAGTGGTGGATTCGTAGGACCGATCAACGAAGTCGAGCTGTACATCAACCTCGCGATCGCCTTCGTGCTGCTCGTGCTCAAGATCTTCGCGTTCGTCAGCGCGCTGCTCTACTCCGGCGAGTCGTACGTCGCCGCCGACAAGCTGACCAAGCCCACCTGGTGCGCGATCCTCGGCGTGGGCGTGCTGCTGCAGCTGGTGCCCCTCAACCTGTCGATCATCAACCTCGCGATGACCGTCGCAGCGCTGGTCTACCTGGCCGACGTCCGCCCGGCGCTGGCCGGCCTGCGTCGCCGCTGACCGCGGCTCAGATCAGGCGTCAGATCAGGTCGTCGAGGCGCCCGGCCGCGCCCGAGGGGGCGAACGCCTGCGCGACCTCCCCGGTGCCGATCACGCGGATCTCGCCGTCGGTGTCGTCGGCGAACCCCGCGTCGCCGCGGCGCAGGTGGATCATCTCCTCGCGGGCGTTGATCAGCGCGACCTCGCCGCCGGTGCAGACGAACAGGCGCTGTCCCTGCGCGGGCAGCACGACTCCCGCCGGCTCCGCCTGCGAGCTCTGCGTGATGGACAACGCGAAGTCGCGGCTCGGCGCGAACACGTCCGTGGAGGTGCCGAACAGCTGAGGCGTGACCCGGGCGACCCGCGACATGCCCTCCTCGAGGCAGCGCACCAGGCCGGTGGGGTCCACGTGCTTCGACGTCAGACCGGCGCGCAGGACGTTGTCGGAGGAGACCATCACCTCCAGGCACATGCCCGAGAGGTGGGCGT
This sequence comes from Nocardioides faecalis, assembly GCF_018388425.1. Taxonomy (NCBI): domain Bacteria; kingdom Bacillati; phylum Actinomycetota; class Actinomycetes; order Propionibacteriales; family Nocardioidaceae; genus Nocardioides; species Nocardioides faecalis. The sequence goes on along the minus strand of NZ_CP074406.1, from coordinate 3,303,421 downwards.
GGATGATCCCGGTGTCCAGGAACGCAGCCTCACCCGGCTGGAGCGTGAGGCGGTTGAGGAGCAGCGAGATCACGACCCCGACGTCGCCGGGGTGGGAGCGCTCGATCTCGATCGCGGTCGCGTAGGCGCGCTTGATGTCGATGCCCTCGGCCAGCGCGTCGTGGCAGAGCTCGACGACCTGTTTGACCTCGTCCGCGCTGGGCGGGTCGAGGAGCAGGCCCTCCACGAGGCGCACGATGCCGGCGAACCCGGGGTTACGGCGCAGGTTCTTCGCCAGCGCGGAGGTCACCGGGTGCTGGAGCGGGAGCAGCACCCGGAGGATCTCGGCGGTGGGCCGGAAGCCGACCAGGCTGTCGAAGGTGGAGAGGGCGTACACCATCTCCGGCTTCGGGTGCGGGTCCTTGAAGACCCGCTCGGGCGCTGTGGGCGCGATGCCGGCGGCGTTCTCCGCCTCGAAGCCGGCGCGCGCCCGGGCGGCGTTGGGGTGGACCTGGATGGAGAGCGGTCGGTTGGCGGCCAGGACCTTCAGCATCAGGCCCATCTCGCCCGCGACCTCGCTCAAGGGGCGGCCGGTATGGACCGGGCCGGCGACGGTGGCGGTGCCCAGGGGGTGGGTGCCGATCCAGACCTCGGCCACGGGGGTGCCGTCGCCGTTGCGTCGCTGGAAGCCGGGAATGTCGTCAACGGAGCCCCAGTCGTACGCCTGGGTCGGGCAGTCGAGGACGAGCATGGAACCTCCTGGTCGGGAACGCGCCTACCGTAGTGGCCCATCCTCTGAGCACAAACGTGGTGAGCGGGAGCTTCGTCAGTCCCCGAGCTCACGGAGGTAGGCGCCGAGGGCGTCGTCCGCATCCCGCGGACGGAACCCGGAGGCGGTGAGCTTGTCGAGGTTGAGGGTCGAGTGCAACGGCCGCGGCGCCCACGGGCTCCGCCCCTCGGCGTACGCGGCGGTCGAGGTGGTGCCCACCCGGGCGGGGTCGTGCCCGGTGAGGGTGAAGACGGAGCGGGCGTAGTCGGCCCAGGAACGCGCAGCACCGGTGTTCGTGGCGTTGTAGGTGCCGAACGGCGCGCCGGTGCTGACCAGGTGGTGGGTGGCGGCCGCCAGGTCGCTGGTGAAGGTGAGCCGACCGACCTGGTCGTCGACGACGACGGGGTCGACACCGTCGGCGGCGAGCTTCGCCATCGTGCGGACGAAGTTGTGGCCCTCGCCGATGACCCACGAGGTGCGCAGGACGTAGTGCCGCGGCGCGGTGGCCACGGCGAGGTCGCCGGCGGCCTTGCTCTGCCCGTAGACGCCGAGCGGCGCGAACGGCTCGTCCTCGCGGTGGCCGCCCTCGACGTCCGAGCCCTCGAACACGTAGTCGGTGGAGTAGTGCACGAGGGTGAGGTGGTGCTCGGCGGCGATCCGCGCCAGGGCCGCGGGTGCGGCGGCGTTGGCGGCCCAGCAGACCGCGCGACCCTCGGTCGTCTCGGCCTGGTCGACCGCGGTGTAGGCGGCGGCGTTGAGGACGAGCTCGTAGTCGCGCCAGGGCCAGGCGGCGAGCGCGGCGGGGGCGGTGAGGTCCAGCTCGTCGAGGTCGACCAGCGTGGCGCCGGGGAAGAGGGGAGCGAGGGCGCGACCGAGCTGACCGCGGGCGCCGATGATCAGCGTCTTCTTCGGCGCCATCGGCGCCACCGCATCCAGCAACGGGTTGGCGCGGTCCTTGGCGGAGATCTCGACCTCGGTCGAGTCCAGCGGGATCGGCCAGGGGATGCCTGCTGTGGGGTCGGCGAGGTGGAGCGCGGGGTAGGTGCGCCCGGGCACGTAGTGGTCGTTGACCAGGTAGGAGTAGACGGTGCCGTCGGTGAGCGCCTGGTAGGAGTTCCCGACACCGCGCGGCACGAAGACCGCGGTGTGCTCGTCGAGCTCGGTCCAGAACGTCGTACCGAACGACGGGCCCTCGCGCATGTCCACCCAGGCGGCGAACACCCTGCCGGTGGCCACGGAGACGAACTTGTCCCAGGGCTCGGTGTGGATGCCCCGGGTGGCGCCGCGGTGGGCGTTGAACGACATGTTGTTCTGCACCGGGGCGAAGTCGGGCAGCCCGAGGGCGACCATCTTCTCCCGCTGCCAGTTCTCCTTGAACCAGCCGCGTTCGTCGCCGTGGACCGGCAGGTGCACGACGAGGAGGCCCGGGACGGAGGTCGACTCGATCCGCAGCTCGTCCGACACCGGCGTGCTCACTGGCCCTTCGCGGCGTAGGCGGACTCCGTGGCGTGCTTGTGCGGCGCCCACCACTCGGCGTTCTGCTCGTACCAGCGGATGGTCTGCTCCAGGCCGGACTCGAAGTCGGAGAACATCGGCGTCCAGCCGAGCTCGGTGCGCAGCTTGGTGGAGTCGATGGCGTAGCGCAGGTCGTGGCCGGGGCGGTCGTTGACGTGCTCGAAGTCGTCGGCGTCGCGTCCCATCAGCTCCAGGATGAGGCGGACGACCTCCAGGTTGGACTTCTCCCCGTCCGCGCCGATCAGGTAGGTCTCGCCGATCCGTCCGGCCTCGAGGATGCGCAGCACGGCCGAGGAGTGGTCCTCGGTGTGGATCCAGTCGCGCACGTTCTCGCCGGTGCCGTAGAGCTTGGGTCGGCGGCCTTCGAGGACCTCGGTGATCTGGCGTGGGATGAACTTCTCCACGTGCTGCCAGGGGCCGTAGTTGTTCGAGCAGTTCGAGATCGTGGCCTGCACGCCGAACGAGCGCACCCAGGCGCGCACGAGATGGTCCGAGCCCGCCTTGGACGCCGAGTACGGCGAGGACGGCTGGTAGGCGGTGGCCTCGGTGAACCGGTCGGGGTCGTCGAGCTCGAGGTCGCCGTACACCTCGTCGGTGGAGACGTGGTGGAACCGCACGCCCGCCTTGCGCACGGCCTCGAGCAGCACGAAGGTGCCCACGATGTTGGTCTGGATGAACGGCGAGGGGTCCGAGAGCGAGTTGTCGTTGTGCGACTCGGCGGCGTAGTGCACCACCGCGTCGTGGTCGGCGACCAGCGGCTCGACGAGCGCGGCGTCCGCGATGTCGCCGACCACCAGCTGCACCCGGTCGGCCGGCAGGCCGGCCAGGGACTCCCGGGTGGAGGCGTACGTCAGCTTGTCCAGCACCGTCACCGACGCGTCGGTGTTGGCGATGAGGTGATGGACGAAGTTCGAGCCGATGAATCCGGCTCCGCCGGTCACGAGGATGCGCTGCACGCTTGCGAGTCTATGGACCACAATGTGCTCCATTCACAGGAGCACGCCCCGGAAGATGGGACAGGTCATGCGCGGGATCATCTTGGCGGGCGGGACGGGGAGCCGCCTGCACCCGATCACGCACGCGATCAGCAAGCAGCTGATGCCGGTGTACGACAAGCCGATGATCTACTACCCGCTCTCGACCCTCATGCTCTCGGGGATCCGCGAGGTGCTGGTGATCACCACCCCCCACGAGGCCGACCAGTTCCGGCGCCTGCTCGGCGACGGCTCGCAGCTCGGCATCGACATCACCTACGCGGTGCAGGCGTCCCCCGACGGCCTGGCGCAGGCGTTCCTGATCGGTGAGGACCACCTCGCCGGGGGCGGTGCCGGCCTGGTGCTGGGCGACAACATCTTCTACGGCGCGGGTCTCGGCACCCGGCTGCGCCGTTTCGACGGCCTCGACGGGGCAGCGGTGTTCGGCTACCGGGTCGCCGATCCGACGGCCTACGGCGTGGTGGAGTTCGACGCCGACAACCGCGCCGTGTCGCTGGAGGAGAAGCCGGAGAAGCCGAAGAGCCACTACGCGGTGCCGGGACTGTACTTCTACGGCTCGGACGTGGTGGAGAAGGCCAAGACGTTGACGCCGTCGCCGCGCGGTGAGCTGGAGATCACCGACCTGAACCGGCTCTACCTGGAGGAGGGCCGGTTGCAGGTCGAGGTGCTGCCCCGCGGCTCGGCGTGGCTGGACACCGGAACCTTCGACGACCTCAACGACGCCTCCAACTTCGTGCGGGCGCTGGAGGCGCGCCAGGGCACCAAGGTCGGGGCGCCGGAGGAGGTGGCCTGGCGGATGGGCTTCATCGACGACGACCGGCTCGCTGAGCTCGCCCAGCCGCTGCTGAAGAGCGGCTACGGCCGCTACCTTCTCGAGCTTCTGGACGATTAGGAACGGCGACGACGGAAGGAGGGGCAGCCGCTGCGTGTGCAGCATGCCGCCCCTTCCGTCCTTCTGGCTCAGTACGCCCCGCGAGAGCCGAAGACAGCGGTCACCGTGCGGAACAGGATCGCGATGTCCTGGATCATCGACCAGTTGTCCACGTAGTACACGTCCAGCCGCATGGCCTCCTGCGGCGTGAGGTCGTTCCGGCCGGAGACCTGCCACAAGCCGGTCATGCCGGGACGCACCAGGAGCCGGCGCTCCATGCCGCTCTCGTAGAGATCGACCTCCCGCTGCACCTGCGGCCGGGGACCCACCAGGCTCATGTCGCCGCGCAGCACGTTGAACAGCTGGGGCAGCTCGTCGACCGAGAACCGGCGCATCCACTTGCCCGGCTTGGTGATCCGCGGGTCGTCCTTCATCTTGAACAACAACGCGGCCTGGCCGGTCTTCTGCTGCAGCTTCTCCACCTGCGCCTCGGCGTCCACGACCATGGTGCGGAACTTCAGGCACTCGAACCGCTCGCTGTGCCGTCCGACCCGGTGGTGCTTGAACAGCAGCGGTCCTCGGTCGTGCAGCCAGATCTGCACTGCGGCGAAGAGGAAGACGGGCGACAGCAGGGTGATCAACGTCGCCGAGCCGACGACGTCGAAGACCCGCTTGCTGGCGCGGCCGGCGTGGGCCCAGCGGGCGTGTCCGACGTGGATCAGCGGCACCCCGCCCACGGGCCGGACGTTGATGCGCTCCTGGGAGATGTCGACCACGCTGGGCGCGATCACGACCTCGATGCCGTGCTGCTCCACCTCCCAGACGAGCCGCTTGACGTCCTCGCCCGAGCCGAGGACGCTGCCGGTCAGGAAGATGACGTCGGCGGCGTTCTGCTCGGCGACGTCGAGCAGGTCGGCGGCGGAGCCGAGCACCGGAACGCCCGCGGCGGTCTCCTCGAGCGACGACGCCGAGGGCGTCGTCACCACGGCTCCGATGACGCCGTAGCCCAGCCACGACTCACGGCTCAGCACGCGGCTGATCTCGTCGATGCGTTGCGGGGTGCCGGCGACGAGGACGCGCTCCTGGAGGTGGCCGCGTCGCCGCGCCCGGTGCAGCACCTTGCGCATCGCCAGGCGCACGCAGAGGAGCAGGACGAGCCCGGCGGCGAACGCGAGGAGGAAGAAGCCGCGGGACAGCTGGTACTTCGCCAGGAAGCAGCCGACGCCCAGGGCGCCGGCGGTGACGAACGTGGCGCGGACGACCCGCTTGAACTCGTCCGGCCCGGCACCGAGCACCTGGCGGTCGTACCCGCCGGCGATCCCGATCGCGGCCAACCACGCCGGCAGGGTCAGCACGCCGGCGACGCCGAGGCTCTCCTGCAGACCGGTAGGCGTGCTGAACACGGTCAGGCCGTGGCGGCCCCACAGCGCGATCAGACCCGCCGCGGCGAGCGCGACCAGGTCGAGGGCGAGCAGCGTGAGCGGGAGCCAGCGCAGGGCACGGCTCGGCTCGGAGGCGACCTTCTGCCGGGTTCGTTGCATCATTGTCATCGCGTGAGCTCCCCAGACTTCGGCGAGTGCTGCCGGGCCCCCACGACCGTGTGGCGCACAACTGATTGCTCACCCTACGGGCGGATCGCGGGCTGTGGAGGCGGTTTTTCCAAGCCTTTGCCCGAGTTACTGTCGCGTGCGTCACAGTGCGATAGGGCCACTACGCTCGGCCTCATGAAGGTCCTCGTCACCGGCGGCGCCGGCTATCTCGGCTCGATCACCGCGAAGGCGCTCGAACGCGCCGGGCACACGCCCGTCGTCCTCGACTCTTTCCTCTCCGGGCCGCGCGGCTACGTCGGTGATCGCATCGCGTACGAGGGCGACATCGCTGACCGCCACCTGCTCGGGCGTGTCGTCGCCGAGCACCCGGACCTCGAGGCCACGATCCACATGGCGGCGCGGATCGTCGTACCGGAGTCGGTGGAGCAGCCGTACGAGTACTACCGCGACAACGTGGCGAAGTCGCTGGAGATGTTCGACGCGCTGACCGCGCTCGGCAAGCCGCGGATCATCTTCTCCTCCACCGCCTCCCTCTATGCGCTCACGCCGCAGTTCGAGGTCACCGAGGAGGACCCGGTCGATCCGACGTCGCCGTACGCGCGGACCAAGCGGATGATGGAGATGATGCTGGAGGACCTGGCGAAGGCCACCTCGCTGCGCGCGATCATCCTGCGCTACTTCAACCCGATCGGCGCCGACCCCGACCTGGAGACCGGCTACCACCTGCGCGACGCCACGCACGTCGTGCCGCTGATGGCGCAGGCGGCCCTGGGGCAGCGGGAGGCGTTCACGCTGACCGGCACCGACCACCCCACCCGCGACGGCACCGGCATCCGCGACTACATCCACGTCTGGGACCTGGCGCGGGCGCACGTGCGCGCCGTCGAGGAGTTCGACAACGTGCTCGCCAAGGTGGGCGCGCCCTACACGTACCTCAACCTCGGGGGCGGCCACGGCGTCACCGTGCGCGAGCTGCTCGCCGCCGTGGAGCGCGTCGTCGGGCGGCCCATCCCCGTCGTCGAGGCGCCGGCGCGGCCCGGTGACGCCGCAGGTGCGTACGCGAACGCCGACAAGGCCGCCGAGCTGCTGGGTTGGCGCACCGAGCTGTCGCTCGACGAGGCCATTGCCTCTGCCCTGGCGTGGGGGGAGAAGCGGCAGGACGTGCTCGGCTACCCGTGACCGTCCGGCTTCTTCCAGGGGCAGCGGCCGCGGCGCTCGCGTTGTCGGTGCTGGCGGCCGGGTGCGGGGACGGCGGTACGACCCGTGATCACGCCGCGACGCCCTCGGTCGCGCCCGGTGCGGGCGCGCCGGCCTCGGGCAGTGCTGCGCCGCCCACCGCGCCGAAGCCGCTCGCCGGCAAGGTCGTCGTGCTCGACCCCGGCCACCAGCTCGGCAACCGCAACCACGCAGCGCGGATCAACGCACCCGTCGACGCCGGTGAGTTCACCAAGCCGTGCAACACCACGGGCACCGCCACGGACGCGGGCTACCCGGAGGCGACCTTCACCTGGGAGGTCGCGGGGGAGGCGAAGCGGATGCTGCGCCGCCTGGGCGCCCGGGTGCTGCTGACGCGGACGTCCAACAGTGACGAGGCCTGGGGGCCGTGCCTCGACGTCCGCGGCACGATCGGCAACCCCGGCGCCGCCGGGCCCACCGCGGACCTGCGGATCAGCATCCACGCCGACGGCGTGACGGCCCCCGGCGCGCGGGGCTTCCACGTCATCGCGCCCGGCGCCCGAACCGGACGGGCCGCGGACCTCGTCGCGCCCTCGCGCCGGCTCGCCGAGCAGGTCCGGGACGCCCTGGTGCGCGCCGGGTTCTCGCGGTCGACGTACACGGGGTCCGGCGGCATCGCCGTCCGGGACGACCTGGGCACGCTCAACCACTCCGCGGTGCCCGCCGTGATGGTGGAGCTGGCCAACATGCGCCACCCCGGCGACGCGGAGCTGGTCGCCGACGCCCGCGTGCGGGCCCGCTACGCCCGCGCCCTGGTGCGCGCCGTCCGCGGTTACCTGGCCTCCTGATCCCCAGAACTGGCGACTTTGTCCTGCGTGGGGCCACATCACCTGACACTCCCGTCCCGAGCCGCAAGCATCGGGGCATGCGCCGACGGCTTCGCAGATGGCAACGCGCCCGGCAGTGCCGACAGAAGTACGGCCGCGGGAACTGCCCACACCTGGAACGGCACTCGCCGCGCCCGAGCACGGCTGAGCGCGCCTGAGCGCTGAGGGCGCGAGCCGCCGCTCAGCCCCGGCTGGTGCCGGAGGATGCAGCGCATCCTGCGCCGGAGGGGGCCGGTAGGTTGCCGGGCATGGGGATCCGCGCCGCCCACTGGGACGACTGGACCCTGGAGCGGCTCCTGGACGCCAAGGCCGAGCAGCGCCAGCGGGTCAGCCTTGTCGTACCGGCGCGCAACGAGGCGGCCACCGTCGGCGACGTCGTCACCCGGGTCCGCGAGACGCTGATGGAGACCGTCGACCTCGTCGACGAGATCGTGGTCATCGACTCCGACTCCGTCGACGACACCTACGCCGTGGCCACCTCCGCTGGCGCCCGGGTGCACCGCGCCGCCGAGATCCGCCCCGACCTCGGCACCCACCCCGGCAAGGGCGAGGCGATGTGGAAGTCGCTGTTCGTCACCACCGGCGACCTGGTGGTGTTCATGGACGCCGACCTGCACGACTGGGACACCCACTTCGTGCCCGGCCTGCTCGGGCCGCTGCTCACCGACCCCGCCGTGCAGCTGGTCAAGGGCTTCTACGACCGGCCCGGCGCCGACGGGCCGCTCGAGGGCGGCCGGGTCACCGAGCTCGTCGCCCGGCCCCTGATCGCGCTGCTCTTCCCCTCGCTGGGAGAGCTGGTGCAGCCGCTCGCGGGGGAGTGGGCGGTACGACGCGACTGGTTCGCCTCGCTGTCCGTGCCCACCGGCTACGCCGTCGAGCTCGCCGCCCTCGTCGACACCGTCCGTGCCCGCGGACCCGAGGCGATCGCGCAGGTCGGGCTCGGGACCCGCGCCCACCGGCACCAGGCGCTGCGGGACCTCGGCGGGATGGCCACCCAGATCCTCGCCGCCGCGCTGGCGCGCGCCGGCTCGGCCGCCATCTCGGCCACCGGGGACGTGGTGCTGCGGCAGTACCTGCGAGGGTTGGAGCCGCTCGAGCGCGCCGTACCGGTCCTCGAGCGGGAACCTGCGGAGGGATGGCTGTGACCTTGAGGCTCGGGCGCCACGCGTTCGCCGACGAGGCGACGTTGATGATGGCGATCGTCAACCGGACCCCGGACTCGTTCTTCGACCAGGGCGCGACCTGGGCCGAGGACGCCGCGTTCGCGCGCGTCGCCGAGGTCGTCGCCCAGGGCGCCGAGATCGTCGACATCGGCGGCATCAAGGCCGCCCCCGGCGTCGAGATCTCCCCGGCCGAGGAGAAGGCACGGGTCGTGGACTTCGTGGCGCGGGTGCGGGAGTCCTTCCCGGGGTTGGTGATCTCCGTCGACACCTGGCGCGCCGAGGTCGGCGACGCCGTCTGCGCTGCCGGCGCCGATGTCCTCAACGACGCCTGGGGCGGCGCCGACCCCGAGCTCGTCGACGTCGCCGCGCAGCACGACGCCGCGATCATCTGCACCCACACCGGCGGCGTGACGCCGCGGACCCGGCCCTACCGGATCAGCTACGACGGCCCCGGCGGCGTCGTCGCCGCCGCGATCGCCGACACCACCGCGTACGCCGAGCGGGCGCTGGCCGCCGGCGTCGCGGCTGAGTCCATCGTCATCGACCCCGCCCACGACTTCGGCAAGAACACCTTCCACTCCCTCGAGCTCACCCGCCGCCTCGGCGAGATGGTCGCCACCGGCTGGCCCGTGCTGGTCTCGCTGTCCAACAAGGACTTCGTCGGCGAGACCCTCGGCCTGCCGGTGGGGGAGCGGTTGGTGGGGACCCTGGCCGCGACGTCGGTGTGCGCCCTCGCCGGCGCCCGGATCTATCGCGTGCACCAGGTCGTCGAGACCCGCCAGACCGTCGACATGGTGTGCAGCATCGCCGGACGGCGGCCGCCGCTGCGCGCGATCCGGGGGCTGCAGTGAGCACCCCCACCCCTGCCGCGATCCCGGTCGCGCTCGTGCCCGGTGTGCGGGCGCTGCTGCCCGAGAACGCCTCCCTGACGGACCCCGTCGCCGACCTGCGGGCCGCGTGCCTGACCGCCGTCGCCCGGCTCGGGTCGCGGGTGCGGGTGCACGCCTCCGATGCGGGTGGGGAGAAGGTGGCGGCGGTGTTGTTGGCGGCGGTGGGTGCTGAGTCGGCGGGTGCCGATGCGGCCGATGCCGTCACCGGGGTGCTCGTGGTCGGCAACGGCTCCGCCAAGCGCAGCGAGAAGGCGCCCGGGCACCTCGACGACCGCGCCGCCGGCTTCGATGCCGCGCTCGCCGCCGACCTCGGCTCCGCCGACCCCGCGCTGGCCGCAGAGCTGTGGGCGGACACCGGGGCGTTGGGCGTGCTCGCCGGGCGCTCGATCGCCGAGGCCGACGTGCTCTACGACGACGATCCGTACGGCGTGCAGTACTGGGTCGCCGTCTGGGGCTGAGCGCCCGACGCGGCCAGGTCGGGGCGGCCAGGTCGGGTCGGCCAGGTCGGGGCGGCCAGGTCGGGTCGGCCAGGTCGGGTCGGCCAGGTCGGGGCGTCCCTGCAGACTGGGCGCATGGACACCCGCCGACAGCGCCCCGGACGACAGCGGCCTGGGCGACGGTGGTCTGGGGGACAGGGTTCGCGGGGGCAGCGGCCCGGGTGGCAGGTCGCGGGGGCGGTGGCGGTCGGGTTCGTCGTACTGCTGTGGGCGGTGGAGCTGCTCGACGGGTTGCTCGCGCACCGCCTCGACGGCTGGGGCATCCGCCCGCGCGACGCCGAGGGGCTCGGCGGGGTCCTCGCCGCGCCGCTGCTGCACGGCGGCTGGGACCACCTCGGCGCCAACACCGGACCGGCCCTCGTCCTCGGCTTCCTCGCCCTCGTCACCGGCCTGGTCCGCGGACTGGCCGCCACCGCCATCATCTGGCTCGCCAGCGGGCTGGCGGTGTGGCTGGTCGCCGGCAGCGACTCGGTGCACCTCGGTGCCTCCGGGCTGATCTTCGGCTGGATCACCTACTTGGCGGTACAGGGGTTCGTCGACCGCAAGCCCGGCGAGATCGTGCTCGGCATCGTCGTGCTGCTGATCTACGGCGGCGTGCTGTGGGGCGTGCTGCCCGGTCAGCCCGGCGTCTCCTGGCAGGGGCACCTGTTCGGAGCGCTTGCCGGGGTGCTGGCAGCGGTGCTGCTCAGTGAGCGGCGTGCGGGTGGGCGTGGTGGTGGGCGTGGTGTGCGGCGTGGTGTGGGTGGGCGCCGGTGAAGCCGTCCCTGCAGCATGCCTCGCTGTGGCTCGGGCTGTGGCTGGCGTCGTTGGTCGTGGTGGTCGCGCTCTCCCTCGGCTCGCCGCCGCCGGGGCCGGAGGTGCCCAATGCCGACAAGTGGCAGCACTTCCTGACCTACGGCGTGCTCGCCGCCGCGGCGGTGCAGGTGTTCCGGCGCGGTACGCCGCTGCTGCTCGCCTGCGCCGGTGTCGTGCTGCTCGGGATCGGCCTCGAGGTCGCGCAGGGCACGCTCACCGCGACCCGGCAGATGGACTGGCGCGACGCCGTGGCGAACACCGCCGGGGTGCTGCTCGGGGCGGCGACCGTGCTGACGCCGCTGCGCGACGTGCTGGTGCGTCGCGGCTGGATCTGAAGTTCCCACTTCTTTAGGAAAGGACTTAAGTTCACGGAAGTGTAGGTCTATGCTGAAGTGGTGTTCACCGTGATCGGCGACCTCGTCGGCTCCCGCCGGCTGCCCGACCGCGCCGCCGCACAGCGCCGGCTCGGCGACGTACTCACCGAGGTGAACGCCGCCCTGGCGCCCGCGCAGGACTTCGAGGCCACCATCGGCGACGAGTTCCAGGGCGCCACCGCCGACCTCGCCACCGCGCTGCTCGCCGGGCTGCTGATCCGGCTGCGGATGTTGGAGGTCGTCGACGTGCGCTGCGGGTACGGCGCCGGCGAGGTCACCGTGCACGACCCCTCGCGGCGACCGCTGCTGCAGGACGGGCCCGGCTGGTGGGCCGCCCGCGCCGCGATCGACGAGCTCGGGCGGCGGCGCGCTGCGCGCAGCTGGTACGACGCGGGGGAGTCCGTCGGGGAGTCCGCCGCGGCGGGGGCAGCGGCTGGGGGAGCGGCGGCGGCAGCGGCGGCGGTCGGGCAGGTCAACGCCTTCCTGCTCACCCGCGACGCCCTCGTCGACCGGCTCAGCGACCGCGGCCGCCGGCTCCTCGACGGCGCGCTGTGCGGCGCCACCCAGCGTGAGCTCGCCGAGCGGGAGGGCATCACCGAGGGGGCCGTCTCCCAGCAATTCGCCCGCGGTGTCGGGGCCGTGCGCGATGCTCACCTCGTGCTCGCCGCGGCGACGGGTACGTTCGGGACCTCGCAAGCCGGGGCCTCGTACACCGAGGTCTCGCAAGCCGAGGTGGTGGAAGGAGAGCGATGAGCCTGCTGGCGCTGGGTGCGTTCCTGGTCATCGTGGGGTTGTGCGACCTGCTGCGCGCCACCCGCGACCGGGTCAGCGCGACCCGGCGCACCGTGCTGATCGGCATCGGCTGGCTGCTCGTCCTCATCTTCCTGCTGTGGACCGGCGACTCCCTCGGCGGCGCCCTCCTGCTCGGGCTCGGCATGGGCCTCGGGCTGACCCTGTGGGTGATCGGCTCCTCTGCCGCCCTCGTCGCGCACGCGCTGGAGGCCCCGGTCTGGCGGGCGCTGGCCTTCGGTGGCCTCGGCCTCGGGGCGGCGGCCAGCCTGCTCGGCGCCGGCGCCCTGGAGGAATGGGTGCTGTGGCCCGGCTGGCTGCGCGACACCGTCTTCGCCACCTGGCCCGTCGCCGACGTCACCGTCTCCGCCGGCGCCGTCCTGCTCCAGCTCGCCACCGGCAACCTGCTCGTCCGGCTCGTCCTCGACGCCGTCGGCGTGCCCGCGATCACCAACGAGAAGAAGCTCAAGGGCGGGCGGCTGCTCGGACCCATGGAGCGGATCTTCATCGTCGGCCTCGGTCACATCGGTGAGGTCACCGCGGCCGCCATCGTCGTCGCCGCCAAGGGCCTGCTCCGCTTCCCCGACCTGCAGGCCGGGGCGAAGGAGGGACCCAGCGACCTGTCCGAGTACTTCCTCGTCGGCAGCTTCGCCTCCTGGCTCATCGGACTCGCCGGGGTGGCGCTGATCTACGTGGCGTGAGCGCTCGGCGGGGCGGCGGTGGGGACGTCGTACTCTTCGGGCCGTGACCGCTGAGCACCTGCTGATCGACCGTGACCGCCTCGCGCCCGGCGTGGTGGAGGTGACGTTCAACCGGCCCGAGCGCCGCAACGCCTTCACCAAGGCGATGTACGAGCGGATGCGGCAGCTGTGCGGCGAGCTCGCCGCCGACGACACGGCCCGGGTGCTGGTGCTGCGCGGCGCCGGCGGCAAGGCCTTCGCCGCCGGCAACGAGATCAGCGACTTCCTCGAGACCGACGCGGCGTCGTACGAACGGTGGATCGGTGAGCTGCTGCAGATGATCGCCGGCCTGCCGCAGGTCACCATCGCCGCCGTCGACGGCGTCTGCGTGGGCGGTGGGCTGGCGGTGGCCACGCACTGCGACCTGCGGGTGGCCACGACCGGCTCGCGGTTTGGGTACCCGATCGCGCGCACGCTGGGCAACGCGCTCTCCGCCTCCGTGGTCTACCGGTGCGCCAGCGTGTTCGGTGAGCCGCTGACCCGGGAGATGCTGCTGGCCTCCCGCCTGGTTTCGGCCGACCGGGCGTACGCCGTCGGTGCGCTGGTCGCCGCCGTCCCCGACGCCGAGGCGTTGGAGGCTGAGGTTGCCGCGCTCGTCACCGGCATCACCCAGGCCTCCCGGGTCACCCTGCAGGTGACCAAGTCGCAGCTGCTGGTTCGGGCTCGCGGTGCTGAGGCCGCACCCGCCGGCGAGGAGGAGCTGCTGCGCGAGGTCTACACCGGCCCCGACTTCGCCGAGGGAGTCCGGGCGTTCCTGGCGAAGGAGCAGCCCGCCTTCGGCCGCTGAGGCTTGCTTGCGCACCGCTTCCCAAGCAGATTTGTCCGATTTCGGCGGATTCTCGACAAAAACTCTTGGGAAGCGGAGCGCCCGAGCCGGCAGCACGACGCTCAGCCGGCCCCGTTCGCCAGCGCCACGGCCAGCGCGGCCACCTGATCCGGCGGCGCGTGGTAGCCGGGGAAGTAGCAGCACACCCGGTCCGCGAAGGCGCCGAAGCGACGCAGCAGCTCAGCCGCGCACTCCTCCGGGGTGCCGACGACGGCGAGGGTGTCCACCATGTCGTCGGTGACCAGCGCCATCATCGCCGCCACGTCGCCGAGCTTGGACAGCGCGTTGAGCTGCGGCTGCAGCTCGCCCCAGCCCTCGATGTCCAGCACGGAGCGGTAGGCGGGCGTGGAGCCGTAGAACGCCAGCAGCCCGCGGACCGCGGCGCGGGCGGTGAGGATCTCCTCCTCCGCACGCCCCATCGCCAGGATCGCCTGCGGCAGCACCGCGAAGTCCTCGGCACTGCGTCCGGCCAGCGCCAGGCCCTCGGCGACCGCCGGCATCGTGCGCTCCTGGATGTGCCGGTGGCTGTGGAACGGCATCACCAGCAGCCCGTCGGCCACCTCCGCGGCGGTGCGGGTCATCAGCGGGCCGAGCGCGCCGAGGAGGACCGGCGGGACGCCGTACGGGTTCGGGCCGGGCACGAACGTCGGCGGCATCAGCGTGTGCGTGGTGTGCTCGCCGCGGAACTCCAGCGGCGTGCCCTCCTGCCAGGCGGTGAGGATCGCCTTGACCGCACCCACGATCTCCCGCATCCGGGCCGCCGGTGGGGACCAGGTGGCGCCGTACCGCTTCTCGATGTGCGGCTTGATCTGCGAGCCCAGCCCGAGCCGGAACCGCCCGTGCGACATCAGCTGCAGGTCCCAGGCGGCGTGCGCCAGGTGCACGGGGGAGCGCGGCATCGCGATCGCCACGTTCGTCATCAGGTCGGTGTCCACGCGGCCCGCGACCGCGGCCAGCGGCAGGAACACGTCGTGCGGCCCCTCGAACGTGAACAGGCCCGCGGCGCCGGCCTCCGTCAGCTCGCGGGCGCTCGCCAGCGCCTCGTCGGGACGGCCGGTCAGCTGCAGGTCGAGGAGCATGCCTCCCATCAAAGCGCGTCGACGGGTCCACGTCGCCCCCATGTTGTCTTCGCCCGGCTCTGCTTCGGTTCCGCTTCGTCTCCGCTTTGTCTCCGCTTCCCAAGCGAATTCGTCGAGATCCGCCCGAAAACCGACAAAACCGCTTGGGGCGCGGCAACCCCTGTGGAGGAGCAGCACGCGCCCGGCCCGATGTGCCGATGCTGGGGTGATGGACCTGCAGATCAGCCGCCCCGGGATCGTCGTACCGTGTCGCGCGGACCCGCGCGGCCTCACCGGACCCACGCCCGGGCAGGCGCGGGGGCGCAGGTGGCGCACCACCTCGCCCGGCCGGTTCGTCCCGGCAGGGGTGTCCGCGGAGGACACGCTGCAGCGCATCGTCGAGGCGGCGGCCGGGGCGCCCGAGGGCTCCGCGGTCACCGGGTGGGCGGCGCTGTACTGGATGGGTGCGCGCTGGTTCCCCGGTCGCAGCACCGGCGGGGTGCCGCTGCCGGTGGAGATCTCGCTCGGTGACCGGGCCGCGATCACCGCCCGGCCCGGCGTGCGGCTGTGCTGGGACTGGCTGCTGTCCGGCGACGTGGTCGACGTCGCCGGGCTGCCGGTGACCCGGGCGGCGCGGAGCGTGACGTTCCTGGTGCGCCGCTGCCGTTCGCTCGAGGCGGCGGTGCAGGTGATCGACATGGCCGCCGCCGACGACCTGGTCTCGGTGGCCGAGGTGCTGGCGTACCTGGCGCGGATCGCCGGGCGCCCGCACACCCGACGGCTCCGGCACGCCCTCGAGCTCGCCGAGGAGAATGCCTGGTCGCCGATGGAGGTCACCTTGCGGCTGCGGTGGGTGCAGCGCCGCCGGGTCCGGCCCTTGTGCAACGCCCCGATCTTCGACCACCGCGGCCGCCACCTGCTTACCCCGGACCTGCTGGACCCCGTCGCCGGCGTCGTCGGGGAGTACGACGGCGCGGTGCACGAGCAGCGCGCGGTGCGGCGCCGCGACCTCGCCCGCGAGGAGATCTGCCGCGAGGTCGGCCTGCAGCTGGTCTCCATGATCTCCACCGACCTGCGCGACACCCGCGGCTTCGAGCGGCGCCTCGACGCGGCGTACGAACGGGCGGCGGCCGCGCAGGCGTCGTACCCGGGTCGTGAGCGGGCGTGGACGCTCGAGCGCCCCGACGGCTGGGTCGACACCTCGACCGTCGCGGCACGCCGGGCGCTGGGGGAGGAGGAACGGCAGCGCTGGCTGGGGTTCCGGGCGTCGTGAAGGCTTCCGAAGCTCCGCGCCCCAAGCGAATTCGTCGAGAAACGGCGAAATCTCGACAAATTCTCTTGGGAAGCGGTGCGGGCAGGAAGGGAGGCTCAGGCGCTGGCGCGGCGGATGAGTGAGGGAGGGAAGATGACCCGGATCGCGGAGCCGGCACGTTGGCCGTCGACCTGCTCGAGGAGGAGGCGGGCGGCGTGCTCGGCCATCTCGGCGATCGGGTTGCGCACGGTGGTCAGCGCGGGGGTGGTCCGCTCGGGGATGCCGAGGTCGTCGTACCCGACCACGGCGACGTCCTCGGGCACCCGCCGCCCGGCGTCGGCCAGCACCCGCAGCGCACCGGCGGCCATCAGGTCGGAGGCGACCACCAGGCCGTCGAAGCCGGCGTCGCGCGCCAGCAGCCGGCGCGCGGCGTCCTCCCCGCCGGCCTCGGTGAAGTCGCCGTGCTCGACCAGGTCGTCGGGCAGGCCCGCGGCGCGCAGCGCGCCCCGCCAGCCGGCCAGCCGGTCGTGGCCGGCGGCCATGTCGCTGGGCCCGGCGAGGTTGGCGATCCGGGTGCAGCCGCGCTCCACGAGCAGCTCGGTCGCCGCCCGGCCGCCGGCGACGTTGTCGGTGTCGACATAGGCCACCTTGTCCGCGCTCGTCAGCGGCCGGCCCACGAACACGCTCGGCAGGGACAGGTCCGCCAGCTGTTCGACCAGCCGGTCGTTGCGGTGGTGGGACACGACGATGGCGCCGTCCACGTGGCGCCCGGACAGGTAGCGCAGCATCCGCCGCTCCTCCTCCCCGGGCCGGGCGATCAGCAGCACCAGCTGCAGGTCGCGGGCGACCAGCACCCGGTTCACCCCGCGCAGGGTGTGCACGAAGAAGGGGTCGGAGAACACCCGCTCGTCGGGCTCGGGCACCACCAGCGCCACCGAGCCGGTACGACGCGTGACCAGGCTCCGGGCCGCGGGGTTGGGCGTGTACCCCAGCGTCGAGACGGCCGCCTGCACCGCGGCGAGGGCGTCGGCGGAGACCCGGTTGCCGCCGTTGATCGCCCGCGAGGCGGTCGCCCGGGACACCCCGGCCAGCCGCGCCACCTCATCGAGGGTCGGCGCGGTCCCGTTGCTCGCCCGCGGCACCTGGCCGTCGGCGGCGTTCGGGGGGCGGCTCACGCGGGGCACGCTAGCCCACGTCCGGCAGCCGGTTCGCGGCCGCTGCGCGGGCGAGGTAGCGGGCGCTGGCCTTCGGGATGCGCCGCTGCGTGGCGAAGTCGCAGTAGACGATGCCGAAGCGCTGCTCGTAGCCGTAGGCCCACTCGAAGTTGTCGATCAGCGACCACGCGAAGTAGCCGCGCACGTCCACCCCGTCGGCGAGCGCGGCGCGCACCGCCCGCAGGTGGGCGTCGAAGAACGCCACCCGCTCGGCGTCGTCCACGCACGCGGCACCGGTCTCGTCGACCCCGAGCACGTCGTCGTAGGCCGCGCCGTTCTCGGTGACGTAGACCGGCGGCAGGTCGTAGTCGCGGTCCAGCTCGACCAGCAGCCGGTGCAGGCCCTCGGGCTGCACCTCCCAGTCCAGCCCGGTCACCGGCAACCCGCGGCGCGGGAACACCAGGTCGTCCCCGCCCGGGAACGGGCTGCGGGTGGGTCGCTCCGGGTGCGCCACCCGCGAGCCGAGCAGGTCGCGCCCGGTGCTCGCGGCCCGGGTCGAGGGCGCGTCGCCGTGGTAGTAGTTCACGCCGAGGAAGTCCAGCGGCGCACCGATCAGCTCCAGGTCGCCGTCGACCACGAACTCCTGCCAGGTGCGCCCGCGCCACGTCATCCCCTCGGTGTGCGCGGCCAGCCCGTCGTCGTACTTGCCGCGCAGCAGCGGGTCGAGGAACACCCGGTTCCACAGCTGGTCCACCCGGGTGGCGGCGGCGACGTCGCCGGGGTCGGCGGCGTCGTACGGCTCGGCGACGGTGAGGTTGAGCGTGATGCCCAGCTGGTGCTCGGGGGCGCGGGAGCGGATCTCGGTCACCGCCCGGCCGTGCGCGAGCAGCAGGTGGTGGGCGGCGACCACGCCGGCCACGCCCTCGGTGCGGCCCGGGGCGTGCTGGCCGCCGGTGTAGCCGAGGAAGGCGCTGCACCACGGCTCGTTGAACGTCGTCCAGTGCCGCACCCGGTCCCCGAGCGCGTCGTGCACGGTCAGCGCGTAGTCGGCGTAGCGCTCCACGGTGTCGCGGTTCAGCCAGCCGCCGGCGTCCTCGAGGGTCTGCGGCAGGTCCCAGTGGTAGAGCGTGACCCACGGCAGCACGTCGTGGGCCAGCAGCTCGTCGACCAGCCGGTCGTAGAAGGCGAGGCCCGCCGGGTTGGGGGCGCCGCCGTCGGGGCGCACCCGCGGCCAGGCGATGGAGAACCGGTAGCTGGCGAAGCCGAGCTCGCCCAGCAGCGCCACGTCGGCCGGCATCCGGTGGTAGTGGTCGCAGGCCACGTCGCCGGTGTCGCCGTTGCGCACCGCGCCGGGCAGGCGGGAGAACGTGTCCCAGATCGAGGCGGTCCGGCCGTCCTCGAACGCGGCCCCCTCGACCTGGTACGACGCGGTGGCCGCGCCCCACAGGAAGCCGGGCGGGAACTCGGCGGGGCGGGTGTCATCCGAGAGCGGGTTCATCCCTTGACGGCTCCTTGCATGATGCCGGCGACGAGGTGCCGCCCGGCGAGGACGAAGAGCAGGAGCAGCGGGATGGTCGACATCCCGGCTCCGGCGAGGACGAGGGCGTAGTCGGTGGTCTGTCCCTGCCCGGTCAGCGCGAGCCGGTCGAGGGCGATCTGCAGCGTCTCGGTCTGCTGCAGCGCGACCAGCGGCCACATGTAGTCGGTCCACACCTGCATGAAGGTGAACAGGAACAGGATCGCCATCGCCGGACGCGCCGCGGGGATCGCGACCGTCCAGAACGTGCGCAGCATCGTGCAGCCGTCCATCCGGGCGGCCTCGATGAGCTCGGTGGGTACGGCGTCGACGAGGTACTGGCGCATGAAGAACACCCCGAACGCGGTGACCAGCGTGGGCAGCGCGACCGCGAGCAGCGTGTCGAGCAGGCCGTAGTCGCGCATCAGGATGAACAGCGGCACGATCGCCAGCTGGGTGGGCACCGCCATCGTCATCACCACGAAGCCCATCAGCGCGTTGGAGCCGCGGAACTTCAGCTTGGCGAAGGCGTAGCCGGCCAGGGTGGAGAAGAACACCACGCTGGCCGCGCAGGCCGCGGAGACCAGGACGCTGTTGAGCATCGCGGACCAGAACTCCACGGTGTCCAGCACCCGGCGGGCGTTGGCCAGGAAGTGCCCGCCCGGCAGCAGCGGCGGCGGGAAGTTGTTGGCCTCGCCCTTGGTGTGCGAGCCGATCACGAACGACCAGTACAGCGGCAGCGCCGAGCCGAGCACGAACGCGACCAGCAGGCCGTAGACGAGGAAGCCGGGGTTGGTGCCGGTGCGCCCGGTGCGGGTCGTCGTACTCATGCCGCACTCCTGCGGGTCAGGAACCGGGTGATCGCGAAGTTGAGCAGCGCGATGGTGACGATGACCAGGAACAGCAGCCAGGCCGCGGCCGAGGCGCGTCCGTAGAACTGGTCCTCGATGCCCTTGACGTAGATGTAGAGCGTCGAGGTCATGTACTGGTGGTCCGGGCCGCCCTCGCGGTTCGGGGTGTCGTCGAAGAGTCGCGGCTCGGTGAAGATCTGCAGCCCGCCGATGGTGCTGGTGATGATCACGAAGATCATCGTCGGGCGGATCATCGGCAAGGTGACCGAGAAGAACTGCCGCACGCGGCCGGCGCCGTCGAGCGCGGCGGCCTCGTAGAGGTCGCGCGGCACGGCCTGCATCGCGGCCAGGAAGATCAACGCGTTGTAGCCGGTCCAGCGCCAGTTCACCATGCTGGCGATCGCGAGGTGGCTCCACCACCGCTCGACGTGCCAGCGGATCGGCTCCAGGCCGATGTACTCCAGGAACTGGTTGATCAGGCCGTAGCGGTCGGCGAAGAGGCTGCCGAAGATCAGTACGGCGGCCGTCGGCGCGACCACGAACGGCAGCAGCACGCTCATCCGCCAGAAGGTGCGCCCGCGCAGCCGGGTGTCGAGCAGCGCGGCGATGGTGACCGCGACGATCACCTGCGGCACCGAGGACATCAAGAAGATCGAGAACGTGTTGACCAGGGCCTTGAGGAAGACCGGGTCGTTGAGCACGAAGCGGTAGTTCTCCAGGCCGACGAAGTCGCCGCGCACGTAGTACGCCCGGTTCCAGTCGAACAGCGAGAGGTAGCCGGTGTAGAGCAGCGGGTAGAGCCCGACGAGCGCGAAGAGGATGAAGAACGGCGAGATGTAGAGGTACGGGCTGAGCTTGACGTCCCAGCGTGAGCGGCGCTGGCGACGCAGCAGCCGGCCCGAGGCGCGGACGACGCCCCGCCCGTCCGCCGGCCCACCCGGACCGCCCGGACCGTCCGGACCGTCCGGCCCGCCCGTGGGGGAGCCGCCGGCCCGGCCGGGCCCGGGGTCTCCGGGCCCGGCCGGGTGGTCCTGCCCCGCCGAGGACGCCGCGGTGGCGGCGGCGTCCCCGGCGGAGGCGAACGGCGGGGTGCTCACTGCAGTGCCGCCACCTCGTCGGTGAACTTCTTCCAGGAGGCGTCGGGGTCGGTGCCCTGGTCGACGCGGTTGATGGCGTCCTGGAACTTGCTGAGGATGTCGGAGTACAGCGGGCCGTGGTACGGCTGCACCTCGATCGCCGCGGCACGGTTGGAGAAGATCTCACCGGCCGGTGCGCCGTTGAAGTACTTGTCCGTGGCCTTGAGCAGCTCCGGGTCCTCCAGCGCCTCGGTCTGCGAGGGGAAGTTGCCGGTCAGGGAGAAGATCTTCAGCTGCTGCTCGGGTGCGGTGATCCAGGCGGCGAACTCCTTGGCCTCCTCCTGGTGCTTGGAGGTCTTCGGCACCGCGAGGTAGGAGCCGCCCCAGTTGCCGCCGCCGCCCGGGAACACGTCGGCGATGTCCCACTTCACGCCCTTGGGCGCGGGGTCGCCGGTGTTGTCGCGGATGTTGCTGCGCATCCAGCCCGGGCACGGGATGGTGGCGAAGCCGTCCTTCTTGAACCCCGCGCTCCAGTCGTCGCTCCACTGCGCGGCCTTGGTGGAGAGCTTCTCGGTGTGGCCCGCGACGGTCTCGTAGACGGCCTTGAGCTCGGGGTTGTCGACGTCGACGGTGTTGTCGGCCTTCTCGAACGGGAACTCGACCTGGTTCAGCATGGCCTGGGCGATGGAGCCCGAGGCGTCGTACCAGGCGCTGCCGGGGACCTTCGCGACGAACTTCTCGCCGAGGGCGAAGTAGTCGTCCCAGGTGCCCATCAGCGCGGCCACCTCCTCGCGGTCGGTGGGCAGCCCGGCCTTCTCGAACAGGTCGGCGCGGTAGCAGATCGCCTCCGGGCCGGCGTCGGTGGCGTAGCCGACCAGGGCGCCGTCGGGGGTGGTCGCGGCCTTCTCCTTGAAGTCGAGCCAGCGGCCCTTCACCTCCTCCGAGGACAGGTCGACCCAGCGCTCGGGGGCGGCGACGAGCGCGGGGATGAAGTCACCCTCGATCGCCACGACGTCCGGCAGGCCGCTGTTGGCCTGCAGGTTGGTGTTGAGCTCGTTCTTCCAGTCGTCCCACAGCGAGACCTTGGTCTGCTTGACCTGCTTGTCGGGGTTCGCGGCGTTCCACTCCTCGATCAGCGCGTCGTACCCGAACTCGCCGAAGGTGGTGATGGTCAGCGTCTCGCCCTTGCCGAGCTTCTGCTGATCGGCGGACTTGGTGGGGTCGTCGTCGGAACCGCACGCGGCGGTGGTGAGGACGAGGGCGGCGACGGCGGTGCCGGCGAACACGGTGCGGAACCGGCGGCGGGCACGGCTCGCGCCGGCGGTGGCGGATCGCGCTCGCGATCGGGGGTGGATGTTGCTCACGATGACACTCCTGGCTGCGCGGATGAGGCGGACCTGCCGCTCGGTGTGTGCCCTGGAGGTGTGAGAGCGCTTCCATGGCGTGCGGCCTCGTCACCATGACATGCGTCACATCGTGCGTCAAGGGTTGACTCGACGGCGGGCGGATCTGCCGTGGGAGACAGGTGGGAGCGCTTCCACTGGACGGCGTGGAAAACGTGACCTACTGTGACAGCGATCACCGCTTGTGAGCCGCGACGTCGAGCGCGACGTCGAGGTCGGGGCGAGAAGGAGCAGTCATGGCCGAGGTCCGGTTCGACCAGGCGACGTTCGCCTATCCCGGCGCGGAGACCCCGGCCGTCGACGCGCTCGACCTCACCGTCACCGACGGCGAGTTCATGGTGCTCGTCGGCCCGTCCGGGTGTGGCAAGTCCACCTCGCTGCGGATGCTCGCCGGGCTCGAGCCGGTCACCTCCGGGACGATCAGCATCGGCGGCATCGACGTCACCGACGTCGCCCCCAAGGACCGCGACATCGCGATGGTCTTCCAGACCTACGCGCTCTATCCGCACCTGTCGGTGGCCGACAACATGGCGTTCGCGCTCAAGATCGCCCGGGTGCCCCGGGCCGAGCGCCGGGCCCGGGTCGCCGAGGCCGCCAAGCTCCTCGACCTCGAGGCCGTGCTCGACCGCAAGCCCCGCGAGCTCTCCGGCGGCCAGCGCCAGCGCGTCGCGATGGGCCGTGCCATCGTGCGCCAGCCGCAGGTGTTCTGCATGGACGAGCCGCTGTCGAACCTCGACGCCAAGCTTCGCGTCTCCACCCGCACCCAGATCGCCGCGCTGCAGCGCCGCCTCGGCGTCACCACCGTCTACGTCACCCACGACCAGGTCGAGGCGATGACCATGGGCGACCGGGTCGCGGTGCTCAAGGACGGCGTGCTGCAGCAGGTCGACACCCCGCTCGGGCTCTTCGACCGCCCGGCCAACGCCTTCGTCGCCGGGTTCATCGGCTCACCCGCCATGAACCTGCTCGCCGGCAAGACCGCCGGGGACGGCGTCGCGGTCGTCGACGGCGTCGACTTCCCCATCCCGCGCGCCGCCGCAGCGGCCGCCTCCGGAGCGGTCACGCTCGGCGTGCGGCCCGAGGCGTGGCGCATCGCCGGCGCCGGTGAGGACGGCTTCCCGGTCACCGTGCAGGTGATCGAGGAGCTCGGCGCCGACTCCTACCTCTACGCCACCCCGCCCGGCATCACCCTGCGCGAACGGCCCGCGGGCGATCTCGTCCCGCAGGTCGTCGTACGGCTGGAGGAGCGGTCGGGCCTGCGCGCCGGGGAGCAGGTCCGGCTGCGCGTGGCCCCCGAGCGGGTGCACGTCTTCGACGGCGAGTCCGGGCTGCGGCTCGGCGCCTGAGACGCACCGCTTCCCAAGCGGATTTGTCGAGAATTCCAGGAATCGCGACAAATTCTCTTGGGAAGCGGAGCGTCAGCGGGCCCAGCGGGGCGGGCGCTTCTCGAAGAACGCCGCGACCCCCTCGAGCGGGTCGGGGGAGCGTACGACGGTCGCGATCGCCTTGTCGGTCGCGGTCCAACCGACCGCCTCGGCCGGGCCGCGGGCATCGGCCAGTGCGCCGAGGGAGGCGGAGACCGCGTCGGGGGAGTTGCGGGTGATCCGCTCCGCCAGCCCCCGGGCCGCGTCCAACGCCTGCCCGGCCGGCACCAGCCGGTTGATCATGCCGACCTCGTAGGCGCGGTGCGCGGCGATCGGGTCGCCGGTGAGCACCAGCTCGGCGGCGATCACCGGCGGCACCCGGTCGGGGGTGCGGAAGAGGCCGCCGCAGGTGGCGACCAGGCCGCGCGCCACCTCGGGCAGCCCGAACCGGGCCTCGGCGCCGGCGACCACCAGGTCGCACGACAGCACCACCTCCAGCCCACCGCCCAGCGCGGCGCCCTCGACCGCGGCGATCAGGGGCGTCGTACGACGCCGGCGGACCAGGCCGTACTCCCCACCGCGGTCCGTGGCCGGCGAGGCGGGCTCGTGCAGGTCGGTGCCGGCGCAGAAGACCGGGCCGTTGGCGGCCAGGATGCCGACGTGCAGGCTCGGGTCGTCGTCGAGCTCATCGAACGCCGCGGACAGCGCGTCGGTCAGCGCCCGGTCCAGCGCGTTGCGCTGCGCCGGCCGGTTCAACCTCAGCAGCAGGACACCGCCGGAGCGGGTCACCTCGAGGACACCCATCACGCCTCACCCGCCGCGAGGTCGGCGTGCGCGGCGCGCAGCTCACGCTTGAGGATCTTGCCGCTGGGGTTCTTCGGCAGCTCCTCGGCCAGGACGACGTACTTGGGCGCCTTGTAGCCGGCCAGCACGGTGCGGGCGTGCGCGATCAGGTCCTCGGCGGTCAGCATGGCCCCGACGCGGGGCACCACGACCGCGGCGACCGCCTCCACCCAGCGCGGGTGGCTGACGCCGAACACGGCGACCTCGGCGACGTCGGGGTGGGTGTAGAGCGCCTCCTCGACCTCGCGGCTGGCGACGTTCTCCCCGCCGGTCTTGATCATGTCCTTCTTGCGGTCCACCACGAACAGGTGACCGGTCTCGTCCAGGTAGCCCAGGTCGCCGGAGTGGAACCAGCCGCCCCGGAACGCCTCGGCGGTCTTGGCCTCGTCGCGGTAGTAGCCGAGCGTGGCGTGCGGGCTGCGGTGCACGATCTCCCCGACCACGCCGGCGGGCACCGGCTGGTCGGTGTCGTCGACCACGCGGGTCTCCACGTTGAGCACCGGCCGGCCCGCGGAGCCGGCGAAGGGCAGCTGCTCCTCGGGGCCCAGGATCGTGGCGACCGGCGACATCTCGGTCTGGCCGTAGAAGTTCCAGAGCGCTACGTCGGGCAGCCGCTCGGCGAGCTCGCGCAGCACCTCGACCGGCATCGCCGAGGCGCCGTAGTACCCCTTGCGCAGGCTGGACAGGTCGGTGGTGTCGAAGTCGGGGTGACGCAGCAGGGAGATCCACACCGTGGGCGGGGCGAAGAACTTGGTGACCTGGTGCTCGGCGATGGTGCGCAGCACCGTCGCCGGGTCGGGACCGGGCAGGATGATGCTGCTCGCGCCGAGGTAGACGTCGACGCCGAGGAAGCAGTCCAGCTGCGCGCAGTGGTACAGCGGCAGCGTGTGCAGCTCGACGTCGTCGGCGCTCATCGACCCGTCGATGACGCACGAGACGTACTGCCACATCAGCGCCCGGCTGCTCAGCAGCGCGCCCTTCGGCCGCGACTCGGTGCCGGAGGTGAACATCATCCGCACCGGGTCGTCGTCGCCGACCGCCACGTCCACGGGCGCGCCCTCGTGCTGCAGCCAGCCACTCAGGTCCTCCCAGCCGGACGGCGTCCCACCGGTGCCGGCCAGATCGATGACCTGCTTGGTGCGCACCTGCGGGTTCGCCGCCGCGGCGATCGCGGCGTCGGCGACGGCCACCAGCGTGTCCTCGGCGACCAGTCCGCTCGCGCCGGAGTGGTCGAGGATGAACGCGATCTCGTCGGCGCCCAGCATGAAGTTGATCGGCACCAGCACCAGCCCGGCGCGGGCCGCGGCGAAGCTGAGCACCGCGAACTGCCAGCAGTTGTGGCTCAGCAGCGCCAGCCGGCCGCCCTTGACGAACCCGGCGGCCACCAGCGCGGAGGCGGTGCGCTCGACGTGCGCCTCGAGCTCGGCGAAGGTCAGCGTGACGTCGCCGTCGCGGATCGCGAGCTTGTCGCCGACGCGCTGGGCGGTACGACGCGGCAGGTCGCCGAGCGCGTGCTGGCGGGCCGTGGCCACGGTCTGCGCGGTGCTGTCGGAGAGGCTGCCGGCCGGGTTGTCGGAGAGGGCGGCGGCGGCGCTGCCGGCGGGCTGGGTGCGGGTCATGGGTGCAGCCTAGGCAGGTCCGCGACCGGTGACCGGGGCCCGCGCCGGACCGCATCGGCCCGCGCCGGACCGCATCGGCCCGCGCCGGGCCCGTGCCGGTCAGTCGCCGTCGAGGAGCACCTGCACCGCGCGGCCGTAGGAGGCCCGCACCTCCGCGAGCGCACCGGTCGCCTCCGGCGCGGTGAACAGCCGCAGCGTGGTGGCCAGCCCGGAGAGCGCGGCCACCACGAGCTCGGCGCGCAGCCGCGCCCGGGGCCCGTCCAGCACGGCGGCCAGCGGGTCGACGTACTCGGCGAGGAAGCGGGTGCGGACCTCGTCGGGCTCCGGTCCGGTCAGCTGCAGCATCACCGCGCGGGCCAGGTGGTCGGGCACCTCGCGCTCGAGGCGCTCGACCAGCTGGTCCACGAGCGCGGCACCGAGCCGGTCGCGGGGCACCTGCGGCAGCGGAGGTGCGGTGACGGTGGCGGTGGCCAGGAACAGCTCGCGCTTGGTGCCGCACAGCTTCATCACCAGCGCGGGGGAGACCCCGGCGGCCGCGGCGATGTCCCGGATGGTGACCTGGTCGAACCCGCGGACGGCGAACAGCGCACGCGCCGCCTCGTCGATCGCGGCCCGGGAGTCGCCCGAGGTGTTCACGGCTGCGGTGTGCGCTGGCGGGTGCCCGGCTCGGGTTCGGAGCGGACCTCCGCCCCGGGCTCGGACGCCGGCTCCGACGCCGGCTCGGACGCCGGCGCGGCGCCCGGCCCGGGCGTCGGCTCGGACCGGGGGCGGGTGGCGGGCGGCGGGGACACGTTCAGCGGGGTGCCGAGGGCGAGGTTCACGTCGAAGGCGGCCTCCAGCACGCTCACCGGTCGCGCCCCGGTGGCACCGTCGGGGGAGAGCACGGTCAGCACGTAGCGGCCGTTGGCCGGGCGGAAGATCTCGTAGCGTCCCTCGTGGTCGGTGCGGACGCTGCCCACGGCCTCCCCGGAGTGGCGGGTCAGCACCACCAGCGCGTCGGGCACCGGTCGGTCCTCGCCGTCGGTGATGGTGCCGCTCAGCCGGCGTCGCTCGCGCAGCACCAGCGGTGGCAGCGGGCCCTTGTCGAGGCGCACCACCCGCGAGCGCGGCTGCCAGCGGTCCGCGGTGGTGACCACCAGGTAGTCGCCGGGCTCGGGGATGGCGGCGTTGAACCAGCCGTCGGAGTCGGCCTGGCCCCAGTCCACGGGCGCGCCGTCGGTGGTCAGCACGGTGACCACGGCGCTGCGGATCGGCTGCGCCTCGGCGTCGAGCACCTGCCCGCGCACCACGAGCACGGCGCGGCCGGCGCCGGTGGTGCGGGTGTGGTCGCCCTCGACGGCGTAGTCCCGCATCCGCAGCATCGGCACGCCGAGCAGCGTCGTACCGAGCGCGGCCGCGCAGGCCAGCCAGAGGATCACCTGCAACCCGCTCGGGCTGGGGTAGGTCTGCCCGGCCACGGTGATGACCGAGGCGGCGGTGATCGCGGCGGCGGCCGCGCTGGAGGTCGAGGTGCCCAGGGAGCGCAGCAGCACGTTGAGGCCGTTGGCCGAGGCGGTCTCGGTGACCGGTACGGCGCGCATGAGCAGGGTGGGCATCGCGCCGTAGACCAGCGCGGTGCCGATGCCGACGATGACCGAGCCGATGACCACCTGGGCGAGGTCGGCGCTGAAGAACACCCGGCCGGCGTAGGCGGCCGCCATGATGCCCGCGCCGGTGATCAGGGTGACCTGCGGTCCGGCGCGACGGGTCAGCCACGCCGAGACCGGCGCCATCAGGCCGAACGCCGCGGCGTTGGGCACCATCCACAGCCCGGTGTGCAGGACGTCCAGGCCCAGGCCGTAGCCGCTGGCCTTCGGCACCTGCAGGAACTGCGTGGTGACCAGCATGTTGGTGAACATCGCGAACCCGGCGAGCACCGAGCCGACGTTGACGATGAGCACTGCCGGCCGTGCGGCGACCCGTACGTCGACCAGCGGGCTCGGGGTGCGCAGCTCGAGCGGGATCCAGACCGCGAGCACGGCGATGCCACCGACGGCCAGCCCGAGGGTGATCGGCGAGCTCCACCCCCACTGCGCGCCCTTGGACAGTGCCAGCAGGATCGCGGTGAGGGCGGCCGTGAGCAGGAGCGCGCCGCGCAGGTCGAAGGTGCCGCGGGTGCGTACCGGGGACTCCGGCAGCAGCACCATCGCCGCCACCAGCAGCGCGCTGCCCACGGATCCGGTCACCCAGAAGATCGCGTGCCAGTCGAGGTGCTCGGCGATCAGCCCGGACAGCGGCAGCCCGGCGCCGGCGCCGATCGCCAGGGTCGCGCTCATCAGGGCCACGCCGAGCGGGACCCGCTCGCGCGGCAGCTCGTCGCGCATCATCGCGATGCCGACCGGCACCACCGCCATGCCCACGCCTTGCAGCGCCCGGGCCGCGATCAGCAGCGGCAGTGCCGTGCTGAGCGCGCCGAGCAGCGAGCCGATGACGGTGATCGCCAGGGTGATCGCCATCATCCGGCGCTTGCCGTACATGTCGGCCAGCCGGGAGACCGTCGGGGTGGCGACCGCGCCGCTGAGCAGGGTCGCGGTGACCAGCCAGGAGGCGCTGTCCGCGGTGGTGTCCAGGTAGTCCGGCAGCTTCGGCAGCAGCGGCAGCAGCAGGGTCTGCTGCAGCGAGACCACGATGCCGCACAGCGACAACGTGGTGACCACGACCGCCGGGCTGATGCGCGGCGCCGCGGGTTCGCTGGGGCGCGGGTCGGTCGTGGGAAGCGTCGGGGTGCGGGCGGCCACCGGGTCATGCCTTTCGGGTCGGGTGAGCTGTCGGCTCGGGAGGGGGGTGAACACGCGTTCACCCCGGGGGTCAGTGAACCACCGATCCCCAAACCTGTCGCCTCCTCGCCGAGTCCCCCACCGGGTCGAATCACCCACCGTGGTCGGTCGAATCACCCACTGTGGTCGCTCGAGTCGCCCCTCGTGGTCGACCGTCTCAGCCTTGAGCGCCCGGGCCCTCGGCGCCACGGTGCTTCGGGTCGGCGGCACCGTGTTCCGCTGGGCTGAAACGGTGTGGGATGGGCCACATCATTTTCCTACCCTCGGGCCATTCCGAGGAAGGGAACAGAGATCTTGCACTCGCTCGCCTGTCAGACCTGCGAGACCCGCGTGGACGTCGCGAAGTACAGCCCGGCGCACACCTCCGTGCAGTGGACGGCGGAGGCCGCCCGCACCTGCCGGGAGAAGGCGGAGCTCGCCCGCGCCGGCGGTGGCTACCTGCTGCGGTGCACCGCACTGGACGCCTCGATCGACGAGGCCGTCGCCCGGGGCGACATCGAGATGAGCCTGCGCAGCGACCCGTCGGTCATCCGGCTGCCCGGCGATCCCGCCCCGTCCCGCTGAGCCCCGCGCCGAGCACCTCGCCCAGCCCCCTTTGCCGAGCCGGTACGTCGGCCGGCCGCCCCACCCACACCCACTTGGAGAACGAATGACTATCGAGCAGGAGCGGATCGAGATCCGCGACATCGAGGCCGGGGACAACCCGACCCGTTTCGCCCGCGGCTGGCACTGCATCGGCCGCGCGGCCGACTTCCGCGACGGCAAGCCCCACCAGGTCAAGGCCTTCGGCACCCAGCTCGTGGTGTTCGCCGACTCCAAGGGCGAGCTGCACGTCCTGGACGCGTTCTGCCGGCACATGGGCGGCAACCTCGCCCGCGGCGAGATCAAGGGCGACACCATCGCCTGCCCGTTCCACGACTGGCGCTGGAACGGCCAGGGACGCTGCGAGGCCGTGCCCTACGCGCGTCGTACGCCGAAGCTCGCGCGCACCCGCACCTGGACCACGATGGTCCGCAACGGGATGCTCATGCTCTGGCACTGCCCCCAGGGCTCCCAGCCGCCGCCGGAGCTCGCGATCCCCGAGATCGAGGGCTACGAGGACGGCGAGTGGAGCGAGTGGACCTGGACGTCGATCCTGGTCGAGGGCTCGCACTGCCGCGAGATCGTCGACAACGTCGTGGACATGGCGCACTTCTTCTACGTGCACTACCAGATGCCCGAGTACTTCAAGAACGTCTTCGACGGCCACATGGCCGGCCAGCACATGCGCTCCTACGGTCGCGACGACATCAAGACCGGCGTGCAGATGGACCTGCCCGAGGCCCAGACGATCTCGGACGCCTACTACTACGGCCCGTCCTTCATGCTCGACACGATCTGGACCGTCGCCGACGGCACCACGGTCGAGTCGAAGCTGATCAACTGCCACTACCCGGTCACCAACAACTCCTTCGTGCTCCAGTTCGGCACGATCGTGAAGAAGATCGAGGGCATGAGCGACGAGCAGGCCGCCGAGATGGCGACCCTGTTCACCGACGGCCTCGAGGAGCAGTTCCAGCAGGACATCGAGATCTGGAAGCACAAGTCGCGCATCGAGAACCCCCTGCTCACCGAGGAGGACGGCCCGATCTACCAGCTGCGCCGCTGGTACTCGCAGTTCTACGTCGACCTCGAGGACGTCACCGAGGACATGACCGCGCGGTTCGAGTTCGAGGTGGACACCGAGCGCGCGCTGGAGAACTGGCACAAGGAGGTCGAGGAGAACCTCTCGAGCTCCTCGTGAGACCCGCCCGCCCCACCGTCACCGGGACACGACGGTGGGGCGGGTTCCTCGTCTCGGGCCCCGTGTCCTGTGCCCCGCGTCCTGTGCCCCGCGTCCGGTGTCTTGTGTCCTGCTCAGTCGCGGGCGCGCATGCCGTCGACGAAGACCGACGTCACGATCGCGGCCAGCTCGCGCACCGTGTGCTGCTCGCCGGGGGTGAACCAGCGCTCGGTGTGCCACAGCGCGTCGTAGATGAGCTCGTGGAAGATCCGCGGGTCGATGTCGGCGCGCAGCTCGCCGGAGGCCACCCCGTCGCGGATCGCCTCCTGCCAGGCGTGCGTCATCGTGTCCGCGAGCTCGGTGAGGTCGGCCTCGACCACGCGCTCGCGCATGTAGTCGCCCTCGCGTCGCCAGACCGCCGTGGCGCCCGGGTAGTCGACGTTGGTGGCCAGCACGATCTCGGTGAAGGCACGCATCCGCTCCAGCGGCGGCAGCTGCTTCGCCACCACTGCGCGGCACCGTCCGGCGAGGTCGGTGACGTACTCGCGGACGAGCTCGGTGACGATCGCCTCCTTCGACGGGAAGTAGTGGTAGAGCGCACCGGAGTGCACCCCGACCGCCTGGCCGATCTCCCGGATGGTGGTCGCCGAGACGCCCTTGCGAGCGAAGATCTCCGCCGACCGGTCGAGGATCAGCCGCCGCCGCTCGTTCGGGTCCATGACCTCATCCTCCCACACCCATTGATCGCTTGGTCAATGAATCCGATCGACCTGTCAGGAGATCCTCATGTCCACTGATCACGCCCGTGCGCCGTACGCGCCCGGCTTCCCGCTCGCCGAGCGCCGCGCGCTCGTCACCGGCGCCGGCCAGGGTATCGGCCGCGGCATCGCCCTCGCCCTGGCTGCCGCGGGCGCCCGGGTGGCGCTGGTGGGACGGACCGCCGAGACCCTCGCCGCGGTCGCGGCCGAGATCACCGAGCGCGGCGGGGAGGCGACCGTGCTGGTCGCCGACGTGAGCGACCCGGGTGCGGTGAGCGAGGTCGTGGCCGGCGTCGTCGAGCGCTTCGGTGGCCTCGACGTCCTGGTCAACAACGCCCAGACCCCCGCGCCCGGAGCGCTCCTGGAGGTGAGCGACGAGGCCTACCACGCGGCGATGGCCTCCGGGCCGACCGCGACCTGGCGGCTCATGCGCGCCGCGCACCCGCACCTGCGCGACGGCGGCACGGTGGTCAATCTCGGCTCGGCCGCGGGCATCACCTGGAACCCCTCGGGGACGGGCGCGTATGCGGCCGCCAAGGAGGCCGTGCGGGTGCTCACCCGTACGGCGGCGTGCGAGTGGGCCGGTGACGGCATCCGGGTCAACGCGGTCCTGCCGCTGGCCGACTCGGCGACCATGCAGGACTGGGCACGCTTCGACCCCGACGGTGCGCAGGCCTACCTGAGCACCGTCCCGATGCGGCGCCTCGGCGACCCGGAGACCGACATCGGGCCGGCCGTGGTGTTCCTGTGCAGCGACGCCGCGCGCTACATCACCGGGCACACCCTGGCCGTCGACGGCGGCCAGGCCCTCGTGCGCTGAACCGGGGTACGCCGAGCCGGGGCTGTTGGGCCTGGGTCAGCCGGCGTGCACCAGCCGCGCCACGGCGGACCGGTCCTCGCTCAGCGCCCGCCACGCCTGCTGCGCGGCACGGCGCACCGGCATGGCCAGGGCGACCTCGTCGAGCAGCTCGGTGGGACCCGACAGCGACAGCGCGCCGACGCAGAGCTGCTCGTCGCCGATGGGGGCCGCCAGGCAGGCGATGCCGGGGACGGACTGGTTCCGCTCGTGGGCGACGTGGCGCTGCCGGATCTGGGCGATCTCACGCCGCAGCGCGGGGGAGGGGCCGCCGGGGACCAGGGTCTCGAGGGTGCCGCCGACGCCGCGCTGGGTCGCGCCGGAGTGGGCGATGATCGCCTTGCCGAGCGCGGTGCGCAGGGCGGGCTGGCTGCCGCCGATCCGGGACGGCAGGGCGACGGTGCTGCGCCCCACCTTGTCGAGGTAGCGCACGTCGGTGCCGTCGAGCACCGCCAGGTGGGCCACCAGGCCGGTGCTCGCGTGCAGCTCCTGCAGGATCGGGTGAGCGGCGCGGTAGAGCGGGTCGTGCTGCTGGGCGCGACTGCCCCACTCGACCATCGTCCGGCTCAGGGCGTAGGTGCGTCCGTTGCGGGTGACCCAGCCGGAGGCGACGAGCTGGGAGAGGAGCCGGTGCACCGAGGAGCGGGGCAGGTCGGCGCCGTCGGCGAGCTGGGAGAGCGTCAGCTCGCGCCCCTCGCAGAACTGGTCCAGCAGTCCGGCCAGGCGGTTGATGACCGCGGGGGAGAAGTCGTCGCCGTTCCTCACGAGGCACCTCCGATCTCGGATTGATCGAGCGATCAATCAGCGTGTGATGAAGGTATCACTCCGTGTGGTGCGCATCAATCGGGGTCGAAACGTGTGTGCAACATGCGTGCGCACGAACGCGCCGCACGACGCAGAGGCGTCAGGCGGCGTACGGCGAAGCGGGCCGTCAGGAGGTGCGCAGGAGCTCCGCGGCGCCCTGGGCGGCGTGCGTGAGGGCGGCGGTGGAACCGGCGGGCATCTGCTCGCCCGGGTGCGTCAGGGACAGGGCGGCCCGCTCGCCCTGGCCGGCGTCGAAGGCCAGCGAGAGATGGCGGAAGGGCCGGCCTGCCGGGTCGTTCAGGTCGTGCTCGTGGACGGCGTACGTCGTCCCGGCGCGGTGGGCGAGCAGGGCCGCGCCCCAGGGGCCCTCGCCGGCGGGCAGGCGCTGGCCGACGTAGGTGCCGAGCGACTCGGCCCAGCGGCCGCCGACCTTCTCCAGGCACAGCAGCTCGTCCTCGACGAGGACGGTGAGGTGGACGGCGGCGCCGGTGTGGCGGTGCAGCTGGTGCACGGCGCCGATGCAGGCGCGGTGGATGCGGTCGTGGCGCTGGGCCAGCGAGCCGAGCTCCATGAGCTTGTGGCCGAGGTGGTACGTCGTGCCGCGGCGGTGCAGCCAGCCGACCTCGACCAGCTGCAGCAGCATCCGGTGGGTCGAGGAGCGGGGCAGCCCGGCGGCGCGGGCCAGGTCGGTGAGGGTGAGGCCGTCGGCCTCACGGAAGGGCTCCATCAGGAGCAGGGCGCGACCCATGACGGACTGCGGACGGTTGTCGTCGGTGACGGTCATGAGATCTCCCGAGAGGTACTGATTGATCGAACAATCAATGAGTGAGCCTAAATGAGACCCGGGACCGCCGCATGTGGGGTTTGCGACGGTCCCGGGAGCAGGTGGGGCGAGCCGGAGGTGCGGGACTCAGCCCTCGGCGGGGATGAACGCCTTCAGCGGCTCCGAGCCGGTCTGGTCGTGCCCCCAGTAGGCGTCGGCGGTGATCTCCTCGGCGGTGTAGTACCGCTCGTCGACGAGCATCCCCTCCGTGCCGAACTCGAGGTCCCAGCCGCCGGGGGCGCGCACGTAGAACGAGATCATCTTGTCGTTCGTGTGCCGGCCCAGCGTCGAGGAGATCGAGAACGCCTGCTTGTTGACCCGGTCCAGGGCCTGGCCGACGGCGTCGAGGGTGTCGACCTCCGTCATCAGGTGGACCATGCCCGGCTCGGTGTTCGGCGGCGCCGGGCACAGCGCGAGGCTGTGGTGGCGCTGGTTGATGCCCAGGAACCGCACCCGGGCCAGCCCGTCGGCGTCCAGGCGGATCGAGCCGCGCGGCAGGAAGCCCAGCACCTGGGTGTAGAAGTCGTAGGACTCCTCGAACACGTGGGTGGGGAGCACCACGTGGCCG
Source organism: Nocardioides faecalis (assembly GCF_018388425.1). Lineage (NCBI taxonomy): Bacteria > Bacillati > Actinomycetota > Actinomycetes > Propionibacteriales > Nocardioidaceae > Nocardioides > Nocardioides faecalis. The sequence continues at coordinate 3,269,082 of NZ_CP074406.1, read as the reverse complement.
AGCCCGTGCGGGCCGGTGACCCAGCGCCCGCCGTACGGCGTCACGACCGGGCTGTGGTCCAGGACGGGGCCGAAGAAGACCTCGAGCCGGGTGCCGGCGGGGTCGTTGAAGGCGATGACGGCCTCGGCGTCCAGCGCGTTCGCCTCGGCGCGGCTGAGCACCTCGACCTCGCGGCCGGACTTCTCCACCGCCTCGCGGACGCGGGCCAGCGCGAACTCGTCGCGCACCTCCCAGCCCACGGCCAGCGCCTTGTCGCAGTCACCGGGCAGCACCTGGATCCGCGAGCGGCGCTCGTCGACCCGGGCGTAGAGGGCCTCGGGGTTCGGCCCGGAGCCGACGGCCATGCCCAGGCCGTCGATCAGCAGCTCGCGCCAGCGGGCCACGTCCTGCGACTGGACCCGCAGGTAGCCGAGGCTACGCAGTTCGGTCATGTTGGTTCGTCCCTCTCTCGGTGTTTCTCTCAGATCATCGAGCGGTAGATGCCCTCGGGCTCCCCGCCGAGCTGGGCCAGGGCGGCCGAGTGGTAGGTGATGCCGGGGACCTGGATCGCGTGCGTCAGGCCCACGTGCGCGTCGCGCCAGAACCGGCCGATGACGCCGTCGGCCTTCATCGCCGCACCACCGGAACGGGTGAAGACCTCGTCCATGGCACGCACCGCGCGCCACCCCGCCGCGATCTGCGTACGACGGCCTGCGGCGCGCTCCTCGAAGGTGACCTCGACGCGGCGCTCGGTCTTGTCCCAGAACCGGTCCACGGTCTCCAGCAGCGCGGCGCGCGAGGCCGCGATCTCGGCGGCGGCGTCGCTGATCGCGAACAGGACGTAGGGGTCCTCCTTGATCGGCACGCCGGTGACCTGCACCCGCTCCTTCTGCGCGGCGACGTAGCAGGCGAGCAGGCCCTCGGTCATGCCGATGATCGCGGAGGTGATGCCCAGCGGGAACAGGCAGGAGAACGGGAAGCGGTAGAGCGTCTCGTCGCGCCCGGCCTGGCGCCAGGCGTCGCCGCCGAGGACGAGGTCTGCGGAGAGGGTGCGGTGCGTGGGCACGAAGGCGTCCTTGACGATGAGGTCCTTCGAGCCGGTGCCGCGCAGGCCGAGCATGTCCCAGGAGTCGGCGTCGATCTCGTAGTCGGAGCGGGGCAGCACGACGTGGAGCACCTCGTTGGTGCGGTTGCCGTCCTTGTCACCGACGGCGGCGCCGATCATCACCCAGCCGCAGTGGTCGGTGCCGGAGGAGAACGACCAGCGGCCGTTGAGGAGGTAGCCGCCGTCGACGGGCACCGCGACGCCCATCGGGGCGTACGGCGAGGCCATCCACATGTCGGGGTCCTCGCCCCAGATCTCGTCCTGGGCCTTGCGGTCGAAGAACGCCAGCTCCCAGGGGTGGACGCCGACGATGCCGGCCACCCAGCCCGCGGCGCCGTCCAGCTTGGCCAGCTCCATCGTGGTCTCCGCGGCCTCGCGCGGGTGGGCCTCCAGGCCGCCGTACTCCTTGGGCTGGAACATCCGCACGATGCCGGAGTCGCGCAGGGTCTTGGCGGTGGTGTCGGGCAGGCGCATCAGCGCCTCGCCTTCGGCGGCGGCGGCGCGGATCTCCTCCGCGTGCTCCATGATGCTGTCCAGAACGTGGCCCACTGAGGTGACCTTCCTACGAAGTGCGGTCTGCGTCGGGAGCGGGCGGTGTCCGAGATGACCGCCTCGGGCTCTGTGCGCAGAGGTTGCGAACGGGCGAGGTGGCCATACGTTCGCAGTGGCGTGGGCCACTTCCGAGCCCGTTCCCGTTGAACGGAAGAACCGCTTCCGCTCGGTTGCCGGCGGGGGTAGGAACGACCCGATCGCGCCCGGCCGGGGCGCGCAGGAGGAGGACACGATGGCCGACCGGACGAACCACGACGCGGCGGCGACCGTCACCGCCCAGCTCGCCGCGCTGACCCAGCGGGTGCGCGCGCTGGAGGACGTGGAGGCGGTCCGCGAGGTGGTCACCGCCTACGGCCCGGCGGTGGACGCGGGCGACGCCGAGGCCGTGGGCCGGCTCTGGACGGACGACGCCGTCTACGACCTGGACCTGAAGGTGTTCACCGGGCGCGAGGAGATCGTCGAGATGGTGCGTACGGCGCCGCACCAGGACTACCTGGCCGAAGGCTGCGGGCACCTGCTGGACCCGGTGCACGTGCGCGTCGACGGCGACGAGGCCGTCGCCACGTGCCACTCCATGCTGCTGCGGCGCAGCAGCGACGAGGACTCGTTCTGGGTGTGGCGGGTCAGCGCGAACCGGTTCGAGCTCGTCCGCTCCGAGGGCGGCTGGCTGATCCGTCGTCGTACCGCCCGGGTGCTCGACGGCCGTGCGTCCGCGCGCGAGCTGCTGGGCCGGGTCCGCAGCTGACCTCCGTCTCCCAAGAGAATTCGTCGAGATCTCAAAGGATCTGGACGAATTCGCTTGGGAGGCGGTGCTCAGGTCAGCGTCGCCTCGTGCACCGAGCGGTCGAACTCGGGCAGCGGGCCGCCGGTGCGCAGCGTGTGGGCCAGCGTGGGGTCGGCCAGGTGCAGCCGGCCGACGGAGACCAGGTCGAACTCACCGGCCGCCAGCCGCCGCTCGACCTCGCCGAGGTTGTCGTGCGCGGCCGCGGCGCCGGCGGCACGGCTCTCCCGCATCGGCGCGCCGAGACCGACGCTGCCCACCGCCGAGGACATCTTGCCGGTGACCTTCTTGGCCCAGCCCGCCAGCGACAGGTCGCTGCCGGGGAACGCCGGCTCGTCGAAGCGCCGGGCGCTGGCGTCGAAGATGTCGACGCCGGCCTCGGCCAGGGCGCCGAGCACGACCTCCAGCTCGTCGGGGGTCTGCGCGATCCGTGCGGTGTAGTCCTGCTGCTTGTGCTGGGAGAACCGGAAGAAGATCGGCAGGTCCGGCCCGACCTCCGCGCGGATCGCCGCGACCACCTCGGCCGGGAACCGGGTGCGGGCCCGAAGGTCGCCGCCCCAGCGGTCGGTGCGGGTGTTGGTGTCGGCCCACAGGAAGGCGTCCAGCAGGTAGCCGTGCCCGCCGTGCAGCGCGATGCCGTCGAAGCCGGCGTCGGCGGCGTTGCGGGCGGCGCGCACGTACGCCGTACGCACCTCGTCCAGGTCGGCCTCCGTCATCGCCCGCGTCGGTGCCGCCGAGCGCTCGACGTAGGCGGCCGGGTACGACGTGACACCCGGCGTGCCCCAGCGGCCCGAGGGCCGCATCGGCACCAGGGCGGGGTCCACCTCACACATGGCGCCCCACAGCGGGCCGACGTGCCACAGCTGGGGCACGATCCGCCCGCCCGCGGCGTGCACGGCGTCGACCACCGCACGCCAGCCGGCGAGCGCCTGCGCGCCGTACATGTGGGGGACGCGGGGCTCGTCGACGGCGGTGGGGTGCTCGATCGCGACGCCCTCGGTGACCACCAGGCCGGTGCCGCCCGCGGCGCGGCGGGCGTAGTAGGCCGCGACGTCCTCGCCGGGCACGCCACCGGGCGAGGCCGAGCGCGTCATCGGCGACATCACCAGCCGGTTGGCCAGGCTCAGGGAGCGGACCTGCAGCGGGCGGAACAGGGAGTCGATCACCCGGTCGGCCGGGGGCGCGGTGCTCACAGGACCTCGGAGAAGCGGAAGAAGTCGGCCGGGGCGTCCACGCGCAGCCGGGTCAAGGAGCGGTAGCTGATCAGCCAGCGGCCGTCCTCGCGGCGGTACTCCTCGTGGTAGTGCCCGTAGCCGTGCAGGTGGTACTCGCCGTCCTCATCCGACCACCACAGGTGGTCCTCCATCGCCCACACACCGCGCGCGGTGGTGGCGGAGGTGAGCTCGATCTCCGGGGTGTGCCCGTGGTGGACCGACGTCACCGGGATCGGTCCGTCGAGGAACCGGCGGATGGTCTCGGCCAGAGCCTCGTTGCCCACCACGCGGTTCGACTCCGCGTCCGTGCGGGGCTGCTTGTCGAGGGGCAGCCCGCCCCACGTCTCGCTGACCACGTCGGCGGTGTGCAGCCCGGCGTACAGGTGCCACTGCTTGGTGTCCATCACCCGCAACCGGGCGGCGAAGACGCGCTTGATCTCCTCGAGCGCGAGCAGGGCGTCGACGGGGTCGAGGCCTGCGGGCAGAGCGGTCGGCAAAAGAACTCCTCTGGTGGACTCCGGTGGAGTCTGGCGAACGGGGGGAAGCGGTGGCGGGGGAGGGGCGTCGGGGACGGCCGCGCGCTAGGGGACGGGCACCGGCAGGTCGATGCCGAACCGGCCGCTGAAGAACACCATCGGCCTGGTGTCGCGGAGCTGCTCGAGCTCCACGACGCGACCGATGACGACGTCGTGGTCGCCGGCGACGTGCACGGTCTCGACCTCGGCGTGCACCCGCACCAGCACGTCGTCCAGCGACGGCGTGCCCCAGCGCGACATCGAGTAGTCGAGGCCGTCGAACTTCAGGCCGCCGCGACGGCCGAAGCGGTGGCACAGGTCGTCCTGGTCCTCGGCGAGGACGTTGACGGTGAACCGGCCGCTGCGCCGGATGCGCGGCCAGGACCGTCCGCCGTGGTCGGCGCAGAAGAGCACCAGTGGCGGGTCCAGTGACACGGAGGCGAAGGACTGGCAGGCAAAACCCACGGGACCGTCGTCGTCGGTGCCGGTGATGACGGTGACGCCGCTGGCGAACCGGCCCAGCGCGCTCCTCATCTCGGCCTGGGAGATCGTCTGAACGGACATCGTGCCGGCCTCCGGTGGTGCTCGTGGAACGGGGTGTGGGGGGAGCGTAGGTGCGGCGTCGGCGCCGGCCCGGCGGGCTTCCACCTCAGTGGAACCACCGCGCGCACTCTTCTCGTTGGGCGGGAACGCGGGTGAGCCGGTCCCGCGCGCGCGACAACCTGGGGTCATGACGACTGACGTGAGCCACGAGGCCACCCGCCGGGAGGTGGCGACCGAGCTCGGGACCCTGCGCTACCACGAGGCCGGCCACGGCGAGCCGCTGCTGCTGCTGCACGGTTCCGGCCCGGGTGTGACCGGCTGGCAGAACTACCGCGGCGTCCTCGCCGAGCTCGCGCAGCACCGGCGCTGCCTGGTGCTGGAGTTCCCCGGCTTCGGGGTCAGCGACCCGGTCGAGGGACACCCGATGGTGATGGCCGAGTCTGCGGTCGGGGTCTTCCTCGACGCCCTCGGGCTGGGTGCGGTCGACATCATCGGCAACTCGATGGGCGGCATCGTCGCGGCGAAGGTGGCGATCGCCGAGCCGCAGCGGGTACGACGCCTCGTCACCGTCGGTGGCATCGGCCGCAACGTCTTCTCCCCGAACCCCAGCGAGGGCATCAAGCTGCTGATGGAGTTCACCGACGAGCCCAGCCGCGAGCGGCTCGTGCGCTGGCTGCACGCGATGGTGCACGACCCGGCGCTGGTGACCGAGGAGCTCATCGAGGAGCGCTGGCGCCTGGCCACCGACCCGAAGACGCTCGAGATCGCCCGGCGGATGTACAGCACCAAGGCGTTCGCCGCCACGATCGCGGCCAACGCGATGGGCGACGCCGTGCCCTACTGGGCGCAGCTGCACAAGCTGCAGGCACCGACCCTGGTCACCTGGGGCCGCGACGACCGGGTCTCGCCCGTCGACTCCGCGCTCCTGGCGATGCGCGACCTGCCCGACGGCGAGCTGCACGTCTTCCCCCGCTGCGGGCACTGGACGATGATCGAGGCCCGCGAGGCCTGGCTGCCGACCGTCATCGGCTTCCTCACCCGCGAGGACGCGCGATGAGCCGCGGCCTGGCGCTGCGGGTGGTCGAGGTCCTCGACGAGACCGCCGACGCCCGCTCCCTGGTGTTCGAGGTGCCGCCCGAGCAGGGCGCGACGTTCGACTACCTGCCCGGGCAGTTCCTCACCCTCAAGGTGCCCAGCGAGCGCACCGGGTCCGTGGCGCGCTGCTACTCGATGGCCAGCTCGCCGTACGTCGACGCGCGGCTGAAGGTCACCGTGAAGCGCACCGCCGACGGCTACGCCTCGAACTGGCTGTGCGACCACGTCGCCGCCGGGGACGAGCTGGAGGTGCTGGCGCCGGCCGGCGTCTTCACCCCGCCCGACCTCGACGAGGACCTGGTCCTGCTGGCCGCCGGCAGCGGCGTCACCCCGGTGATCTCGATCCTGAAGTCGGTGCTGGCCAAGGGCACCGGCCGCGTCGCGCTCGTCTACGCCAACCGCGACGAGACGTCGGTGATCTTCGGCGCCGAGCTGCGCGACCTGGTCGCCGAGCACCCCGACCGGCTCACCGTGGTGCACTGGCTGGAGAGCGTGCAGGGCCTGCCCCGCGCCGACCTGCTGGCCCCGCTGCTGGCGCCGTACGACGACCGGCGGCTGTTCACCTGCGGCCCGGCGCCGTTCATGGACGCCGTGCGCGAGGCGGCGCGGAGCGTCGGCATGCCCCGCGACCGGGTGCACGCCGAGGTCTTCACCTCGCTGTCCGGCGACCCGTTCGCCGCGGACGAGCCGGCGCCGGTGGAGGTCGCCGACGCCGACGCGCCGCAGGTGGCCGTGGAGATCGACGGCGCCGAGCACCAGCTGCGCTGGCCGCGCGCGACCAGCCTCGTCGACGTACTGCTCTCGGCGGGGGTGCGGGTGCCGTTCTCGTGCCGCGAGGGCGAGTGCGGCTCGTGTGCCGCCACCCTGACCCGCGGCGAGGTCGACCTCGGCAACGCCGGCGTCCTCGACCCCGAGGACATCGCCGACGGCATCATCCTCACCTGCCAGGCCAGACCGCTCAGCGACGAGCTGCGCGTCGAGTTCTGAACCGTCGATTCCCGAACCGTCTCCCAAGCGTTTTCGTCGAGATTCGGCCGAAAACCGACAAGAACGCTTGGGAAGCGGAGAGCGCCCGCCCTTCAACGACGAAGGGCGGGCGTTGCTCTGCTCCGGCCCTCACCCTGCCCGTCTCCCGGCCGAGTCAGGTGCCGATCATCGCGCGCAGTGCTGCGACGTGTCCGCGATAGGCCCGACGACCGCTCTTCGTGAACGCGACCCACGTGCGCGTACGCCGCTCGACCAGTCCCTTGGAGACCTTGACGTAGCCGGCGTCCTCCAAGGCCTTGACCTGCTTGCTCAGGACGGAGTCGGAGACCCCGAGGCTGTCGCGCAGCAGCGCGAACTCGGCCTGGTCGACCGTGTCGAGCACGGCACAGATCTGCAGCCGGTGCGGTGCGTGGACGAGGGTGTCGAACCGTGCCTCGGGCGCACTCACGGCGTCTCCTCGACCGTGTCCTCCGCCGACCCCTCCGCCGCCCCCTCCGCCGACCCCTCCGCCGACCGCTCAGCCGACTCCTCCGGGGTCAGGCTGCGGACCCACGCGGCGTCCCAGCGCGGCCCGACGACCGGCACGACCAGGAGGATCACGAGGGCGCCGACGACGCTGGCGACGAGGTTCTGGGTGATCATGGCCGAGGTCAGCGCCGCGAGCATGACGCCGATGATCAGCCAGGCCATCCAGGCGCCCTTCTCGCGCAGCGTGGCCATGGTCCAGGTGCCCGTGTGACGGGAGTAGGACCGGATGGCCCAGCCCAGGGGGATGAGCGCGATGAGGGTCACGAAGAACCTGGTGCGGCTGTCCAAGGGCTGCGCGAGGCAGAGGATCGCCCCGGCGGCGGCGACCTTCGTGTAGTAGTGCGGCGGGCTCCCCACGCGTGCCGCGACCTCGTGGCGCGTGGCGGCGATCGTCTCGAGGGCGCGGGCCGCCTCGGCCGCTTCGACGTCGTGACGCTTCTCGTCCATGGAGCTCTCCTCTGAGGGGTCCGCAGGTGCGGACGACTTTCCGGTGTGGAAAGTAGACCATGGACTTTCCAGGATGGAAAGCGTTTTCCGTACAGGAAACTGCATCATTTCCCGGTGAGGCGGTGGGGAGGGAGGGGATCAGCCGGCGAGCTGGGCCTTCACGTAGGCCACGATCGCGTTGGCGTGACCGTGCCCCAGCCCGTGGCTGTCCTTCAACCACGCCACGACCTCCATGTGGGGGTGCTGGTCGAGGCGGTCGGCGGCCAGGTCGAGCCATGCCTGCACGGGGCGTCCGTAGGTCTTCTCGATGCTCGGGAAGTACGACGCCGGTCCCTTCGGCTTCTCCCCGTCGGCGACGACGGGAGCCGGCACGCGGTGTTCGCTCATGGGCTCACTGTAGCGACGGCAAGCCCCCTCTCCAGGAACGACGAAGGCCCGCCACCGCGAGTGCGGTGACGGGCCGACGTACGTGCCGGTGGGGCTCAGGCCTTGTTGGCCTTGCGCGCCCGGCTGGTGATCTTCGCGCGCTCGTTGGCGTCGAGGATCACCTTGCGGATGCGGACCATCTCCGGGGTGATCTCCACGCACTCGTCCTCGCGGCAGAACTCCAGGCACTGCTCGAGGGAGAGCTTCTTCGGCGGGATGAGCTTCTCGAAGTTGTCGGAGGTGGCGGACCGGATGTTGGTCTGCTGCTTCTCCTTGGTGATGTTGACGTCCATGTCGTCGGCGCGGGAGTTCTCGCCGACGATCATGCCCTCGTACACCTCGGTGCCGGGCTCGACGAACATCGTGCCGCGCTCCTGCAGTGACGTCATCGCGTACGCCGTGGCCGCACCCGAGCGGTCCGCGACCAGCGAGCCGGACTGGCGCGAGCGGATCTCACCGGCCCACGGGAAGTAGCCCTCCGAGATGGAGTGCGCGATGCCGGTGCCGCGGGTCTCGGTGAGGAAGTCGGTGCGGAAGCCGATCAGGCCACGGGCGGGGACGACGAACTCCATGCGCACCCAGCCGGTGCCGTGGTTCGTCATGCCCTCCATGCGGCCCTTCCGGTTGGCGAGCAGCTCGGTGATCGTGCCGAGGAACTCCTCGGGGGCGTCGATGGTCAGGCGCTCGAACGGCTCGTGCAGCCTGCCGTCGACCTCCTTGGTGACCACCTGCGGCTTGCCGACGGTCAGCTCGTAGCCCTCGCGGCGCATCTGCTCGACCAGGATGGCCAGCGCCAGCTCGCCGCGGCCCTGCACCTCCCAGGCGTCGGGGCGCTCGGTGGGCAGCACGCGCAGCGACACGTTGCCGATCAGCTCGGCGTCGAGGCGGTCCTTGACCAGGCGGGCGGTGACCTTGTGGCCCTTGCCGCCCTTGCCCACCAGCGGGGAGGTGTTGGTGCCGATGGTCATCGAGATCGCGGGCTCGTCGACGTGAATCAGCGGCAGCGCGATCGGGTTCTCCGCGTCGGCCAGGGTCTCGCCGATGGTGATCTCCGGGATGCCGGCGACCGCGACGATGTCGCCGGGGCCGGCGGACTCGCCGGGCTTGCGCTCCAGGCCCTCGGTGATCAGCAGCTCGGTGATCTTGACGTTCTTCACGCCGCCGTCGCGCCGCATCCAGGCCACGGTCTGGCCCTTCTTCAGCGTGCCCTGCTTGATCCGCAGCAGCGCCAGGCGGCCGAGGAACGGGGAGGCGTCGAGGTTGGTGACGTGGGCCTGCAGGGGAGCGCCCTCGTCGTACTCCGGCGCCGGGATGTTCTCCAGGATGGTGCGGAACAGCGGCTCGAGGTCGTTGCCCTCGGGCAGCGTCGCGTTCTCCGGCTTGGTCAGCGAGGCGATGCCGGCCTTGCCCGAGGCGTAGACCACGGGGAAGTCCAGCGCGTCCTGGGCGTGGGAGTCGTCGAGCAGGTCCATGAACAGCTCGTAGGTCTCGTCGACGACCTCGTCGATCCGGGCGTCGCCGCGGTCGGTCTTGTTGACCACCAGGATCACCGGCATGTTCGCGTTCAGCGCCTTGCGCAGCACGAACCGGGTCTGCGGCAGCGGGCCCTCGGAGGCGTCGACCAGCAGCACGATGCCGTCGACCATGGACAGGCCGCGCTCGACCTCGCCACCGAAGTCGGCGTGGCCGGGGGTGTCGATGATGTTGATGACCATGTCGCCGTCGGCCATCTCCTGCGCCGAGGGACCGCGGTAGTGCACCGCGGTGTTCTTGGCGAGGATGGTGATGCCCTTCTCGCGCTCCAGGTCGCCGGAGTCCATCACGCGCTCGGCGACGGACTCGGCCTGGTGCTCGGTGAAGGCGCCGGCCTGGCGCAGCATGGCGTCCACGAGCGTCGTCTTGCCGTGGTCGACGTGGGCCACGATGGCGACGTTGCGCAGGTCCTTGCGGCGGCGGGTGGTGTCAGACATGGGTGTACGGTGTCGCTCTCGTCGAAGGTCCTCGGGGGCCGCCGGCACCCGGGGAGAACACGGAGGCTCGCTCGGGCGGCTCAGGGCCGTCTGCCAGCCTAACGGCGCACCGCGTCCGGGCTCACATCGTCGGCCGCTGCCCGGACGCTGCCCGGACGCTGCCCGGACGCTGCCCGGCCCGCTGCCCGGCGCCCACCGGGACCCGGCCGGGTCACTAGACTCGCCGGCATGCAGACCATCGGACTCGTCGGCGGCATGTCGTGGGAGAGCAGCGCGGCGTACTACGAGGCACTCAACCGTGGTGTCGAGGAGAGTCTGGGTGGGCTGCACTCCGCCCGCAGCGTCCTGGCCTCCGTCGACTTCGCCGAGGTCACCGCGCTGCAGGAGGCCGAGGACTGGGACGGCGTCGCCGAGGTCCTGCGGGCAGCCGCGATCTCCGTCGAGCGCGCCGGCGCCGACTTCCTGATGCTGTGCACCACCACGTTCCACCGCGTCGCCGAGCAGGTCTCCGACGCCGTCGACATCCCGCTGCTGCACCTCGGCGACGTCGTCGCACAGGCGTGCAAGGCCCAGGACGTGGAGACCGTGGCGCTGCTCGGCACCAAGTTCGCGATGTCGCGCACCTTTTTCACCGACCGGATCGCCTCGCACGGCCTCGAGGTCCTCGTGCCCGAGCCCGAGCGGCACGACGAGATGAACCGGATCATCTACGACGAGCTCGTGCACGGGAAGGTCATCGACGCCTCCCGCAAGAACGTCGTGGCGCTGATCGACGAGCTCTGGGACGCCGGCGCCGGCGGCGTCATCCTCGGCTGCTCCGAGCTCGAGCTGCTCGTCCGCCAGGCCGACTCCGACCTGCCCGTCTTCGGCTGCACGTCTTTGCACGTCGCGGCGGCCCTGGACCGCGCGCTGGCCTGAGGCTGAGCTGTAGGAATCCCCGGTCGACCGGGGATTCCTGCGTTTTTCTGGGGTTCCACCCCCGAAACCCGCCAGGAAACCCCCGCCGGTGTGACGCCTGTGAACCTCAGAGGACCCGGTGCACCTTGTGCGGCGCGGCCTGCGCGCGCGGCTTGATGACGAGCTCGTCGATGTTGACGTGCGCGGGCCGGGTGGCGACCCAGGTGATCGCGTCGGCGACGTCGTCGGCCACCAGCGGGGCGTCGACCCCGGCGTAGACGGCGTCGGCCTTCTCCTGGTCGCCGCCGAACCGGACGAGGGAGAACTCGTCGGTGCGCACCATGCCGGGGGCGACCTCGCAGACCCGCACCGGCTGGTCGACCAGCTCCAGGCGCAGCGTCTCGGTGACCACCTTGGTGCCGTGCTTGGCGGCGGTGTAGCCCGCTCCGCCCTCGTAGGCGCGGCGCCCGGCGATGGAGCCGACGTTGACGATGACGCCGGCGCCGGAGGCGATCAGCGCGGGCAGCAGCGCCTTGGTGACGAGCATCAGCCCGACCACGTTGACGTCGTACATGGCGCGCCACTGCTCGGCGTCGCCCTCGGCGACGGGCTCCAGGCCGAAGGCACCGCCGGCGTTGTTGACCAGTACGTCGACCCGCGGGCCGGCCGCCTCGGCGAGCGCGGCGACCTGGTCGGCGTCGGTGACGTCGCAGGCGACGGCGCGGCCGCCGATCTCGGCGGCGAGGGTCTCGATCCGGTCGGTGCGCCGCGCCGCACAGACGACCTCGAACCCCTCCCGGGCGAGGTGGCGGGCGGTGGCCTCCCCGATCCCGCTGGAGGCTCCGGTGACGACGGCGACGCGGTTGCTCATGACCCCCATCTTGGCCGAACGGGAATGCCGGGCAGACTGGGAGGGTTGACCGATCGCCACCGATCGGTGGCGCGAGACGGTCCGACGCAGGAGGTGACATGGCAGGCTCCCTGATCGGGCGCGTGGCCATGATCAGTCTGCACACCTCGCCGCTGGACCAGCCCGGCACGGGCGACGCCGGCGGCATGAACGTCTACGTCGTCGAGGTCGCCCGCAGGCTCGCGGCCCGCGGCATCGAGGTCGACGTGTTCACCCGGGCCACCAGCTCCCGGCTCGACCCGGTGGTGCCGCTGTGCGACGGCGTGGCGGTGCACCACGTGCCCGCCGGCCCGTTCGAGGGCCTGACCAAGCAGGAGCTGCCCGGGCAGCTGTGCGTGTTCGCCCGCGAGGTGCTGCGCGCCGAGGCCGCCAAGCCGGCCGGCCACTTCGACGTCGTGCACTCCCACTACTGGCTCTCCGGCCAGGTCGGCGCCCTGGCCCGCGACCGCTGGGGCGTGCCGCTGGTGCACTCGATGCACACGATGGCGAAGGTCAAGAACACCGCGCTCGCCGTCGGCGACACCCCCGAGCCGCCCGCCCGGCTGATCGGCGAGCAGCAGGTCGTCGAGGCCGCCGACGTGCTCATCGCCAACACCGACCTCGAGGCCCACCAGCTCATCGACCTGTACGACGCCCAGCCGGCCCGCGTCCAGGTGGTGCACCCCGGCGTCGACACCGACGTGTTCCGGGCGCGCACCGACGCCGAGCGGGCCGAGGCCCGCCGCCAGCGTGACCTGCCGCAGGACGCGCTGGTGCTGCTGTTCGCGGGCCGGATCCAGCCGCTGAAGGCGCCCGACGTGCTGCTGCGCGCCGTCGCCGAGCTGGTCGCGCGGCGCCCCGACCTGCGCCCGCGGCTGGTGGTGCCGGTGGTCGGCGGCCCTTCGGGCAGCGGCCTGGAGCGACCCACCGCGCTGGCCAACCTGGCCACCGAGCTGGGGATCACCGACGTGGTCCGGTTCGTGCCGCCGGTGCCGCAGCACGAGCTCGCGGGCTGGTACTCCGCCGCCACGCTGGTCGCGGTGCCCTCCTACAACGAGTCGTTCGGCCTGGTTGCGGCCGAGGCGCAGGCGTGCGGGGCGCCCGTGGTCGCCGCCGCCGTGGGCGGGCTGACCACGGTCGTCGACGACGGCAACAGCGGCCTGCTGGTCGACACCCACCAGCCGCACGACTGGGCCGCGGCGCTGGAGAAGGTGGCCGGCGACCCGGGCCTGCGGGACCGGCTCGCCGCCGGTGCGCTGGTGCAGGCCGAGCGCTTCTCCTGGGACGCCACGGCCGAGCGGACCCTGTCGGTCTACGAGCGGGCCCGGTCCCTGATGCGCCAGGCGAACCAGCCGGTCGGCTGAGCCGGTCGGCTGAGCCGAAGGGCGCGCTGGGGCGCCCGCCTAGGCTGCCTGCGCAGCCCCGCCCCCGGAAGCGCCCCGCAGAGGAGAACCGCGATGAGTGACCCCGCCGACGTCGTACGCACCTGGCTGCGGGACAACGAGGTCGAGTTCGAGGAGACCGAGGCGCGCCAGTTCAGCTTCGCGCTGCCCGGCGAGAAGAAGCTGCAGACGCCGGTGCGTCTCGACCTCGGCCCGCACGCCCTCGGGGTGCACGCGTTCGTGTGCCGGCGCCCTGATGAGCAGTTCGAGCGGGTCTACCGCTGGCTGCTCGAGCGGAACATGAGGATGTACGCCGTCGCGTTCGGCATCGACACCCACGGCGACATCTACCTCGACGCCCGCCTGCCGCTGTCGTCGGTGAACGCCGAGGACCTGGACCGGCTGCTCGGCTCGGTGCTGGAGTACGCCGACTCCGCGTTCAACACCATCCTCGAGCTCGGCTTCGAGACCTCGATCCGCAAGGAGTGGGAGTGGCGGATCGAGCGCGGGGAGTCCACCGCCAACCTGGAGGCGTTCCGGGGCTGGCTGGAGTCGGACTGACGCAGCGGTCCTACCGGCCGTCGCGACCGGCGTCGCCAGGCACCGCACCAGGCACCGCACCAGGCACCGCCGGAGCCTGCACCGCGGCCTCGGCAGGGTCCGGTCCAGCAATGGGTGCGGCCTCGCGCTTCCGCGGGCGGCGCCGAGCGACGCCGACGCCCACCAGGGCGAGCGCGCCGCCGACGTACGCCGCCACCGGCGGCACCTCGTCCAGGAGCAGCCAGCCCAGCACGATCGTCAGCGGCGGCACCAGGTAGGTGGTCACGCCGAGCGAGGAGGCGCTCATGTGCCGCAGCGCGAAGGCGTACGTCGTGAACGCGATCGCGGTGGGGAAGACGCCCAGGTAGACCAGCCACAACGACGAGGAGAGCGGCGCACGGCCGGCCTGCTCGACGAGCTGGCCGGCCCACGGCAGGCAGGCGAGGGCACCGATCGTGCACGCCAGCCAGGTCACCTGCAGCGCGGAGAGCTGGGCCAGCAGGGGCTTCTGCAGGATCACGCTGACCGCGTACACCGCGGCCGCCACCAGGCACAGCACGACGCCGAGCAGGTCGTTGGGCGCAGCGCCGTCACCCGAGCCGGACAGGCCGATCACCGCCACCCCGGCGAAGGCCAGCACCAGCCCGACGCTCAGGGTCCAGGTGAACCGCTCGCCGAGGAAGGCGGCGGCCAGCAGTGCGATCAGCACCGGGGAGACCTGGATCAGCAGGGATGCGGTGCCGGCGTCCACGCGCTGCTCACCGGCGTTGAGCGAGACGTTGTAGACGCCGAACCACAGCACGCCGATTGCCGCGATCGAGGCCCACTGCCGCCGGGTGGGGCGGGGCATGCCCTGGGCGAGCGCGGCGAGCCCGAGCGCCACCGCCCCCACGGCCAGCCGCCCCAGGGACAGGGCGCCGGCGCTGAAGTCGTCGGCCAGGTGCCGGATGCCGACGAAGGCGCTGGCCCACAGCACCAGGGTCACGCCGACCGCGAGCAGCGGCAGCACGCCCGGGACGGCGGGAGTGTCGGGCCCGGTGACGGGCTGGGCGGCTTCGGGCACGACCCCCACGCTAGGGGGTCGCTCCGACACCCGGTCTCAGACCTCCAGCTTGTAGCCCAGGCCGCGCACGGTGATCAGGTAGCGCGGCTCGCTCGGCTCGGGCTCCACCTTCGCGCGCAGCCGCTTCACGTGCACGTCGAGGGTCTTGGTGTCGCCGACGTAGTCGGAGCCCCAGACCCGGTCGATGAGCTGGCCGCGGGTCAGCACCCGGCCGGGGTTGCGCAGGAACATCTCCAGCAGCTCGAACTCCTTCAGCGGCAGCCGCTGCTCGGTGCCGTTGACGGTCACGACGTGCCGCTCGACGTCCATCCGGACCGGACCGGCCTCGAGGGTGTCGGCGGGCTGGTCGGAGTCCTGGCCGCGGCGCAGCACGGCCCGGATCCGGGCGACCAGCTCGCGCGGGGAGTACGGCTTGGTGACGTAGTCGTCCGCGCCGAGCTCCAGCCCGACGACTTTGTCCACCTCGTCGTCCTTGGCGCTGACCATGATCACCGGCACGTTCGAGGTCTGCCGGATGGTGCGGCACACCTCGGTGCCCGGGATGCCGGGGAGCATCAGGTCGAGCAGCACGATGTCGGCGCCGTAGCGGTCGAACTCCCGCAGCGCGGCGTGGCCGTCGGCGGCGATCGCGACCTCGAAGCCCTCCTTGCGCAGCAGGTAGCCCAGCGCGTCGCTGTAGCTCTCTTCGTCCTCGACGACCAGTACCCGGGTCACGGGCCCTCCTCACGGTTCTGCGGGGTCCCGGCCGGCGGATGCGGCGGGGGCGTGTCCTTGGGGGCGAGCGAGTGCTGCGCGGGGGCGGTGTGCCGCTCGGGCTGCACCGGCAGGGTGAGCGTGAACGTGGAGCCCTGGCCCTCGACCGACCACACCCGTACGTCGCCGCCGTGGGTGGCCGCGACGTGCTTGACGATCGAGAGGCCCAGGCCGGTGCCGCCGGTGGAGCGGTGCCGGGCGGGGTCGACCCGGTAGAACCGCTCGAAGATGCGCTCCACCTCGGCCTCGGGGATCCCGATGCCCCGGTCGATCACGGAGATCTCCACGTCGTCGCCGACCCGGCGCCGGGTCACCACGACCCGTGAGGTCGGCTCGGAGTAGGCCACGGCGTTGGCGACGAGGTTGGCCACCGCGGCCCCCACCTGCTTCTCGCTGCCGACGACCTTGAGCCCGGCCTCGCCCTCGGCGAGCACCGCGATGTCCTTGGCGGCCGCGGCCAGCTGGGTGCCGTCCACCGCGGCGGCGACGACCTCGTCGATGGACACCGGCGTGGGGTGCTCCAGAGGCTCGTCGCCCTGCAGTCGGGACAGCTCGATGATCTGGCCGACCAGCCGGGCGAGCCGCTCGGACTCGGTCAGCATCCTCGAGGCGAAGTGGTGCACCGCCTCGGGGTCGTCGGCGGCGTCCTGCACGGCCTCGGCGAGGATCCGTACGGCGCCCACCGGCGTCTTGAGCTCGTGGCTGACGTTGGCGACGAAGTCGCGGCGCACCTCCTCCACCCGGCGCTCGCGGGTGCGGTCCTCGACCAGCGCCAGCACGAGGCGGGAGCCGAGCGGCGCGACCCGCGCCACGACGTGCCGGGGCAGCCCGCCGGGACGCGGCACGACGAGCTCGGTCTCGCGGATCTGGCCGTCGCGTCGTACCTGGTGGACCACCTCGGCCAGCTCGTCGGAGAGCAGGTCGGTGCCGCGGACGAAGCCCATCGCGTAGGCCGGGGCGGAGGCCTTGAGCACCGTGTCGGACTCGTCGAGCACCACCGCGCTGCTGCGCAGCACGGAGAGCACGGCCGCCACCCCGTCGGGGACCACCGGCTCCTCGGCCGGCGGCTGCCGGCGCTGCTGGCGGTCGCTGAGGTACCAGGCGAAGCCGGCGCCGGCGGTGACCAGGGCGCCGAGCAGCGCGGCCAGGAGGGCCTGCTGCGTCGTCGCGTCCACGCGGCGATCGTACGGCGCCCGACGGGGCCCATCCCCATCGAGGAAGCGGGGCTTCGCACTGTTCATCTGGCGTTCACCCCGAGCGGGTCAACGCCTCATCTGCCCTGCCTAGCGTGCCCGGCATGCGTGAGGCCTACATCGACCAGCTCGACTCCATCTTCGCCGACCTGTCCGCCATCGGCAGGCAGGTGCGCACTGCGGTCTCCCAGGCCACGACGGCCCTGATGACCGGTGACGCCGAGATCGCCGAGCGGGTGATCAGCGAGGACGCCGCCATCGACCGGGCCCGGGAGCGGGTGGAGGAGAAGGCCTTCGACCTGCTCTCCCTGCAGCAGCCCGTGGCCACCGACCTGCGCACCCTCGTGGCGGCACTGCGGATGGTGGCCGAGCTGGAGCGGATGGGCGACCTGTCGGTGCACGTGGCGAAGGTGGCGCGGCTGCGGGTACCGGCGGTGGCGGTGCCCGCCGAGGTCCGGCCGACGATGACCCGGATGGCGGAGGTCGCCGAGGACATGGTGACCCGGGTGGTCGACGTGATCGCCGAGCGCGACGTGGAGGCCGCCATCGCCCTGGGCCGCGACGACGAGGTGATGGACCAGCTGCGCCGCGCCAGCTTCACCCAGCTGCTCGCCGACGACTGGCCGCACGGCGTGGAGGCCGCCGTCGACATCGCGCTCCTGGGCCGCTACTACGAGCGGATCGCCGACCACGCGGTCTCGGTGGCCAACCGGGTGATCTTCGTGGTCACCGGCCACAAGCCGACCGCGGTGGGCTGACCCGGCCCCACTTCAAAACAGAAGCACCGCCTCCCAAGAGATTTCGTCGTGATCTTCGAAGATTCCGACGAATTCGCTTGGGAGGCGGTGCCCCGGACGGCTGGGGGAGAGGTCAGCGACCCTGGTTGGCGACCGCGGCGGCAGCAGCGGCGGCGGTCTCCGGGTCCAGGTAGCGCCCACCCGGTACGACGGGCGCCAGCGTCTCCTCGTCGAGCTCGTAGACCAGCGGCATCCCGGTGGGGATGTTCAGCGCGGCGATGTCGGCGTCGCTGACCTGGTCGAGGTGCTTGACGATCGCGCGCAGGCTGTTGCCGTGCGCGGCGACGAGGACCGTGTTCCCGGCCCGCAGGTCCGGCACGACCGCGGCGTCCCAGTAGGGCAGCAGCCGCTCGATGACCTGCTTGAGCGCCTCGGCGCGGGGCAGCTCGTCGCCGAGGTCGGCGTAGCGGGGGTCACCGGCCTGGGAGTACTTGTCGTCGTCGGGCATCTCCGGCGGCGGGACGTCGAAGGAGCGGCGCCAGAGCATGAACTGCTCCTCGCCGTACTGCTCCTTGATCGCCTTCTTGTCCTTGCCCTGGAGCGCACCGTAGTGACGCTCGTTGAGCCGCCACGAGCGACGCACCGGGATCCAGTGCCGGTCGGCGGCGTCGAGGGCGATCGCGGCGGTGTTGATCGCGCGACGCTGCAGGGAGGTGTGCACGACGTCCGGCAGGATGCCGGCCTCCTTGAGCAGCTCCCCGCCGCGGACGGCCTCGCCGCGGCCCTTGTCGGTCAGCGCGACGTCGACCCAGCCGGTGAACAGGTTCTTGGCGTTCCACTCGCTCTCGCCGTGGCGGAGCAGGATCAGCGTGTACGTCATCTCAGTGACCACCCTCCGGGGACGGGGCGTCGGCGGCGCAGTTGAAGGTGGCGTCGCCGCCCTCCTCGTGGAGACCGGCGCCGTCCTCGTCGGCAGCGGTGCCGTCCTCCTCGGCGGCAGCCTCGGCGCCGTCGCCCTGGTTGGCGTCGAGCTCGGGCACCTCGGTGTACTCGTAGCACCGCTTGACGACCGGGACGCCCACGCTGATGACCTCACCGTTGGAGAAGGTGAGGATGATGTCGACGAAGTTGCCGGCGGTGAAGTCGCCGTTCACCTCGACCGAGGCGTCCTGGGCCAGGTTGATGGTGCCGTCCTTGCCGACCTCGACGGGCTCGAAGTCGGAGGTCAGCGAGTCCTCGGGGGAGCCGACGCTCTCCAGCGCGACGTCCTCGCCGGTGTTGTTGGCCAGCGCGCCGATGAGCTTGCCCGTGCCGGGCTGGGTGGCCAGGATGCGCAGGCCCAGGGCCTCCACGTCGGCGTCGCGGACGTTGACGCCCGCTGCGATCGTGTTGACCCGGTCCGTCTGGTACTGGAAGCCGCAGGACGTCAGGGTCAGCGACGCCGCCAGCAACACTCCGGCGATTGCGGTCGGGCGCAGGTGATGCATGTCGGCGAGCCTCCGCTGCTCTTGTTCGGCGCCGTCTGAGCGGCTCCGGGGTCCGTTTCCTCGCTCCGGGCGCGTGTGCGTAGGAGCGTCCACACTCTAGCGGTCGTGCTCCGGCCGAGCGCTGGGCCCTCTTGGTCCGGACCGATCGCCCGGCTCGAGGTCAGCGCGACAGCCCGACCTGGGCGCCGACCACGACCAGGGCGACGGCCACCACCGTGGTGAAGAGGGTGGACAGCGCCAGCAGGCGGGTCGCACCGAGCTTCAGCCCGAGCTTGAGCGGCAGGTAGGTCCATCCGTCCTCGTGGTCGGCGACCAGTCCCCACACCGAGCGCATGAAGTGCACGCCCACCCCGAGGAGTGCGGCGAGCACCACGATCGGGGTCTCCGGCGCACTGCCCACGGCCTGGCCGCCCCAGCCGCCGTAGGAGAGGTAGGCGGGCAGCAGCGCGTACGACGCCGCCCACGACCACCAGGAGAAGAAGCCGGTGCGGCCGACGACGTTGCCGAGCATGCCGATCGCCACGGCCGCCAGGTAGAGGCAGCCGGCGCGGATGCCGGTGGTGATCGCCAACGGGACGAGCAGCAGGGTGGCGACGACGATGGAGTACCAGACCGTGTCCGGGTGCAGCCGTCCCGCCGCGATCGGCTTGCCGCTCGCGGAGTGCGCGGCGTCGCGCTGCCGGTCGACGATGTCGTTGTGCCAGCCGAGGATGCTCTGCCCGACCAGCACGGTGAGCAGTACGACGCCGGCCTCGCGCGCCGGCCGTCCGGCGGCCGCGGCGATCAGGCCCATCGCCAGCGCGGTGGTGAGGGCCTGCTTGGCGTGGGCCGCCTGCAGCAGCTGCAGCGGCACCAGCTCGGAGGCGGGCCGGCCGCCGAGCAGCCAGCCGCCGAGCCCCGACCGGCTCGCGGACGGCGGCGGGGGCTGGGCTGCGTCCTCGTCCGCGCGCTCCTCCGCGTCCGCAGTCTCGACCTCGCCCGCAGACTCGACCTCGCCCGCAGACTCGACCTCGGCCGCAGTCTCGACCTCGACCGCAGTCTCGACCTCGACCTCGGTGTCGTCGTCGACGTCCACCTCGGTGTCGACGACCTCGTCGTCGACACCGGTCGAGGCCTCCGGCTCAGTGTCGGGAGTGGCCTCGGCCGGTCGCTCCGGCGCTGCGTCGTCGACGACCTCCGGCTCGGGCGTAGCGACGTCGTCGACCTCCGCCTCGGGCGCAGCATCGCGCTCCGCCTCGAGGGTCGACCCCGCCGGGACGGCGCCCTGAGGGGCGGTGTCCTCCCCGGCGGAGCGCTTGCGTCGCCAACGCTGCGTCTTTGCCATGTCGGCAGTATTGACCACGACCGGGGTGACAGGCTGCTGGCCCGCCGAATCGACCTCCCACATCGGCGTGGGAGGGGCGTCCCGGGGTGGTCCCGGGAGGGGGCGGCGAGTGACCGGCCGCACACGCCGGGTCGGCCCCGAACACATTGGCGTCCCGTTGTCAATACGGGGATTGCCGTGCTGACCTGCGCAAACACCATTTTAGGCCGCGGGGGGACGTGGTAGGATAGGCGACCCTAGGAAGGGGCTACTTTCATATGACTTTCACCGTGGGCGAAACGGTCGTTTACCCCAATCATGGGGCTGCGGTCATCGAAAACATCGAGATGCGCACGATCAAGGGCCAGGAGCGGCAGTACCTCGTCCTCCGCATCGTTGCACAGCAGGACCTGGTTGTCCGGGTCCCCGCCGACAACCTGGACCTCGTGGGTGTCCGGGACGTCGTGGACAAGGCCGGACTGGACCGTGTGTTCGGTGTGCTCCGTGCGGAGCACGTCGAGGAGCCGACCAACTGGTCGCGTCGTTACAAGGCCAACCTGGAGAAGCTGCACAGCGGCGACGTCATGAAGGTGGCGGAGGTCGTCCGCGACCTGTGGCGCCGCGAGCGTGACCGTGGCCTGTCGGCTGGCGAGAAGCGGATGCTGGCCAAGGCGCGCCAGATCCTCGTCTCCGAGCTGGCGCTGTGCGAGAACACCAACGAGGACAAGGCAGAGACCATCCTCGACGAGGTCCTCGCTTCCTGAACGATCCGACGACGTCATACGGTGGGGCTCGATGAGTCCCCATCCGTATGACGTCGTCGGTTTTTCTGTCCCTGCCTCGGGCATCGTGCTGGAGGAGGGACGCGGCTCCCTGCCGTTCCACCTCATCCACGGCGAGTCGCTGGTCGCCGCCGCGGCGTGGGCCGCGGGGGAGGCGGGCATCGACCTGCTCGACCAGACGCTGGGCTGGGACGACGTCGCCGAGCGCGGCGGTGCGCTGGTGCTGCACGACCCGCTGTGCCCGATGACGCCGCCGGACTTCCTCGCCCGCTGCGCCGAGCGCGCCGAGGCGGCCGACGAGGTCGTGGTCGGCGTACGACCGGTGACCGACACCGTCAAGGTCGCCAGCGACGCTGGTGGTGCAGCCGAGGGTGGCGACGCGGCCGAGGGCGGCGCGGTGCTCGGGGAGACCGTCGACCGCGAGGGACTGGTGAGCGTCTGCTCCCCGGTCGTGCTGCCCTCCTCGGTGGTCACCGACCTGCTCGCCGACGGCGGTCGCCTGCCGTCGCTGGACTTCGTCGAGCTGACCGCCGCGCTGCGCGAGCGGTACGGCGCCGACCGGGTCGCCCTCGTCGAGGCACCGCCGCAGGCGCGGCGCGTGGCCTCGGAGGAGGACCTCGCGGTGCTGGCCGCGCTCACCGACCCCCGCTGACCCCGCTGACTCCTCGCCGAATCGACCCTTGTGGTCCGCCGAATCGACCCTCGTGGCGCGTCGAGTCGCCGCCCGTGGTGGTGCGGTGGTGGTGGTGAGGTGCCGGTGACGTGTCGGCTCAGTCCAGCAGCTCGGCGGCGAGCGCCAGGTCGTCGGCGAAGGTGACCTTGAGGTTGCGTGGCCCGGACGGTACGGCGCGGATGGTGCCGGCCGCCTCGTGTCCCGCCGCCTCGGCGTACCGCGCATAGGTCGCGGCCGTGTCGGTGCCGTCGAAGCCCTCCGCGCGCGCCGCGGCGTACGACGCCACCAGGGGCGCTGCCCGGAACGCCTGCGGCGTCTGCACCCCGACCAGCCGGTCGGTGCCTGCGATCGGCAGCGCTCCGCCCGCCCGCGGCAGCAGCCCCGGCAGGTCGTGCGCCGGTACGGCGCCGCCGTGCTCGCGGGCGACGGCGACGGCGCGCTGCCACAGCTCGACGTCGGCCAGCGGCCGGGCGCCGTCGTGGATCGCGACCACGTCCACGGCGCCGTCGGCGATCCGCGGCGCGAGCACGTCCAGTGCCGCCTGCTCGGAGGCCTGCCGGGTGCTGCCGCCGTCGACCAGCAGCACCTCGTGGCCCGGGGCGCGGTCCTCGAGGTCCTCGGCGAGGTGCTCGCCGAGGAGGTGGGCGACCTCGGCGCGCTCCCCGGCGCGGCAGACCACCACCACGGGGCCGACTCCCGGCGTGGCGAGCGCGGTGCGCACCGACCATGCCAGCAGCGGCACACCCCGCAGCGGCAGCAGCACCTTGTTGACCTCGGCGCCCACCCGGCTGCCGCTGCCCGCGCCGAGCACGACCGCCGCCGCCAGCGGCGGTGCGGCGGCAGGTGTGGCGGTAGGGGCAGGAGGGGCGACGTACTGCGGGCTCGGCACGGGCCGAGGGTATCGGCCGGCCCGGGCCGCCGAGCCGGCAGCGTTTTCCTGCTCGTTACATGACGAAACCCGGGTGAGAACACACGCGACCTACCTTCAGGCTCATGACTGCTCGGGAGACCGTTGAGGAGTGGCAGCCGGTCTGCCGGTTGGCAGAGCTTGAGGTCGATCGGGGCGTGACCGCGCTGGTGCACGGACAGGCGATCGCGATCTTCCGCATCGCCGACGACACGGTGTACGCCCTCGGCAACCATGACCCGTTCGCCCGCAACGCCGTCGGCGGCATCTCGAAGGGCATCGTCGGCACGCGCGGCGAGGTCCCCTTCGTCGCCTCCCCGGCACACCGGCACGCCTTCGACCTGCGCACCGGACGCTGCCTGGACGACGTGCACGCCGCCGTGCCGGCGTACGACATCAAGGTGGTGGAGGGTGTCGTGCTGGTCGGGCACCGCAAGGTGGGGGAGACCCCGAGCCGCAAGGAACGCCCCGCCTGAGCGTCAGGCCAGCTGGACCTCGACGGCGCTGAGCAGCGCCGTCGCGACGGCGGCCACGCCCTCGCCGCGCCCGGTCAGGCCCAGGCCGTCGGTGGTGGTGGCCGACAGCGACACCGGCGCCCCCAGCACGCCACCGAGCGCCAGCTCGGCCTCGGCGCGCCGCGGTCCCACCCGCGGGGCGTTGCCGATCACCTGCACCGCCACGTCGAGGACCCGGAACCCGGCGTCCTCGACCCGGCTGCGGGTCTCGGCGAGCAGCGTCGCCCCGCTGGCCCCGGCCCACTGCGGCTCGGAGGTGCCGAAGTTGCTCCCCAGGTCGCCCAGCCCGGCCGCCGACAGCAGCGCGTCGCACACCGCGTGCGCCGCGACGTCGGCGTCCGAGTGGCCCTCGAGGCGATGCGGCTCATCAGGCCACTCCAGTCCGCCCAGCGCCATCGGCGCGTCACCCTCGGCGCGGGGCACGAGGCGGTGCACGTCGGTACCGATGCCGGTGCGCAGGCCCGCGAGCGCCGTACCGACGGCGGCGGTGACCGCATCGTCGAGGGCGGCCTCGACGGCGGCGGAGACGGCAGCGGAGACGCTCTCGTCGAGTGGTGGGTTCACGCCTCGATCATGCCGGAGTGCAGAATCGGGCGGGTGAGGACATCCCGAGGAGGCTGGTGGGCACTGGCCGGCCTGCTGGCCGGCGTGCTCGGTCTCGCCCTCAGCTACGCCGCCGCGGCGCTGCTGCACGTGCGGGAGTCCCCGGTCGTCGCCGTCGCCGAGGGCATCGCCGACCTGGCCCCGGGCCCGGTGGTCACGTGGGCGATCGGGGCCTTCGACAAGGCTGACAAGAAGATCCTCGTCCTCGGCATCCTGCTCTTCCTCGCGGTCGTGTTCGTGCTGCTCGGCCGGGCGGCGCGACGCCGCTGGTGGCTGACGATGCTGGGGTACGGCGCCCTCGCCGCGATCGGCGCCGTCGCCGTGCTCGCGAAGCCGAACCCCGGGGTCAACGACGTCGTACCGGTCGCCGGGGGGCTGGTGGCCTGGCTGGTCGCCATGGCCGTGCTGGCGCAGTGGCTGCGCCGGTGGGAGCTGACCGACGGCGGCGAGGGCGCGGCCCGCGAGCGCGCTCAGACCCGCCGCACCTTCTTCGTCCTCGCCGGGATCACCGGCGGCGTCTCCGTGGCGGGCGGGCTGGTCGGCCGGCTGGCCGGCGACGCCCGCCGCCGGACCGAGGCCAGTCGCCGGCTGCTGCGCCTGGAGGGCGTCACCGCACCCGACCTGCCCGACGGGGTGAGCTTCGGCCTGGAGGGGATCTCCCCGTGGCAGACGCCGAGCGACCGCTTCTACCTGATCGACACCGCCTTCATCAAGCCCACCATCGAGGCTGCCGACTGGCAGCTGCGCATCCACGGCATGGTCGAGCGTGAGATCACCTTGAGCTACCGCGACCTGGTCTCCCGGGAGATCACCGAGGACTGGATCACGCTCAACTGCGTGTCCAACGAGGTCGGCGGGGACCTGATCGGCAACGCCTGGTGGAGCGGGGTCCGGTTGGCCGGGCTGCTGGAGGCCGCCGGACCGCACCCCGACGCCGACGCGGTGCTGCAGACCTCCGCCGACGGCTGGACGTGCGGCACGCCGCTGTCCGCGCTCACCGACGGTCGCAACGCGATGCTCGCGGTGGCGATGAACGGCGAGCCGCTGCCCATCGAGCACGGCTTCCCGGTGCGCACCATCGTGCCCGGCCTGTACGGCTACGTCTCCGCCACCAAGTGGGTCGTCGACCTGGAGGTCACCCGGTTCGACGACATCTCCGCCTACTGGACCGGCAAGGGCTGGGGCGAGCGGGGACCGGTCAAGATCTCCTCCAAGATCGAGGTCCCGAGCAACGGCGAGGAGGTGCTGGCCGGCGAGGTCGTCTGCGCCGGCGTCGCCTGGTTCCAGCAGACCGGCATCTCCGGGGTCCAGGTGCAGGTCGACGGCGGCCGCTGGCAGCCCGCCGAGATCGCCCGCACCCCGAACACCGACACCTGGGTGCAGTGGCGCGCCGTGCTCGACCTCGAGCCGGGCACCCACGAGCTGCGGGTGCGTGCCATCGCCGCGGACGGTGAGCCGCAGACCGGTGCGGTGGCCGACGTGCTGCCCGACGGCGCCACCGGCTGGGACACCATCCAGGTCACGGTGAACGGATGAGCGCGCACGTCGGCGACTTCGCCGAGCTTCCCGGCGGTGCGCTCGTCGTCGGCGGCTCGGGTGGACTGGGTCGCGCCGTCGCCGCGCTGCTCGCCGAGCGCGGCGCCCGGGTCGCGGTCACCCACCACACCCGGCCCGGTGAGGTGGGCGAGGCGTCGTACGGGCTGGACCTGGGTGACCTCGACGCCGTGCCCCGCGTCGTCGACCACGCCGCGGCCGAGCTGGGCGGGCTGCACACCGTGGTCCACGCCGCCGGCCCGCACGTGCCGATGACGCACCTCTCCATGGTGCCGCCGGCACAGATGGCCGCCCAGCTCGCGGTGGACAGCGCCGGCTTCTTCGCCGTCGCCCACGCCGCGCTGCCGTACCTGCGCGCGAGCCGCGGCTCGCTGACCGCCGTCACCACCGCCGCGACCGCACGGTTCCCGGTACGCGACGGGCTGTCCTCGACCCCCAAGGCCGCGGTCGAGGCGCTGGTGCGCGGCCTGGCCGCCGAGGAGGGCCGGTACGGCGTGCGGGTGAACGCGGTCGGCCCCGGCATGCTCACCGACGGCATGGCCGAACGCCTCATCGCCTCCGGAGACCTCGACGAGCGGGCGCTCGAGGTGACCCGCGGCAACATCCCGCTGCGCACCTTCGGCACCGCCACCGATATCGCGGAGGCCGTCTGCTTCCTCGCCTCGCCCCGGGCGGCGTTCATCAGCGGCCAGAAGCTGGACGTCGACGGCGGCTACGGCTGCTGACGCTCCGGGCGCTCCGGGCGCTCCGCTTCCCAAGCGAATTCGTCGTGATTCGGCCGGATCTCGACGAATTCTCTTGGGAGACGGTTCCTAGCGCCCCGCCGTCACCAGTTGCCGCTCGAGGCGGGCAGCGGGTGCGCGGCGTCGTGGATCACGTACGCCATCCCGCCGGAGGCGTTGAGCCACAGCCGCTCGAACTGCGCCCGGTCGTAGACCCGGCGCACGCCGGCGCGGGTGGGTGCCGCCGGGTCGTTGGCGACCACGGAGCCGTCGGCGGTGAAGCCGACGACGACGAGCAGGTGGCCGTTGCTGGAGCGGATCGGGGAGCCGGTGAGCTCCCCGGCGCGGTAGGCGATCGAGACCACCGGCGGGATGCCGGCGCGGACCAGCCGCTCGGCCTCACGCAGGTCGCGCAGCCGGGTGACGAACCCCTTGCCGGCCTTGCGGGCCGCCCACGCGGTGGTGAAGGTCCAGTTGCCGGTGCCGCGGTAGGCGTGGTCATAGGTACGGCGCGCGGCCAGGTCGACCCACGGGTCGGTGTGCGGCTTGGAGACCCACGCCCACTCCGAGGCCTTCGGCAACCGGCCGTACCAGCCCAGCACCATCGACGCCGACGTCGGCGAGCACCACGCCTCCCCGCCGTTGCCCCACTTCGGGTAGTGCCCCACGTGCGTCATCTGCGAGTAGCGCGGCACGGCGAGCTCGACGGCCTTCGCCGAGACCGGCCGCGAGGTGGCGCCCGCCTTCGCCGGCAGCCGGGAGGTCATCGCGGTGACCAGGTCGAGCTTGGGCACCGACGTGGCACCCGCGGTCCGGTAGATGCGCACCTGCAGCTGGTACGACGTCAGCCCCGGCGTGCGCCACGTGTCCACCGCGACCGACGTGGCGTCGTCGCCCTGCCCGGAGACCGAGCGAGGCTTGATCACCTTGTCCTTGTCCGCCCACCGCGCCATCACGTCCCAGCTGGTGGTCCCGCCCGGCCCGCGTCCGCGCACCCGCACGTCGATCCAGGCCGCGCCCGGGGTGCGGGCGGAGAACGACGGGATCAGCTCGGTGAACGAGAACCCCGGCGTCACCCAGGGGCTGACCCAGCGGCCCACGTCGTACGTTCGGCCGGCGGTGCGCTTGCGCGACGCGCCCTTCTCGAACGCCAGGTTGCCCGCATTGGTCACCTTCAGCCCGCGCACCTTCCCGGTGCGCCACTGCGCCGCGGAGTCGAAGCGGGCCAGGTCGACGTGGCGCGCCGCCACCGCCGCCGCGGAGACACCGCCGCCCTCAGGCGTGCCCGGGGCGCGGGTCAGCACCATCAGCGTCACCGCCAGCGAGCAGGTGAGCAGCAGGGCGATGGCCACCGGGGCCACGGCGGGGAGGGCAACGCGGAGGGAACGACGCACCGCAGCACGTTACGTCACATGCGTCACAGCTGTCACAGGTCGGCGGCGGGTGGGCTGCTTGTAACTACGAGTTATGGCCACTACCAGGGTGGTAGACCACCCGGGCAGTAGCCACAACGCCCGGGTAGAGGCCATAACTCGTAGTTACAAGAACCCGAGTCCCCACCCAGCCCACCCCCACCCCACCACCCCCGCCGTACGACGATGTGTGGCGGAGGTGCGCGGATCCCTAGACTGGCCCCCGTGACGATCCGGCTCTACGACACCGCGACCCGCGAGGTCCGTGACTTCGTGCCCCTCCAGGAGGGCAAGGTCGGGCTGTACGTGTGTGGCCTGACCGTGCAGAGCGAGCCGCACGTGGGCCACGTGCGCTCGGGGGTGAACTTCGACGTGCTGCAGCGCTGGCTGCGCCACCGCGGCTTCGAGGTCACGTTCATCCGCAACGTCACCGACATCGACGACAAGATCCTGACGAAGTCGGCCGAGCAGGGCCGACCTTGGTACAACCTCGCCTACGCGATGAAGCTCGAGCTCGACAAGGCGTACGCCGCGCTCAACGTGGCGCCGCCGACGTACGAGCCGGCCGCCACCGGGCACATCCCGGAGATGATCGTGCTGATCGAGCGGCTCATCGAGCGCGGCCACGCGTACGCCGCCGAGGACGGCTCCGGCGACGTCTACTTCGACGTCCGCTCCTGGCCCTCCTACGGCGAGCTCACGAAGCAGGGCGTCGACGACATGGAGCCCGCCGCCGACGCCGACCCGCGCGGCAAGCGGGACCCGCGCGACTTCGCGCTGTGGAAGGGCCGCAAGGACTCCGAGCCCGCCACCGCGTCGTGGCCCAGCCCGTGGGGCCCGGGCCGGCCGGGCTGGCACATCGAGTGCTCGGCGATGGCCGGCAAGTACCTCGGGGAGTCCTTCGACATCCACGGCGGCGGCGTCGACCTGCGCTTCCCGCACCACGAGAACGAGCAGGCGCAGTCGCGGGCGGCCGGCGGCGGCTTCGCGTCGTACTGGATGCACAACGCCTGGATCACCACCGCGGGCGAGAAGATGAGCAAGTCGCTGGGCAACACGCTCAGCATCCCCGAGATCCTCAAGAGCTACCGCGGCGTCGAGCTGCGCTACTACATCGTGGCCGCGCACTACCGCTCCCACGTGGAGTTCTCGTTCGAGGCCCTCGACGAGGCCGCGGTCGGCTACCGCCGCATCGAGTCGTTCCTGGAGCGGGTCGGCGCCGACCCGGCTGCCGCCGGTGAGGTCCCCGCCGCGTTCGCCGCGGCGATGGACGACGACCTGGGCACCCCGGCCGCGGTCGCGGTGCTGCACGAGACCGTGCGCGAGGGCAACCGGCAGCTGGCCGCCGGCGAGGACGCCACCGGCGCCGCCGCCGCGGTCGCCGCGATGCTCGACGTGCTGGGCGTGCACCCCCACGACCCGGCCTGGGGCAGCCGCGGCGGCGACGACGCCGAGCGGCTGACCGCAGCCGTGGACGCGCTGGTCGCCGGGCTCCTGGAGGAGCGCGCGCAGGCCCGCGCGGAGAAGGACTGGGCACGCGCGGACGCGATCCGCGACCGCATCAAGTCGGCCGGCATCGAGGTCACCGACACCCCTGATGGACCGAGCTGGACGGTGAGCTGAACATGGCTGGAAACTCCTCGCGCAAGGGCGCGATCCGCAAGACGAGCAAGAAGCCGAGCGTCGGCTCCGGCGGCCGCGTCCGCCGCGGCCTCGAGGGCAAGGGCCCCACCCCGAAGGCGGTGGAGCGTCCGTACCACAAGGCGCACAAGTCGGTCGAGGCCAAGAAGCGCGCCGCCGCCAAGCGGGGCGGGCCGAAGCGTCGTACCGGTGACGCGGAGTGGATCGCCGGGCGCAACCCGGTGCTGGAGGCGCTGCGCGAGCGGGTGCCGGTGACCTCGGTGTACGTCGCCGAGGGCGCCGAGCGCGACAACCGGCTCCGCGAGATCTTCCGCATCGCCGCCGAGAACGGAGTCGGCCTGCTCGAGGTCAGCCGCACCGAGCTGGACCGGCTCACCGACGGCGCCGTGCACCAGGGCCTCGCGGCGCGGATCCCTCCCTACGAGTACGCGCACCCGGACGACCTGCTGGCCGCCGCCGACGAGATCGGCGAGGCGCCGCTGGTGGTGCTCCTCGACTCGATCACCGACCCGCGCAACCTGGGCGCGATCGTGCGCAGCGCCGCCGGGTTCGGCGCGCACGGCGTGGTCATCCCGGAGCGGCGTGCCGCCTCGATGACCGCCGCCGCGTGGAAGACCTCCGCCGGTGCCGCCGCCCGCTGCCCTGTCGCGCAGACGGTCAACCTGACCCGCCAGATCAAGGCCTACCAGGACGCCGGCTGCTTCGTGCTGGGCCTGGCCGCCGACGGCGACCTGACCCTGCCCGAGCTCGTCGCCGACACCGACCTGGTCACCGGACCGCTGGTGCTCGTCGTCGGCTCCGAGGGCGACGGGCTGTCCCGGCTGGTGGCGGAGAACTGTGACCGGCTGCTGTCCATCCCGATGGCCGGCGTGCTGGAGTCGCTCAACGCCGGTGTCGCCGCCTCCGTCGCCCTGTACGCCGTCGCGGACGCCCGCGAGCGCGCCTAGGCCGCTATCGATCCCGTGCCGGCCGAGAAGGCGGAACAGGCGGAGCAGGAGCGAGCGCACCCGGTCCCGGGCCGGCGCGCGCTGGTGCTGCGCGTCCTGGTCGGCGTGCTCGTGTGGCTGGTCTGCTCGACGGCAGCCGGGCTCGCGATCTTCGTCGCCAGCGAGCGCTCGATCGACCTGGCCAGCCACGACGCGGTGATCTCCCCGGACTTCTCCGGGGACCTGGTCCTGCACACCGGACCGGTGCTGCCCGACGTGCGGACCGACTCCGGCTCGCGGCTCGGGGTCACCGTGGACCTGGGCAAGTCCGACACCGCCTCGGTGGAGGAGCTGACCCAGCGCTACGCCGCCATCGCCTCCCACCCTGACGGCCAGGTCGCCGTGGTGGAGCGCGCCGTGCGGTCGATGGCGGTGTCCGCCGCGGTGCAGGGCGCCGGCATCGGGGCCGTGCCGCTGCTGGCGTGGCTGGCGCTCGGGCCCGCCCGGCGCCGCGAGCTGCTCGCAGGCCTGCGCAGCCGGCGCGGCGCGGCCGGTGTGACGCTGGTGGTGGTCGTGGCCGCCGCGGTGGTGGTGCCCACCCGGCTGGGCCGCGCCGAGCCCACGGAGCAGCGGTGGCTCACCCTGTCGGAGTTCGTCGGGGACGCCGTACCGCTGCCGGAGGAGGTGCGCGAGGTGCAGGTCACCGGCGACGCAACCACCGAGCAGACCCGCCGCCTCATCGAGAGCGCGGTCAGCACCTACGACAAGAGCAAGGCCTTCTACAACGAGGCCGCCGAGGACGCCGCCTTCCTCGACCTGCGCCAGCCGAAGGCCGACGAGACGGTCGTCCTGCTGATCTCCGACCGGCACGACAACGTCGGCATGGACAAGGTCGCCCGCGCCATCGCCGACGCCGGCGGAGCGACCGCGGTCTTCGACGCCGGCGACGACACCTCCACCGGTGAGCGGTGGGAGGCGTTCTCCCTGGACTCGGTCTCCGCGGCCTTCGCCGACCTCGACCGCTGGGCGGTCGCCGGCAACCACGACAACGGCACGTTCGTCCGCAAGCACATGTCCGACCTGGGCTGGACCTACTTCGACGAGGACGTCGTCGACGGGCCCGGCGGCGCCCGGCTGCTCGGCATCGACGACCCGCGCTCGAGCGGCCTGGGCAACTGGCGCGACGAGACCGGCCTGAGCTTCGTCGAGGTCGCCGACCGGGTGACCGAAGCGGTGTGCGCCGCCAACGACGAGGGCGAGCGGATCTCCACCCTGCTCCTGCACGACGCCAACCTCGGCGACGGCGCGCTGGCCGCCGGCTGCGTCGACCTGGTCCTCGGCGGGCACGTGCACGTCTCCAGCGGACCGACGGCGGTGGTGGGGGAGAACGGCGACGTCGGCTACCGCTACACCGTCGGCACGACGGGAGGGGCGGCGTACGCCATCGCGATCGGCTCCAAGCTGCGCCGCGCGGCCGGGCTCGCGCTGCTCACCTACCGCGACGGCCGGCCTGTGGGGATCCAGGAGGTCACCTTGGAGACCAACGGCCGGTACGACGTCGCCGACTGGGTGCCGCTCGACTACACCGTGCCCGGGGACGAGCCCGGCGACGAGCCCGGGGACGAGACCGGTGAGCCCGGCGAGCAGGGAGCCGGCACCCCGGCCGCCGAGGACTCCGGCACCCCGAGTGCCACCCCGAGCGGACGGACGACCGAGCCGGGCGAGTGACACCGGCCGGCCCTCGGCCCCCGGCGGGGTGCGGAGAGCACCGTGCGAAGGTAGGCGCCATGGGAACCACCGTCGACCGTCTGCTGCCCAGCGAGGAGGCCACGGAGCTGCTGGCTCTGGCCCGTGAGATCGCGACCAAGGAGCTGGCGCCGCAGGTGGCCGAGGCCGAGGAGCGGGCCGAGTTCCCCGCGGCGGCCTACCGGCTGCTGGGGCGCGCGGGGCTGCTGAGCCTGCCGTTCGACGAGGAGCACGGCGGGGGCGGGCAGCCCTACGAGGTGTACCTGCAGGTGGTCGAGGAGATCGCCACCGCCTGGCCGAGCGTCGGGGTCGGCACCAGCGTGCACGCGCTGACCGCCACCGTCGTGGCCGCCAACGCCTCGCAGGAGGTGCGTGGGGCCTGGCTGCCGCGGATGCTGTCGGGTGACTGGCTGGGTGCCTACGCGTTGTCCGAGCCGCAGGCCGGCTCCGACGTCAGCGGCATCCGCACCGCCGCCCGCCGCGACGGCGACGACTACGTCCTCAAGGGCGTGAAGCAGTGGATCTCCAACGGTTCCTGCGCCGACTACTACATCCTCTTCGCGCGCACCGCCGAGGACCCCAAGCGCGGCCTGTCCGCGTTCGTCGTCCCGGCCGACACCGCAGGCATGAGCTTCGGTGCGCCGGAGAAGAAGATGGGCCTGCACTGCGACGTCACCACCCAGGTGATCTTCGACGACGCCCGGGTGCCCGCCGCGAACCTGATCGGGGAGGAGGGCGCCGGCATGAAGGTCGCGCTGTCCGCCCTCGACGCCGGCCGCCTCGGCATCGCTGCCGTCGCCACCGGCATCGCGCACGGCGCGCTGGCCTACGCCGTGGAGTACGCCAAGGAGCGCCAGCAGTTCGGCAAGCCGATCGGGGAGTTCCAGGGCCTGCAGTTCCTGCTCGCCGACATGGCTGCGGAGGTGGAGCGGGCCCGTGCGTCGTACCTGCACGCGGCGCGGCTCAAGGACGCCGGGCGGCCCTTCTCCCGCCAGGCCTCCATCGCCAAGCTCACCGCCACCGACGCCGCGATGCGGGTGACCACGGACGCCGTGCAGGTGCTCGGCGGCAACGGCTACACCCGCGAGTACCCGGTGGAGCGGATGATGCGCGACGCCAAGGTCACCCAGATCTTCGAGGGCACCAACCAGATCCAGCGGATGGTCATCGGGCGCGACCTGCTGCGCTGAGCCATTTGCTCCAGCGGTGCCGCCGGGCTCTAGGCTTTGGGCACCGATCCCCGGTTGGTCTGCCGGCAGGGCCCGCCTGACTTTGAATCAGGACAAGCGACGTAGGTTCGACTCCTACCCGGGGAGCTCGTCAGTCTCGGTCGGTGTCCCCGACGAGGGAGGCGCTGACACCGAGGCGGTGTCGGTCTCGTCGCTGGCCTTCCGGTGGGCTGCCTGTTCTTCTGCAACGCGCCCGAGGATCCACGTCGCCACGGTGGCGGTCACCGTGCCCACGAGCCCGATGCCCACCACCATCAGCACCCCCGCGACCAGCCTTCCCTCCAGCGTCACCGGGAAGCGGTCGCCGTATCCCACGGTGGTGACCGTCGCGCACGCCCACCAGATCGCGTCCCCGAACGTGGTCAGGTTCGCGCCGTCGGCGTCTCGCTCGGCGTCGAGCACCGCCAGGGACCCGAGCAGCACGGCAAGACTCGTCGCTCCCGAGACGTAGACGAGCACCCGGCCGGCGAGGTTGGACGAGGCTGAGCGGTCGAGGATGCGGACCAGGGCCAGCAGCCTCAGCAGGCGCAGCGGGCGAAGCAACGGCAGCGCGACCAGAGCGACGTCGTACCAATGGCTGAGCGCGTAGCGGCGCCGGTCCTGCGCGAGCACGAGCCTGATCAGCAGGTCGGCGGCGAACGCTACCCAGACCGCCCACGAGACCCACGTCAGGAAGAGGCGCAGGTCAGCATCGATCCGTGGGTCGAGCACCGGCCAGGCGTAGGCGACAAGGAACGCGAGCGCAAGCAGGATCAGCGGTACCTCTGACCGGCGCTCCCACTGCTCGACGTCGATCCTGCGCCGCCGCGGCGCCGGCAACGCGGCGACCCGGGGTCGGAAGAGCGACACGGGCGCAGTCTGACACGCGCGAGGGGGTGCAAGAGGTCAGTCGCGCGACAACCCACCGGTCCCATGCGCCGGTGTTGCTCCGGTCATCAGCCTCGGTGCGCGCGGTTCCAGGGCAGCACCTCGCTGCGGTGCCGCCCGCCGTGAGCCCGCGCAACCCGACGGCGGAAGATCCAGGGGCCGAGGATCAGCCACGCCGCGAGCAGCACGGTGCCGACGGCGGCCAGTGCTGAGGGCAGGTTGTCGAGGTTGCCGGTGACGGTGAGGGCGACCACGTACACCGGGGCGATGAGCAGTGGGCGGTGGCCCTCAGCCGCCGGGGTCTCGCCGCCGCGGTAGGTCGAGTGCCCGCGTGCCGGACGGTCCGACGTGGAAGAGGCGCCCGTGGGGACTGCGCCAAAGCAGGTTCCCGGGTTCGAGGACGGTGTAGGTCCAGTCGGAGTGGGTCTTGGCGCGGTGATGTCGCCTGCAGCACGGGAACTCGTTGCAGGGGCAGGTCGGGCCGCCCTCGGAATGGGGGATGCGGTGGTCGAGGTCGCAGCGTTCGGCGCGGGTGGTGCAGCCGGGGAACCGGCAGGTGGTGTCGCGCAGCTCGACCTGCTTGCGATGCCTGGTGGGGATCTCGTACCGGTCGACCGGGTCGCAGCCAGCGAGGTCGATCACCGGTTGCACGGTGATCGAGGTGGCGGTGCGCAGCCACTCGCGGATCTGGTCCTTGAGCACCGGCCGGCGGCTGTCGTGCCAGCGGCCCACGGGGTTCGTTTCGCCCAGCATCGTGTCGGTGATGTGCACCGCGATCTCGGCCTTGCGGCCGGCGGAACGGACGGTGACCTCGCCGGTCTCGACGTCGGTGGTGAGCAGGTCGAGCTCGAGGTCGTTGCGCGCGAGCTCACCGACTGCGACGGCACGCCGCACGTCGAGGGAGTCCTCGGAGCCGAGACGCCCCAGCAGGCTGGCCCGCCGGCCGACGGCGTCGTCGAGGTCGGCGGCATCGGCGGCGTCGAGGAGACCGCCGATGACCGCGAGCCCGTTGTCGTTCGCCTCACCGACGTCGAAGTGCCGGTGGTCGGCGGCTTCCTTGCGACGGGCCTCGGCGGCTTCGGGGTCGTGGCGCAGGATCGCGGTGGCGACGATCCGCTCGAGCTCGGCCCAGCCGACGCGGCCGGCCCGGGAGGCGACCTGGCGGTCCACGAACGCCGCAGCATCGGCGTTCAGTCCGTGGGTCAGCTCCGCGACCCGCTCGGCACGCCACGTCGCCACGCGGCCCGCCATCACCTGCGCATAGAGCAACGGCAGCCGCCACGCGCACTCGACGATCCGACCCACATAGATCCGCCCGCCGTCGGGGGAGCGGCCCAGCACCGCGATGAGCTCCATCAGGTTGAACTCCGACACCAGCGGAGCACCCGCTCCTGCGATGGGCACCCCGGTGTCGACGAAGGAGTCACGGACGGTGGCGGCGTGCTCGGGTGCATCCACGACGTTCTGGTCCGCCCACGCCACGATCGCGGTCCACTCCCGGACCTGGGAAGCCTGGCGGAGCCGGGTCTCGTCGGCCACGGCGTCGAGCAGCGCGGCGACCGTCCGGTCATCGTGCTGCGCCGCCACCGCGGTGGCCGTCCTGAGGTCCATGACCAGATTCTTCCCGGGACCCCCGACAGAACCCGGGCCCTTCGAGCCGCCCGCGAACCGCCCGCTGGGTAGTTTCGACAACAGGCCGTCGCACCCGTCCCGCGCGCGGCCCCGACGGGAGGACGCGGTGCAACGCTGGCTACGCCGCTCGCTGTGGGACGTCGTACCCCGCGACCAGCGCGACAGCCCCGAGGTGCTTCGCCGCCGGCAGGTCATCACGGTCCTCACCGTGCTCCTCGGGGCGGTGCTGCTGGGCGTCTCGCTGCGGATCGAGCCGGGCAGCGACTGGTTCTACGTGGGCACCTTGGCGCTGGCCGCGGTGTGGACGGTCGGGGCGTTCGCCTCGGGGCCGTTGCACCTGGGCCGGATCGCGCGGCTGCGCGGGGAGGGGATGGTCCGCCCGGTCGTCGCGCCGGTGGTGATCGGGCTGGGCCTGGCGGGGGTGTTCGTCCTCGGTGCCCTGGTGGTCCGCGAGATCCCGTGGCTGGAGGACCAGGTCCGCTCCGTCACCGACTTCGCCGACCGCGGCGCGCTGCCGGTGCTCGTGGTGGTCACCGCCGTCAACGGCGCCGCCGAGGAGCTCTTCTTCCGCGGCGCCGCCTACGCCGCCGTACCGCGGCACCCGGTGCTGTGGACCACGGTTGCCTACGTGATCGCCACCGCCGCCACCGGCAACGTGATGCTCGCGTTCGCGGCGATCCTGCTCGGCACCCTGGTCGGACTGCAGCGCCGCGCCTCGGGCGGGATCCTCGCGCCCGTGCTCACCCATGTCAGCTGGGGGTTGGCCATGCTGCTGGTGCTGCCGCTGCTGTTCGGCTGACACCGCCCACGCGTGAGAACGTCAGGAGCCCCCGCCTAGGAGCCCAGTGCCGCCGCCCGCTCCTCCAGCGCGCGCCGCACTGCCTCCTCATAGGGCAGCGGCTCCAGCGGCACCACGTCGCGGATCCGGTCGTCGGTGACCACCACCTCGGTGGACATGGAGTCGATCAGGTTGCGCCCGGTCGTCACGTCCACGTCGGTCACCAGCGCCAACCAGTACGACGACAGCCGCGGCGTCAGCACCGGCACCTGCACCACCCGCACCGGATGGCCCGAGGCCATCTGGGAGGCGACCTGCAGCATGTCCCGATAGGTCAGCTGCTCCGGGCCGCCGATCTCGAACACCTGCCCGATCGCGTCGGGGTTGTCGATCACGCCGGCCAGGTAGGCGACCACGTCGTCCACGGCGATCGGCTGGGTCAGGGTGCTCGTCCACCGCGGCACCACCATCGCCGGCAGGTTCTTCACCAGCTGTCGGGTCAGCTCCCAGGAGATTCCGCCGTGACCGACGACGATCGCGGCCCGCAGCGTCGTCACCGGCACCCCGGCCTCGCCGAGCAGCCCCTCCACCTCGCGGCGCGAGCGCAGGTGCGGGGAGAGGTCGGCGCCCTCGGCGCCGAGGCCACCCAGGTAGACGATCTGGCGGACCCCGGCCCGTGCCGCCGCCCGGCCGAACGACCGGGCCGCAGCGGCGTCGCGGGCCTCGTAGTCGTCGTGGTCGAGCGAGTGCACCAGGTAGACCGCGACGTCCACGCCGGCCAGGGCGGCGTCCAGGGACGCCTCGTCGGCGACGTCCGCACCGACCGGCTCGCCGGGGCCGTCGTACGACGCCGGGCGACGGGTCATCGCCCGCACGTCCCACCCGCGGCCGGCCAGCTCGCGGGCCACGCGGCGCCCCACGAAGCCGGTGGCGCCGGTGACCAGCACGGTCGGCGGAACGGTCATACCCCAGGAGCGTACGTCGCCGATCGCGACCGTTCAGAGAACGACGACTCGGGCCGCCGGCTCAGGCGGAGCGCTGCAGGCTGACGGCGGTCCCGTCAGGCCTCAGGTAGGCGCCGTCGTCGAAGAGGATCACGCCGTTGCACAGCCGACACCACCCCTGCTCGTTGTGGTCGGCGGTGACGTGCGCGCTGCAGCAGGCCGGGTCGTCGGCACTGGGGCACCGCGGAGTGTGGTCGCACATTGATCGTGCTCCCTCCCTGTCGGTCTCTCGGT
The DNA here is from genome assembly GCF_018388425.1 of Nocardioides faecalis. Taxonomy (NCBI): domain Bacteria; kingdom Bacillati; phylum Actinomycetota; class Actinomycetes; order Propionibacteriales; family Nocardioidaceae; genus Nocardioides; species Nocardioides faecalis. The sequence goes on along the minus strand of NZ_CP074406.1, from coordinate 3,231,471 downwards.
GATGGGGGAACGGATCCTGTGATGGGGATCACCGACAGTGGTACGCCTTCTTGTTGGTCTTTGCAGCGGTTTCCACAGAACCGTGTCCGAGAATCCTGCGCGGCGACGCGCTTCCGCCGGCGCCGACCCGGTGCTTCAATGCCGAGATGAGCACCGACGGCGTCCGCCCGGCCCCGACCGCGCTGCCCCACGCAGCCCTGGCCGTGCAGCGGTACGGCGCCGCGGGCACCACCTGGTTGGACGCGATGTGGCGCGCCGACCCGCTGGCCGACGCCGTGGTGGCGGACAGCGCCGGTGCCGGAGCGGCGCAGGCGGTCCGGGCGATGATGACCGACGGCATCGGCGCCGTCGCCGACCCGCCGGAGACGGTGCAGGCGCTGCTCGCCCAGCTGACGAGGGAGCCCGAGTGGCTCGACCGGGACCGGCTGGACCGGGCCGCCGACGTCCTGGTGCGCTACACCGCGCAGTGGGGGCTGGTGCTCGGTGCGGCGTCGCTGCTGCGCGGTGCCGACAACTGGATCGCCGCCAAGCCGCTGCTGCTGACCGGCCGCTACGGACACCAGCCGGCGGTGCGCTCCATCGAGGTCGGCTCGTGGCTCTCCCAGGTCGTGCGCCGCGGCGGGATGGCGCTCGATGCCCCTGGTTTCCAGCACACGGTTCGGGTGCGGATGATCCACGCGCACGTGCGGCGCTTCATCCGCCGTACGGTCGTGGACTGGGACGAGCCGGCGTGGGGCGTGCCGATCCCGCAGCCCTACATGGCGTTCACGCTCGCGGAGTTCGGCCACGTCTCGCTGGCCGCGATGGCCGATCTCGGCGTCCGGCTGCGCGACGACGAGCTCACCGACATCTACCACCTGTGGCGCTACGTGGGGCACGTGATCGGCGTGGAGGAGGCGCTCAACCCGACGTGTGAGGCCGACCAGGTGCGGATCGAGGAGCTCTACGCGCTGACCTCGCCCGGCCCGGACGCCTACAGCCGCGAGTTCGTCCGCGCGCTCACCGAGGACTATCTGGCGCCGCAGCTGGCCACGATGCTGCCCGGTCCCGCAGCGTTCCGCTCCACGCTGGCGGTGCGGACCATGTACGGGATGACCCGGGTCTTCCTCGGCGACGAGGCCTCGGATGCGCTCGAGGTGCCCGACGGGCGCGCCAAGCACGTGGTGCGGGCGCTGCGGCCCGCCCTGTTCGCCGCCGACCAGGCGCGGCTGCTGCTGGTGGGCCGCGAGCGCGCCACCCGGCGCGGCTACGCCGCCCGCGACCGCGAGCTGGCGCGGCTCAAGGCCGAGCAGGCGATGGAGCACGACCTCGTCGACGCCGTGCCCGGGGCGGTCGGCGCCACCGCCTGAGCGCCCCAGCCCTCAGGCCCAGCCCTCGGGCCTCAGTCGCCGAGGATCGCGGCGACCTCGGGGGATGCGTAGAACGGCTCGAGCCGGGTCCGGATCAACCGCTCCGCCTCGCCGGAGTCCACCGCGTGCTGCAGCAGCCGCGGCACCAGAGCCTGGGCCTGGGCGAGGAGGTCGTCGCGGCTGATGCCGAGGTCCTCGACGAGGGTGGAGAGCTTCTCGGTGCCGTAGACGGCGAAGAAGCCGTCGACCACGCCGTCGATGAAGGTCAGCACCGGCTCCGCGGCCACCGCGTCGATCACCACGTCCTGCAGCAGCCCGGCGACGTGGTGCAGCTCCTCGGCGCTCACCGGCGGCTCCGCGCCCGGGCGTCCGATCGGCTGGTCGGCGTACAGGTCGAACACCTGCAGCGCCGCCGCCCGCGCGGTCGGGTCCGACATGGTCTCCACGACGAGCTTGTTGAGCCGTCGTACGGCGAAGCTGGCGCCCTTGCCGGCGGTGTCGCCGAGCAGGCTCTCCAAGGGGACGCCGGCCACCCCGCGGGCGACGTTGCCGGCCATGCTGGTGCCGAGGTTCATGAGTGAGCCCATCCCGGGGATCCGGTCGGCCACCGCCCGGTTGGTGGCGAGCACCTCGCTCAGCACCCGGGAGAGGAAGCGGGACGCCAGGGTCGCGACCAGCGGGCTCTCGGCGACCTTGTCGAGCACCTTCGCGGCCAGGTCCGGGCGGGACAGCGCGGCGGCGACCAGCGCGTCCAGGTGCTCGCGGCGGATCAGGTCGGTGGCGGTGAACGGCTCCGCGGGGCCCGCGTACACCCGGTCCGCGAGGACACCCACCAGGGTGCTGGCCGCCGCGCTCGGCGGGACGTGGCGCAGCACGAGGCGCAGCAGCTCCTTCACCGCGTCGGGGTCGGCCAGCGTGTCGACCTGCAGGCGGGTGGCGGCGTCCAGCAGGTCGTCGATGTCGTCGCTGAGCGCGTCGCGCAGCGTGTCGCCGCTGATCCGGGCCAGCAGCCAGGCGACCTGGGCGTCCAGCAGCTGCTGGGCGGTGCTCGAGAGTGGCATGCGCCGATTGTGGCGGGGAAGTGGTCACACGGCGAGCACAACGGACGCGACCGGCCGCCCCCGCCGATCGCGCCGGAGCTCTAGGGTGGCTGCGTGAGCGACCAGTTGACCGTCATCGTCCTCGCTGCCGGCGGCGGCACCCGGATGAAGTCCAAGACACCCAAGGTGCTGCACCGCATCGGCGGGCGCAGCATGATCGGCCACGTGCTGACCGCGGTCGCCAGCCTCGACCCGCAGCGCGTGGTCACCGTGGTCGGCCACCAGCGCGAGCTGGTCGCGCCGCACATCACGCAGCTGCGCCCCGATGCGGTGCTCGCCGTGCAGGAGGAGCAGCTCGGCACCGGGCACGCCGTACGGGTCGCGCTGGAGGCGCTCGGCGACGTGCCGCGCGAGGGAACCGTTCTCGTCGCCTACGGCGACACGCCCCTGCTCGAGGGCTCGACGCTGCGCGAGTTCGCCCAGGCCCACCGCGCCGCCCAGGCCGCGGTCAGCATCCTGTCCGGCGTCGTCGAGGACCCCTTCGGCTACGGCCGGATCGTGCGCGACGCGGAGGGTCTGGTCGCCGGCATCGTGGAGGAGAAGGACGCCACGCCCGAGCAGCGCGAGATCACCGAGATCAACTCCGGGATCCTCGCCTTCGACGCCGGCTTCCTCCTCGACTGCGCCGGGCGGATCGGCAACGACAACGCGAAGGGGGAGTACTACCTCACCGACGCCGTCGGCCTGGCCCACGCCGACGGGCTGACCGTCGCCGCGCACGCCGTCGCCGACGCGCTGCAGACCGAGGGTGCCAACGACCGGGTGCAGCTCGCCGAGCTGGGTCGCGAGCTCAACCGCCGCATCGTCACCCGGTGGATGGAGGCCGGGGTGAGCGTCGTCGATCCGGCGACCACCTGGATCGACGCCGACGCCGTGCTCTCCCGGGACGTGACGCTCCTGCCGGGCACCCAGCTGCTCGGTGCCACCGTGGTCGGCGAGGACGCGACCATCGGCCCGGACACCACCCTGACCGACTGCGAGGTCGGCGTGGGCGCCACGGTGGTGCGCACCCATGCCCAGCTGGCGGTGATCGGCGCGGAGGCCCACGTCGGCCCCTTCGCCTACCTGCGCCCGGGCACGGTGCTGGAGGAGGCCGGCAAGATCGGCACGTTCGTGGAGACCAAGAACGCCCGCATCGGCGAGGGCGCGAAGGTGCCGCACCTGTCCTACGTCGGCGACGCCGAGATCGGCGAGGGCACCAACATCGGCGCCGGCACGATCTTCGCCAACTACGACGGCATCGCCAAGCACCGCACCACGGTCGGCCGGCACGCCCGCACCGGCTCCAACAACACCTTCGTCGCCCCCGTCACGATCGGCGACGGCGCGAGCACCGGCGGTGGCACCGTCGTACGACGCGACGTGCCGCCCGGCGCGCTCGCGGTGAGCGGCGGGCCGCAGCGCAACCTGACCGGCTGGGCGCAGGCGCGTCGTCCCGGCACGGCCCAGGCCCAGGCCGCCGAGGCCGCCGAGGCTGCCGAGGCCGCCGGCGAGGGGCCGAGGGCGACCTCGCCGGAGTAGCCCGACCGGGGCCCCGGACGCCGCGCGTGGCGACGATCACGCAAACCCTTGCAAAACAGGTGCGGAGTTGGGGCGGCCCCTGGGCGAAGGGCAGAATCAGGCCCACCACCTCAGGCGATCCAGGGGAGACACGCTAGTGAGCGGCTTCAAGCGCACGACCGAGAAGAACATGATGGTCTTCACGGGACGAGCCCACCCCCAGCTGGCGGACGAGGTGGCCCAGATCCTCGACCAGCAGCTGGTCCCCACCACCGCCTACGAGTTCGCCAACGGCGAGATCTACGTGCGGTACCAGGAGTCCGTGCGCGGCTGCGACGCGTTCGTGCTGCAGAGCCACACCACTCCGATCAACGAGTGGATCATGGAGCACCTGATCATGGTGGACGCGCTCAAGCGTGCCTCCGCCAAGCGGATCACCGTGGTGATGCCGTTCTGGGGCTACAGCCGCCAGGACAAGAAGCACCGCGGCCGCGAGCCGATCTCCGCGCGGCTGATGGCGGACCTGTTCAAGACCGCCGGCGCCGACCGGATCATCACCGTGGACCTGCACGCCGACCAGCTGCAGGGCTTCTTCGACGGCCCCGTCGACCACCTGATGGCGCTGCCGGTCCTCACCGACTACATCAAGAACAAGTACGGCGACCAGCCGCTCGCGATCGTCTCCCCGGACGCCGGCCGGATCAAGGTCGCCGAGAAGTGGTCCGCCCGCCTCGGTGGCGCTCCGCTGGCGTTCATCCACAAGACGCGGCGCACCGACGTGGCCAACGAGGTCGTCGCCAACCGCGTCGTCGGTGACGTCGCGGGCCGCATCTGCGTGCTGACCGACGACATGATCGACACCGGCGGCACGATCGTGAAGGCCGCCGAGGCGCTCGTCGCCGAGGGTGCGGCCGGCGTGATCATCGCCGCCACCCACGCGATCCTCTCCGGTCCCGCCGTGGACCGGCTGAAGAACAGCCCCGCGGTCGAGATCGTCATCACCAACACGCTGCCCGTGCCGCCGGAGAAGCAGTTCGACAAGCTCACCACGCTGTCGATCGCGCCGCTGGTCGCCCGCGCCATCCGCGAGGTCTTCGAGGACGGCTCGGTCACCAGCATGTTCGAGGGCCAGGCCTGAGCCACCCACGCGAGCCCGCGACGCGGTGAGGCGTCAGCGGGGGAGCAGCGCTAGGCCGTCGCCCTCGAGCAGGGTGAGGTCCGGGCGTCGTCCCGACGCCAGCATGAGCAGCTCCTGGACCGGTCCGCGCACGTCCGGTCCGCGCCCGCGGGTCCAGTCGACGTCGCTGGCGACCAGCCGGATGCTGCGCAGCAACCGGCTGGTGCCCATGAGCGGCGCGAGCCGCCGTACCCGCTCCGCGGCGACGGCCGCGGCGTCCGGTGCCATCGTGCGGGTGCGCCCGAGCGGGCGGACGATGTCCTGGTGGTGCACGAGCGCATCGATCAGCGGCTCCACCGACGTGGTGACGGGCACGTGGTGGGTGCTGGTGGCGTAGGTGGCGAAGTCCGCGAGGACCTGCTCGTGCGTCCTCGTGGCCGCCAGCCGCTTCACCTCGCGGAAGATCATCGCGTGATAGCTCCGCCCCAGGTTGCGTGCGGCCATCGCGCCCATCTCCCGCCAGCCCGTCTGCGGGGTGGCGATGACGTGGGTCGCCACGTCGTGCACGGTCCAGCCGGGGCACAGCGTCTCGTGCGACCACGCCGCCTCGTCGAGGTCGTGCAGCAGCGCGGCGAGCGCGGCCCGCTCCGCGTGGACGTGCGCCCAGAGGGTGGTGGAGTCCATGGTCCCTCCCTTGTCGTCCTCTTGTCGTCGACGCGGTGCGACGGGAACTCGGTCAGGCCTCCTGACCGAGATCGTCCGTCTTCCTGGCCGGTTCGTCAACGGTCGGTCGCCTGGCTCGGAGGGGAGGTGCGGTGCACCCGGCGCTCGGGATGTTCATCGGCTCCCGCTACGCCGAGCAGCGGATCCGCGACACGATCGCCGCGGCCGGGCACGACGGCCTCAGCCCGGCGACGGCCTCAGCCCGGCGATGTCCCGGGCCGCCGCTCGGGCCCGGCGACGATTTTCTCGTGGGCGGGAGCGCGGTTAGTCTTGCGCGGTTGCCTCGGCGAGGGAGTACGGCGCTTCTGTGACTCCGTGATCGACTGGGCCGGTTTCGTCCTCATGGCGACGCCGCGCGCCCGCTCGGTCACCGGGTGAGAGAAGCGCGGCGCTCCTCCTCTCCGGGGTCCCGTCCCAAACCCAGACGATCGAGGAGATCGACATGAGCACCGAGAAGATCAAGGCCGAGCTCCGCAGCGAGTTCGGCAAGGGCGCCGCCCGCCGCATCCGCCGCGAGAACAAGATCCCCGCGGTCGTCTACGGCCACGGCGCGGACCCGCTGCACCTGACCCTGCCGGGCCACGAGACCATGATGGCGATCCGCCACGGTGGCGCCAACGCGCTGCTCGAGATCGACCTGGACGGCGAGATCCACCTCGCGCTGACCAAGCAGGTCCAGGTCGACCCCGTCCGCCGCGTGCTCGAGCACGTCGACCTCGTCACCGTCGTGCGCGGCGAGAAGGTCACCGTCGACGTCCCCGTCCTCATCGTGGGCGAGGCCGCCGCGGAGACCCTGGTCGTCACCGAGAACACCACGCTGCAGGTCGAGGCCGAGGCCACCCACATCCCCGAGTCGTTCGAGGTCAGCATCGAGGGGGCCGAGGCCGGTACCCAGATCCTCGCCAGCCAGGTCGAGCTGCCGCAGGGCACCACGCTGGTCACCGAGCCCGACACGCTGATCGTCAACGTGACCGCCCGGCAGACCGCCGAGGCCGCCGAGGCCGAGCTCGAGTCCGCCGAGGCCGAGGCCGGCATCGAGAAGGACGCGCCGGCCGAGGACACCGAAGGCGAGTGAACGTCCCTCGGCTCAGGTGGTTCCTGGGCCGGCTGATCTCCCCGGTGCGAGCTCTCGCACCGGGGAGTTCTGGCATCTCCACCCGTTCCACCCGCACGTACGACGAGACCGAGGAGCAAGACGTGGCCGAGCAGGGTGCCGCCGAGGTGTGGCTGGTCGTCGGGCTCGGCAACCCCGGACCGTCGTACGCCGGGCACCGGCACAACATCGGCTACCTGGTCGTCGACGAGCTGGCGCGGCGCATGGGCAGCGGCTTCCGGGCACACAAGACCGGCCGCGCCGACGTGGTCGAGGGGCGCCTGGGGCCGCCCGGAGCCCCCGCGCCGCGGGTGGTGCTGGCCAAGGCGCGCTCCTACATGAACGAGTCCGGCGGGCCGGTCAAGGCGCTGGCCACCTTCTACAAGGTGCCACCCGAGCGGGTGATCGCCATCCACGACGAGCTGGACATCGACTTCGGCACCCTGCGGATCAAGCTCGGCGGCGGCGACAACGGCCACAACGGGCTGAAGTCGATGCGCTCCTCGCTCGGCACCGGCGACTTCTACCGGGTCCGCGCCGGCATCGGGCGCCCGCCCGGGCGCCAGGACGTCGCCGACTTCGTGCTGTCGAACTACTCCACGACCGAGCGCAAGGAGCTGCCGTTCCAGATCGACACCGCCGCCGACGCGGTGGAGTCGCTCGTCGCCGACGGCCTGGCCACCACCCAGAGCCGCTACAACTCCTGACCCGCGCCCGCGGCGCTCCGGCCCTCGAGCCGCGGCCGGGCGCCACTGCGCACCGCACTAGGGTGAGCCGGTGACCACCGCTCCTGACGCACCCGCCGCCGACGTCGTCGCCGACGACCACCGCCTCGCCGCCTGGCTCGCCGAGGCCGCCGGCCGGCGCCTCCTCGAGGTCCGCAGCGAGGGCCTGGAGGGCAAGGCGCTCAAGGACGCCGGCGACCGCGCCGCCCACGTCCTGCTCACCGAGCTGCTCGCGACGTACCGGCCCGAGGACGCCGTGCTCAGCGAGGAGGCCCTGGAGAACGCCGCCGACAAGGACGCTCGGCTGCGCGCGGAGCGGGTCTGGATCATCGACCCGCTGGATGGGACCCGGGAGTTCTCCGAGCCTCCCCGCGACGACTGGGCCGTCCACGTCGCGCTGTGGCAGGACGGCGCCCTGGTCGCCGGCGCCGTCGCGCAGCCCGCGCTGGGGGAGACCTTCAGCACCGGCACCCCGCCCGTCGTGCCCGGCCTCGGCTCGGACGCGCACCGGCCGGGACAGCCGCCGCGGATCGCGGTCTCCCGCACCCGACCGCCGGCGTTCGTGCAGGCGCTGGCCGCCGAGCTGGGCGCCGAGCTGGTCCCGATGGGCTCGGCCGGGGTGAAGATGATGTCGGTCGTGCGCGACCTCGCCGACGCCTACGTGCACGCCGGCGGGCAGTACGAGTGGGACTCCGCCGCCCCCGTCGCGGTCGCCCGGGCCGCCGGGCTGTTCACCTCCCGGGTGGACGGCAGCGAGCTGGTCTACAACCAGGCCGACGTCTACCTGCCCGACCTCGTCGTGTGCCGCCCCGAGCTCGCCGAGCGGATCCTGGCGTTCATCGCCGCCCACGGCACCGACTGAGTCGTCGGCGGCGGTGAGGCCGGTTGAGGCTTGTCCCGCGGCAGCGTGCGGGGCGAGGGTGGTCCGATGACGTCGTACATCTCCCACACCACGGTCGACTGCGCCAACGCCTACGAGCTCTCCGAGTGGTGGAAGCCGGTGCTCGGCTACACCGACCTGCCCGACGAACCGAACCTGCCCGGGCACCCCGAGTGCGCGATCGCCGACCCGGAGACCGGGCACGAGGTGCTGTTCCTCGAGGTGCCCGACGCGAAGTCGGTCAAGAACCGGCTGCACTTCGACCTCCGGCCGCGCCAGGGCTCCCAGCAGGAGGAGCTGGTCCGGCTGCTGGCCCTCGGCGCCCAGGAGGTCGCCGACCACCGCGGCATCGGCGGGCCCGGCACCGGCTGGGTGGTGCTCGCCGACCCGGAGGGCAACGAGTTCTGCATCCTGCGCTCGATGGCGGAGGTCGAGGCGCGGTCGGAGCCGGGAGCCTGAGCCGGGGCCTGGGCGGAAGCCTGGGCCGGGGCTTCAGAACACGTTGAACGGGCGGAACTGCACCGAGAGCCGCGGTCCGGCCGCCGCGACCTTGGGCACGGCGTGCTCCCAGGTCCGCTGGCAGGAGCCGCCCATCACGACCAGGTCACCGTGGCCCATCTCCACGGCGAAGGACTCCTCGCGCCGCTCCACGTCGCGCGGACGCAGGTGGAGCCTGCGGGGGTCGCCCACGGACACGATGGCGACCATCGTGTCGTGGCTCGAGCCGCGCCCGATGGTGTCCCCGTGCCAGGCCACGGAGTCGCGGCCGTCGCGGTAGTAGCAGCAGCCTGCGGTCCGGAACGGCTCGCCGAGTTCCTCGGCGTAGTGCGCGCTGAGCGTGTCCCGGGCGGCGGCCAGCGCCGGGTGCGGCAGCTCCTCGCCGATCATGTACGTGTAGATCAGCCGCGGCACCGCGACCACCTTGTCGTACATCGCACGCCGCTCCGCGCGCCACGGCACGTGCTCGATGAGCGCGGCCATCACCGCGTCCGGCTCCGGCAGCCACCCCCGCGCCACGTCCACCCAGGCACCCGAGCTCAGCTCGCGGCGCCGGATGGGTGCCGTCATCGCCGGCGCCGGAGCCTCGGCATCCAGACCGTCGAACAGGGTGGACTGGAAGTCGAGGGTCATGCCCCGAGAATACCTCGGTGGTCGAACAGGCGTTCGATGCGCGGCGTCGGTGCGTCGCTACTCGGCGGCGCCCAAGGAGGGGCTCAGGCGTGGGACAGCTCGCCGAGGCGGGCGACGGGGGTGCCGGACTCCTCGCACACCCAGCGCGGGTCCGGCCCGCCCAGGTCGGGGTCGATGTGCAGCGTGTGCACAGGCCCGCTGGTGCACGTGACGCACACCGGCCACAGTCCCTCGGGCGCGCTGCGCCCGAACTTGTCCGCCAACCCGTCCTGCACGTCCTGGGCGATCAGCCCGGCAATGTACGGCGCCCCGTCGGGCCACTGCTGCAGCCACCACCGGCGCTCGGAACAGGCCTCCTCGAGCAGGGTCACGGAATCCGGCGTGCACAGGCCGCGGGCCTGAAGGTCGGCAAGCACCTGTGCTCGGGCCGCGTAGATCACGCTGTCGTCCACGCGCCCATTGTGCGTCGGATCGTCAAGTCGCCCCCAACGCCCGCCGCTCGCCGCTCGCCGGTCGCTGGTCGCTGGTCGCCGGGGGTGGGGGTCAGCAGGCGGGGTTGCCCGCCGCGGCGAGCTCGGCCAGCTCCCGCGTCAGGTTGGCGCGCGCCGGCGCCTCCCAGGCCGAGGCCCCGTAGGCGGTCTGGAACAGCCGCGGCTTGGCGGCCAGACCGCGCAGCACGGCGGCCCGGCCCTCGGCGAACACCTCGTCGTCGAGGTGGGCGTACTCCGTGCGCACCGCAGCCACGTACGCCGCGTACCGGGCCGGGGGTGCCGCCAGGATCGCCAGGTCGGCGTCCGAGAGCGCGCAGCCGTTGGCGTCCGACTCCTCGGGCTGGTGGTGCTCGGTCAGCCGCACCAGCCGCGCCACCTCGGTCACGGTGGCGGCGTCGAGCCCGCCGGTCGCGGCGAGCTGGCCCAGCGCCACCTCGGCCCAGACGGCGGAGCGCTCCTCGGCGTCGCGTTCGCCGTCGTACACGGCGTCGTGGAACCACGCCGCGAGCAGCACGCTGGTCCGGTCGTACGACGTCCCGGCGGCGGCCAGCTCGTCGAGCCGGGCGATCACCTCGGCCAGGTGGCCGACGCCGTGGTGCCCGCGGGACGGCTCACCGTAGGCGGCGAGCAGCTCCTCGCGCAGGGCGTCGGCTCCCGTCAGCGGCCAGGGCAGGCTGGGCCCGGTGGGTTCGGAGCGGGTGGGGTCGGGGCGGGTGGGGTCGGGATGGTCGTCCTCCATGGCGCACATTGAAACCGACGCCACCGACTCTGTCACGGCCCCGGTCCGGCTCCCCGGCCCGTGCCCCCGGGGGGCACGGGGGCACGGGCCGGGGTTCAGTCACCCTTGACGTTCACGATCTGGCGCAGCGTGTGCACCACCTCGACCAGGTCGGCGGCGTCGGCCATCACTCGGTCGATGTCCTTGTAGGCCGCCGGGATCTCGTCGATGAACGCGTCGGTGTCGCGGTACTCGATGCCCACCATCGCCTCGCGCAGCTGCTCGCGGGTGAACGTCCTGCGCGCCCGGGTGCGGGAGTACTCCCGGCCGGCGCCGTGCGGTGCGGAGCGCAGCGACGCGGCGTCGCCGAGCCCCCGTACGACGTACGACGCCGTGCCCATCGACCCCGGGATGAGGCCCATCCGGCCGTGCTCGGCGTTGATCGCGCCCTTGCGGGAGAGCCACACGTCGCGGCCGTAGTGGTGCTCGGGCTCGGTGTAGTTGTGGTGGCAGTTGATCTCCTCGGTCCGCTGGACGTCGGCGACGCCGGCCACCGTGGAGCCGGGTGCGCCTGCGACCCACTCGGCGAACTGCCGCACCACCCGGTCCATCATCTCCTCGCGGTTGAGCAGCGCGTAGTGCTGCGCCCAGCGCATCTGGGTGATGTAGGCGTCGAACTCGTCAGTGCCCTCGCTCAGGTACGCCAGGTCGCGGTGCGGCAGGTCGACCCCGCGGGCCTCGCAGCCGCGCCGGGCGACGGCGATGTGGTGCTGGGCGATCTTGTTGCCCACGCCGCGCGAGCCGGAGTGCAGGAACAGCCAGACCCGCTGGGCCTCGTCCACGGTGACCTCGATGAAGTGGTTGCCCGACCCCAGCGTGCCCAGCTGCAGCTCCCAGCGCTTCGCGTAGCGACCGGGGTCGAAGCCGGCCTCCTGCGCCTCGCGGGTCAGCTCGTCGAGCCTGCGCTGGGTGTGCTCCCGGCTGACCGTGCGGTTCGCGGCGCCTGCCGAGAGCGGGACGGCCCGCTCGATGGCCTCACGCAGCGGGCGCCGGTCGCGGGGCAGCTCGTCGGCGACGAGCTGGGTGCGGACCGCGATCATGCCGCAGCCGATGTCGACGCCGACCGCGGCCGGGATGATCGCGCCGAGGGTCGGGATGACCGAGCCCACCGTCGCTCCCAGCCCGAGGTGGGCGTCGGGCATCAGTGCCACGTGCGGGTGGATGAACGGCATCGACGCCGTCGTCACCGCCTGCTCGCGGGTGCCCTGGTCGAGGATCGAAGCCCAGCTCAGCAGCTTCGGGGTGATGGTCTCCATGGTGGTCTCCTGCGTCCTGGCCTCTCTGCTCGTACCGCCACCCCTGCGGTGGCCGGCGGGGAGGAGGCTAGGTACCCCGAAACCGGTGGCACACCTGGTTTCCGACCTGCTACGACGCTCCGCTTCCCAAGAGAATTCGTCGAGATTTCGAGGATTCTCGACGAATTCGCTTGGGAAGCGGAGCGGACCGAGCCGGGGCAGGACCGGCCCGGGCCCACGGGTACGGCAGGATGGGCGACGTGAGTGCAGAAGACGCCCGGGCCGAGCTCCTCCGGCTGCGCAGCAGCATCGACAACCTCGACGCGGCCCTCGTGCACCTGCTCGCCGAGCGGTTCAAGTGCACCGAGCAGGTCGGCAAGCTCAAGGCGCGCGCCGGCATGCCGCCGGCCGACCCCGCCCGTGAGGCGGTCCAGATCGAGCGGCTGCGGTCGCTCTCGGAGAGCTCCGGGCTCGACCCGCACTTCGCGGAGAAGATCCTGAACGTGATCATCGCCGAGGTGATCCGCAACCACGAGCAGTTCGCGGAGACCGCGGAGTCCTGAGCGGGGAGGAGGCGATCGGCGCTCTCGCCGAATCGACTCAGCGCGGCATGCGGCGGATGGCGAGCACGGTGGTGTCGTCGTCCCGGTCGCCCGGTACGGCGTCGACCAGCGCCGTCGACCACGGTTCGGTCTGCCCGGGCTCCGGGCCCGGCTCACCGGAGAGCCGCAGCTCCTCGATGCTCTCGGCCAGGTCACGGCCGCGCCGCTCGATCAGCCCGTCGGTGAACAGCAGCAGTGTCGCGCCCACGGGGAGGTCGCTGACCGACGCCTCCGCGCCGCCGGTGCCCACGCCGAGCAGCGGGCGGTGGGCGGTCCGCAGCACCCTCGCCGGCCCGTCGCCGTACAGGACCGGGGGCGGGTGGCCGGCGTTGACCAGCTCCAGCGTGCCGCCGACGGGGTCGATGACGGCGACGATGGCGGAGGCGACCTGGTCGCCCATCAGCCGGGCCATCATCCGGTCCAGCAGGTCGAGGCTCTCGGCGGCCGGGGTGCCGGCGAAGAGGTGGGCGCGCAGCGCGGTGCGGACCTGCGTCATGGCGGCCACCGCGGCGACACCGTGCCCGGCGACGTCGCCGATCACGAACGCGACCCGGTCGTCGGGCAGGTCGAGGGTGTCCCACCAGTCGCCGCCGAGCTGGTACTCGCTGGCCGGCAGGTAGGTGGCCGCCACCTCGAGACCGCGGTGGTCGGTGACGAGGTCGGTGACGATGCTGCGCTGCAACGACTCCGCGACCACGATCTGCTCCCGGGCGCGGTGCAGCAGCAGGGTCGAGGACTGGGTGCGCAGCGAGTTCGCGAGGCCCAGGTCGGCGTTGGACCACGGCAGGGAGTGCCCGCGGACGACCTCGCGCCACTTGTCGAAGGACTTGCGCGGCGAGAGCCGGATCTCGGGGCCCTCGGTTGAGTAGAGCTTGGCGTTGCTGGGATCGCCGCCCCAGTTGACCTCCTGCTCCTGCTCCGGTCGGAACCAGGCGAGCCAGCGGTCCTCCGCGGTGCCCACGACCAGGGCGCCGGCGGCGACGTGGGAGTGCTCGGCCAGGTCGGGGTCCAGGCCGGCGAGGTTGTCGTGGGAGGCGGCCTCGCCGTCGATGCGGCGCAGCAGCTTGGCCACCCGCCGGCACACGTCCTCCGGCGGGACCCTGCCGCCGGAGGTCAGCCGGTCGTTGAAGCACAGCGCGATGCCGTGCGCGCCCACCAGCTCGCGCACCGCGGGCTCCTCGACGAGTACGTCGAGCAGCCGGTCTCCGGCGCCGAGAAGCGCGGCGGTCACCTTGGCCAGCACCTCCTGGCCGGCCAGCGCACGCTCGCGCTCGTCGTTGCGCTCCCGCTCGGCCATCATCTGCGAGGAGATCTGGCCCAGGTACTCCGCGGCGGCGCGAGCCTCGTGACCGGGACGGTGCGGGCCGGAGTAGTGGTGGCAGGCGATGAGGCCCCACAGCTTGCCGTCCACGACCAGCGAGACGGACATGGACGCGCTGACGCCCATGTGCGAGAGGTACTCGATGTGGATGGGGGAGACGCTGCGCAGCGTCGAGGCGGACAGGTCCAGCGGCCGACCGGTGGTCGGGTCGAGCACCGGGTGCAGCGGCACCGGCACGTAGCCGATGTCGGCGATCAGCCGCAGCCAATTGGTGGTGTAGAGCCGCCGTGCCTGCGCCGGGATGTCCGTGGCCGGGTAGTGCAGCCCGAGGAACGGGTTGAGGTCCTCACGGCGGTCCTCGGCGATGACCTCGCCGTTCCAGTCCGCGTCGAAGCGGTAGACCATGACCCGGTCGAAGCCGGACACCAGCCGCACCTCCTGGGCCAGCTGGTCGGCCAGCTCGGCGACCGTGCCCGCGGCGACGAGACGGGCCATCGCGGCGCGCGCGGAGGAGTAGGTCAGGCCCTCGCGCTCGGCGAGCGGCTCCAGCTCGACCACGATCCGGTCGCCGGAGGTGTGCACCGCGACGTCGACCTCGCGACCGCGCAGCCCGCCGACGCCGTCGGGGTCGGCGGCCGACACGGGCAGGACGGCGGTGAGCGGCTCGTGCCGGTCGGCCAGCGCGTGCGTCTCGGCGCGGGTGGCGAGGTCGGCGCCGAGCAGCGCCGGCAGGTCGAGGCCCAGGGCGTCGGGTGCGCTGACGCCGAGCATCGCGCCCAGGTTCTCCGACGCGGTCACCACGACGCCGCTGCTCCGGTCCACGGCGAGCAGGCAGCCGTGCGGCTGGATCGCCCCGGGGATGTGGATCGGCTCGGTGTCACAGGTGGTGAGGTCGGCGGTCTCGTAGGCGGGGGTGTGCGCGGAGGGTGGCACGCCGTGGGACTCCGGCTGGCTCACGACGCTCCCCGATCAGTTGTGGTGTCAGGCCCCGTTCCCCTCGCCTGAGAGCGAGGCTAACCGAATCCACGGACAACCGTCCTGTCTCCGCGGCAACCTCACAGAACCCGTCCAGTGCCGACCGTCGGCCGGATGGATCACCGCGCCCCGGCGCGCTCAGGCGGTGATGTCCTCGGCGTCGACGATCCGGTAGGCGTACCCCTGCTCGGCGAGGAAGCGCTGCCGGTTCTGGGCGAACTCTGCGTCCACGGTGTCGCGGGCGACGATCGTGTAGAAGTGCGCCACCTTGCGCTCCCCGTCCGGCCCGGGCTCGCCCGGTCGCAGCAGCCGTCCGAGCCGCTGGGCCTCCTCCTGGCGGGAGCCGAAGGAGCCGGAGACCTGGATCGCGACCTCCGCCGAGGGCAGGTCGATGGAGAAGTTGGCGACCTTGGAGACCACCAGCAGCCCCACCTCCCCGGACCGGAAGGCGTCGAAGAGCCGCTGGCGCTCCTTGACCGGCGTCTGCCCGGTGATCACCGGCGCGTCGAGGGCCTCGGCGAGCTCGTCGAGCTGCTCCAGGTACTGCCCGATGACCAGCGTCGGCTGGTCGGGGTGGCGCGCCACCAGGTCGCGCACCACCCGGGTCTTCTCCGGGGTGCAGGCGGCGAGGCGGTAGCGCTCCTCGGACTCCGCGGTGGCGTAGACCATCCGCGAGGTCTCCGGCAGCGAGACCCGGACCTCGATGCAGTCCGCGGGCGCGATCCAGCCCTGCGCCTCGATGTCCTTCCACGGGGCGTCGTACCGCTTGGGGCCGATCAGGGAGAACACGTCGCCCTCGCGGCCGTCCTCGCGGACCAGGGTCGCGGTCAGGCCGATCCGGCGCCGCGCCTGCAGGTCGGCGGTCATCCGGAAGATCGGCGCCGGCAGCAGGTGCACCTCGTCGTAGACGATGAGGCCCCAGTCGCGGGCGTCGAAGAGCTCCAGGTGCGGGTAGACGCCCTTCCGCTTGGTCGTGATCACCTGATACGTCGCGATGGTGACGGGGCGGATCTCCTTGACGGTGCCGGAGTACTCCCCGATCTCGTCCTCGGTCAGCGAGGTACGCCGGACCAGCTCGTCCTTCCACTGCCGGGCGCTGACGGTGTTGGTGACCAGGATCAGCGTGGTGGCCTGGGCGTGCGCCATCGCGGCGGCGCCGACGATGGTCTTGCCCGCCCCGCACGGCAGCACCACGACCCCGGAGCCGCCGTGCCAGAACGACTCGGCCGCCTCCCGCTGGTAGTCGCGCAGCACCCAGCCGTCGGTCGCCAGCTCGATCGCGTGCGCCTCGCCGTCGACGTACCCGGCGTAGTCCTCCGCGGGCCAGCCCAGCTTGAGCAGCGCCTGCTTCAGGTTGCCGCGCTCGGAGGGGTGCACCACGACGGTGTCCTCGTCGACGCGGGCGCCGAGCATGCCGGAGATCTTCTTGGCGCGCAGCACCTCCTCCAGCACCGGGCGGTCGGTGGAGGACAGCACCAGGCCGTGGGTGGGGTGCTTCTCCAGCCGCAGCCGGCCGTAGCGCGCCATGGTCTCGGCGACGTCGACCAGCAGCGCGTGCGGCACCGGGTAGCGGGAGTAGGCGAGGAGGGTGTCCACGACCTGCTCGGCGTCGTGCCCGGCGGCCCGGGCGTTCCACAGCCCTAGCGGCGTGAGCCGGTAGGTGTGGATGTGCTCCGGTGAGCGCTCCAGCTCGGCGAACGGGGCGATGGCCTTGCGGCACTCACCGGCTTGGGGGTGGTCCACCTCGAGCAGCAGCGACTTGTCGGACTGCACGATCAAAGGTCCCTCGCTCACCGCACGAGTCTACGGGCGGAGCCGTCGGAACCTGGCGCGGGCGAGCCGGCCCGCCCGGCCGGGCTCGGCTCAGTCGCCGAGCGGGACCACCCGGCTGATCCGGTGCACCGCATAGCTGCGGCGGGCGTCCGGGTCGTCCTCGGCGGCGTCGCGGTCCCAGGCGGTCAGTCGGCCGCCCTCGACCACCAGCGGTCGTACGGCGCGCTCGTGCAGCACGCCCTGGTGGTCGGTGAAGCCGATGAGCACGTCACCGCGCCGCTCGATGGCGTCGCGCAGCGCGGACAGCACGCCACCGCCCGCTGCGCTCGCCGACGCCGGCCGCTGCTGTGCCTCCGCGTCACCCTCACGCAGCGCGTGCACCGCGGAGACCACCTGCGCCGCGGTGCGGGCCGCGGCCCGGGCGGGGTCGGCGGAGTCGCGGGTGCGGGGCGCCCGGGCGCGCAGCGGCTCGGCCGCGCCCACCCGCACCACGCCGTCGGGGCCCTCCAGCACGGGCGCCAAGCCGAGGTCGCGCAGCCGGGGCAGCAGCACGTCGATGGGGACCGTCGCCACCAGCACGGTCGGCGCCAGCAGCTGCAGGCCCAGACCGGCGGCCCGGGGGTGTCCCAGCAGCTCGGTCAGGGCCGAGGCGTCCTCGGAGCGGATGAACGCCGAGGCGACGCCCACCCGCAGCCGGCCGAAGCTGCGGGCCACGTCGTCGACGAGGTAGCTCAGCGGCTGCGGCACCGGCGTGCGGGAGGAGGCGAGCAGGAAGGCGTGCAGCTCGGCTGCGGTCCAGCCCGCGTCGAAGGCGCGGCGTACCGAGTCCGGGGTGAACCGGAAGACGGTCGCCGCACCGTGGGACTCCACGTCGGCGACCTGGTGCAGCTGGCGGGCCAGCCCGGGCTCCAGCGGCCCCGGCGCGACGGCGGTCAGGTCGGCCTGGATCAAGACGTGGTCCACCGGCGGCGGCAGCAACGCGGCCAGCACCGGCACCGGGTCCTCACCCGCCGCCAGCGCCCGGCCGTACGGCGCCAGCACGTCCACCCCGCTCACCCCCAGCGCCGCGGCCTCGGCGACCGCCCACGCCAACAGGTCGGGCCGGGTGCGCGGGCGCCGCGGGCGCAGCCAGGTCAGGTGCGCCACCAGGCTGGGCAGCCCGGTGCCGCTCGCCAGCCCGTGCCCGGGCGGCAGCGAGGCGAGGGCGTCGAGCACCATCGCCTTCGCCTCGGGCATGCCGGGCGCGCTCAGCTCCGGGCTCAGCGCGTTCCACGTCTTGCCGTCCGCCCCGCGCGAGCCGACCAACGACGGCACCCGGGTGCTGCGCAGCCAGGCGCCGGCCAGCGTGGACCACTGCTGCGCGGGGGGCAGCTCGCGCCACGTGTCGAAGCCGCTCGTCGGCACCCACACCGGGTTGCCGTCGGCGTCGGCCCGGCTGCCGAGCAGCCCCGCCTCGGCGGCGACCTCCACGAGCAGCGCGACCTCGGTCTCGGCGAGCTGCAGGTGCGCGGCGGCCGCCCGCAGCTCGCGCACCCCCAGGCCGGTGGTGCGCAGCGCGGCCGCGGGCCGGTGGCCCCACCACTCGAGCAGGGTCTCGGTACGTCGTACCGCCTCGGTGGCGGCGCCCACCGCGGCGCCGGTGGCCATCCGCTCGCTGCGCTCCTCGCTCGCGATCCGCGGCGGCACG
This sequence comes from Nocardioides faecalis, assembly GCF_018388425.1. NCBI lineage: Bacteria > Bacillati > Actinomycetota > Actinomycetes > Propionibacteriales > Nocardioidaceae > Nocardioides > Nocardioides faecalis. Next base: position 3,212,991 of record NZ_CP074406.1, on the reverse strand, counting down.
TCGATCCGCTCCGTCGTGGTCCGCCCGCCGCGCAGCGCGAGGCCGACCTCGCCGGGCACCACGAACAGCCCGGGCAGCAGGGAGCCGCCGGGCATCAGCAGCCGGTGCGCCACCAGCAGCTCGGCCGGCGTCTCGGCGTCCTCGGGGCGCACCCCGAGCCGGGTGGCGCCGGTCTTGGCGGTGGAGCCCTCCGCGACGACGTGCTCCAGCAGCGCTCGCGCTGGGCGCGGCAGCGTCTCGACGAGCCGAGCCACCTCGGCGACCGCGCGGCGCTGCGCGGACCGCGGGCGAAGGCCGCTGGCCCCACCCTCGGGGCCGGTCAGGCAATCCGCGACACCGCTGAGCGGGCGCAGCCCCTCCGGGGAGGACCAGACCAGCGCCAGGTCCGCCAATCGCTCCAACGCCGCACGGGTGAAGTCCGGGTCGGCGTGCACGATCGAGACGAGTTCGTCGGAGGTGGTTTGACCGGCGACGACGAGGGCATCAAGGACCGAAAGCTCGCCCCGGGTGAGGCCGTCGAGAGCGCGTGCGATCGAGTTCCTCACCCCGGCGCGCGAGGCCAGCTGACTGAAGTCGTGAGGGGCAGGGGTGGCAAGGTCGGGACGAGCCCCGAGCAGGAACTGGAGGCGTTCGTCGGACCACGACCGCAGCTGGTCGGCCAACGACCGGTGTCCGTCCACTGCGCCTCCCACGCCGGTCAACCTACCGATCCGGGGCGCGGGCGCATGAGCGGCGTCAGGCAGGTCGAGCTGCACCACGGAGCCGCGACCGACATCGGCCGGGTGCGCACCGCCAACGAGGACGCCTACCTGAGCGCTCCGCCGGTCTTCGTCGTCGCGGACGGGATGGGCGGCCACGACGCCGGCGACGTCGCCAGCCGGATCGTGGTGGAGGAGTTCTCCCGGCTCTGCGTCACCGAGTACGACGCCAAGGTCGGCGCCGCCACGGTGGCCGCCACGCTGCGCGAGGTGCAGGAGCGGATCGGCCGGTTCGACGCTGAGCAGCGCGCCAACGGCGCCTCCTCGTCGTTCTCCGCCGGCACCACCGCCGTCGTCGCGTTGCTCGTGGACTCCGACGACGGGCCGCGGTGGCTGCTCGCCAGCGTGGGGGACTCCCGCATCTACCGGTTCACCGACGGCGTGCTGGAGCAGGTCAGCGTCGACCACAGCGTGGTGCAGGAGATGCTCGACGCCGGCGAGATCAGCGAGGCGGCGGCTGCGGTGCACCCCAGCCGCAACGTGATCACCCGCGCGCTCGGCGGCTCCTCCCTGCCCGGCGGGGTCAGCGGCGAGGCCGACTACTTCCTGCTGCCGCTGGCCGCGGCCGAGCGGCTGCTGCTGTGCTCCGACGGGGTCAGCGGGATGCTGAGCGACGAGCAGATCCGCGCGCTGCTCGCCCGGCACGAGGACCCGCGCGACGCGGCCGAGCAGGTGGTCGCGGCCGCGGTGGAGGCGGGCGGACGTGACAACGCGACTGCCGTCGTCGTCGATGTGGTGGGATTGGCGCACACGGATTCGTACGACTCCGAAGCGCAGCGGGTGAGTCTGGAGCAGAAGTTGGGAGCGCTGCCATGAGGGAGAACGCAGCCGGCGACGCCGGCGCATGGTCCTACCGCAGCGGCGCGTGGTTCGCCGTGTTCGGCGAGCGGGCCACGGTGCTGCTGCCGGCGTCGCAGAAGGAGCAGGTCGTCACGCTGTGGTCGTTGGTCGACGGCGGCGCCGGCTTCGACGAGGTCCTCGACGGGCTGCTCGCCTCCGGCCTCAGCCGGCTCCCCGGCTTCGTGCTGATCAGCACCGACGACGGCCCGACCCGGATCCTGCTGCGCGGCCGGGGCGTCGAGGCGCGGCTGCGCGTCGGTGACGAGGACGTGGCCCTCGACGGATCCGCGAGCCACACCTGGGTGGAGCGGACGGTGGAGCGCGTCGACCAGCTGAGCGTCTCCTTGCCGGACACCGACGAGACCGGCACCGGCGCCGTCGACCTGCCCATCATCGGTGGCCTCGTGCGCGTGGGTCGGGTGGACCATCCGGCGGTGCTGCCCGCCCCGGCCGCCTCGGCCGGATCCACGGTCTCGGAAGACTCGGAAGAGTCCGCCGCCGGTGTGCCGTCGGTCGGGGGAGCCGTGGCGACCGACGTGCCTGCCGCGGCGCAGGCGCCGGACGACTCGGACGCCCCGGACGACTCGGACGCAGAGGCGGCGGGTGTCGTGGCCGCGCCGGTCGCCGAGGACCCGCTCACCGACCCGATCGTCGGTGGGATGGGGACCCCGCCCTTCGATCCGCTCCTCGACCCGCTGCCCGGCCCCGCCGCCGAGGTCGACGCCGCCGAGGTCGACGCCGTCGAGCCCGAGCTCGCGTCCGCTGAGGCTGAGGGCACCGACCCCGCCGACGCCGACGACGCCGCGACCGAGGTGCTGGAGATCATCGACGAGCCCCTCGTCGAGTCCGTCGACGAGCCTGCCGGGCAGCCGGAGCCCGCGGCCGACCCCGAGGGCTGGGCCACGCCGTGGTCGGCCTCGTCGCCGATCGAGGAGGACACCGCGCCCCCGCCCTCGGCCGGGCCCTCGCCGCTCGCCGAGCCGGACACGCCGGCGGTGCCGCCGCCGTCGTACCCGGGGGCGGCCACCGAGGTGACCCCGCCCGGCTGGGTCCCGCCGCCGCCCTTCCCGCCCTCCCCGCCGTCCCCGCCGTCTCCGCCGTCTCCGCCGTCTCCGCCCTCGCGCCCCGGCGCCGACGTACCTCCGCCGCCGCTGCCGGTGGGCTCCTGGGAGCCGGCCGGCACCGTGCCGCCGGGCGCGCCGCCGGCGCCGTCCTCGCTGGCCGGCGACCACGACGGCCTGACGATCGCCGGCGCCGGTGAGAAGCCGGCTCCGCCCGAGCCGCCCGGCATCCCCGGACAGCCCCCCGCGCCGGCGGTGACGCCGCCGGTCGCGAAGCTGATGATCTCCGACGGGCAGTCGATCGTGGTCGACCGTGCCGTGCTGATCGGCCGGGCGCCCGAGGCACGCCGGTTCACCTCCACCGAGCAGCCGCTGCTGGTCACCGTGCCGAGCCGGCTGCACGAGATCTCCTCCACCCACGTGGAGGTCCGCCCCGGCACGGGTGCCGACCACGGCAGCGCCGTGGTCACCGACATGGGCTCCACCAACGGCACCGTGCTGGTGCAGCCCGGCCTCGGCCCCGAGGACCTCAAGCCGGGCATCGCCGTCCAGCTGATCCCCGGCGCCATCATCAACCTGGGCGACGGGATCACCATCCAGGTCCTGCGGCCCTGACCGGCCGGAGCCCTGTGGAGCCAGCCATGCCGCCAGCCATGTCCCCGACCCCCTCGCCGGGTGCGGCGCCTGCCGACCCGGTCACCTTCCCCTCGGCCGAGCTCGACCGGCGCTTCACCGCGTTCCTCGTCGACCGCGCCCTGGGCTGGGGGATCGCTGCGGGCGTGGCGTATCTGGTCTGGGCCATGCTCGACGACCGGGTGTGGGTCGCCCTGCTCACGTTCGCGGGCACCACGGTCCTGCTGGGCGCCCTGCTCGCGGTCCTCGTCGGCACCACCGGGCTCACCCCCGGCAAGGCGCTCGTCGGCCTGCGCGTCGTACGACGCACCACCGGCCGCCCGATCGGGGTGCTCGCGGCGCTGGGACGCGGGTGCGTCCTCGGGCTCGCCGGGCTGCCCACCGTCGGGCTCGGGCTGGCCACGCTCGCCTGGACGGCCGCCGCGGACCCCGGCCGCCAGCGCCGCGGTCTGCACGACCGGTTCGGTGAGGCCGTGGTCGTCGACGTCCGGCCGGTGCCGGTCGTCGAGGAGGAGGCCGGCGAGCGTCCGCAGCAGATCGTCAACCTGACCGCGATGCGTCTGGTGCCGGTGGCCGCGCCGGAGCCCGTCGAGGCGACGTCCGCGGGCCGGTCCGCCCCCTCCGTCGCCCCGGCCCTCGCCGCCGTCCCGCCGGTCACGGTGCCGCCCGTCCCCGTGCCGTCCGCCGCCAGGCCTGCCGCCGGCGTCGCGCCGCCACCGGTCGCGTCCCCCGTCGCTCCGAAACCGGTGACCCCGCCGACCCCGGCTGCTCCGGTGGCGCCGACGCCGCCGGCGGTCCCGCCCGCGCCGCGGGCCCCGGCGCCGATGCCTGCGTCCCCGCCCGCCCGTCCCGCCGCGCGCCCGGCGGCCCCCGCCCGGCCCATCCCGGCCAGCCCCGCGGCCGGCAGCGCCGGTGCTGCCGGCCCCGGCCAGGCGCCCCGGATGCCGGTCGAGCAGACCCAGGTGCGCGGCGCCCACAGCGGCGGTGCCGCGGTGTCCGGTGCCGCGGCGTCCGGTGCTGCGTCCGGTGCCGTCGAGGCCACGGCGGCACCGCGCTGGCGGGTCACCTTCGACACCGGCGAGGTGTTCGTCGTCGAGGGCCTCGCCCTGGTCGGCCGCCGCCCGGAGGCTCGGCCCGGCGAACCCGTCCGCCACGTCGTACCGCTGCGCTCGGCCGACATGTCGCTGTCCAAGACGCACGCCCAGTTCCAGGTCGCCCCCGACGGCGCCCTGGTGGTGATGGACCGCGGCTCCACCAACGGCTCGTTCGTCACCCGTGGCGACGCCGCCAAGCAGCTCACACCGGGCCGGCCGAGCACCCTGCTGCCCGGCGACGTGGTGCGGTTCGGTGACCGGACGATGCGGGTGGAGCGCGACGACTGAACGTCGGCGTGGTCTGAGCCACTACGATGAGCGCGCGTGTCCGCCGGGCTCGCGAGAACGGTGATCAAGCAAGGAAGGTCGAGCCCGTGCCGACTGGCAAGGTGAAGTGGTACGACGCGGAGAAGGGCTTCGGCTTCCTCTCCCAGCCCGACGGGCCGGACGTCTACGTGCGCTCCGACGCGTTGCCCGAGGGGGTCACCACGCTCAAGGCCGGCACGCGGGTGGAGTTCGGCATCGCGCAGGGCCGCCGCGGCGACCAGGCGCTGCAGGTCAAGCTCATCGACGCCCCCGCCTCGGTCTCGCGCAACCAGCAGCAGGCGCGCCGCAAGTCGCCCGAGCACATGGTGCCGATCGTGGAGGACCTGATCCGGGTGCTCGACGGGGTCGGCGAGGCCTACCGGCACGGCCGTCACCCGGACCGTCGTACGGCGCAGCCGGTGGCCAAGCTGCTGCGGGCGCTGGCCGACGAGCTCGAGCTCTGACCCGATCCGGTCGACCCGGTCGAGTCAGCCTGCCCGGCCGGATCAGCCGGCGGCCGCGGTGAGCTTCTTGCGTGCCACCTGACCGGGCCTTCCGGTGCCCAGCACCAGCACCGCCCAGCCGGCGAGGACCGCCGCGGCGAGGCCGAGGCCGAGCTGCGGGATCCAGGGCATCGCGATGCCCACGAACCCGCCGACCACCCAGGCCAGCTGCAGGGTCGTGTCGCCGCGGGCGAAGGCGCTGGCGTGCGAGCGGGTCGGCACGTCGGTCTGGATGGTCGAGTCGAGCGACACCTTCGCCAGGTACTGCATCAGCCCGGCCGTCAGCCCGAGCGCGGCGAGTGCGAGCAGGCTGTAGAAGAGCGCGGCGACCACCACGATCGCGATGTCGGCCAGCAACGCCACCACCACCGTCACCGACGGACTGAGCTTGCGGGCCAGGGACGCCAGCACGATGCCGATCGTGTTGCCCAGGCCGGCGGCGCCCACGACCACACCGATCAGCAGCGTGGTCTTGTCCTCCCACCCCTTGATCGGCTCGGCCTGCAGCAGGAACGCCATGTACATGGTCAAGAAGCCCGACAGGAACCGCGGACCGCAGTTCACCCGCAGCGCGAACGCAACCCGCGGCGGGTTGCCGGTGGGACGGCGGCGCCCCGAGGGGTCCGCGCCGACCTCGACCTCGCCCTGGGTCGAGTCCACCTTGGCCGGCAGCAGGATCGCCGCGATCGTGCCGAGCGCGAAGACGACGAAGGCGTAGCGCAGCGTCCACTCCGGTCCGAAGTACGCCGCCGCGCCGGCCAGCGGCGCCGAGACCGAGGCGCCGACGACGCCGGCGAGCGAGACCCGTCCGTTGGCCTTGACCAGGGTGATCTCCTGCGGGACCAGCCGCGGCACCGCGGCCGCCCGGGTCACGCCGTACGCCTTGGAGGAGACGAGGACGCCCAGGGCGGCGGGGTAGAACCAGATCGAGTCGGTGGCGATGGCCCCCGCCAGCACCCAGCACAGGAAGCCCCGGATCGCGAAGGTCGCCCCGATCGCCCATCGGCGACCGTGGCTGAACCGGTCCAGGAACGGGCCGATCAGCGGTGCCACGATCGCGAACGGCAGCATCGTCAGCGCCAGGAACAGCGCCACCTGCTCTCGTGCGCCGCTGGTGGCGCCGGCGAAGAAGATGGTGCCGGCCAGCGCGATCGTCACCGCGGCGTCGCCGGCGGCGCTGCACGAGTGCAGCTCGATCAGCCGGTTCAGCCCGGACCGCTCGGCGCCTTGGGCGCCAGCGGCCTTGCGGGCCTGGCGGATGGAGGCGCGGCTCGCCCGGCCGGTGACCCGTGCGGCGCCGCGCAGCCCGCGTGCCGTCGCCCGGGCGCTGGTGCCCAGGCCGCGGCCCACCCGTCGGGCCGCGGGCTCAGGGGCGCCGGGGCCGCCGGGGTTGCCGGGGCCGGTCGGGTGGCCGCCCGGGGGCGGCTGGTCGACGCCCGTCGAGCCCGGCGGGGGAGGCGGGTACGTCGGGCCCGTGCCCTGCTCGCGCGAGCCGCCCGACGTGCGGGGGTCCGGTCCGGGCGCGGTCACGCGCCTATCTTGCCTGCCCGGCCCGAACCGGGGGTCCGCGACTCACCCTGCACCCGGAAGCGCCCCGACGTGACTCCGGTCGCGGTGATGGTGGATGCTGTGCCCGTGTCCATCCTGGAGCGCAAGCTGACCGACGCCGTCACCGCCGCCGCGGTCGATGTGGCGCGCGCCGCGCTGCTCGACGAGATCGATGCCAGCGACGTCGGCGCCCACCTCGGCCACCAGGTCGACGGGCTGAGGGTCGTCACCCACCTCTTCGAGTGCCGCCGCAAGGGCTACCAGGGCTGGCACTGGGCGGTCACCCTGACCCGCGCCTCGCGGCAGCGGAAGGTCACCGTCGTCGAGGTGGTGCTGCTGCCCGGTGACGACGCGATCGTCGCGCCGCCGTGGGTGCCCTACCGCGACCGCCTCCAGCCCGGCGACATGTCGCCCGGCGACCTGCTGCCGGTCGAGGACGACGACCCGCGCCTGGTGCCGACGTACTCCTTCGGCGACGCCGACACCGACCCGCAGGTCGACGAGCCGGACAAGGCGCAGGTCCGCGCCGTCGCCAAGGACCTCGGCCTCGGCCGGGTCCGCACGCTGTCGCCCGAGGGCCGCGACCTGGCCGCCGAGCGCTGGTACGACGGCGACGCCGGCCCCGATGCCGCCATCGCCAAGTCCGCCCCCGACCAGTGCTACTCCTGCGGCTTCCTGGTCCGCCTGGCCGGGCCGCTGTCGCAGATGTTCGGCGTGTGCGCCAACGGCGACGCCAACGACGACGGCCGGGTCGTCGCCCTCCAGCACGGCTGCGGCGCCCACTCCGAGGTGCGGCTGACCAAGCGACAGCAGCCCGTCCCGCCGGCCCCGCCCGTCGTAGACACCATCGGCACCGACGACCTGGAGCCCTTCTAACCCCCTCCGGCCCCGAGTCGTGAGCTCCCGTCCCCCGAGTCGTGAGCTCCCGTCCCGCGAGTCGTGAGTTCCCGTCTGCCGAGTCGTGAGTTTTCGTTCGCCGACTCGTCACCTCCCGTCGTACGACGCCACGACGGGTGTCTCGCACGACCACCACGCGTGATTCGCGCCGCCAGAACAGGTGACTCGCGCGACCACAAGGGGTGATTCGGCGACGATCAGGCGCGGGCGAGCACCCACACGGCGTACTGGTCGTCCACGGGGCGCAGGTCGTAGCCGCCGAACCGGTGCTGCACGAGGAGTCCCGCGGCGGCCACGTCGGCGAGGAACTCGGCAGGGGAGTAGGACCGGGCGGAGGCCGGGCCACCGGTGAGGTGGAAGCCGACGAGGATCCGTCCGCCGGGGGCGAGCAGCTCGCCGAGCCGGCGCAGCACGTCGGCCTCGGTGCCCTCGGCGACGAAGGGGAGCACGTTGCCGACGCAGACCACGAGGTCCAGCTCGTCCGGTCCGCCGGCAGCACGCAGCGTGGCGGCGTCCAGGGCGAGGATCTCGGCGGGCACGACCCGCAGGTCGGGGTAGGTGCGTCGTGACTGGGCCACCAGCACGGGGTCCGGCTCGGCGGCCAGGACCCGGTGCCCGCGAGCGAGCAGGTAGGCGCCGACGCGTCCCATGCCGGAGCCGGCGTCGAGGATCCTGGCGCCTCGCGGCACCATCGCATCGGCGAGCCGGGCCTCGCCGTCGACGTCCTCGCCGCGCTCGATCAGCTCGGCGAAGCGGGTGCCGTAGCCGGAGGTCCGGGCGCCCTCGAGCGCCCAGCGGGTCGGCGGCAGCTCAGGCATCGGTGCCGTCGCCGGACTCCAGCTCGGTGCGCACGATGCGGCGGCGCTTGCAGTAGGCCGAGCCGATCAGCCCCAGCCCGGCGCCGGTGAGGCACATCCACAGCAGCCAGGTGTTCTGCGCCTCCTCGAGGCGACCCCAGAACGGCAGCAGCGCGAGGAACGCGACCACGAACAGCACGGTGCCGACCTGCACGGTGCGCACCCCGTCGACGTCGAGCGGCTCGACGGGAGCGATCAGGAAGGTCCGGTTGCCGATCTCGTGCTGGGTCGGTTGGTCGTCGCGGAGATCCACGGGGACGATGTTACGCCGGGGTGCGGCGAGCATCACGACGCCGACCTGCGGACCGAATTTGTTTACCCAAGGTAATGACCTAGACTAAGGACATGCCTACCGCCGCGGCCTCCGTCCGCTCGAACGTGGGCCTCGCCTCCGAGCTCCGCTTCGGGGTGATGCGGCTGCGGCGCAGGCTGGTGCGTGAGCGCCACCCGGACAACGACCTGAGCCTGTCGGCGATGGCCGTGCTGTTCGGTCTGAACCGGTTCGGCGACCTCACCGTCGGCGCGCTCGCCGCGCGCGAGCAGGTCCGCCCGCCCAGCATGACGCGCACCGTCACGACCCTTGCGGAGGCCGGGCTCGTGGAGCGGCTCGCCCATCCCACTGACGGGCGGCAGGTCGTGGTGCGGCTCACCGACGCAGGGAAGACGCTGATCGAGGCCGACCGTGTCCGTCGGGACCGCTGGCTCTCGCGCCGGCTCGCCGAGCTCAGCGCCGAGGACCGCGACGTGCTGCGCCGGGCCGCGCCGATCCTGCAGCGGATCGCCGACTCGGACCAGCCCGACGACCACGCCTGAGCCAGGCGCCCGAAACCCCCAGAACACCCCCAGAAACACTCCCGGCGCCGCGCCCCGGCACCAGCCGGCATCGCGCCGGTCTCCAGACTTGTCCGCCACCCTGCCGAAGGAGCGTCACCACGAGCCCCCGATTCCGGTCCCTGTCCCACCACAACTACCGGCTCTACCTCGCCGGCAGCCTGGTCTCCAACGTGGGCACCTGGATGCAGCGCGTCGCCCAGGACTGGCTGGTCCTGACCATCCCCGGCAACGGCGGCGCCGCCCTGGGCCTCACCACCGGCCTGCAGTTCCTGCCCGTGCTGCTGCTCTCGCCGTACGCCGGCGTCGTCGCGGACCGCATGTCCAAGCGCCGGCTGCTGCAGATCACCCAGACCGTGATGGCGTTGTCCGCCCTCGCCCTGGGTGTGATCGCCGCGCTGGGCGTCGCGCAGACCTGGCACGTCTACCTGATCGCGTTTGTCTTCGGCATCGGCTCGGCCTTCGACGCCCCGGCCCGCCAGGCGTTCGTCTCGGAGATGGTGGGCTCCGAGGACGTCACCAACGCGGTCAGCCTCAACTCCGCCGTGTTCAACGCCGCACGCCTGGTCGGCCCCGGCATCGCGGGCCTGCTCATCGGCCTCGGTGGGGGAGGGATGCAGGCGACGGGATGGGTGATCCTGATCAACGCGGTCTCCTACGTCGCGGTGATCTACCAGCTGCGCCGGATGGACCCGGAGGCGCTGCACTCGCCGCGCCCCGTCGCCCGCGAGCCGGGCATGCTGCGTGCCGGCGTCGCCTACGTGCGCACCCAGCCCAAGATGATGCTGATCCTGGTCGTGGCGTTCTTCGTGGGCACCTTCGGGATGAACTTCCAGATCACCTCCGCGCTGATGGCCACCGAGGTCTTCGGCAAGGGCGCCACCGAGTACGGCGTCCTCGGCTCCGTGCTCGCCATCGGGTCGCTGGCCGGGGCACTGGTCGCAGCCGGCCGCACCCGGGTGCGGCTGCGGCTTCTGCTCGGCGCGGCGGTCGCGTTCGGGGCGGCGGAGATCGTCGCCGGCGTGGTGCCGACGTACCTCACGTTCGTGCTGCTGTGCCCGGTGCTCGGGTTCGCCTCGATCACCGTGCTGAACTCCTGCAACGCCCTGCTGCAGACCGAGAGCACCCCGGCGATGCGGGGCCGGGTGCTGGCGATCTACATGACCATCGTGCTCGGCGGAACGCCGCTCGGCGGCCCGTTCATCGGTTGGATCGGCGAGCACTTCGGCGCCCGCTGGACGCTCATCGTCGGGGGAGCGCTGGTGCTCGTCGGCGTCGCTGCCGCGGTGTCGGTGCTGGGCCGTTCGCGGCGTCGGCAGGAGGCGCTTGCGAGCCCGGAGCGGGAGCCTGCCATGCTGCACGCGTGAGCACAGCACCATCCTCCACGACCCCCGCCGCTACCGGACAGGGCGGCGCCCTGGACCGCTACTTCCGCATCGGCGAGCGCGGCTCGACGCTCGGCCGCGAGGTTCGCGGCGGCGTCGTCACCTTCTTCACGATGGCCTACATCGTGGTCCTCAACCCGCTGATCCTCGGCGCGGCGACCGACATCGACGGCAAGTTCCTCGGCGGCGGCGAGGAGCCGAACGTCACCGCCATCGCGGCCGGCACGGCGCTGGTGGCTGGGGTGCTGACGATCCTGATGGGGGTCGTGGCGAACTACCCGATGGCCATCGCCACCGGGCTCGGCCTCAACGCCTTCCTCGCCTTCTCGGTGGCCACCCAGATGACCTGGGCGGACGCGATGGGACTGGTGGTGATCGAGGGCCTCATCATCCTGGCGCTGGTGCTCACCGGGTTCCGCACGGCGGTGTTCCGGGCCGTGCCCGCCCAGCTCAAGGTCGCGATCTCGGTCGGGATCGGCCTGTTCATCGCGCTGATCGGGTTCGTCGACGCCGGCCTCGTCACCCGGGTCGGTGACGCCGCCAACAGCACCGTGCCGGTGCAGCTCGGCACCGGCGGTCACCTGGCCGGGTGGCCGGTGCTCGTCTTCGTCGTCGGCCTGCTGCTCATGGTCGCGCTGTGGGTGCGCCAGGTGCGGGGCGCGATCCTGATCTCGATCCTGGCGATGACCGTGGTCGCCGTCGTCGTCGAGGCCGTGGGCGACCTCGGCAGCGCCGCCGAGAAGGCGGGCGGCTGGGCGCTGACCGTGCCCGCCTGGCCCGACGACCTGTTCGTCGCCCCCGACTTCGGCACCCTCGGCGAGTTCAACCTGCTCGGCTCGTGGGAGAACGCCGGCGTCGTCACCGTCCTGCTCCTGATCTTCTCGCTGCTCCTGGCCGACTTCTTCGACACCATGGGCACGATGACCGCGATCGGTGCGGAGGCCGGCCTGCTCGACGAGGAGGGCATGCCGCCCAACGCCCAGCGGATCCTCGTGGTCGACTCGCTGGCCGCCGCGGCCGGCGGCGCCGCCGGCGTCTCCTCCAACACCTCGTTCATCGAGAGTGCCTCGGGCGTCGGCGAGGGGGCCCGTACCGGGCTGGCCTCCGTGGTCACCGGCCTGCTGTTCCTGCTGACCATCTTCTTGTCGCCCTTCGTGGCGATGGTGCCGTCGGAGGCGGCCGTGCCGGCCCTGGTCCTCGTCGGCTTCCTGATGATGCAGCAGGTCACCGGCATCAGCTGGAACGACCCCGACATCGCGATCCCGGCGTTCCTGACGATCGTGCTGATGCCGTTCACCTACTCCATCTCGGTGGGCATCGGCGCCGGCTTCGTGTCGTACGTCTTCATCAAGCTGGTGCGCGGAAAGTTCCGCGAGGTGCACCCGCTGATGTGGATCGTGGGCGCGCTGTTCGTCGTCTACTTCGCCATCGAGCCGCTGACCGGCTGGTTGACCTGATCACCCCGTTACCAGATGGCCGGCCGCATTTTGACCCCTGCTCCGCACGGCGGGTAACCTCGAATCTTGTGTCTGGGGTGACCCGACACGTCGAGCACGCCCTCGATCACGCCGGCTCGCGCCGGCGACGAGCGGGAGCTCATTCGGCACAGCAGGATCGCAACACCCCGTGTCCGGCAAGGTGCCGGCACAGAGAGCTAACCGAAAGGGAACCACCAGGTGCCCACCATTAATCAGTTGGTCCGCAAGGGCCGCCAGGACAAGGTGTCCAAGAACAAGACGCCTGCCCTGAAGGGTTCGCCCCAGCGCCGCGGTGTCTGCACCCGCGTCTACACCACCACCCCCAAGAAGCCGAACTCCGCCCTGCGCAAGGTCGCCCGTGTGCGTCTGTCCAGCGGCGTCGAGGTCACTGCCTACATCCCGGGTGAGGGTCACAACCTCCAGGAGCACTCGATCGTGCTCGTCCGCGGCGGTCGTGTGAAGGACCTGCCCGGTGTTCGCTACAAGGTCATCCGCGGCGCCCTGGACACCCAGGCCGTGAAGAACCGTAAGCAGGCTCGCAGCCGCTACGGTGCCAAGAAGGAGAAGAGCTGACATGCCGCGCAAGGGCCCCGCTCCGAAGCGGCCGATCGACGTCGACCCGGTCTACGGTTCGCAGCTGGTGAGCCAGCTTGTGTCGAAGGTGCTGCAGGACGGCAAGAAGCAGGTCGCGCAGCGCATCGTCTACTCGGCGCTCGAAGGCACCCGCGAGAAGACCGGCACCGACCCGGTGATCACCCTCAAGCGTGCGCTCGACAACGTGCGCCCCGCGATCGAGGTCAAGTCCCGCCGCGTCGGTGGCGCGACCTACCAGGTCCCGATCGAGGTCAAGGGCACGCGCGGCACCACGCTCGCGCTGCGCTGGCTGGTCGGCTACGCCGCGGACCGTCGTGAGAAGACGATGGCCGAGCGCCTGCAGAACGAGATCCTCGACGCTGCCAACGGCCTCGGTGCCGCGGTGAAGAAGCGCGAGGACACGCACAAGATGGCCGAGTCCAACAAGGCCTTCGCTCACTACCGCTGGTGACTTCGTCGGAGCGGGCCTCCTGCGGGCGGCCTGCTCCGGCCCACCGGTTCCATCCACTTACCTAAGGAACGCTGACTCACGTGGCAGTCGACATCACGACGGACCTCAACGTCGTCCGCAACATCGGCATCATGGCGCACATCGACGCCGGCAAGACCACCACCACCGAGCGGATCCTGTTCTACACCGGTATCAACTACAAGATCGGCGACACCCACGAGGGGTCGGCGACGATGGACTGGATGGAGCAGGAGCAGGAGCGTGGCATCACGATCACGTCGGCCGCGACGACCTGCTGGTGGAAGAAGCACCAGATCAACATCATCGACACCCCCGGGCACGTCGACTTCACCGTCGAGGTCGAGCGGTCGCTGCGCGTCCTCGACGGCGCGGTCGCGGTCTTCGACGGTGTCGCCGGTGTGGAGCCCCAGTCCCAGACGGTGTGGCGTCAGGCCAACAAGTACGCCGTCCCGCGGATGTGCTTCGTCAACAAGCTCGACCGGACCGGCGCGGACTTCTACCGCGTGGTCGACTCGATCATCCAGAAGCTGAACTCGACCCCGCTGGTCCTGCAGCTGCCGATCGGTTCCGAGGGCGACTTCATCGGCGTCGTCGACCTGGTCGAGATGAACGCCAAGGTCTGGCGTGGCGAGACCAAGACCGGCGAGGACTACGTCGTCGAGGAGATCCCCGCCGACCTGGCCGACAAGGCCGCGGAGTACCGCGAGAAGCTTGTCGAGACCCTCGCCGAGGCCGACGACGACATCATGGAGGTCTACCTCGAGGACGGTGACGTCTTCGACGTGCCGACTCTCAAGGCCGCCATCCGCCGCGCGACCCTGGCCGACAAGCTCAACCCGATCCTCACCGGCACCGCGTTCAAGAACAAGGGCGTGCAGCCCCTGCTCGACGCGATCGTCGACTACCTGCCCTCGCCGCTCGACGTGGAGGCCATCGTCGGCCACAAGCCGGGCGCCGAGGAGACCCCGGAGAACGAGGTCACCCGCAAGCCGTCCAGCGACGAGCCCCTGGCCGCCCTGGCGTTCAAGATCGCCGCCGACCCGCACCTGGGCAAGCTGACGTTCGTCCGCGTCTACTCGGGCAAGCTCGAGGCCGGCGCGACCGTGCTCAACTCGAGCAACGGTCGCAAGGAGCGGATCGGCAAGGTCTACCAGATGCACGCCAACAAGCGTGAGGAGATCGCGTCGGTCGGCGCCGGGCAGATCGTCGCGGTCATGGGCCTCAAGGACACCCGGACCGGTCACACGCTCTCGGACGCGTCCAAGCAGGTCGTGCTCGAGTCGATGACCTTCCCGGCCCCGGTGATCTCGGTCGCCATCGAGCCGAAGACCAAGGCCGACCAGGAGAAGCTCGGCGTGGCCATCGGCCGTCTGGCCGAGGAGGACCCCACCTTCGTCGTCAAGACCGACGAGGAGACCGGCCAGACCATCATCTCCGGCATGGGCGAGCTCCACCTGGAGATCCTGGTCGAGCGGATGAAGCGCGAGTTCAAGGTCGAGGCGACCGTCGGCAAGCCGCAGGTCGCCTACCGCGAGACCATCCGCCAGAAGGTCGAGAACCACTCCTACACGCACAAGAAGCAGACCGGTGGTTCGGGTCAGTTCGCAAAGGTTGTCATCAGCCTCGAGCCGAACATCGACCCCGAGACCGGCCTCGGCGCCGGCTACGAGTTCGTCAACAACGTCTCCGGCGGCCGTGTGCCCCGCGAGTACATCCCCTCGGTCGACAACGGCGGCCAGGAGGCCATGGAGTTCGGCGTGCTCGCCGGCTACCCGATGGTGGACGTGAAGTTCACCCTCGAGGACGGCGCCTACCACGACGTGGACTCCTCGGAGCTCGCGTTCAAGATCGCCGGCATCCAGGCGTTCAAGGAGGCCGCTCGCAAGGCGAAGCCGGTCCTCCTCGAGCCGATGTTCGCCGTCGAGGTGACCACGCCCGAGAACTTCCTCGGCACGGTCATCGGCGACATCAACAGCCGTCGCGGCCAGATCCGGGCCCAGGAGGAGCTCCACGGCGACATCGTGGTGTCCGCCATTGTCCCGCTGTCCGAGATGTTCGGGTACGTTGGCGACCTGAGGTCCAAGACCTCCGGTCAGGCGTCGTACTCGATGGAGTTCGACTCGTACGCCGAGGTTCCCACGAACATCGCCGACGAGATCGTCAAGAAGGCGCGCGGCGAGTAGTCCCGACCGGGACCTCTCGGCGCCGGGCTTCGGCGCACCACCCCATAAGTACGAGTCAAGTAACACACACATCAGGAGGAGCCCCCAGTGGCTAAGGCGAAGTTCGAGCGGACCAAGCCGCACGTCAACATCGGAACCATCGGTCACATCGACCACGGGAAGACGACGCTCACCGCGGCGATTTCCAAGGTTCTGCACGACAAGTACCCGGACCTCAACGAGGCCTCGCCGTTCGACCAGATCGACAAGGCCCCCGAGGAGCGCCAGCGGGGCATCACGATCTCGATCGCGCACATCGAGTACCAGACCGAGGCGCGCCACTACGCGCACGTCGACTGCCCGGGTCACGCGGACTACATCAAGAACATGATCACCGGTGCCGCGCAGATGGACGGCGCGATCCTGGTGGTGGCCGCGACCGACGGTCCCATGCCGCAGACCCGTGAGCACGTGCTGCTCGCCCGCCAGGTCGGCGTGCCCGCCCTGGTGGTCGCGCTCAACAAGTGCGACATGGTCGACGACGAGGAGCTCATCGAGCTCGTCGAGATGGAGGTGCGCGAGCTCCTCTCCGAGTACGAGTACCCGGGCGACGACATCCCGGTCGTGCGCGTTGCTGCCTTCCCGGCGCTGAACGGCGACGAGAAGTGGGGCAACTCGGTTGCCGAGCTCATGGCGGCCGTCGACGAGTACATCCCCCAGCCGGAGCGCGAGGTCGACAAGCCGTTCCTCATGCCCGTCGAGGACGTCTTCACGATCACCGGTCGTGGCACCGTCATCACCGGTCGTATCGAGCGCGGCATCATCAAGGTCAACGAGGAGGTCGAGATCGTCGGCATCCGCGAGGGCGCGATGAAGTCGACCGTCACCGGTGTCGAGATGTTCCGCAAGCTGCTCGACGAGGGCCAGGCGGGCGAGAACGTCGGCCTCCTGCTCCGCGGCACCAAGCGCGAGGACGTCGAGCGCGGCATGGTCGTGATCAAGCCGGGCACGACCACCCCGCACACCAACTTCGAGGCCTCGGTCTACATCCTCTCGAAGGAGGAGGGCGGCCGCCACACGCCGTTCTTCAACAACTACCGTCCGCAGTTCTACTTCCGGACCACCGACGTGACCGGTGTCGTGACCCTTCCCGAGGGCACCGAGATGGTCATGCCGGGCGACAACACCGACATGTCGGTCGAGCTGATCCAGCCGATCGCCATGGACGAGGGTCTGAAGTTCGCGATCCGTGAGGGTGGCCGCACCGTCGGCGCCGGCCGGGTCACGAAGATCACCAAGTGATCTGACCTGCTTCGGGGAGACCCCCGCTGCCTTCGGGCAGCGGGGGTCTTCTGCTTTTCCGGTACGTCTCCTCGGCCGGTCCGGTCCTGGGCGGGTGTGGGGCGTCCTCGGTCCACCCGGTCAGGCTTCCCGAGGGCGCCCTCCGCGCCCCGTGCGGCCCGGCTCTCCAAGCTACGCCGCGGGAGGTCCGGCATTTCGGTGAGAGGACTCCGGACCCGGAGAATGGGGGCGTGAACCACGGAGTACGACCGGCGCGCCCGCACCTCAAGCTGACCGAGGACGGGCGGTCGTTGCGCGAGGTGCTGACCTACGCGCGGCGGGGCAGCCGGCTGACGTCGCCGCGCCAGCAGCGCGGGTGGGAGCAGCACGCCGAGGAGTGGGTGATCCCGGACGAGGCCGTCGACGCCGAGGACTTCTCCTTCGCGCAGTGGTTCGGGCGCGAGGCGCCGATGATCGTGGAGATCGGCGGCGGGGTCGGCGAGGCCACCGCTGCGCTCGCGGCGGCCCGGCCGTCGTACAACGTGCTGTCACTGGAGGTCTGGATCCCCGGGGTCGCGGAGAGCATGTGGCGCGTCGGCGAGGCCGGCGCGAGCAACGTGCGCTTCTGCAGCGTGGACGCGGTGTGGACCTTCGAGCACCTTCTCGCCGAGTCCAGCCTCAGCGAGGTGTGGACCTTCTTCCCCGACCCGTGGCACAAGTCGCGTCACCACAAGCGGCGGCTGGTCAACGCCGAGAACGCCGCGCTGATCGCCTCCCGGCTCGAGCCCGGCGGGCTGTGGCGGCTCGCCACGGACTGGGCGGAGTACGCCGAGCAGATGGCCGAGGTGCTGGACGCCGAGCCGCTGCTCGAGGGTGGCCGGGTGGAGCGGTGGGCCGAGCGCCCGGTGACGAAGTTCGAGCGCAAGGGCCTGGCCAAGGACCGCGACATCGCGGACTTCGCCTACCGCCGCGTCTGAGCCCGGCGCGGTAACACAAGGTTGACCGTCACGAGGCGGCGTGTCGCCGGGGGCCGCACCACGGGCGGCGTACGTTCCGATCAATGACGGGTGGGGAGCCCGTCACTGCGGGAGGCCCGACGTGAGACTTCACGACTGCGCACCCCGGCCCCTCTACAACGGATAGGGCCGGGCGGCCCTCGCGGGCGCGTGCGGTCCGGTGAGGTGAATCGTGTCGAACACCAGCACCAGCGAGATCGGCGCCCAGCGCCGTACGTACGTCCTCGACACCAGCGTGCTGCTGGCCGACCCGGCCGCGATCCGCCGGTTCGCCGAGCACGAGGTCGTCCTGCCCGTCGTCGTCATCACCGAGCTCGAGGCGAAGCGGCACCACCCCGAGCTGGGCTACTTCGCCCGCGGCGCGCTGCGGATGCTCGACGGCCTGCGGGTCAGCCACGGCCGGCTCGACGCGCCCGTCCCGGTCGGCGACGAGGGCGGCACGCTGCGCGTCGAGCTCAACCACACCGACGCGTCCTCGCTGCCCTCGGGCTTCCGGCTCGGCGACAACGACACCCGGATCCTCGCGGTCGCGCGCAACCTCGCCGACGAGGGCCACGACGTCACGCTGGTGTCCAAGGACCTGCCGCTGCGGATCAAGGCGTCCGCGGTCGGCCTGAGCGCGGAGGAGTACCGCGGGGAGGCCGTCGCCGACTCCGACACGGGCTACAGCGGCATGGCCGAGGTCGAGATCGAGGCCGAGGCCCTCGACGAGCTGTACGACGACGGCACCCTCGACCTCGCCGAGGCACGTGAGCTGCCCTGCCACACCGGGCTGGTCCTGCTCTCCGAGCGCGGCACCGCCCTGGGACGCGTCGGCCCGGACAAGCAGGTGCACCTGGTGCGTGGCGACCGGGAGGCGTTCGGGCTGCACGGCCGCAGCGCCGAGCAGCGGGTCGCCCTCGACCTCCTGCTCGACCCCGACGTCGGCATCGTCTCCCTGGGCGGCCGTGCCGGCACCGGCAAGTCCGCCCTCGCGCTGTGCGCGGGGCTCGAGGCGGTGATGGAGCGCCAGCAGCACAAGAAGGTGGTCGTCTTCCGCCCGCTGTTCGCCGTCGGCGGCCAGGAGCTCGGCTACCTGCCGGGCTCGGAGTCGGAGAAGATGTCGCCCTGGGGCCAGGCGGTGTTCGACACCCTCGGCGCACTGACCTCCACCGACGTCGTCGACGAGATCCTGCACCGCGGCATGCTCGAGGTGCTGCCGCTGACCCACATCCGCGGCCGCTCGCTGCACGACTCCTTCGTGATCGTGGACGAGGCGCAGTCGCTGGAGCGCAACGTGCTGCTCACCGTGCTCTCCCGCATCGGCGCCAACTCCAAGGTGGTGCTCACCCACGACGTCGCCCAGCGCGACAACCTCCGCGTCGGCCGCCACGACGGCATCGTCGCGGTCGTGGAGAAGCTCAAGGGGCACCCGCTGTTCGCGCACGTCACGCTGACGCGTTCCGAGCGCTCCCCGATCGCGGCCCTGGTCACCGAGATGCTGGAGAACGTCGTCGTCTGAGTGGCGGCCTGAGAGGCAGTCTCAGCGGTGCTCCCCACGTCGTACGGCCCACACCTGGCGGTGTGGGCCGTACGACGTTCTGGTGCGGGTTCGTCGCAACTGGTGTGGCCTGAAGACACCAGTGGTGTCCACGTGACGAATGAGGCACCCAGGCTGTCCACAAGCCCGGCGGTTCGGTTTGCAAGCCCTCGCTGACTCAGGCATGGTGAACGCTGGCCGCCGGCGGTGTGACAACGGTGTCGGGCCCGATGATGGCGGCAGTCCTGTAGTCGAGCCCGGATGCGAGAACTTGTCGAAGCACGCGAAGCCTGTGCCCAAGCACCGCGGAACCCCGAAGCACGCCCACCTCGCCGAGGCGCCCCGCAAGGCGGCTCGTAACGCGTTGGTGCTGTCGTCGGTCGCCGCTGCCGTCACGGGCGTCTCGGTCGCTGCCGGCACCTTGGGCAAGGACGCCGCAGCTCCGGCCGCCGCGACCCGCGCTGAGATGAAGTCGTTCACCGTCGACACCCCGGCCGCCGATGCCGGCAAGGCCGTCGAGGAGCGCCGCGAGGTCGTCTCCCGCTCCGACCGGCGCCCCGCCGCCGACCCGGCCAAGGCCGCCACGCTCGTCGAGAGCGACCCCGCCGCGCTGACCGATGCGCGCAAGCTCTCCGACTCCGACCCGCGCGACATCGCCCGTGCGCTGATGGGGGAGTTCAACTTCTCGGCCAGCCAGTTCGGCTGCCTCGACTCGCTGTGGACGCGCGAGTCCAACTGGCGTTGGAACGCCGACAACCCGAGCTCGAGCGCCTACGGCATCCCGCAGGCCCTGCCCGGCTCGAAGATGTCGTCCGCCGGGGCCGACTGGGCCACCAACCCCGCCACCCAGATCCGCTGGGGCCTGGGCTACATCAAGGACCGCTACGGCAGCCCCTGCAGCGCCTGGGGTCACTCCGAGTCCCACGGCTGGTACTGAGCTGAGCTGCCGCCGAGGCGCCCTCGTCGCTGCGGCCCGCCGCGCTGCCGCACAGGGCGGCGCCGGGGCTCTCGCAGGTCGGTGCCGGATCCTCAGACCAGTCGTTTCTTCTGCACCTTCCCCATCTCGTTGCGGGGGAGGTCCGCGACGAAGCGGACCTCGCGCGGGCGCTTGTGGGCGGAGAGCTCGGCGCCGACGAGGCTGACGAGCTCCTCGGCCAGGCCCGCCTCGTCCACCACGGGCTCCCGCGGCACGACGTACGCGACGATGCGCTGGCCGAGGTCCGCGTCGGTGACCCCGACGACCGCGCACTCCGCGACGGCGGCATGGCCCAGCAGCACCGACTCGATCTCGCCGGCGCCGACCCGGTAGCCACCGGTCTTGATCAGGTCCACCGACTCCCGACCGACGATCCGGTGCCGGCCCGCGGCGTCGATCGTGGCGACGTCGCCGGTGCGGAACCACCCGTCCGCGGTCCACGCCTGCGCCGTGGCGTCGGGGCGGTTGAGGTAGCCGGCGAAGGTCGTGGCGCCGCGCACCTGCAACTGGCCGACCGACTCGCCGTCGTGGGCGACCTCGGCGCCGTGCTCGTCGCGCAGCCGGGTCGCCACGCCCGCGATCGGCACCCCGACACAACCCGCCGTGGCGGAGCCGTCGGCGCGCGTGGCGACGGTGATCAGGGTCTCGCTCATGCCGTAGCGCTCCACGACCCGCAGGCCGGTCAGCCGCTCGATGCGTTCGAAGACCGGCACCGGGAGCGCCGCGCTGCCCGAGACCAGCAGCCGGGCACCGCGCAGGGCGGCGGCATCCGCGGGGGAGTCCGCGACCCGGCTCCACACCGTCGGCACGCCGAAGAACATCGTCGCGCCAGCGCGCGCTGCGGCGGCGTAGCGCTCCGGGGTGGGTCGTGTCGTGTGCAGCAGCCCGCAGCCCAGCCGCAGCGGGCCGAGCACGCCCAGGATCAGGCCGTGCACGTGGAAGAGCGGCAGGCCGTGGGCGAGCACGTCGTCCCCGGTCCAGTCCCAGGCCTGCGCCAGGCCGTCGAGCCCCGCGGCCACCGCGCTGCGCGGCATCAGCACACCCTTGGGCGGCCCCGTGGTGCCGGAGGTGTAGAGCACGAAGGCGATCGCGTCGTCGGCCACCGCCACCGGCCGGTACGACGCCCGGGCGGTGACGTCCACGCCGAGGTGCTCCAGCGGGGTGCTCCCGGGAGGCAGCCCGGCGGCGACGGCGGGTGGTGCGGCGCCCAGCCAGGCGTCGGGTCGGCTGTCGCGCAGCACGTGCTGCAGCTCGGCGGCGCCGGAGTCCGGAGGCACCGGCACCACGGTGACGCCGGCGAGCACCGCGCCCGCGACGGCGACGACGGTCTCGATGCTGGGTGTCGCGTTGACCGCGACCCGGGTGCGCCCGTGGAGCCCGCTCGCCACTGCCGACGCCGCGCCGAGCAGCTCCGAGCCGGTGAGCGTCGTGCCGTCGATGCTCACCGGCCGCTGGGTGCCCTGGATCAGGGCGCTCAGCAGCGCCGTCGAACCGGCCACGTCTCCACCGTCTCCACCGTCTCCGCCGTCGTGCACGCGCCCATCATCCTCCGCCTCGGCCCGGGGTGGGGCCGGAGGGGCGGGCGTCCGCGCCGGGCGTCAGGGCAGGCGTCAGGGCAGCGCTCAGGGCAGGCGGGGGCGACCGCTCACGGGTGGGTCATCGACATCAGGTCGAGCGCCGCGTCGAGCTGCTCGAGGGTGAGCTCGCCGCGGTCGACGTACCCACCGGCGAGGACCGTCTCCCGGATGGTGGCACCCTCGGCGAGCGCCTGCTTGGCGATCTTCGCGGCGGTCTCGTAGCCGAGGTACTTGTTCAGCGGGGTGACCACCGACGGCGAGGACGCCGCGTAGCGCGCCATCCGCTCGGCGTCCGCGGTGATGCCGTCCACGCACCGATCCGCCAGCGTGCGCGAGGCGGCCGCGAGCAGCCGGGTCGACTCCAGCACGTTGCGGGCGATCACCGGGATCGCCACGTTGAGCTCGAAGCTGCCGCTGGCGCCGGCGGCGGTGACGGCGGCGTCGTTGCCGATCACCTGCATGCACACCATCAGCGTCGCCTCGGGCAGCACCGGGTTCACCTTGCCGGGCATGATCGAGGAGCCCGGCTGCAGGTCGGGCAGGTGGATCTCGGCCAGCCCGGTGGTCGGCCCCGAGCCCATCCAGCGCAGGTCGTTGCAGATCTTGGTCAGCCCGACGGCGATGGTGCGCAGCACCCCGCTCAGCTCGACGAGGGAGTCGCGCGTGCCCTGGGCCTCGAAGTGGTTGCGCGCCTCGGTGAACGCCTCGCCGGTGGCGGCCGAGAGCGCCTCGATCGCGTTCGCGGCGAAGCCGGGCGGGGTGTTGATGCCGGTGCCCACGGCGGTGCCGCCGAGCGGCAGCTCCCGCACCCGCGGCAGCACGGCCTCGAGGCGCTCGATGCCGTAGCGCACCGTGGCGGCGTACCCGCCGAACTCCTGGCCGAGGGTGACGGGGGTGGCGTCCATCAGGTGGGTGCGGCCGGACTTCACCAGGTCCGCGAACTCCTCCGCCTTCGCCTCCAAGGACCCGGCGAGCACATCCAGCGCCGGCACCAGGTCGCCGGTCGTGGCCAGCGTCGCGGCCACGTGCACCGCGGTCGGGAAGGTGTCGTTGGAGGACTGGGAGGCGTTGACGTGGTCGTTGGGGTGCGCCTCGACGCCGGCGCGCTGGCACAGCGAGGCGATCACCTCGTTGGTGTTCATGTTGGAGCTCGTGCCCGACCCGGTCTGGAAGACGTCGATGGGGAACTGCGCGTCGTGCTCGCCGGCGGCGACCGCCTGCGCCGCGGCGATGATCGCCTCGGCGACCTCGGGTGCCAGCACCTCGAGCTCGGCGTTGGCGCGCGCCGCGGCGGCCTTGACGTGGCCCAGCGCGTGGATCAGGGCGGGTTCGATCGGGGTGCCGCTGATCGGGAAGTTCTCCACCGCCCGCTGCGTCTGGGCGCGCCAGAGCGCGTCGGCGGGCACCTGCACCTCACCCATGGAGTCGCGCTCGGTGCGGAAGCCGGGGCTCTGTTCGCTCGCGTCGCTCACGCCTCGAACCTAGCGCGGCCAGGAAGGGGCGCCGGCTCTCCAACAAGCCGCATTGTTCTAGTGCGATACGGCGATCATCGACGGCTCGCTGGCGCCGGGGGACAGGCTCCCGCCCGCCCGCGAGCTCGCCGTCGGCCCTCGACGTCAACATGCACACGGTGCTGCGTGCCTACGGCGTGCTGGGCGGCGGCAGGTCCACGAGCTCCTCCAGCAGGCCGCTCGCCTCGGGATGAGTCCCGACGGGCTGGTCGACGAGATCCGGAGGGCGGCCTCATGACGAACCGGCTCGGACGGCCCAGTGCTGGCCGCGCCGTCGACTGGGCCGCGCCGCCTCAGTCGAACAGCTCGGAGAGCCAGCTCTCCCGCTTGCGCTTCTTGTACGGCTGGCCCTGCGGCCCCTGGCTGCGCCGCTCGTCGTACCTGTCGTAGGTCGGGGCGGGCTGGACCGGAGGCTGCTGCGGAGAGGTGATGGTGACCGAGCGGTCGATGATCTTGTCCAGCTCGCCGCGGTCGAGCCACACGCCCCGGCACTGCGGGCAGTAGTCGATCTCGATGCCGCTGCGCTCGGTCATCACGAGCGTGGTCTCATCGTTGGGGCAACGCATGGGCTCTCCTCCTGCGGTGGGTCGGTACCCCGGCAACGACCGGCACCGGCCCGCGGTTCCCACCCGACGGCCTCGGCACACCCGCCTCGGTGGCTCCCGCCTCAGTGTCTCGGCGAGCGCTGCACCGTACGACGCCCCGCGAGCGCCGGACGCGGCCGGCGCACGGCGGGTGACCAGAGCACCGCGGTGTCGCGGCCCTGCGCCTTGGCGGCGTAGAGCGCGTCGTCAGCGGCGACCATCGCCGCGTTGCTCGTCGGCGGCTGGTCCAGCAGCTCGAAGGGCGCCGCGCCGATGGAGGCCGTCACCGCCACCGGCAGCCCGGAGCGCAGGCCCGTGCGCCGTACCGCCTCGAGGATGCCCTCCGCGACGGAGCGGACCGCCGCGGTGCCACCGGAGTCCAGCAGCACGGCGAACTCGTCGCCACCGAGCCGGCTCAGCGCGGAGCCGGCGGGAAGGCAGGGGCCGATGGCCTCGACGATCTCGACCAGCAGGGTGTCGCCGGCGCCGTGCCCGGTGCTGTCGTTGACCTCCTTGAACCGATCGATGTCGACGATCAGCAGGCCGCCGACCGCCGGGCGCTCGGTGAGGTGGCGCTCCAGGGCGGTGCCGAACCAGCGCCGGTTGGTGGTGCCGGTGAGCGGATCGTGGTCGGCGAGGTAGCGGGCCCGCTGCTCGGCGTGGCGCAGCGCGAGCTCCGCGGCGCGGCGCTGCGTCACGTCGCGCAGCGCGGCGGCGGTCCAGGTGCCCTCCTTGGTCTCCACGGGGCCGAGGCTGACCTCGACCGCGACCCGGGAGCCGTCCTTGCGCAGCGCGGCCAGCTCGCTGCCCGAGCCCATCGCACGGTGCTCCGGTGACCGCAGGTAGGCGGCACGCTTCGCGCTGCGCTCGCTGCGGGTCGGCTCGGGCACCAGGCACTCGACCTCCGTGCCGACCAGCTCGTCGGGCCGGTAGCCGAGCAGCTCGTTGACCCGCCGGTTGGCGTAGCGGATGGTGCCACTGCGGTCGATGATGATCGTGGCGTCCGGGGCGGCGTCGAGAAAGCTGCGCACACGCTCGGAGGCGGCTGCCGCCTCGCGCTCGGTCCGCTTGCTGGCCGTGATGTCGAGCCCGATCGTGCCGATCCCGAAGACCACCCCGCTCCCGTCGGTGACCGGGAAGCGCGTCAGCTGCCAGTCCCGGCGCTCCCCGTGCATGTCGACGTAGAGCTCCTCGGTGCTGGTGACGCCGTGGTCGCGGGTCCGCTGCGCCTGCGCGGCGAGCGCCTCTCGGGCATTGGCGGGGTAGTGGTCCCGGGCGTTGCGCCCCGGCAGGGTGCCGCCCTCGGGCAGCAGCAGCCGGTCCGCGAACGGGCTGGAGCGCACGTAGGTACCGTCGGTGTCGGCCAGCGTCACCATGGCGGGGATGCTCGCGAAGATCGCCTCCAGCTCCTGGGTCAGCCGCAGGCGCTCCTGCTCGGTGCGCTGCACGGTCAGGCCGGTGATGGTGACCACGCACGCCAGGCCGACCACCATCACGGCGGTGAACAGCGCCAGGCCGAGGTGGGGGTCCAGCAGCCCGCGGTGCTCGGTGACGTCGTGCACCTGCGCCAGCAACGCCGGGCCGAGGACCACCGCGGGCAGCAGCCGGCGCACGAGCGTGCCGGCCAGGCCGCGGTCCATCAGCAGGTTGAGCGGCGGCATCGGCGCGTTGCAGCACAGCAGGCCGACGAGCATCACGTCGAGCGTCACGAGGAGCAGAGGCAGGCTGGCCAGGTCCGCGGTGACCAGCCCGGTCGCCTCGCCGCCGAGCAACAGGCCCATCTGCACGGCGAGGACCACCGCGGAGAAGACCGCGCCCGCCACCGCGCCGAGGATCCGCGCCCGGGGGCGGGTGGCGCCCGTGAGCAGCCGGCTCAGCGCGAAGGTGATCATCGCCAGCACGCCGGTGGGGTGCGGAGGCCGTACGTCGTCGGCGACGAGCGGCAGGGCGCGCAACGTGGCCCCGGCGCCGGTGGTCAGCTCGAGTGCCATCAGCAGGCCGACCGCCAGCGGCACGAGCGCCATCCGGCGGGCGAGCCCGGGACGCCGGCGGTGCAGTGCGAGGCTGGCACCGGAGCCGAGGAGGCTCAGCGCGAGGTCGGGACGCAGCGCCCTTGTCGCGTCACCGAGCAGGAACGCCGCGAGCAGCGCGGCCCCGACCGCCGCGACCAGGGCGCCTGAGAGCACCGGGGCGGCCGCGACCCACCTCGGAACCGGAGCCCCCACCACTCCCTCCACGGGACCATCCCACCTGTTCTGCGCGTCTCGCGCAGCACATCCGGGACGAAGTGGTCCGACCGGGACGCCGCATGGTCAGGCCGGACCAGGACCTACTGGGACGAACGGACCCGGATGCCCGCCAGCGGCACCGTCACCGCACCGCCGGGGTCGGTGAAGAAGTCGTTGCCCTTGTCGTCGACGACGATGAAGGCGGGGAAGTCCTCGACCTCGATCTTCCAGACCGCTTCCATCCCGAGCTCGGGGTACTCGATGACCTCCTGGCTCCGGATGCAGTCCTGGGCCAGGCGGGCGGCGGGGCCGCCGATCGAGCCGAGGTAGAAGCCGCCGTGCTCGGCACACGCCTCGGTGACCTGCTTGGAGCGGTTGCCCTTGGCCAGCATCACCATCGACCCGCCGGCGGCCTGGAAGGACTTCACGTAGGAGTCCATCCGGCCGGCGGTGGTGGGGCCGAAGGAGCCCGACGCCATGCCCTCGGGGGTCTTGGCCGGCCCGGCGTAGTACACCGGGTGGTCCTTCATGTACTGCGGCATCTCCTCGCCGGCGTCGAGGCGCTCCTGGATCTTGGCGTGCGCGATGTCGCGGGCCACCACGAGAGGGCCGGTCAGCGAGAGCCGGGTCTTGACCGGGTACTGCGAGAGCTGGGCGAGGATCTCCCTCATCGGTCGGTTGAGGTCGACCTGGACGACCTCGCCGCCGGCGATGTCCTCGGCGATGCCGGCGTCGGGCATGTACTGCGCGGGGTCGGTCTCGAGCTGCTCGAGGAAGACGCCCTCGGCGGTGATCTTGCCGAGCGCCTGGCGGTCCGCGGAGCAGGAGACCGCGATGGCGACGGGACAGGAGGCGCCGTGTCGGGGCAGGCGCACCACGCGCACGTCGTGGCAGAAGTACTTGCCGCCGAACTGGGCGCCGATGCCGAAGCCCTGGGTGAGCTTGAAGACCTCCTCCTCCAGCTCGAGGTCCCGGAAGCCGTGGGCACTCATCGAGCCTTCGGTGGGCAGGTTGTCGAGGTAGTGCGCGGAGGCGTACTTCGCGGTCTTCAGGGCGAACTCCGCCGACGTGCCGCCGATGACCACGGCCAGGTGGTACGGCGGGCAGGCGGCCGTGCCGAGCGAACGGATCTTCTCGTCCAGGAACTCCAGCATCCGCTTGGGGTTCAAGATCGCCTTCGTCTCCTGGAAGAGGAAGGACTTGTTGGCCGAGCCGCCGCCCTTGGCCATGAAGAGGAACTTGTACTCCGGCGACTTCTGGTCCCCGCCGGGGGTGGAGTAGAGCTCGATCTGCGCCGGCAGGTTGGAGCCGGTGTTCTTCTCGTCGTACGTCGTCAGCGGGGCCAGCTGGCTGTAGCGCAGGTTCAGGCTGGTGTAGGCGTCGAAGACGCCCTTGCTGATCCACTCGGCGTCGTCGGCGCCGGTGAGCACACCCTCGGACTTCTTGCCCATCACGATCGCGGTGCCGGTGTCCTGGCACATCGGCAGCACGCCGCCGGCGGAGATGTTGACGTTCTTGAGCAGGTCCAGGGCGACGAAGCGGTCGTTGCCGGAGGCCTCGGGGTCGTCGATGATCCGGCGCAGCTGGCGCAGGTGCGCGGGACGCAGGTAGTGGCTGATGTCGTGCATCGCCTCGGCGGTGAGCCGCTGGATGGCGGCCGGGTCGACCTTGAGGAACGTCCGGCCGTCCGGCCCGGCGACGGTCTCGACGCCCTCGGTGGTGATCAGCCGGTACGGCGTGTCGTCCGCGCCGGTCGGGAGGAGGTCGGAGTACCGGAACTCTGCTTCAGCCACGGTCGCTGAGGATAACCGCTGCGCCGCCCTCACGAGGTGGCGGCCCGGGCCGCGGCGGCGGCCCGCTCCACCCAGCGCGGCACGTCGCCGTAGCGCTGGGAGGGGACCAGCCCGCCGGCCGCACAGCACGCGACCAGCTGGCTCATCCGGCGCTCCCGGGTGGCCTCCTGCTTGGCGTTGAGCACCCACGTCACGCACAACCGCCGGTATCCCGCGGTCGCCTCGGCCCAGAACGCGGCCGCGGCCGGGTCGGTGGCCAGGCGGGCGGCGTACGCCTCGGGCAGGATCGGCTCACCGTCGCGCTCGTGGAGGTAGGGCGCGGGGGAGGTGCGGCGTTGCTCCCAGATCGCCAGGCCGCTGGGCTGCATCCGGCCCTCGGCCCGCAGCCGCTCGACGAGCTCCAGGTTCACCCGGCTCCAGTTGCTCGTGGGCCGCCGCGGCGTCCAGCGCTGGCG
Organism: Nocardioides faecalis; assembly: GCF_018388425.1. Taxonomy (NCBI): domain Bacteria; kingdom Bacillati; phylum Actinomycetota; class Actinomycetes; order Propionibacteriales; family Nocardioidaceae; genus Nocardioides; species Nocardioides faecalis. The sequence continues at coordinate 3,184,632 of NZ_CP074406.1, read as the reverse complement.
CCTCGAGTCGTCGTCGATGCGCTGGGCGACCGAGTCGATCCAGCCCCAGCACAACGCCTCCGGCACGGCCTGCTCCCAGGTCAGGCCGCGATCGGGCACGTGCTTCTTGTACAGCCCCATCCACAGCTCCGTCGCGGTGTCGTGGTGCGCGGCCAGCCAGGCGCCGAACTCCGCGGCGTCGGCGAAGAACCGGGCGGGCCGCTCCGGCGTGCCGCCCATCCGCCCCGGCCCCGGGTCCTCGCTCAGGGACTCGTCCATGGCTCCAGCCTGACACCGGCCGCCGACAGCGTCGGTACGGCGCCGGGCAGGATGGGCCCATGAGTCGACCCGTGCTGGCGGTGGGTGCCCTCGGCGGCACCATCGCCTCGACCCCCTCCGCCGCCGGCGGCTCCGCCGTGGTGCCGACCGCGGGTGCCGCCGAGCTCGCCGCCGCGGTGCCCGGCCTCGCCGACCTCGCCGCGGTGCGAGCCACGACGCTGGCCCGGCTGCCGAGCCCGTCGCTGGCCGAGACCGACCTGCTGGGCGCGCTGGCGTGGGCGCGCGCGGAGGTGGGCGCCGGCGCGCAGGGCGTGGTGCTCACCCAGGGCACGGACACCCTCGAGGAGTCCGCGTTCCTGCTCGACCTGCTCTGGGACTCCCCGGTGCCGCTGGTGCTCACCGGGGCGATGCGTGCGGCCGATGCCGCTGGCGCCGACGGTCCCGCGAACCTGCTCACCGCCGCCCGGGTCGCCCTCGCCCCGGCCTCGGCCGGCCGCGGGGTCCTGGTCGCCCTCGCCGAGCAGGTCCATGCCGCCCGCTGGGTGAGCAAGACGGACTCGATGGCACCGGCGGCGTTCGCCTCGCCGTCGTTCGGCCCCGTGGGGCGCTGCGTGGAGACCGAGGTCCGCTATGCCGCGCCGCCGCCCCGGCGCGCCGCGGCGCTGGCCGTCCCCGGCGACCGCGCGCCGGCCGCGCGGCGGCCACGGGTGCCGCTGGTGGCCACCCACCTGGGCGACGACGGGTTCGTGCTGGGCTCGCTCGACCTCGCCGGCGTCGACGCGGTGGTGGTGGCCGGGCTCGGTGCCGGGCACGTGTCGACGGCGATGGCCGACGTCGTCGGGCAGGTCGCCGCCGTCGTGCCGGTCGTGGTCGCCACCCGCACCGGTGCAGGACCGACCGCCCGGGCGACGTACGGCTACCCGGGGGCCGAGCTGGACCTGCTCGACCGCGGCGTGCTGGGGGCGGGTTGGTTGCCGCCGGTCAAGGCGCGGCTGCTGCTGTGGGCGCTCGCGCTCACCGGTCCGCTGGACCGGGGCCGGGTGGCCGCCGCCCTGGCGGAGCACGGCGCGCCCTGACGCCCGCCCTCGGGTCGGGGCGCCACGGTCAGGACGGGGGAGGCAGCGCACCCGAGGTGTCGGAGGGGCGCCCGGGCAGCACGGTGGCGACGTAGTCGGCCGCGGAGTCGAAGATGTCCACCTCGTGACCGGCCTGCTCGGAGAGGTACCACCGGTGCTCGAGCACCTCGTGGAAGTACTGCGCCGGTGCGATCTTGCCGGCCAGCTCCTCCGGCAGCATGTCCACGATCGGCGTGTAGACCTGCGCCAGCCACCGCCGGGCGGCGACGCGGCGCGGGAGGTGGCCCAGCTGACGGTGGGCGGTGAACGCCGCCAGGTCGCCCAGCAGCCGGCGCGCCTGGCTGTCCTCCACGTCCAGGCCGGTCAGCTCGTTCAGCTCGCGACGGTGGTGGCCGGCCTCGACCACCTTGGGCTGGATCCGCACCCGCTCGGAGTCGCTGCGGATCTCCAGCTCGTCGACGTCGAAGCCCAGGTCGTTGAGCCGGGCGATGCGCTGCTCGACGCGGTACAGCTCGTCGACGCCGAACTCCTCGACGGCCGTGAGCTCCTGCCACAGGGCGTGGTAGCGCTCCTGGAGCTGGGCCACCACGGCCAGCGCGTCCACCTCGACCTCGGTCTCGCCGCTCGCCTTGAGGTCCATGAGCTCGGCGAAGATGTTCTCCGAGCCGACCGTCACGTCGTGCTCGCGCAGCGCGTCGGAGATCCGTTCGCGCAGCTCCCCGGTCTCGGCGTCGACCAGGTAGGCGGCGAAGCCCTCGGCGTTGCGGCGGAAGAGCGTGTTGGACAGCGACACGTCGCCCCAGTAGAAGCCCGCCAGGTGCAGCCGGACGAGCAGCACGACGAGCGCGTCGACCAGGGCGGGGGCCTGCTCGAGGCTCAGGCCGTGCTGGAAGACGGTGCGGTAGGGCAGCGAGTAGTGCAGGTGCTCGGTGATCAGCGCGGCCGGCAGCGGCTCGCCGTCGGTGCTCACCCGGCCCGTCACCACGCCCCGCGGCACGACCGCGGGCTGGTGGATGCGCTGCAGGTCGCGCAGGACGTCGTACTCACGCAGGGCGATCGGCTCCTCGGTCTCCTTGATCGCCAGGAACTGCCGGTTGACCCGGACGACGCGGACGACGTGGCGCGACAGTCCGCGCGGCAGCGGGACCAGGTGCCACTCGGGCCACTCGGCGAGCGGGGTGCGCCAGGGAAGCCGGAAGAGCGCCGGGTCGGTGCGCGAGGCGACGAGCTGGAGCGCCATGACCTCACTGTAGGCACGCCGGGACCGCAGCGCTCCCGGCACAGTGGCGGGGCTCGGCGGCGTCTACAAAACAGGGTACGGGGCAATGCCGCGGTGTCAGGGACGTGGACATCCTTGGTCCGGTGCTGTAGCACTGAGTGACACGTATCACACGGAGGTGATCTGGTCGATGACGCTGACACGGCTCGCGTCCCGATGGAAGTCCGGACCCGATCACGCCCCGCGCCGGCGCCGGACGCGCCGCCGACGCCCGATCGCCGCGTTCGCGGTGACGTCCCTTGCGCTGGGGACCCTGGTCGCCTGCGGCAGCGAGGGCAAGCCCACCCTGAACTGGTACGTGAACCCCGACGGCGTCCCCGTGTTCGAGCGGTACGCCAAGGAGTGCAGCACCGACGACTACGACCTCTCGGTCCAGCTGCTGCCCAGCTCCGCGACCGACCAGCGCACCCAGTTGGCCCGGCGGCTCGCGGCGGAGGACTCCAGCACGGACCTGATGAACCTCGACCCGGTCTTCGTCGCCGAGTTCGCCAACGCGGGCTGGTTGAAGGAGGTCACCGGGGAGCCGGCCGACAAGGTCAACGCCAGCATCGAGGGTGACGGCGAGTACCTGGCCGGCGCCGCGGACACGGTCACCTGGGAGGACAAGGTCTACGCGATCCCGCTGTGGGCCAACACCCAGGTGCTCTGGTACCGCAAGTCGCTCGCCGAGGCCGCCGGGCTCGACATGACCCAGCCGGTCACCTGGGACCAGGTGATCGACGCCGCTGCCGACAACGGGGGCACCGTCGGCGTCCAGGGCAACAAGTACGAGGCGTACGTGGTGTGGATCAACGCCCTCATCCAGGGCGCCGGCGGCGACATCGTCTCCAACACCGAGGCCGGGCGGGACGCCGACATCGGCCTCGACTCCGAGGCCGGGCGCGCGGCCGCCGCGGTGATCAAGAAGCTCGCCGACTCCCGCGCCGCCCAGCCCGATCTCTCCGTCTCCAACGAGGGCACCAGCCTGGGCCAGATGTACGACGGCCCGGGGGAGTTCATGGTCAACTGGACCTTCGTCTACCAGAACTACGCCGGCCTGGTCGGCGCTCCGGACGGGATCACCGAGGAGCAGTTCAAGGACCTGGGCTGGGCGCGCTACCCCCGCACCGTCAAGGACGACCCGTCGCGGCCCCCGGTCGGTGGCATCAACATCGGGGTGGGCGCCTACGGGGATCACCCGGACTGGGCGAAGGAGGCGGCGGAGTGCATCACCTCGGTGAAGGTGCAGGTCGACCTGGCGCTCGAGGCGGGGCTGATGCCGTCCACCAACGCGGCGTACGACCAGGTGAAGGAGAGCGGTGACTACCCCGCGGACCTGATCGAGCTGTTCCGCACCAGCGTCGACGAGGGCGGGACCCGGCCGAAGAGCGCGTTCTACGCGATGATCTCGAGCGCTCTGCAGGCGAAGTGGCACTCGCCGCGGTCGGTGGACCCGAAGAGCACGCCCAAGGATTCGGCCGAGTACCTCAAGGCCGTGCTGGAAGGGAAGTCGCTGCTATGACCGCCACCACCACCGCGCCTGCGCCGGGCAAGCGCAAGCGCGCCGCCAAAGCGACGGTCAGCGACCGGACGAAGGCGGAGACCAGGCTGGGCCAGAAGCTGGTCGCTCCGGCGATCATCCTGATGCTGCTGGTCACCGCGTTCCCGATGCTGCGGGCGCTCTACCTGTCCACCTTCGACTACGCGCTGACCGCACCCGACGACCGCAGCTTCGTCGGCCTGAGCAACTACGTCACCGCCCTGACCGACCCGCTGTTCTGGCAGACCACCGGGATCACGGTGGTCTACATGCTGGTGACCGTCGCCGTCGAGCTCGTCATCGGCTTCGTGTTCGCGATGGTGATGCACCGGGTGATCTTCGCCCGCGGCGTGATCCGGACCTCGATCCTGATCCCGTACGGGATCATCACCGTCGTCTCCGGCTTCGCCTGGCAGTTCGCCTTCTCCTACCAGAACGGCTTCGTCAACGGCTGGCTGCCGTTCATCGGCGAGGACTTCAACTGGTTCGGCGACACCACGCCCGCGGTGATCGCGATCATGGTCTCGGAGATCTGGAAGACCACCCCGTTCATGTCGCTGCTGCTCCTGGCCGGGCTGGCCCAGGTCAACGAGGACATGATCGAGGCCGCCAAGGTCGACGGGGCCACCTGGTGGCAGCGGCTCACCAAGGTGATCCTGCCGAACATGCGGGCCGCGATCATGGTCGCGGTCCTCTTCCGGGCGCTCGACGCCTACCGCATCTTCGACAACATCTTCGTGATGACTGCCGGTGCGGTGAAGACGGAGTCGATCAGCTTCCTGACCTACAGACAGACCATCGAGCAGTTCCAGCTCGGTCTCGGCTCGGCGCTTTCGGTGCTGCTGTTCCTCTCGGTGCTGATCGTCGCCTTCTTGATCGTGAAGCTCTTCCGCGTCGACCTGGCGCAGGCCCGGCAGGAGTGATGAGATGAAGAACCGAATCGGCATCATCGTCGGCTGCGCGCTGATCATGCTCTGGTGCCTGCTCCCGGTGGCCTGGATCATCTCCTTGTCCTTCAAGTCCGAGACCGCGATCACCAACGGCTCACCGGGCTTCTTCCCCGCCGACGGCGCCGGGGCCGGCTGGGACAACTACAAGGCCGTGTGGGACAACGAGCAGTTCCGCCGAGCGATCTTCAACTCCATCGGGATCAGCCTGATCGCGACGCTGCTCTCGATCATCGTGGCCACCCTGGCGGCGTACGCCATCGCCCGCCTGGAGTTCCGCGGCAAGAAGGCGGTGCTCACGATCGCCCTGGCGATCGCGATGTTCCCGGTCGTCTCGCTGGTCGGGCCGCTGTTCGACATGTGGCGCGCCTTCGGGCTCTACGACACCTGGCCCGGCCTGATCATCCCGTACATGTCCTTCACGCTGCCGCTGGCGATCTGGACGCTGTCGGCCTTCTTCCGGGAGATCCCGTGGGAGATGGAGCAGGCCGCGCAGGTGGACGGCGCCACGTCGTGGCAGGCGTTCCGCAAGGTGATCGTGCCCCTGGCTGCCCCCGGGGTGTTCACCGCCGCGATCCTGACGTTCTTCTTCGCCTGGAACGACTTCGTCTTCGGCATCTCGCTGACCTCGACAGAGGCCGCACGACCCATCCCTGCGTCGCTGTCCTTCTTCGTCGGCTCCGACCCGTTCAACCGGCCGGCGTCCCTGCTGGCCGCGGGAGCCGTCATCGCGACGATCCCGATCATCATCATCGTCCTGATTTTCCAACGCAAGATCGTCGCCGGCCTGACGTCCGGTGCGGTGAAGGGGTGAGGTCAGATGGCCGCCATCACGATGAAGAACATCGTCAAGAAGTACGGCGACGGGTTCCCTGCCGTGAACGACGTCTCGATCGACGTCGCGGACGGGGAGTTCATGATCCTCGTCGGCCCCTCCGGCTGCGGGAAGTCGACGCTGCTGCGGATGATCGTCGGCCTGGAGGACATCACCTCCGGCGACATGATGATCGGGGACCGGCGGGTCAACGACCTCGCCCCGCGCGAGCGGAACCTGGCGATGGTGTTCCAGAACTACGCGCTCTACCCGCACCTGACGGTCTTCGAGAACATCGCGTTCCCGCTGCGGCTGGCCAAGATGCCCGACGAGGAGGTCGACCGGCTGGTGCGTGACGCGGCGGAGACCCTGGAGCTCACCGAGCACCTCGACCGCAAGCCCGGCAACCTCTCCGGCGGCCAGCGGCAGCGCGTCGCGATGGGCCGCGCGATCGTCCGCAAGGCCGACGCCTTCCTCTTCGACGAGCCGCTGTCCAACCTCGACGCCAAGCTGCGCGGCCAGATGCGCACTGAGATCGCCCGGTTGCAGCGACAGCTCGGCATCACCACCGTCTACGTCACCCACGACCAGACCGAGGCGATGACCCTCGGCGACCGGGTCGCGGTGCTCAAGCGGGGCCTGCTGCAGCAGCTCGCGACGCCGCGCGAGCTCTACGAGAACCCTGGCAACCTCTTCGTCGCCGGCTTCATCGGCTCCCCGCCGATGAACTTCCTGCCCGCCACCGTCGAGGGCACCTCGGTGCAGCTGCCGTTCGGCAGCGTGGAGATCCCGGCCGACAAGGCCGAGCGGGCCGCCGGTCGAGGGCTGCTCATCGCCGGCATCCGGCCCGAGCACTTCGAGGACGCCTCACTGGCCGATGAGAAGAAGGCCGGGTCCACGTTCACCGCCGAGGTCGACACGGTGGAGTGGCTGGGCAACGAGACCTACGCCTACATCCCGTTCGAGGCGCCGCCGGAGGTCACCCGCGAGCTGGCGCAGCTGGAGAAGGACCTCGACAGCGAGGCGCTGCGCACCCAGCTGATCGTCTCCCTCGACGGTGCCAGCCGGATCCAGGAGGGCCAGGAAGCCGAGATCTGGGTCGACGGACGGCGCATCCACCTGTTCGACCCCGAGACCGGCGAGAACCTCACCGTCGACCGTGAGCGCGCCGGACGGATCGCGGCCTCGGAGGTCAGCGCGCACTGAGCGCGCGCTCCGCGGTCCGGGAGATCCAGCGCACGAAGGTGGGGTAGAGGGCTTCGGGCAGGTCGTGACCCCAGCCCGGGATGACCACCAGCTCCGCGCCGCGGATCGCCCGCGCGGTCGCCCGCCCTCCGGAGACGTGCACCATCCGGTCGTCCAGGCCGTGCATCACCAGCGTCGGCATCTGCAGCGAGCCGAGCCGAGGGGTGCGGTCAGGCTGGGTGAGCACGGCCAGCGCTTGGCGCCTCACCCCGGCGTCGTCGATGCCGCGCTCCCATGTGGCGCCGGCCCGGTCCCGCAGCTCCTCCTCGGGCTGGCGGAACCCCGGCGAGCCGATGAGGCCCCACACCACGACGCTGCGCTCGACGTAGGCCTGCTTGCCCGGGCCGCGGGAGGCGCGCAGCGTCGTCAGCAGGGCAGGGCTCTGCCAGCCGACGCGCCGGTGCCCGGTGGTGGACATGATGCTGGTCAGGGAGCGCACCCGCTGCGGGGCGGTGAGGGCCATCGTCTGCGCGACCATCCCGCCCATCGACACCCCGACCACGTGGGCCGAGTCCAGGCCGAGGTGGTCCATCAGGCCCAGGGCGTCCTGGGCCAGGTCGTCGATGGAGTACGGCGCGCTGGTCGCCCGTCCCAGGAGGGCCCGGGCCAGCGTCCCCACCCCCACCTGGCCGGACATCCGCGAGGAGCGACCGATGTCGCGATTGTCGTAGCGGACGACGTAGAACCCCGCCTCGGCCAGCATCCGGCACAGTGCGTCGGGCCACCAGGTCATCGGTCCGCCCAGCCCCATCACCAGCAGCAGCGGCTCTCCGGAGGCCTCCCCGAAGGTCTGGTAGCACAGCTCGACTCCCGAGGGCAGCGGGGCGAAGGCCTCGTCCGACGTAGTCAATTCGGGTGAGGGCTGGGGCGACGAGGGTTCTGACATGACCCCAGTGTGCCCAATTGGGGGGTTGCACCCCGTTTGAGAATGTTGCGGCGGCGTAACATCAATGATGTGACTCAGATCATGGCGCCCTGGTTGTTGCCCGAGGGCTACGGACGCCCGGCGCTCGCCGCCCTCCTCCGGGAGAGCAGCGTGCTGACCGAGGCTGGCAGGTTCGCGGCCCGACGCAGCACGACCCGCGTCGTGCGCCGTCGTACGCCGTTCAGCGAGCGGAGCGCGGCACGGGCTGCGGAGCCGGTCCTGCTGATCCCCGGCTTCCTCGCCGGGGACTGGACGCTGGCGGCGATGAGCGCCGAGCTGCGCGAGCGCGGCTTCCGCACGTACCGCTCCCGGATCACCGCCAACGTGAACTGCACGATGCAGTCCACGCTGACCCTGGAGCAGCGCCTCGAGGAGCTCGCCGAGCGCCGCGGCACCCGGGTGCAGATCGTGGGTCACAGCCTCGGCGGCATGATCGCCCGCGGGCTGGCCGCCCGGCGACCCGACCTGGTGGCCGGCATCGTGACCATGGGCAGCCCGATGCGGGCCCCGGCCGCGCACCACGGCGTGCTCACCCGCGGGGTGCGGATGCTCAACCGGCTCGCCGACGTCGGCCTGCCCGGTGTGATGGGCTCCGACTGCGTCAGCGGGGAGTGCGCCCACCTGAGCTTCGTGGAGTCCCAGGAGCCGCTGCGCCACGACGTCGCGATGACCAACGTGTACTCGCGCCGCGACGGCATCGTCGACTGGCGGGCCTGCATCGACCCCGACGGGCGTCCCGTCGAGGTGCGCGCCTCGCACGTCGGTCTCGTGTGCGACCCCCGCGTCATCGACATCGTCTCCACCTCGCTGCTGGAGCACAGCGACATCGTCGCCAGCGCCGGCGGCGTGCTGCGGGTGGTCGAGACGGCCTGAGGCCGGTCTCCGCGGCACGGCGACCCATCGCCGTGCCGCGGGCATTTTTCCGGTGTGGAGCCTCTCGGGTGCTGCTGGGCCTCGGCTCAGTCGAAGTCGATCGAGGAGAACCCGCGCAGCTTCGAGAGCTGGTGCTCGGAGGTGATGGTGCGGATGGTGCCGCTGCGCGAGCGCATCACCAGCGACTGGGTGGTGGCGCCGCCGGCGCGGTAGCGCACGCCGCGGAGCAGCTCGCCGTCGGTGATGCCCGTGGCGACGAAGAAGCAGTCGTCGCCGGTGACCAGGGTGTCGGTGGTCAGGATGTGGTCCGGGTCGAGGTCGTGGCCGGCGTCGATCGCGCGTTGGCGCTCCTCGTCGTCGGTGGGCCACAGCCGGCCCTGGATCGTGCCGCCCATGGCCTTCATCGCGCAGGCGGCGATGATGCCCTCGGGGGTGCCCCCGATGCCGAGCAGCAGGTCGATGCCGGTGTCCGCGCGGGCGGCCATGATCGCGCCGGCGACGTCACCGTCGCTGATGAACTTGATCCGGGCGCCGGTGCCGCGGATCTCCTCGGCCATCTGCTCGTGGCGCGGCCGGTCGAGCAGCATGACCGTCACGTCGGAGGGGTTGGAGCCCTTGGCCTTGGCGACCCGGCGGATGTTCTCCGCGACGGGGATGCGGATGTCGACGACGTCGGCGGCCTCCGGGCCGGTGACGAGCTTCTCCATGTAGAAGACCGCGGAGGGGTCGTACATGGTGCCGCGCGGGGCGGCGGCGAGCACGGCGACGGCGTTGGGCATGCCCTTCGCGGTCAGCGTGGTGCCGTCGATGGGGTCGACGGCGATGTCACACTCCGGCCCGGTGCCGTCGCCGACCTGCTCGCCGTTGTAGAGCATCGGGGCGTTGTCCTTCTCGCCCTCGCCGATGACCACGGTGCCGTTCATCGAGACGCTGGAGATCATCACCCGCATCGCCTGCACGGCCACGCCGTCGGCGCCGTTCTTGTCGCCCCGACCGACCCAGCGGCCTGCTGCCATCGCTGCTGCCTCGGTGACCCGGACCAGCTCCAGGGCCAGGTTGCGGTCGGGGGCGGCGGGCTCAACGGCTACGGCGTCATTCATGGCCGGATTCTAGCGGGGGACCGGTACGCCCGGACGGCTGCCCGCCGGGCGGGCACCCGCCGGTCGGCGGCCGATCGGCCCCGAGTCGGCTCCTCACCGGGCGTGCACGGCGACCTCGTTGGCCTTGACCACGAAGGTGACCTCCGCGCCCACGGCCAGCCCCAGCTCGGCCACCGCGGCCAGCGTGACGTCGGCGGCGAGCCCGCCGGCACGCACCCGCACGTGGTCGCCCTGCGGCTCCAGGGCCTCCACCCGCACCGTCAGCGCGTTGCGGGGGCTGCCACCCGGTGGCCGGGCGTGCACAGCGACGGCGGCCGGGCGGAACACCGCGACCGCGGGGGCCCCGGCCGCGGGCGGGTCCCCGGCGGCGGTGCCGTGCAGCGCGAGCCCGTCGGGACGTCGTACGCCGTCGGGGGTGGCGGTGCCGGCGACGAGGTTGAGCCCGGCCAGCTGGGCGGCGAACCGGCTCCGGGGACGGGCCAGCACGTCCGCGGTGGGGCCCTGCTCGACGACCCGGCCGGCCTCCAGCACCACGACCCGGTCCGCCAGCAGCAGGGCGTCCAGCACGTGGTGGGTGACCAGCACGGTCGTGCGCTCGGCGAGCACCCGGCCCAACAGCCGGCGCAGCGCGGGCGCCGCGTCCACGTCCAGGGCGGCCATCGGCTCGTCGAGCAGCAGCAGCCGCGGGTCGGCGGCGAGCGCCCGGGCCACCGCCACCCGCTGCGCCTGCCCGCCGGAGAGCTGGGCGGGGCGCCGGTCGGCGAGCGCCAATGCGTCCACCTCGCTCAGCCAGCGCTCGGCGACCGCGCGTGCCTCCGCCCGCGAGGCGCCGGTGCTGCGCGGCCCGAACGCCACGTTGTCCCGCGCCCGGAGGTGCGGGAAGAGCAGCGGCTCCTGCGCCAGCAGCGCCGTACGGCGTGCGTGCGGGGCCACCCAGGTCCGGTCGCCGGTGAGCAGCCGGCCCTCGAGCCGGACCTCGCCGGCATCGGGGCGCAGCAGCCCGGCCAGCACCGCCAGGGTGGTGGACTTGCCGGCGCCGTTGGGCCCGATCAGCGCCACGGTCTGTCCGGTGTCGACCTCGAAGGCGACCTCGACGTCGCGGTCGGCGACGCGGACGTCGACGTGCAGGCCCACGTCGCGGGGCACGTCACGGGGCACGTCCGGGGTCATGTCCGGGGTCACGTCGCCCCTCGCGGGCGGACCAGTGCGATCACCGCGACGGCGACCACGACGAGCAGCAGCGACATCGCCACGGCGGCGTCGGCGTCGGTGGCCCGCAGGTTGTAGATGAGCAGCGGCAGGGTGCGGGTGGTGCCCTCCAGGCTGCCGGCGAAGGTGATGGTGGCGCCGAACTCCCCGAGCGCGCGGGCGAACGCGAGCACCGAGCCGGAGGCCAGGCCGGGCAGCACCAGCGGCAGCGTGACCCGGGCGAGCACGGTGCTGGGCCGGGCGCCGAGCGAGGCCGCCACGACGTCGTACCGCTCGCCGGCGGTGCGCAGCGCCCCCTCCAGGCTGACCACCAGGAAGGGCAGCGACACGAACGTCTGGGCGAGCACGACGGCGAGGGTGGAGAAGGCGATCCGCACGCCCGCGGCCTCCAGGTGCTCACCGAGCAGGCCCTGGCGGCCGAACGCGGCGAGCAGGGCGATGCCGCCGACCACGGGCGGCAGCACCAGCGGCAGCAGCACCAGGGAGCGCAACGGACCCAGCCAACGGGCGTCGCTGCGGGCCAGGACGACGGCGAGCGGCACGCCCAGCAGCAGGCACAGGGCGGTCGCGGCGGCCGAGGTGCGCAGGCTCAGCAACAGCGCCGAGCGCGCCGCCGGCGTGGTCACCAGTGAGGGCAGCTCGGCCCAGTCCACCCGGGCGGCCAGGGCGAGGACCGGCACCACCACCAGGAGCGCGGCGAGCCCGGCCGGCAGCAGCAGCCAGCGGGGCACGCCGACGTGGCGGGTGCGGGCCGCGGTCCTCATTCGTCCGGTGCCCCGAAGCCGGCGTCGGTCAGGGTCCGGCGGCCCGCGCCGAGGACCAGGTCGGCCCAGTCGGCGGCCAGGTCGGCCTGCTCGCTGCCCGCGACGATGGCGATCTCGTAGTGGTTGACGGCGGCGTCGGACTCGTCGAAGGCGATGCCCCGGACCGAGTCCCCGGCCGCCGCCACGTCGGTGACGTAGACCAGCCCGGCGTCCGCCTCGCCGGTGCGCACCTTGGCGAGCACGTCGCTCACCGACTGCTCCTCGCTGAGCGGGGAGAGGTCGACGTCCGCGGCCGCCGCGACCCGGGCGGCGGCGCGCCCGCACGGCACCTCCGGCGCGCAGAGCACCAGGGCCAGGTCGTCGGCGTCGAGGTCGGTCAGGTCCTCGATGCCGGCGGGGTTGCCCGGCGGCACGGCGATCACGAGCGTGTTCGTGGCGATCTCGCGTGGGTCGCCGGCGGTGAGCCCGGCCGCCACCAGGTCGTCCATGCTCTCGGCGTCGGCGGAGGCGAACACGTCCGCGCGGGCGCCCTCGCGCAGCTGGGCCACGAGGTCGGCGGAGCCGCCGAAGGACAGCCGAACGTCGACGCCGGGATGCTCGGCCTCGAACTGCTCCTCCAGGTCCTCGAACACACCGGTGAGCGAGGACGCGGCGAACACCGTCAGGGTCTGCCCGTCGGCCTCCTCGGAGGTGCCGCAGCCGGTGAGCACGCCGGCCAGCAGTCCGAGGGTGAGCAGGGTGGCGAGCAGGGTGGCGAGCGGGGTGGTGCGCGGGGTGGTGCGCGGGGTGGTGCGCGGGGTGGTGCGCGGGGTGGTGCGCGGGGTGGTGCGTGGTCGGGGGGTCACGCTCGTCTCCCGAGGGGTCGCTCCACGACGACGTTGGTGGACTTCACCGAGGCGATGGCGCGCACCCCGGGCTCCAGGCCCAGCTCGGTGGCGGCCTCCGTGCTCATCAACGACACCACCCGGTAGGGGCCGCAGGCCATCTCCACCTGCGCCATCACCGTGTCGGCGATCACCCGCGTCACGATCCCGGTCATCCGGTTGCGGGCACTGACCTGCCCGGCGCGGGTCCGGTCGTGCTCGGCCTCGTCGAGCAGGGAGGTCGCCAGCGCGGCCAGGTCGGTACCCGCGATGATCGTGCGTCCCGCCGTCGTACGCCCCGGGAGGCGGCCCGCCTCGACCCAGCGCCGCACCGTGTCGCTGCTGACCCCGAGCAGCTCCGCCGCCTCGCTCACCCGGTACTCCACCGCACCACCCATCCCACCAGCCTGCCGCATCTGCGCCCGAATCACCAGCAATCCACCGCAGATGCGACTCCCCGGTCCCTTCCTTCGCCGAATCGTGAGTTTCCGTCCCCCGAGTGGGGACCTTCCGTCCCCCGAGTCGTGAGTTTCCGTCTGCCGAGTCGGGACCTTTCGTCGTACGACGGGAACGCGCGACTGGGCGGACGAGAACGCACGACTCGGCGGGCGGAAACTCACGACTGGGCGGGCGGAAACTCACGAGTCGGGGAGTGGGGAGCGGCCGATGTCGGGTCGGCGGAGGTCGGCTGGGAGACTGGGGCGCGTCATGAGCACCCAGAAACCGGAACCCAGCGGCCGGCCGGGCCGCTACCAGCGCTCTGCGTGGGGCCTCGTCGTCTCGCTGCTGGTCACCGTCGTCGCCCTCGCCGGGCTGTACGCGTTCACCGGCGCCTTCCGCAACGACTTCGAGATCAAGCCGGAGAAGGTGGACTACCTCGCGTCGGTCGCGGCCGCCCAGCAGGCCGGTCTGAGCCCCGCCTACCCGGCCTCGCTGCCCAAGGGCTGGATCGCCACGGGGGCCGAGGTGACGCCGGGGGACCGGCCGGTCTTCACGCTGCGCATGCTCACCGACGAGAACCGGTTCGTCGGCGTGCGGCAGGAGGACGCCTCGATCGGCTCGCTGGTCTCGCGGTGGGTCGACGAGGATGCCGAGGACGCCGAGGGCTACACCGTGCCGGCGTCGGTGACCGCGCCGGTGGCCCGGGAGTGGGAGGGCTTCGTCGACGCCAGCGGCGACACCGCCTATGCAGCCGAGGTCGGCGAGGAGACCGTGCTGGTGTTCGGCTCCGCCTCGGCCAAGGAGCTGCAGCAGGTCGTCGACTCGCTGACCACCGCCCCCGTGCGCTGAGCCCAGCCCAGCCCAGCCCAGCAGACCGGTCCGGGTCAGTCCTCGTCGTCGCGGGCGAGCACGGCGTCCAGGCGTGCCCGGGCGCCGTCGATCCACTCCTGGCAGATCGTCGCCAGTCGCTCGCCGCGCTCCCACAGGGCCAGCGACTCCTCCAAGGTGGTGCCGCCGGCCTCGAGCTGGCGCACGACCTCGACGAGTTCGGCCCGCGCGTCCTCGTACGAGGGCCGGTCCTCCTCGGGGGTGGGGCCGTCGGGGGTGGTCGGCTCAGCCATGGTGCTCCTCGATCGGTTCGGTGCGGGTGGCGGTCACGTGCACGCGGCCGTCGGCGACCCGCACCGACAGGCCGGCACCGGCGGCGACGTCGGCCACCGAGGTGACGACGTGGCCGTCGGCATCCTGCAGCACCGCGTACCCGCGTTGCAGGGTTGCCAGGGGGGAGAGCGCCTGGACCCGGGCGCGGCGGTGGTCGATGTCGTCGGCGGCCCGGTCGAGCCGGGTCTCCAGGCTGCGGCGGATCCGGTGGCGTAGGTCGTCGAGCTCGTCGTGGCGTGCGTCGAGCACCGTGGCCGGCTCGGCCAGCACCGGCCGGGAGCGGATCGCGTCCAGCGTGTGCTGCTCGCGCTCCAGCCGCGCCGACACCGCCTGCCGGATCCGGGTGCGGGCCTCGCGGACCCGGCTCGCCTCCTGCGCCATGTCCGGCACCACCCGCTTGGCGGCGTCGGTGGGCGTGGAGGCACGCAGGTCGGCGACGAGGTCGAGCAGCGGGGAGTCGGGCTCGTGGCCGATCGCGGAGACCACCGGGGTGCGGGCGGCCGCCACCACCCGGATCAGGCCCTCGTCGGAGAAGGGCAGCAGGTCCTCCACCGACCCGCCGCCGCGGGCGATGACGATGACGTCGACCTCGGGGTGCGCGTCGAGGCGGCGCACCGCCTCGATCACCTCGCTCGCGCAGCGGTGGCCCTGCATGGCGGCGTGCACCACCTCGAAGGCCACCGCCGGCCAGCGCCGGGTGGCGTTCTCGATGACGTCACGCTCGGCCGCCGAATTGGCCGCGGTGACCAGGCCGATGCGTTGCGGCACCGTCGGCAGCCGGCGCTTGCGCTCGGCGGCGAACAGTCCCTCCGCGGCGAGGAGCTGGCGCCGCTGCTCCAGCCGGGCGAGCAGCTCGCCGAGGCCGACCATCCGGATCTCGCGTGCCTGCAGGGAGAGCGTGCCCCGGTTGGCGTAGTACGACGGCCGCGCGTGGATGACCACGCTCGCGCCCTCGGTGACGGGGGTGGCCAGGCCGTCGAACATCACCCGCGAGCAGGTCACCGGCACCGAGATGTCGGCCACGGAGTCGCGCAGCGTCATGAACACCGTCGCCAGCCCCGGACGGCGGCTGACCTGGGTGACCTGACCCTCGACCCACACCGCGCCGAGACGGTCGATCCAGCCCGAGATCGCGTTCGCGATCGCCCGGACCGGTGCCGGCTTCTCGAGGGATGTCTCCAGGGCCACGGCGGCGAGCCTATTTGATCGGCCCGACACCAGCGGCACAGTGGGCGGATGACGAGGGCGCTGGTGGTGGGCGAGGCCGTGCTGGACGTGGTCCACGCGGCGGGGGGCGAGAAGGGGGTCGAGGCGGGATCCGGGCCGGGCAGCGAGCCCAGCGCCCGGCCCGGCGGCTCCGCGGTGAACACCGCCGTCGCGCTGGCTCGGCTCGGTCGCGGTGTCGACCTCGCCACCGCGTACGCCGCCGACGCGGCGGGGACGGTGCTCGACGAGCACCTCGCCGCCGCCCGGGTGCACCTCGCCGGCGAGCCGCACGTGCTGGCGAGCACCCCGCGCGCGGTGGCGCACATCGACGCGAGCGGCGCGGCGTCGTACGACTTCGAGGTGGCGTGGGCGCTGCCGGCCGGGGTGCTCGCCGAGCCGGCGCCGCACGTGCTGCACGTGACGTCGTTGGCGCCGTTGCTCGCCCCGGGCGCAGACGACGTCGCCGAGCTGGTGGCGCAGCTGCGTGGGCGCACCACCGTCAGCTACGACGTCAACCTGCGCCCGGCGATCACCGGCACCGGCGTCGCCGTCGTCGAGGCCGTACGACGCACGGCCGGCCTCGCCGACCTGGTGAAGGCCTCCGACGAGGACCTGGCCGCGCTGTGGCCGGGCGACGACGTCGGTGCCAGCGCGGCACGGCTGCTCGAGCTCGGGCCGGCCGCGGTGGTGGTGACCCACGGCGACGCCGGCGCGTCGTGGCACAGCCGCTGCGGCGAGGACTGGTGCACCGGCGGGGTACCCGGCGTGCCGGTGCGGGTCGTCGACACCATCGGCGCCGGCGACACCTTCTCCGCCGCCCTGCTCGACCACCTCTGGCCGCTGCTCGGGGCGGGCGGTGCGGATCGGGTGGCCCGCCTGGACGCCGACGGCTGGGCCGAGGCGCTGCGCTACGCCGTACGGGTGGCCGCGGTGACGGTGAGCCGGCTCGGCGCCGACCCGCCCACCCGCGCGGAGGTCGACGCCGCCTACCCACCCGACTGACCGCCGCTTCCCAAGCGAATTCGTCGAGAATCGGCCAGATCACGACAAATCCGCTTGGGAAGCGGTGCGTCGGGAGCCGGGGGCTGCACCGACTGCGCGTGTGGGGCGGTGCGGTCCTAGGCTGCTCGGGTGCGGCTGCGGATCGACCTCGCCTACGACGGCACCGACTTCCACGGCTGGGCCGCGCAACCCGGCCTGCGCACGGTGCAGGCCGAGGTGACCGAGGCGCTCACCACGATCCTGCGGCTGCCCGAGGGTGCGCTGTGGGTGACGGTCGCCGGCCGCACCGACTCCGGGGTGCACGCCCGTGGCCAGGTCACCCATGTCGACGTGCCCACCGGTGAGGACGGCTCGGAGACCGCCGAGCGGCTGCTGCAGCGCCTCGACATCCTCGCCCGCCGGATGAACGGCGTGCTGGCCCGCGACGTGCGGGTGCACCGGATCAGCGAGGCCCCGCCCGGCTTCGACGCCCGGTTCGCGGCGCTGTGGCGCCGCTACGCCTACCGGATCATCGACGACCCCGCCCGGGTCGACCCGTTGACCCGCAACCACGTGCTCTCCTGGAGCCGACCGCTCGACGTCGAGGCGATGGACGCCGCAGCCCGCTCGCTCGTCGGGCTCCACGACTTCGCCTCGTTCTGCAAGCGGCGCGAGGGCGCCACCACCATCCGCACGCTGCAGGAGTTCTCCTGGCGCCGCGAGGACTCCGGGCTCCTGGTCGGCCACGTCCGGGCCGACGCCTTCTGCCACTCGATGGTGCGCGCGCTGGTGGGCTGCATGATCGCCGTCGGCGAGGGCCGCAAGCCCGTGGCCTGGGCCGCCGAGGTGCTCTCCGCCCAGCGCCGCGACCCGAACGTGGTCGTCGTGCCCGCCAACGGGCTGACGCTGGAGGAGGTCGCCTACCCCGACGAGGCCGGGCTGGCCGCCCGGGTCGCGCAGACCGCGGCGCGTCGTACCGCCCGAGCCGCCGAGGCCGGCACCGAAGTCGGCACCGAAGTCGGCACCGAGGCCAGCACCGAGGCCAGCACCGAGGCCAGCATCGAGGAGCAGGCGTGAGCGACGAGGACCACTACTTCAGCGCCGATCCCACCGTCGCGTTCCAGCGCGCGCCGGTGCGCACGTCGGTGTGGGGCCACGACCTGGACCTGGTCAGTGGCTCCGGTGTCTTCGCCCGCGGCCGCCTCGACATCGGCACCGCGGTGCTGTTCCGCGAGACCGAGCCGCCCGCCGGCGGCCGGGTCCTCGACCTCGGCTGCGGGTACGGCGTCATCGGCCTGGCCTGCGCCGTCGCAGCCCCTGCCGCGGTGGTCCGCGGCGTCGACGTGAACCAGCGGGCGGTGCTGCTCGCCAACGAGAACGCCGCCGCCCTCGGCATCGCCGACCGGTACACCGCGAGCACGCCCGAGCAGGTCCCCGCCGACGAGCAGTACGACGAGATCTGGTCCAACCCGCCCATCCGGATCGGCAAGGCCGCGCTGCACCAGCTGCTGCTCGACTGGCTGCCGCGACTGGCGCCGCAGGGCCGAGCGGTGATGGTGGTCGGCAAGAACCTCGGCGCCGACTCGCTGCAGCGCTGGCTCGGCGAGCAGGGCTACCCGACCGAGCGGCTGGCCAGCGCCAAGGGGTTCCGGGTGCTCGAGACCCGACGGGCCTGAGCCGCGCCTCCTAGGGTGGGCCCATGCCCACCGAGGTCGTCGTCCGCGGTTCCTATGCCGCCTTCCAGCGCCCCGAGCGGGGCACCGTCCGTGCCACGCTGGCACTGGAGGGCCCGACCCTGCAGCCGGTCTACGACCAGGTGGTGGCCTCCCTGGAGGCCGTCCGCGGCTCCGTGAAGCAGCTGCACGACCCCGAGGCCGGACCGGTCACCTGGTGGTCGACCCAGCAGGTGCGCACCTGGGCCCGGCGGCCCTGGAACAACGAGGGCAAGCAGCTGCCGCTGGTGCACCACGCCAGCGTGGGGCTGGAGGTGAAGTTCCGCGACTTCACCGAGCTCACCCGGTGGGTCGGCCGGCACGTCGTTGCCACACCCGGGTTCGCCCTCGACGGCGTCGCCTGGGCGCTGACCGAGAAGCGCCGCGCCGAGCTCGAGCGCACCGTCCGCACCCGTGCCGTCCAGGACGCCGCCCGCCGCGCGCAGGAGTACGCCGACGCGCTCGGCCTCGGCCCCGTGCGCCCGGTCGCGATCGCCGACGCCGGCATGCTCGGCGAGGGCATCGCGCCGACCTCCCTGGCCGCCGTCGCCTTCTCCCGCGCCTCGGCCGGGAAGGAGTCCGGCGGTGTCGAGCTGCAGCTCACGCCCGAGGACATCAAGGTCGCCGCCGACGTCGACGCCCGGTTCGTCGCCGGCGGCTGACCCCCGGCACCCGACGGCGCGGGCCGGGTCGCGCCTCGAGCACGGGCGTCGAAGGCAGCCGGTTCGCCGTGGCGCCCGCGGTGCCGGACAATCCTCGTTCGTGGGACATGTTGAGGTCGCCGGCGTCCGCTACGAGCTGCCCGACGGGCGGGTGCTGCTCGAGGACGTGTCGTTCCGCGTCGGCGAGGGCGCGAAGGTGGCGCTGGTCGGCGCCAACGGTGCCGGCAAGACCACCCTGTTCAAGATCATCGCCGGCGACCTGGCCCCGCACGCCGGCGTGGTGACCCGCTCCGGCGGGCTCGCCGTGATGCGGCAGATGGTGGACCGGGTGCCGACGAGCGCGGCCGAGGGCGGCCCGACCGTCGCCGACCTGCTGCTCAGCCTCGCCCCGGAGCGGGTGCGCACCGCCGCGGCGGCGGTCGAGGCCTGCGAGCTGGCGCTGATGGACAGCGACGACGAGGCCACCCAGATGGCCTACGCCGACGCGCTGGGCGAGTACGCCGACGCCGGAGGGTACGACGTCGAGGTGGTCTGGGACGTGTGCACCACCCGGGCGCTGGCGGTGCCGTTCGACCGCTGCAAGTACCGCGAGCTGAGCACCCTCTCCGGCGGGGAGCAGAAGCGGCTGGTGCTCGAGCACCTGCTCGCCGGACCGGAGGAGGTGCTGCTGCTCGACGAGCCGGACAACTTCCTCGACGTGCCGGGCAAGATCTGGCTGGAGCAGCAGATCGCGGCCTCGTCGAAGACGATCGTGCTGATCAGCCACGACCGCGAGCTGCTCGCCAACACCGCCACCCAGGTGGTCACCGTCGAGCTCGGCGTCGGCGGCACGGGCAACAGCACCTGGACGCACCCGGGCGGCTTCGCGTCGTACCACGAGGCCCGCACGGACCGGTTCGCCCGCTTCGCCGAGCTGCGCCGGCGCTGGGACGAGGAGCACGCGAAGCTGAAGGCGCTGGTGCTGCGGCTGAAGGTGAAGTCGGAGTTCAACGACGGCATGTCCTCGCAGTACCGCGCGGCCCAGACCCGGCTGCGCAAGTTCGAGGAGGCCGGCCCGCCGACCGAGCAGCCCCGTGAGCAGCAGGTCACCATGCGGCTCTCCGGGGCGCGCACCGGCAAGCGGGCGGTGGTCTGCGAGGACCTGGAGCTGACCGGGTTGATGAAGCCGTTCGACCTCGAGCTCTGGTACGGCGACCGGCTGGCCGTGCTGGGCTCCAACGGCTCCGGCAAGTCGCACTTCCTGCGGCTGCTGGCTGCCGGCGGCACCGATCCCGACGTCGAGCACCAGCCGGTCGGGGAGGTGACGATCGCCCCGGTCGCGCACACCGGCCGCGCCCGGCTCGGCGCCCGGGTGCGCCCCGGCTGGTTCGTGCAGACCCACGAGCACCCCGAGCTCGTCGGCCGCACGCTGCTGGAGATCCTGCACCGCGGCGACGGCTCGCCGCACGGCCGGCGGGGGATGGGGCGCGAGCAGGCGGCCCGGGTGCTGGACCGCTACGAGCTGGCGGACGCCTCCGAGCAGCGCTTCGAGTCGCTCTCGGGCGGTCAGCAGGCCCGGTTCCAGATCCTGCTGCTGGAGCTGTCCGGGGCCACCCTGCTGCTGCTCGACGAGCCGACCGACAACCTCGACGTGCAGTCCGCCGAGGCGCTGGAGGAGGGTTTGGCCGCGTTCGAGGGCACCGTCGTCGCGGTCACCCACGACCGCTGGTTCGCCCGCGGCTTCGACCGGTACTGCGTCTTCGGCTCCGACGGCACGGTCTACGAGGCACCGGAGCCGGTGTGGGACGAGGGGCGCGTGCAGCGCACGCGCTGAGCGGAAACGGTTGGCCCGCGCGGGCCGGACGTGGGACGGTGGAAGCCCACTACCCGAGGAGGACCCCATGGCTGACCACGGTGCCAACGAGGACCTGAAGGCGAAGATGCGCGAGGCGCTGGATCGCAAGAACGGCCGCGCGAACAGCATCCACGAGGACGTGCCGGGCAAGGAGAAGGCGCACGGGTCCGAGGTCACCGGCGCCGGCCCGCGGATCCACCGCCGCAAGGCAGGCGGAGGCGGCTCCTGAGGCTGCTCGGCTTCAAGCCCCTCGACCCCGTACGACGCGACGCGGGGCGCCCGGTCCGGGCGCCCCGCGTCGTTCGTCTCCCGCGCTGCCAGCCGTCGAGCCCAGCCGTCGAGCCCAGCCGTCGAGCCCAGCCGTCGAGACCAGCCCTCAGCCTCAGCCGTCGGAGCCGAGCTTCAGCTCGGTGGTGCCCTCCTTGCCGCCGCGCAGGTAGGTCACCTTGACGGTGTCGCCGGGCCGGAAGGAGCGGACGGTGGCGATGAGCGACTCCGCGTCCTCGATCCGGATGCCGTCGACGGCGGTGATCACGTCACCGGCGCGCAGGCCGGCGTCGGTGGCCGCCGAGCCCTGCTCGGCGCTCTCGATCCGGGCGCCGTCGGCCGTCGGGTCGGAGGAGTTCTGACCGCTGCGCGGGTCGCTGGCGGCGTTGGAGACCTGGATGCCGAGCCGGGCGTGGGTCGGGGCCTCGCCGGCCCGCATCTGCTCGATGATCGGCAGCACGGAGTCGATCGGGATCGCGAAGCCGAGGCCGATCGATCCGGCCGAGCCCTGGCCGTTGGAGGCGGAGCGGATCGAGGCGTTGATGCCGACCAGCTGGCCCTCCATGTTGACCAGCGGGCCACCGCTGTTGCCGGGGTTGATCGCCGCGTCAGTCTGGATCGCCGGGTAGGCGGTGGTGTTCCCGTTCGCGTCGCGGGCCACCTGCACGGGCCGGTTCAGGGCGGAGACGATCCCGCTGGTGACGGTGGACTCCAGGCCGAACGGGGAGCCGATCGCGACCACCTCCTGACCGACGGTGAGGTTGCTGGACTTGCCGATGGTGATCGGCTTGAGGTCCTCTGCGCCGTCGACCTTCACCAGGGCGGTGTCGGTGAGCGGGTCGGTGCCCACCACCTCGGCGCGCTTCTTGGTGCCGTCGTTGAACGACACGACCACCTGGGCGTCCTTGGCATCGATCTCGCCACCCAGGGTGAGCACGTGGTCGTTGGTCAGGATGAGGCCGTCGGAGTCCAGCACCGCGCCGGAGCCGCTGCCGGAGCCGCCGTTGCCGGTGACGCTGAGCGCGACCACCGAGGGCAGCACGGTCTCGGCCACCGACTCCACGCTGCCGTCGGCCGCGGCCTGCTTGCCGGAGTCGACGACGGGCAGGGAGGTGCCGGCCGACGACGTGGTGTCGTCGTTGGCCGCGTCGTAGATCGCGGCACCGCCGATGCCGGCGCCACCGCCGACGAGCAGGGCACCGGTGAGCACCAGCGCCGCGAAGGTGCCGCGGCGAGGGCGCGTGGAGGGGGAGGGGGCGGGGGAGAAGCCGGTCGGGCCGGCGCCGCCGGGCGCGTACGGCGGCGGCGGGGGGAGCGTCGACCGACCGGGCTGGCTGGGAGGCACGGGAGGCATCGACTGGGTCATGTCCACACTGTGCGCCGCCAACCTGTGACTCCGCTGAGTGCCCGGTGAGGACTGGCTCTGAGTGCTCTCTGCGCGGCCTAGGAGGGCGGCCCAGGGGGTGGTCGAGGGCGGCCGCCGCTCAGGGCCAGTACGGCCGGCGCAGCTCGCGCTTGAGGACCTTCCCGGTGGGGTTGCGCGGCAGGGCGTCGACGATCTCCACGGTGCGCGGCGCCTTGAAGTGCGCCAGCCGCTCCCGGGCCCAGTCGATCAGCTCGGCCTCGATCGCCCCGGCCGCCCCGGCCGCCCCGGCTGCCCCGGCCGCCTCGGTCGTCTCGGTCGTCTCGGTCGTCTCGGCGTCCTCCCGCAGCGCCACGACCGCCTTGACCGACTCGCCCCACTGCTCGTCCGGCACGCCGATGACGGCGACCTCGAGCACGCTCGGGTGCTCGGAGAGCACCCGCTCCACCTCGGGGGAGTACACGTTCTCCCCGCCGGTGATGATCATGTCCTTGAGCCGGTCGGAGACGTAGACGTAGCCGTCGGCGTCGAGGTGGCCCATGTCCCCGGTGCGGAACCAGCCGTCGTCGACGACCACCTCGGCGGTGGCCTCGGGCTTGTTGAGGAACCCCTTCATCAGCTGCGGGGTGCGCAGCCAGATCTCGCCGTGCCCGCCGGTCGCCACGTCCGTGCCGGAGACCGGGTCGACGATGCGGACCTCGCACTGCGGGATCGGCTTGCCCGCCGACAGCAGCCGCTCCGGGTGGCCCTCGGCCTCCGCGGTGCGGTGGTCCTCGGGCATCAGGTGGGTGGCGACGCCGCACACCTCGGTCAGGCCGTAGACCTGGATGAAGTCGGTGTCGGGCCAGGCCTGCATCGCGGCGCGCAGCAGCGGCGGCGGCATCGGCGCCGCGCCGTACGTGTAGGTCTTCAGCGCACCGAACAGCTTCACCGCCTCCCCGCCGGCGGCCAGCACCTGGGCCAGCACGGCAGGCACCAGGAACGTCCGGTTGGCGCCCGCCAGGATCGCCCCGGCCAGCGAGGCCGCGTCGGGCTCGCGCGTCATGACGGTGGGGATGCCGTCGTGGATGCCGAACATGACGTACGACGACCCGCCGACGTGGAACAGCGGCATCGACACCATCGACTTGTCGCCGGGATCGAAGCCCCACCCGTCGTGGGCGTTGACGGTGTGCCGCACCAGGTTGCGGTGGGTGAGCATGACGCCCTTGGGGCGGCCGGTGGTGCCCGAGGAGTACATGACCAGGCAGACGTCGTCCTGCACCACGTCCGGGCCGTAGGGTGCGGGGATGGCGGTGGCGAGCCGCCGCTCGTAGTCGTCGTCCTCGCCGTCGGGGGTCACCTCGATGATGTGCTCCACCCGGGGCAGGCGGTCGCGGATCGCCTCGATGGTCGGCATCAGCTCGGCGCCCACGATGAGGACCCGGGCGCCGGAGTCGTTGACCGCGTAGTCGATCTCATCCCCGGCCGAACGCCAGTTGATGATCGCGTTCGCCGCACCGATGGAGCCGACGGCCAGGGTGACCTCGACGCAGGCGGGGTGGTTCTTGTCCAGGAACGCGACCACGTCACCCCGGGCGACGCCGAGGTCGCGCAGCACGCCGGCAGCGCGCTGGACGCGGTCGTACCACTGCGCCCAGGTCCAGGTGCGACCCAGGTAGGTCATCGCCTCCGCGTCGGGGGTGGCCTCGGCCCAGTGGCCGATGCGGTCACCGATGTACGTCGGGGCCGGCGGCCGTGCCGGCGGCCAGGGGCCGCGCGGTCCGGACGAGGTGGGGTCGGCACTCGGGACGGCGCTCATGCGCCGAGTGTGTCCCAGATCACAAGGGTGCACAACGTCTCGGGCCGGCTCCCGTCGCCCTGCCTTGCCGCCTCGCCCGAGGCTGCCCGGGCCGGCGGGGGAGGGCGGCTAGTGCAGCGGCAGGCCCAGCCGGGCGAGGTCGGCGCGCAGGGTGGCGGCGTCGTGGAAGACCAGGCCGTGCATGCCGCACGCCTGCGCGGCGGCCACGTTCTCCGCCTTGTCGTCGACGAAGACGAGCTCGGCGGACGGGATGCCGCAGCGCCGGGCGGCGAGCGCGTAGATCCGCGGGTCCGGCTTGGCGATGCCCTCGGTGCCCGAGACCACGACGACCTCGAGCAGGGCGAGGAAGGCGAAGCGCTGCGGCGCGTTCGCGTGGTAGAGCTCGTCGGACCAGTTGGTCAGCCCGCACTGCGGGACGCCGGCGGCGTGCAGCTCGCGGACGAT
This sequence comes from Nocardioides faecalis, assembly GCF_018388425.1. Lineage (NCBI taxonomy): Bacteria > Bacillati > Actinomycetota > Actinomycetes > Propionibacteriales > Nocardioidaceae > Nocardioides > Nocardioides faecalis. The sequence continues at coordinate 3,159,888 of NZ_CP074406.1, read as the reverse complement.
GTCGACGGTGCCGGGGACCTCGCCGGTCAGGGACGCGGCGAAGTGCTCGTGGTAGGCCCGCCCGTGCGCGGAGAACTCCGGGTGGGTGGCGTCCAGCTCGGCCAGTGCCTCGGGCCAGGTACGGCCGGCGTCGCAGGAGTGGTTCCAGGCGGCGAAGTCGAACTCGGCGAGGAAGCGGCGTGCCTGCTCCTCGCCGACGCCGGCGGCGATCGCACGCACCGGCTCCCACTCGATCAGCACGTTGCCCAGGTCCCACACGACCCCGGTCACCGAGGTGGCCGGGGTCGTGCGGTGTGACGTCGGGTGGGCGTCGGAGCCCACTGCCTGACCCAGGGTCAGGCCCAGCGCTCTTCTGCCGGCACGAAGTCCAGGGTGCGCGGACCGGTGTAGATCTGCTTGGGGCGCGCGATCTTCTGCTCCTTGTCCTGCACCAGCTCCAGCCACTGGGCCAGCCAGCCCGGGGCGCGGCCGATGGCGAACAGGACCGTGAACATCTCCGGCGGGAACTCCAGGGCCTCGTAGATGAGGCCCGAGTAGAAGTCCACGTTGGGGTAGAGGCGCCGCTTGACGAAGTACTCGTCCTCGAGCGCGATCTTCTCCAGCTCCTGGGCGACCTCGAGCAGCGGGTTGACCCCGGTGACCTCGAAGACGTCGTCGCAGGCCTTCTTGATGATCTTGGCGCGCGGGTCGTAGTTCTTGTAGACCCGGTGGCCGAAGCCCATGAGCTTCTCGTTGCCGGCCTTCACGCCCTCGATGAAGGCGGGGATGTTCTCCTTGGAGCCGATGCGTCGCAGCATCTTGAGCACGGCCTCGTTGGCGCCGCCGTGCAGCGGGCCGTAGAGCGCGCCGATGCCCGCCGCGACCGCCGAGTACGGGTCGACCTGCGAGGAGCCCACCGAGCGGACCGCGTTGGTCGAGCAGTTCTGCTCGTGGTCGGCGTGCAGGATGAACAGCACGTCGAGCGCCTTGGCGATGCGCGGGTCGGCCTGGTACTTCGTCTCGCTCATCTTGAAGAGCATGGAGAGGAAGTTCTCCGCGTACGACAGGTCGTTGTCCGGGTAGACGTACGGCTTGCCCTGCGCGTGGCGGAACGACCAGGCGCCCAGCGTCGGCATCTTGGCGATCATCCGGACGATCTGGATGTGGCGGTTGTCCGGGTCGTCGATGTGGCGCGACTCGGGGTAGAACGTCGAAAGGGCCCCCACCGACGCCATCAGCATCCCCATCGGGTGCGCGTCGTACCGGAAGCCCTGCATGAAGCTCTTGACGTTCTCGTGCACGAAGGTGTGGAAGGTGATCTCGTGCACCCACTCCTCGTACTGCTCCTTGGTCGGCAGCTCCCCGTGGATGATGAGGTAGGCCACTTCGAGGAAGTTGGACTTCTCGGCGAGCTGCTCGATCGGGTACCCGCGGTACTCGAGGATGCCCTTGTCGCCGTCGATGAAGGTGATGGCGCTGCGGCACGAAGCGGTGTTGACGAAGCCGGGGTCGTAGGTCGCCAGACCCGGCGAGTCGTCGTTGAGCTTGATCTGCCCGAGGTCCGCGGCCTTGATGGTGCCGTCGACGATCGGGATCTCGTACTCCGCTCCCGTGCGGTTGTCGCGTACGGTCAGGGATTCAGTCACGCCGCCAACCTAGTCGCCCACCCCGCACCCTCGGAAGCCGGTGTCCCGATCCGTGGCTCATCGCCGGGCGCCCGCGCACGCAGGACTAGGGTGCGAGAGCCCCGCCGTTTTGACCGGCGAGGAGCGTGCTCCGTAGTCTGGTCAGTCGCGTGTGCTGCCGCTCCGCAACCCCACGTCGTACGACGTGTGCGGGGCAGTCCCGGATCGCTGCTCGATCGTCGTGAGGCGAGCGAGGGTGGGCCGGGCTGAGTTCGTCAGACCACGTCGCCGCCGCCGGCCCCGGCCGGTGTGGCAAGCCCGGTCGACGTCCGTCGGACGGGTCCACGAACTGACCACAGAGAGTTGACGCATCATGCGTACCTACGCTCCCAAGCCCGGTGACGTCGAGCGCGCCTGGCTCGTGATCGACGCCACCGACGTCGTCCTGGGTCGGCTGGCCGTCACGGCCGCCAACCTGCTGCGCGGCAAGCACAAGGCGATCTTCGCGCCGAACGCCGACACCGGCGACTTCGTCGTGATCATCAACGCCGACAAGGTCGCGCTGTCCGGCAAGAAGCGGACCGACAAGATGGTCTACCGCCACTCCGGCTTCCCGGGTGGTCTGACCGCCACGCCGATCGGTGAGGTCATCGACAAGGACGCCCGCAAGGCCGTCGAGCAGGCCGTGTGGGGCATGCTGCCGAAGAACCGCCTGGGTCGGCAGATCATCAAGAAGCTGAAGGTCTACAACGGCCCGACGCACCCGCACCAGGCCCAGAAGGCCGTTGCCTACGAGATCTCCCAGATCTCCCAGTGACCTCTTCGACCGAGCTGACCCAAGGACCCAAGGACTTTCACCGTGGCTGACACCGACAACACCGAGGTCGACGAGACCTTCGAGACCAACGAGCAGGGCCTCGCCTACACCAGCGAGAGCGCGGGGTCCGGCGAGACCTCCTCCGCCCCGGCGACCATCGCCCCCGGCGCGGCCACCGGCCGCCGCAAGGAGGCCGTCGCCCGCGTCCGCCTCGTGCCCGGCACCGGCAACTGGACGATCAACGGCCGGACGATCGAGGACTACTTCCCGAACAAGCTGCACCAGCAGGTCGTCAACGAGCCGTTCGCGGCTCTCGGCCTCGAGGGCCGCTTCGACGTGATCGCCCGCATCCACGGCGGCGGCATCACCGGCCAGGCCGGTGCGCTGCGCCTCGGCGTGGCGCGGTCGCTGAACGCGATCGACCTCGACGCCAACCGGCCGACCCTGAAGAAGGCCGGCCTGCTGACCCGCGACGCCCGTGCGATCGAGCGCAAGAAGGCCGGTCTCAAGAAGGCCCGCAAGGCTCCGCAGTACAGCAAGCGCTGATGCCTGCGCGGCTCCGGACGCCCTCGGCCCCGGAGCACGGCGCAGTCGTCTGAGGCGACGCGAAGAGGGCCACGCACCGCTGCCGCGGTCCGTGGCCCTCTCGTGGTTTTCTTGCTCGACACAACCAGGCCCGACGCAACCAGGCCCGACAGAACTAGGGGTGGTCCTTGACTCGCATCTTCGGCACCGACGGCGTGCGCGGCCTGGCCAACGGCCAGCTGACCGCCGAGCTGGCGCTCGACCTCGGCGTGGCCGCCGCCCGTGTGCTCGTGGAGCACGGCGGCATCGACCGGGAGCGGCCCCTGGCCGTCGTCGGTCGTGACACCCGGATCTCCGGACAGTTCCTCGAGCACGCGGTGGTGGCCGGGCTCGCCTCGGCCGGTGTCGACGTGCTCCGGCTGCGGGTGCTGCCCACCCCGGGCGTCGCCTACCTCACCGATGCCCTCGGCGCCGACCTCGGCGTGGTGATCAGCGCCTCGCACAACCCGATGCCCGACAACGGCATCAAGTTCCTCGCCCGCGGCGGCGTCAAGCTCGACGACGCCCTGGAGCGCGAGATCGAGGAGCACCTCGACCAGGACTGGGACCGACCCACCGGTGCCGCCGTCGGCCGGGTCCAGCCCTACGGCCCGTGCGTGGAGGAGTACGCCGCCCACCTCGTGGCCACCCTCGACGCCCCCGCGGGCGGGTCTCGTCCGCTGGCGGGCCTGACCGTGGTGCTCGACTGCGCCCACGGCGCCGCGAGCGTCGTCGGCCCCCGCGCGCTGGAGGAGGCCGGGGCACGGGTGATCGCCATCGGCGCCGAGCCCGACGGGCTCAACATCAACGACGGCTACGGCTCCACGCACCTCGGTCCGCTGCAGCGGGCGGTCGTCGAGCACGGCGCGGACGCCGGCTTCGCGGTGGACGGCGACGCCGACCGCTGCCTGGCCGTGGACCACACCGGCGAGCTCGTCGACGGTGACCAGATCATGGCCATCCTCGCCCTGGGCATGAAGGAGGGCGGCCGGCTCGTCGACGACACCCTGGTCGCCACCGTGATGAGCAACCTCGGCCTGGGCCTGGCGTTGAGCGCCGCCGGGATCGAGATGCGCCGCACCGCGGTGGGCGACCGCTACGTGCTCGAGGAGATGCGCCGCGGCGGCTACTCGCTCGGCGGTGAGCAGTCCGGGCACGTGATCATGCGCGAGCACGCCACCACCGGCGACGGCGTGCTCACCGCGCTGCACCTGATGCAGCGCATGGCCCGCACCGGGCGCAGCCTGCGTGACCTCGCCGCCGTGATGACCCGGCTCCCGCAGGTGCTCATCAACGTGGGTGGGGTGGACCGCACCCGCACCGACGACCCCGCGGTGCTCGCGGCCGTGGCCGAGGCGGAGGCCGAGCTGGGCGCCACGGGCCGGGTGCTGCTGCGCCCCTCGGGCACCGAGCCGCTGGTGCGGGTCATGGTCGAGGCGCCGACGGCCGAGCAGGCCGAGGCCGTCGCCGGCCGGCTCGCCGAGGTGGTCCGCACCCGGCTCGCCGTCTCCGGCTGAGGCGCGGCGCCGCGCGACCGGCAAGAACCGGCACAGACGAAGAACCGGCACAGACGAAGAACGGCACCGACCCGGGAGGGTCGGTGCCGTTCGCGTCGTACGACGTCGCGGGCGTCAGGCCGCGAGTGTCAGCGGGTCACTTCCACACGACCGGCTTGCCGTCGTAGGAGCTGTACTCGCCGTCGCGCTGGGCGTAGCGCGCCGAGCTGACCTCGGTCGACTCCTGGGCCAGGTACGGCACGCAGGTGGTGTAGGAGGTGCCGTCGGCGAACTCGCCCGGGAAGCTGACGTTGTCGCACGGCTCGAACGTGCCGATGATCGACAGGGTCTGCGCGCGGCTGCCGTCGGGCAGCGCGCCCTCGATCGACTCGTTGATCGAGGTGTGGGCCAGGGTCTCGGAGCCGGAGACGCCCTTCACGTTGACCTGGATGTAGTAGGGCACCAGCCCGGCGGCGCGGTCGCCGAGGTTCAGCGGCTTGAGGTCGTCGGCGCTGCCCTTCTTGATCTCGGTGATGGTGACCTCGACCGTGCCGGAGCTGTCGGTGCCGGAGGTGAACGGCACCACGGCCGGCTCACCGATCGCGAGCTCGGTGCCCGGCGCCGTGACGTCGCCGGCGGGCGCGGCGGGAGCGACAGGCGAGGTCTCGGTCTCGGCGCTCTCGGTGGGCGTCTCGGTCGCCTCGGTGGTCTCCTCGGTGCTCTGCGAGGTCTTGTCCTTGGCGTCGGTGTCCTCGTCCTCGCCTCCGCAGGCGGTGAGGGCGAGGCTCGAGGTGGCGAGCAGGACGGCGAAGACGGACAGGTTCTTGCGGGTGGTCATCGGGGTCATGACCCCGGAGTTCCCTTTTTGGTGGGGTCTCAAACATCGCCCGTCCCGCCCGGCGGAGTGCCTGGTGCGGCTCAGATCTTGCGCAGCCGCACGTAGCGCACCGAGTGGTCCTTGGACTTGCGCAGCACGAGGGTGGCCCGCGAGCGGGTCGGGAGCACGTTCTGCTCCAGGTTCGGGCCGTTGATGGTGTCCCAGATCCGGCGCGCCTCGTCGATCGCCACGTCGTGGCTCAGCGCCGCGTACCTGGCGAAGTACGACGAGGGGTCGCGGAACGCCGTCTCCCGCAGCCTGAGGAACCGGTCGACGTACCAGTCCCGGATGTGGTTGGTGTTGGCGTCGACGAAGATCGAGAAGTCGAAGAAGTCGCTCAGGCCCAGGGTGATCCGGCCGTCCTCGCGCACCCGGGCCGGCTGCAGCACGTTGAGCCCCTCGACGATGACGATGTCGGGACGCTTCACCACGACCTTCTCGTCGGGCTGCACGTCGTAGACCAGGTGGGAGTAGACCGGGGCCTCCACCTCGTCGCGGCCCGACTTGATGTCGATGACGAACTTCAGCAGCGCCCGGCGGTCGTAGGACTCCGGGAAGCCCTTGCGGGCCAGGAGCCCGCGGCGCTCCAGCTCGGCGTTGGGGTAGAGGAACCCGTCGGTGGTCACCAGCGCCACGTTCGGGTGCTCCGGCCAACGCGCCAGCATCTGCTGCAGCACCCGGGCCGCGGTCGACTTGCCGACCGCCACCGAGCCGGCCAGGCCGATCACGAACGGCGTGCGCGGCGGCGTACGACGGTGCAGGAAGGCCTCCTGCTCACGGTGCAGCGCGCTGGCGCTGCTCACCCGCAGGCTCAGCAGCCGCGACAGGGGCAGGTAGACGTCACGGATCTCGTCGACGTCCAGGGAGTCGCCGAGACCGCGCAGCCGCGCGACCTCGTCGGTGGTCAGCGGGCTCTCGGTCTCGGAGGCCAGCTTCGCCCAGGTGGCCCGGTCGAGCTCGACGTAGGGCGAGGACTCCCGCGACGACTCGTCGCCGGGGGAGCTGTCCACCGTGGGGCCGTGAGGCATGTCGGCGATTGTTGCAGTGCGCCGAGGCGGCCTGACGGCGGTGTCCATCTAGACTGGTCGACCATGTGCGGGATCGTCGGTTACATCGGACCCAGGGCGGCCCAGCAGGTCGTCCTCGACGGCCTGCGTCGACTCGAGTACCGCGGCTATGACTCCGCCGGTATCGCGGTGGTCGCCGACGGCGCGCTCACGGTGCGCAAACGGGCCGGCAAGCTGGCGAACCTGGAGAAGGTGCTCGACGAGTCTCCGCTGCCCGACGCCCACATCGGCATCGGACACACCCGCTGGGCCACCCACGGCCAGCCCAACGACGTCAACGCGCACCCGCACACCGGCGCCACCCGCCGCATCGCGCTCGTGCACAACGGCATCATCGAGAACTTCGCCGACCTTCGGCTGCGGATCGAGGCCGACAACCACGAGCTGACCTCGGAGACCGACACCGAGATCGTCGCGCACCTGCTCGAGCTGCAGGTGCGCTCCGGCATCGACCTGACGACCGCGATGCAGCGGGTCTGCCAGCAGCTCGAGGGCGCCTTCACGCTGGTCGCCATCGACAACGCGGACCCCGAGACCGTCGTCGCCGCTCGCCGCAACTCGCCCCTGGTGGTCGGCCTCGGCGACGGCGAGAACTTCCTCGGCTCCGACGTCGCGGCGTTCATCGAGTTCACCCGCGAGGCGCTCGAGCTGGGTCAGGACCAGATCGTGGTGATGACCCGGGAGGCGGTCCAGGTCACCGACTTCGCCGGCAGCCCCGTCGAGGCGCGCCGCTTCCACGTCGACTGGGACCTCTCCGCGGCGGAGAAGGACGGCTACGACTGGTTCATGCGCAAGGAGATCTTCGAGCAGCCGCACGCGGTCGCCGACTCCCTGCTCGGCCGGCGTGACGCCGAGGGCCGCCTGCAGCTGGACGAGATGCGGCTCGCGGACGAGGAGCTGCGCGACATCGACAAGATCATCATCATCGCCTGCGGCACCTCGTTCTACGCCGGGATGGTGGCCAAGTACGCCATCGAGCACTGGACCCGGACGCCGGTGGAGGTCGAGCTGGCCTCGGAGTTCCGCTACCGCGACCCGATCATCGACTCCACCACCCTGGTCGTCGCGATCAGTCAGTCGGGGGAGACCGCTGACACGCTGCAGGCGATCATGCACGCCCGCGCGCAGCGCGCGAAGGTGCTCGCGATCTGCAACACCAACGGCGCCTCGATCCCGCGTGAGTCCGACGCGGTGATCTACACCCACGCGGGCCCGGAGATCGGCGTCGCCTCCACCAAGGGGCTGCTCACCCAGCTGGTGGCCTGCTACCTGCTCGCGCTCTACATCGCGCAGGTCAAGGGCACCCGCTACGGCGACGAGATCGAGGACATCATGGCGCAGCTGGAGGCCATGCCGGACCACATCCGCACGGTCCTCGACGGCGCCGAGCAGGTCTACGAGCTGGCCCGCGCCCACGTCGGCACCCGGTCGGTGCTGTTCCTGGGCCGCCACGCCGGCTACCCGGTCGCGCTGGAAGGGGCGCTCAAGCTCAAGGAGCTCGCCTACATCCACGCCGAGGGTTTCGCCGCCGGCGAGCTCAAGCACGGCCCGATCGCCCTCATCGAGGACGGGCTGCCCGTGCTCTGTGTCGTGCCGCCGCGCGGCCGCGACCACCTGCACGAGAAGATGCTCTCGGGCATCCAGGAGGTCCGCGCCCGCGGCGCCCGGACGATCTGCCTGGCCGAGGCCGGCGACACCTCCATCGAGCCGTACGCCGACCACCTGATCCGGCTGCCGAAGGTGCCCGTGCTGCTGCAGCCGCTGGTCGCCTGCGTGCCGCTGCAGCTGTTCGCCTGCGAGCTGGCCACCGCGATGGGCCACGACGTGGACCAGCCGCGGAACCTGGCCAAGTCCGTCACGGTCGAGTAGCCGCGAGCGGACGGGGGCGTCGTGGCCGTGGTCGGCGTCGGGATCGACGTGTGCGAGATCGACCGGTTCGCGGAGTCGTGCCGTCGTACGCCGGCGCTGGTGACGAAGCTGTTCACGCCCGCCGAGCGCGCCCTGCCGCCGCGCTCGCTGGCCGCCCGGTTCGCCGCGAAGGAGGCGCTGGCCAAGGCGCTCGGTGCCCCGGCCGGCATGTCCTGGCACGACGCCGAGGTGGTCTGTGAGGACTCCGGCCGGCCGCGGTTCGAGCTGCGCGGCTCGGTGCTGGCGGTCGCCGAGCAGCTGGGGGTGGCCTCCGTGCACGTATCGCTGACCCATGACGGCGGCATCGCCTCCGCGGTCGTGGTGCTGGAGTCCTGAGCATGATCCGGGCCCACACCGTCGCGCAGGTCCGCGCCGCCGAGGCCGCGCTGATGGCGACGCTGCCCGAGGGCACGCTGATGCAGCGTGCCGCCCACGGCCTGGCCCACGTCGTGCTCGAGACCCTGGGCGGCGGCTACGGCCGTCGGGTGGTGGCGCTGGTGGGGTCCGGCGACAACGGTGGTGACGCGTTGCACGCCGGTGCCGTGCTGGCGCGGCGCGGCGTGCAGGTGGAGGCGTGGCTGCTGTCGACGCAGGCGCACGCCGGGGGTGTCGCCGCGCTGCGGGCCGCGGGCGGACGGGTGCTGCCGGCGGCGGAGGCTGTCGCAGCGGCCCGCGGCCGGCACGGTCATGGCGGCACCGGGGGAGGCCATTGGGACCTGGTCCTCGACGGCATCGTCGGCATCGGCGGCAAGCCGGGGCTGCGGCCCGAGGCGGTGGCCGCGCTCGAGGCGCTGGCCGGGGTGCCGGTGGTCGCCGTCGACGTGCCGTCCGGGGTGGACGTCGACACCGGCGAGGTCGACGGGCCGCACGTGCGGGCCGCGCTCACCGTCACCTTCGGCACCCACAAGCCGTGCCACCTCCTCGACCCCGCCGCCGAGGCGTGCGGCGCGCTGACGCTGGTCGACATCGGCCTGGACCTGCCCGAGCCGGACGTCGAGGCGCTGCAGCCCGAGGACGTCGCGGCGCTGCTGCCCCGCCCGGGTCCGCAGGCGCACAAGTACACCCGCGGCGTGGTGGGCGTGCGGGCCGGCTCCGCGACCTACCCCGGCGCCGGGGTGCTCAGCGTCGCCGGCGCCGCCTGCGGGCTGGCCGGCATGGTGCGCTACGACGGCGACGCCGCCGTGCTGGAGCTGGTGCACCGCGGCCACCCCGAGGTGATCGGCCCCGGCCGGGTGCAGGCCTGGGTGGTCGGCTCGGGCAGCGACACCGGCGCCGAGGTGGCACTGCGCGCCAGCCTGGCCGACGACGTGCCCCTCGTCGTCGACGCCGACGCGCTGGCCCACGCGGACCTGGTCCGCGGGCGCCCCGCGGTGCTCACCCCGCACGCCGGCGAGCTCGCTCGGATGCTGGGCGTGCCGCGGGCCGAGGTCGAGCAGCGCTGGCTGCACCACGCCCGCAGGGCTGCGGTCGAGCACGATGCCGTGGTGCTGCTCAAGGCGCGCCACACGGTCGTGGCCGCCCCCGACGGCCGGGTGCGGGTCACCACGACCGGCACCCCCTGGCTGGCCACGGCGGGCGCCGGCGACGTGCTCGGCGGACTCATCGGTGCGCTGCTCGCGGCCGGCCTGGCGCCGTACGACGCCGCGTCGGTCGGCTCCTGGCTGCACGGTGCGGCGGCGACGCTGGCCTCCGGGGGTGGCCCGCTCGTGGCCGGCGACGTCGCCGAGGCGCTGGGGGACCTCGTCGCGCTGCTCGTCGCGGCGTGATGGGAGGATCGAGGACATGTCCCGCACGACGGCGCCTCTCGGACCGGCCGAGATCGTGGTGGACCTGGACGCGATCCGGGCCAACGCCGAGGTGTTGCGGGAGATCTCCGGGGTGCCGCTGATCGCGGTGGTCAAGGCCGACGGCTACGGCCACGGCATGGTGGAGAGCGCCCGGGCGGCCCGCGCCGGCGGTGCGCAGTGGCTCGCCACCGCCACCGTCGAGGAGGCACTGGTGCTGCGCGAGGCCGGCCTGGACGGCCCGCTGCTGTGCTGGATCTCGTCCCCGGAGGTGACCCCGGGCGCGACGTACGCCGCCGCCGTCGCCGCCGGCATCGACCTCAGTGCCTACTCGGTGGCCGAGCTGGACGCGATCGCCGCCGCCGCGGACCGCGCCGGACGACCGGCTCGGGTGCAGCTCAAGGTCGACACCGGCCTGACCCGTGGCGGCATCCCGCGCGCCGCCTGGCCCGACGTCTTCGCCCGCGCCCGCGCCGGCGAGGAGGCGGGGCAGTGGCAGGTCACCGGCATCTGGTCCCACCTCGCCTGCGCCGACGAGCCGGAGCACCCGGCCAACGCCGAGCAGGAGGCGGTGTTCGACGAGGCCGTCGCGCTCGCGGAGGCGCACGGGCTGACGTCGCTGATGCGCCACCTCGCCAACTCCGCCGCAGCGATCCTGCGGCCCTCAGCCCGCTACGACGCGGTCCGCTGCGGCATCGCGCTCTACGGCCTCGACCCGGCCCCGGGCCACACGCCCGACATCGGGCTGGTGCCGGCGATGACCGTGCGGGCCCCGCTGATGATGGTCAAGGACGCGCACGAGGGCGACGCGGTCTCCTACGGCCAGCACTGGGTCGCCGAGCGGCCCACCACGCTGGGCCTGGTCCCCGTCGGGTACGGCGAGGGCATCCCGCGCAGCGCCTCGCGGCCCGGGGAGCCGGAGGCCGCCGCCCGGGTGGGCATCGGCGGGCGCCTGCGGCCCATCCGTGGCACCGTGTGCATGGACCAGGTCGTGGTCGACCTCGACGGCGACCGGCCCGAGATCGGGACCGAGGTGGTGGTCTTCGGGCCGCGGTCCGCGGGCGGACCGACCGCGCAGGACTGGGCCCAGGCCTGCGGCACCATCAACTACGAGATCGTGACCAGGATCGGTGGGCGGATGAGCCGGACGCACGTGGGGTTGCGATGAGCAGGCAGGGGAGCAGGCACGGGAGCGGGCACGGACGGGGAAGGCTGGCCGGTTCGCTGGCCGGTTCGCTGGCCGGCGTGCTCGGGGTCGCCGCGGCCGGGACCGCGATCGGCGTGCTGCGCCAGCAGCGGCAGATCAGCCGGCGCGCCGGGGACGACGTGTCGTTCGGCAGCCTCCGTTCGCCGGCGGTGACGGTCGTGGCCAGCGACGGGGTGAACCTGCACGTCGAGGTCGACGAGGTCGACCCCGGCACCCCGGGCACGGCCGACCGGCTGCTGCGCCGGGTCGGTCGCCGCGACCCGGACGTCACCGTCGTGTTCGTGCACGGCTTCTGCCTCAACCTGGACTGCTGGCACTTCCAGCGCGCCGCCTACCGTGGCCTGGTCCGCAGCGTCTACTACGACCAGCGCTCCCACGGGCGCTCCGACGACTCCACCCGCGAGCACTCCAACATCGACCAGCTCGGCCGCGACCTCAAGGAGGTCATCGACTCCGTCGCCCCCGACGGCCCGGTCGTGCTGGTGGGCCACTCGATGGGCGGGATGACGATCATCGCGTTCGCCGAGCAATTCCCCGAGCTGATCGGGGAGCGCGTGGTGGGCGCGGCGCTGATCTCCACCACCGCCGGCGGCCTGGACCCCGGCCGGATCCTGCTGCCGATGCTGCCGGCACGGCTGACCGGTCCGCTCACCAGTCGCGTGGTGCGCACGCTGCGGCTGCGCCACGGCGTCGTCGACGCCGCGCGCCGCTCCGCCCGGGCGGCCGCGACCGTGGCCACCGACCGGCTCGCGTTCGGCGAGGACGTGCCCGCCAGCTACGTCGAGTTCGTCGACAAGATGCTCGGCGCCACCCCGTTCGAGACGGTCGCCGACTTCTTCCCGCACTTCGCCAGCCTGGACAAGTTCGACTTCGTGGAGCGGCTCGCCGCCGTCCCGGTGTCGATCATCTGCGGCACCGCGGACCGGCTCACCTCGGTGGGGCACTCCCGCAAGCTGCACTCCCGCCTTCCCGGCTCCCAGCTGCTCGAGTGCGAGGGCGCCGGGCACATGGTGATCATGGAGCGCCACGACCTGGTCAACTCCGAGCTCGACCAGCTCATCACCGCGGCGACGGCGAGGGCAGCCGAGCGGTGACCGTGGAGATCTCGCTGGTCGGTCCCGAGGCGGCCGACGACGCGCTGGAGGTCGTCCGGACGGCGTTCGCCGCCCGGGCGCCGCTCGACCCACCCGCCGACGCGCTGTCGGAGACGGCCGAGTCGATCGCCGCCATGCTCGCACCGGGCGGCGGCCTGCTCGCCCGTCTCGACGGCTGTCCCGTCGGGGTCGTGGTGCTCGACCCCGACGAGAGCGCCGTGTTCCTGCGCCGCTTCGGCGTCGTCCCGCAGGCCCAGGGCCGGGGCATCGCCCGTGCGCTGGTGCGCGCGGCGCTGTCAGAGGTCGCCGCCCGGGCCGCCACCTCGCTCGACCCGGCCCGGGCCCCGGACCGGCTGGTGGTGCTGGCCCGCGAGGAGCTGCCCCGCACGGTCGGCTTCTGGCGCGACATGGGCTTTGCCGTGACCGGCAGGACGTCGCCGTACGTCGAGATGGCCCGGCCGGTGCCGCTCACCGTCGAGGTGCCCGAGGCCGAGGACATGCGCGCGCTGGGGCGTCGCCTGGCCGTCCGGCTCGGTGCCGGCGACCTGCTCGTGCTCAGCGGCGAGCTCGGCGCCGGCAAGACCACCTTCACCCAGGGCCTGGGGGAGGGGCTCGGCGTGCGTGGCGGGGTCACCTCGCCGACGTTCGTCATCTCCCGGGTGCACCCCTCGCTGGTCGGCGGGCCGGCGCTCGTGCACGTCGACGCCTACCGCCTCGGGGGCCGTGCCGAGCTCGACGACCTCGACCTCGACACCGACCTCGCCGACGCGGTCACGGTCGTGGAGTGGGGCAGCGGGCTGGCGGAGAGCCTGGCCGACTCCTGGCTGGAGGTGCGCATCGGCCGCGCCACCGCCGCCGCCCCCGGACCCGACCTCGACCCCCGCACCGTCGAGCTCGACCCCGTGGGGCTGCGCTGGCTCGGCGCCGACCTGCGCTCGGTGGTGCGCCCCTAGCCCTTGCCGTAGCCGGTGCTGCGGCGCCCGGCCCGGCGGGCCGGCGGCGGGCAGGTAGCCTCGGGGGGTGCTGCTCGCGTTCGACACCGCCTCCCCGACGGTCACCGTGGCCCTGCACGACGGCTCCGACGTGGTGGCCTCCGCCACCTCCGAGGTCGCCATGAAGCACGGCGAGCAGCTGGCCCCGCTGATCCAGCAGGTGCTGGAGACCGCCGGCGTGGCGCCCTCAGCCGTGCGCCGGATCGCGGTCGGCACCGGCCCCGGGCCGTTCACCGGCCTGCGCGTCGGCCTGGTCACCGCCCGCACCCTGGGCCACGTGCTCGACGCCGAGGTGCTCGGCGTGTGCTCGCTCGACGTGCTCGCCGCCGAGGCGGTCGCCACCGGCACCGTGGAGGGCGCGTTCGTCGTCGCCTCCGACGCCCGCCGCAAGGAGGTCTACCTCGCCTCCTACGACGCCGCGGGGCGTCGTACGACGTTCCCGGTGGTGGACCGGCCGGCGACGCTCACCACCGACCTGCCGGTCGTCGGTGAGGGCGCGGTGCTCTACCCCGAGGCGTTCGCCGACGCCCGCGGCCCGCGCCGACCCGACGCCGCCTGGCTCGCCCGCGCCGTCGTGGCCGGCACGGTCGAGCTGATGGCGCCCGAGCCGCTCTACCTGCGCCGCCCCGACGCCGAGATCCCGCGGGCGCCCAAGGCCGTCCTGCCCGAGGGCGAGCCGGCCCGGTGAGCCCGGTGGGGCGGCAGCGAGCCCTCGTGCGCCCCGCGACGCCGGCCGACGTGCCGGCGATCGTCGCGCTCGAGGCCGAGGCGTTCCCGCTCGACCCGTGGTCGCACAACCTCGTCTCCGAGGGCGTCCGGGACGCGCTGCCGACAGTGAGCTACCTGGTCGCCGAGGAGCCCGGCTCGGGCGAGGGGCTGGTGGGCTACGCCGTGCTCAGCCTCGTCGTGCCCGACGCCGAGCTGCAACGCATCGCGGTGGTGCCGCACTGCCGCCGCAGCGGGACCGGGGCGGCGCTGCTGGCCGCCGTCCGCGAGCACGCCGCGGACGCCGGAGCCACCCGGCTGCTGCTGGAGGTCCGAGAGGACAACGCCGCGGCGATCGCCCTCTACGCCGCGCACGGCTTCGCCGAGCTCGGCCGCCGCCCGCGCTACTACCGCGACGGCACCGACGCGATCGTGCTGAGCCTGACCCTGCCCGAGGCGTCCTCACCGGACGCACCCGTCACAATGGAGGCGTGATGCGCGACGAGCCCCTGGTGCTTGGGATCGAGACCTCGTGCGACGAGACCGGCGTCGGGATCGTGCGCGGGCACACCCTGCTCGCCGACGCCGTCGCCAGCAGCGTCGAGGAGCACGCCCGGTTCGGCGGCGTGGTGCCGGAGGTCGCCAGCCGCGCCCATCTCGAGGCGATGGTGCCCACCGTGCAGCGCGCGTGCGACACCGCCGGCATCCGGCTCTCCGACGTGGACGCGATCGCGGTGACCCACGGCCCCGGCCTGGCCGGCGCGCTGCTGGTCGGGGTGGCCTCGGCCAAGGCGCTCGCGCTGGGCCTGGGCAAGCCGCTGTACGGCGTGAACCACCTCGCCGCGCACGTCGCGGTCGACCAGCTCGAGCATGGTCCGCTGCCCGAGCCGTGCCTGGCGCTGCTGGTCTCCGGCGGTCACTCCAGCCTGCTCAAGGTCACCGACGTCACCGGCCACGACTCTGGCGTGGATCCGCTGGGTGCGACCATCGACGACGCCGCCGGCGAGGCGTTCGACAAGGTCGCCCGCCTGCTGGGGCTGCCGTTCCCCGGCGGCCCGCACGTCGACCGTGCCGCCCGCGAGGGGGACAAGGTGGCGATCGACTTCCCGCGCGGCCTGACCAGCCGGCGCGACCTGGAGCGGCACCGGTTCGACTTCTCGTTCTCCGGCCTCAAGACCGCCGTCGCCCGCTGGGTCGAGGCCCGCGAGCGCGCCGGTGAGCCGGTGCCGGTGGCTGACGTCGCCGCTTCCTTCCAGGAGGCGGTCTGCGACGTGCTGGTCCGCAAGGCCCTGGACGCGGCCCGCAGCGAGGGCATCGAGCACCTGATGATCGGCGGCGGCGTCGCCGCCAACTCACGCCTCCGCACCCTGGCCACCGAGCGGGCCGAGCGGCTCGGCATCCAGGTGCGGGTGCCCCGGCCCGGTCTGTGCACCGACAACGGCGCCATGGTCGCCGCCCTCGGCTCCACGATGGTGGCGCGGGGACGGACGCCGTCCTCCCTCGACCTGCCGGCGGACTCCAGCCTGCCCGTGACCGACGTGCTCGCCGGCTGACGCCGGCGAGCACGCAGGGGGACCCGGGAGGCTTCAGCCCAGCACGCCCGGCCCGGCGCCCTCGTCGTCGAGCCAGTCGTTGCCGTCGTCGAAGAGGTCGCGAGGCTCCGTGGACTCCTCGTCGCGGCCCCGGCGGCGCGCCGCTCCGCCGCCGGCTGCTGCTGCGCGACCACCCGGCACGCCACGCCCGCCACGACCGCCACGACCGGCGGTGCCGCCCGCGGCTGCACCGCCGCGACCGCCGCGACCGCCCGGAGCCCCTGCACCACCCGCGCCGCGGCCGCCGGCCCGCGGACTGCCTGCGGCGCCACCGGGAGCCCTGCTCACCGGGCTGCCGGGTGCTCCGGCGCGACCGCCGAGCGAGGCAGGCCCACCGGTCCGGGCGCTGGAGCCGATCGCACCGACGCCCGCGGAGGGACCTCCCCGGCCGAGCAGGTTGCGAATGCCGTTGATCGCTCCGGGTGCACCGAACGCGCCCGCCGCGGCTCCGCCGATCAGGCCGCCCACCGGCATGCCGCCGGGGCCGCCTCCGGGGCCCCCGCCGGGGACGCCGGTCGGAGGCACCGGGTTCACCGGGGGCGGCGGGTCGACGGGGGGTAGCGGGTCGACCGGCGGTTGCGGGTCGACGGGGTCGATCGGGTCGATCGGGTCGATCGGGTCGATCGGGTCGATCGGGTCGATCGGGTCGATCGGGTCGACGGGGTCGACCGGGTACGGCGGGTCGATCGGGTCGACCGGGTTCAGGGTCGGCGGGGGCACGGGCGGCGTACCCACCGGCACCGGCGGGACGCCGCGGGGACCTCCGGGGGGCCCGCCGGCCGGTGAGTCGTCGGGGTCGACCGGCAGGTACGGGTCACCGTGGATGCCGGCCAGGACCTCGATCGCCTCCTGGTAGGCGATGTCCAGCTTCTGCATCGCCTTCTCCGCCTCGTCGTCGCGGGCCCGCAACGCACCGAGCTCGGCCTGGTGAGTGGCGACGGCACTGGCATGCGCCAGCATCGCGAGGGGGTTGAGCTGGTAGCCCGGGTAGTCCTCGGGCTTCGGCGCCGGGCCGGGATCCGGGGTCTTCTGCTTGGCCAGCGCCTCCGCTTCGGCCATCCGGTTCTGGGCCGTCATCAGCCGCTTGCCCGCGGCCTCGAGGCGCTCCGTCTGCTCCACCAGCCGCTCGGCGGCGCTGGTGAAGGCCGCCTCTGCCTGGATGCCCACGTCCGAGCCCTGCCCGAACCCCTCGCGCACCTTGGGCGCTGCCGACAACAGCGCGGTCTGCACCTCGTTCAGGGCAGTCGCCGCGTGGCTCCACGTGATCGCGGAGACCAACACGTCGCCGGTCTCCATCCCCGCGACCCACTGCTTGAGGCGGGCGATCTTCTCTCCGGCCATCAGGGCTGCTCCGTCCGGTTGGCGGGGGTCTGCGACCCTGCGGCAGCCCCACGATCAGCCCCCGGATCAGCCACAGGATCAACCCCAGGACCAGCCCCGGGATCAGCCCCGGGATCAGCCACCGGCTCGTCGGTGGCCGGCGTGTGCACGTGGTCGCGCTGAGCCCGGTCGTAGGCGTAGCGGCCGAGGTCGAGGTCCTCGGTGCCGGCCAGGATGAGCTTGAGGTCCTGCTCGGCGGCGGCGTCGGTGCTGCCGATCAGCCCGCGCGCCTCGCGGACCGCGGTCTGGAACTTCTGCAGGTCGAGGAGGAGCGCGCTCAGGGTGTCGGTGACGACGCCGTGGGCGCGGGCGTGGTGCCGGGCGAGCGCGGGGGAGAGGTCGGCCTGGCCGAGGGAGCTCTTGGCGATGTGCGCGTCCACCTCGAACCGGTTCTCCTCCAGCGCCTTGATCTGCTCCTGCAGCTCTTTGATCACCTTGGTGATCTCGTCCTCGGCCAGTTCGAGTCCTTTAGGGGACTCCTTGGCCATGGTCTTAGGTGAGAGACCGGCGAGTTCTGGCAGCATGCTGATCCGTCCTTGTCCCGAGGTGTGGCTGGGCGTCGGGAGGGATACCCGGCGCGTGACGCGGTGAAACCAGCCCGGCCAGCGGCTACTCTCGGGTCCCGGTCGGGCAGCACCGCCGCTGCCGCTGCCGCTCGCCTTCGGACCAAGGAGCCGCCATGTCCCCTCGGCCGCCCGCCCTGCGCCCGCCCGTGGGGAACGCCCCGTCGACCTCGGTCTCGACCACGACTCCCTCGCTCTCCCGGCGCCCCAGACGCACCGGGACGTTCGGGCGGTTCCTGGCCGCGGCGGCGGTGGTGGCGCTGACGCTCGCCGGGTGCGGAGACGCCGACGTGGAGCCCGGGGAGCCGCAGACCAGCACGACGTCCGCAGGCGCCGCCGCGTCGCCGGAGGAGTCCCCGACCGCCGCCACCCCCGAGGTGGTCCCGGCGAGCGGGATGGAGCTGCAGACCAAGGACGCCGTACGGGTGCACGCACCCGAGACCGGTGGGAAGTGGTACGCGGTGGGTGACGGCACCCGCACGGTGACGGCGGCCACGAACATCGATGCCGGACCGGTGGAGCTCACCCTCGCCGAGTTCCCCACTAGCAGCACCGACTTCGAGGACATCGCCGTCGTCGACGTCGAGACGTACGGCGAGTTCAAGGATGGTGCCGGCATCGCGCGAGGCGACGACCGCGAGGTCCGTGGCCTGTCCGGCTGGGTGCTCACCGGCGCCGATGACGAGTACACCTACTACCGGTTCGGCACCATCCACGCCGGCGTCTTCGTCACCGTCAGCCTCGTCCTTCCCAAGGACCTGCCCGACGCCGAAGCCGATGCCCTGGTGGAGTCCGTGCTGGCCTCCGTGGAGTGGAAGTGAGGCGCGGGGCGACCGCGCGCGAGCGCTCCTGAGCCGCGGCACGTGAGCGCGCCCACGGGTCGACGGGTGCGCCCGGGCGAGCCCGGTGTGGCCGGCGACCCCGCACTAGGCTGGAGGCGCCCCTCATCGCCGAGCATCAGGAGTCACACATGCAGCAGGTCCGGGCCGTCGTCGCCCGCAGCAAGGGAGCCCCGGTCGAGATCGCCACGATCAACGTCCCCGACCCCGGTCCGGGCGAGGCGGTGGTGAAGATCCTGACCTGCGGCGTGTGCCACACCGACCTGCACTACCGCGAGGGAGGCATCAACGACGACTTCCCCTTCCTGCTCGGCCACGAGGCCTCCGGGATCGTGGAGGCCGTCGGTCCGGACGTCACCGGCGTCGCCCCCGGCGACTTCGTCGTGCTCAACTGGCGTGCGGTGTGCGGTGAGTGTCGTGCCTGCAAGCGCGGCGAGCCGCACTACTGCTTCAACACCCACAACGCGACCCAGAAGATGACGCTCGCCGACGGCCCCGACGCGGGCAAGGAGCTCTCCCCGGCGCTGGGCATCGGCGCCTTCGCGGAGAAGACCCTGGTCGCCGCGGGCCAGTGCACCAAGGTCGACGACCAGGCCCGGCCCGCCGCCGTCGGGCTGCTGGGCTGCGGCGTGATGGCCGGCATCGGCGCCGCGATCAACACCGGAGCGGTCACCCGTGGTCGCAGCGTCGCGGTGCTCGGCTGCGGCGGTGTCGGCGTCGCCGCGATCGCCGGCGCCGCGCTGGCCGGTGCCAGCCCGGTCATCGCCGTCGACATCGACGCCAAGAAGCTCGACAAGGCGCGCGAGCTCGGCGCCACCCACGTCGTCGACTCCTCCAAGACCGACCCGGTCGAGGAGATCAAGCGGATCTGCGCCGAGACCTACGAGGGCGCCGAGGGTGCCGACGTGGTCATCGAGGCCGTCGGTCGCCCGGAGACCTGGAAGCAGGCGTTCTACGCCCGCGACCTCGCCGGCACCGTCGTCCTGGTCGGCGTGCCCACCCCGGACATGAAGGTGCCCGACCTCCCGCTGATCGACGTGTTCGGCCGCGGCGGCGCCCTGAAGTCCAGCTGGTACGGCGACTGCCTGCCCAGCCGCGACTTCCCGATGCTCGTGGACCTCTACCGCCAGGGCCGCCTCGACCTCGACGCGTTCGTCACCGAGGAGATCGGCCTGGGCGACGTGGAGGCCGCCTTCGAGCGGATGCACCACGGCGACGTGCTGCGCTCGGTGGTCGTGCTGTGACCGCGCGCGTGGACCACGCCGTCTCCTCCGGCACCTTCTCCCTCGACGGGGAGACCTTCGAGGTCGACAACAACATCTGGGTGGTCGGCGACGACACCGAGTGCATCGTCATCGACGCACCGCACTCGGTCGACGACATCATGGCGGTCGTCGGCGATCGCAAGGTCAAGGCGATCGTGTGCACCCACGCCCACGACGACCACGTCCGGGTCGCGCCCGCGCTGCGCGAGCGCACCGTCGCGCCGATCATGCTGCACCCCGACGACCGTCCGGTCTGGGAGCTGACCCACGGCGGTGCGGACGACCCCGACGGCCAACTGTGGGACGTCGACCTCGCCGACGGCATGAGCATCGAGGTCGCCGGCACCACCCTGCAGGTGCTGCACACCCCAGGCCACGCCCCGGGCGCGGTCTGCCTCTACGCCCCCGAGCTGGGCTGCGTCTTCACCGGGGACACCCTGTTCTCCGGCGGGCCGGGCGCGACCGGCCGCTCGTTCAGCGACCGGCCCACGATCGAGGCCTCGATCCGCGCCAAGCTGTTCGCGCTGCCGCCGGAGACCGTCGTGCACACCGGTCACGGCGACGACACCACCATCGCCGCCGAGCAGGCCCTGCTCGGCTGAGCCCGCCCTCTCACCGCCCGCGCGCGGTAGTCCCTGACGAAAAGCACCGGAATCCTCACGGATCCGGTGCTTTTCGTCAGGGACTACCGCGCGCTCACAGCGGCTCGACGAGCAGCGCCGTGCCCTCGCCGGCGACCCGGGTGAGCACGATCGTCGCCTCCGCGTCGCCGGACAGGGCCAGCCGCTTGCGCAGGGTCTCCGGGACGACCTCCACGCCTCGCTTCTTGATCGTCAACCGGCCCACGCCTCGCTCGCGCAGTGCCGCCTTCAGCTGCTTCTCCCGGTAGGGCAGCTCCTCGAGCACCCGATAGCCGCGCGCGAACGGCGTGCGGAACGCGTTGTCGCCGGTGACGTAGGCGATCCGCTCGTCAAGCAGGCCCGCGCCCAAGGTGGCGGCGACGGCGGTGACCAGGCCGGCCCGGACCACCGCGCCGTCGGGCTCGTAGAGGTACGCCCCGACCGCGCGCACCCCGACCGCCGCGGGCCCGGGGTCCTCCTCGTCGGTGACGGTGGCCAGGCCGCCGTCACCGATCACCGTGGCGCGGCGCCGCGCGGTCGCGGTCCGTCCCGCCCACAGCGCGGCCTCCTTCACCTCGCCGTCGTCGCTGACCCACTCCGCCTCGACGCCGTCGGGCACCAGCGAGTGCGGGATGCCGGGGGCGACCTTGACGCAGGCGTCGCGTGCCAACAGGCCCTGCACCCACTCCCACGGCGGCGTCCAGTCCTCGACCCGGAAGCTGCGCCCGGCCCCCGAGCGCCGTGCCGGGTCGGCGAAGGCGAGGTCGAACGTCTCGTGCAGCACGGTGGTCGCGTCCGCCACCTGCACCGCTCCGGTGAGGCCGAGGGCGGCGAGGTTGGCCTCGGCGATCGCGACCCGGACCGGGTCGAGGTCCACGCCCGCGCAGATCATCCCGGTGCGCGCCGCTGCCATCAGGTCCCCGCCGATGCCGCAGCCGAGGTCGATCAGCGTGCGCGCGCCGAACGCCGCCGCCCGGCCCGCCCGGTGCTCGGCGACCCGGAACCGGGTGGCCTGCTCCAGGGCGTCGGGGGTGAAGTACAGCCGCGGCGCGAGGTCGCCGAACTTCGCCGCCGCCCGCTCGCGCAGCATCACCTGCGTGAGCGCCGCCGCGGCCCGCTCCGCGGTCGTCGTACGACGCAGGGCGGAGCCCGCGGCCAGGGCGTCGGCGCCACCGGCGACCAGGTCGCTCGCCTCGGCCAGCAGCGCCTGACCGTCGTCGCCCAGCAGCCACCGGAAGGTCTCGAGGTCCACCCGGTGATCCTGTCAGGTCGCCCGTCAGCGGCTGGACCCCGCCGTCACCGCCTCGGGTGCGGGACCGTCGTCGGGTCCGTGCCCGTCGTGCCCGTCGCGCCCGTCGCGCCCGTCGCGCCCGTCGGGGCGGGCCCGGTCGCCGTGCCCGGGCCACCAGGCCGCGTGCCCGAGCAGCGAGGTCAACGCGGGGGTGAAGAACATCGACATCACGAACGCCACGATCAAGATGCCGACGGCGAGCGCGAAGCCCATCGACACCAGCAGCGTGTTGCCGGCCAGCATCAGGGAGGCGAAGGTGCCGGCCAGGATCAGGCCGGCGGCACCGATCGTGGGCCCGGCGTGGGTGACCGCCTGCGCCGCGGCGGCGTGCGGGTCATGGCCCTCACGGCCTTCCTCGCGCAGCCGGGCGATCATCAAGATGTTGTAGTCGGTGCCCAGGGCGGTCACGAACAGGTAGATGTAGATCGGGAGGATGAAGATCAGGCCGGTCTCGTCCCCGATGAGCTGGAAGGCGATGACGGTCAGGCCCAGGGTGGCGGCGAAGCCGAGGCCGACCGCGGCCATCAGGAACCAGGGCGCGACCAGGCTGCGCAGCAGCAGCGCCAGGATCAGCAGGATCACGCCGGCCGCGACGGGGAAGACGACCCGGTAGTCGCGGGCCATCGCCGAGGACATGTCGGCGAAGATGCCGGGGGTGCCGCCGACGAAGGCCTCGGTGCCCTCGGGGGCGGCGTCGTGGGCGACGTCGCGGATCGGTCCGCCGACGTTGTCCTGCGCCGCGTCGGAGGTCGGGTCATCGGCGAGGGTGAGGTAGTACTGGAACGCGGTGCCGTCCTTGGCGGGCACCGGCTCGCTGACCGCGTCGACCCCCTGCGCCTCACCGAGCGCGGCGCCGAACGCGGCGAGCTCGTCGCCGCCGACCTCGGTGCCGTCGGTGTCGAGGAGCACCGGGACCGGCTCGGCGGCGCCCGCGGAGAAGTTCTCCTGGAAGGTCTCCAGCGCCTCGGTGGACTCCACCCCCTCGGGCAGGCTGGAGTTGAAGTCGAAGGACGGGTTGAAGCCGAGCGCGAAGATCGCCAGCACCGCCATCACGCCACCGGAGACCAGCGCGGTGCGCCCGGGGCGGCGGCCCACGGTCCGCCCGATCCGGATGAAGGCGCCGTGCTTCGGCTCCTTCTGCCAGGCCTTCGACGGCCAGAACAGCGCCTTGCCGAGCAGCGAGACCAGGGCGGGCACGAGGGTGAGCGCGGCGAGCAGCGTGACGAACACGGCGATCGCCAGCGCCGGGCCGATCGCGCGGAAGATGCTCAGCGAGCTGAGGACCAGCGCCATGAAGGCCACGATCACCGCGCCACCGGCCGAGGCGATCGCCTCGCCGGCCCGGTCGAGGCTGTGCACCACCGAGCTCTGCACCGACGCGCCCTGGCGCAGCCGCTCGCGGTGGCGGAAGAGGAAGAACAGGATGTAGTCGGTGCCGACGCCGTACAGCACCACGACCAGGATCTGCTCGACGGAGGAGTCGGCCTTGAGGTCGAAGGCCGCGTTGGCCCACCCGATCACACCGGTCGCGATCACCGAGACGATGCCGACGGTGACGAGCGGGAGCAGGCAGATCAGCACGCTGCGGAAGATCAGCGCCAGCAGCCCGACGATGAGCACGATGGTGGCGATGCCGACGACGAGCAGCGCCCGCTCACCGGACTCCTGCGAGTCCAGGCCTTGCGGCACGGTGCCGGTCGCCCGCACCTCGAGGCCGGTGTCCTCGGTGAGCTCGTCGATCGCGTCGCGCAGCGCCTGGCCGTCCTCGAACGCCTGGGCGTCGTACCCGCTGGCGTCCTCGGCCAGCGGGATGACCGCGAACATGACCTTCGCGTCCGGCGAGAGGTTGGGCTTGCCCTGCTCGTCCTGGGCGATCACCAGCGGCTGGAAGGTCTTCGTGCCCAGCTCGGGGGCGAGCTGGGTGGCAAGGGTGCCGACGGCGGCCTGGTCCGCGGCGGTGAGCTCGCCACCGTCCTCGCGCTCGACGACGAGGATCGCGCCGGGGGAGAAGGCGTCGGAGAACTTCTCCTCCTGCAACGCCAGCGCCTGGACCGACTCGTAGTGCTCGGGCAGGAACTCGGAGTTGTCCTGGGTGGACTCCAGTGCCGGGGCGCTGGCGCTCACGACGACGGCCAGCAGCAGCCAGGCGGCGATGACGAACCAGCGGAATCGGGTCACGAAGCGGCCCAGCGCAGCGAACATGGGGCTCACGCTTCCGCGTCCACGCGACCCGGGTCAACCACTTTGCGCCTTGGCAGCGGGCGCATGCCCCGGCCGCCTCTGGCACTCACTGACACAGAGTGCTAGTTTCACCTTTGGCACTCTCGTACCGAGTGTGCCAACGCCGGTCGAGGGCGCCCAGGTGCCCGCGACCGCACCACGAACCAAGCAGCAACCATCGCATCAGCCCTAGAAAGTGGAGGTCGACATCGTGTCGGTCAACATCAAGCCGCTCGAGGACCGCATCGTCGTCAAGCCCCTCGAGGCCGAGCAGACCACCGCCTCCGGTCTGGTCATCCCTGACACGGCCAAGGAGAAGCCGCAGGAGGGCGAGGTCCTCGCTGTCGGCCCCGGCCGCATCGACGACAACGGCAACCGTGTCCCGGTCGACGTGAGCGTCGGCGACAAGGTCATCTACAGCAAGTACGGCGGCACCGAGGTCAAGTACGGCGGCGAGGAGTTCCTGATCCTCTCGGCCCGCGACGTCCTCGCCGTCCTGGCCTGATCCAAGCACTCGATGCTGCTCGGAGGCGTCACGCAGCTGGACCGCGTGACGCCTTCGGCACTTCCCAAGGAGTAGTCAATGCCCAAGATCCTGGAGTTCAACGAGGACGCACGGCGCGCGCTCGAGCGCGGCGTCGATGCCCTCGCGAACACCGTCAAGGTGACGCTCGGCCCGAAGGGCCGCTACGTCGTGCTGGACAAGAAGTGGGGAGCGCCGACGATCACCAACGACGGCGTGACCGTCGCTCGTGAGGTCGAGCTCGACGACCCGTTCGAGAACCTCGGTGCGCAGCTCACCAAGGAGGTCGCCACCAAGACCAACGACGTCGCCGGTGACGGTACGACGACCGCCACGGTCCTGGCCCAGGCGCTCGTCCACGAGGGCCTGCGCGCGGTTGCCGCCGGCGTGAACCCGATGGGTCTCAAGCGCGGCATGGACGCGGCCGCGGCTGCTGTCGGCGACGCGCTCAAGGCCGCCGCCCGCGACGTCGACGACGAGAAGGACATCGCCTCCGTGGCGACGGTCTCCTCCCGCGACGCCCACATCGGCGAGCTGCTGGCCGAGGCCTTCGGCAAGGTCGGCAAGGACGGCGTGATCACGGTCGAGGAGTCCAACACCCCCTCCACCGAGCTCGAGTTCACCGAGGGCATGCAGTTCGACAAGGGCTTCATCTCGGCGTACTTCGTCACCGACGCGGAGCGCCAGGAGGCGGTCCTCGACGACCCGTACATCCTCATCCACCAGGGCAAGATCTCCGCGATCGCTGAGCTGCTGCCCCTGCTGGAGAAGGTCATCCAGGCCGGCAAGCCGCTGTTCATCCTCGCCGAGGACGTCGACGGCGAGGCGCTGTCGACCCTGGTGGTCAACAAGATCCGCGGCACCTTCAACGCCGTCGCGGTGAAGGCCCCGGCCTTCGGCGACCGCCGCAAGGCGATGCTGCAGGACATCGCGGTGCTCACCGGTGGGCAGGTCATCGCCCCCGAGGTCGGGCTCAAGCTCGACCAGGTGGGTCTCGACGTCCTTGGCCAGGCCCGTCGCGTCGTGGTCACCAAGGACAACACCACGATCATCGACGGCGCCGGCGAGGCGACCGAGGTCGCCGGCCGGGTCGAGCAGATCAAGAAGGAGATCGAGGTCTCCGACTCCGACTGGGACACCGAGAAGCTGCAGGAGCGGCTGGCCAAGCTGGCCGGCGGCGTCGTGGTGATCAAGGTCGGTGCCCACACCGAGGTCGAGCTCAAGGAGAAGAAGCACCGCATCGAGGACGCCGTCTCCGCGACGCGCGCCGCGATCGAGGAGGGCATCGTGCCCGGTGGCGGCTCCGCCCTCGTGCACGCGGTCTCCGTGCTGGACGACGACCTGGGCCTGACGGGCGACGAGGCTTTCGGCGTGCGCATCGTGCGCAAGGCCGCCGATGAGCCGCTGCGCTGGATCGCCGAGAACGGCGGCGAGAACGGCTACGTGGTGACCAACAAGGTCCGCGAGCTCGGTGTCGGCAACGGCTACAACGCCGCCACCGGCGAGTACGGCGACCTGGTCGCCCAGGGCGTCATCGACCCGGTCAAGGTGACCCGGTCGGCGCTGGCGAACGCGGTCTCGGTGGCGGCCATGCTGCTCACCACGGAGGTCCTGATCGTCGACAAGCCCGAGGAGGAGGAGCCGGCGGCCGCCGCCGGTCACGGTCACGGCCACGGCCACTGATCGCTCCTGATCCGCACGCGAGCCCGTCCCGGTACGTCCGGGGCGGGCTCGTCTGCTTCCCACCCTGACCTGCCCCGACCCATCCCGGCCTACCTGACCCGCCGACGGGCCGGTGCACGCTCGCCACGTCCCCGATCCTCGGTATGTCGTCGCCGTGAAACCTGCAGGTCGGCTGCGCGACACCGACGCGGGGCATAGTGGACGCATGCTGTGGCGCGTCCGGGTCGGCCTGATGGACCGACCGGGTGCGCTCGCCCAGCTCGCCGCTGCGTGCGGAGGCGCCGGCGTCGACATCCGCGCCGTGCAGGTCCTTCCCGACGGCGGCGAGATCACCGACGAGCTCGTCGTCGAGGCGCCGGCGGAGCTCTCGCGCGAGCAGGTCGTCGAGATGGCGAGGGCGGCGGGCGGCCAGGCGGTCTGCGCGACCCAGGTCGGCGGCGCCGCGCTGGAGGACCAGCCCACCCGCTACGTGCGGGCGGTGCGCGCGATCATCGCCGAGCCGTCCCGCTTCCCCGAGATCGTCGCCCACCTCTTCGACGCCGACATCGAGCCGGGGGAGGCCCACCAGGACGTGCTCGAGATGAGCGTGGGCGACCACACCACGATCCAGATCCGTCGCGACCCGCCCTTCACCGCCACCGAGCGGGCCCGCGCCGAGGCGCTGGCCGACCTGCTCGGCGACGCCCTCACCGCGCGGGTGCCGGTCGCGCCGGCGGTGCCCTCGGGCACCGGCGGCTTCGAGCCGGACTACGTCACCACCGGCCGCGTGGTCGCCGCGGTCGTCGCCGGCCACGTCGCCGGTCGCGCCGAGGTCACCCCGCCCGCGGCGGACGGCGAGGCCTGGCCGGTGGACCTGTGGGTCGACCCCGCCTGGCAGCGCCGCGGCCTCGGCACCCGTCTGCTCGCCGACGTCGCCCGTGCCGCCCGGGCCGCGGGCGCCGACGAGATCGTGCTCACCGCGCCCTCGGAGAGCCCCGCGGTGCTGCCCATGGTGCTGGCCGCGGGCATGCGGGGGCGGATCCGGGTCACCGGGGACACCCTGACCGTGCGGATCGCCCTGGGCGACCTGCGGCGCTGAGGCCCCCCGGGTTTCCTCAGTCCTTCTCGCTGCCCGAGAGCGCCGGGTCCGGGCCGTGGCTGCTCAGCCGCCAGCCGTCGATGGGCAGGTCGAGCGCGGCGGCAGGACCCCACGTCCCCTGCGCGTACGGGTGCACCGTCGGGCGGCAGTCGAGCACCGGCTGGCAGACCTGCCACAACCGGTCGACCTCGTCCGAGCTGATGAACAGCGTCCGGTCGCCACGCATCACGTCCAGCAGCAGCCGCTCGTAGGCCTCCAGCGGGTCCGTCGTGCCGGGCGACTCGCCCAGGTCCAGCCGGAACACGCCCTCCAGCAGCGCCATGTCCGGTCCCGGCCGCTTGGCCCGCACGTCGATCACGATCCGGGGCTGGTCGGCCAGCTCGAAGACCAGCTCGTTCGGCTCCAGCGCCGTGCCCTCGGCCGGCTGCAGCCAACGGTGCCGTGGGTCGCGGAAGCGCACCGTGATCGTGCGCCGCCCCTGCGGCATCGCCTTGCCGGTGCGCAGGTGGAACGGGACGCCACGCCAGCGGTCGTTGTCGATCCAGGCCTCGATCGCGACGAAGGTCTCCACGTCGGAGTCCTCAGCCACGTCCGGCTCGTCGCGATAGCCGTCGTACTGGCCGAGGACGACGCGTTCGGGGTCCAGGGGGCGCAGTGCGGCCAGCACGGCCGCCTTCGCCGCGCGGATCGCGGACTCCCGGAACGCGTGCGGGTCCTCCAGCGCCACGAACGCCAGCAGCTGGCACAGGTGGGTGGTGACCATGTCGCGCAGGCAGCCGGTGGCGTCGTAGAAGGCGCCGCGGCCGGCCACCGTCAGCTTCTCCGGCACGTCGATCTGCACGGACTCGATGGTGTGCCGGTCCCAGGCCGGCTCGAAGAGGCCGTTGGCGAAGCGCAGCGCCAGGATGTTCTGCACCGCCTCCTTGCCCAGGAAGTGGTCGATGCGGAAGATCTGCTCCTCCTCGAACACCTCCCCGAGGATCGCGTGCAGCTCCCGCGCGGAGGCCAGGTCGGTGCCGAACGGCTTCTCCGCGACGAGGCGGGAGCGGTCGGCCAGCTCCTCCCGGTCGAGCATGCCCACCATGGCCTTGACGGCGCCCGGGGGCACCGAGAGATACAGCAGGCGTCGTACGTCGCCCAGCAGGACGCCGGCGTCGCGCAGCAGCTCGTCCTCGGCGTCCCGCACGGCTTGGCCGAGCGCGGCGCCGTCGTCGGCGCTGGAGGCCACGAACCGGATGCGCTCCAGCAGAGCAGCGGCCACGGCCTCGTCGAGCTCGCCGACGCGCTCGGCCAGCCCCTCGCGGACCTGGTCGCGAAACTCCTCGTCGCTGCCCGGGGAGTGCCGTCCGCCGCCGATCACCCGGAGGTGCTCGGGCAGCCGGCCGGCCGCGGCGAGGTGGTACAGGCCGGGGAACAGCTTGCGGGCGGCCAGGTCGCCCGTGGCACCGAAGAGGACCAGCACGTGCGGCGGGAGGTCGGAGGTCACCTGACCAGCGTGCCGCACGGGCAAGGGGCGGGAGGTACTTCACGCCCGCACCGGTTCGGGGCGCCGGAGGCGTGGCCGTAGGATTCGGTCATGGAGGTTCCCGACAAGTTCGCAGCCCTCGGTCTCACCTACGACGACGTCCTGCTGCTGCCGGGCCACTCCGACCTCGCTCCCGACGAGATCGACACCACCTCGCGGCTGACCCGCGAGATCTCGCTCAAGTCGCCCCTGATCAGCGCGGCGATGGACACCGTCACCGAGTCGCGGATGGCGATCGCGATGGCCCGTGAGGGCGGCATCGGCATCCTGCACCGCAACCTCTCCGCCGAGGAGCAGGCCTACCAGGTCGACCTGGTGAAGCGGACCCAGACCGGGATCATCTCCAACCCCGTCACGATCGGCCCCGACGCGACGCTGGAGGAGCTCGACCGCATCTGCGGCGAGTACCGCGTCTCCGGCCTGCCCGTCGTCGACACCGACAACCGCCTGCTCGGCATCTGCACCAACCGCGACCTGCGGTTCACCCCCGTCGCGGAGTGGGCCAGCACCAAGGTCTCCGAGGTGATGACCCCGATGCCGCTGGTCACCGGCCCGGTCGGGATCCACCGTGACGAGGCGACGATGCTGCTGCGCAAGCACAAGCGCGAGCGGCTCCCGCTCATCGACGACCAAGGCCGCCTCGGCGGTCTCATCACCGTCAAGGACTTCGTGAAGTCCGAGCAGTTCCCGCTCGCCTCCAAGGACGCCAGCGGCCGGCTGATGGTCGGCGCCGCGATCGGGTACTTCGGCGACGCCTGGGAGCGCGCCACCGGCCTGATCGAGGCCGGCGTCGACGTGCTCGTCGCCGACACCGCCCACGGCCACGTCACCCTGCTGCTCGACATGGTCAAGCGGCTCAAGTCCGACCCCGCCACCAAGCACGTGCAGGTCATCGGCGGCAACGTCGCCACCCGCGAGGGTGCGCAGGCCTTCGTCGACGCCGGCGCCGACGCGGTCAAGGTGGGCTTCGGCCCCGGCTCGATCTGCACCACCCGGGTCGTCACCGGCTGCGGCGTGCCGCAGGTGACCGCCGTGTACGAGGCCTGGCTGGCCGCCAGCAAGGCCGGCGTTCCGGTCATCGCCGACGGCGGGCTCCAGCAGTCCGGTGACATCGCCAAGGCCATCGTCGCCGGCGCCGAGACCGTGATGATCGGCTCCATGCTCGCCGGCTGCGAGGAGTCGCCCGGCGAGGTCGTCTTCCACCAGGGCAAGCAGTTCAAGGCCTACCGCGGCATGGGGTCGCTGGGCGCCATGTCCTCGCGCGGCAAGAAGTCCTACTCCAAGGACCGCTACTTCCAGGCCGAGGTCGCCAGCGACGACAAGATCGTGCCCGAGGGCATCGAGGGCCGCGTGGCCTACAAGGGTCCGCTGTCCGGCGTCGCCCACCAGCTCCTCGGCGGGCTGCAGCAGTCGATGTTCTACGTCGGCGCCCGCACCGTCCCCGAGCTGCAGGCCAAGGGCCGGTTCATCCGGATCACCTCCGCCTCGCTCAAGGAGAGCCACCCGCACGACGTCGAGATGACCGTCGAGGCACCGAACTACAGCCACTCCTGACCTAGCGGTCAACCCAAGGTTTCGCGGGCATCAGGCGCGGGGAGACGCTCCCCAAGCGGCGCGGGGGCGTCGCATCGCCCCCGAGAGGGGTTCTCGTTGAGGAGTCATCCATGAAGCAATCTGTCGCCCGCGCCGCCGCCGGCGCCGCCGTCGTCGTCGCGTCGGGCCTCGCTGTCGTGGCGCCGCCGCCCGCCCACGCCGATACCGTTACCTGCGTTGCGGCGCCCAAGTTCAGCCACGTCAACCTGTCCGGGGCCCAGTTGTTCAGGGCGAGCGGCGAGTGCAACGGCGTCTATGCCTTCGGCGTCCAGACGAGGACCGACAAGATCCGGGGCCGCTTCTACAAGGGCGGTTCGTGGAAGATCAGCAGCTACGGCTGGGTCAAGATCTACAAGGACAACAACGGTGCGGACAAGGTCGTAGGCAACACGATCGACGGCCGGGAGATCAAGGGTCAGGCCCAGACGACGCCCCAGCAGGTGAGCTACCTCTATTGAGCACCGTGACGAGGTGGCGCAGTCGATCAGCGGCTGCTCTCACCCTGCTCGTCAGCGTCGGGGCGGCCGCTTGCGGCGGCCCCGACGCCGACCCAGGTCCCCAGCCCGCAGGGGGTTCCACGCCGACCCTGACGCCGTCGGCTCCGCCCGGCGCAGGCGCCGAGCCGCAGGTTCTCCAAGACGTCATCAGCGCCGCACTTGCGGTGCCTGGCCCGGAGATGCGGCGCGCCATCCGGCTGCAGCAATTCCTGCGGGACAAGGCGATCCAGGAGTGCGGTGGCCAGCCCGGCTCCATCGACGCGACCTACAACCGTGAGGACCAGAGCCGGTTCCCCGACCTCGACCTGATCCGGGAGCGCGGGCTGATGGAGCAGAGGGCCGTGGAGCAAGAGGACCAGCGACTCGAGGTCCTCGACGCCGACTGCCCGGACCTAGTCCCGGACATCGCTCTGTACGACCCCTGGGTGCAGGTCCAGGACTCGTGGTACGACGTCGTCGTGTCGGCCGAGCAGTCGGATCCAGTCCAGGCCGAGAAGCCGCAGCTGGCTGACTGCCTCGCGTCGAAGGCGAAGGTGCGGATCGCAGTGGCCGACCCGATCAACGAGTACCTCCAGGCTGTCAACGAGGAGGTCGCCCGTGGCGTGAGCCAGGCTCGGGAACGCAAGCTGTCGACGGCATACGCGGCGTGCGCACGGTCCTACTTCGCCGCCCTGCGGGCCGAGCTCTTGAAGAGCCGGCCCGACGCGATCGACCGCAACAGGGAAGCGCTGAGCGGTTTCGCTGCCGAGGTCGTCGCGGCCGGCTACGTGCCCTGACCAGCAGGGCCGGATCCGGCGGACCTCACCAGTACGCGCCTCTCTGGCAGACCTTGCTCTGGTCGGCAAGCATCGCCGTCGCCATGTGGGTCTCGGCGACCTCCAGTTGGCCTGCATCGTCGATGACACCGCCCCTGGGGTCGACCAGGCTGCGCAGGAGCTTCCAGTTGTCTCGTGAGCTGGGCAGGCCGCCATCCCCCAAGGCACAGGCCACACTCCGCTTCCGGAAGATCGAGCGGACGTCGACCTCCTCGGTGTCGCGCTCCATGGCCCTCAGCTTCCCGCCTAGGGCGGTGTCCTCGTGCCCGCACTCCACCAGGTAGCGGTAGGCCAGGGCGCGCTCGATCAGGGTGCTTTGCTCGTCGTCGAGCTGGCGCTGCGCAGTCTCTGCCCACGTCGAGCACAGTGGAGCTCGGTGGCGCAGCAGGAGCTGGAACACCGCGGTGAACCGGACCCGTTCATCGAGGTTCGGGGTCGCACCGCTGAGGAGGCTGCGCGCCGCTGCAGCCGACGCCCCACGGGACAGGAGGATGCGCGCGCGGGTCTCGAGTGGCTCGCCCCCCGCCTCCTCGACCAAATGAGGGGGAGAGCGGTGGCCGCTGAGCGCGAAGGTCCGCGCGAGCGCCGCAGCGGTGTTGGGGGTGAGGCGGAGCTGCTCCGGTGCGCCGCCCCACTCGAGGACGGTGTGCAGGAATGCCACAAGGGAGGGAGCTATTGTCGAGGTGCCGGTGACCTGGCTCAGGGCGAACGCCGCGATGAGGCCGTCGGTCGTCCTGCGGTCGTTGACAAGCGCAGTCTGCAGCGCCTTGAGGCGTTCCACCTCTGCGCGCTGCGAGGCGGTGGCGGTCAACGTGCTCGCCGCCCGCAGGCGCAGAGCGGTGTCGCTGTCGAGGACCGCGGCCGTTGCCAACGTCTTGGCCTGTAGTCGAAGTTCCTTCGCGACTAGGTCCTCACGCTGCGGTGCTGTGCAACCGGTCGAGTCGACGCCCGCCCTCGCAAGTGCGGCCTGCAGGAAGAGCGCCTCGACGCCCCTGCAGCCGATCGAGGAGACAGACTTCCGCACGTCCCGGCTCAGGGCGTCCTCGACGGCCGCGCCGTCGCGTGCAGCCGCCCACCGCCGCACAGTGGTCGCGGCAGCGGCGTCGTACGGATCGCCCTGGGGGTCGGTGTCGGCGACGCCGAGGATCAGGTCCGTCACCTCCGGGTCGAGGTTCCTGCCTGCGGCTTCCGCTGCTGTGACCACCTGGGCAGAGAGAGCCAGCGGGCCGGTGTAGCCCTCCTGGAACTCGCGGGGCAGGTTAGAGGCCAACTTCGTCTCGAACGCGGACCAGTCCGCATCGGTGAGCTCACCGAAGCCGGCCAGCGCTATGACGGCCTGGGCCGCCTGGTAGGAGTCCGCGTGCGCCGGCGGAACGATCAGGTGGGGGGGATCCGCGGCCACCAGGGCATCGGCGAGCAGCGTCGCGGTTCGGTCCGACCACGCGCGGGCATCTGGGTCGACCGGTCCGCGATGGCCGGCGAACCAGATGCCCGCGTAGGCGAGAGCGGCGATGCACGCGGCCACTGCGACGACCCGCAGCGCTCGTGCGCTCATGCTACGCCTGTCGTGGTGCTGTGAGTTGCAGTCAGCAACCGAGGTCCTCGCTGTCGGAGGCGTTCTTCGCATACCAGTTGTCCCCGATACGGATCGCGCCCGTGGCCGTGAGCTTGACACTGCACAGCCAGGCGTAGGTGCTCGCCTTGCAGAACGTTCCGTCGGTGTTGATGCTCACCTGGCGCTTGCCCGGCCGACTCTCGTACCACTCCGAGGTGCCGCAGGACTTGTCGTAGGCAGTGACGCCGACCGAGCCCGACGGGCCGCTGAGGGATCCGCCGGCCGAGACGCTAGCACCGGCCCCGGTGAAGGAGGTGCCCACCTTAATCCGGGCCTTGTTGCCCTTCGCCTCGCCGCCGGTCCGACCGACATACGCATAGACGTTGCTGACCTTGTCGCAGTCCTTTACGCCGCATGCGTAGTTGTACTGGTAACCACTGCCCGTGACGATCATCTTCACGCCGAGGACGGTCCAGTTCTTGCTGGGGGCCAGGTAGCTGCCCCAAGCCGCCTGCGCGGGGGCCTGCGCGCCGGGCAGGGCGACGAAGAGCGTGGCGAACAACAGGAAGAACAACAGCAGGGACGTCGTACGACGGCCGTGGGTCCGGTGCATAGGGAGCCTCCGAGGTGAATCGTCGGGTCCGCCCCGTTGGCGTGACCCAGGCATCCGCATGCTTGGCCTGCGGCACACCATCGAAACCTCCCTGACGCCAGCGGCTACCGCGCTGTATCGTTCGCCGCACAAATCGTCCGGCTCGACCTTCTCAGAGGTTCTCCATGCAGCGATCACGCCGGCGATGGCGGTTCCCGTCGCTGCTGCTGGGCGCCTTCGTCCTGAGCGTGGTGGTGGTGGTCGTCGCCTGCGCACTCGCCACCTCGCCGCGGGAGGCCGCTGACCAGCGGCGTGCGCCCGAGCTCCCGCCGCCGACTGCCACCCTCCGCGCAGGGACCGGCGACCCGCAACAGCTGCTGGCACCTGCCCTCGCTCTCTTCCTCAACGAGGGGCAGATGACCGTGCAGCCCGCTGCAGGCGGCCCGGCCGTCCCCGTGACCGCCGGGCCTTCGGCCGACGGCTGGGTTCCGGTCTCCGGCGAGGGCCTGACCGAGGGGCTTCGCGTCCGGCTTCGGTCGTACGACGACCGGGGCGCCGCGTGGTGAGCCTCATCGAGCTCGTGGAGGTCACCTTCCGCGCCACGACCGGCGACCGGGCGATGGTGCTGCAACCGACCACCCTCGAGGTGCAGGCGGGGGAACAGGTCGCGATCATGGGGCCCTCGGGCGCGGGGAAGACGACGCTCGCCTCCATCATCGGCGCCCTGCAGCCCGCCTCCGGCGGCGAGTACCGCTTCGACGGCGAGCCGATCACGGGACACGCTCCCCGCCGGTCGGCACGATTCCGGGCGACGAACGTGGGATTTGTGTTCCAGTCGGCACACATGATCGACGAGCGCTCGGTGATGGAGAACGTCGCACTCGGACTTCCGCCAGACCGGCCCCGCAGCCGAGTGCGTGAGCAGGTGGGTGAGCTCCTCGAGCGGGTGGGCCTCGCAGGCAAGGA
This sequence comes from Nocardioides faecalis, assembly GCF_018388425.1. Taxonomy (NCBI): domain Bacteria; kingdom Bacillati; phylum Actinomycetota; class Actinomycetes; order Propionibacteriales; family Nocardioidaceae; genus Nocardioides; species Nocardioides faecalis. The sequence continues at coordinate 3,125,176 of NZ_CP074406.1, read as the reverse complement.
GGACCAACCGGCCGCGACCCTGTCCGGAGGGGAGCGACAGCGCGCCGCCGTCGCGCGCGCGTTGATCAAGTCCCCCCGGCTGCTCATCGCCGACGAGCCGACCGGCTCGCTCGACCAGGCCAACGGTGCGGCCGTGCTCGACCTGCTCTTCGGGCTGCCCCGCGACGTGACCCTGCTCGTCGTCTCCCACGACCCGCGGATCGGTGAGCACGCGAGCCGCGTGGTCAGCGTGGTCGACGGAAGGGTGTCGGGATGAGCCTGCGGAGCGAGTCGCTCCTCCTGCTCGCCGACGCCCACGCATCGCTGACGGCCAAGCCGATGCGGTCGGTGGCGCTGATGGCCGGGATCCTGCTCGGGGTCGCGACCGTGGTCAGTGCCGTGCTGTTGGCCGACACCCAGCAGACGAAGGTCGACCGGGCCTTCGACCAGCAGCGGGCCGATGTCGTCGTCATCACCGGCGAGGCGGTGCCCGCCCGCGGCTTCTCAGCGGCAGCGATACGCCAGGTGACCGCACTCCCGGTCGCCGGGCCCGCCGGCGAGCTCTCGATCTGGCAGGACCACCAGCAGTTCCGCCGCGCCGGCGGCCCCCGCGAGGAGGTCGTCGCGCCGCTCGTCGTGGCTGACCCGGCCGGCCTGCGGCTCGCGGGGGCGGCCCTTAGTGAGGGAGACCCCTTCCGGGCCGACGCGACCGGCGAGGTCTGGCTCGGCAGCTCCGCAGCGCAGCGTGCCGGTGTGACGGTCGGCGACGTCGTCGTCGTACAACGTCACCGTTTCGAGGTGGCCGGGCTGTTGTCCGCCCACGGTCGCTACGCCTATGTCGACAGCAGCGTGCTGATGTCACGGCCGGACGCGACCGGTGTCCTCGGAGAGGGGGAGAACGTGCGTCTCCTCATCGACGTCCGCCCCGGATCGGCAGCGGCCGTGGCCGACTTCGCGCGGGCGGTGCTGGACCCGGGGCAGACGATGTTCCTCGCTAATGCGACGCCGCCGGACTCCGCTGAGCTCCCCAAGCAGGTCGGCGAACAGCTGCGGACACTCGGACTCGGCTTGGGGCTGGTCGTCGGGATCGTCGGGCTGATCGGCGTGGCCAACACGCTGGCGATGACGGTGGCCCATCGGGTCCGGGAGCTCGGGCTGCGCTCCGCGCTGGGGTGGTCGCGACGGAGGCTGGCCACCCTGATCCTCACTGAATCCGCGGTCGCCGGCGTCCAGGCCTCGGTCGTGGGTGCTGCCGTAGCCGTCGCGGGCGTGGGCGGGTGGTGCCTGGTGCAGGACCTCACGCTCATCATCGATCCGCGGTGGCTGTTGGCTGCGATCGGCGGCGGCGTCGCGGCGTCGGTGATCGGCGGCATCCTGCCTGCACTGCAGGCCGGCTCGATCTCGCCGATGGCCGCGATGCGGTCATGAGCGGCCCTGCGGCGGTGGTCCGGGCCGTTCGCACCCGCCCACCTCGGTAGGCTGCCCTGGTGAGCGACATCGAGATCGGCCGTGCCAAGCGGGCGCGCCGCGCCTACTCCTTCGACGACATCGCGATCGTGCCCTCCCGGCGCACCCGCGACCCCGAGGAGGTCAGCATCGACTGGCAGATCGACGCCTACCGGTTCGAGCTGCCGATCCTCGCTGCACCGATGGACTCGGTGATGTCGCCGCGCACCGCGATCGAGTTCGGTCGCCACGGCGGCCTGGGTGTGCTCAACCTCGAGGGCCTGTGGACCCGGTACGCCGACCCCGAGCCGCTGCTCGAGGAGGTCGCCGGGCTGCAGGGGCTCGAGGCGACCCGCCGGCTGCAGGAGATCTACACCGAGCCGATCAAGGCCGAGCTGATCACCGAGCGGCTGCACGAGGTGCGCGCGGCCGGGGTGACCGTGGCTGGCGCGCTGTCCCCGCAGCGCACCAAGGAGTTCGCCAAGACCGTCACCGACGCCGGCGTCGACCTGTTCGTCATCCGCGGCACCACGGTCTCCGCCGAGCACGTCTCCAGCCAGTCCGAGCCGCTGAACCTCAAGGAGTTCATCTACGAGCTCGACGTCCCCGTCATCGTCGGCGGTTGCGCCACCCACCAGGCGGCCCTGCACCTGATGCGCACCGGCGCCGCCGGCGTGCTGGTCGGCTTCGGCGGCGGCGCGGCGCACACCACCCGCACCGTGCTCGGCATCTCGGTGCCGATGGCCAGCGCCCTCGCGGACGTCGCGGGAGCGCGCCGCGACTACCTCGACGAGTCCGGCGGCCGCTACGTGCACGTCATCGCCGACGGCTCGATCGGCACCTCCGGCGACCTGTCCAAGGCGATCGCCTGCGGCGCCGACGCGGTCATGGTCGGCTCGCCCTTCGCCCGCGCCACGGACGCGCCGGGCCGCGGCTTCCACTGGGGCGGCGAGGCGCACCACGCCGAGCTGCCGCGCGGCAAGCGGGTGCAGTTCGAGCAGGTCGGCACCTTCGAGGAGATCCTCTTCGGCCCCTCGCGGGTCGCAGACGGCACGATGAACCTGATCGGCGCGCTCAAGCGCTCGATGGCCACCACCGGCTACACCGATCTCAAGGAGTTCCAGCGGGTCGAGGTCATCTCCAGCTGACCCGCGGTCCCCGCCGGCGCAGTCGCCAGCGCAGTCGCCGGCGTCCCCGCTTGTCGTGGCCGGGGCAGGGGCGGGTCGGGCGGACGATTCCGCTCGACCGGTTGACACCTAGAACCTGTTCTATCACTGTTCCGAGTGATGCAGCACACACCGTGCTGCCCAGGAGGAACCGTGACCCAGTCGCCCCCGCCCCCGGACATGACCCTCCAGCGCTCCAGCCGGGACGCCGCCGAGATGGGGGAGCGGCTCACCGCCTGGCTCGTCGACGCACTGCCGCCCGGGGCCGAGCCGCAGGTCGTCGTGCACGACGGCATCCAGACCAACGGGATGTCGAGCGAGACCGTGCTGCTCGGCGTCAGCATCCTCGAGGACGGCGAGCGGATCACCCGCGAGTACGTCGCCCGGGTGGCCCCGGCGGCCGGTGACCTTCCGGTGTTCCCGGAGTATCGCCTCACCGACCAGTACGACGCCATGCGCCTCGCCGGCGAGCTCGCCGGCGTCCCGGTGCCGCCGCTGTGGCTCAACGAGCCGACCGGGACGGTGCTCGGCACGCCCTTCTTCCTGATGCAGCGCGTCGACGGCGCCGTACCGCCGGACGTGCTGCCCTACACCTTCGGCGACAACTGGCTCTTCGACGCCGAGCCCACCCAGCAGCGGGCCCTGCAGCGAAGGAGCGTGGAGGTGCTCGCCCGGCTGCACGGCATCGGTGCCGCCGCCACCACCTTCGCCTTCCTCGACCCCGCCGTCACCGGCCACACGGGGGCGACGACGCTGGCGCGCAACCTGGCCAAGACTCGCGCCTGGTACGACTACGCCGTCAACGCCACCGACGCGCCCGGCACGCCCGCCGACCGGCGCTCCCCGCTCATCGAGCGCGGCCTGGCCTGGCTGGAGGCGCACCTGCCCGCCGAGGCCGGCGAGCCGGTCCTGGTCTGGGGCGACGCCCGGATCGGCAACATGATGTACCGCGAGTTCACACCCGTCGCCGTGCTCGACTGGGAGATGGCCACCCTCGGCCCCCGCGAGCTCGACGTGGCCTGGATGGTCTTCGCCCACCGCGTCTTCCAGGAGATCGCCGGCATGCTCGGCCTGCCCGGGATGCCGGACTTCCTGCGCGCCGAGGACGTCGCGGCGACGTACGCCGAGCTCACCGGCATCGAGCTCGGCGACCTCACCTGGTATCAGGTGCACGCGGGCGTGCTGTGGGGCTGCGTGTTCCTGCGCACCAGCGCCCGGCAGATCCACTTCGGGGAGATCGAGAAGCCGGAGGACCCCGAGGCCGTCTTCCATCACCGGCCGCTGTTCGAGCGGCTGCTGGACGAGGTCGGCGCATGAGCGGGCCGGGTCGACCGGCCGGCGTCGACGCGCTGCACGGCGAGTACGTCGGCCTCGGCCCGCTCGACGAGTTCCCGATCCACCAGCTGCCGCGGCCGGTGGCCTGGGCGGGCAGCAGCGACCGGAACTTCTATGACCGCTGCTACCTCAACGCCCACGACCGCACCGGCGACCTCTTCCTGATCACCGGGCTCGGCTTCTACCCCAACCTCGGCACCAAGGACGCCTTCGTCCTGCTGTCCCGCGACGTCGAGGGCCGCCGGGAGCAGACCGCGCTGCACCTCGGCGACGCCGCCGACCCCCGCGGGGCGGACCGGATGGCCCAGCAGGTCGGGGCCTACCGGATCGAGGTCGTCGAGCCGCTGCGCACGCTGCGGCTGGTGCTGGAGGAGACCGAGGGCATCGCGCTCGACCTCACCTGGCGCGGCTCCTTCGACGTCGTCCAGGAGCTGCCGCACGTGATGCGCCAGGGCGCCAACACCATCCTGGACGCCCAGCGCTTCGCCCAGGTCGGCACGTGGGAGGGCACGATCAGCGTGGACGGCACCGACCGCGCCGTCACCCCCGACACCTGGGTCGGCACCCGCGACCGCTCCTGGGGGATCCGGCCGGTCGGGGAGACGGTGGCGCCCGGCAAGCCGGCCGACCCCGTGTTCGAGGGCATGTGGTGGCTCTACGTGCCGATGCGGTTCGAGGACTTCTGCGTCGTGCTGATCATCCAGGAGACCCCGGACGGCTACCGCACCCTCAACGACTGCACCCGCACTTTCGCCGACGGCCGCGTCGAGCAGCTCGGCTGGCCGCGGGTGCGCATCCGCTACGCGCCGGGCACCCGGGTGCCCACCGGCGCCACCATCGTGTGCACCACCCCGGCGGGCGAGGAGCTCGTCCTCGAGGTGACCTCCAAGCGCGCCGTACCGATCCACGTCGGCGGCGGGTACGGCGGCGACCCGGACTGGACGCACGGGGTGTGGAGGGGAGCCGGGTTCGTCGAGCGCCGCACCTACGACCTGGCCGAGCCCGCGGTGGCGGGGCGGATCCCGTTCGGCGTCATCGACCACGTCGGCCACGCCGTCGCCCACGGCCCGGGCGCCGACGGCGTCGGTGACGTCGAGGGCTGGGGGCTCTTCGAGCACGGCGCCCTGGGCCGCCACGACCCCTCCGGCTTCGCCGACTGGTTCGACACCGCCCCCTGACCTGCCCCCTGACCCGCCCCCTGACCCGCTCCGCCCCCGAACCACGCCAACGGGCCCGACCAGCCCGAACCCTCCGAAAGGCAGCCTCCATGACCGACCTGGACCGCGACGCACTCTTCATCGGCGGCACCTGGACCAAGCCCGCCACCGGCGCCGTGCTGGAGGTGGTCTCGCCGCACTCCGAGGAGGTCGTGGCGCGGGTGCCCGAGGGCTCCACCGCCGACATCGACGCCGCGGTCGCCGCCGCCCGCAAGGCGTTCGACGAGGGCCCCTGGCCGCAGATGGCGCCGGCCGAGCGGATCGAGGTGGTGCAGAACCTCTCCGCCCTCTACGCGGCGCGGCTGGAGGAGATGGCGACCGTGATCAGCACCGAGATGGGCTCGCCCATCTCGTTCAGCAGCCTCGCGCAGGCGCCGGCGCCGTGGATGCAGATCGAGGCGTTCCTCGCCGTGGCCAGGGAGTTCCCGTGGGAGTCCACCCGGCCCGGTGCGCTCGGCGCGGACGTGATGGTGCGCCACGAGCCGGTGGGCGTCGTCGCGGCGATCCCGCCGTGGAACGTGCCGCAGTTCACCGTGCTGTCCAAGCTGGTGCCGGCGCTGCTCGCCGGGTGCACCGTGGTGGTCAAGCCTGCCCCGGAGACGCCGCTGGACTGCTACCTGCTCGCCGAGATGCTGGCCGAGGCCGGCGTGCCCGAGGGCGTGGTCAGCATCGTGGCCGGAGGCCGCGAGGTCGGCGAGCACCTGGTCCGCCACCCCGGCGTCGACAAGGTCGCCTTCACCGGCTCCACCGCCGCGGGCCGGCTGATCGGCTCGATCTGCGGCGAGCAGCTCAAGCGGGTCTCGCTGGAGCTGGGCGGCAAGTCGGCGGCGATCGTCCTCGACGACGCCGACGAGGCCGCCGCCATCGAGGGCATGAAGTTCCTCGGCGTGATGAACTCCGGGCAGGCCTGCGTCGCGCAGACCCGGGTGCTGGTGAGCCGGGAGCGCCACGACGCCTTCGCCGAGGCACTGGCAGAGGCGATCGGCGCGATGAAGGTCGGCGACCCGATGGACCCGGCCACCGAGATCGGCCCGATGGTCGCGGCCCGCCAGGCCGACCGCGTCGAGAAGTACATCGCGCTCGGGCAGGAGGAGGGCGCCCGCCTGCTGACCGGCGGCACCGGTCGCCCCGACGGCCTGGCCACCGGCTGGTACGTGCGCCCCACGGTCTTCGCCGGCGTGGACAACCAGATGCGGATCGCGCAGGAGGAGATCTTCGGCCCCGTCCTGTCGGTGATCGCCTACGACGACGTCGACGACGCCGTGCGCATCGCCAACGACTCCGACTACGGGCTGGCCGGCACCGTGTGGACCCGCGACGAGCAGGCGGGCATCGCCGTGGCCCGCCGGGTGCGCACCGGCACCTACGGCGTGAACACCTACACCATGGACTTCGCCGCGCCGTTCGGCGGCTTCAAGGCCTCCGGCGTGGGCCGGGAGTTCGGTCCGGAGGGGCTCGCGCAGTACACCGAGCTCAAGTCGGTCTACCTGTCCGCCCCCGCCGGCTGAGCTGGCCCTGGGGAGCGGCCGGGGGAGCCGCCGGGGGAGCGGCGAGGTGCCGCTTGACATCAAGGTCAGATGTGTAAAACCACACATTCGTTACCCAGCAGTAGAGGGAAGTGACGGCGCTCACTAGGCTCGGGGACATGAGCGAAGCCCTTGGCGCCGGCGCAGGCAGCCCCTCCGACCCGACCTACGGCGGTCCCCACGACCCCGAGCACGACCCGCGGGCCTCCTACGCGCTGGAGCCGCAGTACGTCGCCCGGCTCACCGACCGGGTGCTCGCCACCACCGGCACCACCAACCCCGTGTTCTCCCCGCTCGACGGTGCACCGCTGGCCAACATCCCGCAGTCGAGCGCCGCCGACGTCGAGGAGGCGTTCCGCCGCGCCCGCGCCGCGCAGCGCGCCTGGGCCCGGGTCTCGCTGGAGGAGCGCGCGCGGATCCTGCACCGCGTGCACGACCTCGTGCTGGACCGGCAGGCCGAGATCATGGACCTGATCCAGCTCGAGTCCGGCAAGGCCCGCAAGCACGCCTTCGACGAGCCGATGCACGTCGCGCTCACCGCGCGCTACTACGCCCGCACCGCGCACCAGCACCTCGCGCCCGCCCGGGTGCCGGGCGTCGTACCGGGGCTGACCCAGGTCGAGATCAACCGCGTCCCCAAGGGCGTGGTCGGCATCATCGCCCCCTGGAACTACCCGTTCACCATGGCGCTGTGCGACGGCCTGCCCGCGCTGCTCGCTGGCAACGCGGTGGTCTCCAAGCCCGACGCGCAGACCATGCTGTCCGCGCTGCTCGCCGCCCAGCTTCTCGAGGAGGCCGGCGTCCCGCGCGACCTGTGGCAGGTCGTCGCCGGCCCGGGCCGGGTGCTCGGCTCGGAGATCATCGGACGCGCCGACTACATCTGCTTCACCGGTTCCACCGCCACCGGCAAGGTCATCGCCCGCCAGGCGGCCGAGCGGCTGATCGGCTGCTCGCTCGAGCTCGGCGGCAAGAACCCGATCCTCGTGCTCCGCGACGCCGACATCGAGCGCGCCGCCGAGGGCGCGGTCCGGGCCAGCTTCTCCAACGCCGGCCAGCTGTGCGTGTCCACCGAGCGGATGTTCGTCGCCGACCAGGTCTACGACCGGTTCGTCGAGCGGTTCGTGGCCCGCACCAAGGCGATGAGCCTGGGCGCCACCCTGGGCTGGGACGCCGACATGGGCACCCTGATCTCCGCCGACCAGCTCGAGACCGTCTCCGCCCATGTGGAGGACGCCGTCGCCAAGGGTGCGCGGGTGCTGGCCGGCGGCAACGCTCGGCCCGACCTGGCGCCGTACTTCTTCGAGCCGACCATCCTCGAGGGCGTCACCCCGGAGATGACCTGCTTCGGTCACGAGACCTTCGGTCCGGTCGTCTCCCTCTACCGCTTCCACGACGAGGCCGATGCGATCGCTCGGGCCAACGACGGCGAGTACGGGCTGAACGCGGCGATCTACACCCGCGACACCCGCCGCGGCCGGGCGCTGGCGCGCCAGGTCAAGTGCGGCACCGTCAACATCAACGAGGCGTTCGGCGCGACCTTCGCCAGCCTGGCCGCCCCGATGGGCGGCATGCGCGAGTCCGGGATGGGCCGCCGGCAGGGCGCCGAGGGCATCCACCGCTACACCGAGCCCCAGTCGGTCGGCGTGCAGCGGCTGCTCCGGTTCGGACCGGTGCTGGGGATGTCGGACCAGGCGTACGCGAAGGTCATGAACGCCTCGCTGCGGCTCATGGACAAGCTGGGAAGGGCGTGAGCGCGGTGAGCGACTTCGACTACGACGTCATCGTCGTCGGCTCCGGGTTCGGCGGCTCGGTGAGCGCGCTGCGGCTCACCGAGAAGGGCTACAAGGTCGCCGTCCTCGAGGCCGGCGCACGGTTCCGCGACGAGGACTTCGCCGAGTCCAACTGGAACCTGCCCAAGTACCTGTTCGCCCCCGACCTCGGCATGTACGGCATCCAGCGCATCGACGCGGTCCGCGACTGCATGATCGTGGCCGGCGCCGGGGTCGGCGGAGGCTCGCTGGTCTACGCCAACACCCTCTACGAGCCGCTCGACGCCTTCTACCGCGACCCCAGCTGGTCGCACATCACGGACTGGAAGTCCGAGCTGGCGCCGTACTACGACCAGGCGAAGCGGATGCTGGGCGTCACCGAGTACGCCAAGGTCAGCCCGGCCGACACGATCATGAAGGAGGTCGCCGAGGAGATGGGCGTGGGGGACACCTTCCACCCCACCCCGGTCGGCGTCTTCTTCGGCGGCCCCGAGCAGGCACCGGGCACCGACGTCGAGGACCCGTACTTCGGCGGCGCCGGGCCCAAGCGCACCACCTGCATCGACTGCGGGGAGTGCATGACCGGGTGCCGGCACAACGCCAAGAACACCCTGGTGAAGAACTACCTCTACCTCGCCGAGCAGAACGGCGCGGTGGTGCACCCGCTCACCACCGTCACCGACGTCCGGCCGCTGCCCGGCGGCGGCTACGAGGTCAAGGCGCGCTGGACCAAGGCCAAGCTGTCGCGGCGTAGCGCGGTGAAGACCTTCACCGCCGAGCAGGTCGTCTTCTCCGCGGCCGCGCTCGGCACCCAGAAGCTGCTGCACCGGCTCAAGGCGACCGGCTCCCTGCCGAAGCTCTCGGACCGCCTCGGCTTCCTGACCCGCACCAACTCCGAGTCCATCCTCGGCGCCCTCTCGCCCAAGGACGACACCACCGACTACACCCAGGGCGTGGCGATCACGTCGTCGTTCCACCCCGACGAGGTCACCCACATCGAGCCGGTGCGCTACGGCAGGGGCCACAACTTCATGTCCCTGATGCAGACCGTGCTCACCGACGGCGACGGCCCCGAGGCGCGCTGGAAGACCTGGGCCAAGGAGCTGTGGCGCAAGCGGAAGGAGGCGCTCGACCTCTACGACTTCAAGCACTGGTCCGAGCGCACCGTGATCGTGCTGGTGATGCAGGCGGTGGACAACTCCATCACGGTCTTCCCGAAGAAGGTCGCCGGCACGTGGATCCTGTCCTCGCGCCAGGGCCACGGCCAGCCCAACCCCACCTGGATCCCCGCCGGCAACGAGGCGGTGCGCCGGATCGCGGCCAAGATGCGCGGCGGCACCCCGGGCGGCAACATCGGCGAGCCGTTCAACCGGCCGCTGACCGCCCACTTCATCGGCGGCTGCACCATCGGCGACAGCCCCGAGACCGGGGTGATCGACGGCTACCAGCGGGTCTACAACTACCCGGGCCTGCACGTCGTGGACGGCTCCGCGATCTCGGCGAACCTCGGGGTGAACCCGTCGCTGACCATCACCGCGCAGGCCGAGCGCGCCATGGCGTACTGGCCGAACAAGGGCGAGGACGACGCCCGTCCCGCCCTGGGCGAGACCTACCGGCGCATCGAGCCGGTGACCCCGAAGTCCCCGGTCGTGCCCGCCGACGCCCCGGCCGCGCTGCGGCTGCCCATCGTCGGGGTCAGCTGAGACCCGCCGCCCGCACGTGCTCGGGACCGTCCCACCCGGGGCGGTCCCGAGCTGCTTCTCTGGGGGTGTTCTCGGGCCGATCCCAGGACGTTTCCGCAGGTGGTGCGGGGGTGTCGCGGTGGGTTCCAGGCGTGGCCGGGCGAAACATACGAAGTTGTTCGGAGACGGCGTAACTCAGGCCACAGGGCCTCGTTGATCTCCTCGAGCCCGGGTGTTCACGCTCCCTCCCGAAATCCGGGCTCGGTCCAGGCACTGTCCAGCAGCTGCGTGGACGACCAGGGCCCGGCCACCCTCCCTCCCCGGCCGGGCTCTGGTGCTTTTTCGGGTGCTCCGCGACCAGGAACTCGTGGGACGACACGCGCCAGGGCAGTTCGACCGCAGCGCCGATGCGGTGCGATCACGCCCGAGCCCGCTCGATACGATCGACCCATGACGGCGGCCGCGGAGCACACGCACGAGTCCGAGCACGACCTGGTCCTGGTCGTGGACTTCGGTGCCCAGTACGCCCAGCTGATCGCGCGGCGGGTGCGCGAGGCGCGGGTCTACTCCGAGATCGTGCCGCACACGATGCCGATCGAGGAGATGATGGCCCGCAACCCGAAGGCGGTCATCCTCTCCGGCGGACCGTCGTCGGTGTACGAGCCGGGTGCCCCGCGCCTGGACAACACGCTGTTCGAGGCGGACACCGCCGTGTTCGGCATGTGCTACGGCTTCCAGCTGATGGCCCAGGGCCTGGGCGGCACCGTGTCGGCGACCGGTGCGCGCGAGTACGGCCGCACCCGGGTCAAGGTCGGCCATCCCGGACGGCTGCTCAACGGCATCCCGCTGGAGCACAACGTGTGGATGTCGCACGGCGACTCCGTCACCGCCGCACCCGCGGGCTTCGAGGTGCTCGCCGCCACCGAGTCCACCCCGGTCGCCGCTTTCGAGGACGTCGAGCGCGGCTACGCCGGCGTGCAGTGGCACCCCGAGGTGCTGCACACCGAGCACGGCCAGAAGGTCCTGGAGCACTTCCTGTGGGACATCGCCGGCTGCCGGCAGACCTGGACGATCGGCAACATCGCCGAGGAGCAGATCGAGCGCATCCGCGAGCAGATCGGCGAGGACGGCCGCGCCATCTGCGGCCTGTCCGGCGGGGTCGACTCCGCGGTGGCCGCCGCCATCGTGCAGAAGGCGATCGGCGACCGGCTCACCTGCGTGTACGTCGACCACGGCCTCATGCGCAAGGGCGAGACCGAGCAGATCGAGCGCGACTTCGTGGCCTCGACGGGCGCCAACCTGGTCGTGGTGGACGCCGAGAAGCAGTTCCTCGACGCGCTGGCCGGTGTCTCCGACCCCGAGACCAAGCGCAAGATCATCGGCCGTGAGTTCATCCGCACCTTCGAGGCCGCCGAGCTCGACATCATCAAGGACGCACCCGAGGGCACCAAGGTCGGCTTCCTGGTGCAGGGCACGCTCTACCCGGACGTGGTGGAGTCCGGCGGCGGCGCGGGCACGCACAACATCAAGTCGCACCACAACGTCGGCGGTCTGCCCGAGGACCTCGAGTTCGAGCTCGTCGAGCCGCTGCGGACCCTGTTCAAGGACGAGGTCCGCCTCGTCGGCGAGCAGCTCGGCCTGCCGCCGGAGATCGTGTGGCGCCACCCGTTCCCCGGCCCCGGCCTGGGCATCCGGATCATCGGCGAGGTCACCCGCGAGCGGCTCGACATCCTGCGCGACGCCGACGCGATCGCCCGCGAGGAGCTGACCGCGGCCGGCCTGGACCGCGACATCTGGCAGTTCCCGGTGGTGCTGCTCGCCGACGTCCGCTCGGTGGGCGTGCAGGGTGACGGCCGCACCTACGGCCACCCGGTCGTGCTGCGCCCGGTCACCTCCGAGGACGCGATGACCGCGGACTGGGCCCGGATTCCCTACGACGTGCTGGAGAAGATCTCCACCCGCATCACCAACGAGGTCCGCGAGGTCAACCGGGTCACGGTCGACATCACCTCGAAGCCCCCCGGCACGATCGAGTGGGAATGACGCGCCGCCGCGTGGGCTGGTTCCTCGCCCCGTCGTACGCCGCATCCGTCGAGGCGACGGGGGTACCTCTCTCTTCCGGTGGTTCCGCCGGACGAGACGAGGAGGACCCGTGTCCCACGACGACGCCCACAGAGCCGAGCAGCGCAAGCTCGTCGAGCTGATGGAGGGCATGCCGATCGGCATGCTGACCACCTACGCTCCCGAGGACCCGAACGCCGTGCTGCTGCGCCTGGACGTGGAGCAGGCCGAGTACGGGGACACCCCGGGCGGCAAGGTCGCCTCGCTGCTCAGCTTCGCCAAGGCCAAGCTCACCGGCGACACCCTCGACGCCGACCACGGCACCGTCGAGCCCTGAGGGCCAGCGCCTCAGGGGCCAGCGCTCGGGGGAAGGCTCAGGGCACCACCACGGCCCGGCCCACGATCCGCCCGGCGTGCACGTCCTCGTAGGCCTGCTCGCCCTCGGTGATCGGGTAGGTGGTGGTGTGGATCTGGACCTGGCCGCGCCGCGCCATCTCGACGAGCTCGATCAGCTCCTTGCGCCGTCCCCACAGCGAGGTGGACACGGTCATGTTGTACGGCGCGGAGGTCAGCCCGATCTTGGCGCCGCCGAGCCCGGCGCCCACGACGACCACCGCGGAGGCGACGCCACCACAGGCCACGGCGAGCTCGCCGGTGACGTCCATGCCGACGAAGTCGAGGACGACGTCCGCGCCCCGGCCGCCGGTGAGCTGCTTGACCTTGTCGGCGGCGGCGGGCTCGGAGGTGAACGCCTCGTGCGCGCCGTTCTCGCGGGCGAAGGCCAGCTTGTCCTCGCCGATGTCGAGGGCGACCACACGAGTGGGCGTGAGCGCGCGCAGCAGCTGGATCGCGACGTGGCCGAGCCCGCCGGCGCCGATGACCACGGTGGTCGTGCCACCGACGATGCGCGGCAGCACGCTCTTGATCGCCTGGTAGGGCGTCAGCGCGGCGTCGGTGAGCGAGGCCGCACGCACCGGGTCGAGGTCGCCGATCGGCACGAGGTGGCGTGGGGTGTCGACGACCATGAACTCGGCCATCGCACCGTTCACGCCCAGGCCGGGGGAGAGCATCCCGGTGAGGCAGAGGTTCTCGCTGCCGTCCGCGCACATCGCGCACACGCCGCAGCCCCAGCAGCCGTAGACGATCACCGCGTCGCCCACGGTGACGCCGCTGGCGCCCTCGCCGAGCTCCTCGACGACCCCGGCCGGCTCGTGCCCGAGCGTCATCGGCATCGGGTAGGGGTAGCCGTCCTGGGGCATCGCCATCACGAACTCGTCGGAGTGGCACAGCCCGGAGGCGGTGATCCTCAGCAGCACCTCGCCGGGGCCGGGCCGGGGGCGTTCGACGTCGACGAGCTGGGGTCGCGTTCCGAACGCGGTGTACTGGATGGCTCTCACGACACACTCCGAACGGCGATGGTCGGTTGGTCCTCCAGTGCAGCACTCGCCACCGAGTGGGGCAATGCCCACCCGGGGGGACGGCGGGTCAGACCGCGGCAGGCGCGGGTTCGGCAGGCGACCCGGTCCCGGGCTGCTCGGTGCGGGCCGTGCGCCGGCCGGCCAGCACGTGCAGCGCCAGGCCGGCGAGCACCCACGCGCTCAGCGTGAGGGCGGCACCGAGCCCGCCGGCGCCGTCGAAGTACGCCGCCGCGCGGACCAGGGTCCCGGCCGCTCCCGGCGGCAGCAGCTGACCGAAGGCTCCCAGGCCGGTCGGCAGCCAGGCGCCGGTCGTGGCGATGCCCGAGAGCGGGTTGCCGAGGAACATCATCGACGCCGCGGCGATGGAGAAGCCCTTGCTCCCGAAGAGCGCTTGGAGCCCCGAGAGCGGAACGGCGAGCGCGGCGATGCCGAGCGCCATCGCGCCGGCCACCGGCCAGAACGCCGACTCGATGCTGCCGAACCAGAACTGCAGCACGGCCGCGACCACACCGCCGCCGACCAGCGAGAACCCGATCAGGGCGCCGAGGCGCCACCCGGCGCGGTTCGCGAACACCGCACCGAACGCCACGACCGGGACGATGCCACCGAACACCAGCGGGAACGCCAGGCCGCCGATGCCGACCCCGGTCGGGTCGTCGGCGGGCAGCGGCACGAGGTCGGTGACGCTCACCGGGGTCCCGCTCGCCTGGCCGAGCGCCTGAGCGGTCGAGATCAGGGAGCCGGAGATGGCAGGCGAACCTGCGGTGGCCACGACGGTCTCGATGCCCTCCTCGGTGACGACCAGGCCGCCGACGAGCTCGCGGTCGCGGATCGCCTCCTTCAGCTCGGCGGCGGTCGCGACGTCGCGGACCTCGTAGGCCTCGTCGTCGAGCTCGGCCAGCCCCTGCTCCACGGGCCCAGTGGTCGCCGAGGTGCCGACGATGCCCACCGGGAGGTCGTGGGCACCGCTCTTGAGCGAGGGCAGGATGAACAGGGCGAGCAGGGCGACGAGGACGGCGGCGAGCGCGGCGCTCAGCCCCGCCGCCTTCAGCAGCGGGCCGGCCAGAGGACCGGAGCGAGGGCTTGCGCCGCGACGCGCGTCGGGGGTCTGCTCGGGGGGCGGCGGGGTGAGCATGGGGGGTCTTCCTCGGATCATAGTGGAGGAAGGTCCTCCGGTTATGCGGACGATGTTCCTCCGTTTAGGATCAGCGGTCAATTCGGTGAGGGGACGACATGCGGGCTGATGCAGCCAGGCGCAGGGCGGCGATCGTGCACGCCGCCCGCGCCCTGATCGCCGAGCGCGGCGCCGAGATCGCCCTCGATGCGGTCGCCGAGGCCGCCGGGGTCGGCATCGCCACGCTGTACCGCAACTTCGAGTCCCGAGCCGCGCTGCTGGACGAGGTCGCCGCGGCGATCCTGGCCGACGTCCGGTTCGCCGCCGAGCAGGCCCGTCCGGAGCTCGCCGGTGTCCGGGGCGCCGCGGCGGCCGCGGCGTGGGAGGCATTCCTGCGCGGGCTCGTCGACCTCCACCTCGGGGCGCTGTCGGCCGGTCTCGCCGAGCACGCGGCCGGCACCCTCAGCGACCCGGTGCGTGAGGCACAGGACGAGGCGCTGAGGGCGGTGGACGAGCTGCTCCGCACGGCCGTGGCGGCCGGGGCGGTGCGCGCCGACCTCTCGGCGCTCGAGCTGGTGGTCGCCGTCGGCACCCTCACCAGGCCGCAGCCGGCCGAGGTGCTCCGTGCCGCGCCGCGGCTGCCGGAGCAGCTGCTGACGATCCTGGTCACCGGCACCGCGCCGAGTGGGCGGGCCTGAGGGTCGAACCCGCCGGTCAGGCCGCGCCGCACGGGAGAGTCGGCGTGATCCGTTCCTCGTGGCCGCCGACTGCGGCATAGTGCGGGCATGAGTGGTGTGCCGGTGACCTGTCCGTTGTGCGAGGCCACCTGCGGGCTGCTCGTCTCCACCCGGGAGGACGGCACGATCGGGGTGCGCGGCGACCGCGACGACGTGTTCAGTCGCGGCTACCTGTGCCCCAAGGGCGCCTCGATCGGCGAGCTGCACGCCGACCCGGACCGGCTGCGCCGTCCGCTCCTCAAGCGCGGCGGACGCCACGTCGAGGTCGACTGGGAGGAGGCGTTCGCCGAGATCGAGCGCCGGCTCCCGCCCCTGCTGGACACCCACGGCCGGGACGCGGTCGCGGTGTACTTCGGCAACCCCACCGCGCACAACCTGTCCGGTGCGCTCTACCTGCGCCCGCTGCTCAAGGCGCTGGGCACCCGCAACGTCTTCAGCGCCGGCACGGTGGACCAGGCGCCCAAGACGTTCGTCTGCGGCTACCTGTACGGCGACGCCGCCACCATCGCGGTGCCCGACCTGGACCGCACGAACTACCTGTTGGTGCTGGGTGGCAACCCGCTGGTGTCCAACGGCAGCCTGATGACCGCCCCCGACATGCGCGGTCGGCTGCGGGCCATCACCGCCCGCGGCAAGGTGGTCGTGGTCGACCCCCGCCGGACCCGCACCGCCGAGGCGGCCAGCGAGCACGTGCCGATCCGGCCCGGCAGCGACGCGCTGTTGCTGCTCGCCATGGTGCACACCCTGTTCGCCGAGGACCTCGTGGACCTGGGCCTCGCGGCGCCGTACGTCGACGGGCTGGAGCAGGTGCGCGCCATCGCCGCCGAGGTGGGACCCGAGGACGCCGCGCCGCACACCGGTATCGACGCGGGCACCATCCGCCGGCTGGCGCGCGAGCTCGCCGCGGCGGACCGGGCGGTCGTCTACGGCCGGATGGGCACCACCGCCCAGCCCTTCGGCACCCTGGCCAGCTGGCTGATCGACGTGCTCAACATCCTCACCGGCAACCTGGACACCCCCGGCGGCGCCATGTTCCCGCTGGCCGCGGCGGGCCAGGCCAACACCCGCCCCGGCCCCCGGCGGCCGTTCCGGCACGGCCGGTGGCACGGCCGCGCCTCGGGCCGCCCAGAGGTGATGGGCGAGCTGCCCGCCGCGACGCTGGCCGAGGAGATCGCCGCGCCCGGCGAGGACCGCGTGCGCGCGCTGGTCACGCTCAGCGGCAACCCCGTCCTCAGCGTGCCGGGCGCGACGCGCCTGGAGGCCGCGCTGGAGGAGCTCGAGCTGATGGTGAGCATCGACGTCTACCTCAACGAGACCACCCGGCACGCTGACGTCGTCCTGCCCGGGCCCTCGCCGCTGGAGCGTAGCCACTACGACCTGCTGCTCTACCAGTACTCGGTGCGCAACATCGCCCGCTACTCCCCGGCGGTGCACGACACCGACGTGCCGCCGGAGTGGCACACCATGCTGCGGCTCGCGGCGATCGCCGGCGGGCTGGGCGCCGGCGCGGCGGTGACCGACCTCGACGACGCGCTGGCCCAGAGCATGGCCGAGCTCAACGCGGCCACGCCGGAGCCCGGGCTGTGCGGCCCCGAGCGCCTGCTGGACATCTTGTTGAAGGCGGGTCCCTACGACCTGACGTTCGCCGACGTCGCCGCCGCGCCGCACGGCCTCGACCTCGGGCCGCTGCAGCCGCGGCTGCCCGGGGTGCTCGCCACCGGCCGGATCGACCTCGTGCCGGAGCCGGTGCTCGCCGACCTGGACCGGCTCCGGACGTTCGCCGCCCGGCAACCGGGCGCCGAGCTGCTGCTGATCGGACGACGCCACCTGCGCTCGAACAACTCCTGGATGCACAACGTCGCGACGCTGAACCGCGCCGGCAACGACTGCACGCTGCACCTGCACCCCGACGACGCCGCCCGGCTCGGCCTGGCCGACGGGTCCGACGCGCTGGTGTGCAGCGCGGACGGCGAGGTGGTCGCCCCCGTCGAGGTCACCGACACCATCGCCGCCGGCGTGGTGTGCCTGCCGCACGGCTGGGGGCACCAGGTCGGCGCCCCGGGCCGCGTCGCCGCAGCCCGGCCGGGAGTCAACGCCAACATGCTGGGCGACCTCGCGCTGCTCGACGGGCCGACCGGCACCGCGGCGGTCAACGCCCTGCCGGTCACGGTCCGGCCCGCCACGGTCCAGCCCGCCACGGGGACCTAGGCGCCGGCCCGCTCGAGCGCGCCATGAAGGCATGTGGCCTGCGTCACAGGCGGCGTCTACTCTCGGTCCATGTATCCCGGAACCTGGGCCGCTCAGGACCCCGACAAGCCCGCACTGATCATGTCCGGCTCCGGTGAGGTGCTCACCTACGGCGAGCTCGACGAGCGCAGCCTGCGCCTGGCGAACCACCTCCGCGCCCGCGGCCTGGGCGCCGGTGACGTCGTCGCCCTCCTCAGCGACAACCGGCCCGAGAGCTACGAGGTCTATTGGGCCGCGTTGCGCTCCGGGCTCTACGTCACCGCGGTCAACTCCCACCTCTCGGCCCCCGAGGTCTCCTACATCGTCAGCGACTGCGGCGCCAAGGCGCTGGTCGTGTCCGCCGCGCTCGCCGGGACCGTCGCAGACCTCGAGGTCGACGTGGCCGAACGCCTCGCCTTCGGCGGCGCCGTGCCCGGGTACGACGCCTACGACGCCGCGCTCGCCCAGGCCGGCGCCGAGCCGCTGCCCGAGCAGCCGCACGGTGACGACCTGCTCTACTCCAGCGGCACCACCGGCCGGCCCAAGGGGATCAAGCCGCCGCTGCCGCAGATCGCCGTCGACGAGCCCGGCTACCTCTACCCGACGATGTTCGCGCCGTCGTACGGCTTCGACCAGAGCACGGTCTACCTCTCCCCGGCGCCGGTCTACCACGCCGCTCCGCTGCGCTTCGGTGGCGTGATCCACACCGTCGGCGGCACGCTGGTGATGATGGAGCACTTCGACGCCGAGGCCGCGCTGGCCGCGATCGAGGAGCACCGGGTCACCCACACCCAGATGGTGCCGACGATGTTCGTGCGGCTGCTGAAGCTGCCCGCCGAGGTCCGGGAGAAGTACGACGTGTCCAGCCTCGGGTGCGTGGTGCACGCCGCCGCGCCGTGCCCGGTCGACGTGAAGCGGAAGATGATCAACTGGCTCGGCCCGGTGCTGCACGAGTACTACGCCTCGACGGAGGCCAACGGGGCCACCGCGATCGACGCCGAGACCTGGCTGGCCCACCCGGGCTCCGTCGGCCGGCCGCTGCTCGGCGTGCTGCACATCGTCGACGAGGAGGGCGCCGAGCTCGGTCCCGGCGAGGTCGGCACCATCTACTTCGAGCGCGAGGCCCGCACCTTCAGCTATCACAACGACCCCGACAAGACGCGGGCCACCGAGCACCCGGAGCACCCGGGCTGGACGACGGTGGGCGACCTCGGCTACCTCGACGAGGAGGGCTTCCTCTACCTGACCGACCGCAAGGCGTTCATGATCATCTCCGGCGGGGTGAACATCTATCCCCAGGAGGTCGAGGACCTCTTCACGCTGCACCCCGCGGTCGCCGACATCGGCGTGGTCGGGGTGCCGGACGAGGACATGGGGGAGCGGGTCGTGGCGTTCGTCCAGCCCGCCGACGGCGTGACCGGCGACGACGCCCTGGCTGCCGAGCTCACCGAGTACGCCCGGGCTCGGATCGCGCACTACAAGGTGCCCCGTGAGATCCACTTCCGTGCCGACCTGCCGCGCACCCCCACAGGCAAGATGGTCAAGGGCAAGCTGCGGGAGGCCTACCGAGATGTGGCGGTCGGCCAGTAGTCGGACCTGAACAGCCGGCGGACATGAGCAGCGGCAGAAATGGCACGAGCGCGGCCCCGGCAGTGCCGGGAGCCGCGCTCGTGCCTCAGGGCGGGCCTCCGGGCTTCCTGCGCCCCATGCCTCGGCGCGGAGACCCACCCTGATCGACTATCCGAACATGCTGACTCCACCCGGACCGACGAGCAGTCCGACGACGATCAGCACGATGCCCCACAGCATCTGTCCGCGGATGAGGCTGAAGATGCCCGAGATCACGAGGATCACGGCAAGGAGCCACAGAATGAAGATCACTTTTTTCCTCCTGTCGTAGCGGGCCACATCGCCCGGTTGACGATCAGTTACCCAGGGGTCTTCAAGTTCAGACCCCGGGATGTCCGGAGCGGCCCGGCGAGTGAGGTCACTCCTCGGTGAGGCCTGCGTCGTCGCCCTCGTCGATGACGTGCATCGCTGCCTCCTCTGCGCTGGCAGCGGCACCGTCGATGCCCACGTCCCCGGCCACGAGGTCCTTCTCCGTGTCCGCGCCCAGTCCTTCGTCGGGGTCGACGAGCCGGCCGGCGCGCTGGTCGCCGACCTCGGTGCCGGGCAGGTCCGCCTCGTGGGTCAGGCCGTCGTCGTCGACCGCCTCCGCCTCCGCCAGGGGGTCCGGCTCCGGCTCCTCCTCCTTCAGGCGGTCCTCCAGCGGGCGGGGGTGGGCCTCCTCCCAGGGAGTGTTGCCATATCCCTGCGCCGCCGAGTAGCGCTCGGGCGGGGAGTAGCCACGGTCCAGCTCGTCCTCGACGTCGCTGTCGCCGAGCCCCTCGCCCGCTCCCGGCTGGTCCTCGTCGTCGATGCTGTAGCCGTTGTAGGTCTCGGCGTCGGTGGTCGGGTCGTTGCTGGTCATCGGACCTCCTGTGTCTGCGTTCTGCGGGTCGCCTCCCGGGAGCCGGATCGCTCCGCCCCGCGCTGCGGTCGTGCGGTACCCGAAGTCGGGCGTCCTACCTGATCCGTCGGGCTGCGTTCGTAGGAGCCTTGACTTCGTTCAACACTCGTACAAAATGGCAGAGTGCTGGTCCTCGGCGTCGACTCCTCGACGCAGTCCACGAAGGCCGTGCTCGTCGACGCCGACGACGGGACCGTCCTGGCCTCCCGCTGCGCCCCGCACCCGCCGGGCACCGAGGTCGACCCGCGCGCCTGGCTCAACGCCGTGGACACCGCCACCGACGGGCTGCTCGAGCGCGCCGCGGCCGTCGCCGTGGCCGGGCAGCAGCACGGGCTGGTGGCGCTCGACTCTGCCGCCGAGCCGGTCCGTCCCGCGCTGCTGTGGAACGACACCCGCTCCGCACCCCAGGCCCGCGCCCTGGTCGCCGAGCTCGGCGGACCCGCCGCCTGCGCCGCAGCCCTCGGCAGCGTCCTGGTCGCCTCGTTCACCGCCACCAAGCTGCGTTGGCTCGCCGAGAACGAGCCGGACAACGCCGCCCGGGTCGCGCGTGTGCTGCTGCCCCACGACTACGTCTCGGCCCACCTCGCCGCGCCTGGCACGCCCGTGTTCACCGACCGGGGCGACGCCTCGGGCACCGGCTACTTCGACGCCGTGGCCGGGGCCTGGCGCGAGGACCTGCTGGTCGCGGCGCTCGGCCACGGAGCCGAGCTGCCCGTCGTCGTACCGTCGCACACCGCGGCGGGGGCGACCGGCGCCGGCGCGGTGCTCGCCGCCGGCACCGGCGACAACATGGCGGCCGCGCTGGGGCTGGGCCTGAGCGGTGACGACGTGCTCGTCTCGATCGGCACCTCCGGCGTCGCCTCCACCGTGGCCGCCGACCCGGTCGCCGACCCCACCGGCGCCGTCACCGGCTTCGCCGACGCCGCGGGCGGCTACCTGCCCCTGGTCGCCACCATCAACGCCGTCGAGATCCTCGGGCTGCCCGAGCGCCTGCTCGGCGTCGACCACGAGCAGCTCGCCGACCTCGCGCTGTCGGCCGCTCCCGGCGCCGGCGGGCTGGGGGTCTCGCCGTACTACGGCGGCGAGCGCACGCCGGACCTGCCCCATGCCACCGGCACCTGGGCCGGGCTGTCCCCGGCGACCAGCCGTGCCGACGTCGCCCGCGCCGCGGTGGAGGCGTTGCTGTGCTCCCTGGCCGAGGCCACCGACGCGCTGACCGCGCAGACGGGCCAGGACCCGCAACGGGTGATCCTCGTCGGCGGCGGCTCGGCCAACCGAGCGGTCCAGGTGCTCGCGCCGGCGATCCTGGACCGGCAGGTCCTGGTGGCCGAGCCCGGCGAGCACGTCGCCCGCGGCGCCGCCCGCCAGGCCGCGTGGGCGCTCTCCGGACGCAGCAGCCCGCCTGACTGGCCCCTGCCCGTGCACCTGCCGCCCGGACGCCAGCCGACCCCGGACGCCGAGCAGCGCGCCGACGGCGCCGAGGTGCGCCGGCGCTACGCCGCCCTGCGCGAGCGCCTCGGCCCCGCCGGCCTCGCCGGCCCCTGACCCACCGCTCGACCCGCACCGCTGACCACCCCGAGCACGACCGACGACGGGAGCCCCCGATGACCGCCACCAGCGCCAGCAACATGCAGCGCCCCGAGCCCCGGCGTGAGGACCGGTTCTCCTTCGGGCTGTGGACCGTGGGCTGGCAGGCCCGCGACCCGTTCGGCGACCCCACCCGGGCGCCGATGGACCCCGTGCACGCCCTCGAGCGGCTCGCCGCGCTCGGCGCCTACGGCGTCAACTTCCACGACGACGACCTCGTCCCGTTCGGCACCGACGACGCCGAGCGCACCCGGATCCTCGACCGCTTCCGCAAAGGCCTGGCCGACACCGGCCTGGTGGTCACCACGGCCACCACCAACCTGTTCACCCACCCGGTGTTCAAGGACGGCGCGTTCACCTCCAACCACCGCGACGTACGACGCTTCGCGCTACGCAAGGTGATGCGCAACCTCGACCTCGCCGCCGAGCTCGGCGCCCAGGTCTACGTCTGCTGGGGCGGTCGCGAGGGCGCGGAGTTCGGCGCGGCCAAGGACGTGCCCGCCGCGTTGGACCGCTACCGCGAGGCCTTCGACCTGCTCGGCGAGTACGTGACCGACCGCGGCTACGACCTGCGGTTCGCGATCGAGCCCAAGCCCAACGAGCCCCGCGGCGACATCCTGCTGCCCACCGTCGGCCACGCGCTGGCGTTCATCTCCACCCTCGACCGCCCCGAGCTGGTCGGGGTGAACCCGGAGGTCGGGCACGAGGAGATGGCCGGCCTCAACGCCGCCGCGGGGTACGCGCAGGCGCTGTGGCAAGGCAAGCTCTTCCACATCGACCTCAACGGCCAGAACGGTCCCCGCTACGACCAGGACCTGCGCTTCGGGGCCGGCAACGTGCGTGGCGCCTTCTGGGTGGTCGACACCCTCCTCGCCGGCGGGTACGACGGTCCCGTGCACTTCGACTTCAAGCCGGTCCGCCCCGAGACCGAGGAGGGGGTGTGGGTCTCGGCCCGCGCCTGCATGGACAACTACCTCATCCTGCGCGAGAAGGTCACCGCCTTCCGGGCCGATCCCGAGGTGCAGGCCGCGCTCGAGGTGGCCGGCCTGCCGGAGCTGGCCCGCCCCACCCTCGCCGAGGGCGAGGGCTGGCGCGAGCTCGCCGAGTGGCCGCTGCCCGACGTCGAGGTGCTGGCCGCCCGGGAGGTCGCGATGGAGCACCTCGACCAGCTCGCCCTCGAGCACCTCTACGGCGTCCGTGGCTGAGCCGGACGCGCCGGGGCCCCGGGGCGCGGACTCGCTGCGCCGCAGCAACGCCGCCGCGGTGCTGCGCGCCCTGCGCGACGAGGGCCCGGGCAGCCGGGCCGAGCTCGCGGCCCGCACCGGCCTGGCCAAGGCCACCGTGGGCACGATCGTCGCCGCACTGACCGATGCCGGCGTGCTGCAGCCGGACGCCGAGGCCGCCCCCAGCACCGGTCGCGGCCGCCCCGGCCGGCGGCTCACGCTGGCCGGCGGCCGTCCCGTCGGGGTCGGGGTGGAGGTCAACGTCGAGTACGTCGCCGCGGTGGTCCTCGACCTCGCCGGGGTCCCGCAGCTGGAGCTCACCCGCGACGTGCCGCCCGGCGGCGACGTCACCGCCCACCTCGCGGCGCTGGCCCGCGCCGTGGCGACCCGCCTGCGGGAGCAGGATCGGCACGTGCTCGGCGCCACCGTCGCCGTGCCCGGGCTGGTGGGCGGCGACGACCGCACCGCGGTCTGGGCGCCGAACCTGCAGGTGGCCGGGACCGGGCTCGCCGCGACGCTCGACACGGCCTTCGGGTGGCGCGGGCGCACCCGGGTCAGCAACGACGCGGACTGCTCGGCGCTCGCCGAGCTGCACCACGGGGCCGGCCGCGGTGCCGGGGACCTGCTCTATCTGACCGGCACCGTCGGCATCGGTGCCGGGCTGGTCGAGGGCGGTCGGCTGCTGCGGGGCGCCCGCGGTTTCGCCGGCGAGGTCGGGCACCTGCCGCTCGGCGCGGCACACGCCCGGTGCGGCTGCGGTCGCAGCGGCTGCTGGGAGGCGTCCGTGGGCCTGCACGCACTGCTCGCGGCCGTGGACATGCCCGAGGCTGGGACGCCGGTGACCACGGCGCGGGCGGTCGCCGCCGCGGCGGCCGACGACCCGGAGCTCGCCGAGGCCGTGGCCGGCCTCGCCCGCTGGCTGGGCCGCGGCCTCGGCGTGCTGGCCGGTGTGCTCGACCCGGGCCGGATCGTGCTGGGCGGGTACTTCGCGCCGCTGGGCGACCTCGTCGTCGTACCGGCGCGGCGCGAGCTCGCCGCTACCCTGGCCACCAGCGACCTCGGGGTGCCCGACCTGGTGCTGGGCGAGCTCGGCACCGAGGCCGCCGCGACCGGGGCTGCGCAGCGGTCGCTGGCCGACGTCTTCGCCGGCCGCGCCGACCCGTTCGCCGGGACGAGCGCAGCCGAGCCCGGGGATGCCGAGGAGGCCGGCGAGTCCGGGGAGGCTGGGGAGTCGCGGACGGGCTGATCCGGCTCAGCCGGCGAGGTGGTCCGGGGCGCCGGTGACGGCGGTGGCCAGGCTGGCCACCGGGTCGTCGAAGACCGGCCCCATCGCCGCCTCTGCCGCCCCCAGCAGCACCGAGTCCGTGCCCAGGCCCGGCGCGGCCAGGCGCACCGCGTCGCGCGCCGGCCGCAGGGAGCGCTCGGCCAGCCCGGCGGTGACCTCCGGGCCGAGCAGCCGGAACAGCGGCCGGAAGTAGCCGCCCAGCACCACGATGCTGGGGTTGAACACGTTCACCACCGAGGCCAGGCCGCGACCGAGCTCGACCCCGATCGGCCGCAGCTCACGCGGTGCGGTGCTCAGCTCGTCGAGCATCACGCCGAGGCGGGGGACCTGCTCGGCGGGGCAGCACAACGCCTCGGCGATCGCCGGCGCACCGACCACGGTCTCCCAGCAGCCGCGGCTGCCGCAGTGGCACGTCGTGCCCGCGGGGTCGTGACACAGGTGGCCGACCTCGCCGGCGTAGCCGGCGACACCCTCGAGCCGGCGCCCGCCGAGGATCACGCCGGCGCCGACGCCGACGTTGCCGGACAGGTAGACCACGTCTGCGACGTCGACCGCCGCCCCGAGCCGGTGCTCGGCCCAGGCCCCCAGGTCCGCGTCGTTGCCGACCGCGATCGGCACGTCGAGGTCGAGCGCGGCGAGCACGATGGAGCCGAAGGAGACGTCGCGCCAGCCCAGGTTCGGCGCGTGCCGGACCAGGCCGTCGCTGCGGCGCACCAGGCCCGGCACGGCGACCCCGATGCCGAGCAGGGGAGCGGCTGCCGGGGAGGTGGCCACCACGCGCCGGACCAGGCCGGCGACGCTCGCGCCGACGTGCCAGGCCTCCGAGGGCTGGGTGAGCGCCGTGGCCGCGCGCACGCCGATCCGCCCGCCCAGGCCCACGGCGGCGACCACCACCTGGTCCACGCCGAGGTCGACCGCGACGACGTACGGCCCGTCGTCTCGGATCCGGACCCCGGCGGAGGGTCGCCCGGCGCCGCGTGGCGCGGCGGGGGAGGCATGCTCGAGCAACCCGAGGCTCTCCAGCTCGCTCACCAGGCCGGCGATCGTGGAGCGGTTCAGGCCCATCCGGTAGGTCAGGTCGGCGCGCGACATCTCGCCGGCGTCGTGCACGTGACGCAGCAGCGTGCCGAGGTTGTGCCGCCGGACGGCGCCCTGGTTGGTGCCCGTCCCGCCGCGCGGCCGCGCCACCTCAGACCCCGGCCGCCGACCGGCGCCTGCGGGAGATGGCGTCCACGCTCGCCGCCAGGAGCAGGACGGTGCCGGTGACGATGAAGTTGATGTAGCTGGCCTGGTCCAGCAGGCCCAGCCCGTTGGGGATGGTGGCGATCACCAGGCCGCCGATGACCGCGTCGACGGCCCGGCCCCGCCCGCCGAAGAGGCTGGTGCCCCCGATCACGGCGGCACCGACGGCGTAGAGCAGCTCGTTGCCGCCGCCCGAGCCCGGCGACACCTTCCCGGTGTACGACGCCGCGAGGATGCCGGAGACCGCGGCCATGCCCGAGCAGATCACGAAGGCGGCGACCTTGATCCGGGTGACGTTGATGCCGGCGCGGCGGGCGGCCTCGGCGTTGCCGCCGACGGCGTACAGGTGCCGGCCGAACCGGGTGCGTTGCAGCACGAAGGTCCAGAACAGCAGCAGGGCGATGACCACGGGGGCCACCCACGGGATGCCGCTGATGTTGAAGACGTCGGGGTTCACGGCGCGGTTCTGGCTGAGCAGCGTGGTCAGCCCCAGCACGATCGCGGTGAAGGCGACGATCTGCAGGCCGACCAGCGAGAGCGGGCGGTGGCCCAGCCCCTTGGCGACCCGGGACCGGTACCGCAGCAACAGCAGGGCCGCGTAGCCCACGACGAGCACGCCGGCGGCCACCCAGCCGGCGGTCACCGGGACGTTCTTCACCGACAGCCCGCGCAGCACCTCCTGGTTGAACCGCAGCGACCCGCCCGAACCGATCAGGCGCAGCGGCACCGCCTGCAATGCGAGGAAGAACGCCAGGGTGACCACGAACGAGGGGATGCCGAGGATGGCCACGAGCATGCCGATGGACAGCCCGATCACGGCGCCGACCGCGATGCCGGCCAGCACCGCGGCCCACCAGGCCCAGCCGTGGTCGATGATGACCAGGGCGGTGATGGTCGCGGAGGCACCTCCGGCGACACCGGCCGACAGGTCGATCTCACCGAGCAGCAGGACGAACACCAGGCCCATCGCCAGCACGCAGATCGACCCGGCCTGGATCACCAGGTTCGTCAGGTTGTACGTGGTCAGGAACCGGTCGTGGGCGAGCCCGAAGACGACGAACAGCACCGCGAGGCCCAGCAGCGCCGGCAGGGAGCCCATGTCACCGCCGCGCAGGCGGTTCACGTAGTCGACGAAGACCTCGCGGGCGGTGTTCTGGGAGCGGTTGTCTCCGGAGAAGTCGCCGCTCCCCGACCCGGTGGCGGTTTGTCGTGCCGGTGTCTGGGGGTCGGCGACGTGGGAACCGCCGCCTCCCGGCGTGGTGGGTGAGGAGTGCATGCTCATCTCGTCTTTCCTCAGATCGTCGCGGTCGAGACGTCGCCGATCCCGAGGTCCCCGGAGCGGCCGGCGGTGATCAGCTCCACCACCTGCTTGTGGCTGACGTCCTCGTTGGCGACGTCGGCGGCGACCCGGCCGAGGTAGAGCGCGGTGATCCGGTCGGCGACCTCGAAGACGTCGTTCATGTTGTGCGAGATCAGCACGACGCCCAGGCCGCGGTCCGCGAGCCGGCGCACCAGGTCGAGGACCTGGCGGGTCTGGGCCACCCCGAGCGCGGCGGTCGGCTCGTCGAGCATCACGATCCGGGAGTTCCAGAGCACGGCCTTGGCGATCGCCACGGTCTGCCGCTGCCCGCCGGAGAGGCTGGCGACGCTCTGGCGCACCGACTTCACGGTGCGCACCGACAACGACGCCAGTGTCTCGCGGGCGCGCTCCTCCATCGCCATGTCGTCGAGCCCGGTGGGGCGCAGGAGCTCGCGTCCCAGGAACATGTTCTCGACGATGTTGAGGTTGTCGCACAGCGCGAGGTCCTGGTAGACGACCTCGATGCCCAGCGCGGCCACGTCGCGGGGACCGTTGACGCTGACGGGCTCGCCGTCGAACAGGTAGGTCCCGCTGTCGGTGCCGTGGATGCCGGCGACGACCTTGACCAGGGTCGACTTGCCGGCGCCGTTGTCACCGACCAGTGCGGTGACCTGGCCGGGGCGGACCTGGAAGTCCACGTCGTGCAGGACGTGCACCACGCCGAAGCTCTTGTTGACCCCGCGGAGCTCCAGCAGCGGAACCTCGCCCTCCGCTCCGGTGCCCGGCCAGGTGGTCGGCTCGATCATCTCGCCCTCCAACGCTCGAGTGCTGTGCCGCCCGAACCGATCGGAGCGGTGCGGGTACGGCGGGACGCCGGCGGTGCCGCCCGGCCCTCCTCCGGGCGGCGCCGCGCGGCCTCAGGAGACCCCGGCCTTCTTGCAGGCGTCGGCGAACTCGGGGGTGCAGACGTCCTCGAGCTTCTGGCCGCCGTCAGCGATCACGTCGGCGATGTTCTCCTTGGTGATCGACTTCGGGGTGAGCAGGATCGAGGGCACGTCGCGGTCGCTCTCGGGATCCTCGGTGACACCGGTGGTGTCCGCCTTCTCGCCGTTGGCCAGCGCGATCGCCACCTCGGCCAAGGCGTTCGCCTCCTCCGTCGCCGACTTGTAGACCGTCATGCACTGGGTCCCGGCGAGCAGGTTCTGCAGGCCCTCGACGGTGGCGTCCTGGCCGGTGACCGGGACCTTGCCGGCGCGTCCGTTGGCCTCGAGGATCGAGATCACGGCACCGGCGAGGCCGTCGTTGGCGGCCAGCACGCCGTCCACCTTGCCGTCGGCCTGGGTGTAGAGCTGTTGGAAGATCACCGCCGCCTCCTCGCTGTCCCACTCCGGCACGGCCTGCTCGCCGACCGTCTTGTAGGTCTTGATCGGGTCGAGCACGCTGTGCGCCCCGGCGGAGAACAACGTGGCGTTGTTGTCGGTGGGGGAGCCGTTGAGGTAGACGATGTTGGCGTCCTTCTCGCCCAGGCAGTCGGCCAGGCCCTGGCCCTGGAGCTCGCCCACGACGTTGTTGTCGAAGGAGACGTAGTACTCCGCGGAGCCGCCCAGGGTGAGCCGGTCGTAGTCGATGGTGGCCACGCCCTGGGACTTGGCCTTCTCCTCGATGGCCGCCCCGGAGGCGGAGTCGAGGTTGACGATCGCCAGCACGGTGACGCCGTCGGCGATCATCGAGTCCGCGATCTGCGTCATCTTGTCCACGTCGCCCTCGGCGTTCTGGATGCTGTGCTCGACGCCGGCCTCCTCGAAGGCGGCCGCCAGGGCGGGGCGGTCCGCGCTCTCCCAGCGCACCGAGGACTCGGTGTCCGGCAGGATCACACCCACCTTGCCCTGGGCGGACTTGCTGCTGCTGTCGTCACCGGAGTCGTCGCCGTCGTCCGAGCCGCACGCCGAGATCGTGAGGGCGAGCGCGAAGCCCGCCGCGAGCCATGCACTGTGCCTGCGCTTCACCTGAACCGCCTCCTTGCGGAAGCCGGCCCCTCGGTTGTCGTCGGTGGCACCGACGGGCCGGCCATATGTTGATTCGAACAACATATGAGCGGTCCCCGGGTGGGTTCATCGACAAAAAGGGGGGTCGTTTTCGACGTACGTCGCTCGTCCGAAGCTCGTGCGACACCCCCTCGCCGGCGGCTGTGTTCCCCGTGACGCAGCTGCGCGTCGTGCGCGCGGCGCGGAGGATCAGATGCCGAGCGAGCGCCCGATGATCTCCTTCTGGATCTCCGTGGTGCCGCCGTAGATCGTCTGGATCCGGCTGTCGGCGTAGGCCTTCGCGATGGGGTACTCCATCATGTAGCCGTAGCCGCCGTGCATCTGCAGGCCCTGGTCCACGATCTTCTTCTGCAGCTCGGTGGTCCACCACTTCGCCATCGAGGCGAGCGAGGTGTCGACCTTGCCCTCGTTGAGCAGCTCCACGCAGTGGTTGACGAACGTGCGCGCGATGTAGGCCTCGGTGGCCATCTCGGCGAGCACGAACCGGGTGTTCTGGAACTTGCCGATCGGCTTGCCGAACGCCTCGCGGGTCTTCACGTAGTCGAGGGTGAGGTCGAGGACGTGCTCGATCGCGGCGATCGCCATGGTGGCGATGGAGACGCGCTCCTGCGGCAGGTTCTGCATCAGGTAGATGAAGCCCTGGCCCTCCTCGCCGAGCAGGTTCGCCTTGGGCACCACGACGTTGTCGAAGTTCAGCTCGGCGGTGTCCTGCGCCTTGAGGCCCAGCTTGTCGAGGTTGCGGCCGCGGGTGAAGCCCTCCATGCCCTCCTCGACGACGATCAGGCTGAAGCCGTGCGCACCCGCGTCGGGGTTGGTCTTGGCCACCACGATCACCAGGTCGGACAAGATGCCGTTGGTGATGAACGTCTTGGAGCCGTTCAGCACGTAGTGGTCGCCCTTGTCGACCGCGCTGGTGCGCAGCCCCTGCAGGTCCGAGCCGGCGCCCGGCTCGGTCATCGCGATCGCGGTGATGATGTCGCCGGAGACGCAGCCGGGCAGCCAGCGCGCCTTCTGCTCGTCGTTGGCCAGCTCGACCAGGTAGGGCACCGTGATGTCGTTGTGCAGGGCGAAGCCGAGGCCGCTCGCACCGACGCGGGTGATCTCCTCGGTGAGGATCATGTTGTAGCGGAAGTCCTTGATCCCCGGGCCGTCGTGCTCCTCGGGGACGTCGAAGCCGAGCAGCCCGGTCTCGCCGGCCTTGCGCCACACCTCGCGGTCGACGTGTCCGTCCTTCTCCCACTGCTCGTGGAAGGGGGTCACCTCCCGCTCGAGGAAGGCACGGACACTCTTGCGGAAGTCCTCGTGCTCGGTCTCGAAGATGCTGGGACGCTCGGGCATCAGCTCACCCATTCCTTGATCTGTGCGATGGTCGCGGCCGGGTTGTCGGACGCGGGGGATACGGACAGGTTGGTGACGCCGGACTCCTTGAACGCAGCGATGCGCTCCTGGACGTACGACGCCGGACCGACGAGGTTTCCGGCCTCGAGCCACTCGAGCGGGACGAGTGCCTCGGCCTCCTTCTTCTTGCCGGACAGATAGAGGTCCTGGATCTCGCGGGCTTCCTTCTCGAAGCCGTACTCGCAGGCCAGCTGGTTGTAGAAGTTCTTGTCGCGCGCGCCCATGCCGCCGACGTAGAGCGCGTACATCGGCCGCATGAAGTCGAGCAGCGCCTTGGTCTCGGGGCCCTCGCCGATCGCGACCAGGCCGCCGGCGCAGATCTCCAGCGGGGCCAGGTCGCCCGAGCGCTTCGCGGCGCCGCGGGCAAGGGCGGAGCCCCAGACCTCCTGCGCCTTCTCCGGGTAGTACAGGAACGGCAGCCAGCCGTCGGCGACCTCGGCGGTCATCGCCACGTTCTTCTCGCCCAGCGCGGCGACCCAGATCGGCAGGTCGGCGCGCTCGGGCTTGTTGAGGAGCTTCAGCGGCTTGCCCAGGCCCAGGCCCTGGCCCTCGGGGAGGGGGACCTGGATGGTCTTGCCCTGGAAGTCCAGCCGCTCGCCGCGCAGCCCGGCGCGGACCACCTCGATGACCTCGCGGGTGCGGGTCAGCGGCCGGTCGTAGGGCATGCCGTGGAAGCCCTCGATCACCTGCGGGCCGGAGGCGCCGAGGCCGAGCACGGCCCGCCCGCCGGAGACGTTGTCCAGGCCGGCAGCGGTCTGCAGCAGCGCGCCGGGGGTGCGGGAGTAGACGTTGAGGATGCCGGCGGCGATCTGGACGCGCTCGGTCTTCGCTGCCAGGTAGCCCATCAGCGTGGGAGCGTCGAAGCCGTAGGGCTCCGCCACCCAGATCATGTCCAGGCCCGCCTGCTCCAGCGCCACGACCTGGTCGGCGGACTCGCGCGGATTGCCCGCATAGACGAGGGGCATCGAGAGCTTCATCGCATCTCCTTCTGGGGCTGCGGCGCCGGTCGGCGCCACGGCGTCGGTGTCGGTGGCGGGCGCGCCCGGGGCAGGGTCGTCCCCGCCGCGGTGGCTGCGCCAGTACAACTGTGACAGTAATACTGTCACAATGGCAACGGGGGGCAACGGGTGGACACGCGCGGCCCGGCGACGGCGGCTGTGGGAACCTGCCCTCCTGCGTACCCAGGAGGAAATGTGACTGAGACCACCGCAAGCACCACCCGCTACACCGTCGCCGTGATCGGCGGCACCGGCCCGCAGGGCAAGGGCCTGGGCTACCGGTTCGCCCGGCACGGCCACGACATCGTGCTCGGCTCCCGCGCCGCGGAGAAGGCCGAGGCCGTCGCCGCCGAGGTGAGCGAGCGCCTGGTCGGCGTGGACGGCGCCGGCACCGCGCGCGGCGCGGCCAACGCGGACGCGATCGCCGCCGCGGACGTCGTGCTCCTGGCGGTGCCCTACGACGGGCACGACGAGCTCGTCGCCTCCCTGGCCGACGGCCTGGCCGGCAAGACGGTCATCTCCTGCGTCAACCCGCTCGCCTTCGACAAGCGCGGCGCGCACGGCCGGGTGATCGACGACGGGGAGGGCTCGGCCGCCGAGTCCGCCGCCCGGATCGCGCCGGAGGCCACCGTCGTCGGCGCCTTCCACAACGTCGCTGCCCCCGGGCTGTGGGGCGAGGAGGAGTTCCTCGACGAGGACGTCATCGTGGTCGGGGACTCCGCCGAGGGCAAGCAGGTCGCCATCGACCTCGCCGCCTCGGTCACCGGCCGCCCCGGCGTCGATGGCGGCAAGCTGCGCCTGGCCCGCGTCCTCGAGCCGTTCACCGCGGTGCTGATCTCGATCAACCGCAAGTACAAGACGCACTCCGGCATCCGGGTCACCGGGCTCGACCACTGATCTTTAACTGCTTCATCCGCACCGCGCCCCAAGAGAACTTGTCGCATCCACGAGGATCTGCGACGAATTCGCTTGGGGCGCGGTGCGTCAGGGCGTACGACGTCCCCGCACCACCGTGGCGATCAGGCCCACCGTGCCGGCCAGCAGCCAGGGCAGGGGCAGCAGCCAGCGCGACTCGCTGAGCTGCAGGGTGTCGGAGGCGAGCAGCGTCCACACCGTGGCGAGACCGAGGAAGGCCACGCCCATCACCAGGTGGCCGACGTCGACCGGGTGCCGGCCGCTGGGCCGGTGCGTACGGCGCAGCTCGGGCGGGAGCTCGGGCCCGAGGTGCTCCATCGGGTCGGCGCTCGGCCGGCCGGGGTCCGGGATGTGCTGGCTCATGCCGCCTCCTCCTCGGTGTGCACGATGATCTCGCCGACGAACACCTCGGTGTCGAGGTTCAGCACCGGGGCGTCCTCGCCGCCGTCGTGCACGGCCTCGTCGCGGTCCTGGTCCTTCTCGCCGAACAGCTTCACCTCGCCGAGCCCGACGTCTCCGCTGGCGCGCACGGTCAGGCCGCGGTCGGGGACGACCACCTCCACCTTGCCGACGCGGACGTCGAGGCGCAGCGTGCTGCCGTCGAGTGCCTCGAGGTCGCGGACCTCGGACAGGTCGACCCGCAGCTCGCCCACTCCGAGGTCGAGGTCGCGGACGTCCGCCGCACGCGAGGGGGTGCGGTCGATGTCGCCGCCGGTCAGCGTGGTGCCGCCGGAGACCGTGACCACAGCCGTGGCTGCGGCGGCCAGCAGGCCGACGAGGATCAGGCCGCCGGCACGGCCGTAGAAGGCGCCGACGACCAGCATGACGCCGCACGTGGCCATCACGGTCGCGGGGTAGGCGGCCGGATGCACCGCCATCCCCGCGAGCTGCAGCGTCAGCAGCACTCCGCAGAGCACCCCCGCCAGCGCGAGGGTGAACCAGAACAGGATCGGTCCGCGCCGCCGTGACGGGCGCGGTGGGACGGGTGGCGGCCCGGGACGGTAGACGGGGAACCCGGCGGCCGGGGGGACCGCGGCGCCGGGCACGGGCTGGCCGGACATGGGCTGGCCGGGCACGGGCTGGCCGGGCGCCGGTCCACGCGGCGGCGTCAGGGGCTGACCGCGCAGCCAGGGGTGGGTCGGCCCGCCGGGCTTGATCGCGTCCTTGCCGGCGAACACCGCCACCAGGATCACCGCGCCGACGATCAGCGCCCAGGGGAAGTCGAAGCCGCCGACGGTGTCGCCGACCAGCGACGCCGCGGCGAGCGCCCCTGCGGCGAGCAGCACGACCGTGCGGACGGCCTCGTCGACGTCGATGACGGCGTCCTCGGTGTCCTCCTCGGGCACGACCAGCCACGCTGCGCCGTACAGCACCGGGCCGCCGCCGCCGATGATCGTGAGCGCCACGAAGGCGATCCGCACCAGCAGCGGGTCGATGTCGAGGTGTCGCGCGAGGCCGGCGGCGACGCCCGCCACCTTGCGGTCGGTGCGCGAGCGACGCAGGCGGCCCAGGTTGCGGACCTCCTCGCCGCTCACCCGCGGCCCGGACCTTCCGTTGCCGGGACCAGGCCCGTGGCTGCCTGGGGCCGCGCCGTCAGCAGGGCCCGCCCCGGTGTCAGGACCGGGGCCAGGGGCTGGCTCGGGACCAGGGCCGTCGCCGGGGCTGCCGGGGCCGCCGGCACTGCCAGGGCTGTCGGTGGGGGTGCTCATGGTGCTCAGCCTGACGGGCAGCGGCGGGGAGCGCCATCGGGGACTGCCCTGATTCGTGCCCCCGGGACCGGCCGGGGAGCGCCACGCACCCCTGGCTCCCGTCGGGGTCGAACCGGGGTCGAACCGGGGTCGGACCGGGGTCTCACCCCCTGTAGGGCGACCGGGCGCTGTGTGACGATGGGGCCATCATGACGACCAGCAGCACCACCGGTGGCCGACCCGCCGCCACGCCGGGCCCGCCGGCTCCCGGCGCCGACGGGGCGGCGGCTGCACCGGACGATCAGCAGGTCCGCCGGGCCTGGCGCGACCTGCGCGACCCTGTCCTCGGCGGGGTCGCGGCCGGCCTCGCCGCGCACCTGGGTGTGCCCGTGCTCGCCGCACGGGTCGCGTTCGTCGTGCTCGCCTTCATCGGCGGCCTCGGCATCGGCCTGTACGTCGTCCTGTGGGCGATGCTGCCCGCCGGGCCGCCGGAGTCGGTCCTCGCGCCCGGGCTGGAGAGCGCACAGCGCACCGGCCGCCGCCCCGGGCACCGAGGCCGGTTCTCCGACGTCGGTCCCGTCGTCATCCTCGGGGTGCTGGCGGTCGGCGTGGTGCTCCTCGTCGAGTCCGTGCTCGGCACCGGGTGGTGGGTCTGGCCCGTGGGCATCGCCGTGTCCGGCATCGCCCTGCTGTGGCGGCAGGCGGACGAGGCACAGCGCGAGCGCTGGTTGGACGCCGGTGGCCGGGTCGACCCGGTCCGCATCGTCCTCGGTGGGGGTGGCTGGGCCGCCTGGACCCGGCTCGGGGCGGGGCTGTTCCTGGTCGTGGTGGCCCTGGTGCTCTTCGTGCTGCGCGACGGCACGGTCTCCACGGTGCGCGACGTCGTGCTCACCATCGTGCTCGGCGTGGCCGGCCTCGGGCTCGTCCTCGCCCCGTTCGTGCTGCGCCTGACCTCCGAGCTCAGCGAGGAGCGGGAGCGACGGGCCCGCACCGAGGAGCGGGCCGACGTCGCCGCGCACCTGCACGACTCGGTGCTGCAGACCCTCGCGCTGATCCAGAAGAACCCCGCCGACGCGGCCCGCCTGGCCCGGGCGCAGGAGCGCGACCTGCGGGCCTGGCTCTACGCCGGAGAGTCGCTGGACGACGCCACCGTCGGCGCTGCGCTGCGCGCGGCGGCCGCGGAGGTCGAGGACGCCTGGGGCGTCACCGTCGACGTGGTCACCGTGGGGGAGTGCGACCTCGTCGAGGAGCTGCGCCCGATCGTGGCGGCCGCCAAGGAGGCGACCACCAACGCCGCCAAGCACGCCGGGGTCGCCCGGATCGACGTCTACGCGGAGATCACGGCTGCCGGTGTCGACGTCTTCGTCCGGGACCGCGGGGGCGGCTTCGACACCGAGGCGACCCCCGAGGACCGTCTCGGCGTACGACGCAGCATCATCGACCGCCTCCAGCGCCACGGCGGCCGGGCCGAGATCCGGTCGGCGCCCGGCGCGGGCACGGAGGTCCGGCTGCACCTGCCGCCGCCCGTCCGGGAGCCGCGCGAGCGGGACGAGCCGGAGCGCGACCGAGCCCAGCCGCAGCGGCCCCAGCAAGACGCCCAGCAAGACGCCCAGCAAGACGCCCCGCAAGACGCACAGCACGACCCAGCCCAGCAAGACGCACGGCACGACCCAGCCCAGCAGACCGAGCAGAGCCCGAGGTGACCGCATGACCCAGACCGCCCCGCCCACCCGCCCGGGGCGGCCGTTGCGTGTGGTGGTGGTCGACGACCACTCGATGTTCCGGCGCGGCGTCAGCGCGGAGCTGATGGCCTGCAGCGGGAGCAGTGGCCCGGGTGCGCCCGCCGTCGAGGTGGTCGCCGAGGCGGCGGACGTGGACGAGGCCGTCGCGGCTGTGCGCGAGCACCGCCCGGACGTGGTGCTGCTCGACGT
The DNA here is from genome assembly GCF_018388425.1 of Nocardioides faecalis. NCBI lineage: Bacteria > Bacillati > Actinomycetota > Actinomycetes > Propionibacteriales > Nocardioidaceae > Nocardioides > Nocardioides faecalis. The sequence goes on along the minus strand of NZ_CP074406.1, from coordinate 3,089,379 downwards.
GCACCTGCCCGGCGGGGGCGGGGTCGAGGTGATCCGCCGGACCGCGGACCCGGAGATCCGGTTCCTGGCGCTGTCCGTCTCCGACGCCGCCGAGGACGTCATCGGCACGGTCCGCGGCGGCGCCCGCGGCTACGTCACCAAGACGATCACCGGCCCCGAGCTGCTGGATGCGATCGCGCGGGTCGCCGACGGTGACGCCGTCTTCTCCCCGCGGCTGGCCGGCTTCGTCCTCGACGCCTTCGCCGGTGCGGGCCTGAGCGCCGACCTGGCCAGCGTGGACTCCGACCTGGACCGCCTCACCGAGCGCGAGCGGGAGGTGATGCGGCTGATCGCCCGCGGCTACTCCTACAAGGAGGTCGCCAAGGAGCTGTTCATCTCGATCAAGACGGTCGAGACCCACATGTCCTCGGTGCTGCGCAAGCTGCAGCTCTCCTCGCGCCACGAGCTCACCCGATGGGCATCCGACCGGCGGCTGCTGTGAGGTGGCGCCGGATCGGCGCGCTGCTGCTCGTCGCGGCCCTCGCCGCCGCCGGTGCCGGTTGCGCCGAGGGCACCCCGCAGCAGGCCGAGCCGGGGCCGTGGCAGGCCACCCCGACCCCGTCGACCCCGTCGAGCTCAGCACCCTCCGCCTCGCCCTCGGGGCAGGCCACGACGACACCTGAGGAGTCCACGGCGCCGTCGTACTCCCGGTGGGAGCTGGGCGCCTCGCCTCTGCCCACCACCACGGCCGGGTACGGCGAGATCCGGCCGACGCCACGACAGCTGCGGGTGCGCCGGTTCCCGACCGTCGACCTGCTGCCGCCGCCGGCCGAGGGGCGCTTCGCCTCATCGGTGGGGTCGATCACCCCGCAGATCCGCAAGCGGATGGGCGAGACCTGGTCCCCGCGCTGCCCCGTGGCGCTGGCCGACCTGCGCTACGTCACGGTCTCCTTCCGCGGCTTCGACGGCGCCGCGCACACCGGCGAGCTCGTCGTGGCCGCCTCCGCCGCCGACGACCTGGTCTCGGTCTTCGCCGAGCTCTTCGAGGCCGGCTACCCGATCGAGGAGATGCGGCTGCCCACCACCGCCGACCTGCGTGCGGCACCCACCGGCGACGGCAACAACACCGCCGGCCTGGTGTGCCGGGCGAGCACCGGGGCCAGCAGCACCTGGTCGGCCCACGCCTACGGGCTGGCCATCGACCTGAACCCGTTCCTCAACCCCTACGTCAAGGGTGACCTGGTGCTGCCCGAGCTCGCCTCGGCGTACCTGGACCGCGCCCGGACCCAGCCGGGCATCATCCACGCCGACGACGTGGTGGTCCGTGCCTTCGCCCGGATCGGCTGGAGCTGGGGAGGTGCCTGGCGCAGCGCCAAGGACTACCAGCACTTCAGTGCCACGGGGAGATGATCCTCACGGCGAGGGCATTGCCCGGACGCGGGCTGGGCGGCTCTAGAGTTCGGCCATGGAGACCCTGCGCCACATCTTGCTGATCATCCACCTGCTCGGGTTCGCCGCCCTGTTCGGCGGCCTCGTCGTGCAGGCCGGACCTGGCCCCAAGAAGGTGCTGGGCATCATGCGGGACGGCGTCGGCACGGCGTTCGTGACAGGTCTGCTGCTGGTCGGGGTGCTCGAGGGTGGCGACGACCCGGTCAACCACGCCAAGGTCGCGGTGAAGCTGGTGATCGCGCTGGTCCTGCTCGTGCTGGTGATGGCCAACATGCGCAAGGATCGGATCCCGACCGGGCTGTGGGCCGGGATGCTGGTGCTCACCGTGGTCGAGGTCGGCGTCGCCGTGCTGTGGAGCCCCGCACACACCTGAGCCGTGCGCGGTGGGCGCGGCGCCGGACTCGTCGGTGCCGCGCCGTAGGCTGGTCGGAGCATGAACACGACGGCCCCCGCACTGACCGCAGAAACGCTCCTCGAGGGGCTCAACGACCCGCAGCGCGAGGCCGTCCAGCACGAGGGGACGCCGCTGCTGGTCGTCGCCGGTGCCGGGTCGGGCAAGACCCGGGTGCTGACCCGTCGCATCGCGTGGCTGATCGCGGTGCGCAAGGCGCACCCGGGCTCGATCCTGGCGATCACCTTCACCAACAAGGCCGCGGCCGAGATGAAGGAGCGGGTCGCCGAGCTGGTCGGCAACCGCGCCCGGATCATGTGGGTGAGCACCTTCCACTCCGCGTGCGTGCGGATCCTGCGCAAGGAGGTCGAGCACCTCGGCTACGAGCGGCTGAAGTCGAACTTCTCGATCTACGACGCCCAGGACCAGAAGCGGCTGGTCACGTTGGTGATCAACGACCTCGAGCTCGACCCCCGCAAGTTCCAGCCGGGCCCGGTGCTGCACTGGATCAGCAACCACAAGAACGAGCTGCGCGAGCCCGCCGAGGTCGCCGCCGACGCCGCGAACTCCAGCGACGAGGTCTACGCGCAGGTCTACAAGACCTACCAGCAGCGGCTGCGAGCAGCGAACGCGCTGGACTTCGACGACCTCATCATGGAGACCGTCCGGCTCTTTAGGACCAAGCCGGAGATCCGCGAGACCTACCGGCGCCGGTTCCGGCACATCCTGGTCGACGAGTACCAGGACACCAACCACGCGCAGTACTCCCTGATCCACCAGCTGTGCGGTGCGGACCTCGAGGAGCACGACCCGACCACGCTGGACGGTGTCGCCGCGGGCCGGGTGCCGCCCGCGGAGCTCATGGTGGTCGGTGACGCGGACCAGTCGATCTATGCGTTCCGTGGCGCCGACATCCGCAACATCATGGACTTCGAGCAGGACTTCCCCGACGCGAAGACCGTGATGCTGGAGCAGAACTACCGCTCCACCCAGACCATCCTCACCGCCGCCAACGCGGTCATCGACCGCAACGCCTCCCGCAAGCCGAAGCGGCTGTGGTCGGACGCCGGCGACGGGGAGAAGATCGTCGGCTACGTCGCCGACACCGAGCACGACGAGGCTCGGTTCGTCTCCTCCGAGATCGACAAGCTCACCGACGCCGGGTTGCGCCCCGCGGACGTCGCGATCTTCTACCGCACCAACGCGCAGTCGCGGGTGTTCGAGGAGATCTTCGTGCGCACCGGCATGCCGTACAAGGTCGTCGGCGGCACCCGGTTCTACGACCGGCGCGAGATCCGCGACGCGCTGGCCTACCTGCGCGCCCTGGTCAACCCCGACGACCAGGTGTCGCTGCGCCGGATCCTGAACACCCCCAAGCGCGGGATCGGGGACCGGGCGGTGCTGGCGATCAACCTGTTCGCCGACCGGGAGCGGATCACGTTCTACGAGGCCCTGCAGCGCGCCGGTGAGGCGCCCGGGCTGGCCACCCGCAGCCAGACCAACATCGAGGCGTTCGTGCGGATGTTCGGCGAGCTGCAGCAGATGGTGGAGGCCAAGGAGAGGCCCGACGTCGTCTTGGAGACGGTGCTGGACCGTTCGGGCTACCTGGCCAGCCTCGAGGGCTCCGACGACCCCCAGGACGCCACCCGCGTGGAGAACCTGGGCGAGCTCGTCGCGGTCGCCCGGGAGTTCGCCGAGGACCCGGTGGCCGCGCCGTCGGCCGACCCCGCCGACGTCGACGCCGGCGTGGTGGAGCCCGGGTTGGCGGACTTCTTGGAGCGGGTCGCGCTGGTCGCCGACTCCGACCAGATCCCTGATGCCCCCGAGGACGACCCGGACGCCCCGGAGGACACCGGCGTCGTCACGCTGATGACCCTGCACACCGCCAAGGGCCTGGAGTTCCCCGTGGTGTTCCTGACCGGCATGGAGGACGGCGTCTTCCCGCACTCGCGGGCCCTGGGGGACCGCACGGAGCTGGAGGAGGAGCGCCGCCTGGCCTACGTCGGCATCACCCGCGCCCGCGAGCGGCTCTACGTCTCCCGCGCCGTGGTGCGCTCGGCCTGGGGCGCCCCCGCGCACAACCCGGCGTCCCGGTTCCTCGCCGAGCTGCCGATCGACCTCGTCGACTGGCGCCGTACCGAGGCCGAGCAGACCCAGTGGTCGCGCCCGACCCTGGCCTCCGGCGGGTACGGCGGCACGGGCGAGCGCGGCGGCCAGCGCCTCGGTGCCCCCACCGCCGCCGGCCGGCGCAACTTCAGCTCCGCCGCGGCCCGCGCCGACGCCGCCGCCAAGTCCAAGCCGTCGCGGGCGATCCCGGTGCTGGCGCCCGGCGACAAGGTCACCCACGACACCTTCGGCCTCGGCACGGTCGTGTCGGTCGACGGCGTGGCGGAGAAGTCCGTGGCCTCCATCGACTTCGGCTCCGACGGCGTCAAGCGCCTGCTGCTGCGCTACGCACCGGTCGAGAAGCTGTAGCGGGCCGGGCACGGCACCACCTGGTCGGACCGGGTGGTGCCGGCTGTCAGCGCAGCGTCAGCCTCAGGGCGTGACGCCGTGGACCCGCAGCGCGGCGGCCGGGTCGACGGGGTCGCCGCCACCGGGACGCACCTCGAGGTGCAGGTGGGGGCCGGTGACGTGGCCGGTGCTGCCGACGGCGCCGATGACCTGGCCCGCGCGGACCTTGTCGCCCGGCGAGACCGAGGTGCTGGACTGGTGGCAGTACCAGATCTCCGTGCCGTCCTCGAGGGTCAGCACGGTCTTGTTGCCGTAGGCGCCGTCGAAGCCGACCGAGGTGACGGTGGCGTTGGTGACCGCGCGGAGCGGGGTGCCGGTGGGGGCGGCGAAGTCGAGGCCGGTGTGGTAGCTCGCCCACAGGCCGTACTGGCCGTAGGTCGCGGTCAGCCGGTAGCCGCTCAGCGGCAGCACCCAGCGGTTCAGCGCGATCTCGGCGGCCTCCTTCTCGGCGGCCTGGGCGAGCTCGCCCAGGGCGCTGTTGCGCTCCTCGGCGTGCCGCGAGACCTCCTCGACGAGCTCGGTGCCGGCGGCCTGGGCCAGCGCCTCGCGGTCGGAGTCGCGGCTGAGCTTCTCGGTGCGCTCGCCCACGGCGCCGGTGCCGAAGGAGCCGGTCATCGCGTTCGCGGAGGTGGCGTGCTTGTCGCTGGCGGAGACCAGCTCGGGCTCGGCGGAGACGACGGCCCCGCCCATGGCCACCGCGAGGGTGGCGACACCGGCGACGACGGGCATCGCGGGCAGGCCGCGCGGGAGCGGGCCGCGGCGTCCGGCGGGCCGGACCGCGCGGCGCTTGCCTGCCGGCTGCACCGGGCGGAGCTGGGTGGTGGAGGAGTCGGTCAGCGCGTCCAGGGCGATGTCGCCGAGCGCGGGCAGCTCCACGGTGGGGGCGCGGTCGAGGATGCCGGCGAGGTCGCGGTAGGTCGGCGCGGGAGCCTCGGCGGGCAGCGAGACCGGCGCCTGCGGCTCCATGAGCACGATCGGCTCGGCCTCGAGGCTCAGGTCGACGGCGTGCAGCTCCGGGGCGAGGGCGGGCGTCGCGGCCAGTTCGTCCTGGCGACCGGCGACCCGCTTGCCGACGTACTTGCTCTGCGCGGCGCGCGTCGAGGCAGGCGAGGTCGAGCGGCGACGCGGCGCGCGGTGATCCGCTCGGTGGCTACCCATTCGACTACTGACTCCTTGAGGGACGACGTGCAGGCTGTCTCAACCCCTGCCTTTTCGTCCGAGACGCCCGAGTGGCTCCGACCGAGGGGGCCATCTCGACGACAGCCGGCTGAGACGTGCAAATCGACCATAACTGATCTGCCGACCCCTCCGAAATCCTTGTCTCAGACGTTGTGTAGAACCCTCGAACCTGGGTACGTCGCGCCGTCGCGCGGTGACGCCTGTCACGTCCTGCTGCCCAGGGGTCGTCCTACTGGCGGGTCAGGACTAGGGTGCCTGAGGGTGTGCCCACGGTTGCGCACCCTCCCTCTGACCCAGATGTGAGGACGTATCAGTGGACCTGATGGAGTACCAAGCGAAGGAGCTCTTCGCGAAGCACGGCGTGGCCACGACCATCGGTGTGGTCGTCGAGACCCCCGAGGAGGCCAAGGCCGCTGCGGAGAAGATCGGCGGCGTGACCGTCATCAAGGCGCAGGTCAAGGCCGGCGGCCGGGGCAAGGCCGGTGGTGTGAAGCTCGCCAAGACGCCCGACGAGGCCTTCCAGTACGCCACGGACATCCTGAACCTGACGATCAAGGACCTCCCGGTCAACCGGGTCCTGGTGACCCCGGCCACCCCGCCGGAGGAGGAGTACTACTTCTCCTTCCTGCTGGACCGGTCGAACCGCCAGTACCTGTGCATCGCCTCGGTCGAGGGCGGCGTGGAGATCGAGGAGGTCGCCAAGACCAACCCCGACGCCGTGAAGAAGATCGCCATCGACCCGGGCAAGGGCGTCGACGCTGCGAAGGCCCGTGAGATCGCGACCGAGGCCGGCTTCCCCGAGCCCGTCTTCGAGCAGGCCGTGGAGCTCATCGAGAAGCTCTACACGGTCTTCACCGAGGAGGACGCGACCCTCGTCGAGGTCAACCCGCTGGCCCGCCTGGCCGGCGACAAGCTCGAGGCCCTCGACGGCAAGGTCTCCCTCGACGACAACGCCTCCGAGGTCCGCCACCCCGACCACGAGCGCTTCGAGATCCGCGAGGAGGCCGACCCGCTCGAGGCGAAGGCCAAGGACCTCGGTCTCAACTACGTCAAGCTCGACGGCCAGGTCGGCATCATCGGCAACGGCGCGGGCCTCGTGATGAGCACCCTGGACGTCGTTGCGTACGCCGGTGAGAAGCACGGCGGCGTGAAGCCGGCGAACTTCCTCGACATCGGCGGCGGCGCGAACGCCACCGTCATGGCCAACGGCCTCGACGTCATCCTGAACGACGAGCAGGTCAAGTCGGTGTTCGTGAACGTCTTCGGCGGCATCACCGCCTGCGACGAGGTCGCCAACGGCATCAAGGGCGCCCTCGAGCTCCTCGGCGACAAGGCCACCAAGCCCCTCGTCGTACGCCTCGACGGCAACAACGTGGACGCCGGTCGCGCGATCCTGAACGAGCTGAACCACCCGCTGGTGACCCTCGTCGACACCATGGACGGCGCGGCCGACAAGGCCGCCGAGCTGGCGAACGCCTGAGCCGAGAGATAGACAGGAAGCGATAACAGAGATGTCCATCTACCTCAACAAGGACAGCCGCATCATCGTCCAGGGCATCACGGGCGGCATGGGTGCCAAGCACACCGCGCTGATGCTCGACTCGGGTGCCACGATCGTGGGCGGCGTGAACGCCCGCAAGGCCGGCACGACCGTCAGCCACAAGGACGCCGACGGCAACGACGTCGAGCTCCCCGTGTTCGGCACCGTCGCGGAGGCGATGAAGGAGACCGGCGCCAACGTCTCGGTGCTGTTCGTGCCGCCGGCCTTCACCAAGGCCGCCGCCATCGAGGCCATCGACGCCGAGATGCCGCTGATCGTCGTCATCACCGAGGGCGTCCCGGTCCAGGACACCGCCGAGGTCTGGTCCTACCTGCAGGGCAAGAAGACCCGGATGATCGGCCCGAACTGCCCCGGCATCATCACGCCGGGCGAGTCGCTGGCCGGCATCACCCCGCACACCATCGCGGGCAAGGGCCCGGTCGGTCTCGTGTCGAAGTCGGGCACGCTGACCTACCAGATGATGTTCGAGCTGCGTGACTTCGGCTTCTCCACCGCCATCGGCATCGGCGGCGACCCGATCGTGGGCACCACCCACATCGACGCGCTGCAGGCGTTCGAGGACGACCCGGAGACCAAGGTCATCGTGATGATCGGCGAGATCGGCGGCGACGCCGAGGAGCGCGCCGCGGACTACATCAAGGAGCACATCACGAAGCCGGTCGTCGGCTACGTGGCCGGCTTCACGGCGCCCGAGGGCAAGACGATGGGCCACGCCGGCGCCATCGTCTCCGGTTCCGCCGGCACCGCGGCCGCCAAGCAGGAGGCCCTCGAGGCCGTCGGCGTGAAGGTCGGCAAGACGCCGTCCGCCACCGCCGAGCTCGCCCGGGAGATCCTGAAGTCGCTGTGACCTGAGGTCCTGCGGCCCGCAGGCCCGTACGACGAGAGCCCGCCACCTCCCCGGAGGTGGCGGGCTCTCGCGTTCTCACGTCGCTGCCCGGGTGACTGCCCGGGTGACTGCCCGGGCCGGCGGGCTCCTGAGCGCGGCCCGGGAGGCTCAGCCGGCGTCGTAGGGCGGCATCTCGGCGAGCCGCTCGCCGGCACGTCGAGCGAGCGCCACGAAGTCCGAGGGAGCCATCTGCGCGCGGGGCGCGGCCACGAACACCAGCAGCGCCAGGGCACCGCCGCGGCGCACCACCGCGACGTCGTACTCGACAGTGCGGTCCCCGGGCAGGGCGGTGCTCAGCCGCCACGCGCTCAGCGAGCGGGGGCCGGCGTCGCTCCGGGCGAGCTCGCGGACCTCCGTGCCGGCGCTCTCGTCCCGGTCGGGGCAGGCGGCGATCTGCTCACGCAGCCGCTTGACGAACGCACGCGCGCTCGTCGCCGGCAGCGAGCCGACGGTCTCGGTGATGCCGAACTCGGTCGGCAGCTTGGCTCCGTCGATGACGAAGGCGCGGTACTGGTTGTCGGCGATCCGCTGCTTGCGGAAGCTGCCGAAGAGGTGGATGGTGTCGCAGCCGATGGCGCCGGCGTCGGCGCGGTCCTCGGTCAGGTCCAGCACCGGCGTCCCGACCCAGCGGCCGCGCTCCTTGCTCAGCGGCGGCAGGTCGACCTCGGAGAGCAGCCACGGGACCTCGCCGGTGCGGAAGGCGTCCCGGGCACTCAGCACCTGCTTCTTCTCCGCGCACGGTCCGCCGCCGGCCAGCGCGCACATCCGGGACACGGCCGCGGCCAGCAGCTTCACCACGCCGTCGCGGTTGGCGCTCTGCGGGGGAGCCGGCGTCGCGAACGAGACCGTGGTGGTGAACAGCCCGGTGCGGGCCACCCCGATGACGTACGTCGTGGCGTCCTCGGCCCGCGACCGCAGCACCATCACCGCGGCCCGGTCGCCGATGCCGCTGACCGAGGCGGTGCTGACGAGCTGGATCCGGGGCACGGCCTTGGGGTCGTCGCCGGGCGAGGGGCACCCGGCGAACCAGCGCACCGTGCGCCGGAAGGTGCCGGAGGCACGACGCTCGTTCAGCGACGCCTCGGCGAACTGGGTGACCGTGCGGGTGGGGCCGGAGTTCGCGGCGCCGGCGCGGAAGGTGCGCGCCCAGGCCGCGGTGCCCCTCGGGTCGGCGTAGCGGACAGGCTGGCACGGCAGCAGGCGGCCGTTGCCCTCGGAGTTGTCCACGGTGGCGCCCTCGGCCCACTTGGCCCGGGGCAGGGCCCGCTGCACGGCGTCCACGCCGAGCAGCGCGGTGGCCGGCAGCGCGCTCACCGCCGGGCTGGCCGGTGGCGGCGCCGAGGTGCTGGGCAGAGCCTCGCGGTCCAGCGCGGGCCGGGCGCCCGTGCTGTCCACCGCGACCGCACCACCCGCGACGAGCGCGACCACCGCGGCGGTCGCGCCGACGGCGGTGTGCACCCGGCGCCGGGCGATCCCGGCGCGGCGGATGATGGTGACCCGCGGCCACGTGACGTCGCGGGTCGTCGCGGCCAGCGACGACAGCGCCAGCGGGATCGCGGAGGTGGGGATCTCCAGCTGGGTGGCCATCCGTGCCGCCCCGTGCTGCAGCTCTCGCTCGGCGGCGTCCAGCGGCAGGGCGACCTCCTGGGCCATCTCCGCCATCGTCACCGCGGCGAGCTGGGTGAGCAGCAGGGCCTTGCGCTGCGGCAGCGGCAGCGCGCCGAGGGCGTCGAGGGTGCGTCGGCTCTGCGGGTCGACGTCCTTGCGGCGGCGCATCGGCCGGGTGCTGCGCCGGCGCAGCGCGATGCGCCACGCGGTCGGGCGCACCGACATCTCGGGGTCCTCCAGGCGCGAGATCTTGCGCCAGTGGTGCCAGGCGACGACGTACGCCTCGCGGACCGCGCTGCGGGCCACGGTGAGGTCGCCGGTCAGCGCGAAGGTCTGGAGCAGCAGCCGGTCGCGGCTGGTGCGGTAGAACGCGTCGAAGGTCTCGGTGAGCTCGGCCTGGGTGACGTACGCCGGCCCGCCCCTGCGGCCCGCCGCGGGACCCGCGGTCGGACCGGGCGGGGGAGCAGTGGACGGCTCACTGGACGGCCCGCTGGAGCGCCCTCCGGACCGCTCACGTGCCTCACGGCCGGGCCGGTCCTCCGAGCGGTCCCGGGCTACGCGGCCCGGGCGGTCGCGCCGGCGGTCACCGGCCCGGTCGCCGGAGCCCTTGTCGGAGCCCTTGTCGGCGCGCTTGCCGGAGCCCTTGCCGGAGCCCTTGCCGGAGCCCTTGCCGGAGCCCTTGCCGGAGCCCTTGCCGGGATCCTCGCTCGAGCCGTCACCGGGGCGGTCGTCGTCGCCGGAGCCGCCGGACGTCCCCCGTGACCTGCCGCCGAAGCCGCCGCCGAAACCACCGAAGCCGCCGCCCGCCGGCGGCGCGGCGCGCCGGGCGCCGCCGCGTCGGGGCCGGCCCCCGGGCAGGGAACCGTCTCCGGAAGAGGCGCTGGGAGGTGGTGCGGTCATGATCGGACAACCGTACGACCCGGCCCGGGGCCCTGCCCAACCGCGTCTGCGGGTGCAACCTGGGCTGTTGCGGCGTGGCGCCCCGCCCACCCGTGGCTGCGGGCGTGAAGATGGGCGGACCATGACGTCGCTGCAGTCGCCCCCGGCCCGTCGCTCCTCCCGGTCCCGCGGTTCGGGACACCGGACCGACGCCGAGTTGCGCCGCGACCTGGCCACCCAGCGGCCGCTGGTGCCCACCGCCACCCTCGGCGGTGCGATCGCGGCCGGCGGCCCCCTGCTGGTCTGCCTGGCGCTCGCCGTCGTGGGCTGGTTCCTCACCGATGCCGGCAGCCAGGGCACCCCCAGCGGCGCGCTGCGCGTGGGCGCGCACGGCTGGCTGGCCGCACACGGCTCCACGGTGGCCGTCGAGGGCATCCGGATCACCGCGATCCCGCTGGGGCTCACCCTGCTCTGCGCCTGGACGGCGTGGCGGCTGGGGCACCGGGTGGGGGAGTCGGTCTCCGGGCACGGTCCCGATGCCGACCGGATCGCGGACGGTGAGCGCGACTGGACCGTCCCGCTCGCCGGTGCCCTGTTCGCCGTCGGCTACGTGGTGGTCGCGGTGCTCGCCGCCGCGACGGCCGCGACCGCCGTCTCGGCGCCCAGTCAGCCGCGGCTGGTGCTGTTCTCGCTCCTGCTCGCCGGCGGGGTCGGCACCACGGCCATCGCCTTCGGGTCCGGCCGCGCCGCGATCTGGCTGCCTGCCGTCCCGGCCGCCGTCCGCGACGTCGCACTGGTGGCCTGGCGCGTGCTGCGCGCCTGGCTCGCGCTGAGCGCGCTGCTGCTCGCCGGCGCCTTCGTCTGGGACTTCTCGACCGCCGCGAACGTGGTCTCCCAGCTGCACGCCGACGCGGGCGCGCTCACCCTGCTCGTGGTGATCACCGCGCTCGTGCTGCCCAACGCGGTGCTGTTCTCCAGCGCCTACGCGCTGGGGCCGGGCTTCACCGTCGGCACCGGCACCACGGTCTCCACCGGGCTGGTGGTGCTGGGGCCGCTGCCGATGTTCCCCCTGCTGGCCGCGCTGCCCGACCAGGGGCCGACGCCGTGGTGGACCGACTGGCTGATGCTCGTCCCGGTGCTCCTGGCCTTCGTGATCGCCGCCCGGGTGCAGCGCGATCGACCGGTACTGGCCTGGGACCGCGCCGCGATCCGTGGTTGTGCCGGCGGCATCGTCGCGGGCGTCGCGCTGGCCGTGGTGACCGTCCTCGCCGGCGGCGCCGTGGGGCCGGGCCGGATGAGCGAGGTCGGGCCGTACACCTTCGACGTGCTGCTGCACGCCGTGACCTCGTTCGGCATCGGCGGGCTGGTGGGTGCCGTGCTCGTGTGCTGGTGGCAGCGCGACGGCGCGGGCCGACTGGCCTCGGCGCGCGACGCCGTGACCTCCCGGCTCCCCGGGCGGCACTGAGCCCGGCGCTGGGCCCGGCGCTGGGCCCGGCGCTGGGCCCGGCCCTGAGCCCCGCACTGCCGCCGCAGCCGCACCGCCCTAGAATCCGGCCGTGCCCAGCCCCCAGCGTCTCGTCGTCCTGGTGTCCGGCTCCGGCACCAACCTCCAAGCGCTCCTCGATGCCTGCGCCCAGGAGTCGTACGGCGCCCGCGTGGTCGCGGTCGGCGCCGATCGCGACGGGATCGAAGGGCTCGCGCGCGCCGAGCGCGCCGGCATCCCCACCTTCGTCGTCCGGGTGGGCGAGCACGCCGACCGCGCGGCCTGGGACGCCGTGCTCGCCGCGGAGGTCGCCCGCCACGAGCCGGACCTGGTGGTGCTCGCCGGGTTCATGAAGCTCGTCGGTCCCGCCTTCCTGGACCGCTTCGGCGGCCGCACCCTCAACACGCACCCGGCGCTGTCGCCGGCCTTCCCCGGCATGCACGGCCCGCGCGACGCCCTGGCGTACGGCGTCAAGGTCACCGGCGCCACGCTGTTCCTCGTCGACGCGGGCGTCGACACCGGCGCGATCGTGGCGCAGGCGGCCGTGCCCGTCGAGGCCGACGACTCCGAGGAGACGCTGCACGAGCGGATCAAGGTCGCCGAGCGCGCGATGCTGGTCGAGGCGGTCGGCCGGATCGCCCGCGAGGGCGTCACCGTCGAGGGTCGGCGCGTCCGTTTCGGCCGTTGAGCCGTCCCCCCGTCCGGAGACCTCCCCGTCCGGAGACTCCCGGCCGCGCGCGTCGCGACTTGTCCTTCCCGATTCCATCCCCACTATTGGGTAAAGAACCCCCGCTCCCCATCCGAAGGCGGCGTCGCATGCTGGCCCCAGACCCTGCTTCCACCTCCGTCCCGGCGCCGCGCGCCCGCCCGCACCGTGACCCGTACCGCGACGCACCGGTTGGCGCTGGCCGCCGTGCCTACCGCACGCTCGTGGTGGTCCTGCTCGGTGCCGTGGTCGCGGCCGGCACGCTGCTCGCGCCGGGCAGCGCCCGTGCGGGCGGTGCGGCCGGCACCCGTGCCGCGACGGCCGCCGCGCCGGCACCGACGGTGGACGCTCGCGCGGTGCGCAAGGGCACCCGGCTCGCTGTGAAGCCCAACCGGATCAGCAACGGCCAGGTGGTGCGGGTGCGCGGCAAGGTGCCCGGCGGGCCCCGCAAGATCCGGGTCCAGGTGCACCACGGCAAGGGAGCCTGGCAGCGCGTGGCCACCACGCGCACCCGCAAGACCGGCACGTTCAACGTCCGCGTCGCGCTGTCGGTGCCCGCGTCGGTGAGCCGCCTCAAGGTCCGGGTCCTGGCCCCGCGGGCGAAGGTGCGTGGCAAGAAGCGCGCCGCCGCCGTCACCCCGAGCCGCGTGGTGATCTCACGCGGCGCTCCGATCGGCACCACGACCGAGCGGCAGGTGCTCACGCTGGCGAACCGCGAGCGTGCCGCGGCGGGCTGCGGACCGCTGGTCATGGAGGCCCGGCTGCGGGCCGCCGCCCGGGGCCACAGTGCCGACATGGCGGCGCGCAACTACTTCAGCCACGACTCCCTCGACGGGCGCACCTTCGCCGACAGGATCGAGGCCGCCGGCTACCGGTCCTGGCAGCTGTTGGGGGAGAACATCGCGGCCGGGCAGCGCAGCGCCACCGAGGTGATGCGGGACTGGATGAACAGTCCCGGGCACCGCCGCAACATCCTGAACTGCTCCTTCACCGAGATCGGCGTCGGGCACGTCGTCCGCGCCCGTGACGGGCGCGCCTACTGGACCCAGGACTTCGGCCGCCGCTGAGCCCGCACAGGGCTGGGCGTCCGCTCGCCAACGTGCCGCCGAGCGCGATCGCCACTACGATGTGCCCACCACGACTGGCGCAGGTGGGCAACCACCAGGGAGTGGCCGGGAGCGCACGGCGCACCCGGGCGAGACCGGCATCGACCGCCTGGGTGCCCTCATCGAGATCGAACGATCCCACCACCGATGAGGAGCTGAACCCGAAGTGAGCGACACGTCCGCCAAGCAGGTGCCGATCAAGCGCGCGCTGATCTCCGTCTTCGACAAGACCGGCCTCGAGGACCTCGTCCGCGGCCTGCACGAGGCGGGTGTCGAGCTGGTCTCCACCGGCGGATCGGCGGCGCTGATCGACGACCTCGGGCTGCCGGTCACCAAGGTGGAGGACCTCACCGGGTTCCCCGAGTGCCTCGACGGCCGGGTCAAGACGCTGCACCCCCGGGTGCACGCCGGCATCCTCGCCGACCGGCGCCTGCCCGAGCACGTCGCACAGCTCGCGGCGCTCGACGTCGCCCCGTTCGACCTGGTCGTGGTCAACCTGTACCCCTTCGCTGCCACCGTCGCCTCCGGCGCCGGCGTGGACGACTGCATCGAGAAGATCGACATCGGCGGCCCGTCCATGGTCCGCGCCGCCGCGAAGAACCACCCCTCCGTCGCGATCGTCACCGACCGCGCCGACTACCCGCGCGCCCTCGAGGCGGCCCGCAGCGGCGGCTTCACCTACGCCGAGCGCAAGGTGCTGGCCGCGAAGGCGTTCGTGCACACCGCGACGTACGACGTCCAGGTGGCCTCCTGGATGGGCAGCGTGCTCACCGACTCCTCCGCCGTCGACGGCGAGTCCACGGGCTTCCCTGCCTGGATCGGCGCGACCTGGGACAAGGCGGCCGTGCTGCGCTACGGCGAGAACCCGCACCAGCCGGCCGCGCTGTACACCTCGGGCCAGGGCGCGGGCGGGCTGGCCGCGGCCACCCAGCTGCACGGCAAGGAGATGTCGTACAACAACTACGTCGACACCGACGCGGCCCGCCGCGCGGCCTACGACCACGGCGACCTGCCGACGGTGGCGATCATCAAGCACGCCAACCCGTGCGGCATCGCGGTCGGCGCCGACGTCGCTGAGGCGCACCGCCGGGCCCACGAGTGCGACCCGGTCTCCGCCTTCGGCGGCGTCATCGCCACCAACGTCCCCGTCTCGGTGGAGATGGCCGAGCAGGTCGCCGAGGTCTTCACCGAGGTCATCGTCGCGCCCGGCTACGACTACGGCGCGGTCGAGGTCCTGGCGCGCAAGAAGAACATCCGCATCCTCCTCGCCGAGCCGCTCACCGCCGGTGGCGTCGAGACCCGCCCGATCAGCGGCGGGCTGCTGGTCCAGCACGCCGACCGGTTCCAGGCCGAGGGCGACGACCCCGCCAGCTGGACGCTGGCCAGTGGCGAGGCCGCCGACGAGCAGACGCTGGCGGACCTGGCGTTCGCCTGGCGCGCGGTGCGGGCGGCGAAGTCCAACGCGATCCTGCTCGCCAAGGACGGCGGCGCGGTGGGCATCGGCATGGGCCAGGTCAACCGCGTGGACTCCTGCAAGCTCGCCGTGGAGCGCGCCAACACCCTCGTCG
The DNA here is from genome assembly GCF_018388425.1 of Nocardioides faecalis. Classification (NCBI taxonomy): domain Bacteria; kingdom Bacillati; phylum Actinomycetota; class Actinomycetes; order Propionibacteriales; family Nocardioidaceae; genus Nocardioides; species Nocardioides faecalis. The sequence continues at coordinate 3,074,070 of NZ_CP074406.1, read as the reverse complement.
AGGGTCCCGAGGGCGCCGTCGAGCGTGCCCGTGGGGCGGTCGCCGCCTCGGATGCGTTCTTCCCCTTCGAGGACGGGCCGCAGATCCTCATCGAGGCCGGCGTGAAGGCGATCGTGCAGCCGGGCGGCTCCGTGCGCGACGAGCTGACCGTCGAGCTGTGCAAGAAGCACGGCGTGACCATGTACTTCACCGGCACCCGGCACTTCTTCCACTGAGCCTGCTCGCGCAGCGCCGCGCCTCGGGTGGGTCGCCGGTCGTCACCGCCCGCCCGCCCGAGGGCGTCGCCCGCGCAGGCCGCCACGACCGTATCTGGGAGGATTCACCCCGTGACTGCACGCAAGCTCGACGGCAACGCCACCGCCGCCGCGATCAAGGACGAGCTCAAGGTCCGCGTCGCCGCGCTCCAGGAGCGGGGGATCACTCCCGGCCTGGGGACCGTGCTGGTCGGTGACGACCCGGGCTCGCGCTGGTACGTCGGCGGCAAGCACAAGGACTGCGCCGAGGTCGGCATCGCCTCCATCCGCGTCGACCTGCCCGAGACCGCCACCCAGGCCGAGATCGAGGAGGCCGTCGCCGGCCTCAACGCCGACCCGTCCTGCACCGGCTACATCGTGCAGCTGCCGCTCCCGCGCGGCCGCGACGAGAACCGGGTGCTCGGCCTCATCGACCCCGCCAAGGACGCCGACGGCCTGCACCCCACCAACCTCGGCTGGCTGGTGCTGGGCAACGAGGCGCCCCTGCCGTGCACGCCGTACGGCATCGTCGAGCTGCTCCGCCGTCACGACGTGCCGATCGCCGGCGCCGAGGTGGTCGTGGTCGGTCGCGGGGTGACGGTCGGCCGCCCGCTGGGGCTGCTGCTCACCCGTCGCTCGGAGAACGCCACCGTCACGCTGTGCCACACCGGCACCCGCGACCTCGCCGCGCACGTGCGCCAGGCCGACGTCGTGGTGGCGGCGGCCGGCGTCCCGGGCATCGTCACCGGCGACATGGTCAAGCCCGGCGCGGCCGTGCTCGACGTCGGTGTGAGCCGGGTCGAGGGCAAGATCGCCGGCGACGTCGCCGCCGACGTGTGGGACGTGGCGGGCTGGGTCTCGCCGAACCCGGGCGGGGTGGGCCCGATGACGCGCGCGATGCTCTTGGCCAACGTGGTCGCCATGGCCGAGAAGGTCGCCGACGGCGGGGCAGCACGCTGAACGAGCAGGCCCCCGGACCGGGTGCGGCGGGGGAGGAGCAGCCGGCTGCGCCCTCGCCCGCACCGCGGCGCCGGCTCCCCTCGACGATCGGCGGCGCCTGCTACCTCGCCGTCCTGCTGCTGACCCTGGTCGGGATCGTCGTCGCCGGGCTCTCGGACTGGCGGGCGGGGGTGCGCATCGTCTCGGCCGCGCTCGGCATCGCCGCCGTGCTGCGCCTCGCCCTGCCCGAGAAGGACGCCGGCATGCTCGCGGTGCGGCACCGGCTGTTCGACGTCTGCACCCTGCTGCTGTTCGGGGTGAGCCTGTTCGTGCTCGCGGGCGCGATCCCCGACCAGCCCGTCTGACGTTCGGCCGCCTCGGCACGCCTGTCGTTTCGGGCAGGGGCGGCGGGGAAGGCACCCCACGTGCCAGCGCTCTCCGGCTCCCGTGGGCGCCGACTCCCTCTCGCAGTCACCCTCACCCTCACCGCCGTCCTGTCCCTCGTCGTGACACTGGTCGTCGTGACGGTCGTCGCGGCCTTCGCGCCCGGCCCGTCCGGCACCGCGCCGCGGCCGCCGGCCCTGTCGCCGGTCACCGGCACTGCGGCCGTCACGGACCCGCGGGAGTGGGCGGAGTCCCGCTGGCAGGTGAGCGTGCCCGGCGCAGGCGAGACACCGCTGCCGACCCAGGCAGGATCACCGGTCCTGCGTAGCTGGGCGGGGATCGGAGTGCTCGTCGGTGTCCGCTACGTGCTCGGCCTGGACGCCCGGACCGGCGACCGGCTCTGGGAGCGCTTGCTGCCCCGGCGTTGCAGCGTGTCCGACACGACGCCGTACGCCGGGTCGTCGAGCGCCTACCTGGCCGTCGTCACCGGAACCAGCTGCTCCGAGCTCCTCCTCCTCGACGTCCGGACCGGGGCCGAGCGGTGGCGCGTGACGGCGGGCTTCGATGCGAGCCTCGCACAGGTGCCCCTCGTGGCCGCGGGGGAGCGTGCGGTGACGGTGATCGACCGTTGCGAGACGGTGTGGCGCTTCGACCTCGCCACCGGACGCGAGCTCGCGCCGTTGGCCGGCCTCGGCGCGCAGAGGTGTGGCGCGGTCACCGTCGACACCGACGGTGTGAGCATCGTGGCGTGGGTGCGGACGAGCGGGGATGGTGCGCCGGGCACGCTCGTCGTCTTCGACGCGGACTCCGGTGAGGTGCTCTGGCGCCGCCCGGGCACCCGCACCCTGGACCGGCTGAAGGTCCTGAACAGCTCACCGCTCGTGCTCGAGGAAGGCGGACGGAGAGGAACCGTGGTGCGCGAGTACGTCTCCGCGACCGGGCCGCCGACCACCCTGTGGTCCGGTTCCGCACTCGATTACGAGGACGATGCGTGGCTGATCGGCACGGGTGCCGCGACCCTGTTCGGGGTCTTCGGGACGCCGTGGAGCGCCACCCCGGTGCGCGGGTACGAGCTCGGCAGCGGGCGGGAGCCGTGGGAGTGCAGTGTCGACCAGGCCGTGGTCGGTGTCGACGATCGCGGCGTGCTGGCCGTGGTGACGGAGCTCGCAGATGTGGGGATGGCGCACACCTTCGCCCGGGTCACCCCGCAGGGACGCACCGAGCTGCTCGGCCGGATCCCCGCCGAGTGGTACGCCGGCGACCGCGGGTTCGAGGTCCTCGTGCACGGCGGGCTGGTGCTCCTGACCAGCGGCGACGGCCGGTACCGGTCGGTGGAGCCCGGCCACCCCGCGCCCGACGGCGGCGACGCGTGCTGAGCGCTGCTTGGTCCTACGCCCGTGGCGTCGTACGACGACGGGGGCTGCCGGACCCGGCAGCCCCCGCTCCTCAGCCCGCCCGCGCCCGCGGGCCCCGGCCGGCGATGTCTCAGATCAGGCCGAGCTCGGTGACCGCGGCCTTCTCATCGGCCAGCTCGGCCACCGACGCGTCGATCCGGCTGCGGGAGAAGTCGTCGATCTCCAAGCCGGCGACGATGCTCCACTCGCCGTTGTCGGTGGTGACCGGGAACGAGGAGACCAGGCCCTCGGGCACCCCGTAGGAGCCGTCGGAGACGACGGCCATGGACACCCAGTCGTCGGCCGGCGTGCCGTGCAGCCAGTCGCGGGCGGCGTCGCAGGTCGCGGACGCCGCAGAGGCGGCCGAGGAGGCGCCGCGGGCGTCGATGATCGCCGCGCCGCGCTTGGCCACCGTCGGGATGAAGGTGTCGGCGATCCAGGCCTGGTCGCCCACCACCTCGGCAGCGTTGCGTCCGGCGACCTCGGCGTGGAAGAGGTCGGGGTACTGCGTGGCGGAGTGGTTGCCCCAGATCGTCATCTTCTTGATGTCGGTGACGGCGGCGCCGGTCTTGGCGGCCAGCTGCGAGATCGCCCGGTTGTGGTCCAGCCGGGTCAGCGCGGAGAACCGCTGGGCGGGGATGTCGGGGGCGTTGCTCGCCGCGATCAGGGCATTGGTGTTCGCCGGGTTGCCGGTCACCCCGATGCGTACGTCGTCGGCCGCCACCTTGTTCAGCGCCTTGCCCTGGGCGGTGAAGATCGCCCCGTTGGCCGAGAGCAGGTCGCCGCGCTCCATGCCCGGCCCACGCGGGCGCGCACCGACGAGCAGGGCCAGGTTCACGCCGTCGAAGATCTTCTCCGGGTCGGAGCCGATCTCGACGCCGGCCAGGTTCGGGAACGCGCAGTCGTCGAGCTCCATGACGACGCCCTCCAGGGCCTTCAGGGCCGGCTCGATCTCGAGCAGACGCAGCTCGACGGGCCGGTCGCCGGCGATGGCTCCGCTGGCGATGCGGAAGAGCAGGCTGTAGCCGATCTGGCCGGCGGCACCGGTCACGGCCACCTTGAGCGGGGTGGTGCTCACAAGGACACTCCTAAGTGGGGTCTGGCGGACGCCTTGGACGCTAGCAGCGGATGGGCACCCCGGCGAGGGATACGCACGTGCGAGACGATGAGGCGCATGTGGATCCCGGCCCGCTCGCTCCTCGCCGCCGTCGCGGTGCTCGCCCTCGCCGGGTGCGGCTCCGCCTCGGCGCCCAGCCCGCCCACCGGCGTCGACGGACTGGTGATCCCGACCCCGACCGTGGCCGCGGACGACTTCGTCGCCGAGGTCGACAACCCGTGGCTGCCGCTGGCTCCCGGCTCCCGGTGGGAGTACGACGTCCCGTCGGCCCCGACGGAGTCGACCACTTCTGGGCCGACCGCCTCCGCACCGACCACCTCCGGGCCGACCACCTCCGAGCCGGCGCTCGTGCTGACTGCCTCGGTGGGACCGGAGATCGCCGGGGTGCGGACGGTGAGCCTGACCCGCAGCGCCGCCGACGGCACCGAGGTCACCGACCACTTCGCCCAGGACCGTGCGGGCAACGTGTGGTGGCTGGGCCGGGCGGGGGAGTGGACCGCGGGTGTCGACGGCGCGGAGGCCGGGCTGGCGATGCCGGCCGACCCGCGCGTGGGCGACGGCTTCCGGATGGCGCTGCTGCCCGGCGCCGCGGCTTCAGGAAGCGTGTCCGACGGCCCCTCCGACGGCCCCTCTGATGGTCCGCTCGCGACCGTGCGCGGCCGCGGCGAGGTGGCCCGGGTGCCGGCGGGCGAGTACTCCGACACCGTGGAGATCGAGGTCCGCACCGCCGCCGGGGTGCGCACGGACGTGCACGCTCGCGGGGTCGGTGTGGTCCGGACAGGCCGAGCGGGGCTCGTCAGGTTCGACGAGCCCCGCTGAGAGGGTCCTGCTGCGTCCTGCTGCGGTGGACGGACTACTGCGGCGGACGGACCTGGGTCTGCTCGTCCGGCGGCGGCGCCCAGCCACCGGGCTGACCCGGCTGACCGGGCTGACCCGCCTGACCGGGCTGACCCGGCTGACCGGGCTGACCCGCCTGGCCGGGCTGACCCGCCTGGCCGGGCTGACCGGCCACGCCGCCCTGCGGCGCGTCCTGGCCACCGGGGGCGCCGTACCCCTGCTGACCGCCCGTGTGCTGACCGCCCGTGTGCTGGCCGCCCGTGTGCTGGCCGCCCGTGTGCTGGCCACCGAGGTGGTGGCCGCCGTGGCCGGGGTCGGCCGGCGGCTGCGGCTGCTGCGCGGGGATCCACTGCCCGGCGACCGGGTCCCACTGCCAGCCGTCCTGGATGATCGGCTGCTCCTGGCTGCCCGCGTGCGCGTGCCCGGTGTGGCCGGGCAGGCCGCCGGCGCCCTGGTTCCACTGCTGGGTGAAGCCGGGGGAGGAGGAGCCGCCGATGCCCACGCTCAGCCCGGAGCCGGGGACCGGGTCGCGGTCACGACCGAACAGGAGCGGGTAGACCAGGCCGGCGATCGCGCCGCCCAGCAGCGGCGCCAGGATGAAGAGCCACAGCTGCAGGATGTGGTCGCCGTCGAAGCTGGCGATGGCCGGGCCGATCGAGCGGGCCGGGTTGACCGACGTCCCCGTGGCCGGGATGCCGACGATGTGGATGAAGGTCAGCGCGAAGCCGATCGTGAGCGGGGCCAGCGCCGCGATCGCACGGTTGCGCTCGTCGGTGACCGCCAGGATCACCAGCACGAAGACCAGGGTGAGCAGCGCCTCGAGCAGGAAGGCCGACCACCAGGCGAACTCGACCGGGTAGCCGGACTCGCGGCCGTAGAAGTTCTCACCCAGGCCCGTCCTGCCGGCGTCGAAGTCCTCATAGCCCAGCAGCAGCACGCGCAGTGCGAACGCGGCCACGAGCGCCGCGGCCACCTGGACCCCGGCGTAGATCCCGAAGTCGCGCCACGGCATCCGGCCGCCCAGGGCGGCGCCGAGGGAGACGGCGGGGTTGAAGTGGCCGCCCGAGATCCGGCCGAAGGCGTAGGCGGCGATCATCACGGCGAGCCCGAAGGCGAAGGCCGTGCTGAGCAGGTTGAACGTGCCGGTGTCGTTGAACTCCCGGTCGAACGTCGCCGCGGCCAGGAAGGCGGCTGAGCCGCATCCGAAGAAGACCAGGATGAAGGTTCCTATCGCCTCGGCGACGATCTTCTGCACCAGGGTCGGTGGTGCCTCCGCGGCGGAGTCGGTGCTCACGTCGGCGCCGGCGTCGGTTGCGCCGGTCGCTGCTGGTTCGGTCATCGGTCCAGTACTCCTCGGTTCGTCCCACGAGATCGGGCAAAGTGCTTTCACCCTAGCCAGTGCCCACTTCCCGGTCGGTCAAGCCGAGCAGCTCGCGGTCACGTCCTCGCACCGGTCCCAGGGGCCGGGTTGGGCCGGGGGCGTTGCCCGGTTGGGGAGCGGGTGCGAGGGTGGAAGCACCGAGGTTCGGCGGACTCGAGCCGTCGGATATCTTGATGTCAAGCAATCTGCAGAATCCGCACGCAACACGCACGGGTGCTCCGCCCAGGTGGGCCCCGAGAAGCGCTTCAGGAGGCGTCGCCCGAACATGTCGAGCATCATCTACACCCACACCGACGAGGCGCCGCTGCTGGCGACGTACTCCTTCCTGCCGATCGTCGAGGCCTTCGCGGCCAAGGCCGGCGTCGCGATCGAGACCCGCGACATCTCCGTCGCGGCGCGCATCCTCGCGCAGTTCGGCCTCGCCGACGACGCGCTGGCCGAGCTCGGCGCGCTGGCCAAGACGCCCGAGGCGAACATCATCAAGCTGCCCAACATCTCCGCCTCGATCCCGCAGCTGAAGGCCGCGATCAAGGAGCTGCAGGCCCAGGGCTTCGACGTGCCGGACTACCCGGAGTCGCCGAAGACCGAGGAGGAGAAGGAGATCCGGGCCAAGTACGACAAGGTCAAGGGCTCCGCGGTCAACCCGGTCCTGCGCGAGGGCAACTCCGACCGGCGCGCCCCCGCCTCGGTGAAGAACTACGCCAAGACGCACCCGCACCGCAACAAGCCGTTCGGTGAGGGCTCCAAGACCGACGTCGCCACCATGGGCGACCACGACTTCGCCAGCAACGAGAAGTCCGTGACCCTGGCCGCCGACGACACCTTGTCGATCGTGCTGGAGAAGGCCGACGGCGAGACCGTCGTGCTCAAGGACGGCCTGAAGGTGCTGGCCGGCGAGATCGTCGACGCGACCAAGATGGAGGTCGCGCACCTGCACGCCTTCCTGCGCAACGCGATCGCCAAGGCCAAGGCCGAGGACGTGCTCTTCTCGGTCCACCTCAAGGCCACGATGATGAAGGTCTCCGACCCGATCATCTTCGGCCACGTGGTCAAGGCCTTCTTCGCCGACGTCTTCGCCAAGTACGGCGACGACCTGGCCGCGGCCGGGCTGTCCGCCAACGACGGCCTCGGCGCCATCCTGTCCGGCCTCGACGCGCTGCCGAACGGCGCCGAGATCAAGGCCGCCTTCGACGCCGCGCTGGCCGAGGGCCCGCGGGTGTCCTACGTCAACTCCGACAAGGGCATCACCAACCTGCACGTGCCCAGCGACGTCATCATCGACGCCTCGATCCCGGCGCTGATCCGCAACGGCGGCAAGCTGTGGGGTGCCGACGGTGGCGAGGACGACACCCTCGCCGTCATCCCGGACTCCTCCTACGCCGGCGTCTACAAGACCGTCTTCGACGACGTGAAGGCCCACGGCCCGCTCGACCCCGCCACCATCGGCAGCGTCTCCAACGTCGGCCTGATGGCGCAGGCGGCCGAGGAGTACGGCTCGCACGACAAGACCTTCGAGATCCCCGCCGCGGGCACCGTCCGGGTGCTGGCCTCCAACGGCGACGTGCTGATCGAGCACGACGTCGAGGCCGGCGACATCTGGCGCGCCTGCCAGACCAAGGACGTCCCGATCCAGGACTGGGTGAAGCTGGCCGTCAACCGGGCCCGCGCCTCGCAGACCCCGGCGGTGTTCTGGCTCAACGAGTCCCGCGCCCACGACGCCGAGCTGATCAAGAAGGTCCGGACCTACCTGGCCGACCACGACACCGACGGCCTGGAGATCGAGATCCTCAGCCCCGACGAGGCCACCGCCTACTCGCTGGAGCGGATGCGCCGGGGCCTGGACACCATCTCGGTGACCGGCAACGTGCTGCGCGACTACAACACCGACCTGTTCCCGATCCTCGAGGTCGGCACGTCGGCGAAGATGCTCTCGATCGTCCCGCTGATCGCCGGCGGCGGCCTGTTCGAGACCGGCGCGGGCGGCTCGGCCCCCAAGCACGTGCAGCAGCTGGTGGAGGAGAACTACCTGCGCTGGGACAGCCTGGGCGAGTTCTTCGCCCTGGTGCCCGCGCTGGAGAAGTACGCCGAGCAGGCCGGCGCGCCCGCCGCGACGGTCCTCGCCGACGCCCTCGACCGGGCGACCGGCACGTTCCTCAACGAGGACCGCTCCCCGGGCCGCAAGCTGGGCACGACCGACAACCGCGGCTCGCACTTCTACCTCGCCCTCTACTGGGCCGAGGAGCTCGCGACGCAGACCGAGGACGCCGAGCTGGCGGCCGCGTTCAAGCCGCTCGCGGAGAAGCTGCGCGCCAACGAGGACAAGATCGCCGAGGAGCTGATCGCGGTCCAGGGCAAGCCCGCCGACATCGGTGGCTACTACCGCCCCGACGCCGAGAAGACCTCGGCCGTGATGCGGCCGAGCGCCACGCTGAACGAGACGCTCGCCGGGTTCTGACCCGACGCGGCGCGGCTCGACCGCGCTGAGGCACCGGGCTCCCGGGGTGAGAGATCACCCCGGGAGCCCTGCCTTTTGCCGCAACGGTTTCGGCGAACGGGGCCGGAAGGCAGCAGAATATTCGGAGGCGCCCGGCCCCCTGGATGCCTAGCCTGGAGAACCATGACCGAGATGCTGAGCCGCCGTACCGCCACCGAGGCACCGGCGCACCTCGGTGCCGGTCCCGCGCGCCAGGTCGACTGGCGACGGCTGCGCGGTCGGGCGGCCGTCGTCGCCGTCGCGGCGGTCGCGCTGGCCGCGCTCGGCACCGCCGTGGGCAGCATCTTCGCCGGCCGGATCGCCGAGCAACCGAGCTCCGCCCTGCTCGGCTGGTTCGCGCTGTGCGTGGTCGGCGCCGCGGTCGTCGACACGGTCGGCCGGGTGTTCTGGGCCGGGGTCGTCGACCGGGCCGAGGGCCGGCTGCGCGGCGACCTGCTCAGCGCCGCGCTGCAGCAGCCCCTGGCGCACCTGACCGAGCAGGCGGTCGGCGAGATCCTGGACCGGGTCGACGACGACACCCACGAGGTCGGGACCCTGCTGCGCCAGCAGATCTGGACGGCCATGCGGACCCTCTTCGGGGCGCTGCCGATGTGGGTGGTGGCCGGGGTGACCTGGTGGCCGGCGTTCGTGCTGTTCCCCGTGGTCGGCCTGCTCACCGTCGCGGTGATGCGTCCGGCGCTGGGGGAGATCGCCCGTCGCAAGGTGATCGAGGAGGCGGTCTGGACCGACCACGCCGCCGCGCTGGAGGAGGGCGTCACCGGCCGCGACGACCTGCGCACCAGCGGCGGCCGCGCGTTCGTCGTACGACGCCTCGCGGAGCTGTCCGCGAAGGCGCACGCACGCTTCCTCGACGTCGTGACGCTCGAGGGGCGCCTGGCGATGCAGGTCGGCTGGCTGCTGCACGGCCTGCTCGCGGCGGTCGCGCTCGGCGGGGTGGCGATGGTCAGCGGCGGCGGGCTCGACGTGGCCGGGCTGGTCACGCTGTTCCTGATCACCACCATCTTCGTCGGCCAGCTCAGCAACCTGAGCCACCAGCTGCCCGAGATCCAGGCGGGGATGGGTGCGGTCATCCGGCTGCGCCAGCTGCTCGCCGTGGAGGCCGAGCCGCTGGGGGGCGACCCGGTGCCGCCTGGCGCGCTGGACCTGCGCATCCGCGAGCTGGACTTCAGCTACGCCGACGGCGACTTCGCGCTGTGCGACGTCGACCTGCACCTGCCTGCGGGGCAGACGCTCGCGCTGGTGGGGCGCACTGGATCCGGGAAGTCCACGTTGGCCGCGTTGCTGTCGCGGGCCGCGGAGCCGCCGCCGGGCACGATCTTCCTGGGCGGGGCCGACATCACCGCCCTGGACCTGCACGAGCTGCGGCGCCGGGTCGGCGTGGTCACCCAGCGCACCGAGATCCTCGCCGGCACCCTGGCCGAGAACATCGCGCTCTTCGCCGACATCCCGCGGACCGAGGTCGCCGCCGCGGTGGCCGAGCTGGGCCTGCTCGACTGGGTGGCGGGCCTGCCCGACGGGCTGGACACGCTGCTCGGGCCCGGCGGCACCACGCTGTCGGCCGGCGAGGAGCAGCTGGTCGCCTTCGCCCGGCTGCTGGTGCGCCACGTGCAGGTGGTGGTGCTGGACGAGGCCACCGCCCGGATGGACCCGGTCACCGAGGCGCGGGTCGTGGCCGCCGCCGACCGGCTGCTGTCCGGGCGTACCGGGGTGCTCGTCGCCCACCGGCTCAGCACCATCGAGCGTGCCGACACCGTCGCCGTGCTCGACCACGGCCGCGTGGTCCAGCACGGCCCGCGCGCCGAGCTCGCCGAGTGCGACGGCCCGTTCCGCCGGCTGCTGCTGGCCGGCGGAGAGCGCCGGGACGTACCGCTGGAGACCCTTGCGGAGCTGCCCTCGGTGACGCAGGAGACGCCCGCGCCCGGCATCGGCGGCCGCCGTCGGGTCGGCGAGCCCCCGGAGCGCCCCGAGGTCGGCTCGGGCCCGAGCCTGGCCCGCGGCATCTGGCACGCACTGTGGGTCCGTCCGCGGTGGGGGGCCTGGTCGGTCGTGGTGTTCCTGGCCGCCAGCCTCCTCGCGCCGCTGGGCGCGGTGACCGGCTACCTGTGGGGCCAGGTCGTCGAGCGCATCGGCCGGGGCGAGCCCACCACCGGGCTGCTCGTGGTGATGGTGCTGGCGCTGCTGTGCGCGCCGCCGCTGCTGGCGGATGCGATCCGGCGCTACCCCCGCTGGTGGGTCGAGGTGCTGCTGCGCGTGCGGATGTCGGTGCTGCTCGGCCAGGTCCGGGACCGCCGGCTGCCGCGCACGCCGCCGGGGGAGGTCGTCGCCCGGGCGATGGACGCCGACCGCTTCGCCCGCTACGCCGACCGCTGGGTCGACGTGACCAACGGACTCATCATCGCCGGCCTCACCATGGTGGCGGGCGGCAGCTGGCTGGCCGGTGCCGTGCTGCTGGCGGTGATGGCCGCCAGCGCGCTCGCCTCGTCGATCGGCCGTCCGATCGCAGGTCGCTCCGCGACCCGCTCCTCCACCGCCCGCGCCCGGTTCGGCCGCGCGGTGGTGTCCGCGGTCGAGTCGGCCCGCACGGTGAAGCTGGCCGGGCGGACCCCGCAGGTCCACGCCCACCTGCGCCGGGTCGACGGCGGGCGGGTCGAGGCCGCGGTCTTCGAGCACCGGGTGCAGGCCGTCCTCGACGGCGTGCCGATGGTGATGGTGCAGCTCGGCGCCGTCGCCGCCTGGGCGCTGTACTTCCTCGACGTGTGGGGCCTGGCCACCGCCGTGCTGGTCTCCACCGCGGTCAACGGGTTCGACTGGTACGGCCGCGTAGCCGGGGCGGTGGTCACCGAGGCGCCCGGCACGCGGGCCTGGCAGACGGAGACCGCCCGACTGGCCGGCGGCGTGGACCTGATGACGATGCCGCCCGGCGTCGACCTGGTCACCGGGGCCGCTCCGGAGCCGGTGGCCCCGCAGCGATCGCCGCTGCAGCACCTGCGGCTGCGCGGGTTCGCCGCGGTGCACGACGACGGCACCGTCGGGGTCGAGGGCGTCGACCTCGACCTGGCGCGCGGTGAGCTGGTGCTGCTGCTGGGCCAGGTGGGCTCCGGCAAGTCGAGCCTGCTGTCCGCGCTGGCGGGGCTGGTGGAGCACCGCGGCGAGCTGTGCTGGAACGGCCGGCCGGTGACCGACCCCGAGACCTTCCTGCGCCCCGCCCAGGTCGCCCACGTGGCCCAGGTGCCCCGGGTGCTCTCCGGCACCTTCGCCGACAACGTCCAGCTCGGCCACCTCCGCGAGCTCGATCGGCCGCTGGCCTCCGCGCGGCTGGGGCAGGACGTGGCCGAGGCGGGCGGTCCGCACGCGCTGGTCGGGCACCGCGGCGTCAGGCTCTCCGGAGGCCAGGTGCAGCGCCTGGCGCTGGCCCGGGCGCTGGCGGTCGACCCCGAGCTGTTGTTGGCCGACGACGTCTCCAGTGCCCTGGACGCCGCCACCGAGATCGAGCTGTGGGCGGCGCTGCGCGAGCAGCAGGTCACCGTGGTCGGCGCCACGTCGAAGCGCGCCGCCCTCGAGCAGGCGGACCGGGTCGTGGTGCTCGTCGAGGGCCGGCTGGCCGCGGTCGGTCCCTGGGCCGAGCTCGCTGCCCGCTGGGGCCACCTGGCCGGCTGAGCGGCCTCAGCCGTAGAGCCCCAGGAAGCTGCGGCTCGCGGTCTGCACGATCTCCTCGGGCGTCGCGTCGAGCACGCCGTCGAGCCAGGCGGTGACCACCTCGGCCATGCCGCCGATGAACAGCAGGCCGGCCAGCTCGTCCTGGCGGTCGCGGCGCGGCAACCCGCCCTCGTGCGCCTCGGCGGCGGCCAGGTGGGCGAAGTGCCGCAGCAGCTCGGTACGGCGTCCGCGCAGCGCCGGCATCGTGCCGGCCTCGATGATCGCGACCCGTCCCTTGCGGGGATCCGCGGTGAGCAGCTCCACCAGGGCGGTGATGGCCGCGTGGATCCGGGCGGCGGGATCGGCGCCGGCGGCCTCCGCCGCAGCGAGGGTGGTGGTCTCGATCTCGACCGCCACGGCCTCCAACAGCGCGGACTGCGCCTCGTCGAGGTTCTTGAAGCTCTCGTAGAAGTAGCGCTCGGTGAGGCCCGCGGCCGCGCACACCGCGGTCATCGTGGTCCGGGTGCCGGGGTCGGCCCACACCGACAACGTCGCCTCCAGCAACCGGCTGCGGCGCTCCGCCGCGCGGTCGGCGGCGCTGACCCCCTTGTAGATCCCGGATTGCACTGCCATGCCCCCAGCCTGCCGTAACCAACGGCGAAACAGAAGGTTGACAGAGCGTCCTTCCTGAATCAGTCTTGTGTCCTCCGCCACGCGAAGGAGTTCGAAGATGAGCACCGATCAAGCTGTCCGTCCCCTGCCCGACCTGGTCTCCGGCGACCGAGGATGGCCGCTGCTCGGCCGTGGGCTGGACTACGCGCGGGACCCGGTCGCGCTCATGCAGCACCAGTGGGACACCTACGGTCCGGTCTCCCCGCTGCCCTTCCTCGGCAAGACCTACGTGATGCTGCTCGGCCCCGATGCCGTCGGCGACGCCCTGCGCAACGCCGACAAGGCGTTCGTCAACGAGCCCGCCTGGGGCGCCATGGTGGGCCCGTTCTTCAACCGCGGGCTCATGCTGCTCGACGGCTCCGAGCACCACGGGCACCGGCGGATCATGCAGGAGGCGTTCACCCGCGACCGGCTCACCCGCTACGCCGAGCTGATGCACCCCTCGATCGCCCGGGGCCTGGCCCGGTGGCCCGCGCAGGAGGGCTTCGCCTGCTACCCCGCGCTCAAGCAGCTCACCCTCGACGTCGCGGCGGACATCTTCATGGGCGGCGCCGCCGACACCACGCCCGGCGAGATGGACCGGGTCAACCGCGCCTTCATCGCGTGCGTGCAGGCCGCTGCGGGCGTCGTCCGCGCCGACGTGCCGTTCACGCGCTGGGGCCGGGCCTACCGCGGCCGCCGGGTGCTCGAGGACTTCCTGCGCCACTACCTGCCGGCCAAGCGGGCCGATCCCGGCGACGACCTGTTCTCCGTGCTGTGCCACATCGAGGACGCCGACGGCGATCGCTTCAGCGACGACGACGTCGTCAACCACATGATCTTCTTGATGATGGCCGCCCACGACACCTCCACGATCACCACCTCGACGATGCTGCAGCTCCTCGGCCAGCACCCCGAGTGGCAGGAGCGCTGCCGCGAGGAGTCGATGGCGCTGGGCGATGCCCCCGGGCTGGCCGAGCTGGAGGGCCTGACCTCGCTGGACATGGTGATGAAGGAGGCGCTGCGGCTGCGCGCGCCGGTGCCCGCGATGGCGCGCCAGACGGTCAAGGAGACCGTGGTGCAGGGGGTGCGGCTGCCCGCCGGCACCCCGCTCGCGGTCGGCGTGCAGTTCAACCACCTGATGCCCGAGCTGTGGAGCGACCCGACCCGCTTCGACCCCGAGCGGTTCGGCCCCGAGCGCCGCGAGGACAAGTCCCACCGCTACGCGTGGGCGCCGTTCGGCGGGGGAGTGCACAAGTGCATCGGCCTGCACTTCGCCGGCGCCGAGGTGAAGACGATCCTGCACCACCTGCTGCGCACCCGGCGCTGGCACGTCGACCCGTCGTACGTCGCCCCGCTGGACAACCACTCGCTGCCCTACCCCAAGGACGGCCAGCCCATCGACATCGCGCCTCTCTGAGCACGAGCAGCACCCCGGAGCAGCACGACGCTCCGTGACGATCCACCCCCACACCCACCCGGCCCGCCCGCCGGGAGAACCGAGAGGAACCCCTCGTGAGCCGCTCCATCAACGGCCTGTCCATCATCGTCACCGGCGGTGCCCGCGGCATCGGCCGTGCCACCGTCGACCTCTTCGCGCGTCAGGGTGCGAAGGTCGCGGTGGGCGACCTGGACGGGGACCTCGCCGCCGAGGTCGCCGCGCAGTACGACGACAAGGTGGCCGCGGCGCCGCTCGACGTCACCGACCCCGACTCCTGGACCGCCTTCCTGGCCGCGGTCGACCACCTCGGCCCCTGGGACGTGCTGGTCAACAACGCCGGGATCATGCCGCTGGGCCCGGTGCTGGAGGAGTCCCACGCCACCGCCCGGTCGATCATCGACGTCAACGTGCACGGCGTCATCTTCGGCACCAAGGCGGTGGCACCCGGCATGGTCGCGCGCGGGCGCGGCCACATCGTCAACGTCGCCTCGGCGGTCGGCCGGGTCGCGCTGGCGAACGGGGCGACGTACTCGGCGTCGAAGTTCGCCGTGGTCGGCTTCTCCGAGGCCACCCGCCAGGAACTGGCGCCCCAGGGCGTCGACGTCACCATGGTGTTGCCCAGCGTGGTGAACACCGAGCTGGCGGTCGGCGTGCCGGCGGCCCGCGGCGTCAAGAAGGTCACCGCCGAGGACGTCGCCGAGGTGATCGACTCCGCCGTGAAGAAGCCGCGCGCCGAGCTGTGGGTGCCGCGCTGGGGCCAGGCGCTGTCGAAGCCCACGCTGGCCCTGCCCCGCGCCGTGCAGGACGCGATCACCAAGGCGATGAAGGCCGACGAGGTGCTCAGCGGCACCGACTTCTCCGCCCGGGCCGCCTACGAGGCCCGCGCCGCCCGGCAGAACGTGGCCCGCGAGGCCACGGGCGACAAGAGCTGACCCGACTCGCACGACACCCTGGCCCGGCGCTTCGCGCCGGTCTGTGACGAACGCCCCGCGCCCCGGCCGGAATACCGCCCGGGGCGCAGGGCGTTCTTGCCTCCCGTGACCTCTGCGACCACCACCGGCCCCGACTCGGAGGAGGCGGCGATGGTCTCCCACCCGCGACCCGCACTCGCGATCCTCGCCCTCGCGGTCGGCGGCTTCACCATCGGCACCACCGAGTTCATGACCATGGGCGTTCTGCCGGAGATCGCCGACGGCGTCGACGTCTCGGTCCCGGCCGCCGGCCACGTCATCTCCGCCTACGCGCTCGGCGTGGTGGTCGGGGTGCCGATCCTCGCCTTCTTCGGCGCCGCCCTGCCGCGCCGCGCGATGCTGGTGGGCCTGATGGGCGCCTACGCCGCCTTCAACCTGCTCTCCGCCGCCGCACCCAGCTACGAGGTGCTCGCCGCCGCACGGTTCCTCGACGGCCTGCCGCACGGCGCCTACTTCGGGGTCGCCAGCCTGGTCGCGGCCAGCCTCGTCGCACCCGCCCGGCGCGGTCGCGCGATCGCCGCGGTGATGCTCGGCCTGTCGGTGGCCAACGTGGTGGGTGTGCCGCTGGCCACGTTCCTGGGCCAGCAGGTCGGCTGGCGCTCGACGTACCTGCTCGGCGGGCTGCTCGCCCTGGCCACCGCCGCGATGGTGCTGGCCGTGGTGCCCTCGATCCCCGGCGATCCGGAGGCCAGCGGCCGCCGGGAGGCGCGCGAGTTCTTCACCAGCCTGCAGGTCTGGCTCACGATGGCGGTGGGCGCGGTCGGCTTCGGCGGGATGTTCGCCGTCTACTCCTACATCGCCAAGACCGTCACCGCGGTCGGCGGCCTGGACAAGGGCACCGTGCCGGTCTTCGTCCTCGCGCTCGGCCTGGGCATGGTCTTCGGCACGTGGCTGGCCGGCGAGCTCGCGGCCTGGTCGGTCTTCCGCAGCCTGCTGCTCTCCGGCGTCGCCGGTATCGGGCTGATGCTGCTCTACTACCTCGCCGCTCCGGGCGGCTGGGCGCTGCTTCCCGTCGCCTTCTGCGTGACCACCGCCGGCTCGGTGCTCGTGGTCAACCTGCAGCTGCGGCTGATGGACGTGGCCGGCGGTGCGGTCACCCTCGGCGCGGCGATGAACCATGCCTCGCTCAACATCGCCAACGCCCTCGGCGCCTGGATCGGCGGCGTCGTGATCACCGCCGGGTACGGCTACCGCGCTCCGGCGTTGGCCGGCGCGGGCCTGGCCACCCTGGGCGTCGTCATCCTGGTGGTCTCCGCGCTGGTCCACCGGCGCGCCGCGACCCCGGTCACCGCCGGCTGAGCGCGGTGAGGCGGCGAGTGGGTCGCCGCGGGAGGGGGGTGAAACAATGACGCCCATGTCCGCCACCACCGCGCACCCTCCCGTGCCGGAGACCGCACAGCCCGCCGTACCCGCCTCCGGTGCCCGTCCGCGGGTGTTGTCGGGGATCCAGCCGACGTCGGACTCCTTCCACTTCGGCAACTACCTCGGTGCGACCCGGCAGTGGGTGGACCTGCAGCGCGACCACCAGCCGTTCTTCTTCATCGCCGACCTGCACGCGATCACCGTCGAGCAGGACCCGAAGGTGCTGCGCGAACGGACCCTGCGGGCAGCAGCACAGCTGATCGCGATGGGCATCGACCCGGCCCGCAGCGCGATCTTCGTGCAGAGCCACGTGCCCGAGCACGCCCAGCTGGCGTGGGTGTTCAACTGCCTCACCGGCTTCGGCGAGGCCCGGCGCATGACGCAGTTCAAGGACAAGTCCGCCAAGGGTGGCGAGGGCGCGGCCAGCGTCGGGCTGTTCACCTACCCGATCCTGCAGGCCGCCGACATCCTGCTGTACCGGCCGCACTACGTGCCGGTGGGCGAGGACCAGCGCCAGCACCTCGAGCTGACCCGCGACCTCGCGCAGCGGTTCAACAGCCGCTACAAGAAGACCTTCCGGCTGCCCGAGCCCTACATCCTCAAGGCCACCGGCAAGATCGCGGACCTGCAGGACCCGACGTCGAAGATGTCGAAGTCGGCGTCCTCGCCGTCCGGCATCATCGAGATGCTGGACGACCCCAAGGTCAGCGCCAAGAAGATCCGCTCGGCGGTGACCGACTCCGAGGCCGTCGTCCGTTTCGACCCCGAGACCAAGCCGGGGGTGAGCAACCTGCTCACCATCTACTCCGCGCTCACCGGCGAGTCGGTGCAGGCGTTGGAGGAGCAGTACGCCGGCAGGATGTACGGCGACCTGAAGAAGGACCTCGCCGAGATCGTCGTGGGCTTCGTGACGCCGTTCCGGGACCGGACGCTCGAGCTCCTCGACGACCAGAGCTACCTGACCCAGGTGCTCGCCCAGGGCGCCGCCACCGCCCGCGAGGTGGCCGAGGCCACGCTGCGCGACGTCTACCAGCGGGTCGGCTTCGTCGCCCCGCCCGCAGCGAAGCCGCCGGTGGCTGGTTCCTGATGCCGGTCATCGGCGTCGCGATCGCGATCCCGGAGCCGTGGGCCAGTGAGCTCTACGACTACCGGCAGAGCATCGGCGACCCGACGGCCGCCGGGGTGCCCAGCCACGTCACGCTGATCCCGCCGCTGGAGGTCTCCGGCGACCTCGCCGACATCGAGGCACACCTGGAGGCCGCGGGCACCGTGGTGTCCTCCTTCGGCGTGCACCTGCGCGGCACGGCGACCTTCCGCCCGGTCTCCCCGGTGGTGTTCGTCAGCCTGGTCGAGGGCATCTCCCACGTCGAGCAGCTCGCCGACGCCGTACGACGCGGGCCGCTGGCCGTCGACCTGGACTTCCCCTACCACCCGCACGTCACCATCGCCCACCACCTCGACGACCCGACCCTGGACCGGGCCTTCGACGACCTGGCGGGGTTCGAGTGCCGCTTCGAGGTCACCGACTTCCACCTCTACGTCCACGACGACGAGCAGGGGTGGGTCTCCCGGCGCACGTTCGCGCTCGGGTGAGCCCCGCCCCGCCAGCACGCACGTCCACGAAAGGAACCCGATGAAGTTCGAGCGCAAGCACGCGATCCTGCTCCTGGCCGTCGCGGCCTGGAACGTCTTCTCGTTCGGCAACTTCGCCCGCAACCTGTACTCCGCCTACAGCTCCGGTGAGGAGCGGGCGACCGGCTACTGGGTGGCCCACACCGTGCTGATCGTGGTCAACTTCGCGATCGCCGCCGTGCTGGGCTCGCTGGGCTGGAAGGCGCTGCGGGCCAACCGGCGATAGCCGCGCGAGCGGCGCCACCGCCTACCATGGGGGCAGCGGCCAGCCGAGCCCAGCGCTGCCCGATCAAGGAGCGAGTGATGACCGTCGCCGTCCCCGCCGCCGGGCTGCGTGCTCGCCGCGACCGGGGCATCGCGGCCGGTCTCGTCGCCTCGTTCGGTGCGCTGGTCGCGCACGTCGCCGGCGGCGGCGACGTCGAGCTGGTCTCCGGCCTGGTCGTCCTCGCCGTGACGGTGCCGCTGGCCGTCCTGCTGGCCCGGCACGACACCACCGACCTGCCCCGGCTGGTCGCGGTCGCCCTCGTCGCCCAGGTCGTCGGGCACCTGTGCCTGATGATGTCGTCGAGCCCGGCCGGGCACGCCCACCTGCTGCCCGGCCCACCCGATCCCGACGCGGCCGCAGGGGCCGGCAGCGCTGCCGGCTCGGTCCCCGCCGCGCTCCCCGCCGCGCTCGGTATCGAGCCGCGGCTGGTGGCCCTGCACCTGGCGGTCGCCGCGATCACCGTCGCCGTGGCCGCCGGTCTCGACCGTGTCCTGCTCGGGCTCGTCAGGGTCCTGGTGGGACGGCTGCTGCCGGTCCTGCCGCGCGTGCTCGCGGTGCCGGTGCGCCACCGCCCCCGGCTCCTGACCCGGGTCCACCGGCGCGCCAGCCAGGTCGCGTACCGCGTGCTCGCGGCCCGCGGGCCGCCGCGCGCCGCGCGACCCGCGACCTGCGCCGCGCACTGAGGCTCCACACCGGGTGTGAGCCGGAGGAGGTGCGCGTGCGCCTCCTCCCACGCGCGCGCCCGTGCGCGCCCAGCAGAACGGACGGTTCGATGACCACCACCCCCCGCCGCATGGCCGGCGCGAGGAAGACCCTGACCACCGCGGCGCTCGTGGCCGCGCTGGTCCCGGCACTCGCCGCCTGCGGCACCGAGAACGACGACAAGGCCGGTGCCGACACCTCGAGCAGCCCCAGCGCCAGGGAGCGCTCCTCCACCGACGGTGCCGACGGCGCCGCCGTGCTGAGCGTGAGCGACCCGTGGGTGAAGGCCGCCGACCGCGGCATGACGGCGGCGTTCGGCACGCTCGTCAACACCGGTGCCGAGGACGTCACCGTCACCGACGTCGCCAGCGACGTCGCGGCTCGCGCCGAGCTGCACGAGACGGTCGAGAACGCCGACGGCTCGGTGGCGATGCAGGCCAAGGACGGCGGATTCGTCGTCCCCGCCGGCGGCACGCTCGAGCTCGCCCCGGGCGGGGCCCACATCATGCTGATGAAGCTGACCCGCGCGCTGGAGCCCGGCACGACGGTGACCCTCACGCTCACCCTCGACGACGGCTCCACCACCGAGGTCGAGTCCACCGTGAAGCCCTTCGACGGCGCCGACGAGAAGTACCAGAACGGCCACGACGCCGGTCACACCGAGGACGGCGGACACGGCTCATGACCGGGGGTCCCCGGTGGGACCGCCGACGTCTCCTGCGCACCGGTGCTGCCGCCTTCGGTGGCGCCGGTGCGGGCTGGAGCACCTCCGCGCTCGTGGCGGGCTCCGCGAGCGCGGACAGCGCGTCGGGCAGCGCGTCGGGCAGCGTCGCCGCCCCCACCGTGATCGCACCGTCCCCGGGCGCCGAGACCGTGCCGCCGGAGGGCAACCACCAGCCGGGCGTCGTGACCCCGCCCCAGGCCCACCTCGCGCTCGTCGGCTGGGACCTGCACGAGGACGCCACCGTCGAGCACCTGGCCCGGATGATGCGTCTGCTCAGCGACGACGCCCGCCGGCTCGGCCAGGGCGAGGGCGCGCTCGCCGACACCGAGCCGGAGCTCGCCGCCCACCCCTCACGGCTCACCGTCACCTTCGGCTTCGGCCCGCGGGTGCTGCGCGACCTGGTGCCCGCCTCCCGGCGTCCCGCCCTGGCCGAGCTGCCCGAGTTCAGCCGTGACCGGCTGCGGCCGGAGTGGGGCCAGAGCGACGTCGTCGCGCAGATCTGCTGCGACGACCCGCTCACCCTGGCCCACGCCCGTCGGATGCTGGTCAAGGACGCCCGCGCCTTCGCTGACGTCCGCTGGATCCAGCAGGGCTTCCGCAACGCCCGCGGCACCCTGTCGCAGGGCACCACGATGCGGAACCTGATGGGCCAGGTCGACGGCACCGTCAACCTCGCCGAGGCCGAGCCCGACTTCGCCCCCCTGGTGTGGGCCGACGGGACGAGCGGACCGGAGGCGTTCGCCGGCGGCACCTTCCTGGTCGTACGACGCATCCGGATGCAGCTGGAGCGCTGGGACCGCGTCGACCGGGTCGGGCGTGAGGCCGTGGTCGGACGACGCCTCGACACCGGTGCCCCGTTGACCGGCGAGGCCGAGTTCGACGAGCCCGACTTCGAGGCCACGGACCGGTTCGGCTTCCCCGTCATCGACCCGGCCAGCCACATCGCCCGGGTCCGGCACACCACGCCGGAAGAACGGTTCCTGCGCCGCTCCTACAACTACACCGAGCCGGACGACACCCGCTCCTCCGGCGAGGACAGCGGCCTGCTGTTCCTCGCCTTCGCCGCCGACCCCGCCCGCCAGTTCGTGCCGGTGCAGCAACGGATGGACGAGGTGGACCGGCTCAACGACTGGATCGTGACGATCGGCTCCGCCGTGTACGCCGTACCGCCGGCGGCGGCTGAGGGCGGCTACGTGGGCCAGGCGCTGCTCGAGGGCACGGGGGAGCAGCCGTGATCGCCCGGACCCTCGTGGCGCTGCTCGCCGTGGCTCTCGGGCTGCTCGGTGCCCTGGCCTGGCAGCCGCCCGCCTCGGCGCACGCCTCCCTGGTCTCCGCCGACCCCGCCGACGGGACGCGCCTCGACACGCTGCCGGCCCAGGTCCGCCTCGAGTTCAGCGAGCCGATGAGCGCCCCGGCGTACGTCGTGGTGACCGCCCCGGACGGCACGCAGGTGCAGCAGGGCGAGGCGGCCGTGGCCGACACGCGGGTCTCGATCGCGTTGAGCGGGGCGGGCGCCGAAGGCACCTACGGGCTGGCGTTCCGGGCGGTGTCCGCGGACGGGCACCCGGTCTCCGGCCGGCTCGTCTTCGTCGTCGGCGACGGCCCGCTGGAGGAGCCCTACGTCCCCCCCGGCCAGGACGCCGGCGACGCCGGGACCGGCGCCCCCGAGGCGGCCTCCGAGCAGGCCGGCGACACCTCCTCCGGCACGTCCTCCGACAAGGCCTCGAGCCGCTCCGGCACCGACGGGGGTGGCGTCAGCCTGACCCAGGTGCAGGTCGGCGTCGGTGCCGTCCTGTTCCTCCTCGCCGGCGGGCTGCTGCTGTGGTCGCGCCGGGTCGGTCCCGGCGACGCGGGCCCCGGGGACTGACCGGGCCCACCTCGCCGCACCCGACCCCGGCCCCGACGGCCGCCGAGGGAGAACGACACCGCCCCGGCTCCATCGGAGCCGGGGCGGTGTCGTCGTTGCCGTGGATCAGTGCTGAGGATCAGTGACCGCTCTTGAGCGCGGTGCGCAGGTCCTTGTTCAGCTGGGAGATCACGTCGAGCGGGATCTCCTTGGGGCACGCCGCCGCGCACTCGCCGATGTTGGTGCAGCCGCCGAAGCCCTCGACGTCGGCCTGGCCGACCATGTCCACCACGCGGGTGTAGCGCTCCGGCTGGCCCTGGGGGAGCTCGCCGAGGTGGGTGATCTTCGCGCCGACGAACAGCGACGCGGAGCCGTTGGGGCACGCCGCGACGCACGCACCGCAGGCGATGCAGGTCGCCACGTTGAACGCGCGCATCGCCTTGTCGCGGGGAGCCGGCACGGAGTTCGCCTCGGGCGCCGAGCCGGTGTTGGCCGAGATGTAGCCGCCGGACTGGATGATCCGGTCGAACGCGGAGCGGTCGACGATCAGGTCCTTGATCACCGGGAACGGGCCGGCGCGCCACGGCTCGACCGTGATCGTGTCGCCGTCGGCGAACGAGCGCATGTGCAGCTGGCAGGTCGTGGTGACCTCCGGGCCGTGCGCCTGGCCGTTGATCATGAGCGAGCAGGTGCCGCAGATGCCCTCACGGCAGTCGTGGTCGAACGCGATGGGCTCCTCGCCCTTCTCGTTCAGCTGCTCGTTGA
Organism: Nocardioides faecalis; assembly: GCF_018388425.1. Classification (NCBI taxonomy): domain Bacteria; kingdom Bacillati; phylum Actinomycetota; class Actinomycetes; order Propionibacteriales; family Nocardioidaceae; genus Nocardioides; species Nocardioides faecalis. The sequence continues at coordinate 3,051,296 of NZ_CP074406.1, read as the reverse complement.
GGACGTCGAGCATCTCGAGGAAGCTCATGTCCGAAGAGATGCCGGCGACCTGGTAGGTGTGCAGACCGCCCTTGTCCTGCGGGCCGGCCTGACGCCAGATCTTCAGGGTCAGGTTCATGGTGCCTTCGCTCACTTGTAGCTCCGCTGCTTCATCTCGATGGCGGTGTAGATCAGGTCTTCCTTGTGCAGCACCGGCTTGCCGCCCTCGAGCGAGTCGCCGCCCCACTCCCACGCCGCGACGTAGGCGAACTCGTCGTCGTGACGCAGCGCCTCGCCGTCCTCGGTCTGCGACTCGGCACGGAAGTGGCCGCCGCAGGACTCACGCCGGTTGAGGGCGTCGATGCACATCAGCTCACCGAGCTCGATGAAGTCCGCGACGCGGCCGGCCTTCTCCAGGCTCTGGTTGAGGGTGTCGGCGGAGCCGAGCACCTTGAGGTTCTTCCAGAAGTCCGCCTTGAGCTCGCGGATCAGCTCGATGGCCTTCTTCAGACCGGCCTCGGTGCGCTCCATGCCGCAGTACTCCCACATGATCGCGCCCAGCTCCTTGTGGTAGCTGTCCGCGCTGCGGGTGCCGTTGATCGACAGGAACTTCTCGATCCGCTCCTGCACGCTGCGCTGGGCCTCCACGACGGCCTCGTGCGACTCGTCCACCTTCGGGAAGGGGCCGTCGGCGAGGTACTCGCGGATGGTGTTCGGCAGCACGAAGTAGCCGTCGGCCAGGCCCTGCATCAGCGCGGAGGCGCCGAGACGGTTGGCGCCGTGGTCGGAGAAGTTGGCCTCACCGGTGCAGAACAGGCCGGGGATGTTGGTCTGCAGGTGGTAGTCCACCCACAGGCCGCCCATCACGTAGTGCACGGCCGGGTAGATCCGCATCGGGACCTCGTAGGGGTTCTCCCCGGTGATCCGCTCGTACATGTCGAAGAGGTTGTCGTACTTCTCGCGCACCGCGTCCTCGCCGAGGCGGTTGATCGCGTCAGCGAAGTCGAGGTAGACGCCGCGACGCACCATCCGCTCGTTGCCGTCGGCGTCGATCTCGCGCACGGCCGGGCCGACACCGCGACCGTCGTCGCACTGGTACTTCGCGGCACGCGAGGCGATGTCGCGGGGGACCAGGTTGCCGAAGGCGGGGTAGATCCGCTCCAGGTAGTAGTCGCGGTCCTCCTCGGGGATGTCGCGCGGGTCCTTGGTGGCGTCCTCGGGGTTCTTCGGGACCCAGATCCGGCCGTCGTTGCGCAGCGACTCGCTCATCAGGGTCAGCTTCGACTGGTGGTCGCCGGAGACCGGGATGCAGGTCGGGTGGATCTGCGTGTAGCAGGGGTTGGCCATGTAGGCGCCCTTGCGGTGCGCGCGCCAGGCGGCGGTGACGTTCGAGCCCATCGCGTTGGTCGAGAGGAAGAACACGTTGCCGTAGCCGCCGGTGGCCAGGACCACGACGTCGGCGAGGTGGGTCTCGATCTCGCCGGTGACCATGTCGCGGGCGATGATCCCGCGGGCCTTCCCGTCGACGATGATCACCTCGAGCATCTCGTGGCGGGTGTACTGCTTGACCGTGCCGGCCGCGACCTGGCGCTCCATCGCCTGGTAGGCGCCGATCAGCAGCTGCTGACCCGTCTGGCCGCGGGCGTAGAAGGTGCGGGAGACCTGCACGCCGCCGAAGGAGCGGTTGTCGAGCAGGCCGCCGTACTCGCGGGCGAACGGGACGCCCTGCGCGACGCACTGGTCGATGATGTTCGCGCTGACCTCGGCGAGGCGGTAGACGTTGTTCTCGCGGCTGCGGTAGTCGCCACCCTTGACGGTGTCGTAGAAGAGACGGAACGTGGAGTCGCCGTCCTCCTTGTAGTTCTTCGCCGCGTTGATGCCGCCCTGGGCGGCGATCGAGTGCGCCCGGCGCGGGGAGTCCTGGTAGCAGAAGGACTTCACGTTGTAGCCGGCCTCGCCGAGCGTGGCGGCGGCGGCGCCGCCGGCCAGGCCGGTGCCGACGATGATGATGTCGAGCTTGCGCCGGTTGGCCGGGTTGACCAGGCGGTTCTCGAACTTGCGGGTGGTCCAGCGGTCCTTGATCGGACCGGTCGGGGCGACCGGGTCCACCAGGGGCTCGCCGGGGACGTAGTAGCCCTTGGCGTCGTCGGACTTCTGGACGGGCGCCGCGTTGAGCGGAGTGGTGCCGTCGTGCAGGGTGCTGCCAGCCATTGCGCGGTGGTTCCTTACTTCTCGATGATGCCGACGAGGACGGACAGCGGGACCAGCGAGAAGCCGCCGGCGATCACGATCGCGACCACCCAGCCGGCTGCTCGCGCACGAGCCCGGGACGCCGCGGTGTTGGTGAAGCCGAGCGTCTGCATCGCGCTGAACGTGCCGTGGTGCAGGTGCATCCCGAGCGCGACCATCGCGATCAGGTAGATCACCGTCATCCACCACAGGTCGAACGTCTGCACGAGCAGCTCGTAGGGGTTGTCGCCACCGGTCTCACCGTTGCTCGGGTTGATCTTGACGATGGTGAAGTTGAGGAGGTGCCACACGATGAAGACCAGCAGGGCCACCCCGCCCCAGCGCATGGTGCGCGAGGAGAGCGAGGAGCCGCGGTTCTTCTTCACCGCGTACTTCACCGGGCGCGCCTTCGAGGCCCGCGCGGAGAGGATCGCGGCGGAGGCGACGTGGGCGATCAGCGCCAGGATCAGGCCGACGCGCAGGATCCACAGGAAGCCCTCCTTCGGCAGCATCGGCTCCCCGAACTCGCGCAGGTGGTGCGCGTAGTCGTTGAACACCCGCTCCCCGCCGAAGGTCATGAGGTTGCCGTACATGTGCGCCAGCGTGAAGGCGATGAACAGCAGGCCGCTGACGGCCATCAGGAGTTTCAGGGCGATGGTTGAGCGAGCTCCGCGGGAGCCCTTCACCAGTTCAGGTCGCGTCGTCGTTGCCACAGGGGGCCACGCTACTCCTGCCTCGCGGGCGCGCGGACGGCGACCGTGTGTGAGATATGCACGTAAGGCGAGCCTTACTGCCCGCTGTTCCCGGGCGCTGCCCCCGTGCTCGGTGCGCGTTGGCGCCCCGGGGGAGACTGGACGACCTAGCCGGCACGAGTGACGCGGACCGCGTCGCGACGCCGGCCCGGCGAGAGGAGCGCGGCGATGAAGCCGATCGAGGACCCCGCGGACGACCTGCGCGTGACCGAGCCCAAGACGTGGGCCGCCGGACTTCCGGGGGTGCAGCACGCGCTGGGCTACTCGCTGTCGCAGACCTCGCCCCGTCGTACGGCGCTGACGCTGCTCAACCTCAACCAGGCCGGGGGCATCGACTGCCCGGGCTGCGCCTGGCCGGAGAACAAGAAGCGGCACACCAACGAGTACTGCGAGAACGGCGCCAAGCACGTCAACGACGAGGCGACCTCGCGGCGCATCACCGCCGAGTTCTTCGCCGAGCACTCGGTGGCCGACCTCGACGCGCATTCCGACATGTGGCTCAACCAGCAGGGACGGCTCACTGAGCCGATGCTCAAGCGTGCCGGCGCGACCCACTACGAGCCGGTCGGCTGGGACGAGGCGCTGGGCCTCGTCGCCGCCGAGCTGCGCGGCCTGGACTCACCCGACGAGGCGATGTTCTACACCTCCGGTCGGGTCAGCAACGAGGCCGCGTTCTTGCTTCAGCTCTTCGTCCGCGCCTACGGCACCAACAACCTGCCGGACTGCTCGAACATGTGCCACGAGTCGAGCGGCGACGCCCTCGGCGCGACGCTCGGCACCGGCAAGGGCACGGTCTCCCTGGACGACATCCACGCCGCCGACCTGATCTTCGTGGTGGGCCAGAACCCGGGCACGAACCACCCGCGGATGCTCTCGGCGCTGGAGGAGACCAAGCGCAACGGCGGCAAGATCATCGCGGTCAACCCGCTGCCCGAGGCCGGGTTGATCCGGTTCAAGAACCCGCAGCGCCCGCGCGGCATCGTCGGGCGCGGCACCAAGATCGCCGACCAGTTCCTGCAGATCCGTCCCGGTGGCGACCTGGCGCTGTTCCAGCTCCTCAACCGGCTGCTGCTCGAGGCGGAGGACGCCGCGCCGGGCACGGTGCTGGACCACGACTTCCTCGACCAGCACGCCATCGGCCTCGACGAGCTGCGCGCGCACCTGGCCGGCCTGACCTGGGACGAGGTGCTCGCGGCCACCGGGTTGGCGCGCGAGGAGATCGAGCAGACCCTGGCGATGGTGCTCGAGGCGCGCAGCGTCATCGTGTGCTGGGCGATGGGGCTCACCCAGCACAAGCACGGCGTGCCGACGATCCGCGAGATCGCGAACTTCCTGCTGCTGCGCGGCAACATCGGCCGCCCCGGTGCCGGTGTGTGCCCGGTGCGCGGACACAGCAACGTCCAGGGCGACCGCACGATGGGCATCTGGGAGCGCCCGCCGGACGCGTTCCTCGACGCGCTGGGCGCCGAGTTCGGCTTCGAGCCGCCGCGTGAGCACGGCGTCGACTCGGTCGCCGGGGTGCGGGCCATGCGTGAGGGCCGGGCGAAGGTCTTCGTCGGCGTCGGCGGCAACTTCGTGCGCGCCATGTCCGACAGCGACGTCACCGAGGAGGCGCTGCGCAGCTGCCGGCTGACCGTGCAGGTCTCCACCAAGCTCAACCGCTCGCACACCGTGTGCGGGGAGACCGCGCTGATCCTGCCCACGCTGAGCCGCAGCGAGGTGGACCGCCAGGCCGGCGGCGTGCAGGTCGTCACCGTCGAGGACTCGATGAGCCAGGTGCACGCCTCGCGCGGCAAGCTCGAGCCTGCCTCGCCGCACCTGCTCAGCGAGGTCGCGATCATCAGCCGGCTGGCCCGGCGCACCCTCGAGCCCAACCCGCGCATCGACTGGGCCGGCTTCGAGGCCGACTACGGCCGCATCCGCGACCACATCGCCCGGGTGGTCCCCGGCTTCGACGACTTCAACGCCAAGATCGCCGACGGCGCCGGCTTCCGGCTGCCCACGCCCGTGGCTGACCGGGTGTTCCGCACCCCGAGCGGCAAGGCCGTGCTGACGTGCAACGAGCTGGAGTGGCTGCGCGTCCCGCCGGGGCACCTGGTGCTGCAGACGATGCGCTCGCACGACCAGTGGAACACCGTCCCCTACTCCGGCAACGACCGCTACCGCGGCATCCACGACGCCCGACGGGTGGTGATGGTCAACCCCGAGGACCTGGCCGAGCTGGGCCTCGCCGACCGGTCGCTGGTGGACGTGGTCAGCGTCTGGACCGACGGCACCGAGCGACGTGCGCCGGGCTTCCGGGTCGTCGGCTACCCGGCGGCACGCGGCTCCGCGGCGGCGTACTACCCGGAGGCGAACGTGCTGGTGCCGCTGGACAGCGTCGCGGACGGGAGCAACACCCCGACCTCGAAGGGGGTCATCGTCCGCCTCGAGCCGGTGCCCGAGCCGGTGCCCGAGCCGGCCGGCGCCGTCACCGACGGGACGGCGGTGCGCTGATGGGACGGGTGAGCGTACGACGCCCCGTGCTGCGGGTGCGCGAGGGCGGTGTGTCGTACCGGCCCGACACCCTCGCGGTCGAGGAGCCGATGGAGATCCGCCTCGACGGGCGGCCGCTGAGCATCACGATGCGCACGCCCGGTGACGACTTCGACCTGGCCGCGGGGTTCCTGCTCGGCGAGGGCGTGGTGCGCGACAGCGAGGACATCCGTTCGATCCGGTACTGCGCGGGCGCGCTCGCGGACGGCACCAACACCTACAACGTCGTCGACGTCGGGCTGGACCCCGCCGTGCCCGCCCCGGACGTCTCGCTGGAACGCAGCTTCTACACGACCTCGTCCTGCGGCATGTGCGGCAAGGCGAGCCTGGACGCGGTGCGGACCACCGCGACGTGGTCGGTGCGCGAGGACCCGCTGCGCGTCGGGGTCGAGGTGCTGGCGGCGTTGCCGGAGCGGCTGCGCGCGGCGCAGCGCGTCTTCGACCGCACCGGCGGCCTGCACGCCGCCGGCCTGTTCTCCGCCGAGGGAGAGCTGCTGGTCCTGCGCGAGGACGTCGGCCGGCACAACGCGGTGGACAAGGTCGTCGGGCACGCCCTGCGCTCGGGGTGGCTGCCGTTGCGGGGCACGGTGCTGATGGTCAGCGGCCGCGCCTCCTTCGAGCTGGTGCAGAAGGCGGTGATGGCCGGCATCCCGATGCTCGCCGCCGTCTCCGCGCCCTCCTCGCTGGCCGTCGACCTGGCCGAGGAGAGCGGGCTGAGCCTGGTCGGCTTCCTGCGGGGCGCCTCGATGAACGTCTACACCGGCGCGCCCCGGGTGCTCGCGCCAGGCGAGGACGGCGTACTGGCCGGCACCGTCGGTGAGGCAGACGCGGACGGGGACACCGTCTCCGGACACCGCGCCGGATAGGCCTGGCTCACCGAGCACCGGTCCGAGGCTCCTGCGTCAGGACACGCCCTTGTCCTCCTTGGTCTGCTGCTCGACCTCCGAGGCAAGCTGGTCGAGCTCCGCGCGGATGCCGTCGTCGGTTCCCTTGAAGTCGTTGAGCACTTCCACGCACTTGGCGGCGACGTCGCGCATCTCCGTGCCGTTGTTCTTGAGCAGGGCCACCACCACCTCGACCAGGGAGGAGAACGAGGAGTAGTGGCCGCTCCCGCCGCCGCCGCTGACCCCTCGCAGCCACGGTCCGATCTCGGGCGCGGACGCGAGCTTGCTCGCGACGTCGTGGCAGTGGTCGCCGATCAAGGATCCGTCGACCACGTAGGGCTGGCTGCGCCGCATGAAGGCGTCGATCATCGCTTCCGCGAGACGGTCCAGCATGCCGGTCGTCACGAAGCTGGCAGAGCTTTCGAAGTTCGCGAAGTCGATGCCGTCGCCGGTCATGGTCACTCCCGTGTGGGTCGATGGCTGCGGTCTCTGGGCCTCAGCGCTTGAGGGTGAAGGTCTGGTCGATGCCGAAGACGACCGTGGGGGGTCCGGCGTCGGAGCCGGCCGCGCGCACCGCGGTCATGGGGGCGGCCACGTGCAGCCGCGCAGGGACGAGGTCGGCGGGCGTGCTGAACACCCACGTGCCGCTCCACCTGGTCCGGCCGTCCCGGGCGCCCGGTCCCCGGGCGGGCCCGCTGACCGGCTCTGCGCCGGAGAGGGTCACGTCCACGGCCCCGTGTCGCACCGCGTAGGGGTCTCCGGTCGGCAGCCAGGTGAGCGCGGCGGGCGCGGTCACCGTGAGGGTCACAGCACTCCACACCCTCCCGTCCGGGGCCCAGCCTCGACCCGGCAGGTACGACGTCCGGGTGAGCGGGCCGACCCGGCAGTAGATCGAGCCGGCGCCCGCGTCGAGGTTGCGCGCCTGGCGCGTGCGCCGGGCGTCGCAGTCCTCCGCCACGCCCAGCGTGGTCGGACCGTCGGGGTAGAGGGCCGCGGCACGGCCGGCGTCGAGGTCGCCCGAGGCCGCGTCGACGGTCTGCGCCACGTCCTCGTACGTCACGACCAGGTCGAGGTCGCGACCGTCGCCGTCGACCACCACGACCGCGGCGCCCTCCGCGGGCACCCCCGAAGCGGCGCTCGCACGCGGGTCGACGTCCTGCTCGCCGAGCTCGGTGCGCTCGTCGTCGGACACCACCGCCAGGGAGTAGCGCAGGGGATGGGCGATCAGGTCGTCGTAGGCCAGGCCCGGCGCGAAGCGCCAGGTCAGCGGCACGATCCGCGCCCCGTCCTGGGCCCGCACCCGGCCCTCGCCGGCCTTGCCGACCCGGCGCGCAGCGATCTCCTCGACCGCCGGACCGGCGAAGAGCCGCACGACGCCGATCGGCAGACGCACCGCGCCCACCTCGTCCAGACCGGTGCCGGCGGACCCGGCGGCCACGAAGCCGACCGGCAGGGTCTCCTGGCTCCGCAAGGGCCCGCGCCCCACCGCGGCCAGCACCGCGAGCGCCACGACCAGCGTGGCCACCACCACGGCGGCCCATCGGGCGGGTGTGGTGCGGAGCATCGGCAGACCTTCGTGTGACGGGAGCGGAGGGCTGCGCCCGTGCGAGGCACCGGGCGCGACCGAGTCGGCTCGTGACCCGTCGACGGTCCTGGCAAACCTGCGGTACCACGCCGGGCCGTGGACCGGGGTTGCGGCCGAAGTATGGTCACTCCCGACGATGCCGCTCCCCGAAGATAGGCTTGACGTTCGTGACTGACACGCCCCTCTCCCTGGCGCAGCCCGAGGACGCACACACCCGTGCGGACTGGGAGGCGGCCACGGCCGCGGTCCTGCGCAAGAGCCGCAAGCTCGCCGAGGACGCCCCGGACTCCGACGTGTGGCAGAAGCTGACCCGCACCACGCTGGACGGCATCGCCGTGACCCCGCTCGGCCTCCCCGGCGGTACGACGACCTCGGTGCGCCCCTCGCGCGCCGGGTCGTGGGACATCCGCTCCCTGGTCAGCGGCCCGGACGCCAAGCTCGCCAACGAGGCGGCGCTGGTCGACCTCGACGGCGGCGTGACGAGCCTGTGGCTGGCCGCCGACGAGAGCACCGACGTCGCCGCGACGCTGGCCGGCGTGCTGCTCGACCTGGCGCCCGTGGTGCTCGACGCGCCCGGTGCCACCACCGCCGTGGCGGAGGCGTTCCTCGCGCTGCCCGGCGCCAAGCACCCCGACTCCAACCTCGGCATCGACCCGCTCGGGGCGATGCTGCGCGAGGTGCCGGTCGCCATCGACGACGCCGTCGCGCAGCTGCAGACGCTGGCCGGCAAGGCGCGGCAGCACGACATCCGTGCGATCGCCGTCGACGCCACCGCCGCCCACGACCTCGGCGCCAGCGACGCCCAGGAGCTCGGCTGGTCGATCGCCGTGGGCGTGGCCTACCTGCGCTGGCTGAGCGCGCACGGGCTGTCCGTGGCCGAGGCCGCCGGTCAGATCGAGTTCCGCTACGCGGTGACCGACGAGCAGTTCCCCAGCATCGCCAAGCTGCGCGCCGCCCGCGTGCTGTGGGCGCGCGTGCTGGAGGTCAGCGGCGCCTCGGCCGGCCCGGACGGCGGCATCCCGCAGCGCCAGCACGCGGTGACCAGCCGGCCGATGCTCTCCAAGTACGACCCCTACGTGAACATGCTGCGCGGCACCGTCGCCGCCTTCGCCGCGGGCGTCGGCGGCGCGGACGCGGTCACGGTGCTGCCCTTCGACAGCGCCAACGGCCTGCCGGAGGGCTTCGGCCGCCGGATCGCGCGCAACGTCAACCACCTGCTCATCGACGAGTCCCACGTCGCCGCGGTCGCCGACCCCGCCGGCGGCGCCTACGCCGTCGAGCAGCTCACCAGCGACCTCGCGGAGGCCGGCTGGGCGGAGTTCCTGCGCCTGGAGGCCGAGTGGGAGGGCGGCCACGACTTCGACGGCTTCCGCAGCCGCGTCGCCGCCGTCGTCGAGGCCCGCGAGGCCGACATCGCCCGCCGCAAGCGCCCCCTGACCGGGCTGAGCGAGTTCCCCAACCTCGCCGAGACCCTGCCGCAGCGGGCTCCCGACCCGCTCAACGACCGGGTCCGGCGCTACGGCGCCTCGTTCGAGGAGCTGCGCGACACCCCCGCCACGCGCCCGGTCTTCCTGGCCACGCTGGGTCCGATCGCCCAGCACACCGCCCGCGCCACCTTCGCCGCCAACCTGTTCGCCGCCGGCGGCGTGGCGGTCGAGGTCGCCGGACCGACCTCGGGTGTCGAGGACGTCGTGGCGGCGTACCGGGCGACGGCCGAGCCGTCCCCGGTCGTGTGCCTGGCCGGCACCGACGCCGTCTACACCGAATGGGGCCAGGCCGCGGCGGAGGCGCTGCGTGAGGCCGGCGCCCAGCGCGTGGTCATCGCGGGCAAGGCCACCGACTACGTCGACGACAGCGCGGCCATGGGCGTGGACGCCCTGTCCTTCCTCAACCGGACCCGGGAGGCCCTGGCATGAGTATCCCCGACAGCTTCGCGGGAGTCCCGCTCTTCGACGCCGGCTCCACCCCGGCCGACGCGGGCGCCGACGCCGCGCCCGACCTGCCCCTCGGCGAGGGCTGGCGCAGCCCGGAGGGCATCGAGATCAAGCCGTCGTACGGCCCCGGTGACCTCGCCGGGCTCGACGCGCTGGACACCTACCCGGGCCTCAGCCCGTTCCTGCGCGGGCCCTACCCGACGATGTACACCACCCAGCCGTGGACGATCCGGCAGTACGCCGGCTTCTCCACCGCCGAGGAGTCCAACGCCTTCTACCGCCGCAACCTCGCGGCCGGGCAGAAGGGCCTGTCGGTCGCCTTCGACCTGGCCACCCACCGCGGCTACGACTCCGACCACCCCCGGGTGCGCGGCGACGTCGGCATGGCGGGCGTGGCGATCGACTCGATCTACGACACCCGCACGCTCTTCGACGGCATCCCGCTGGACCAGATGAGCGTGTCGATGACGATGAACGGCGCCGTGCTGCCGGTCCTCGCCCTCTACATCGCCGCGGCCGAGGAGCAGGGGGTGAAGCCGGAGCAGCTCTCGGGGACCATCCAGAACGACATCCTCAAGGAGTTCATGGTCCGCAACACCTACATCTACCCGCCGACGCCGTCGATGCGGATCATCTCCGACATCTTCGCCTTCACCAGCCAGCGGATGCCGCGGTTCAACTCCATCTCGATCTCCGGCTACCACATGCAGGAGGCCGGGGCGACCGCCGACCTCGAGCTCGCCTACACCCTGGCCGACGGCGTGGAGTACATCCGCGCGGGCCTGGAGTCGGGGTTGACGATCGACCAGTTCGCGCCGCGACTCTCGTTCTTCTGGGCGATCGGCATGAACTTCTACATGGAGGTCGCCAAGATGCGCGCGGCCCGGGCGCTGTGGAGCCGGCTGGTGCGCCAGTTCGAGCCGGCGAACCCGAAGTCGCTGTCGCTGCGCACCCACTCGCAGACCTCCGGGTGGTCGCTGACCGCCCAGGACGTGTTCAACAACGTGGGGCGCACCGCGATCGAGGCGATGGCCGCGACCCAGGGCCACACCCAGTCGCTGCACACCAACGCCCTCGACGAGGCGATCGCGCTGCCCACCGACTTCTCGGCCCGGATCGCGCGCAACACCCAGCTGCTGCTGCAGCAGGAGAGCGGCACCACCCACACCATCGATCCGTGGGCCGGCTCGTACTACGTCGAGAAGCTCACCCACGACCTCGCCGAGCGCGCCTGGGCCCACATCGCCGAGGCCGAGGCCGCCGGCGGCATGGCCGCCGCGATCGAGCAGGGCATCCCGAAGATGCGCATCGAGGAGGCCGCCGCCCGCACCCAGGCCCGGATCGACTCCGGCGCGCAGAAGGTGATCGGCGTCAACACCTACCGGCTGGCCGCCGAGGACCCGCTCGAGGTGCTCAAGGTCGACAACGACGAGGTCTACCGCGCCCAGATCGCCAAGCTCGAGCGGCTGCGCGCCGAGCGCGACGCCGGCGAGGTCGAGGCCGCGCTGGAGGCGCTCACCCGCTCCGCCGACACCGGGGAGGGCAACCTGCTCGACCTGGCCGTCGTGGCCGCGCGCAACAAGGCCACCGTGGGCGAGATCTCGGCGGCGCTGGAGAAGGTCTACGGCCGGCACCAGGCGGTCATCCGTACCATCTCCGGCGTGTACCGGGACGAGGCGAACGAGGCGGGCGACACCCTGCTCGGACAGGTCCGCACCGCGACCGACGAGTTCGCGGAGGCCGAGGGCCGCCGGCCGCGGATCCTGGTCGCCAAGATGGGCCAGGACGGTCACGACCGCGGCCAGAAGGTGGTCGTGTCCGCCTTCGCCGACATGGGCTTCGACGTCGACGTGGGGCCGCTGTTCTCCACGCCCGAGGAGGTCGCGCAGCAGGCGATCGATGCCGACGTGCACATCGTCGGTGTCTCGTCGCTGGCCGCCGGCCACCTCGCCCTGCTCCCGGCGCTCAAGAACGCGCTGGCCGAGCAGGGCCGTGACGACATCATGGTCGTCATCGGGGGCGTCATCCCGCCCGACGACGTGCCCACCCTCAAGGAGATGGGCGCCGCCTCGGTGTTCCTGCCCGGCACGGTGATCGCCGAGTCGGCGCTGGACCTGCTGGCCAAGCTCCGCGACCTCCTCGGGCACTGAGGGCGCGCGGGTGGACGTTGAGCAGCTGCTCGACGGGATCCGGGCGGGCCGGCGCGCGCAGGTGGCCCGTGCCATCACGCTCGTCGAGTCGACCGCCCCGCGGCACCGGGAGACGGCCCGGCGGCTGCTGACCGAGCTGGCCGGGCACACCGAGGCGCCGCCGGCGGTCCGGATCGGCATCTCCGGCGTGCCCGGGGTGGGCAAGTCGACCTTCATCGAGGCGCTCGGCGGTCGGCTCACGGCCGCCGGGCACAAGGTCGGGGTGCTCGCGGTGGACCCCTCCTCGGTGCGCACCGGCGGCTCGGTGCTGGGCGACAAGACCCGGATGGCGCAGCTGTCCTGCGACCCGAACGCGTTCATCCGGCCCTCGCCGTCGGCCGGCACGCTGGGCGGCGTCGCCCGCGCCACCGTGCAGGCGATGTCGGTCCTCGAGGCCGCCGGGTACGACGTGGTGCTGGTCGAGACCGTCGGCGTCGGCCAGTCCGAGGTGACCGTCGCCGGGATGGTCGACACCTTCTTGTTCCTCACCCTGGCCCGCACCGGGGACCAGCTCCAAGGCATCAAGAAGGGCATCCTCGAGCTCGCCGACGTGATCGCGGTCAACAAGGCCGACGGCGACCGTGAGCAGGAGGCGCGCAGCGCCGCCCGTGAGCTCGCCGGTGCGCTGCGCCTGGTCCGCGGTCACGACGAGTGGGCACCGCCGGTGGTCACCTGCTCCGGCCTCACCGGCCAGCGGGTCGACGAGGTGTGGGCGCAGGTGCAGGCGCACCGCGAGCACCTGGGCGAGGCCGGCCTGGCCCGCAAGCGCGCCGAGCAGCAGCTCGAGTTCACCTGGGCGCTGGTCCGCGACGAGCTGGACCAGCGGTTGCGGCACAACGCGGCGGTGAAGGCCGTCTCCGGGCAGGTGCGCAGCGCGCTGCTCGACGGCGAGCTCACCGCGCCGTTGGCCGCCGACCGGATCCTCGCCGCCTACGACGAGAGCAGCTGAGACCCGCACCTACGGTTTGCCTGCAGTGTCTCAGGGCAGAAGACCCGCCGACGATGACGGACTCGGACGCGGGGTGAGTTGTGGTGCATGACGACGGTGGTGGCGGTGGTGGCAGGTCGGTAGGGCTCTACAGCCGGTTGATCGCGGCAGCGGCGGCGAAGGCGGAGCTGATGCACGATGCCAGCGCCTGGGAGTCCACCGGCGAGTACTCCCTCAAGCGTGAGATCAATGCCAGCACGGCGTACTCCTACACCTACGCGACGATCGAGGTGAACACCTACTCCGGCGAGTACTCCACCGAGCACGGGGGCGCCACGGGGGAGCTGAGCCGGGACCTCCTGGTCGCCCAGGCGCTCGCGGCGATCGAGAAGTGGCCGCCGCTGATCGAGGACCTGTTCACCAAGTGGCAGAACCTGCCGAGCCGATACACCTCGGCCGCGCTGCTCGACTGGGCGGCCCGCGAGCTCAACATCGACCCGGAGAACCTGACCGGCACCGGGGACGCCGCCGGGGACGTGAACTCCCGGCTCGCCGGAGACCTGGAGCGACTCAAGTCCCGGGCCGGGGACCTCAACGGGCGCTACGCCGAGGCGTTCTCCGACTACTACGTCAACGACCTGCCGGCGACCGTGGGCGGGCAGGACATGTTGATCTCCGCGCTCGCAGTGGCGAGCCGCGCCCAGGGCGAGGTGTGGGGACGGGCCTCGGACGACGTCGCGAACTTCGAGCACGACGCACTCCAGGCAATGAAGTCGTCCGGTCCGGACGGTGGTCCCGACGGGAGCCTGGTGTTGGGGCTCACCGTGGTGGCTGCGATCGGCACCGCGCTCGCCGCGGTGCCGACGCTCGGCGGCTCCGTGGCCCTGTTCGGTGCGATCAGCGGTGCCGCCGCGATCGGAGCCGGGGTGGAGGCCGCGAAGACCGCGGACACCTCCTTCGAAGACCTTCCGCTGGGGGCGGACCACCCGGACACCGTGCTGGCCAACATGGAGGCCTGGCTCGACGCGCTGGACAAGCAGATCGAGGTCCAGGAGGTCGGGATCCGGGACCTGCTGACGTCGGCGAAGGTGTTCGCCGACAGCGGCTCGTGCGAGCTCACGGCCCCCGAGCTCACCTCCGCACCCACCGGCGAGGTGCTCAGCGCACGACAGGGCCTCATCGTCGACAAGCGGATGATCGCGCAGATCACCGAGCTGTGGCTTCCCTCGGTCGCCGCGGACCTGCGCAAGGCCGAGAGTTACCTCACCGTCACCGCCGACGACGGGTTCCGGCGCGAGGGTGGCGTCGGCCTCGCCCCGAACGGTGCTTGGTCGCAGTTCGATGCACTGCAGACGCGCACCTCTGCGTTGCTCACCGGGTTGTCGGGCGACCTGGAGGCGGCCGCGGACAAGCTCGAGGAGGCGGCTGCCCTCATCGGCATGACCGACGAGGCGATCAGCGGTGACTACCGGCGGATCGAGAACGAGGTCGAGCGACGCAACCTCAACGACACCGACGACGTGCGCGCGCTGCTGTGAGCCGCCCCTCCGGGGCCACGGCCCTCGGGGCCGTCGGGGCCCTAGCAGTGGTTGCCTCGCTGCTTGCCGGGTGCGGTGCCCCAAGCGCTCCGGACCTGGCCGGTGCCAGGCCTGTGAAGGTGGTGGGGCCCACCCTGTGGGTGCAGCTGCCGACCGGGCGGGTGCGGCTCACGGTGGGGGGGCAGGTCCGGACGATCCCGGCGGCACAGGTCGCGTCCGGCGAGGCGATCGAGGCTGACGGTGACCGTGCCTTCGTGCCGATCCGGGTCGAGTACCGCGACCTCGAGGGGACCCCGGCGACGGCACCGCAGGATCCTGCGGTGGATCCGGCCGAGCTCACCCGGGTGAGCCTGGTCATCGGTGGCGCGTCGTACCCGGTGCCGTTCAGCGCCGCTGACGAGCTCTCCTACCTCGAGGTGGAGCAGAGCTCCGACGACGGGCTCTCGCTCGAGGTCGAGTTCGACGGCGTCCCACAGAGCGTCGACGAGTCCGGTCGCCGAGATGAGGGCGAGTCCGCCGGTCTGTACGACGCGAGCACGCGCCTGGAGCTGCTGAGCTGCGGCGAGGAGACGGAGGACCGGCCGGAAGGCGCCGGCGCCGCCCCGGTGCGCACCTGCCGCTACGACCTGTGGCAGTACCCGTACCTGGAGGGTCTCGGGTGGGCGTCCCAGGCCGAGCCGGGCGCGATCTGGGCGGTCGCCACCGCCCAGACCTGGCTGCGTGCCGACCAGGTCCGAGGACAGGGGGGAGGCTGTCGGCCGGGTGCGATGGGAGGCAGCGCCCGGCTCTCCCTGGACGGTCAGCAGGCCATCGAGGAGCTGCCCGTCGTCGCCAACCAGCGCGCAGGCGGGCACGGACTGGGGGCGCGTGCGGCCTTCCTCGTGACGCCCTCGCCAGAGCACGACCTCGAGATCGTCAGCACCTGGGGCTGCCGGCTCGGAGACCGATCGCAGGACCAGGCCTTCGTGGACCGGGTGAGTGCCCGCCCCTGAGCGGAATACCCTGGGACGGTGGATGCAGCACTGAACCTGATCGACTCCGTCGTGGGCAAGTACGACGCGGAGCTCGTCGACCTTCGCCGTGACCTGCACAGCCACCCGGAGCTGGCCTGGCGGGAGAGCCGCACCCTCAACGTGGTCCAGGCGCACCTGGAGCGATGCGGCTGGCGCGTGGTGCGCACCCCGCGCAGTGGCATCGTGGCGGACCTCGGCACCGCGGGCCCGCTGGTGGCGCTGCGCGCCGACGTCGACGCCCTGCCGATCGAGGACCTGACCGAGGACCCGTGGCGCAGCCAGGTGCCCGGCGTGGCCCACGCCTGTGGTCACGACGTGCACACCGCGGCCCTTGTCGGCGCCGCGCACGCGCTGGGCGCCGCGCACGAGCAGGACCTGCTGCCCGGACGGGTGCGGCTGCTGTTCCAGCCGGCCGAGGAGGTCATGCCCGGCGGCGCCAGGCACCTGATCAACCACGGCGCGCTCGACGGCGTCGAGCGGATCTTCGCGCTGCACTGCGAGCCGTCGGTGGACGTGGGTGCGGTCGGCCTGCGGGTCGGGCCGATCACGAGCGCGGCCGACCGGATCGACGTACGGCTGGAGGGGCAGGGCGGGCACACCTCCCGCCCGCACCTGACCGGCGACCTGACCTTCGCGCTGGCCAAGATCACCAGCGAGCTGCCGGCGGTGCTGAGCCGCCGGATGGACCCCCGCGCCGGGGTGAGCGTGGTGTGGGGGATGCTGCGGGCGGGCGCCGCGGCCAACGTGATCCCCGACCGCGGCATCGCCAGCGGCACGGTGCGGATCCTGGACGCCAAGGCGTGGGCGTCGTGCCAGGCGGTCGTGCGCGAGGCCGTGATGGACATCGTGCGGCCCTACGGGGTCACCGCCAACGTGGACTACCTCCAAGGCGTGCCGCCGGTGGTCAACGACGCCGCGAGCGTGGCGATGCTGGCCGGGGTCGCCGACGAGCTGCTCGGCCCGCACCACCGCACCGAGGTCGGCCAGAGCCTCGGCGGGGAGGACTTCGGCTGGTACCTGGAGCAGGTGCCGGGCGCGATGTTCCGCCTCGGCACCCGCACCGCGGGCGGCCCGCGCTACGACCTGCACCAGGGCGACTTCGCCGTGGACGAGCAGGCGATCGGCCACGGCGCGCGGATGATGGCCGGCGTCGCGGTGCGCGCCCTCACCCGCTGACCTCCCGCTCATCGCCCGCGGTCCCCGCGGCTGGGCCCGGAGCCGTCCGCAGAAAGCGCCGGACCCCGGGCCGCGACGAGCGACCCGGGGTCCTGGTGAGCGCGGAGCGGCCTCAGGCCTTCCGGTAGGGCTTGCCGGTCGCGGCGGGGGCGCGGGAGGCACCGACCAGCCCGGCGACGGCGACGATGGTGACGACGTACGGCAGCATCAGCATGAACTGGCTGGGCACCGGCGAGCCGATCACCGAGAGCACCCCGGACAGGTTCGTCGCGAACCCGAACAACAGCGCCGCCAACGTGGCCCGGATCGGGTCCCAGCGGCCGAAGATGACGGCGGCCAGGGCGATGTACCCGGCGCCGTCGGTCATCTCCTGGCCGAACTGCGGGACCGACACCAGGGTGTAGGTGGCACCGCCGGCGCCGGCGATCAGGCCCGCGATCAGCATGGTGGTGTAGCGGGTCCGGTTGACCTTGATGCCGACGGTGTCGGCGGCCTTCGGGTGCTCGCCGACGGCTCGCACGCGCAGGCCCCAGCGGGTGCGGTACAGGGCCCACGCCACGACGGCGACCGCGACGTACATCAGGTAGACCAGGATCGTCTGGCGGAACAGCACGGGACCGATCACCGGGATGTCGCCGAGCACCGGGATCGAGATCCGGGAGAAGTGCGGCGGCGAGTTGAGGCCCTCGGGGTTGTCGGTCATCAGCTGGCCGAAGAGGAAGCTGGTCACGCCGATCACCAGCACGTTGAGCACCACGCCGACGATGACCTGGTCGACGAAGTAGCTGATCGCGAAGAAGCTGAGGATGATCGCGACGATCGCGCCGGCCACCATCGCCGCGACCAGGCCGCCCCAGGCGCTGCCGGCCATGGTGGCGAACATCGCCGCGGCGAAGGCGCCGAACAGCAGCTGGCCGTCGATGGCGATGTTGACCACGCCGGCCCGCTCGCCCAGCACGCCGCCGAGCGCACCGAAGACCAGCGGCACGGCCAGCGCGATGGAGCCGGCGAGCAGGCCGATCACCGGCACGGTACCGCCGGCGGCCGCCCAGGCCAGGAAGCCGACCATGCCCAGCACGCCGAACAGCGCGACCAGCCACAGCGGCGTACGACGCCCGCGCGCGGTGGCGAGCGCGGACAGTGCCGTGATGGCCAGCAGCAGCACCAGGACCACCCACACGGTGCCGCCGGACGGCACGACGACCTCGGGCAGCTCGAACAGGTCCGCGGCGGTGGCCAGGCGGAACGTGGTGTCGCCGGGGCGCTCCTTGAACACGGCCAGCCAGGCGACCAGCAAGGAGACGACGCCGAGCGCGATCGGTGTCTTGAGCAGCGTCCGCGGCGGCAGCGTGGAGACGGTCTCCAGGGGCTCGTCGGTGGGGACGGGGGCGGTCGTGGTGCTCACGCGTTCGCCTCCTTCGGCAGTCGGAACAGCGCTCGCACCAGCGGGGGAGCGGCGATGAACAGGACGATGAGGGACTGGATGACCAGCACGATCTCGACCGGGATGCCCTCGGCGGCGGCCATCGAGAAGCCACCGGCCTTCAGCGCGCCGAAGAGCAGGCCGGCGGCGAGGATGCCCAGCGGCCGGGAGCGGCCGAGCAGGGCGACGGTGATGGCGTCGAAGCCGATGCCGGCGTCGAGGTCGACCGTCACGCCGCTGGTCGCGGTGCCCAGGACCTGGTTCACCCCGGCCAGGCCGACCAGGGCGCCGGCGATCAGCATGACGGTGACGTAGGTGCGGCCGACGTTGATGCCTGCGGTGCGTGCGGCGTCCGGGTTCTCCCCGACGGCACGGAACCGGAAGCCCATCGCGGACTTGTTCAGCAGCCACCACGTGAAGACCACCGCGATGAGCGCGAGGAGGAAGCCGGCGTGCAGGTTGAACTTGTCGCCGAGCAGCCGGGGCAGGATGACCGACTCCGGCATCGCCTCCGACTTCGGGTTCCCCGAGCCGGGTGCCTGCAGCCAGCCCTGGCGGGTGAGCGCGTAGAACACCAAGTAGTAGCCGACGTAGTTGAGCATGATCGTCACGATCACCTCGTGCGCGCCGCTGCGCGCCTTGAGGAACCCGGCGATCCCGGCCCACAGGGCGCCCGCGGCGATCCCGGCGAGCACCGCCAGCGGCAGGTGCAGGCCCTTGGGCAGCTCGAAGCTGACCGCGACCCACCCGGCGGCGGCACCGGCGAGCAGCATCTGGCCGCGGCCACCGATGTTGAACAGCCCGGCGCGGAACGCCAGGCCGACGCCGAGGCCGGCGAGGATCAGCGGACCGGAGTACTTCAGGGTCTCGGACAACGGCCGGATCCGGGCCTCGAAGCCCTCGACGTTGGTGTTGTAGATCGATCCCTGGAACAGCGCGCTGTAGGCGTCGGTGATCGCGTAGCGCACCGCCCAGAGGAAGTCGTTGGGGCGCGCGGTCAGGTAGCCGGCGGACTCCCGCACGTCCTCGTCGGTCAGCAGGATCATCAGCGAGCCGACCACGACGGCCAGCAGCACCGACAACAGCGCGACCATGGCGTTGCCCATGGCGATCTCGCGCATCGCGCGGCGCCACCGGTCGGCGTCGGTACGGCGCCCCTTGCCGCCGTCCGCGCCACCGTCCGCGCCGCCGGGCTCCTGGCCGGTGTCCTTCTCGGTGCCCTCCGGCATCTTGTTGCTGTCCTCCCCGATCACGCGACGATTCCTTCCGGCCGCTCGCCGGCCATCATCAGGCCGAGCACCTCACGAGGGGTGTCGGCCGGGACGATCCCGACGATCCTGCCGCGGTAGAGCACCATGATCCGGTCCGACAGGGCGGCGATCTCGTCCAGCTCGGTGGAGACCACCAGGACCGGCACCCCGGCGTCGCGGGTCACGATCACCTGCTTGTGGATGAACTCGATGGACCCGACGTCGACACCGCGGGTGGGCTGGGCGGCCACGAGCAGCCGCAGGTCCCGGGAGAGCTCGCGGGCCACGACCACCTTCTGCTGGTTGCCGCCGGAGAGCTGGCCTGCGGTGGCGTGGATGCCGGCCGCGCGGACGTCGTACTCCACGAGCTTCTCGCTCGCGAAACGCTCCAGGACCTTGCGGTGCACCGTGCCGAAGCGCACGAACGGCGCGCGGTAGCTGCGGTTGAGCATCAGGTTCTCGGCCAGGGTGAAGTCGGCGACGAGGCCGTCGACCTGGCGGTCCTCGGGGATGAAGCCGACACCGGCGTCGAGGATCTTGCGCACCGAGCGACCGACGAGCTGCTTGCCGTCGAGCTCGATGGAGCCGCGCACGTGGTGCTGCAGGCCGAGCAGCGCCTCGGTGAGCTCGGTCTGCCCGTTGCCCTGCACCCCGGCGACGCCGAGCACCTCGCCGGCGGCGATGGAGAAGCTGATCCCGTCGACGTGGATGTGCCCGGTCTCGTCGAGGACCTGCAGGTCCTTGACGACCAGGGCGTCCGGCCCGGGCTCGGCCGGCCGCTTCTGCACGGTCAGCTCGACCGGGCGGCCCACCATGAGCGCGGCGAGCTCGGCGTTGGTCGCCGTCGGGCTGGCCTCGCCGACGACGGCGCCGCGGCGGATCACGGTGATCCGGTCGGCGATCTCGCGGACCTCGCGCAGCTTGTGGCTGATGAAGACGATGGAGGTGCCCGACTCCTTGAGCTGGCGCATGATCGCCATCAGCTCGTCGGTCTCCTGCGGGGTGAGCACCGCGGTCGGCTCGTCGAAGACGAGGACGCGGGCGTCGCGGGAGAGGGCCTTGATGATCTCGACGCGCTGCTGCACGCCGACCGGCAGCGTCTCGACGACGCGGTCCGGGTCGACGTGGAAGCCGAACCGGGCGGAGATCTCACGCACCCGCTCCCGGGCGGCCTCGAGGTCGAGGCTGCCGGCGAAACCGGTGGACTCGTGGCCGAGCATCACGTTCTCGGCGACGGTGAAGACCGGGATCAGCATGAAGTGCTGGTGCACCATCCCGATGCCGGCGGCCATCGCGTCCCCGGGACCTTCGAAGTGCTGGGGCACACCGTCGAGCAGGATCTCGCCCTCGTCGGCGGTGTAGAGGCCGTAGAGCACGTTCATCAGCGTCGACTTGCCGGCGCCGTTCTCGCCGAGCAGCGCATGGATCTCACCCTCCTTCACGGTGAGGGAGATCTGGTCGTTGGCGACCAGGGAGCCGAAGCGCTTGGTGATGCCCCGGAGTTCGAGCGTCATGGAGTTGATCCTGTCCCAGCAGCGGAGGAGTGACCAGTGTCAGAAAAGGGTGGGGGAGGCCGGCCCGTGGCCGACCTCCCCCGGACGCGAAGATTGTGCGTCAGTTCTTCTTCAGGTACGAAGTCACCGGGATGGTGCCGTCGACGATCTTCGCCTTCACGTCGTCGAGCTCGGCAGCCAGGCTGTCGGAGATCTTGGACTCGAAGTTGTGGAACGGCGCGAGGCCGACCCCGTCGTTCTCGAGGGTGCCGACGTAGGACTCGGCGTCGAACTTGTCCTCACCGGCGGCCAGGACGGCCTCCTTGGTGGAGATCTTCATGTTCTTCAGGATCGAGGTGAGCACCACGTCCTTGGTGTTCGGGTCGGTCTCGAAGAAGTCGGCGTCGACGCCCACGAGGGCGACGTCCTTGCCGGAGTCGGCGATGGCCGTCAGCGCACCCTGGTAGATCGGGCCACCGACCGGCAGGATCACGTCGGCGTCGGCCTCGAGGATCTGCTTGGCGGTGTTCGTCGCCTTCTCGTTGGCGTCGAAGCCGCCGGTGAAGACGCCCTTGTCGTTGCCCTGCCAGCCGACGACCTTGACGTTCTTCCCCTTCACCTTGTTGTAGTACTCCACGCCCTGCTTGAAGCCGTCCATGAAGATGGTCACGGTCGGGAAGGGCTGGCCGCCGAAGGTGCCCACGACGCCGGTCTTGGAGTAGTCCGCCGCGGCGTAGCCGGCCAGGAACGCGGCCTGCGCGGTGTCGTACAGGATCGGCTTGATGTTGTCGGCGTCCTTCTTGCCGTCGAAGTCGTTGTCCGCGGCGTCGTCGATCAGGATGTACTCGATCTCCGGGTTCTCCTTGGCCGACTTCACGGTGGCCGCGGAGAGCGCGAAGCCGACGGTCACGATCGTGTCGCAGCCCTGGGCCACGAAGTTCTCGAGCGCACCGGCGTAGTCGTTCTCGTTCTTGGACTCGAACTCCTTGAACTCGGAGTTGAGCTCCTCGGCGGCCTCCTTGACACCCTCGTAGCTGAGCTGGTTGAACGACTTGTCGTTGAAGCCGCCGGCGTCGGACAGGACGCAGGGGAGGAAGTCGTTCTTCTTCGCGCTGCCCCCCTTGCCCTCGTCCGGGGCGTCGCCGCAGGCCGCGAGCGCCGCGCTCGCCATCAGTGCGACTGCAGCCGCAGCCGTCGTCCGCTTCCAGGTCTTCACAGGTGTCCTCCAGGTCTGCCCCGCCCGTGGCGGAGCCGGATGTCAAGGGTGCCGAGACACCGTGCATCTTCGCCCACCCGGGCGCGGGCCGGTAGCAGGCTTGGCAAAACGGTTACCAAGTTGCGACCTTCGTCTCGTTGCCCGGCGCCGGTCGTCAGGGGTCTAGATTGGCGCGATGGTCGACTGGGACTCCCTGCAAGCCGCGGCCCGCGACGTCGCGGCCCGCGCCTACGCCCCCTACTCCGGCTACCGTGTCGGCGCTGCCGCGCTCGCCGACGACGGCCGGCTGCTCGTCGGCTGCAACGTCGAGAACGCCGGGTACGGCGTCACGCTGTGCGCCGAGTGCGGACTGGTCTCCTCGCTGCACGCCACGGGTGGCGGTCGGCTCACGCACTTCGTGTGCGTCAACGGCGAGGGCGAGGTGATCATGCCCTGCGGACGCTGCCGCCAGCTGCTGTGGGAGGCCGGCGGTGCGGCCCTGCAGGTGCTCACCCCGAAGGGCGTGCTGGGCATGGAGGAGGTGCTGCCGCAGGCGTTCGGGCCCCAGGACCTGGAAGCGGTCGCGGAGGCGGGCGGCGCGTAGGGTGCCTGGCATGCGGGCAGGGAAGCACGACGTCATCGAGGTCATCCACGCCAAGCGGGACGGCGGGGTGCTCAGCACCAGCCAGATCGACTGGGTGATCGACGCCTACACCCGCGGTGACGTCGCCGACGAGCAGATGGCGGCGCTGGCGATGGCGATCCTGCTCAACGGCATGGACCGGCGCGAGATCGCCGACTGGACCGCGGCGATGATCGCCTCGGGCGAGCGGATGGACTTCTCCTCGCTGACCCGTCCCACCGCCGACAAGCACTCCACCGGCGGCGTCGGCGACAAGATCACCCTGCCGCTCGCGCCGCTCGTCGCGGCCTGCGGCGTCGCCGTGCCGCAGCTCTCCGGGCGCGGGCTGGGCCACACCGGCGGCACGCTCGACAAGCTCGAGGCCGTCCCCGGCTGGCGCGCGCAGCTGTCCAACGACGAGATGCTCGCCCAGCTGGACTCCCTCGGCGCGGTCATCTGCGCCGCCGGCGACGGCCTGGCGCCCGCCGACAAGAAGCTCTACGCACTGCGCGACGTCACCGGCACCGTGGAGGCGATCCCGCTGATCGCCTCCTCGATCATGAGCAAGAAGATCGCCGAGGGCACCGGTGCGCTGGTGCTCGACGTCAAGGTCGGCTCGGGGGCGTTCATGAAGTCCCTCGACGACGCCCGCGAGCTCGCCGAGGTGATGGTCGCCCTGGGCAAGGACGCCGGCGTCGCCACGGTCGCGCTGCTCACCGACATGGAGACCCCGCTCGGGCGCACCGCAGGCAACGCGATCGAGGTCGCCGAGTCCGTCGAGGTGCTCGCCGGAGGCGGGCCCGCCGACGTCGTCGAGCTCACCGTCGCCCTGGCCCGCGAGATGCTCGCCGCCGCCGGCCGCGACGACATCGACCCCGCCGACAAGCTCGCCGACGGCTCCGCCATGGACGTGTGGCGCGCGATGATCTCCGCCCAGGGCGGAGACCCCGACGCGCCGCTGCCCGTGGCGAAGGAGAGCCACGTCGTGACGGCCACCGCCGACGGCGTGCTCACCCGCCTCGACGCGATGGCGGTGGGCATGACCGCTTGGCGCCTCGGTGCCGGCCGGGCCCGCAAGGAGGACCCGGTGCAGGCCGGCGCCGGTGTGGTCTGGCACGCCCGCCCCGGTGACACGGTGCGCGCCGGCGAGCCGCTGTTCACCCTGCACACCGACACCCCCGAGCGCTTCGACCGCGCCCTCGCCACGCTCGAGGACGGCTACGACGTCGCCGCCCCCGGGACGTCGTACGACGCGCGGCCGCTGATCATCGACCGCCTCGCCTGACGCCGAATCCCCCCTGGTGGTCCGCCGAATCGCCTCCTGTGGTCCGGCGAATCGACGGTGGTGGTCGGGCGAATCGGCTCCTGTGGTCCGGCGAATCGACGGTGGTGGTCGGGCGAATCGGCTCCTGTGGTCCGGTGAGTCGACCCTGACGGTGCCGCGGTGGTCCGCCCCACCCGTGTCGTGAGGGCACGGTCGGCGTCCACAGGTGCCGGGTGGGGGACCAGCGTCCACAGCCCGCTCCACCAGCGCGGGTGCTCACCGCGGCGTGCGGCGAGGCTCCGGTCATGTCGTCCTCCCGCTCACAAGCCACCGCCCCGCCTGCCCTGCCCAGCACCCCGGTCACTGCCGGGCACCTGCGCGAGCTCGGCATCACCAGGAGCACTCTGCGCCGCATGGTGCGTGAGGGCGTCGTACGGCACGTCACCCGTGACGTGTACGTCGCCGCCGACCTCGAGGACAGCGTCGAGCTGCGCTGCCGGGCGATCGCGCGCGTCGTCCGCCCGCACCAGGTGGTCTGCGACCGCACCGCGGCGTGGCTGTGGGGCGTCGACGCCTTCGCGTACGGCGAGCTCGACGACCCGCCGATCGAGACGGCGGCGCTGCGCGGCAGCACCCCGTGCCGGCGCGCGGCCGTCCAGGGGCACACGCGCGACCTGTCCCCGGACGACGTCTGCACCGTCGCCGGGGTCCGGCTCACCACACCCCTGCGCACCGCGCTCGACCTCGGCTGCACGCTCCACCGACGCGAGGCCCTGGCCGCGCTGGACGCGTTCCGCCGCCTGCACGGCCTGTCGCTCGGGCTGTTGAGCACGGCGTGCACCCGGTACGCCCGACGCCGCGGCGTCGTCCAGCTCCGCGAGCTGATCGCGTTGTCCGACCCGCTCGCGGAGTCTGCACGCGAGTCGTGGACGCGGCTGGCGATCCTCGACGCCGGCCTGCCGGCGCCCGAGCTCCAGGTGTGGGTCCACGTGGACGGGGTGCCGCGCTACCGGCTCGACCTCGCCTACCGGCGACGCCGCGTGGCGATCGAGTACGACGGCTGGGAGGCCCACCACCGCGACCCCGAGCAGCGTGAGCACGACGACGAGCGCCGTCGGTGGCTGCGCGAGCAGGGGTGGACCGTCGTCGTGGTGCGTGCCGGCGACTTCACCGGCGCGGGGCTCGATCGATGGCTGGCCGCGCTGCGCGAGGCGCTGGGCACGTCGTACTCCTCCAGGCGGAGGCTGGAGCGCGGCCGCAGCGTCGCGTGAGGGACGTACCAGATGACTCGGTGGACCACGACAGACGATTCGACGGACCACCACGGGCGATTCGGCAGGCCACGACAGGTGATTCGGCGGACCACAAGGGGTGATTCGGCCGACCACCACGGGTGATTCGGCCGACCACCACGGGTGATTCGGCGCGTGCGGCGCCGAGGCCCGAGACCGGCGTCCGGTAAGAAAGGGGCATGTCGACGACGAGCACGCCGAGCCCGGAGGACCTCCGGACGGCCCCCAAGGTCCTGCTGCACGACCACCTGGACGGAGGGCTGCGTCCGGCCACGATCGTGGAGCTCGCCGCGGGCGTCGGTCACGCGCTGCCCGAGACGAACGCCGAGTCCCTGGCCGCGTGGTTCGCCGAGGCCGCGGACTCGGGCTCGCTGGAGCGCTACCTGGAGACGTTCGCCCACACGGTCGGGGTGATGCAGACCGCGGAGGCGATCACCCGGGTGGCACGGGAGTGCGTGGAGGACCTGGCCGCGGACGGTGTCGTGTACGCCGAGGTCCGCTACGCCCCCGAGCTGCACGTCGAGGGCGGGCTCGACCTCGAGGAGGTCGTCGCCGCGGTGCAGCAGGGCTTCGCGGAGGGCATGGCCGCCGCGGGCGGCCGGATCGAGGTGCGGCACCTGCTGACCGCGATGCGTCAGGCCGCCCGGGCGATGGAGATCGCCGAGCTGGCCACCGCGTGGCGCGACAAGGGAGTGGTCGGCTTCGACATCGCCGGCCCGGAGGCCGGCTACCCGCCCACCCGCTTCCTCGACGCCTTCGAGTACCTGCAGCGCGAGAACGCACATTTCACGATCCACGCCGGTGAGGGCTTCGGCCTGCCCTCGATCTGGGAGGCCGTGCAGTGGTGCGGCGCGGACCGCCTGGGCCACGGGGTGCGGATCGTCGACGACATCGAGGTCGACGCCTCCGGCACGCCGCGCCTGGGTCGGCTGGCCAGCTACGTGCGCGACAAGCGCATCCCGCTGGAGATGTGTCCGTCCTCGAACATCCAGACCGGTGCCGCCCCGTCGTTCGCCGAGCACCCGATCGGGCTGCTGGCCTCGCTGCGCTTCCGGGTCACCGTCAACACCGACAACCGGTTGATGAGCCGTACGACGCTGAGCAACGAGTTCGCGATCCTGGCCGAGACGTTCGGCTACGGCTGGGCGGAGATGGAGTGGCTGACGGTGAACGCGATGAAGTCCGCGTTCATCCCCTACGACGAGCGCTACCGGCTGATCACCGAGACCATCAAGCCCTGGTACGCCGCCCGGATGGACCACGACGCCCGCTGATGGGCGCCCCACGGGGCGGCACTGCCCGGCGCGCCACGCCGGTGCCGGTGCCGGTGCCTGTGATCCGTCAGATGACGAACCACAGGTGCGTCCAGCCGGCGACGCCGACGCGGTGCCCGCGCCAGTTCTCCGCCGGCACCCGCACCAGCCGGCCGTGCGCCGGGTCGAACACGCAGATCCCGTCGGGCTCCGCGGCGACGGCGACGACCACGTGCCGAGGCAGCCACCGGTTGCCGAGATAGACGAGCACGGGCCGGTCCTGCAGCTGCGCGCGCAGCACCTCGTACGCGATCGCGGGACGGGGGCGCGCAGAGACCGTGGCCAGGTGGCGGCCGGTGAGCACGCGCAGCGCGTTCGCCACCGCCCACGGGGGAGTGCCGAGCCTCCGCGGCCACGGCGCCTGCCAGCGGTCGCGCGGGCTGCGCGAGGAGGTGAGCATCCGGTGCTCGTCGAGGATCTCCTCGGCCGCGCCGTCGGGGTCAGGGCGCCAGCCGGTGAGCAGCGCACGCGCGGCGAGGACGGAGGCCGCGCCGCAGCTGCGCGCGTCAGGTTGGCGCAGGAGCGCGGGATCGAGGTCAGCCGGCCAGCGCATGGTCGTCCTCCGGGCCGCCCAGCTCGGTGAAGGCCTGCTCACCGGTGGCGACCCGGCACCCGGCGGCGGTCGCACGCCGCACCACCCGGCGCTGCGCACGGGCCAGGGCGAGCCCGCGCCGCACCAGCACCAACGGCGGCTTGCGGTGCTCGCGCAGGTCGCGGGCCAGCCGCCGCCAGAACGTGAGGAGGGGATGCTGGGTGATGCAGTACGCCGCCTCGAGCAGCCCCTCGCGCCGGCACTGCTCGACGACCTCGGCGGCGAAGATGCCCTCGGCGCAGAACCGGGTGGCGCCGCGCAGGTCGAGGTGCTGGGTCCCGGTCGCGCGGCTCTCGGAGATCGAGTAGACCGGCAGGTCGGCGACGCCGGTGCGGCACAGGGAGCGCAGCGCGGCCACCGCGTCGTCGCGGCGCCAGGTGGCCGGGTCGTCCCAGTCGACGATGCCCGCGTTGGGGCCCTCGGCGATCAGCGGCAGACCGGGCTCGTCGGCGTCGCGGTAGAAGTCGTCCAGACGCAGGGTGGGCCAGCCGTGGGCGCGGTGCAGGCGTTCGGCGAGCCGGGACTTGCCCGCGCCGGAGGGGCCGGCCAGGACGATCACCCGAGCGGTCATGGCCGGTCAGTCTGCCGCATCCGGGCCCGCCGGGCCGAGTCGCGGGCACGACGGCGTGCTCACAGCAGGCCCTGCGCCTTGAGCATCAGGTAGTGGTCGGCCAGCGCCGGGGGCAGCGCGTCGGCGTCCGCGTCGACGACGTCGACGCCGAGGCGGCCGAGCACCTCGCCCATCCGGCGGCGCCGGTCCAGCTCGTGCTCGGCGGCCGCGGCGGCGTGCACCTCCTCGATGCCCGCATCGTGCTCGGCCACCTCGGCGAGGCGGCTCAGGTCGGGGTCGCGCACCGAGGCGAGGACGACGCGGTGGTGCCGGGTCAGCACCGGCAGCACGGGCAGCAGGCCCTCGGCGACGGCGGAGGGCTCGAGCGCCGTCAGCAGCACGACGAGCGCCCGCTGCCGGCCCAGGCCCTGCACGGCACCGGCGAGGGCGTCCCAGTCCGCCTCGGCCAGCACGGGCTCCAGCCCGGCCATCTGCTCCTGCATCCGGGCGGCGACGTCGCGGCTGCCGTGCAGCCGCTGCAGCGCCCGGACCCGGCGGTCGCCCGCCACCAGGTCGACCCGGTCCCCAGCCCGGGAGGCGAGCGCAGCGAGCAGCAGCGCAGCGTCCATCGCCGCATCCAGGCGCGGCATGCCGTCGGTCTCGTCCGCACCGGCCACCCGGGCGACGCGGCCCGCGGAGGTCCGGGAGGTGTCCAGCACAAGCACCACGCGGCGGTCCCGCTCCGGCTGCCAGGTCCGCACCACGACCTGGGGGGTGCGCGCCGAGGCCCGCCAGTCGATCGAGCGGACGTCGTCGCCCCGCACGTACTCGCGCAGCGAGTCGAACTCCGTGCCGGCGCCGCGCACGCGCACGGCCGCCCGGCCGTCGAGCTCGCGCAGCCGCGCCAGCCGGGAGGGCAGGTGCTTGCGGGAGTCGAAGGGCGGCAGCGCGCGCACGGTGCCGGGGACGTCGTACGTGCGCTGGCGGGCGGCCAGGCCGAGCGGTCCCCAGGTGCGCACGGTGACGCCGGCCGCGGCCAGGTCGCCGCGGCGCCGCGGCAGCAGCGGGGTCCTCAGCCGGGCCACGTCACCGGCGCGCAGGTGCAGCCGGTGCCGGTTGTCGTGGGCCCCGGCGGAGGGCTGCCAGGCGTCGCGGACCTGCAGGTGCACGGTCCGTCGGGTGTCGTTGCGCAGCACCAGACCGGCCTGGGCCGGGTCGCCGAGGCGCACCGTGCCGGGCTCGCGACGGGTGAGGCCGACCGCGGCCGGCGAGGGGGCGAGCAGCAGGTCGAGACCGGTCAGCACCGCCACGCCCAGCACCCACAGCAGCACGGTGCTCGGGCTCGGGCGCAGCAGGACGCCGACCAGCCCGAGGGCCAGCAGCAGCGGCACCCGCCCGGAGATCACCACGTCGCAGACTCCCTCACCGATCCGGTCCCGGTCTCAGCGGGGGACCGGGACGGAGGCGAGCGCCGAGGCCAGCACCTGGGAGACGTCGACCCCCTCGAGCTCGGCCTCGGGGCGCAGCCCGAGCCGGTGCACGAGCGTGGCGTGCGCGAGCGCCTTGACGTCGTCGGGGGTGACGAAGTCGCGGCCCGAGAGCCACGCCCAGGCCCGGGCGGCGCGCAGCAGCGCGGTCGCCCCGCGCGGGCTCACCCCCAGCGACAGCGACGGCGAGGTCCGCGTGGCGCGGGCGATGTCGACGATGTACGCCGACACCTCCGGCGAGACCTGCACCCGTCGTACGGCGACCTGGGCGGCCTCGATGTCGGCGGCGCTGGCGACCGCCCGCACGCCCGCACCGGCGACGTCGCGCGGGTCGAACCCCTGGGCGTGCCGGGTCAGCACGGTGATCTCGTCCTCGCGCGGCGGCACGGGCAGCACGACCTTGAGCAGGAAGCGGTCCAGCTGGGCCTCCGGCAACGGGTAGGTGCCCTCGAACTCCACCGGGTTCTGCGTGGCGGCGACCAGGAACGGCCGCGGCAGCGGCCGGGTGACCCCGTCGGCGGAGACCTGGCCCTCCTCCATCGCCTCCAGCAGCGCGGACTGCGTCTTCGGGGGCGTCCGGTTGATCTCGTCGGCGAGCAGCAGGTTGGTGAAGATGGGGCCCTCGCGGAACGTCAGCTCGCCGCCGCCGGCCTCGATCACCAGCGAGCCGGTGATGTCGCCGGGCATCAGGTCCGGGGTGAACTGCACCCGGCGGGTCTGCACCGACAGGCTCGCTGCGAGCGTGCGCACCAACAGCGTCTTCGCGGTGCCAGGCACGCCCTCCATCAGCACGTGCCCGCCGCACAGCAGCGCCACCAGCAGGCCGGAGACGGCCGCGTCCTGCCCGACCACCGCCTTCGCCACCTCCTGGCGCACCGCGAGCAGCCGCTCGCGCAGCAGCGCGTCGTCGGCGTGCTCCGTCCCGGGAGCGCCGGTCCGCGCGGTGCGGATCGGTGCGGGGGCGCCGGTCGCCGCCCGGGCAGTGGCAGGCGGCGGCGGGTAGGCCGGGGGAGTGTCCTCGGTCGGCACTGCGTCGGTCGGCACTGCGTCGGTCGGCACTGGTGCGTCCTCGTGCGAGGTCATCGGCGTCGTACCTCTCTTCTCCATCGGGTGAGCGACTCGGCGAGCCGGACCAGGTCCCGCTCGCTGGACGGTGGGGTGCTCTCGTCGAGCAGGGCGAGGAGATCGGCGGCGGGACGGCCGACCTCCCGGGCGGCGGCCTCGGCCACGGCGGCGGCGTCCGCGTGCGGGTCGAGACGCAGCCGCTCGGCGAGGTCGGCGCGCGCCGCTCGGCGCAGGATCGCGGCGGAGTGCGCGAGGTCGCCGCTGCGCCGGTAGAGCCGCCCGCGGCTGTGCGCCGTCTCCACCGCGCGTACGACGACGGGCAACGGCTCCGTGCTCAACGGCCCGAGGCGGCGGAACCGCCAACCGATCACGGCCAGCAGCGCGATCGCACCGAGCCAGAGGCCGGGGCCGATCCACTCCGGCAGCAGCGAGGTCAGCGTGGGCGCCTCGGCCGCCGTCGCGTCCGCGGGGTCCGGCACGTACCAGACCAGCCGCTCGGTGCCGCCGAGCAGCCGCAGTCCGATGGCGGCGTTGTCACCGCGCAGCACCTGGTCGTTGCTGAACGCCTCCCCGGCGCCGAACACGCTCACCCGGCCACCCGCGGCGTCCTCACCGCTGTCGTCGCCGTCCCCGTCGCCGGCATCCAGCTCGACGAGCACGGCGCCGTCGGCGGTGATGAAGCAGCGGTCGGCGACGTCGGGACCGGTGAAGGAGGTGTGGGTGTCGACGTCCAGGCGCAGGTCGGCGAGGCTCGGCGCGCAGCCGGTGGCCGACGCCGACCCGGTGCCGCGCCGCGCGCGCAGGTCGAGGGACTCGGTCAGGGCGGGGTCGGGGTCGACGACCACCAGGTGCCCGGGCCTGGCGGCCTCACGGAGCCGGTCGTAGGTGCTCGGTGCCAGCGCCTCGGTGCGCGTGGTCACCACGGTCGTGGCCGCGTCCACCTCGGCCTCGTCGAGAGCATCGGCGGAGCGGACCACGTCCACCTCGACGCCGAGCTCGGCGAGCACCTCGGCGAGCGCCTGGCTGCCCTGGGGGCCGGGGTTGCGGGGGTCCAGGGGGTCCGGCCAGCGCTCGCCGCCGCGGGCGGTCCACAGCGCCGCACCGAGGGCGAGCACGAGGGCCAGCACGATCGGTCCCCACCGGCGCAGCCAACGGCGTACGGCGCCGCCGGAGGGGGTCTGCGAGCCGGTGCCGGTCTGCGTGCCGGCGGTTCCTAGCGCGCTCATCGCGGCACCGCCCCCGCTGGGTCGTCGAGGGCGCCGAAGCGGTCGGGCCGGTGCGCGGCGAGGGTGTCGTCGAGGGCGAGCAGTGCACGCGCCTGGGCCGTGTCGGCCGGGTGGTCGCCGTAGCGGACGGCGTCGAAGAGGTCCGCGCTGTCGCGGATGGCGCGGGCGTGCGTGCCGAACACCGCGGCGAGGGCGGCGGCGAGCTCGTGCGCGGTGGCCTGCGGGATGTCCTCGATCCGGCCGCGTTCGATCTGGCGCACCGCGATCGCCCGGAACGCCTCGACGACCGCCTCGTCGGTGGCGCCGGCGGCGAGCGCCTGCTCCGCCCGGGCCCGCAGCTCGTCGGCGCTCAGCGTCTCGGCCCCCAGCACGGCCGCGGCGCGGGTCCCCGACCGTGCGGCACCACGGGCGCGGCTCACCAGGAGCAGGACGACCGCGACCAGGGCGAGGGCGACGAGCACCGCTACCGCGACGCTGAGCGGCCGGGAGCCGGCGGCGACGTCCACGCCGTCGCCCACCAGCCGCTCCAGCCAGCGCACCAGCCGGTCGAGCACGTCGGTGTCCTGGTACTCCGGCTTCACCAGCTCGCGGCGCAGCTCGTGGCGCGCCTCGTCACCGCTCGGGTCGAGCGGCGGCTCGAGGAGCCCGCGGAGCACGGCGTGCACGGGGGTCATTCTCGGAGCAGCCCTGCCTCGCGCAGCAGCTCCACGTCGAGCGCCTCCTTGCGCATGCGCAGGTCGAGGTACTGCAGCGACGAGACGGCGGAGGCGAACGGAGCCACGAAGGCGTTCTGCAGGACCAGCGCCACGGCCTGGGTGAGCACCAGCAGCAGGAGGGTGTACTGGGGCAGGGCGATGGCTGCGAGCTGGCCGACGAGGGTGACCGGCGTCGTGAGCATCCCGCCCGCGACGCTGCCGATGATGAGGGTCAGCAGCGCGATGCCGAAGGTGCGCCAGAAGTGGCCGCCGCTCAACCGCCACGCCCGTCCGAGCGCCCCCAGGACGCCGACGTCCTCGAGCATCAGCGGCGGCACGGCCAGGTAGGTGAGGCGTAGCCACAGCCAGCAGCACAGGCAGAAGAAGGCAGGCACCGACAGCAGTCCCCACGCCACGACCACCAGCACCTCGCCCAGGACCACCACGAGCACCCAGGCCAGCACGTAGAGCGTCACCAGCGCCGAGAACACGGCGATGATCAGCGCGGTGAGCCCGACCAGGCGCCACCGCTTGCCCCGGGTCGCCGCCCAGGCGCTCGCCAAGTCCATCTGTCGCCCGACGGCGGCCGCGCGGGCCACGTGGGCGACCATGCCGGTTACCAGCACCACGCCGACCTGGGCCAGCGCCAGCGAGAGCAGCAGGGAGCCGTACGCCGCGAGCAGGCTCAGCGTCTCCGCGGTGTCCAGGTTGTCGCCGACCTCACCGGAGGCGTCGACGGCCAGGCCCACGGTGAAGGTGAGCACCGCGGTGACCAGCACCGGGATCAGCATCGCGACGGCGGTCACGATCACCGCGGCGCCCACCGTGGCCCGCGGGTTGAACCGGATGATCCGGAACGCGCCGTCGTAGATCGCGCCGAGGGTGAGCGGGCGCAGCGGGAAGGCGCCGGGCTTGTGCGCAGCGCCCAGCGCCAGCCCGTTCGGTACGACGCCCCGCCCGCCCACCGGGTACGGCGCCCAGCCGCCCGGCGCCGCGACCGGCCCGCCCGGACGTCCGGGACCACCAGCCACACGAGGCACGCCGGGCACGCCGGGCACGCCGGGCACGCCGGGCCCCCCAGGCACGCCAGGCACGCCAGGCACGCCGGGCCCCCCAGGCACACCGGGCACACCGGGAGCCCCGGGGGCGGCGGGTGCACCCGGGGGAGGGAACGAGGCCGGCGCCGGCCACCCGGCCGGCGGGGGAGCCGAGCCGGGGGAGGCCCCGGGGCGATCGTCGGGCGGAGGGGACCCCGGAGGCGGGTAGGACGACGGGCCGTCGGTCATCGGTCTCCCTGGCGCTGCTCGGATGGTCCTGGGGGGCGCTCGCGGAGCGGCTCCGGCGCTGCGCGGGGGCCATCCTGTCACCCCCGTCGGCGCTGCGAGGCCGGCCCCGTAAGGAGGGCCCGCGTCGATTTGTGGGCGGGATGGGAGTCTGCCAAGATGTTCAGGTTGCTCCGGTGGGTTCATCGGGGTGCGCGCCAACTTGACTACTGAATCGTGTCTCCCCGCGGAGGACCGGATCCTGAGGATCCGGTGTGCCGTGAAGAGCGTGCTCGGTCGTCGATGTCAGGTCGCACCGCATGCCACCGAGTCCCCGCAAGGGGGTGAGGGGTGAGATCCGAAGCAGCCAAGACGAACAGCTCCACTTCCCCCGCGGAAGAAGCGTGTGCCTCCAAACAGAGCGACACGCCCGACCTCGGGGGTCGGAGACCGGCCCGGTACGTACGACACAGAAGGACGAGAGAGACCTATGGCGGGACAGAAGATCCGCATCAGGCTCAAGGCCTATGACCACGAGGTGATCGACACCTCGGCGCGCAAGATCGTCGACACGGTGACCCGCACGGGTGCCAAGGTCGCCGGCCCGGTGCCGCTGCCGACCGAGAAGAACGTCTTCTGCGTCATCCGGTCGCCGCACAAGTACAAGGACTCGCGCGAGCACTTCGAGATGCGCACCCACAAGCGCCTCATCGACATCATCGACCCCACGCCGAAGACCGTCGACAGCCTCATGCGCCTCGACCTGCCGGCTGGTGTCGACATCGAGATCAAGCTCTGAGGTTGTTGACATGACTGTTGAACGCAACGTGAAGGGGCTGCTGGGCACCAAGCTCGGCATGACCCAGCTCTGGGACGAGAACAACCGCGTCGTCCCCGTGACCGTGGTCGCGGCCGGCACCAACGTGGTGACCCAGGTCCGCCAGCCTGAGCCGGACGGCTACAACGCCATCCAGATCGGCTTCGGCGAGATCGAGGGCCGCAAGGTCAACAAGCCGCAGGCCGGTCACTTCGCCAAGGCCGGCACCACGCCGCGCCGCCACGTGGTCGAGATCCGCACCGCCGACGCCGCCGAGTACACCGTGGGCCAGGAGCTCCCGGTCGACACGTTCGAGGCCGGCCAGGTCATCGACGTGACCGGCACCAGCAAGGGCAAGGGCTTCGCCGGTGTCATGAAGCGCCACGGCTTCGCCGGTGTCGGCGCCTCGCACGGTGCCCACCGCAACCACCGCAAGCCGGGCTCCATCGGTGCCTGCGCGACGCCTGGTCGCGTGTTCAAGGGCCTGCGGATGGCCGGCCGGATGGGCTCGGACACCGTGACCACCCAGAACATCACCGTCCACGCCGTCGACGTCGAGAAGGGCATCGTCCTGCTCAAGGGCGCCGTTCCCGGCCCCAAGGGTGGACTGGTCGTCCTCCGCACGGCAGCGAAGAAGGGCTGATCACCATGGCCAAGAACGTTTCCGTCGACCTCCCCGCCGACATCTTCGGCGTCGAGCTCAACGTGCCGCTGATCCACCAGGTCGTCGTGGCCCAGCAGGCCGCGGCCCGCCAGGGCACGCACGCCACCAAGACGCGGGCCGAGGTCCGCGGCGGTGGCCGCAAGCCGTACAAGCAGAAGGGCACCGGTCGCGCCCGCCAGGGCTCGACCCGCGCGCCGCAGTTCGCCGGCGGTGGCGTCGTCCACGGCCCGCAGCCGCGTGACTACAGCCAGCGGACCCCCAAGAAGATGAAGGCCGCCGCCCTGCGCGGTGCCCTCTCGGACCGGGCCCGCAACGGCCGCATCCACGTCGTGGACGCGCTGGTCTCCGGCGACAAGCCCTCGACCAAGGCCGCGCTGACCTCGCTCTTCGAGCTCGCCGACCGCCGCAAGTTCCTCGTCGTGCTGGAGCGCGCCGACAGCCTCACCTGGCTCTCGCTGCGCAACGCGCCCGAGGCGCACATCGTGGCCGTCGACCAGCTCAACACCTACGACGTGCTCGCGAGCGACGACGTGGTGTTCAGCAAGGCCGCGTACGACCGCTTCGTCGGTGCGACCCAGGAGGAGACCAACTGATGAGCACCCTGCACAAGGACCACCGCGACATCCTGATCGCGCCGGTCGTCTCGGAGAAGAGCTACAGCCTCCTGGACAACAACAAGTACACGTTCCTGGTGCGCCCCGACGCCAACAAGACCGAGATCAAGATCGCGGTCGAGAAGGTCTTCGGCGTCAAGGTCACCTCGGTGAACACCCTCAACCGGGCGGGCAAGGTCCGCCAGACCCGCCACGGCCTCGGCAAGCGCAAGAACACCAAGCGCGCGATCGTGAGCCTGGCCGAGGGCCACCGCATCGACATCTTCGGAGGTCAGGCCTGATGGCTATCCGCAAGTACAAGCCGACCACCCCGGGCCGTCGCGGCTCGTCGGTGGCCGACTTCGCAGAGATCACCCGGACCACCCCGGAGAAGTCGCTCACCCGTCCGCTGCCCAAGAAGGGCGGCCGCAACAACCAGGGCCGGATCACCACCCGGCACCAGGGCGGCGGCCACAAGCGGGCCTACCGGATCATCGACTTCCGTCGCTACGACAAGGACGGCGTGCCGGCCAAGGTCGCTCACATCGAGTACGACCCCAACCGCACCGCCCGCATCGCGCTGCTGCACTACGCGGACGGCGAGAAGCGCTACATCGTTGCTCCCAAGGACCTGCGCCAGGGCATGAACGTCGAGTCCGGTGTCGGCGCCGACATCAAGCCGGGCAACAACCTGCCGCTGCGCAACATCCCGGTCGGCACGACCATCCACTGCGTGGAGCTCCGCCCCGGCGGCGGCGCCAAGATGGCCCGCTCCGCGGGCAACAGCGCGCAGCTGGTCGCCCGTGAGGGCTCCCGCGCGACGCTGCGTCTGCCCTCGGGCGAGATGCGGTTCGTCGACGTGCGCTGCCGGGCCACGGTGGGCGAGGTCGGCAACGCCGAGCAGTCCAACATCAACTGGGGCAAGGCCGGCCGGATGCGCTGGAAGGGCAAGCGCCCGACCGTCCGCGGTGTCGTCATGAACCCCGTCGACCACCCGCACGGTGGTGGTGAGGGCAAGACGTCCGGTGGTCGCCACCCCGTCTCGCCGTGGGGCAAGCCCGAGGGCCGTACGCGCAAGCGCAAGGCCAGCGACTCCCAGATCATCCGACGCCGCAAGTCCGGCAAGAACAAGCGCTGATAGGAACCTGAGAGATGCCTCGCAGCCTGAAGAAGGGCCCCTTCGTCGACGGCCACCTTCTCAAGAAGGTGGACGCCGAGAACGAGAAGGGCACCCACAACGTCATCAAGACCTGGTCGCGCCGGTCCATGATCATCCCCTCGATGATCGGCCACACGATCGCCGTCCACGACGGCCGCAAGCACGTCCCGGTCTTCATCTCCGACTCGATGGTCGGCCACAAGCTCGGTGAGTTCGCCCCCACGCGTACCTACCGCGGCCACGTCAAGGAAGACCGGAAGGGGCGCCGTCGATGAGCACCACCGAGCGTCAGAGCACCAGCGCGCGCCGGGAGTCGATCCTGGGCGACGAGCCCGGTGCCTTCGCCTCCGCGCGCTTCGTGCGGATCACCCCGATGAAGGCGCGCCGCGTCATCGACCTGGTCCGCGGCCTGCCCGCCGACGAGGCGCTGACCATGCTGGAGTTCGCTCCGCAGTCCGCCGCCGTCACGATCCGCAAGGTGCTCGCGAGCGCCGTCGCGAACGCCGGGACCACCGAGGGCCTGCCCACCGGTGACCTGGTCGTCTCGGTCGCGCGGGTCGACGAGGGCCCGACGATGAAGCGCTGGCGTCCGCGTGCGCAGGGCCGGGCCACCCGGATCAACAAGCGCACCAGCCACATCACGATCGCGGTCCAGCCCGCTGAGGTCGTCGCCGCCAAGTCCAAGAAGGGGGCCAAGAAGTAATGGGTCAGAAGATCAACCCGAACGGCTTCCGTCTCGGCATCTCGACCGACCACAAGTCGCGTTGGTACGCCGACAAGCTGTACAAGGCGTACGTCGGCGAGGACGTCGCGATCCGCAAGCTGCTCAGCAAGGGCATGGAGCGGGCCGGCATCTCCAAGGTCGAGATCGAGCGCACCCGGGACCGGGTCCGCGTCGACATCCACACCGCCCGCCCGGGCATCGTCATCGGCCGCCGCGGCGCCGAGGCGGACCGGATCCGTGGCGAGCTGGAGAAGCTCACCGGCAAGCAGGTCCAGCTGAACATCCTCGAGGTCAAGAACCCCGAGATCGACGCGCAGCTGGTCGCCCAGGGTGTCGCAGAGCAGCTCTCGGGTCGCGTGCAGTTCCGCCGCGCGATGCGCAAGGCCATGCAGACCTCGATGCGCTCCGGTGCCAAGGGCATCCGGATCCAGTGCTCCGGCCGCCTCAACGGCGCCGAGATGTCGCGCACCGAGTTCTACCGCGAGGGCCGCGTCCCGCTGCACACGCTGCGTGCCGACATCGACTACGGCTTCTACGAGGCCCGCACGACCTTCGGCCGCATCGGCGTGAAGGTCTGGATCTACAAGGGTGAGGTCGCCGGCACCCGTGCCGAGCGCCAGGCCCAGGCTGCTGCCCGCGCCGGTGTCCCCGGCCGCGGCGGTCGCCCCTCCCGCGGTGGTGAGCGCCCGACCCGTGGGTCGCGCGGAGACCGCCCGAACCGTTCCGACCGTGGTGGCGACGCCCCCGCCGTGACCGAGGCTCCGGCCGGCGGCGACACGGCTCAGGCCACCGCGCCGGCCGAGACCCAGGAGAGCTGACCCATGTTGATGCCCCGTCGCGTCAAGCACCGCAAGCAGCACCACCCGAAGCGTCGGGGTGCTGCGAAGGGTGGCACGTCGCTCGCGTTCGGTGACTTCGGTATCCAGGCCATCGAGGGTCACTACGTGACCAACCGCCAGATCGAGTCCGCTCGTATCGCGATGACCCGTCACATCAAGCGCGGTGGCAAGGTGTGGATCAACATCTACCCCGACCGCCCGCTGACCAAGAAGCCGGCTGAGACCCGCATGGGTTCCGGTAAGGGCTCGCCCGAGTGGTGGGTCGCCAACGTCAAGCCCGGCCGTGTCATGTTCGAGCTCTCCGGTGTCTCGGAGGAAGTTGCTCGTGAGGCGATGCGCCGCGCGATCCACAAGCTGCCCATGAAGTGCCGCTTCATCACCCGAGAGGCCGGTGAGTTCTGATGGCCAGCGTCATCCGCGCCCACGAGCTCGACGAGCTCAACGACGTCGACCTCGAGGCCAAGCTCCGCGAGGCCAAGGAGGAGCTGTTCAACCTCCGCTTCCAGGCGGCCACCGGCCAGCTGGAGAGCCACGGTCGGCTCCGCACGGTCAAGAAGGACATCGCCCGGATCTACACCGTGGTGCGTGAGCGCGAGCTCGGCATCCGGACCGCCCCGGGTTCTGAGGAGGAGAACTGATGAGTGAGTCCACCGAGACCCCTCAGCGCAACGCCCGCAAGACCCGTGAGGGCCTCGTGGTCAGCGACAAGATGGACAAGACCGTCGTCGTGTCCGTCGAGGACCGCGTGAAGCACGCCCTGTACGGCAAGGTCCTTCGCCGCAACACGCGGCTCAAGGCGCACGACGAGCAGAACCAGTGCGGCGTCGGCGACCGTGTCCTCATCATGGAGACCCGCCCGCTCTCGGCCACCAAGCGCTGGCGCGTGGTGGAGATCCTCGAGCGCGCGAAGTAAATCCGTTCGGCCAGGCTCGGGCGCCGTTTGAGCGTCCGAGAACCGGCACGACAACCAGGAGAAATCGATGATTCAGCAGGAGTCGCGACTCAAGGTCGCCGACAACACCGGTGCGAAGGAGATCCTTTGCATCCGCGTGCTTGGCGGGTCCGGTCGTCGCTACGCCGGGATCGGCGACGTCATCGTCGCCACCGTCAAGGACGCCATTCCCGGCGGCAACGTGAAGAAGGGTGACGTCGTCAAGGCGGTCATCGTGCGCACCGTCAAGGAGCGGCGCCGTCCCGACGGCTCGTACATCCGCTTCGACGAGAACGCCGCGGTGATCCTCAAGGGCGACGGCGAGCCCCGTGGCACGCGCATCTTCGGCCCCGTGGGCCGTGAGCTGCGCGAGAAGAAGTTCATGAAGATCATCTCGCTCGCGCCGGAGGTGCTGTGATGGCTAAGAAGGCAGAGCAGAGCCGCAAGAAGCCCAACCTTCACGTCAAGAAGGGCGACACCGTCAAGGTGATCGCGGGCAAGGACAAGGGCGCCGAGGGCAAGATCATCAAGGTCATCCGCGAGGAGAACCGAGTGGTCGTCGAGGGTGTCAACCGGGTCAAGAAGCACACCAAGGTCGTCGACCAGGGTGGCACCACCGGCGGCATCATCACCACCGAGGCCCCGATCCACGTCTCCAACGTGATGCTGGTCGAGGACGGCACCGTGACCCGCGTCGGTCACAAGCGGGTCGAGGTCACCAAGCGCCGTCCCGACGGCTCGGAGTACTCCTCGACGCGCAGCGTCCGCATCTCCCGCAAGACCGGGAAGGAAATCTGATGACCGAGAGCACCGTCGACGTGGCCGAGAAGGTCACCCCCCGGCTCAAGACCAAGTACCGCGAGGAGATCCTCCCGGCGCTGAAGTCCGAGTTCGAGATCGCCAACGTCATGCAGGTCCCCGGCCTGACCAAGATCGTGGTCAACATGGGTGTGGGCGAGGCTGCTCGCGACTCCAAGCTGATCGAGGGCGCCATCAAGGACCTCACCGCGATCACCGGCCAGAAGCCGGCCGTGACGAAGGCCCGCAAGTCCATCGCTCAGTTCAAGCTGCGTGAGGGCATGCCGATCGGCACGCACGTCACGCTGCGCGGCGACCGGATGTGGGAGTTCCTGGACCGGCTGCTGTCGCTGGCGCTGCCGCGCATCCGCGACTTCCGTGGGCTCTCGCCCAAGCAGTTCGACGGCCGGGGCAACTACACGTTCGGCCTCACCGAGCAGGTCATGTTCCACGAGATCGACCAGGACAAGGTCGACCGCCAGCGG
Source organism: Nocardioides faecalis (assembly GCF_018388425.1). NCBI lineage: Bacteria > Bacillati > Actinomycetota > Actinomycetes > Propionibacteriales > Nocardioidaceae > Nocardioides > Nocardioides faecalis. The sequence goes on along the minus strand of NZ_CP074406.1, from coordinate 3,010,815 downwards.
GGCATGGACATCACCATCGTGACCACCGCGACCAACGACGAGCAGGGGCGCGCGCTGCTGAAGCAGCTCGGCTTCCCGTTCAAGGAGAACTGACATGGCGAAGACCGCTCTGAAGGTGAAGGCCGCTCGCAAGCCCAAGTTCGCGGTGCGCGGCTACACCCGCTGCCAGCGGTGCGGGCGTCCGAAGGCGGTCTACCGCAAGTTCGGCCTGTGCCGGATCTGCCTGCGGGAGATGGCCCACCGCGGCGAGCTGCCCGGCGTCACCAAGTCCTCTTGGTGAGCTGACCACATCACACAAGTTGCAGGTCCGCCGCCGCTGAGCGTGCGGAAACCACAGCAGAAGGAAACACATCATGACGATGACTGACCCGATCGCAGACATGCTCACGCGTCTGCGCAACGCCAACCAGGCGTACCACGACGCGGTGACCATGCCGTACAGCAAGCTGAAGGAGGGCGTCGCCGCCATCCTGAAGCAGGAGGGTTACATCACCTCCTACGAGGTCGCCGACAACGAGAACGGCGTCGGCAAGCTGCTGACGATCACGCTGAAGTACGGCCGCAACCGGGAGCGCTCGATCGCCGGCGTGCGCCGCATCAGCAAGCCCGGCCTGCGGGTGTACGCCAAGCACACCGGGCTGCCCAAGGTGCTCGGCGGCCTCGGCGTCGCGATCATCTCGACGAGCCAGGGCCTCCTGACGGACCGTCAGGCCAACCAGAAGGGCGTGGGTGGGGAAGTCCTCGCCTACGTCTGGTGACCAGGGAAAGAGAGGAGAGAAACTAATGTCGCGAATCGGCAAGCTCCCCGTCCCGGTCCCCGCCGGCGTGGACGTCCAGATCGACGGATCCACCGTCACGGTGAAGGGCCCCAAGGGCACCCTGAGCCACACGGTCATCGACCCGATCACCGTCAAGAAGGGGGAGGGCGTCCTGGACGTCATCCGCCCCGACGACGAGCGCCAGTCCCGGGCCTACCACGGACTGTCCCGCACGCTCATCAACAACATGGTCATCGGTGTCACCGACGGCTACGAGAAGAAGCTCGAGATCGTGGGCGTGGGTTACCGCGTCCTGTCGAAGGGCCCGACCCAGCTGGAGTTCCAGCTCGGCTACTCGCACCCGATCATCATCGACGCTCCCGAGGGGATCACCTTCGAGGTGGAGGGTCCGACGAAGCTCGGCGTGAAGGGCATCGACAAGCAGTTGGTCGGCGAGGTCGCCGCCAACATCCGCAAGCTTCGCAAGCCCGAGCCCTACAAGGGCAAGGGTGTTCGTTACTCCGGCGAGCACGTCCGCCGCAAGGTCGGAAAGGCTGGTAAGTGACCATGGCGATCACCCTCAAGCACCAGCGGAACCTGTCCGCTCGCGCGTCCTCGCGCCTGCGCCGTCAGATCCGCGGCCGCAAGAAGATCTCCGGAACCGCCGAGCGTCCCCGCCTGGTGGTCACCCGGTCGTCCAAGCACATCACCGCCCAGGTCGTCGACGACCTGGTCGGCAAGACCCTGGCCTCTGCCTCGACCCTCGAGGGCGACCTGCGCGCCTTCGACGGCGACAAGAGCGCCAAGGCCAAGAAGGTCGGCGAGCTTGTCGCCGCCCGCGCCAAGCAGGCCGGCGTGGAGTCGGTCGTCTTCGACCGGTCCGGCAACAAGTACCACGGTCGCATCGCGGCCCTTGCGGACGGCGCCCGCGAGGGCGGCCTGACCTTCTGAGACGCGAACAGGACTGAGGAGAAATCATGAGCGGAGCCCAGCGCGGACAGCGTTCCGGCGGCGACCGTGGCGGCCGTGGCGGTCGTGACGGCGGCCGTGGCGGCGCCGACAAGAGCCAGTACGTCGAGCGGGTCGTGGCCATCAACCGCGTCGCCAAGGTCGTGAAGGGTGGTCGTCGCTTCAGCTTCACCGCCCTCGTGATCGTGGGCGACGGCGACGGCCTGGTCGGTGTCGGCTACGGCAAGGCCAAGGAAGTTCCCGCGGCGATCGCCAAGGGTGTCGAGGAGGCGAAGAAGAACTTCTTCCGCGTCCCCCGCATCCAGGGCACGATCCCGCACCCGGTGCAGGGCGAGAAGGCCGCTGGTGTGGTCTTCCTTCGTCCGGCCGCCCCCGGTACCGGTGTCATCGCCGGTGGACCGGTGCGCGCCGTCCTGGAGTGCGCCGGCATCCACGACGTCCTCAGCAAGTCGCTGGGCTCGTCGAACCAGATCAACATCGTGCACGCGACCGTGACGGCGCTGAAGATGCTGGAGCAGCCCGAGGCTGTCGCCGCGCGTCGTGGGCTGCCCGTCGAGGACGTCGCTCCGGCGGCGCTCCTCAAGGCGCAGGCCGCGGGCGAGGCCGCTGCGGCCGCGTCCAAGACCCCCGAGGTGGTGGCCTGATGGCACAGCTGAAGGTGAAGCAGACCAAGTCGAAGATCGGCGCCAAGGCCAACCAGCGCGAGACCCTGCGCAGCCTGGGCCTCAAGCGGATCGGCGACGTCGTGATCAAGGAGGACCGTCCCGAGATCCGGGGCATGGTCCAGACCGTCCGCCACATGGTGACGGTCGAGGTCGTCGGAGGCGAGTGACAATGACGCTCAAGTTGCACCACCTGCGCCCGGCGCCGGGTGCCAAGACCGCCAAGACCCGCGTGGGTCGCGGTGAGGGCTCCAAGGGCAAGACCTCGGGCCGCGGTACCAAGGGAACCAAGGCCCGGTACCAGGTCCCGGTCGCGTTCGAGGGTGGCCAGATGCCGCTCCACATGCGGCTGCCGAAGCTTCGCGGCTTCCGCAACCCCTTCAAGGTGACCTTCCAGGTCGTCAACCTCGACAAGATCAGCGCGCTGTTCCCCGAGGGTGGCGACGTCACCCCCGAGACGCTCGTCGCCAAGGGTGCGGTCCGCAAGGGCCACCCGGTGAAGGTGCTCGGTCAGGGTGAGCTGACGGTCAAGGTCGCGGTCAGCGCGGAGGCCTTCTCGGCCTCGGCCAAGGAGAAGATCGAGAGCGCCGGCGGGACCGTCACGGTCCTGTGATGACGCTGCAAAGGGCGCGTCGGACCTAGGCAACCTGCCTAGGGCTCGTCGCGCCCTTTGCTTGTCCCCGCACCCCGCCGGGAGGCGAGGGCCTGCTGTTAGGCTTCCCGCTGGCCATGAGGCCAGGGAGTAGAAAGAGGACCTGAGTGCTCACCGCGTTCGTGAACGCCTTCCGGACCCCGGACCTGCGGCGCAAGCTGCTGTTCGTGCTGTTGATCGTCGTGATCTTCCGGGCCGGTTCGCAGATCCCCGCCCCTGGCGTGCATGTCTCCAACGTCGAGAAGTGCATCGATGTGGTGCAGGACGGCAGCAACGCCGGTCTCTACAGCCTCGTCAACCTCTTCTCCGGTGGGGCGCTGCTCCAGCTGACGATCTTCGCGCTGGGCATCATGCCGTACATCACCGCGAGCATCATCCTGCAGCTGCTGGTGGTCGTGATCCCGCGGCTGGAGGCCCTCAAGAAGGAGGGCCAGGCCGGTCAGACGAAGATCACGCAGTACACCCGCTACCTGACGCTCGGCCTCGCGGTGCTGCAGGCGACCGGCATCGTCGCGCTCGCGCGCACCGGCGCCCTGCTGCAGGGCTGCGACCTCGACCTGTTGCACAGCAACGACACCACGACCTTCCTGGTCATGGTGATCACGATGACCGCGGGCACCGCGGTGATCATGTGGCTCGGCGAGCTCATCACCGAGCGCGGTGTCGGCAACGGCATGTCGATCCTGATCTTCTGCCAGGTCGTGGCGACCTTCCCGGCCGCGCTGTGGCAGGTGAAGATCAGCCAGGGTTGGTGGACCTTCAGCATCGTGATCGCGATCGGACTCGTGCTGGTCGCCGCGGTCATCTTCATCGAGCAGGCGCAGCGCCGGATCCCGGTGCAGTACGCGCGCCGCATGGTCGGGCGCAAGATGTTCGGCGGCAGCTCGACGTACATCCCGCTCAAGGTCAACCAGGCCGGCATCATCCCGGTCATCTTCGCCTCGTCGCTGCTCTACCTGCCGGCGATGGCGGTCCAGTTCAACGCCGATGACCCGAACCGGATCATCCGCTGGGTCAACGAGTACCTCGTCGACCAGGGCCACCCGGTGCACATGGCCGTGTACTTCGGCCTCATCATCTTCTTCACCTACTTCTACGTGTCGATCACCTTCAACCCGCAAGAGGTGTCCGACAACATGAAGAAGTACGGCGGCTTCATCCCCGGGATCCGGGCGGGCAAGCCGACGCAGGACTACCTGTCGTACGTCCTTTCCCGGATCACTCTGCCGGGCGCTCTCTACCTCGGCCTGATCTCGCTCGTACCGCTGATCGCGTTCGTGCTGATCGACGCCAGCCAGAACTTCCCGTTCGGTGGCACCTCCATCCTGATCATGGTGGGTGTCGCGCTCGACACGGTGAAGCAGATCGAGAGCCAGCTCCAGCAGCGCAACTACGAAGGATTCCTGCGTTGAGGTTTTTGATCATGGGCCCGCCGGGAGCCGGCAAGGGCACCCAGGCCACCGCCGTCGCCGAGCACTTCGGTGTCCCGGCCATCTCCACCGGCGACATCTTCCGCGCCAACGTCGCCCAGGGCACCCCCCTCGGCGTCGAGGCCAAGCGGTACATGGACGCCGGCGAGTACGTGCCGGACTCGGTCACCAACAACATGGTGCGCGACCGCATCGCCGCCGGTGACGCGACGGACGGCTTCCTGCTCGACGGCTACCCGCGCACGCTGGCGCAGGTCGCCGAGCTCGACGGCATGCTGAACGACGCCGGGCACGAGCTCGACGCCGTGCTGGTGCTGACCGTCGACCGGGAGGCGATCGTCGAGCGTCTGCTCAAGCGCGCCGAGGTCGAGGGCCGTGCGGACGACACCGAGGATGTCATCCGGCGCCGCCTGGAGGTCTACGCCGAGGAGACCGAGCCCCTGGTCTCGGTGTACGACGAGCGCGGCCTGGTCGTGGCGGTCGACGGCATGGGCGAGATCGACGAGGTCCAGGGGCGGATCTTCGCCGCCCTCGACGCCCGCACCGAGGACTGATCCGGAACCGGTGTTCTTCGACCAGCGGATCGAGATCAAGACCCCCGAGCAGGTTCGCGCCATGCGGGCCGCGGGACTCGTGGTCGGCCGGACGCTGGAGCTGCTCCGCGACGCCGTGCGCCCCGGGGTGAGCACCGCCGAGCTCGACGCGCTCGCCGCGCAGAGCATCCGCGACGCCGGGGCGCTGCCGTCGTTCCTGGGCTACGGCGAGCCGCCGTTCCCGGCGACGATCTGCACCTCCGTCAACGACGCGGTGGTGCACGGCATCCCCGGAGGCCGGGTGCTCGCCGAGGGCGACGTCGTCTCGATCGACTGCGGCGCCATCGTCGACGGCTGGCACGGCGACGCTGCGATCACGGTGGCGGTCGGCGAGGTCCGTGACGACGTGCGCGAGCTGATGCGGGTCACCGAGGAGGCGCTGTGGCGCGGGCTCGCCGCTGCCCGCGTCGGCGGCCGCGTCGGCGACATCTCCGCCGCCGTCGAGACCTACGTGGTCGGCCAGGGCGCCTACGGCATCGTGGACGGCTACACCGGTCACGGCATCGGCACCTCGATGCACATGGACCCGGACGTGCCCAACCGTGGCCGCGCCGGTCGCGGACCACGGCTCAAGCAGGGGATCGCGCTGGCCGTGGAGCCGATGATCTCCCTCGGCTCCTGCGACAGCGTGCTCGCCGAGGACGACTGGACCGTGCTCACCGACGACGGCTCCTGGGCCGCGCACTTCGAGCACACCTTCGCGCTCACCGAGCGCGGGGTGTGGGTGCTCACCGCCGAGGACGGCGGCCGCGCCCGCCTCGAGGCCCTCGGCGCGCCGTACGGCGGCGAGGACTAGCGCCACGGCGGTGCCGGTCGGGGTGCCAGGACGGCCCCGGCTTGTCGCGGCGCAGGCGGCGTGTGACGCTGCGAAGAAGGATTGTCGAAGCCAGGAGAGTGCAGTGACCGACCGCCCCCCGAGCGCCTCCCTCGACGGCGTGCCGGCGGAGATCACCCCGGCCGCGCTCGCCGCGCGGCCCCTGCTGTTCGCCTCCGGCGAGGAGGCGTTCGTCGCCGAGCGGGTGCTGCGGACCTGGCAGACCCCGGACGGGGCGGACGCCGAGTGGGGCGACGCCGTCGTCGCTGCGCTCGGGCCCGGCGAGCGAGCACTGTGCGCGCTGTCGTTCGCTGCGGGCGCCCCGGGCCTGGCGCACCAGGTCACCGGCTCAGAGCACGCGCTGCGCCCGCCCGCCGACGCCGTCGAGGTGCCGCGTGACTACCAGGTCACCGAGTTCCCCACCGCGGAGCAGTACGCGGAGATGGTGCGGGCGGCGTTGGACAAGATCGCCGACGGTTCGCTGTACAAGGTGGTGCTCGGCCGGTGCCTCGACGTCCTCAGCACGCCGCCCCTGGTGCCGGGCGAGATCATCGACCGCCTGCTGCGCACCCGCCCCGGCCGCTACGTGTTCAGCGTCCCGCTGGTGCCGGCGAGCGACGGTGTCCTGCCCTCCGACGGGCCCATCCTGGTCGGGGCGAGCCCGGAGCTCCTCGTACGGCGTGAGGGCCGCACGATCACCTGCACGCCGCTGGCCGGGTCGGTGCCGCGCGTGGCGGACCCCGCTGAGGACCGGCGCCGCGGGGAAGGGTTGCGCACGTCCGCGAAGGACCTCGCGGAGCACGCCTTCGTGGTCGAGGCGATCGTGCACGCGCTCAAGGGCGTGTGCGAGGAGATCGAGTACCCGGCCAGCCCGGAGCTCATGTCCACCGACACCATCTGGCACCTGGCGACCCCGATCCGGGCCCGGCTGACGCCGGGCTCGCCAGGCCCGAGCGCGCTGCGGCTCGCCCAGCTGCTGCATCCCACGCCCGCCGTCGGCGGGGTGCCCACGGCGGCAGCCAACGCCGTCATCGCCGACCTCGAGGGCGACCTGCGCGACTGGTTCGCCGGCTGTGTCGGCTGGGTCGACGCGGACGGGGACGGTGAGTTCGCGGTGACCATCCGGGCGGCCGTCATCGACGGGGCCAGGCTGCGGCTCTTCGCCGGCGCGGGCATCGTCGCGGGCTCGGAGCCCGAGGCGGAGGTCCGTGAGACCGGCGCCAAGCTCGCGACCATGGCGCGGGTCACCGGCCTGCCCTGATCGGCCTGCCCTGATCGGACCTACAGGATGCCTCGCGGCGGTTTCGGACGGCTGATCCGGTCCAGAACGGGCACCGTCGGGGCGTGTCACGACGCGGGGCGGTTCCGGCGCTCCTTTCGTTGCGTGTGATGATGGTCCACGCTTCGAGGGGAGTACTCCTTCGCCGCGGGATCGTCATCACGACCGGACCTCGTCCGGTCCGGTCCCGTGGGTCGTCTGCCGCCTGCGGCACGCGGCGGAAGAGACCTCGGTCCTGCTGTCGACCGCCTGATCCTTCTGGAAGAGGACTGCATCCATGGACGTGACCACCCTCGAGTGGGCCATCACGATCGCTGCCACCGTCGGAGTCCTGCTCTTCGACGTCGTCGTGATCGCACGCAACCCGCACGAGCCGACCATGAAGGAGTGCGCGATCGCGCTCACCTTCTACGTCGGTGCCGCCCTCGCCTTCGGAGTCTTCGTGTGGCTCCACCACGGCCACCAGTACGGCATCGACTTCTACACAGGCTGGTTGACGGAGTACTCGCTGTCGATCGACAACCTGTTCGTCTTCATCATCTTGATGGCGGCGCTGAAGGTGCCCCGCAAGTACCAGCAGGAGGCGCTGCTGGTCGGCATCGTGCTGGCGCTGATCTTCCGCGGGATCTTCATCGCGCTCGGCTACGCCCTGATCGAGAACTTCAGCTGGGTCTTCTACTTCTTCGGCGCCTTCCTCGTCTACACGGCGGTGAAGCTGGTGAAGTCGTACGGGGAAGACGAGGAGGAGCACCCCGAGGACAACGCGATCGTCGCGTTCGCCCGCAAGCACCTCAACGTCGGCGAGTCCTACCACGGCCTCAAGCTCTGGTACCGCGAGAACGGCGTCCGCTTCGTCTCGCCGATCGTGATCGTCATCATCGCCCTCGGCGTCACCGACATCCTGTTCGCGCTGGACTCGATCCCGGCGATCTTCGGCATCACCCAGGAGCCGTACCTGGTCTTCACGGCGAACGTGTTCGCCCTGATGGGGCTGCGCCAGCTCTACTTCCTGCTCGGCGGGCTGCTCAAGAAGCTGGTCTACCTCTCGCTCGGCCTGGCCTTCATCCTCGCGTTCATCGGGGTGAAGCTGGTTCTGCACGCGCTGCACGTCAACGAGCTGCCCTTCATCAACGGCGGCGAGCACGTCAAGGCGGCGCCGGAGATCTCCTCGCTGTTCAGCCTGGGCGTCATCCTCGTCACCCTGGTCGTCACCGCGGTGGCGAGCCTGTGGGCCTCGAACCGGGCCGGCGGCCCACCCGCCCAGGAGGCCGCGGTCACCGAGACCGACCCCGGGGTCACCGCCGTCGCGCCGGCCGACGCCGACGCCGACGATGCGGACGCCGCCACGGACGGTGGCGAGGGATCCGAGCGCAGCGGCCACCCGCGGAACTAGTCCCCGCCGGGGGTGGTGCGATCCACTAGGGTCGTCCCGGCAGATTGCTCCCGAGACGACACGAGGACTGGTGTGGACCGAGTTCAGGTGCAGTGGTCCGGTTCGACCCGGACCTTCGACGGCCCGCGGGTGGTCATCGGGCGTGAGCTCGACTGCGACGTACCGGTCACCGACGCCCGCGCGTCGCGCCACCACGCCTTCCTCGAGAGGGAGCACGGCGCCTGGGTGGTGATCGACGCCAGCAGCAACGGCACCTTCGTCGCCGGGCAGCGGATCACCCGGGTCCCGCTGGGGGGCGCGCCGGTCAGCCTGAACCTGGGCGGTCCGGCGGGGGAGTCGGTGGTGGTGAGCCTGGTGCCCGTTGCCCACGGACGTCCCGCCCTTGCCCCGCAGCCGGCCCAGCCCGTCCCGCCGGCCGCCGCAGCCGGGTCGCCGCAGCCCCCGGCGCCCCAGGCGACGCCGGCGCCCCAGGTACCCCAGGCACCCCCGGCGCCGGAGCAGAGCGGCGAGTTCTGGCGCAACCTGCCGCCGCCGCAGCTCCCGGCCAGCGGGGCACCGGTGGACGCCTGGCGACCGGTCGGGGTCCTGCCGCCGGGCCAGCTGCCGCACGGCCACTCCGTCGTGCTGCCCCAGCACCTGCTCTCGGGGCGACCGCTCACGATCGGGCGGGAGGCGACCAACGACATCGTCCTCGACGACCCGCTGGTCAGCCGGCAGCACGCCCGCCTCGACCCGCCGACCGCCACCACCGCGGCGGTGCTGCATGACCTCGGCTCGTTCAACGGCACCTTCGTCAACGGCCACCGGGTCGTCGGCGCCGTGCAGCTCGTCGTGGGCACCGAGGTCATCTTCGGCAACCAGACCTTCCGCTGGGACGGCCAGCAGCTTGTCGCCTCGGCCACCGCGCACGAGTTCACGCTCTACGCCGACGGCCTGACCCAGGTCGTGGCGGGCGGCAAGCGGCTGATCGAGAACATCTCCTTCAAGCTCGAGCCGCGCAGCCTGACCGCGGTGATCGGTCCCTCGGGCGCCGGCAAGTCGACGTTGCTCGGCGCGCTCACCGGCCTGAAGCCGGCCAGCCACGGCCGGGTGATCTGGCAGGGCCACGACCTCTACCAGCACTACGACCAGCTCCGGTTCCAGATCGGGCTGGTGCCGCAGCAGGACATCCTGCACCCGCAGCTGAAGGTGCGTCAGGGCCTGAAGTACGCCGCCCAGCTCCGGCTGCCGCCCGACACCGGCGCCGCCGAGCGTGACGGCCGGGTCGACCAGGTCGCCCGCCAGCTGCAGCTGGTGGAGCGGATGGACAACCGGATCGGCACCCAGCTCTCCGGCGGACAGCGCAAGCGGGTCTCGATCGCCACCGAGCTGCTCACCGCCCCGCCGCTGCTCTTCCTCGACGAGCCGACGTCCGGCCTCGACCCGGGCCTGGACCTGGAGGTGATGAAGCAGCTGCGGACCCTGGCCGACGACGGCCGGGTGGTGATGGTGGTGACCCACTCCGTGCTCGCGCTCGACGTGTGCGACAACGTCCTGGTGCTGGCGCCGGGCGGCAAGATCGCCTACTTCGGTCCGCCCTCGGACGTGCTGGCCCACTTCGGCCGGTCGAGCTACCCCGAGGTCTTCGACCTGCTGGACGAGCCCGACCTGTGGCGCCGCATCCCGGCGCCGCAGCACACCGTCGACACCTCCTCGGTGCCGGCGCAGTCGCACGCCTCGCAGGTGCCCGCACCGCCGCGGCAGTCCGCGACGCGCCAGCTCTCCACGCTGGTGCAGCGCAACCTGGCGGTGGTCCTCGCCGACCGGCTGCTGCTCGGGATGCTGGTGATGCTGCCGTTGATCCTGGGCGGGCTGAGCCGGCTGGTGCCCGGCAGCGACGGCCTGTCCGTGGCCGACGCGCTCGCCTCCGGCGAGGGGGCAGCGGAGCCGCAGCAGCGGCTCACGGTGCTCATCGTCGCCGCCTGCCTGATGGGCACCGCCCTGGCCGTCCGCGAGCTGGTGGGGGAGCGGCCCATCTTCCAGCGGGAGTACGCCGTCGGGCTCTCACCCGGCCTCTACTTCCTCAGCAAGGTGCTGGTGCTGGGCGCCGCCGCGTTCGTGCAGGGCCTGGTGGTCACCTTCCTGGCCACCGTCGGACTGCCCGGCGCCGACGGTGAGCTCGGCACGCTCCGGGTCGCGATCGCGATCGCCGCCCTGTCGTTCACCATGGTGGTGCTCGGACTGGCGCTCTCCGCGCTGGTCACCAGCACCGAGCAGACCATGCCGGCCCTGGTCGGGGTGGTCATGGTGCAGCTGGTGCTGTCCGGCGCGCTGTTCCAGATCGCCGGACGGGTGGTGCTCGAGCAGATCGCCTGGCTCTCGCCCTCGCGGTGGAGCTACGCCGCGTCGGCCTCGGCGATGGACCTCGGCCAGGTGACCAAGGGCACCGACGACGAGGACTGGATCGCGCTCGCCGGTGCCGGGCACTACCTGATGGACCTGATGGTCCTCGCCCTGCTGTGCCTCTTCACGCTGGGCCTCGGGCTCTTCCTCACCCGGCGCAGCGCGACCGGCGACGCCTGACCCGACGCCGCGCCCCGGCGCTGCGCACGCAGCCCGGGAATGCGGCGCGCCGGCGCGGCATTGAGTCAGTCGATGACTTCCGCCGCCCTGCCTCGTCTGTCCGTGCTCGACCTCGTCCCGGTCCGCAGCGACCAGGCCACTGCCGACGCCGTGGCCGCGTCCCTGTCCCTGGCCCGGACCGCCGACCGGCTCGGCTACCACCGCTACTGGATCGCCGAGCACCACAACATGCCGGCGGTGGCGGCCACGAACCCGCCGCTGCTCATCGGCCTCATCGCCTCGGCCACCGAGCGGATCCGGGTCGGATCCGGCGGCGTGATGCTGCCCAACCACGCCCCGCTGGTCGTCGCCGAGCAGTTCGCGCTGCTCGAGGCCGCGTTCCCGGGACGCATCGACCTCGGCATCGGTCGCGCGCCGGGCAGCGACCCGGTCACCAGCTGGGCGCTGCGCCACGGCGGGGGAGGCGTCAGCGAGGACGCGGTCAACCACTTCCCCGAGTACGTCGACAACGTGCTCGCCATGATGGAGCCCTCCGGCGTCGGCATCGCCCTGCGCGGCGGCCAGCACGTCCTCAAGGCGACCCCGGTGGCTCGGTCGGTGCCGCAGCTGTGGCTGCTCGGATCCTCCGACTACTCGGCCCGCCTCGCCGCCACCAAGGGGCTGCCCTACGTCTTCGCGCACCACTTCTCCGGCTCCCGCTCCGGCACCGAGCAGGCGCTCGCTCTCTACCGCAGCACCTTCCAGCCCTCGCCCGAGCTCGCCGAGCCGCGCACCTTCCTCACCGTCAACGCCTCCGTCGCGGAGACCGCCGAGGAGGCCGAGCGCCAGGCCCTGCCGCAGCTGCTGATGATGCTGACCCTGCGCACCGGCGCCCCGCTCACCGCCCAGCACACCGTCGAGGAGGCGGAGAAGATCGCCGCCGACCTGCCTCCGGCCCACCGGGACCTGGTCGACGCCATGCGCGGGCGCTGGGTGATCGGGGCCCCGGACGACGCCCGGCGCCGCCTCGCCGAGCTCGCCGCGACATACGGCGTCGACGAGGTCATGGTCAACCCGGTCGGTGGCGCCCACGAGGGCGCCGACCCGCGCACCGCGCCCGGTCGGGTGCAGACGCTGAGCCTGCTCGCCGGCTGAGCGCTGGCCCTCAGGCCCAACTGCCGGCCCAGCCGCCGGCCCAGCCGCCGGTCCCGTCGCCGGCCCACCCACCGGAGCTGGGCGAGACGTCGTGGATTGGGTTCTGGCCGCCCGGCGCTTATAGACTGGCGTGTCGGTCCAACGTGGGTGCGTGTGTGGTGCACGGCCTCGCGAGGTCCACTCGCTCGAACCGCTGCTTGCAGCGGTGCGGAGAGAGGTTCCCGGACCGGCGGTAGATGAATCCCCGTACCCGAGCAGATTGTGAGACATGGCAAAGAAGGAAGGCGTCATCGAGATGGAGGGCTCCGTCGTGGAGGCCCTTCCCAACGCCATGTTCCGCGTGGAGCTGAGCAACGGCCACAAGGTCCTTGCCCACATCAGCGGAAAGATGCGTCAGCACTACATCCGGATCCTCCCCGAGGACCGCGTGGTGGTGGAGCTCTCGCCGTATGACCTCTCCCGGGGACGGATCGTCTACCGATACAAGTGACGCCCACCGGCATCACTTCCCGCCACTAGCAAGGAAGGGCTGACATGAAGGTCAACCCGAGCGTGAAGCCGATCTGTGACAAGTGCAAGGTGATCCGTCGCCACGGCCGAGTCATGGTCATCTGCGAGAACCCTCGCCACAAGCAGCGCCAGGGCTGATCGCCCTGCGCCGTGACCGGCGTCTGCCCTCCGGGGCCACAACTGAACACCTCATCAACGTGATCGCTTAGGTCCCGCCGCTCGGCAACGAGCTGGGGCCGAATCACCTCCGGAGCGGATGGCCGGAGCTGGGCACGAGTCCCGGACGCGTCACGACCACACCACCGTGCACATCAAGGAGACGCCTTTCATGGCACGCCTCGTCGGAGTCGACCTCCCGCGCGACAAGCGCATCGAGATCGCACTCACCTACATCTACGGCATCGGCCGTACCCGCGCCCAGCAGCTGCTGGAGGCCACCGGGGTCAACCCGAACCTCCGCGTCCACGAGCTGGGCGACGAGGAGCTGGTCAAGCTCCGCGACGAGATCGAAGCGAACTTCAAGATCGAGGGTGACCTCCGTCGCGAGGTCCAGGCCGACATCCGTCGCAAGATCGAGATCGGCAGCTACCAGGGTCGCCGCCACCGCATGGGCCTTCCGGTCCGCGGTCAGCGCACCAAGACCAACGCTCGCACCCGCAAGGGCCCGAAGCGCACGGTTGCCGGCAAGAAGAAGGCCAAGTGACCGATCTCGACAGGCTCGCTCGCCGAGCCGTCGGGTCGCACTGATCCTTCACCACTGACCAGCTTTCTCAAGGAGATAACGAATGCCTCCCAAGGCTCGCGCGGGCGCCAAGAAGGTGCGCCGCAAGGAGAAGAAGAACGTCGCTCAGGGCGAAGCCCACATCAAGAGCACGTTCAACAACACGATCGTCACGATCACCGACCCGACCGGTGCGGTGATCTCGTGGGCCTCTGCCGGCACCGTCGGCTTCAAGGGCTCCCGCAAGTCCACCCCGTACGCCGCTCAGATGGCCGCCGAGGCCGCTGGCCGTCGGGCGATGGAGCACGGCATGAAGAAGATCGACGTCTTCGTCAAGGGCCCGGGCTCGGGCCGCGAGACGGCGATCCGCTCGCTGGGTGCGATCGGCCTCGAGGTCGGCACCATCCAGGACGTGACCCCCGCCCCGCACAACGGCTGCCGCCCGCCGAAGCGCCGGCGCGTCTGATTTCGGACTTGAAGGAGAACTGACATGGCCCGTTACACCGGACCCCTGACCAAGAAGTCGCGTCGTCTCGGCGTCGACCTCGTCGGCGGCGACGCCGCCTTCGAGAAGCGCCCCTACCCTCCCGGCCAGCACGGCCGGGCGCGGATCAAGGAGAGCGAGTACCGCAACCAGCTGCAGGAGAAGCAGAAGGCGCGCTACACGTACGGCGTTCTCGAGAAGCAGTTCCACCGCTACTACGTCGAGGCCGCTCGTCGCCAGGGCAAGACCGGCGACAACCTGCTCCAGCTCCTGGAGTGCCGCCTGGACAACGTGGTCTACCGTGCCGGCTTCGCCCGGACCCGGCGCCACGCCCGCCAGCTGGTCAGCCACGGCCACTTCCTGGTCAACGGCAGGAAGGTCGACATCCCGTCCTTCCAGGTGACCCAGTACGACATCATCGACGTGCGCGAGAAGTCGCTCGAGATGACGCCGTTCATCGTCGCCCGTGAGACCCACGGCGAGCGGGTCGTCCCGGCCTGGCTCGAGGCGCTGCCGAACCGGATGCGCATCCTCGTGCACTCGGTCCCCGTGCGTGAGCAGATCGACCTGCCCATCCAGGAGCAGCTGATCGTGGAGTACTACTCCAAGAAGTGATCCAAGCCGGGTGCTGGCCCGTGGCTCCGAGAGGCGTCACGGGCCGGTGTCCGGCCCCTGCAGTACCTCTTCCTTTTCCGCACCACATCTGGGTCCTCATATAGCGGTCGGCCCGGAAAGGAACGAAACCAGTGCTCATCGCACAGCGCCCCACCCTGTCGGAGGAGACCGTCGACCAGTTCCGGTCGCGCTTCGTCATCGAGCCCCTCGAGCCCGGCTTCGGCTACACGCTCGGCAACTCGCTGCGTCGCACCCTCCTGTCCTCCATCCCCGGCGCCGCTGTCACCAGCATCAAGGTCGACGGCGTGCTCCACGAGTTCTCGACGATCGACGGTGTCAAGGAGGACGTCACCGAGATCATCCTGAACCTCAAGGGTCTCGTCGTGTCCTCCGAGCACGACGAGCCGGTCACCATGTACCTGCGCAAGTCGGGTGCCGGCGACGTCACCGGTGCCGACATCGCGCCCCCGGCCGGCGTCGAGGTGCACAACCCCGACCTGAAGATCGCCACCCTGGGCGACAACGGCAAGCTCGAGCTCGAGCTCGTCGTCGAGCGTGGCCGCGGCTACGTCTCCGCCGTGCAGAACAAGGGCGCCGACAACGAGATCGGCCGGATCCCGGTCGACTCGATCTACAGCCCGGTCCTCAAGGTGACCTACAAGGTCGAGGCCACCCGTGTCGAGCAGCGCACCGACTTCGACAAGCTCGTCATCGACGTCGAGACCAAGCCCTCCATCCTGCCCCGCGACGCCATCGCGTCGGCGGGCAAGACGCTGGTCGAGCTCTTCGGCCTGGCCCGTGAGCTCAACGTCGAGGCCGAGGGCATCGACATCGGCCCCTCGCCCGTCGACGAGCAGCTCGCCGCCGACCTCGCCCTCCCGGTCGAGGACCTGCAGCTGACCGTCCGCTCCTACAACTGCCTCAAGCGCGAGGGCATCCACACCGTGGGTGAGCTCCTCAGCCGCTCGGAGCAGGACCTGCTGGACATCCGCAACTTCGGTGCGAAGTCCATCGACGAGGTCAAGGCCAAGCTGCACGAGATGGGTCTGTCGCTCAAGGACAGCGCCCCGGGCTTCGACCCCGCCGTCGCCCTGGCCAACATGGCCGAGGACGAGGACGAGGACGGCTCGTTCGTCGAGGACGAGCAGTTCTGATCCGTCCGCAAGGACATCAACCTTCCGGTACCTGACACGGCCGGACCTAGCACCCGGTACCTGACACGGCCGGGCAGGAAAGAGAGAACGAGATGCCCAAGCCCAAGAAGGGTCCCCGCCACGGCGGGAGCGCCGCCCACCAGCGGCTCATCCTGGCGAACCTGGCCACGGCCCTGTTCGAGCACGGCCGGATCACCACCACCGAGGCCAAGGCCCGCACCCTGCGGCCCTACGCCGAGAAGCTGATCACCAAGGCCCGCAAGGCCCACGCCGGTGAGAACCCGCTGCACCAGCGCCGCGAGGTCCTCAAGGTCATCCGGGACAAGGGTGTCGTGCACACCCTGTTCGCCGACATCGCGCCGGTCTTCGCCGACCGTCCCGGCGGCTACACCCGGATCACCAAGATCGGTCCGCGCCAGGGCGACAACGCGCCCATGGCCGTGATCGAGCTGGTCACCGAGGAGTTCATCCCGTCCGCGCCGAAGGCCGCCCCGGCTGCCTCCGCCCCGGTCGAGGACGCTCCCGCCGCCGAGGTCACCAAGGCCGACGAGGACGCCCCGGCCGAGGTCGAGGCGCCCAACGAGGCCGGCGACACCGAGGTGCTGTCCACCGAGGCGACCGACGTGGAGACCGCCGAGGCGGAGTCCAACGCCGACGAGGCGGACCAGGCCGACAAGGCCTGAGCCCTCTCGCTCAGCGAAGGCCCACCACCCGCACGGGTGGTGGGCCTTCGTCGTACCCGGGGTCCGTGGCCGTGTCTGGTGAGGTCCCTCGTCAAGTCGTGGTCACGCGGCCGCGTCCGTAGACTGGCCGCCATGACGACCATCGACCTGGGCACCCCGCGACTGCTCGAGGAGGGCGAGCGGGAGGTGCTGCTCGCCGACCCGCGTGGCTACTGTGCCGGAGTGGACCGGGCGGTGGTCACCGTGGAGCAGGCCCTCGACCTGTATGGCGCCCCGGTCTACGTCCGCAAGCAGATCGTGCACAACAAGCACGTGGTGAGCGACCTCGAGGCCCGCGGCGCGATCTTCGTCGAGGAGCTCGACGAGGTGCCGACCGGTGCGACCGTGGTGTTCTCCGCCCACGGCGTCTCCCCGGCCGTGCACCACGAGGCCGCCGAACGCAGCCTCAAGACGATCGACGCGACCTGCCCGCTGGTCACCAAGGTGCACCGCGAGGCGGTCCGGTTCGCCGCCGACGGCTACACGATCCTGCTGATCGGGCACGCCGGCCACGAGGAGGTCGAGGGCACCGCGGGCGAGGCGCCGCAGCAGACCGTCCTGGTCGAGCACCCCGACGACGTCGACGCCCTCGAGTTCCCCGTCGACGCCAAGCTGGCCTGGCTCTCGCAGACCACGCTCAGCGTCGACGAGACGATGGAGACCGTCCGGCGGCTGCGGGCCAAGTTCCCGCAGCTCGAGGACCCGCCCAGCGACGACATCTGCTACGCCACCCAGAACCGCCAGGTGGCGGTCAAGGAGATCGGCGCCGGCGCCGACCTGGTGATCGTGGTCGGCTCGGCGAACTCGTCGAACTCGGTGCGCCTGGTCGAGGTCGCCCTCGAGGCCGGCGCGAAGGCGTCGTACCGCATCGACGACGTCTCGGAGATGGACGAGTCCTGGCTGGACGGCGTGAGCAACGTCAGCGTGACCTCGGGCGCCTCGGTGCCCGACCACCTGGTGCAGCAGGTGCTCGGCTACCTCGCTGAGCGCGGCTACCCCGACGCGCGCGCCGTGCAGACCGCGGAGGAGACCCTGGCGTTCTCGCTGCCCAAGGAGCTCTACCGCGACCTGAAGGCCGCCGGCCGGGTCTGAGGGACCTCGGCGATGGCCCGCTACCTCGACGTCCACCCGGACAACCCGCAGCCGCGGATGCTGCAGCAGATCGTCGACGCGCTGCACGACGACGCGCTGATCGCCTACCCCACGGACTCCGGCTACGCCCTGGGCTGCCGGGTCGGCAACCGCGACGGCCGCGACCGGATCCTGCGCATCCGCGGGCTCGACGATCGACACCACTTCACGCTGGTGTGCCGCGACTTCAGCCAGCTGGGCCAGCTCGTGCACGTCGACAACGCCGCGTTCCGCGCGATCCGGGCGGCCACGCCGGGCCCCTACACGTTCATCCTGCCCGGCACCCCGGAGGTTCCCCGCCGGTTGCTGCACCCCAAGAAGCGCACGGTGGGCGTGCGGATCCCCGACCACATCGTGGTGCAGGCGATTCTGGACAAGCTCGGCGAGCCGCTGCTGTCCAGCTCGCTGATCCTGCCCGGCGAGGACGAGCCGCGCACCATGGGCTGGGAGATCAAGGAGGACCTCGACCACGACGTCGACATCGTCGTCGAGGCGGGGGAGACCCCCGCCGAGCCGACCACGGTCGTCGACTGGTCCGAGGGCTACCCCGAGGTCATTCGTCGTGGGGCGGGAGACCCGGACCGCTTCGACTGAGCCCGTCCTGGCTGGGCCCGCTCTGCCTGAGCGCCACCTGGCGCAGCACCTGGCGTCGTACGGCGAGCAGGGCCAGGCAGGCCGCGTAGCCGAGTCCCAGCGCGATGCCGTGCCCGGCCATGCCGGACACCGTCGCCTGCACCACCCCGTCGTCGGGGCGCGCGACCGCGCCCGGCTGGCTGATCGCCAGCAGCAGCACCACGCCGAGCATCGCCAGGGGAGGCAGCGCGGCGACGTCGAAGAAGTCGTGGGGCCGCACCCGCAGCGCCGCGCCCACGCAGACCGTGACGAAGACCAGGTCGAAGAACAGTCCGAGGCCCTCGGAGAGCAGCAGGTCGAGGACCGTCGCGGTGAGCAGCACTGCGACGGCCAGGCTCACCACCTCCCTCGAGGGGCGGCTGCCCTGCTCCCAGAGCGTGGGGGGTTGCTCGTGCAGCGCGCTGCTCACGGATGCACGCTAGGCCGAGCGGCCCGCGGAGGCCGGGCGGCGCGCCGTACGGCTCCGGCTCAGTCGGCGAGGTCGACCACGACGGGTGCGTGGTCGGAGGGGGCCCCGGGGAAGACGGACGGGTCGCGCTCGTCGCGGTCGATGAACGCCCCGGTGACCCGGGCGGCCAGGGTGGGGGAGCCGAGCACGAAGTCGATCTTCAGGCCGCGGTCGCGCTCGAACCGCTGCCGGTAGTAGTCGAAGTAGGTGTAGCCCGGCGCGTGGGCGCGGGTGACCTCGGCCCAGCCGTCGTCCAGGAACGCCTGGAACGCCGCGCGCTCCGGGGGCGTCACGTGGGTGGAATTGCGGAACTGCTTGACGTCGAAGACGTCGTCGTCGGTGGGGCAGATGTTCCAGTCGCCGACCAGCGCGGTGGGCACGGTGTCGTCGGCCAGCCAGGCGCCGGCGGCCTCGCGCAGCCGCGCCAACCACTCGAGCTTGTAGACGTAGTGCGGGTCCTCGGGCTTGCGGCCGTTGGGCACGTAGAGGCTCCACACCCGCACGCCGCCGCAGATCGCGCCCAGGGCGCGCGCCTCGGGGGCGAGCGGCTCACCGAAGCCCGGCTGATCGGGGAAGCCGACGGTGACGTCGCTCAGGCCGACCCGGCTGAACAGCGCGACGCCGTTCCACTGGTTCAGGCCGTGGGCGGCGACCTCGTAGCCACGGGCCTGCAGGCCCATCAGCGGGAGCTGGTCCTCGCGGGCCTTGGTCTCCTGCACGGCAAGCACGTCGACGTCGTGCCGCTCGAGGAAGGCCTCGACCCGGTCGATCCGTGAGCGCAGGGAGTTGACGTTCCAGGTCGCGATCCGCACGGGGCACGAGGCTAGTGCGTGGGCCGCGGTCGACTCACATTCGTGCAGCCGGTGATCCGTGCGCCGGATCGAGCGGATCCCCGTCCGTTGATTCGGGTCGCCTCGTCGTACGCCCATAGACTCACCGCTCGTGGCACTCACCATCGGCATCGTCGGTCTCCCCAACGCAGGCAAGTCGACGCTCTTCAACGCGTTGACCAAGAACGACGTCCTCGCGGCGAACTACCCGTTCGCCACCATCGAGCCCAACGTGGGCGTGGTGGGGGTGCCGGACGCCCGCCTGGCCAAGCTCGCCGAGATCTTCGGCTCCGAGCGGATCCTCCCGGCCACCGTGGAGTTCGTGGACATCGCCGGCATCGTGCGCGGCGCCTCGCAGGGCGAGGGCCTGGGCAACAAGTTCCTCGCCCACATCCGTGAGTCCGCCGCGATCTGCCAGGTCACCCGCGTCTTCCGCGACGAGGACGTCACCCACGTCGACGGCGAGGTCAACCCCGGCAACGACATCTCGACGATCCAGACCGAGCTGATCCTCGCCGACCTGGAGACGGTCGAGAAGGCGGTCGTGCGGCTCGAGAAGGAGTCGCGCAAGAACAAGGAGCTCCTCGCCAACCTGGAGGCCGTCAGGGCGGCCAAGGAGGCGCTCGAGGCCGGTACGCCGATCATCGCCACCGCGATCGACCGGGCCCTGCTGCGCGAGCTCTCGCTGCTCACCGCCAAGCCGTTCATCTACGTCTTCAACTGCGACTCCGAGGAGCTGCACGACGAGGACCTCAAGGCGAAGATGCGCGAGCTGGTCGCGCCCGCCGAGGCGATCTTCCTCGACGCCAAGTTCGAGTCCGAGCTGATCGAGCTCGACGACGAGGAGGCCGCCGAGTTCCTCGCCGAGGCCGGCGTCACCGAGCCCGGCCTCGAGGTGCTGGCCCGGGTCGGCTTCGACACCCTCGGCCTGCAGACCTACCTGACCGCCGGCCCCAAGGAGACCCGCGCCTGGACGATCCCCAAGGGCGCCACCGCGCCCGAGGCCGCCGGCGTGATCCACACCGACTTCCAGAAGGGCTTCATCAAGGCCGAGATCGTCTCCTTCGACGACCTCGTCGCAGCGGGCACCATGGGCAAGGCCAAGGAGGCCGGCAAGGTCCGCATGGAGGGCAAGGACTACGTCATGGCCGACGGCGACGTCGTGGAGTTCCGCTTCAACGTGTAAAGCCGTGCGCTTGACCCCGGCCGCCCACGATCGGCGTCGGTTAGTTGAGGCGATCATCCGTTGCATCCGGAGTCGTGCGCCGCAGGGCGGGAGCACGTGAATGCGCGGGATCCGTTGGCTGACTCCGCCGACTGCGACCGGTCGCTACTTCGCCGAGCTCTCTACCCACGTCAGGTCGGTCAGGCGGCGGCCGGGACGGGATCGGACCCGAATCCGGGTCCGGAGTCGATGATCTGCCCGAGCAGCTTGAGGCCGGGACGATCCACGGGTCGGTTGTTGGCGTTGAGGATCACGACTGCGGCGCCGTGTTCGGGGGCTATAGCCAGCAGGCTGCGATATCCACCCGTGCCGCCACTGTGGAACATGACTCGATGCTGGGTGCGGGGCAGGTTGGCTGCGATCCAGCCGGGATGGATCGCAGCTCGTGCGTTGATGCGGTGCGCGGTCGTGCGGTTGAGAGCGATCGCTTCGGCGAGTTCTTCGGGGGCGGGGCCGAGGTGGGCCCGCGCGAGCCTGAGCAGGTCGGGAACCGTCGAGTGAAGGCCGCCGGCACCGGCGAGGGCGGCCAGGTGCCACGGTGGGCGTGGTCGTCCCGTGCGGGAGTGACCGGGGGCCAACCGGGCTGCGCCTTCGAGATCGAGGACCACGCGGGTGTCTGTCATGCCCAGATGCCGGCAGATCTCGGCCTGGACGAGCGAGTCGTAGTCGGTCTCGGTGTGGCGTGCCAGGACGAATCCGAGCAAGCCGGCGCCGAGGTTGGAGTAGCAGAAGCGGGTGCCGGGCACCGATCGCAAACGGGTGCGCCGCAACCCGTCCATCAGGAGCTCGCCGGTGCATCCGGCGTAGGGGTCTGCTCGCAACAGGCCCCGTGGCAGGGTCCCCTTGGGAAGCCTTGGTAACCCAGAAGTGTGGGAGGCCAGGTGCCTCAGCCTGATGACCTCGCCGCCGCGCTGGGGGGCCGTGATGTCACGAGGTAGGAGGTCGCTCAGGGGTTGGTCCAGCCCCACGACGCCGCGCACGGCGAGCTGGGCCAAGGCGAGCGCGGTGAACGTCTTGGTGATGGAACCGATCTCGAACTGCGTGCCGGGATCTGCGCCGTGCACTGCGGACTGCCTGCCGTGCAGCGCACCCACCACCACGACACCACGCTGTCCAGCGCCGAGTCGTTGCGCTGTTCGTCCTGACAGATCGTCAAGGAGCGAGTTGATCATCGTCATGCCTCCGTGCGGCCGAACAGGTGCCGGCCCCCGTACTTCTTGTGGACGGCTTGCTTCGAGACGCCGAGCGCCTCGGCAATCTGCGCCCACGTGGTCCCTGACACGCGGGCACGGTGGACCAGGACCTCTTCGTGTCCTTCCAGTCGGCGGCGCAGCGCGGTCGCTTCGCGCAACGCTTGGAGGGGATCGGTGTGCTCGGTGATCCATGCAAGATCAACATCGGCCATGCGGTCAACTCTAGTTGACTTCTCTATGGTCGTCAACTTACGTTGACTGCCCGCAGCGGCACATCCTTCTACCGCGGTCGCCCGATTCGCTCGCCCCACCACACCGCCGGGTTCGCTGACCGACTCGTTGCCTGGGCTCCCAACTGGTCGGATGGTTCCTGAACGCACTCCATGGCCGCCATACGGGCTCTGCCCGACCATTCCGCCCAGCGGGCATCCGCCCGACCATGCCGCCCAGCGGGCGCACTTCGTTCGCCCCAAGGGATAGGTGCCGCGGTGCCTCCCACCGGCAGAATTGACGGTAGTTAAAGAGCGAACCAGCGGTCGTCTGCCCTCAATCTGCCCTCACCAGAACGGCCGGAGACCATAACTATGGCCAGTTGACGAGACTCAACGAAGTGCTGTTCGTGCAGGTCAGAGCACGTTCTCGGTCAGTTTCGAGAAGAGTCCGAAACCGTCGTCAACGTTCCGCTTCAACGTCTGAATCGGCGCAAAAGCGCAGCTCAGAGAGGGTGCGGACCCCTGCGGTCCGCACTGAGTCCGCAAGAAGCAATTACGCACCTCTCAGGAGGTTTGGGCAGCCGCGAGTGCGTGCGACAGTTCCTCCATCACGTGGCTGACCTCCTCGGCAGGCGCGAACGGTCCCGGCATTCGGAACACGCGCGCTCCCCAATCGGGGTGTTGGACGCGAGCAATGATCAGAACCTGTGGATGGCGCTCGGCGAGGTGACGTGAAGCGGACGTACCTCCCGAGCAAGATCGAAGCCCATGCTCAAGTTCGGATCAGGGTCGGCGTTGGCGCGCCGGCTCGGGAAGGTACGTCCATGCTCAAGGTAGTTCACGACGCCGAGGCGTCCAACGAGGTCAGCGGTGGGTCGCTGCTCGACGAGATCGTCCGCGACGGCGCTCGGCAGATGCTCGCCGCTGCGCTGCAGGCCGAGGTCGCCGCCTACATCGAGGCATTCAAGGACGAGCTCGATGAGAACGGTCACCGGTTGGTGGTCCGCAACGGCCACCACGACCCGCGGGAGATGACCACCGCAGCGGGCGCGATTCCGGTGCGCGCGCCGCGGGTCAACGACAAGCGCATCGACGAGACCACCGGCGAGCGGCGACGGTTCGCCTCGGCGATCCTGCCGGCCTGGGCGCGGAAGAGCCCGCGGGTGGCCGAGGTGCTGCCGCTGCTCTACCTGCACGGCCTGTCCAGCGGCGACTTCGGCCCGGCGCTGGAGCAGTTCCTTGGCACGAGCCACGGCCTGTCTGCGGCCACGATCACCCGGCTGACCAAGGACTGGCAGGACGAGGCGGCCGCGTTCAACAAGCGGTCGCTGGCCGGCACCGACTACGTCTACGTGTGGGTCGACGGGATCCACCTCAAGGTCCGCCTGCAGCAGGACAAAGTCTGTCTGCTGGTGATGATCGGCGTCCGCGCCGACGGTACGAAGGAACTGATCGCTCTCGACGACGGCCACCGCGAGTCCACCGAGTCCTGGGCCGACCTGCTGCGCTCGTGCAAGCGCCGCGGGATGCGGGCCCCGGTACTCGCGGTCGGCGACGGGGCTCTGGGGTTCTGGGCCGCGGTCCGCACCGTGTTCCCCGAGACCCGCGAGCAGCGCTGCTGGTTCCACAAGATCGCGAACGTCCTCAACGCGCTCCCGAAGTCGGCCCAGCCGGGCGCGAAGGCCGCACTGGCCGAGATCTGGAACGCCGAGGACAAGGACCACGCGATGGCCGCCGCGCGGGCGTTCGCAGCCGACTACGGGGTCAAGTGGCCCAAGGCCGCGGCGAAGATCACCGACGACCTCGACGTTCTGCTGGCGTTCTATGACTACCCGGCCGAGCACTGGATCCACCTGCGCACCACGAACCCGATCGAGTCGACCTTCGCGACCGTCCGGTTGCGGCAGCGGGTCACCAAGGGACCCGGCTCCCGTGCGGCCGGGATCGCGATGGCGTTCAAGCTCATCGAGTCCGCCCAGTCCAGATGGCGTGCGGTCAACGCACCTCATCTCGTGGCGCTGGTGCGTGCCGGCGCAAAGTTCGAGATGGGCGTCCTCGTCGAACGACCCGACGAGGGATCGAGCGACCGGCAGCAAGTCGCCTGACGCTGTAGGCTGAGCGCAGCGTCGCGTGCTGGTGGCAGACCGTGCCAGGCATGGAGGCGTCGAAGTCGAAGAAAGGTGACGATTATGTCGTTCACCTCTTCGCCCTCACATGACTGAGGGCGAGAAGACCAGGCTGGTGGCCTGGAGTAGAGAGATGCGCGGGGTCCACGATCGGCTGCGCGAAGCACTGCGGGTGACGCGGGAGGCCGTTGCCCAAGGTGACCCCGCAGAGACAGCAACCCGGGACCTACTGCTGTTCTGCCACGGGTTCTGCACGGCCTTGACCAGGCACCACGAGGGCGAGGACCGGGAGTTGTTTCCCGCGATCGCCGCCGCTCACCCGCACCTGCGAGAAACGCTGCGCTACCTCGAGCAGGACCACTTGATGATCGCCCATCTGCTGGGTGGCCTGCAGGAGGCCGTAGAACAGAGCGTCAGCCCAGCCGAGCTCGACCGCCACCTCGAGGGCATCGCAGCCATCATGGAGTCCCACTTCGGCTACGAAGAACGCCAACTCCTGACGGTGCTCGCAACCTCGACCTAGACGCGGAGGTGCGCACTGTCTTCGGCCCCTTATGACGCTCGCGATCTGGCCCTGCGGCGGCACCGGCCAGGGCAGGAGGGTGATCATCCAGCGCCCAACGCGCCCATCCACAGGTCTTGACTATTGCTCGTTGGACGCTTGACCAAGTCGGTGAAGCCCACTCCAGCTTCCAGTGCTGCGGACTCGAAGTAGCTGACACGCCGGGGCGGTTCGGCCCACTCCGACTCGTGGTCGGCGCGGATCTCAGCGACCATCCGGACCGCCCGCTCACGCAGCTTGGCCGGGTACCTCTTCGACGTACTCCCTGACATGACTCCATCCTTCCCAAGGAACAGAGTCTCCGGACTTGCCCGGGGCGGTTCATAGTGAGCTCGAGCCCAGAGCGTGTCTCCGGCGGCGCAGTGGGCTTCGCCATCCGGCTACACGAGACGGTCGGAATGGGCGATGGCGACACGGTCGACACGACCGGGACCACTGGGGCTTCGCTCCGCGTGGACGAGACGTCAGCGGGCACGGCGCGCTGGGCGGGTCCACTGGACCGTGAGAGCGCGTGAAGCGTTTCTCATTATTGACTCGAGGGAGCGAATGACTAAAATGAGAAACATGCCAGCCTCTAGCCCGTATACGAGCCCCGAGCAACAGGCGGACCTCGAACGCCTAGGCGCCCGGCTGCGCGAACGCCGAAAGGCGCTCGGTGTCACCGTAGTCGCCTGTGCCGAAGCTGCTGGCGTTTCGCGTGTCACCGTGCACAGGATCGAGGCGGGCAACCCCTCGGTCACGATCGGCGCCTACGTCAACGTTGCCGCCGCACTCGGACTTCACCTCGTCGTCCCGATCCTCGACGCTCCAGCAGCAGAACCGGCGACGATCACGGTCGGCGACTACCCCGGGCTGCGCACGCTGGCATGGCAGACCGACGCCGGCACCACCATCACCGAGGCGGAGGCACTCAACCTCTACGAGCGCGGCTGGCGACACCTCAACCAGGAGACGCTGACCGACCACGAGAAGGCGTTCATCCAGCACCTGGCGGACACCTACAGCAACGGGAGGCTCCTTGTTTAGGCGGCTGCACCACCAACAGGTGGCCGAGGTGCTGTCGATCCTCGACGCACCGCTCCTGGCCGAGCACAACTGCTGGTTCGGAGGCGGGACCCCGATCGTCCTAGCCAACGGTGAGTTCCGCGAATCGGTCGACATCGACTTCCTGGTCTCCGACCCGCAGTCCTACCGCGCGCTGCGCCAGATGGTCAGGGACCACGGGCTCGGCGCTCTGGCTACACGCGAACTGGAGTTGGGTCGAACACCCGCTGTCGACGGTTACGGGATCAGGGCCTCGGTGCTCGTTGCGGGGGTTGCGATCAAGTTCGAGATCATCCATGAAGGCCGCATCGACCTCGACACTCCATCCCCGGGAGATGAGATCTGTGGGTTACGGATCCTGACGCGAACCGACCAGGTCGCAACCAAGCTGCTCGCCAACGACGACCGCTGGGCGGACACGTCGACGTTCAGCCGCGACCTCATCGACCTGGCCATGATGAAGCCCGACCCCGCCGCCCTGAGGGCCGGCGCGCGCAAGGCAGTCGATGCCTACGGGAAGACGGTGGCCGAGAGCCTCGGCAACGCCGTCACCTACCTCAAAGATCGCCCGCAACGTCTCGACGAATACATCCGCGCACTCAAGATCGACGCGCCCCGAGCGGCTGTCTGGCAGAGCATCCGCGACTTGTCCGCAAGATGCGCGAAGATCGAAGGTCTCGGTCGGAGCTCGGACCAGGTTTGACCGTCCAGCGGTCCGCAAATAGTCCGCAAGAAGTCACGCGGAGCCCGTTTCTGACCAACGGCTGCCAACGCCTCGCGAGCGGCGTTCACCCAGGTCAGAGGCGGTTTTTCGGTCTCTGCCAACGGTGACCGCAAGTAGCCGAGACACCCGGTTTTCGTTCCGCTTCAACATCTGAGCACCGCGGCACCGCCCGCCGGGTTCGCCTGCGCCCGGCTCGGGTGGGTCCTGCTCTACGCTCCTCCGCATGCCGCGTCATGACTCCGCCGAGCCGGGGCGCGCGATGCCCGCGCCCGTGGAGGACGCGCCGGGGTTGCTGGTGGACGTCCAGCGTCTCGACGCGCATCCGGGGGACAGTGCCGGCCTCCGGCGTCAGGCGGAGCTGCCGGCCGACGCCACCCTCCACGACGTGCTGACGCTCGTGCTCGAGCCGTTCCTGCGCTCCGCACCTCGCGCCTCGTGGCTGTGCCGGGCGCGCGGCGCCGAGGGATGGGTGGACATCGCGACCGTGGTGACCAGCGGCCCGGAGGCTGGGCAGGGCGCCCGGCTGCTCCGCGAGCACACTGGCCCGGCGCGGGAGTTCGCCGGCGGGTCGCGGCTCGAGATCGCCGCCCGGCCTCACTGAGCAGCCTGCGGGGCGACTCCTTCGCGCAGGCCGGCGAGGCACGGCAACGGCGGCGTCCCGGCGGAAACGGCAGCCCTCCGAGTACCTAGGATGCGTCTGTGCCGCGACCCATCACCCTGCTCGTCGAGGGCGACTCCGACCGGGCCGCGCTCCTGGCACTCGCCCCGCGCTTCGGCGTCGACCTCGGCGCCGAGGACATCACGGTCACCGCGATCGGCGGTGCGGGCAATTTCGGCCGGGCGATCGCCGACGCCGCGGCAGCCGGTCATCGCGGCGGAGGCCTGTACGACGAGGGCGAGGAGCGGTTCGTCGCCGGTACGTTCAACCGGCAGCCCGGGGAGGACCTCACCCGGCACGGCTTCTTCGCCTGCCGTCCCGACCTGGAGGCCGAGCTGATCCGTGCCCTCGGCGTCGTCGCCAGCACCGCGCTGCTCGAGGAGCACGGGGACGGCAGCGCCTTCCGCACGTTCCAGCAGCAGCCCGCCCACCGCGACGAGGAGGTCGCCGCGCAGCTGCACCGCTTCCTCGGCACCACCGCCGGACGGAAGGCGCGCTACGCCGCGCTCATGGCCGAGGATGTCGACTTCGAGGCCGTGCCCGAGCCGCTCTCCGGCCTGCTCTCCTGGATCTGGACCGCATAGCCCGGTCGACCCCGACGCCTCCGGTCCGGCATGGTGGGGCGATCCAACAACGGAGGAGGTCGGCATGACCGAGCAGGTGGGACCGGTGGTCGAGCGGATCGAGGCCAGCCGGTTCGTCCCGGCAGGCGTGCCCGCGATCCTCGCGGTGCTCCGCGACCCCGACGGCCACGTCGCCGTCGACGCCAGCGGCATGCTGCAGTCCGCCGACGGCACCGTGGTCCGGGCGGTCGGGGACGACTTCGTCGTGCACATGGACCGCGAGGCGCTCGGCGACCTGCCCATGGGCCGCTACGACGTCCGGGTGATCATCACCGCGTTCGACGAGCCCGCCTCGCCGCAGTGGACTGCGCGGGTGGAGTGGACGATCGAGGGCATGGTGCGGCCGCCGATCGGGCACGTCTTCGGCCACGTCCTGGAGCCGGTGGACGAGGGCACCCGGGTGACGTCGTACTGCGACTGGTCGGGGGCGCGCGAGGAGTGGAAGCCGATCTTCCCGGTCATCGACGCCAAGGCGTTGCGCGCCTCCCTCGGCCTGCTCGAGCGGGCCGTGCTTCGGGGCTACCCGCGCCCGCTCGTGGGTTGAGGAAGGCCCTCGCCGGCGCTCCTGCGCGCCCACCTGCGCGCCCAACGGGGCGGCCGGATGCGAGCATGGCGCGATGACCGGCTCGGACGACCTGCGCAGCATGCTCGCGACCGGCCGCTTCCGCGCGGTGGCCGAGGCGCTCGTCGGCCTCGAGGCCGCCCGGCGGCGACGCCTGTGCCGCCCGCTGGTCGGGCAGGCCCGGGCGGTCCTGGACGCGAGCCTGGAGTCCACGGTCGCGACGTGGCTGGCGGACCTGCGCGAGGGCTACCCGGGAGGACGTGAGCGGTTCGTCGGCGCCTGGCGGGGACGACTCGGCACGCAGCACTGGGACGCCGCCACGACCGTCCTGCTGGGCGCCAGGACGACCGCGCAGGCGGCGAAGGTGTGGCCCGTTCCGGAGGACAGCGACTTCACCGTCTGGCTCTATCCCGCACTCTTCGGCGACGAGCTCGCCGTGGTCACCGAGCAGTGGGCGGCCGACTTCGCCACCAACCCGAAGCACTGGGACCGCAACCGGGGGCGCGAGGTCATGTTCGAGTGGGTCGAGGCCGGCCTCGTGCCGGCGCCGAGCCACGACGGAGCGGTGTTGATGCTCCTCGACGGCTGGGCGCCCGACGGTGGGCGAGAACAGCTGGGCTGGTTGCTGGAGCACCCGGTGGTGACGGAGCAGGTCTTCCGCAGGATCTTCACCACGCCCGGGATCAAGGGCGCCTCGACGGCCCAGGCGGACAGCCAGAACGACGGCGAGCCGCTGCGGAACGTCGTCATCCCCGGCCTGGTCGCCGCCGGGGTCTGGGACCGCGAGCTGGTCCGGGCCGGGGCGCAGACGGCCCTGGCCTCCACCTGGCCGGCCTACCAGCGGCGGTGGTTCGCCCGGCTCGCCGACGACTTCGCCGACTGATCCGTCCGGTCGGCTGTCGTCCCTGAGGAATCGGTCGCCGCCGGGGCCAGCGCACGACCGAGCATCCGGACGGTCGCGGCTCTCTGCGTCGGTTCTTCAGTGCGGGATGTTCTTCTCGTACTTGCGGGCCAGCTGCTCGTAGCCGAGGTCCTCGTAGAAGCGGTGCGCGTCGGTCCGGAAGAACGCGGTGCCCAGGCTCATTCGGATGCACCCGGCGGCCAGGGACCAGTCCTCGTACGCGGTGACCAGCGCCCGGCCGGCGCCGCTGCGTCGTACGCCCTGGTCGACGACGATGGTGGTCAGCTCGCTGACGGGCGCGTCGAGCTCGACGGGGGAGAAGCGGTGGCCGGCGGCGAAGCCGATGACGGCCGGCGGGCCCTCGGCGACGGCGACCCAGGTGGCGTCCACGTCCGAGGTGGCGGCCCGCTCCAGCCGCTGCCCGAGCGCGTCCGGTGCGGTCGGGTAGCCGAGCTGGGCGAGCAGCGGGGCGATGGCGGGGGCGTCGTCGGGCGCGGCGGGGCGGATCTGCACCGGCCTAGCATGACGGGCGCCGCCGGTGTCGGGTCAGCGGTGCCGTCCGGCGAGGTCGCCCGTGCTCTGGGCCTCGTTGCGGCGGATGAAGGCCGGAAGGATCCCGCAAGCGATCGCCGGGACGAAGATCAGCGCCGACCAGAAGCCGAGGCCGCTGGTCAGGTCCTCGGAGAGCACCGCCCAGGACCACTCGTCGTCGCGCAGGTGGGAGTACAGGGTCATCCCCACCGTGACCAGCAGTCCGATGACGACCCAGCTCACGCACAGCGCCAGCGGCTTGCGGTGGAACCCGTCCCACATTCCCCACGCCCCCGCCGCGCAGACCAGCGCGAACATCACGGTGAGACCGGTCCCCAGACCGTCGTCGTCTGTCACCGCCACGTTGAAGATCTCTGCGATCCCCTCGGCGAGCACCAGCAGGAGGAGGGAGCGGACGGCGATGCCGCCCAGGACGCGGAGAGGGGTCATGGGACCAGCCTAGGAACAGAAGTCGCTCGTCGGGGCCGATTGCCGATCATCTCCCTCTCATCGCAGCGCGCCCACCCTCGAGCGGCGCCCGCATCCCGGCGCCGCGGCGGCGCCAGGTCAGCGGGTCGTGAGCGGGCCGCCCGCCGCGCGCCAGTCGATCAGGCCGCGACTCATGTTGACTGCCTCGAAGCCGTTCTCGACGAGCAGATTGGCCGCACCCGCGGAGCGCAGGGAGTGCGGCCAGGGCTTGCTCCTGCTGTGCGACCCCGACGGGCATGTCGCGATCGACTCCAGCGACATGTTGCAGTCCGGGACGGGATCTCCCGTCGCCGCGATCGGGTGGAAGCCGATCTTCCCGGTCATCGACGCCCAGGCGCTGCGGGCCTCGCTGAGGCTTCTCGAGCGGGT
The DNA here is from genome assembly GCF_018388425.1 of Nocardioides faecalis. Taxonomy (NCBI): domain Bacteria; kingdom Bacillati; phylum Actinomycetota; class Actinomycetes; order Propionibacteriales; family Nocardioidaceae; genus Nocardioides; species Nocardioides faecalis. The sequence continues at coordinate 2,980,102 of NZ_CP074406.1, read as the reverse complement.
GGTGCTGCGCGGGTACCCCCGGCCGGCTGCCGAGGCTGCCGCGGCCGCCGAGACTGCCGAACAGGTGGACGGCTGACGCCTACCATCGCGACGTGCCCGTCCTCGAGATCGTCACCCGCATCCCGGCACCGCCCGAGCGCTGCTTCGAGCTCAGCCTGTCGGTCGATGCCCACACCGCGTCGATGGCGGGCTCCGGGGAGCGGATCGTCGGGGGAGTGCGGTCCGGGGCGATGGGACTCGGCGACGAGGTCACCTGGCGAGCGCGGCACTTCGGCATCCCGTTCACGATGACGTCGCGGATCACCGCGTACGACGCAGCGCACCGCTTCGTCGACGAGCAGGTCCGCGGCCCCTTCGGCCGGTGGTGGCACGAGCACCGGTTCACGGAGGCGCCCGGCGGTACCGAGGTGGTCGACCTCGTCGAGTTCTCCTCCCCGCTGGGGCCGCTCGGGCGGGCCGTCGACGTTCTCGTGCTGACCCGCTACATCGCGCGCCTGCTCGAGCAGCGCAACCGCTGGCTGGTGGCCGAGCTCGCCGACGAGCAGGGCTGAGCACGCCAGCGTGCGGGTCAGGCGGGCCCTGTGGTGTCGTCCGGAGGCGTGGTCCCGGTCGTGGTGCCGGTGTCGGAGCCGGTGTCGGGGCCGGGGGAGGTGAGGGCGCGCAGGGTGGTGGCCTGGCGGACCAGGAACGCGCGCTCGTCCAGCTTCTTTCGGCGCATCCAGGTGACGACCTCGGTGTTGCACTTGCTGGCGTTGCACGAGCGGCAGGCCGGTACGACGTTGCTCAGCGTGTAGCGGCCGCCGCGAGAGATGGGCAGGATCGTGTCCTTCTGCAGGCCGGCCCCGTCGGGAGCGTGGCCGCAGTAGGCGCAGCCGCCCCACGCCTGCTGCAGCGCCTCCCACTGCGCACCGGTCAGGTCGTGCTCGACCTTCGCCATCCGGCGGGTCCGACGACGGGCGTAGGTGGCGGCACGGGTCCGGGGAGGCACGCAGGCATTCTCGCGCGTCCCGGCTCAGCCCAGCGCCAGCCGCGCCGCGACGAGCAGCATCGTCGCCGCAACCAGGACCTCGAGGACCTGCCACGCGCGGGGCCGGGCGAGCAGGGGAGCGAGGAGACGAGCGCCGAAGCCGAGGCCGCTGAACCACACCGCGCTGGCCAGCACCGCACCGGCGCCGAACCACCAGCGGCCATCAGCCCCGGTTCCGGCGGTGGCGGCGTGCGTGGCGGCGATCGTGCCCAGCAGCAGCACCGTGTCCAGGTAGACGTGCGGGTTCAGCCACGTCAGGGCGACCGCTCGGAGGACCACGCTGCGCCGTGACTCCGTCGCAGTCACGATCTCGGTGGTGACCGTGCCCGTGGTGACCGGCCCCGTGGCGACGCCGGCGCCCGCCGGGGCGGTGGCGGCAGCGTGCGCGGCCTCCCGATGAACGACCTCGTCGTCGGCGGCCAGCGCACCTGGGTGCCGGGCGCGGCCGAGCGAGGTGAGCGCGTAGCCGACCAGGAACGCCACGCCGAGCCAGCGCACGGTCTCCATCAGCCAGTCGGTGCGGGTCACGACCGTGCCCATCCCGGCGACGCCGGCGAGGATCAGCACGGCGTCGGAGACCAGGCAGACCGCGACCACGGCGCCCACGTGGGCGCGTCGTACGCCCTGGCGCAGCACGTAGGCGTTCTGGGCCCCGATGGCCACGATCAGCGACAGGCAGGTGGCCAGGCCCGCGGTGAGGGAGGTCAGCACGGCATCGAAACTAGACCCGCGCCGATATGAAGGCCAGCGAGTGTTTCTGACCGATGATGAGAACTGCTTAACTCAGCCCGTGCGCTACGACCCGGTCCTGCTCGAGACGCTGGCGACGATCGTCGAGGAGGGCACGTTCGAGGCCGCCGCCAGGCGGCTGCACGTCACCCCGAGCGCGGTCAGCCAGCGGATGCGGACGCTGGAGCACGCGGCCGGCCAGGTCCTGCTCCGTCGTACGACGCCCGCGACCCTCACCGCCGCCGGTGAGCCGCTGCTCCGGCTCGCCCGCCAGCTGCGACTGCTCGACGAGGAGGCGGCGTCCGCGCTGGGCAACGACGAGGTGGTCGCGGTGGCGGTCGCGGTCAACGCCGACTCCCTGGCCAGCTGGTTCCGCCCGGTGCTGCGCGACGTCGCGCGGCGCGGCGGGGTCGCGCTGCGGCTGCACGTGGAGGACCAGGCCTACTCCCACGAGCTGCTGCGGCGCGGCGAGGTGCTGGCCGCGGTCACCGACGAGCCGCGGCCGGTGCAGGGCTGCGTCGTCGAGCCGCTCGGCGCGCTGCGGTACACGCCCGCGGCCGCGCCCGAGCTCGTGGAGCGGCACCGGCGAGGACGTGGCGTCGACTGGGCGGCGATGCCGATGGTGGTGTTCAACGAGAAGGACCACCTGCAGGACGAGGTGCTCGCCGCGCACGGCAGCCCGCGGCCGCCGGTGGTGCACCGCGTGCCCAGCACCGCCGACTTCCACGAGGCGCTGCGCTGCGGCCTCGGCTGGGGGATGGCGCTGCACCCGCAGCTGGACGCCGACCTCGCCGACGGCGCGCTGGCGCGGCTGCCGGGGGCCCGGCCCGTCGACGTGGCGCTGCACTGGCAGCGCTGGCGGCTGGAGACGCCCACGCTGAGCGCCCTCACCCACGACGTACGACGCGCCGCGGGAGCGCTGCGTCGGCGGCGGCCGGCCCACGGCGGCCCGGCCGCCCCTCCCGGCCGTCAGCCCGGCCGCCCACCCGGCCGTCAGCCCGGCCGCCCACCCGGCTGAGGTACGCGGACGGCGAACCCATGTGACTCGTGCTCTGTGGGCGTCGCAGCCAGTCGGTAGCGTGCGTCCCGTGACATCCGCAGCAACCACGCCCGGGGCCCGTTCCGAGTTCGACCGCGACACCGCCGTGGCCCCTGCGGAGGACGGCAGCCTCACCGCGGAGCTGTCAGAGAAGTGGGGCGTCGGTCCGGGCCTCAACGGCGGCTACCAGCTGGCGGTGGTGGGCAACGCCATCCGCGCCGCCCTGCCTGCCCAGCCCGATCCGCTCGTGCTGAGCGCCTACTTCCTCTCCCCGGCCGCCCCCGGTCCGGCGACGGTCGACGTCACGCCGCGCCGCATGGGCCGCACCGCGACGGTGGCCGCCGACCTGCGCCAGGGTGACGACGTCCGGCTCACGGTGCTGGCCACCTACGGCGACCTCGACACCGAGTCCGGCGACGTGCACACCACGGCGCTGCCGCCGTCGCTCGCACCGCTCGAGGAGTGCGTGCCCAACACGCAGGCGCCGGCGGAGCTGCGCTCGCTCGTCACCGTGATGGAGCGCTTCGACATGCGCTTCGACCCCGCGTGCGCCGGCTGGTTCGCCGGGCAGCCGTCGGGACGCGGCGAGATGGCGGCGTGGTTCCGCTTCGCCGACGATCGCGAGCCGGACCCGGTCTCGCTGCTGCTGGTCCTCGACGCCCTGCCGCCGGTCACCTTCGACCTCGGCCGTCCGGGCTGGGCGCCGACCATGGAGCTCACCGCGCACGTGCGCGCCAAGCCCGCGCCCGGCTGGCTCCGGGTGCGGCACACCACGCGCAACGCCGCCGGCCACCTGTTCGAGGAGGACTGCGAGATCTGGGACTCCGCCGACCGGCTCGTGGCACAGTCCCGGCAGCTGGCGCGGCTCCCGCGCTGAACGCGCCGCTGACCCGCGGCGCCCCGCTGAGACCGGTCCCCGGGACACCGGTCTCAGCGACTCAGCGCTGCTGCTGGCTCATCCCCATCCGGGCCAGCACGGCGTTCTCCAGCACCTGCACGAGGTTGTAGAGCACCAGGGTGATCGCGGTGATGATCGCCACCGAGGCCCACAGGTCGTTGAACTTCGCGGCGGCGCTGAACTTCTGGATCGACCCGCCGATGCCCTGGCCGGTGGAGAGCCACTCCGCGAGCAGCGCGCCGGTGACGGCGCCGGGCACGGAGACCCGCGCGGCCGCGAACAGCGACGGCAGCGCGCCGGGGATGGAGACCTTGCGCAGCGCGGTGGCGTTGGAGCCGCCGTACACCCGGACCAGGTCGAGGCTCTCCTTGCTGGCCCGGCTCAGGCCGAACAGCGCGGAGGCCAGCGCCGGGAAGAGCACCACGATGCTGCCGATGACCGCCACCGAGGTGCTCGACCCGCGACCGGTGATCAGGATGATGACCGGAGAGATCGACACCAGCGGCACGCTGCGCAGCAGCAGTGCCAGCGGCATCACACCGGCCTCGACGGTCTTGGACAGCGAGAACAGCACGGCCAGCAGCACGGCCACGCTCATCCCGACCACGAACCCGAGTGCGGAGTCCCTCAGCGTCTGCTCGGCCAGGGGCCACAGCGCGGCGCGGTGGTCGGCGGCCAGCCTGCCGGGCTCGGCACCCGGCTCGTCGACGAACAGGTAGCGGAAGACGTCGAGCGGTCCCTTCGCGACGTACGGCGAGACACCGGCCAGGCTGACCACGGCCTGCCACAGCGCGAGGACGATCGCGATCGTCAGCAACGCCGTCAGCAGGGAGCGGCCGATGGTGCGGCTCATGCGGCGCTCCGTCCCGCCACCCAGGGGGTGACCAGCCGGGCCACGAGCCCGAAGAGCAGGTAGCCGACGAGCGCGACCAGCGCGCACAGCAGGAAGACCGCCCAGACCCGAACCGAGTCGAGCTGGCCCTGCAGCCGGATCAGGGTGATGCCGACGCTGCGGTCGGTGGCGCCCATGTACTCGCCGAGCACCGCGCCGAGCAGCGAGGTGGGCACGGCGATCTGCAGTGCGTTGAGGATCGCCGGCAGGGCTGCGATCAGCCGCACCTTGGTGAGCTGGCGCAGCCGGCCGCCGCCGTAGACCCGGACCACGTCCAGGCTGGCCTTGTCCGCGGCCTTGAACCCGAGCAGGGCGCCGACGACGGTGGTGAAGAAGACCGACAGCGCGGCCAGGAAGACCGCGGTCTTGGACGGGTCGCCGGGCACGGGTGCGCCGCCGAGGGCGACGATCGCGATGCCACCGACCGCGACGATGGGCAGGCAGTAGGTGACGACGGCGATCTGTACGACGACCGTCTCCAACCAGGGCAGCAGCAGCACCGTGGCGGCCAGCGCCAGGGCCAGCCCGTTGCCCCAGGCGAACCCGATCGCGGCCTCCTCGATGGTGACCGAGAAGAAGCCCCAGTAGGCGGAGAACCCGTCGTCGAGGATCTGCTTGCCCACCGCCAGCGGGGAGGGCACCGGGTCGTAGGTGATGCCCTCGTCAGGGGTGAACGCCAGCGCCGAGAACAGCCACCACGCCACGAGCAGCCCGGCGCAGCCGAGCAGCGTGGCCAGCCAGCTGGGCATCGAGCGGCCGCTCACGACCCGGCGCCCAGGGCTGGAGTGCTCACGACTCGGCTCACGACTCGGTGTCCACGCGGCCGTCGGCGCCGAAGAGGATCTCGGCGGCGGTGTCGACCAGCGCGTGGAACTCCGGGGTGCGCATCATCTCCGGGGTGCGCGGGCGGGGCAGGTCGACGTCGATGATCGCCTTGATCCGACCCGGTCGCGCCGACATCACCGCGACCTGGTCGGAGAGGAAGATCGCCTCGGAGATGCCGTGGGTGACCAGCAGCGTCGTGGCCGGCTTCTCCGTCCAGATCCGCAGCAGCTCCAGGTTCAGGTTCTGCCGGGTCATGTCGTCCAGTGCCCCGAACGGCTCGTCGAGCAGCAGCACCGAGGGCTTCAACGCCAGCGCACGGGCGATCGAGACCCGCTGCCGCATGCCCCCGGAGAGCTGTGCGGGCCGGGCGTTCTCGAAGCCGCGCAGGCCGACGAGGTCGATGAGCTCGTCGATGTAGGCCTTGTCGACGTCACGGCCGGAGACCTCGAAGGGCAGCCGGATGTTCTTGGTGACGCTGCGCCACGGCAGCAGGGCATGGTCCTGGAACGCGATGCCGAGCTCGCTGCCCTTGCGCAGCTCGGCCGGGGTCTTCCCGTCGACCAGGGCGGTGCCCGAGGTGGGGTGCTCCAGGTCGGCCAGGATCCGCAGGATCGTGGACTTGCCGCACCCCGAGGGGCCGAGCAGGGCCAGGAACGAGCCCTGCTCGGTGTGCAGGTCGGCGCCGTCGAGGGCGGTGACCGTGCGGCGCCGTCCGGTGGAGAACGTCTTGGTGAGGCCGGTGACACCGATGCCGGTGCCCGGACCCTGCGGGGTCCGGGCACCGACGTCCGTGGCACCCGTGGCGTGGTGGGTGTCCATGATCAGGGCAGGTAGTCCTTGAGCTCCGGGGACTCGGCGTAGATCTCGTCGAGGATGCTGGTGTCGAAGAGGTCGTCGGCGCCGAGCTTCCAGCCGGCCGCCTCGAGCGAGGCCATCGTCTGCTTCTTGAGCTCATCCGAGATGGTGAACAGGCCGTTCTCCTCGGTCTCCTCGGTGGAGATGAGCAGCTTCTGCGCGTCCAGACCCATCTCGGTCTTCTTCGGGTCGAGCGCGCCGAAGACCTTCTCCAGGCCCTCGGCGTTGTCCGAGGCCGCCTTGTTGTAGTACTTCGTGATCAGCGAGACGGTGTCGGCGTTGGAGTTCTTGAAGACCTCGGTCCAGCCCTTGATCTCGGCGATCAGGAAGTCCTTGAGCAGCTCGCGGTTCTCGGCCAGGTACTGGTCGGTGACGGAGAACGTCTCCGCGACGTACGGCACGCCGTTGTCGGCGTACGGCAGGTTGGTGACCTCGTTGCCGGCCAGCTCGACGGTCAGCGCCTCGTTGGTCAGGTAGGCCATGAAGCCGTCGACGGTGCCCTCCATCAGCGGGGTCGGGTCGAAGTCGACCGGGACGACCTCCACCTCGGACTTGTCGATGCCGTTGGCCTTGAGGATCGCCTCGAACACGCTGGCGTTGGAGTCCTGGACACCGATCTTCTTGCCCTTGAGGTCCGCAGGCTTCTCGATGTTCCCGCCGTCCTTCAAGGAGAGGATCGTGAAGGGGTTCTTCTGGAACGTCGCGCCGATGATCTTCAGCGGCGCGTCCTCGTTCGCGATCGCCGCGCCGATCGACGCGGCGTCGCTGATGGCGACCTGCACGGTGCCGCTGAGGAGCTTGGCGACGCCGGTGTCGGGGCCCGAGATGCCGACGACCTCGCTGAAGCCTGCGTCGGCGTAGTAGCCCTTCTCCTCGGCGTAGAACTCGCCGGCGAACTCCTCGTTCTTGATCCAGGAGTACTGGACGCTGATCTTGCCGTGGTCGCCGCCGCCCTCCTTCGCCGTACCGTCGCTGTCGCCGCAGGCGGCGAGGCCGAGCATGCCGATCGTGGTGGCCACCAGGGTGGCGGCGAGCCGGCGGGCGCGCCGCCGGGGGGACGAAGAGGTCATCGGTGCTTCTCCTGCACTTTCACTGGACGTGGGATCGGTCCGAGACGCAACGGCGGTTGCTGGAGAAGGACGCTATGAGACCAGCGTTTCAGCGCCGGGTCACTTCATTTCGCTCCGGTTAATTCCGCGCGGGCGCTGCCGAAGCACCCTGGAACCGGCCTACCGTGAGCGTGATGAGCACCGAATCGAGCGCAGTGACCCCCGCCGGCCGGCCGGGCCCTACCGAGCGTCGGGGAACGCCCCCGACAGCGGTGGCGGAGCGTGCCGCGGTGGTCACGGTCAACGGTGCGCCGCGCCCGCTGCTCGGCGCCGAGCCGCCGGTCACCGCGCTCGACTGGCTGCGCGGTCTCGGGCTGAGCGGGGCCAAGGAGGGGTGCGCGGAGGGGGAGTGCGGCGCCTGCGCGGTGCTGCTCGCCCGCCCCGGCCTCGACACGGCGACGGAGTGGACAGCGCTCAACGCCTGTCTGCTGCCCGCGGCCGCGCTCGGCGGGCAGGAGGTGCTCACCGCCGAAGGGCTCGGCCGGACCGACGCCCTGCACCCGGTGCAGGCAGAGCTCGCCGTACGCGGCGGCTCGCAGTGCGGCTACTGCACCCCCGGCTTCGTGTGCGCCATGGCGGCGGAGTACTACCGGCCCGGCCGTGAGAGGTTCGACCACCACGCACTGTCCGGCAACCTGTGCCGCTGCACCGGCTACCGGCCCATCCTCGAGGCCGCCGACGCGCTCGGCGCCGCCGAGGAGACCGATCCGCTGGCCGCCCGGCGCCACCACGAGGCCCCGGTGTCGCTGCCCGCCCGGCACGGCGCCTGGGTGCGGCCCGCCGACCTGGCCGAGGCGCTCGAGCTGCTCGCCGAGCCCGGCGCCGTGCCCGTGGCCGGCGCCACCGACCTGGGGGTGGCAGCCAACCTGCACGGCGCGCGCCCCGCGCTGCTGGTCGCCGTCGACCGGCTGCCCGAGCTGCGCGAGCTGTCGTTGCCGCAGCGGACTGAGGAGCCCGTCGTGCTCGGCGCGGCGTGGAGCCTGAGCGAGCTGGAACGTCGTACGACGGGCGGGGCCGAGGTCCTCGACCTGCTGCACGCCGTCTACCCCCAGTTCGCCTCCCGACTGATCCGCAACAGCGCCACCATCGGCGGCAACCTCGGCACCGGCTCCCCGGTCGGCGACCTGGCGCCCGCGCTGCTCGCGCTCGACGCCGAGGTCGTGCTGGTGGGCGCCGGCGGCGAGCGCACCGTCGCCCTGACCGACTACTTCACCGGCTACCGCCAGAGCGTGCGCCGGCCCGGCGAGCTGATCCGCGCGGTCCGGATCCCGGCACCCGCCGACTTCGGCGGCCACGCGCCGCAACGGCTCGTGGGCTTCCACAAGATCGCCAAGCGCCGCTACGACGACATCTCCTCCGTCGCGATCGCGCTCGTGGTGCACCTCAGCGACGGTCTGGTCACCCACGCCGCGATCGGGCTCGGCGGCGTCGCGGCCACCCCGCTGCGGGCCCACGCCACCGAGGAGGCGCTGCTCGGACGGCCGTGGGACGCCGCGACCCGGCGGGCGGCCTCCGCGGTGCTGGCTGCCGAGGGCACCCCGCTCGACGACCACCGGGCCAGCGCGGCCTACCGGCGCGCGATGCTGGGCCAGGCGTTGCACCGGTTCCACGCCGAGCACGCCCCGGCCGGATCTTCCGCCGGCGAGCAGAGCGGGGGTGCCGCATGAGCGGCCTGCCGCGGCCCGCGGGACGACCCGCGATCGGCGACCCCCGGCCGCACGAGGCGGCCGCCGCGCACGTCACCGGACGTGCGCTCTACACCGACGACGTCGCGCTGCGCACCCACGGCGTGCTGCACGCCCACCCGGTGCAGGCGCCGCACGCGCACGCCCGGGTGACCCGGCTGGACCCCGCGCCGGCGCTGCAGGTGCCCGGCGTGGTGCGGGTGCTCACCGCAGCCGACGTGCCCGGCGTCAACGACGCCGGCATCAAGCACGACGAGCCGCTCTTCCCGACCGAGGTGATGTTCCACGGCCACGCCGTCGCCTGGGTGCTGGGGGAGACGCTGGAGGCCGCCCGGCTCGGGGCGTCCGCGGTCGAGGTCGACTACACCCCGCTGCCCGCGATCCTCACCCTCGACGAGGCGATCGCGGCCGAGAGCTTCCAGGGCGCGCGCCCCCGCCTGGAGCGTGGCGACGTCGACGCCGGGTTCGCCGCCAGCGCCCACGTCCTCGAAGGCAGCTTCGAGATGGCCGGCCAGGAGCACTTCTACCTGGAGACGCATGCCTCGCTGGCCCGCGTGGACGACGACGGCCAGGTGTTCATCGACGCCAGCACCCAGCACCCCTCCGAGACGCAGGAGATCGTCGCGCACGTCCTCGGCTTGGCCAGCCACCAGGTCACCGTGCAGTGCCTGCGGATGGGCGGTGCCTTTGGCGGCAAGGAGATGCAGCCGCACGGCCTGGCCGCCGTGGCCGCGCTCGGTGCGGTGCTCACCGGCCGCCCGGTCCGTCTCCGGCTGACCCGCGCCCAGGACATGACCATGTCCGGCAAGCGGCACGGTTTCGCGGCCACCTGGCGCGTCGGGCTCGACGCTGAGGGCCGGCTGCAGGCGCTGGAGGCGACGCTGACCTCCGACGGAGGCTGGAGCCTGGACCTCTCCGAGCCGGTGCTCTCACGCGCGATGTGCCACGTCGACAACGCCTACTGGATCCCGCACGTGCGCGTCGACGGCCGCATCGCGCGCACCCACAAGACCTCGCAGACCGCCTTCCGCGGCTTCGGCGGCCCGCAGGGGATGCTCGTGATCGAGGACATCCTGGGACGCGCCGCCGCTGCGCTCGGCATCGATGCCGCCGAGCTGCGCCGGCGCAACCTGTACGGCGAGGAGCAGACCACGCCGTACGGCCAGACGGTGCATGACGTGGGCCGGCTGCACCGGGCCTGGGAGCAGGTGCTCACCTCCGCGTCGTACGACGAGCGGCGCGCTGCGATCACCGCCCACAACGCCGCGCACCCGCACCGCAAGCGGGGCCTGGCGATCACCCCGGTGAAGTTCGGCATCTCGTTCAACTTCACCGCCTTCAACCAGGCCGGGGCGCTGGTGCACGTCTACAAGGACGGCTCAGTGTTGATCAACCACGGCGGCACCGAGATGGGCCAAGGCCTGCACACCAAGATGCTGCAGGTCGCCGCCACTGCGCTCGGGCTGCCGATCGAGCGGGTCCGGCTCGCACCGACGCGCACCGACAAGGTGCCCAACACCTCCGCCACCGCGGCCAGCTCGGGCGCCGACCTCAACGGCGCCGCGATCCGCGACGCCTGCGAGCAGGTGCTCGCCCGGCTCGGCCCGGTCGCCGACCGGCTGCGCGCCGAGACCGGGCAGGAGCCGGCCTGGGCGGAGCTGGTGCGTGCGGCGTACCTGTCCCGGATCCAGCTGTGGGCCGCCGGCTACTACCGCACCCCCGGACTGAGCTGGGACATGGTCGCGATGCGCGGCAACCCGTTCAAGTACTTCGCCTATGGGGTGGCGGCCGCCGAGGTCGAGGTCGACGGGTTCACCGGTGCCTACGAGGTGCGTCGCGTCGACATCGTCCACGACGTCGGCGCCAGCCTGTCTCCGCAGATCGACATCGGTCAGGTCGAGGGCGGCTTCACCCAGGGGCTGGGTTGGCTGACCCTGGAGGACCTGCGCTGGGACACCGGGGACGGCCCGGGACGCGGGCGGCTGGCGACCAACGGTGCGTCGACGTACAAGCTGCCGAGCCTGTCTGAGATGCCTGCGGAGCTGAACGTCGCCCTGCTCGGCCCGGACCCGGAGCCGAGCCGCACCCAGGCCGCCGTCTACGGCTCCAAGGCCGTCGGCGAGCCGCCGGTGATGCTCGCCTTCTCGGCGCGCGAGGCGCTGCGGGACGCGATCGGTGCGTTCGCTGCGACCGGGGGAACCGGGGGCCCGGGCGCACCGGGGTGCGGGCCGGTGGTCGAGCTGGCCTCGCCCGCCACGCCGGAGGCGGTGTGGTGGGCCATCGAGGCGGCGCGCGCCGGCGCGGGCGAGGGTGAGACCGACGACGAGACGAGCACGTCGGAAGTGTCGGGCACGTCGGGGGTGGCCTGAGGTGGACTGGCTGCGGGCGGTGGTGGCGCTGCGGGAGAGCCGCACCCCGGCGGTGCTGGTCACGGTCAGCGAGGTCCGCGGCCACGCGCCGCGGGCGGCCGGCGCCAAGCTGGTGGTCAGCGCCCGGGAGGCCTGGGGCAGCATCGGCGGCGGCAACCTCGAGGAGGTCGCCGTACGACGTGCCCGGGCGCTGCTCGCCGAGGGGGCCACGGCGACGTCCACCGAGCGGCACGACCTGAGCGACCGGGCGCCGGTCGAGCACGGCGTGCAGTGCTGCGGCGGCGCGGTCGCGCTGCTCTACGAGCCGCTGCCGGTGCGCCGCTCGATCGCGATCTTCGGGATGGGCCACGTCGGCCACGAGCTGGCGCTGCTGCTCGGCCGGCACGACGTGGAGCTGCACCTGGTCGACTCCCGCGCCGAGCAGCTCGCCGCCGACCGGGTGGCGCCGCTGCTCACCGGCCCGGCCGACGTGCACGTGCACCGGGTGCCGGTGCTGCCCGAGCTGGTGATCGCCGACCTGCCGCCGGGCACCGACGTCCTCGTGCTGACCCACGACCACGCCGAGGACCTGGCGCTGCTCGACGCGCTGCTGCGCTCCGAGGTCCCGGGATCCATCGGCCTGATCGGCTCGAGCGCCAAGTGGTCCCGCTTCCGCACCAAGCTCGCCGGTCTCGGTCACACCGCTGAGGCCATCGACCGGGTCCGCACCCCGATCGGCGACCCGCGCCTCACCGGGGTGGGCGGCAAGGAGCCCGCCCGCATCGCACTCTCGGTGGCCGTCGAGCTGCTCTCCGACGTACGCGTGCCCGACTGAAGGCTTGGAACGCACCGCTTCCCAAGCAGATTTGTCGTGATTCGGCCCAGAACCGACGAATTCGCTTGGGAAGCGGTGCGTCAGTACGCCGTGCGGGCCGCGTTGGCCAGCCAGGTGTCGAACGGGCGAGCGGCGTCGGGCAGGTCGAGGTGCGCCACCGGCATCGACCACTCCGACCGCGGGGTCTCGAACAGTGCGTAGAAGGCGCTGTCGTCGAAGCCGCCGCGCGCCGCGTCGTGCCGGTCGGCGGCGTAGACGACCCGGTCCAGCCGGGCCCACAGCGAGGCGGAGACGCACAGCGGGCACGGCTCGCAGGAGGTGTAGAGCACGCAGCCGGCGAGGTTGAACGTCTCCAGCTGCCGGCAGGCGTCCCGGATCGCCATCACCTCGGCGTGGGCGGTGGGGTCGAGGTCGCGGGTGACCCGGTTCTGCCCGGTGCCCACCTCGCTGCCCTCGCACACCACCACGGCACCGAACGGCCCACCGCCCTCGGCCACGTTCGCCGTCGCCAGCGCGACCGCCCGCTCCAGCCACTGCGCGTCCTGTTGAGTCATGTCCACCGGTCCTCCGTCCGTTCGCTGTCCGCCGGCGCTCACTCGACCTCGCCGAGCCTCTCGTAGGTCTCACTGATCCGCCGGACCCGGTTGCGTCCGGCGCGGCGCCGCGCCGCGAGCACCTCGTCGGCCAGCACGCTGACCAGCGCCATCGGCGCCGCGTAGCTGTCGAAGGCCAGCTCGTGCTGCAGCGGGCACTCCACCCACACATCCGCGCGGGCGGCGTGGCCGACCGCGGTGGGGTCGCCGAGCAGCACCACCGTCGCGCGGGTCGCCCGGGCCTCGTCGAGGAACGCGCCCAGGTGGGAGGGCCGGCGCCGGAAGCCGACCACGAGCACGACGTCACCACGCCCGAGCCCGACCAGCTCCTCGCCGGTGGTCTGGCCCGGCACGGGGGCGATGCGTACGTCGTCGCGGGCCTGGGCCAGCTGGCCACGCAGGTGCAGCGCCACCGGGTAGCTGTTGCGCCAGCCGGCGACCAGCACCCGATCCGCACCGGCGAGCAGCGCGGCCACCTCGGGCAGGCGGGGATGGGCGACGGCACGCAGGATCGCCCCGTGCTCGGCCGCCGCCAGCGCCTCGGTGTTGGGGGCGCCGTCGACGCGCCGCGGCTCGCCGGTCGAGCGCAGCGTGCGCAGGTGCTCGCGCACCTCGTCGAAGTCCTCGAAACCCAGGCTGCGGAACAGCCGGCTCATCGTCGCCCGCGACACCCCGGCCAGGTCGGCGAGCTCGGCGGCCCGGTAGGTGGCCAGGTCGTCGAGGTGCTCCAGCAGCGTGGCCGCGGCCCGGCGCTCCTGCGGCGTGAGGTCGGGGTGGCGCTCCGCGATCCGCTCGTCGATCCTCACGGCGCCGCCCCGGGGACGACGGTCCCGGAGACGGCGGGCCCGACGTCGTCGGTGCGTTCGGGCACCTCGCCGTCGCGCCAGCGCTGCGCCACGGCGAGCACAGCGTGCTCCAAGGCGTCCAGGCCGCGGGCGACGTCGATCTCGCGCACGCCCTCGTCGGGGTGGTGGCTGATCCCGTCGTGGCAACGCACGAAGAGCATGCCGATGTCGGTGATCGCGGCAATCGCCATCGCGTCGTGCCCAGCCCGGCTCCACAGCCCCATCGGCTCCTCGTCCCCGGTGGCGACGATGCCCTCCACCACGGCCTCCTGGAGCCAGCGGGCGCACGGGGCCGCGGGGGCCTCGTGGGTCTGCACCACGTCGAGGCGCAGCCTGCGTGCGGTGCAGATGCGCTGCAGCTCGGCCTCGATCTCGACCCAGGACGCGTCGCGCTGGGCGTCGGTGGCGGCGCGCAGGTCCAGGCTGAGGTCGGCGCGTCCGGCGATGACGTTCACGGCGCCGGGCTGCACCTCGAGGCGGCCCACGGTGGCGATGGTGCCGGCCGCGCGGGCCAGCCGCTCGATGGCCACGACCATCTCGCTGGCGCCGAGCAGGGCGTCACGACGGCGCTCGTACGGCGTCCCGCCGGCGTGCCGGGCCTCGCCGGTCACCGAGAGCCGGAACCGCCGGGCCCCGGCGATGGTGGTGACGTAGCCGAGCGAGGCGTCGGCCGCCTCCAGGTAGGGGCCCTGCTCGATGTGCGCCTCCAGGTAGCCGACGAGCTCCTCGGGCCGCCGGGCCGCCTCGCCGACCCGGCGCGGGTCGAGCCCGAACTCGCCGAACGCCTGGTGCAGCGTGGTGCCGTCACGGTCGCGCAGGTCCCACCAGTCCTCGTCCCAGGTGCCTGCCACCGCCTGGCTGCCGAGCAGCGCCTTGCCGAAGCGGGCGCCCTCCTCGTCGCTGAACCCGATCACCTCGAGCGCGAACGGCAGCGCGGGCATCCGGCCCTGCGCGACGGCGGCGTCGATCCGCTCCGCGACGGCGATCGCCATCGTCACCCCGAGCATGCCGTCGAAGCTGCCGGCGTCGGGCACGGTGTCGAGGTGCGAGCCGAGCAGCAGGGCCGGCAGCCCCGGCTCGGCGCCCTCGCGCCGCCCGCAGACGTTGCCGGCGGCGTCCTGCCAGGTGGTGAGCCCGGCGCCGCGCAGCCACCGCTCGGCGAGCGCGTTGGCGCGGGCGTGCTCGGGGGTCAGGTGGGCGCGCTCCAGCCAGGTGGGGGAGGCGGAGATGGTGTCCAGCTCGGTGCAGCGCGCCAGCACGGTCTCGGCAGTGGTCATGCCAGCACCCCGTCCGGTGCCCCGTGCGCCAGGCCGTCCGCCGCCCGGTCCGCGTCCCGGTAGCTCTCCTGCGCGGCGGTGACGCCGCCCCCGGCGGGCACCGCGACGCCGACGGCGCGCAACGCGTGCTCGAGCGCGGCGAGGGTGGTCAGCACGGCGTCCTTGCGAGCGTTGTAGCCCATCGTGCCGATCCGCCAGACCTTGCTGTGCAACGGGCCGAAGGAGGTGCCGATCTCGATGCCGAAGTCCTCCAGCAGGCTGGCCCGTACGGCGTCGCCGCCGGCCGGGCCGAGCTTCTCGGGGATCTCCACGGCGACCACGTTGTTCATCTTGTGCGCGGTGTCGCCGAAGACGCCCAGCCCCAGGCCCCGCACGCCGGCGAGCATCGCCGCCCCGTGCCGGGCGTGCCGGGCCACGGCGGCGTCCATGCCCTCGGCCAGCAGCAGCCGCGCGCACTCGCGTGCGGCGTAGAGCATGGACGTGGCCTCGGTGTGGTGGTTGAGCCGGCGCGGGCCCCAGTAGTCCATCACCATCGCGAGGTCGAAGTAGTTGCTGGCGATGACCCGCCCTGCCGTCTCCTCGTCCGCCGCCTCGTCGTCGGGCTCGCGCAGGCCGGCCTCGACGTGGCGGCGGCCCTCGACGACCGCGACGGCCCGCGGCGACAGCGTGACCGGGGCGCTGCCCGAGGGTCCGCCCAGGCACTTCTGCAGGCCGGCGGTGACCACGTCCAGCCCCCACGCGTCGGTGCGGAACTCGTTGCCGCCCAGCGAGGCGGTGGCGTCGCAGTAGAACAGCACGTCGTGCTCGGCGCAGATCGCGCCGATCTCGGCCAGCGGCTGGCACATCGTGGTCGACGTGTCGCCCTGGACCAGGGCCAGCACCTTCGGCCGCACCCGGCGTACGGCGTCGGCGACCCGGTCGGCGGTGAACACCTCGCCCCACGGCACCTCGATGGTGTGCACCTCGGCGCCGCAGCGCCCCGCGATCTCGGTGAGCAGGTGCCCGAACCGCCCGAAGACCGGCACCAGCACCCGGTCGCCGGGCTCGATCAGGGAGACCAGCGCGGCCTCGATGCCGGCCCGCGCGGTGCCGTCGACGAGGAACGTCTGCTCGTTGCCGGTGGCGAAGACGTCGCGATAGAGCGCCATCACCTCGTTCATCGTGGCCGTCATGAACGGGTCGAACTGGCCCACCAGCGGCGCCGCCATCGCCCGCAGCACGCGGGGGTCGACGCTGATCGGCCCCGGTCCCATCAGCAGCCGCGGCGGGGGAGCGATCTCCCCGAGCGGCGGGCCCGGCGGTGGTGGGGCGTCCATGGCGATCACCTCGTCCTCTCCAGCAGCCGTCCGGCCGGCGGCACCGGCTCGTCCGAGGAATGTGGTCCGTTCGGGAGGCCGGCGACGACCCGGCCGCGCACCAGCGTGTGGGTGACGGAGGCGGACAGCGCCATGCCGTCGTAGGCGGAGATCGGGTTGCGGTGCGCCAGGTGTTCGGCGGCCACCGTCAGCGGCGCCGCGGTGTCGTGCACGAGGAGGTCGGCGTCGGCGCCCACCTCGATCCGCCCCTTGGTGTCCAGGCCGATGAGGTCGGCGGTGCTGCGCGACATCCAGGCGCTGACCTGCTCGATGCCGATACCGCGGCGTCCCGCCTCCTGCGCGACGGCGGCGAACGAGACCTGCAGGCCGGAGATGCCGCCCCAGGCCTGCTGCAGGTCGCCGTCGCCGGCGCACTTCATCTGCGCGGTGGCCGGCGAGTGGTCGCTGACGACCATGTCGATCACCCCCGAGGTCAGGCCGTCCCACAGGGCGTCGCGGTTGCCCTCGTCGCGGATCGGCGGGCAGCACTTGAAGGCGGGGGCAGCGTCCGGGATCTGCTCGGCGGCGAAGCACAGGTAGTGCGGGCAGGTCTCCACGCTGACCCGCACCCCGTCGCCGCGGGCCGCGGCGAGCCGGTCCAGCGCCCGGGCCGAGGACAGGTGCAGCACGTGCACCCGGGCACCGGTGGCGGCGGCGCCGTCGAGCAGCCGGTCGATCGCGGCGGTCTCCGCCTCGGGCGGGCGGCTGAGCAGGAAGTCGGCGTAGGCGCGGCTCGGCGGGTGCGGCGCCGCGTCCAGCACGTCGGCGTCCTCGGCGTGCACGATCAGCAGACCGTCGAACGCCGCGACCTCGGCGAGCGCGGCCCGCAGCCCGGCCTCGTCCAGGGCCGGGAACTCCTCCACGCCGCTGGGGGCCAGGAAGCACTTGAAGCCGAACACGCCGGCCTCCCACAGCTCCTCCAGCCGACCCAGGCTCTCAGGCACGGCGCCGCCCCAGAACCCCACGTCGACCGACACCTGGTCGCGGGCCACCTCCTGCTTGGCGCGCAGGGCCGCGACCGACGTGGTCGCGGGCAGGGAGTTCAGCGGCATGTCGACCAGCGTGGTCACCCCGCCCAGCGCCGCGGCCCGGGTGGCGGTGGCGAACCCCTCCCACTCGGTGCGTCCCGGCTCGTTGACGTGCACGTGGGTGTCCACCACACCGGGCAGCACGCAGGCGGTGTCCGGCACGAGGAGCACGTCAGCGCCCGCCGCCACCCCGGCGTCGTACGACGTCACAGCGGTGATCCGCCCCGCCTCGATGTGCACCGTGGCCGGTCGCAGCGCTCCGTCCACCAGCACGCGGCGCCCGGCGACGGCCCGCACATCCTGTCCGCCGGTGCGGTGCCGCGCCACCCTCATCCGCCGATCCCCGCCCAGGCCCGGGGCTCCTCGGCGCCGGTGCGGCTGAGCGTGGCGGAGATCAGGCCGTAGGGGCGGTCGGCGGCGACGAAGACCTCGCCGGGGTTGTCCATCGCGAAGGGGGAGAGGTCGACCAGGAAGTGGTGCTTGTTGGGGCAGCTGATCCGGATCTGGTCGATCTCGGGGACCGCGTCGAGTGCGGCGCTGGCCATCGCGTGGATGGTCTGCTGCAGCGCGAGGCTGTGGGTGTGGGCGAAGGCGTCGAGCAGCGCGGTGCGCACCCGCTCGTGGCAGTCGTCGTAGGCCAGGCCCTGCCCGGAGCCGGCGTAGCGCCAGGTGGCAGTGACGCTGGTGGCCAGGATCCGGTCGTCGGTCTCGGGCAGCGTGGTGAACTCGTCGCGCGGGAAGCCGTGGAACTCGCTGCCGGTGCTCTTGAGCACCACCAGGTCCCGCACGCCGGCCAGCACGTACGTGTCCTCGCCCCAGGTCTGCACCCAGGCGGTGCGGGTGGCCTCGCCGGTGCGCACGAAGGAGTGTCCGTTGCCCAGCCGTGCCCAGCCGGCCTGCTCGGCGCCGAACCAGGTGCCGGTGACCCACGGCTGCGTCCGCCAGTGCGCCGCCAGGTGCAGCAGCAGCTCCTCGGGGCTGCTCACGCCGTGCTTGCGGGCGAGTGCGAAGACGGTGTTCTTCTGGGTGTCGGTGGCGTGCACGTGCGTGTTGTCGCCGTCGGTGTACGCCGCGGCGAAGTCGCCGCGCAGCTGCGTGGTCACGTTCAGGTCGTGCAGCACGTGCTGCTCCGCGGCGCTACCGGTGCGCTCCACCGTCACCAGTCGGCACTCCGCCTTGCCGTGCTGCAGGTCGGAGAGCACGTACTCCTGGGCCATGACCGGGGTCTGGGCGGCGGTGCGGTCGTCGGTCGTCTCGGCCATCAGCTGCCTCGGTAGGTGGTGTAGGAGAACGGGCTGAGCAGCACCGCGACGTGGTAGTGCTCGTCGGCGGTCACGGCGAACGCCACCGAGACCTCGGGATAGAGCGTCGCCCGGTCCTGGTCGGCGAACCACTCACCGGTGCCGAGCACCAGGCGGTGCGGCCCGGGCGGCAACACGGCGTCGAAGCGGACCCGGCCGTCGGCGTCGGTGACGGCGGTGGCGACCGCGTGCCCGGCGGCGTCGGTCAGCTCGACGTCGAGGCCGGCGGCGGGACGCCCGAGCGCGGCGTCCAGCACGTGGGTGGAGCAGGTGCTCATCGCGGGCCTCCGACGGTGGCGGGGTCGAGGTCCAGCAGGTCGACCAGCCGCAGCACCGCGATCTCGCCGAGCTGCTCGCGGGTGACGGCCAGCTCGGTGGCCTCGTCGTTGTCCAGCCGCTGCTCCAGCAGTGCGAGCAGCTCGGCGCCGGTGCGGCCCTTGGCGCGCACCAGGTAGATCCGGCCGAAGCGCTCCTCGTAGGCGAGGTTGCCGGCGCGCAACCGCTCGGCCAGCTCGGTGTCGCGCGCATCCACCCCGGCCTGCTCGCGTGCCGAGTGCGCCGCGCCCGCCTCGGAGCCGGCCGGCCGCTCACCGATCCGCGGGTGGTCGGCGAGCGCGCCGAGGACCTCGGCGGACGTCCAGGCGGAGGCATGGGCGCGGGCGAGGTCGAGCAGCGCGCCGGCGTCGCGGTAGGGCCGGCCGCCGAGCAGGGCCGCCACCCAGGAGTCGATGTCCACGCAGGCGCGGAGCGCGGCGGCGAGCTCCTCGGCGTCGAGGTCGTTCAGGTCGTCGATCCGCACGCTTCCTCCTGCCGGGGCCCTCTGACGCTGCTGAAACTAGATCCTCCATGTGAAGGGCGAGCGAAACAATCGTTTCAGCGCCATTACGAGTGCTCGGCGATGACGAGCTGCCCGGCAACTGGCGGGCTGCCCGCGGCTCAGCGCAGCGAGTCCGGGCGCATCGCGAACACCCAGCGCAGGTGCGGGTGCTCGGTCACCGACCACAGTGCCCCGGTCTCCGGCCACCACACCAGGTCCTCGGGGCCCGGCGGGGTCGCCCAGCGGTGCTCGCGGAAGGCCCCGGGACGCCCGACGTAGGCCGAGCCCGGCTTCGGGCCGCGCGAGCGGGTCAGGAAGTAGGTGCCCCCACCCACCTCGCCCGCCCTGACGTCGTCCCCGATCACGGCCACGCCCTGCATCCGGGTCACGCCCCGGTCGTCGACCTCGGCGACCGCGCGTCCGGACTCGTCCAGCACCGGCAGCCCGGAGGTGGCGTCGAGGGCGAACCGGGCGAACCGCCGAGTCTGCCGCGGCGAGCCGTACTCACCGACCAGCAGGCTCGGCTGGTCCCCGCTGCGGTCGAGGGTGAAGAAGGAGAACCGCAGCCGCTCGACGCCCTCGGGGTGCCCAACGCGGTGCGCGAGCCGCACTGGCAGCACGTAGCGGTGCCCGAAGGTCTCGTACGGCGAGTGCTCCGGCAGGCGCAGCAGGTCGGCGGTGCGGCAGGTGAAGAACCCGCGCCCCGTCGCCGCCACGTGCAGGTGCTCGCCGTGCCACACGATCCCGCCGGCGTGCGCCCGCAGCGGCTGCAGCCCCGGGCGGCCGTCGTTCAGCGTGGGGAGGACCAGCAGCACGTGGTCGTAGCGGCGTCGTCGTACGTCGACCAGGCTGATCCGGGACCCGGCGCGCACGTTGCCGCGCGGCTTGGCGTACCAGGAGGTGGCGAGCACGTCGTGCCCGTGCTCGGCGGCGATGCCGGTGTGGGCCGAGGTGGTGATGCCCTGGGGCCACCACTGCTGGTCGCGGCGATCCGGTGTCTCCCAGGTGTAGGCGCTGCTGACCTTGAGCCCGAGCAGCCGCGGGTGCGGTGCGAAGGTGCGCCGCAGCCGCCGGTCGAGTGCCGCCAGCGCGCCGGCCGCCCCTACCCGCTCGCCGCCGAGGGCCAGCACGTCCGCGGTGAGCGCGGCGATCTCCGCGGCGTTCTCCTCGGTGCGGGTCAGGTGCAGTCCGGGCACCTCGGTGACGGTAGCGCGGGGCGGAAGCCGCTTTTTCTGCGCGCGGGTGCAGGTGCGGGAGAATGGCGGGGTGAGGGGGATCTTCTTCGAGGAGGAGCACGCGCGGGCCGCGGCGCTCGCGTTGGTGCGCGGTGGCTACGAGGCCGAGGTCCTCCGGGAGCGGCTGGCCGGCGAGGACGACGACGCCGACCACCCCTGGGCGGTCCTCACCGACGCCCCCGAGATCCAGCTCGACATGCTCGTCGAGATGTACGACGGCTGGCTGGACTACGACGACGCCCCCGACGCCCCCGACGCTGCCGACGCACCCGCACCGCCCGCGCCGACCCGGGCCGGGTTCGTGCTCCCGCTGCCCAGCGAGCCGCGTCGGATCAAGCGCCCCGGTTCCTGACCCCGCATCACCGCTTCGGGTTCACCAGGTGCACGGGCCGGGGGCTCAGGTGGTGCCGCAGGCGAACGGCAGGTCGAGCGTGAACAGTGCGCGCACCATGTACCGCCGGTCCCCGAAGCCGGTGCGCACGACGGTGGCGGCGCCGTCGCTGTCCACCTTCGTATCGATCTCGGACAGGGACGCATGGTCGGCGAGGCCGGCCCGCAGCGCGTCCGCGTCGGCGGTGGCCGCCTCGTCGTCGGCGAGGACCCGGATCACCCGGCTGTCGGCGTCCGTCGGCACGAACAGGCCGAACGCGCCGGGCCGGCCCAGCGCCTCGCGCGTCGCCTCACCCGTCGCCTCACCCGTCGCCTCACCCGTTGCACCGTCGTCACCCAGGCGCGCCGGGCCGCAGGTCTGCTCGCCCTCGCCGGCCAGGAACACGTACTCCAGGCCGTCGAGGTCGTCGACGCGCTCGAGCAGCTCGTCGAAGTCGTCGGCGTCGGCGGCGGAGTCGGCGTCGTCGTGCACCGTCTTCAGCGCGGCGGTGACGTTGCCGGTGACGACGAGGCGCTCGTCGGGCACCAGCGCGGTGGTGCCCATCAGAGCGACCGGGTAGCGATCGCCGGCCATCGTGCCGTTCGCCTCCTTCAGCCCGATGGAGAGCACGACGTCGTCACCCTGTGCGGCGCCCTCGCGCTCGCGGCTGAACCCGGCGTCGAGCATGTCCTTCTCGATCGCGTCGAAGTCGGCGTCCTCGTCCAGCTTCCACACCCGGTACGGCGCGCCGCCGGCGAACGCCTCGACCTCCCACTCCACGTCGAAGTCGCTGAACGCGGCGCCCTGCATCGTCCGGGTGTAGTCGGCCAGCTTGGTGCCGTAGGCCTCGTCGACGGCGTCCTCGGCCCACCGGTCCAGCTCGGCGTCACCAGCACCGGTCTCGAGGTCGAGGTCGAGGCGGTCGGCGGCCGCCGCCCGGTCGACGAAGGTGACGGTGCTGGCCCCTGCGGGCACGTGCTCCAGCGCCTCCTCCAACCGGCTGCCGCCGTCGAGCAGGCTGCAGCCGGACACGCCGGCGAGCCCGGCGCAGGAGAGCAGCAGCGCGACGCCACTGCGGGTGGCACGGCCGCGAGTGCTCAGGGTGAGGATCCGCCCGATCGATGCAGACATGGCGTGCATCATTACGCTCGGGAGCATGAGCCAAACCCCTGCGCATCGGTTGCTCCTCGTGCACGCGCACCCCGACGACGAGTCGATCGGCCAGGGCGCGACCATGGCCAAGTACGCCGCCGAGGGCCGCGGCGTCACCCTGGTCACCTGCACCGGCGGGGAGATGGGCGAGATCCTGGTGCCCGAGCTGGAGCACCTCGCCGCCGACCGCGAGGACGGCCTCGGCCCGCACCGCCGCGGTGAGCTGGCCGACGCGATGGCCTGTCTCGGTGTCACCGACCACCGCTTCCTCGGCGGCTTCGGCACCTACCGCGACTCCGGGATGAAGTGGCACCCCGACGGCCACGCGATCCCCGCCGACGACATCCACGACAACGCGTTCTGGAACGCCGACCTCACCGAGGCGGCCACCCACCTGGTTGCGGTGATCCGCGAGGTCCGCCCGCAGGTGCTCATCACCTACGACGAGTTCGGCGGCTACGGCCACCCCGACCACATCCAGGCCCACCGGGTCGCGATGTACGGCGCCCAGCTGGCCGCCGCGCCGTCGTACCGCCGCGACCTGGGCGAGGCGTGGGCGATCTCGAAGATCTACTGGGGCGCGATGTCGGAGAGCCGCACCCGCGAGGGCCTGCGCGCACTGCGCGACGCCGGAGACACCACCACCTTCGAGGGAATGGACCCCGACGGCCCGCTGCCGCAGTTCTTCCGCTCGGACGAGGACATCGACTGCGAGGTCGACGCCACGCCGTACCTGGAGCGCAAGCTGGACGCGCTGCGCGCCCACGCCACCCAGATCACCACCGACGGCCCGTTCTTCGCGCTGTCGAACAACATGGGCTCCCAGGCGTTCGCCCGCGAGCAGTATCGGCTGGTCCAGGGCGTGCGCGGCGAGGTCGACCCGGCCACGGGATGGGAGACCGACCTCTTCGCCGGCATTCCCGCGGGGTGAGCACCGCACCCGCCGGACCCGCACGGCCTGCACGGCCTGCCCGACCCGCCCGCTGGGGGCTGCGCGCCGTGGCCGTGGCGCCGTGCCTGCTGCTCGGCGCCGCGGTGTCGCTGGCCACGGTGGCGCTGCACGACTACCTGTGGGGCCTGGCGCTGGGCCTGGCCGCGACCATCGCCACGCTCGCCGCGCTGCCGCCGGGCTGGTGGGCGCGGCTGCCTTTCGCGCTGGGCTGGGTGGCGATGGTCGCGGTGCTGACACCGGAGCGCCGCGAGGGTGACCTGGTGGTCTCCAACGACGTCGCGGGCTACCTGCTGCTGGGCGCGGCGGCCGTCGTCCTCGCCGCCGGCGTCGCCTCGACGACGCGCCCGCGCCGCCGCAACGATGCGGCCAGCCCTGACCGTGCTACTTAGGATGACGCGCGTGAGTGCCAGCAAGCCGCCGAAGCAGCCGAAGCCGACGGCCAAGCCGACGCCGAAGCCGAAGTCGCAGCCGAAGTCACAGCAGAAGTCACAGCCGAAGTCACAGCCGAAGTCCGAGCGTCCGGGAGGACGCGCGGTCGTCGCTGTCGTGGTGGCGCTCGTGGTGCTCGTCACGGGCGGCTACGCCGCCGCCTGGGCGGTGGCCGGAGACAAGGTCCCGCTCGGCACCACCATCTCGGGCGTCGACGTGGGCGGACTGAGCCGCGACGAGGCGGTCGCCCGCCTCGCGGAGGTCTTCGAGGACCGCACCGGGAAGCCGATCGAGGTCACCGTCGCCAAGTCCGGCTCCTCGCGGGACCGCTCGGCGAAGGTGGACCCCGCCGACGTCGGGATGCAGGTCGACCTCATCGCCTCCGTGGACGCCGCCGGGGCCGGCGCCAGCTGGCACCCGCGCCGGCAGTGGGACTACTTCACCGCCGGTGACGACGTCGACGCGGTGGTCACCGTCGACGAGGAGCGGTTGGCGGCCAAGCTCGACGAGATCTCCGAGGGCCTCGGCACCCCGCCCAAGGACGGCACCGTCGTCTTCTCCGGCGACGGCGTGCAGACCACGAAGCCTGCTCCGGGCGTCGCGGTGGACCGCGACGCCGCCCGGGTCGCGCTGACCGACGCCTTCCTCGCCGGCGAGGACTCCGTGGAGCTGCAGGTCGGCCCGGCCGAGCCGGACATCGACACCGAGGACGTGGCCGAGGCCGTCGAGACCTTCGCCAACCCGGCGATGGCGAACCCCGTGGTGCTGGTCTTCGGCAAGAACGACGTGCGGCTGCGCCCCCGCGACTACGCGCCGGCGTTGTCGATGAAGCCTCAGGACGGCCGCCTGGTGCCCGAGGTCGACACCAAGGTGCTGACCAGGCTCGTCGAGGACGCCACCAGCGCCGGCAAGCCCGTCGACGCCAGCGTCCGGCTGGTCCGGGGCAAGCCGAAGGTCGTGCCCGCCAAGCCCGGCGTCACCTTCGACCCCGCCGAGGTCACCCGGGTCTTCACCGGGCTGCTCACCGCGCCGAAGGACGCCCGGCGCGCCGAGGTCGCCGCGAAGGTCACCGACGCCGCGTTCACCACCGACGACGCCAAGGCGCTCAAGATCACCGAGAAGGTCTCGGAGTTCCAGACCTTCTACCCGCACGCGGACTACCGCAACGTCAACATCGGCCGCGCCGCGGAGCTGATCGACGGCACCCTGCTCAAGCCCGGTGAGGAGTTCTCCCTGAACAAGACCGTGGGGGAGCGCACCGCCGAGAACGGGTTCACCTCCGGCTACATCATCAGCAACGGCATCCTGCGCAAGGACCTCGGCGGCGGCGTCTCGCAGATGGCCACCACCGTGTTCAACGCGATGTTCTTCGCCGGTCTCGAGGACGTGCAGCACAAGCCGCACTCCTTCTACATCGACCGCTACCCGGTGGGCCGCGAGGCCACCGTGGCCTGGCCGACCGTCGACCTGCGGTTCCGCAACAACACGCCGTACGGCGTCCTGGTCAGCGCGAAGGTGAAGCCGAGCAGCTACTCCTCCCAGGGCGTGGTGACGGTGCAGATGTGGTCCACCAAGATCTGGGACATCGAGTCGGTCACCTCCGAGCGCTACGCGTTCAAGCCGCCGGCCACCCGCACCCTGGACACCCCCGACTGCGAGCCGTTCACCGGCTACTCGGGCTTCCAGGTCGACGTCACCCGGGTCTTCCGCAAGGCAGGTTCCGCGCAGGTCGAGCGCCGCGAGAAGTTCCACACCGTCTACACCCCGGCCGACACCGTGCGCTGCGAGAAGCCCGAGGCGAAGCCGAAGCCGAAGCCGGACGCCGATCCTGCGGAGTGAGCCCTGCGTCACGGTGATCCGGCCTGCCGCTAGCATCGCCTCGCCGTTCTAGTTGCAGGAGTGTGAGCCATGACCGCCCCGTCCGTCAGCCCCGTGATCGCGGGCTGGTTCAGCACTGGTGAGGAACCGCACCTGCTCGCCTCACGCTGCACCCGCTGCAGCAACGTCGTCTTCCCGCCGGTCGCCGGCGGTGCTGGGACCGACACTGGGAACGACGCGGGGAACGCCGGCGCCTTCTTCTGCAGCAACCCCGCCTGCGACGGCACCGAGCACGAGAGCGTCGAGCTCTCGCGCCGCGGCACGGTGTGGTCCTACACCGACGCGCAGTACCAGCCGCCGCCGCCGTACGTGCCGCGCGGGGAGACCTACGAGCCGTTCGCGCTGGCGGCCGTCGAGCTGCCCGAGGGCATCGTGGTGCTCGGCCAGGTCGCCGACGGCTACGGCGTGGCCGACCTGCGCGTCGGTGCCCAGGTCGAGCTCGTGGTGGAGACGCTGAACGTCGACGAGACCGGCGAGCGCACGATCTACCGGTGGAAGCCGGTCGCCGAGGAGGGCGAGGCATGAGCACCAGCACCAGCACCGGCCGGCCGGAGGTCGCCGTCGCGGGCGTCGGCATGCACCCCTGGGGCAAGTGGGGCCGCAACTTCGTGGAGTACGGCGTGCACGCGGCGCGGGCCGCGCTGGCCGACGCCGGCATCGCGTGGACCGACGTCGACCTGGTCGTCGGCGGCGAGACCGTCCGCAACGGCTACGCCGGCTACGTCGCCGGCTCCACCTTCGCCTCCGCGCTGGGCTGGAACGGCGCGCGGATCGCGACGTCGTACGCCGCCTGCGCCACGGGTGCGCAGGCCATCGACACCGCCCGCGCCCGGATCATGGCCGGACTGTGCGAGGTCGCGCTCGTGGTGGGTGCCGACACCACCCCCAAGGGCTTCCTGGCACCGAACGCGGGCGAGCGGTGGAACGACCCCGACTGGCTGCGGTTCCGCCTGCTCGGCATGACGAACCCGGCGTACTTCGCGCTCTACGCCCGGCGCCGGATGGACCTGTACGGCGCCACGTCGGAGGACTTCGCCGCGGTGAAGGTGAAGAACGCCCGGCACGGCCTGGAGAACCCGTACGCCCGCTTCCGCAAGGAGACCAGCGTCGAGGACGTGCTGGCCTCGCCGGTCGTCTCCGACCCGCTGCACCTGCTCGACATCTGCGCGACCTCCGACGGTGCCGCCGCGGTCGTGCTGACCAGCGCCGACTATGCGCGGCGGCACGGCATCAGCGAGCCGGTGCGGGTCGCCGCGGTCTCCACGGTCACCCCGAGCTTCCCGAACACCGTGATCGACATGCCGCTGCTCTCGACCGACTCCACCGCCGCGGTGGGCGCCGGCGAGCTGACCTTCAAGGAGTCGATCGCCCGGGCCGCCTACGAGGAGGCCGGCGTCGAGCCGGCCGACGTCGACGTGGCCGAGGTCTACGACCTGT
The DNA here is from genome assembly GCF_018388425.1 of Nocardioides faecalis. Lineage (NCBI taxonomy): Bacteria > Bacillati > Actinomycetota > Actinomycetes > Propionibacteriales > Nocardioidaceae > Nocardioides > Nocardioides faecalis. The sequence continues at coordinate 2,953,191 of NZ_CP074406.1, read as the reverse complement.
CCACCGCCCTCGAGCTGGACTGGATCGAGGACCTGGGGCTGTGCAAGCGCGGCGAGGCCGAGGCGCTGCTGCGGGCCGGGGACACCACGGTCGGCGGCCGGATCCCGGTCAACCCCTCCGGTGGGCTGGCGTGCTTCGGCGAGGCCGTCCCGGCGCAGGCGATCGCGCAGGTGTGCGAGCTGACCTGGCAGCTGCGCGGCCAGGCGACCGGCCGCCAGGTCGAGGGCGCCCGGGTCGGCATCAGCGCCAACCAGGGGCTGTTCGGGCACGGCTCCTCGGTCCTGCTGGTCCGCTGAGCCCGCTCGGCGACTGACCCTCTGGCCCGGGTGGGTCGAGAGAACACCTGGTGACGCCGCGGGTGGGCTGAGGATCCTCAGCCCACCCGCGGCAGCACCCGCCACAGCACGTGCGCGCCGGGCAGGCCCTTGAGCTCGACCGGCTCCAGCTCCTCCAGCCGCAGCACGGTGTCCTCACCCAGCGCCTCGCGCACCGCGTCGCTGAGCAGCACCTCACCACCGCACGCGCGGTCGGCGACCCGCGCCGCCATCGCCACGTCCCGCCCGAAGTAGTCGCCGTCGCGGGCCACCACCTGGCCGGTGTGCACCCCGATCCGCACCCGCACCCCGCCGTAGCGCCTCAGGGTCAGGTCGCGGCGCAGGTCCCGCTGGATGCCGGTCGCCGCCCGGCAGGCGGCCTCGGGGTCGCGGAAGGCGACCATGAACCCGTCGCCGGCGGTCTTCACCACCCGGCCCCGGTACTTCTCGATCCGGCCCCGCAGCACCCGCGAGTGCGCGGTGAGGACCCTCATCCACGCCGTGTCGCCGAGCCGGTGGTTGAGCGTGGTCGAGTCCTCGATATCGGAGAAGAAGAGCGTCACGGTGCCGTCGGGGGCAGCCATGTTGAGGATGTCGGCGCGCTCCTGGCCCGCCCACACCTGCAGCCCCTCCAGCGTGTCCTGCACCAGGCCGGTGATGCCCTGCTCGCGGACCCGCGAGGCGGTGCGGATCACCCGGCGCACGGCCCGCTCGGTCGGTGTCGACGCCGGGGGCGGGCGCAGCGCCGCGCCCAGGTCGGCCTGCAGTTGCGCGACCACCTCCTGCGACTGCGCCAGCCGGCGGTGCAGCCGACGCCGCTCACCGAGCAGCACCACGATCGCCGCGGCCAGGAGCAGGCACGCGAGGCCGGCAACCAGTGCGAGGACGTCCACGCCCGGCAGGGTAGACGCTCCGGCGAGGCCGCCCCGGTGATTGCGGGCCAGCAGTAGCGTGGGACGGGTGACCAGCGCCTCGTCGTACGACGCCACTCCCAGCCCGGCCCCGGCGATCTCCACCGTGGGCGAGCTGCGTGCCTCGGGGCACCAGCAGCGCTCGCTGCGGGCCGAGCTGCGGGAGAACCTGCTCGCCGCCCTCGCTGCCGGCATCGACCCCTGGCCGGGGCTGCACGGCATGGAGGACACCGTCATCCCGCAGCTGGAGCGGGCGATCATCGCCGGCCACGACGTGGTGCTGCTGGGCGAGCGAGGCCAGGGCAAGACCCGGCTGCTGCGCACGCTGGTGGGGCTGCTGGACGAGTGGACGCCGGTGATCGCCGGCTCCGAGCTCGCCGAGCACCCCTACGAGCCGATCACGGTGGCCTCCCGGGCCCGTGCCGCCGAGGCCGGCGACGACCTGCCGGTCGCCTGGCGCCACCGTGGGGAGCGCTACGCCGAGAAGCTGGCCACCCCCGACACCTCGGTGGCGGACCTGATCGGCGACGTGGACCCGATGAAGGTCGCCGAGGGCCGCTCGCTCGGCGACCCGGAGACCATCCACTTCGGCCTGATCCCGCGCTCGCACCGCGGCATCGTGGCGATCAACGAGCTGCCCGACCTCGCCGAGCGCATCCAGGTCGCGATGCTCAACGTGATGGAGGAGCGCGACATCCAGATCCGCGGCTACGTCCTGCGGCTGCCGCTGGACGTGCTGGTGGTGGCCTCGGCCAACCCGGAGGACTACACCAACCGCGGCCGGATCATCACCCCCCTCAAGGACCGCTTCGGCGCCGAGATCCGCACCCACTACCCGCGCGAGCTCGACGCCGAGATCGCGGTGATCCGCCAAGAGGCCGACCTGCTGCCCGACCTCGTCGACGTGCCGGACTTCCTCATCGAGATCCTGGCCCGGTTCACCCGCAACCTGCGGGAGTCCTCGGCGGTGGACCAGCGCTCCGGGGTCTCCGCGCGGTTCGCGATCGCCGGGGCGGAGACCATCGCCGCCGCCGCGCTGCGCCGCGCCACCATCCACGGTGAGGACCGTGCGGTGGCCCGGGTGGTCGACCTGGAGACCGCCGTCGACGTGCTCGGTGGCAAGATCGAGTTCGAGTCCGGTGAGGAGGGCCGCGAGCGCGAGATCCTCACCCACCTGCTGCGCACCGCCACCGCGGAGACGGTGCGCGAGCGGTTGCGGGGCCTGGACCTGGCCCTGCTGGTCTCGGCGATCGAGGACGGCGCCACCGTGACCACCGGGGAGCGGGTCACCGCCCGCGAGGTGCTCACCGGTCTGCCGGTGCTCGGCGAGTCTGACCTCTACGACCGGATCTGCGAGCGGGTGGTCGGCGCCACCGGCACCGGCCCCGGCGCGGACGGCGCCAACGCCGCCGCCATCGAGCTGGCGCTGGAGGGCCTGTTCCTGGCGCGGCGGATCGGCAAGGACTCCGACGCCGGAGAGACGGTCTACGGCTGAGACGGCTGAGACGGCTGAAAGGCGGTGACTGCGGTGCTGGACGACGCGACGACGGGTCGGGACGAGGAGGCTGGGATGAGCGGGCTGTCCGCCTTCGGCGTGCGCGCCGCCGCCGGCACCCTGGCCGACCGCGCCGGTGAGCAGGCGCTGGTGCTGCCGCACGTGTGGACGCCGACCGGGGTGCGCGTCACGCCGGTCGGCAACGGCGCGCAGCTGCTGCACCTGTCGGTGGCGGTGTGCGTGCTCAACGACACCTACCGGGAGGCCGAGCAGCTCGGTGTGCCCGTGAGCGGTGTCGCGGTGGTCGCCGACGGCGGGTTCGACGACGACTGGGCCTCGACGGGCATCGGCTACGTCGTCGAGGTCGACGGTCCGGCCACCGGTGCGGACCGGTCCCGGCTGCTTGCCGCGGTGGATGAGAAGGCCGAGATCCCGCGGGCGTTGCGCGCGGGTGCCGAGGTGAGCAGGAGACACCGATGAGCCGTTACCGCAGGTACGAGGGCGGCGACCCGCTCGCCCCGCCCGTCGACCTCGCCGAGGCCCTCGACGCCATCGGCGAGGACGTGATGGCCGGCTACAGCCCGGAGCGGGCGATGCGGGAGTTCCTGCGCCGCGGCGGCAGCGACCAGGCCGGGCTGGACGACCTCGCCCGCCGGGTCGCGGAGCGTCGCCGTGACCTGCTGCAGCGCCACGACCTCGGCGGCACCCTGGACGAGGTCCGCGAGCTGCTGGAGACGGCCGTGCTCGAGGAGCGCAAGCAGCTCGCCCGCGACGCGATGATGGACGAGGGAGACCGCGCGTTCCGCCAGATGCGGCTGGACAACCTGCCGGACTCGCCGGCCGCCGCGGTGAGCGAGCTGAACGACTACGACTGGACCTCGCGTGAGGCCCGCGAGGCGTTCGAGCAGATCAAGGACCTGCTCGGCCGCGAGCTGCTGGACCAGCGCTTCGCCGGCATGAAGCAGGCACTGGAGAACGCCACCGACGCCGACCGCGAGGCCGTCGCCGAGATGCTCTCCGACCTCAACGAGCTGCTCGAGAAGCACGCCCGCGGCGAGGACACCGACGCCGACTTCGCCGACTTCATGGCCAAGCACGGCCACCACTTCCCGGAGAACCCGCAGAGCGTCGAGGAGCTCGTCGACGCCATGGCGCAGCGGGCCGCCGCCGCCCAGCGGATGCTGAGGTCGATGACGCCCGAGCAGCGCGCGGAGCTCATGGAGCTCTCCGCGCAGGCGTTCGGCTCACCGGCGCTGATGCAGCAGCTCGACCGCCTCGACGCCAACCTGATGGGCCTGCGTCCGAGCGAGGACTGGGGCGGCTCGGAGCAGTTCGGCGAGGGCGGCCAAGGGGTCGGTCTCGGTGACGGCACCGGCGTCCTGCAGGACCTTGCCGACCTCGACGCGCTGGCCGACCAGCTCGCCCAGTCCTACGGCGGCGCCCGCCTCGACGACGTCGACCTCGACAAGCTCGCCCGCCAGCTCGGCGACGAGGCCGCGGTCGACGCCCGCAAGCTGCAGGAGCTGGAGCGGGCCCTGAAGTCCTCCGGCGCCCTCGAGCGCGGCTTCGACGGCGAGCTGCGGCTGACCCCGAAGGCGATGCGCCAGCTCGGCAAGGCGCTGCTGCGCGAGGTCGCGCAGAAGATGTCGGGCCGCCAAGGTCAGCGCGACCTGCGCCAGGCCGGGGCCGCGGGGGACCTGTCCGGGGCCTCGCGGCCCTGGGCGTTCGGCGACACCGAGCCCTGGGACATCCCGCGCACCCTGCTCAACGGCGTCGTACGACGTGCCGGCGACCCCGCCGGGCCCCGACTGAGCATCGAGGACGTCGAGGTCTCCGAGACCGAGGACCGCACCCAGGCCGCCGTCGCACTGTGCGTGGACACCTCGTTCTCCATGGCGATGGACGGGCGCTGGGTGCCGATGAAGCAGACCGCGCTGGCGCTGCACACCCTGATCGGCTCGCGGTTCCGCGGCGACGCGCTCGAGCTGATCGGGTTCGGCCGGCACGCCGAGACGATGCGGATCGAGGAGCTGACCGCGCTGGACGCCCGGTGGGCCAAGGGCACCAACCTGCACCACGCGCTGCTGCTGGCCAACCGGCACTTCCGCAAGCACCCCCACGCCCAGCCCGTGCTGCTGATCGTCACCGACGGTGAGCCGACCTCGCACCTGGAGTCCAGCGGGGACGTGTTCTTCTCCTACCCGCCGCACCCGATGACCATCGCGCTGGCGGTGCGCGAGCTCGACAACGCCCGCCGCCTCGGCGCGCAGACCACCTTCTTCCGCCTCGGCGACGACCCGGGCCTGGCCCGGTTCATCGACTCGATGGCGCGGCGGGTGGAGGGCTCCGTGATGGCGCCCGAGGAGGGCGACCTCGGCGCCGCCGTCGTCGGTTCCTACCTGGGCTCGCGGCGCGGTTCTGGGGGTGCGAGCGGTCCGGGTTCCTACGGCGACTGGTTCGGCTCCCGGGGGTTCTGGGCCGGCTGACCCATCCCGGAGCGCCCCTGGCTCCGCCCGGGGAGGGGTGACAGGCACGGCCCGTCGCAGTGGCTGTGGACAGCGGTGAGCGCTGGTTTGCGCGCCCAGGGGGCCGGGCAGCGAACCCTGCATGAACGAAGCGAATCTCGGGAGCTTCCGCCCCGCCGACCCCTCCGTCCTCGACGACGACCCCTTCTGGTCCGTCGTCCGGCGCCGTCACCCCGACGTCGACGTCGTCCTGCTCGCCGACCCGCCCGACCCTGATCCACACCCTGATCCGGACGGCCCCAGCGACCGGGCCGGGAGCGCGACGGACCTGGCGACCCTGCGCACCGTCGCCGACGAGCTGCTCACCGCATGGCACGCCGTCGCGCCGCTGCTGCCGCCGGGCACGGGACCGGCGCCTGGCGCGCCCGACGCTCCCGGTGTGCCCGCCGTGCGCTGGTCGGCGCGCGACGGCGCCCACGCGCTGCTGCTGGTCAAGGCGGTGCGCGACACCGACCTGGCGACCGGCACCGACCTGCTCCGCCGCATCGCCTTCGACCTCGGCGGCCGCGGCTGGCGGCTCGCACCGAGCGGGGACGAGGAGCAGGCGGTGCTGGACGCCGCGGGCGGGCTCGTCGACCTGCACGCCGTCGCGGGCCGCGCGGCGACCACCCTCATGCTGGCCACCGGCCTCCTCCAGGCCACGGAGGCCGACCGCGACACGGTGCTGGCCGAGGTGCGGACCGTGCTGGCCGGTGGTGCAGCGCCGGCCAGCGGAGAGCCGGCGGACGGGGAGCGGGAAGACGGGGAGCGGGAAGACGGGGAGCCGGGGGAGGGGCGGTCATGGCCGTGACCCTCGCCGTGCCGATCGCGGTGCTCCAGCAGGTCCGGGCCGAGTGGGATGACGCCGGCGACCGCCTCGACGGTGCCTGGCGGCGTCTCGCCAAGGCATCCACCGCCGGGTTCTCCCCACGCGTGGCGAAGGCTGTGGAGGACTTCCGCGAGCCCTGGGCCACCGAGGTGAAGGCGGCGGCCCAGCGGGCCACCGACTACGCCGAGGAGATCGTCGTCTTCTGCGGCCACGTCCAGCTCACCGACGTCGAGCAGGCGGAGAAGGTCCGCTCGCTGCTGCCGTGGGCCCACCGGGACGCCGACGTCGCCGAGGCCCCCGCCGGGCCCGTGCCCAGCCACGGTGGCTGCCCGCCGGGCGGAGCAGGGGCGCACCCATGACCGTCACCGCGATCCCGTTCGCCATCGCGCCGCTGCCGGCGATGGAGTCGACTCCCGAACGAGCCCAGACCTTCGCGACCAACCTGCGGGCGGTCACCGCCGGGGTGAAGGACGTGCAGGGCTGGGCCGTCACCCTCGCGGCCCCGGAATGGTCCGGCGACACCGCCGAGACCCACGACCACCTCGCCACCCGCTATGCCGCCCGCCTCGACCTCGCCGAGGCAGCACTGGAGAAGGGCGTCGCGGCCGCTGAGGTCTTCGAGACCCGGCTGCTCGAGCTGCAGGCCGAGCGCAGGCGCCTGGAGAAGCGGCGCAAGAGGCTCAACGCGGACATCGCGGCCCTCGAGGTCGACGCCGCCGCCGACGCCGACGGCAGCCGCGACGAGGAGCTGCGCAAGCGCGCCCAGGCGCTGACCGAGCGGGCCGAGTCGCTGCTCGACGCCATCGACTCCTGGACGACGTCGTACGACACGGCGGAGATCGACTTCATCGACGCGCTGCGCGGGGTCGACACCGTGGCGGAGGCCCGCCAGGCCGCCCACGCCCCGGACCGGCCGAACCCGGACGCCCTCGCCGCACGGATGCGCAAGCTGGCCGACGACCCCGTGGCGCTGGCGGCGTGGTGGCGCCGGCTGTCGGTGGCGCAGCGCCAGGCGCTCACCACCGAGCACCCCGGCCTGGTCGGCAACGCCGACGGGTTGCCCGTCGCCGACCGCGACGACGCGAACCGCGCCGCGGTCTACCGCGACATCGACCACCTCACCCGACGAGAACGCGACGGCCAGCTCACCGACGCCGAGCGGGACCGGTTGGACAACGCACGGACGGTGCGCAGCCAGCTAGACGACTACCGCGAGCACGTCGACCCCGCCACCGGGCGCGAGATCACCCACGTGGTCGTCTACAAGCCGGGTGCCTTCGGCGGGGACGGCGGCATCGCGGTCAGCTTCGGCGACCCGGACACCGCCGACCACGTCTCGGTCAACGTGCCGGGGCTCACCACCGAGCTGTCCAGCCTGGCGGGCAACCTCGACAAGACCCACGCCCTGCACGAGGCAGCACTCGGCGAAGGCCGCGGCAGCGTGGCCACGATCTACTGGGGCGACTACGACGCCCCCAGCGGCAACCCGCTCAACCCCTGGGAGGTCGGCGACGTCGGCGGGGTGGCGTTCACCGGCAAGGCGGAGGCCGGAGGGGAGCGGTTCGGCGACTTCGTCGACGGGCTGCGCGGCTCCGACACCGGCGCTCCCGCGCACGTCACCGCGATCGGGCACAGCTACGGCTCCACCACGCTGGGCCATGCCCTGGCGGACGGTCTCGCCGTGGACGACGCGGTGCTGCTCGGCAGCCCCGGCGTCCCGGCCGCCACCGCCGACGCCCTCACCGAGGCCGACGTGTGGATCGGCAGCAAGGACAACGACCCGGTGACGCTGCTCGGCGACGGCGAGCGTGGTGGCCTCGGCGCCCTGGGACAGGACCCGGCCGAGGACGACTTCGGCGGCCGGCGGTTCCAGACCGGGGACGGGTCGCAACGGGTCGAGGACCTGCTGGACAACCACACGTCGTACTTCACGGGCGACTCGCTGGACAACCTCGGCCACATCGTCACCGACGGCGACGGCCACGTGAGCGAGCAGCCGCACCGAGGTGATGCCGGCGGTGAGTACCTGACGCTCACCGAGCTGCTCACGGTCTCCAGCGCGAAGAGCGGCGGAGAATGGCTCTGGGACACGATCGAGGACAGGGTGCGGCGATGACGAGACGAGCCACGGGACGGGGCGCCCTCCTCGCCCTGGTGCTGACGCTGGGCCTGGGGGGCCTGGGCGCCCTGGCGGGCTGCGGCACGGACGAGGCCCCCGACGACGACTCGACGGTCGACGACCTCGTGCAACGGATGGATGCCACCATCGGCGGCCCGCTGCACGACGCCGCCGACGCCGGCGGGATCGCGTTCACCAGCGGCACCCGCCGGATGACGATCTGCGGGGAGGACTACGCCCCGGTCGGGGTCTCGGTCGGGAACATCATGAAGTTCCAGGCGCCGGCGGACCTGCCGGACGAGGAGGCACTCCGGGCCATCGGGGACGTGCTCACCGGCGACGGGTGGCAGGTCGAGCAGCCGACCGGCGAACGGCTGGACGCGACCAAGGACGACCTCACGCTGAGCGTGCAGGCGGGCGTGGCGTACGTCGTGAACCTCGACGGTGAGTGCGCGGAGACCTCCGAGGAGGTCGCGAAGAGCCACGACGAGCGCCCGAGCGAGAAGATCGTCTGGGACCGCTGAGCACCCCGCTGCTCACCGGTCCGTAGGGTCGGTCCGGTGAGCGACCTCGGGGCCGACGTGTTGGCGCTGCTGGCGCTGGCGGCATTGATGGCGGGCTTCGTCGACGCGGTCGTCGGGGGCGGCGGGCTGGTGCAGCTTCCTGCGCTGCTGCTCGCGCTCCCGAGTGCCAGCCCGGTGCAGGTGCTGGCGACGAACAAGATCGCGTCGGTGTGCGGCACGGCGGCCAGCTCGGCGACGTACTACCGCCGGTTGCGGCCCGATCCACGCACCTTCGGGCCGCTGATGCTGCTCGCGCTCGTGGGCGCGTTCACCGGGGCGCTGGCCGCGTCGCAGATCCCGCGACAGGCGTTCGAGCCGCTGGTGCTGGTGGCGCTGGTCGCGGTGGGGACGTACGTCGTCGCCCGGCCCCGGCTGGGGGAGAGCACCCAGCTGCGCTTCGCGGGGCGCCGGCACCTGGCCACGGCGATGCTGGTCGGCTTCGTGATCGGGCTCTACGACGGCGTCCTGGGCCCGGGCACCGGCAGCTTCTTCGTCTTCGTCCTGGTCGGGCTGATGGGCTACGACTTCCTGCAGGCCTCCGCGAAGGCCAAGCTGGCGAACCTGGCGACCAACGTCGGCGCGCTGCTGCTGTTCATCCCGACCGGGGCGGTGCTGTGGGACGTGGGGCTGCTGATGGGTGCTGCGAACCTGGCGGGCGGCTACCTGGGCGCGCGCACCGCGGTCGCCCGCGGCGCGGGCTTCGTGCGCGCGTTCTTCATCGTGGTGGTCGGCGGCTTCATCGTGCGGATCGGTGGCGGTGTCCTCGGCGTCTGGTGAGTCGTAGGGTCACCTGCATGAGCATCCCGGTCGATCCTGCGGACCTCGCGACGGCGCTGGCGGACTTCGACAGCGGCTACCTGCTGAGCACCTCCTCGCCGCGGGTCAAGGTGGTGACCGTGGACCCGGTGCTCGACGACGGCTCGCTGCGGATCACCGCCCCCGGCCGCGGCACCCTGGCGAACCTGGCGGCCAACCCGGCGGTGACCTTGGTCTTCTGGCCGCGGGAGCGGCACGGCTACACGCTGCTGGTCGACGGCACCGCGCAGGTGAGCGGCGAGGACGTGGTGGTGGCCCCCGAGGCGGCGGTGCTGCACCGGCCCGCGGCGCACGCGGACGGACCGGTGGCCGGGGACGGCTGCGGCCACGACTGCGCCCCGCTCGGCTCCTGAGGCGTCCCACCGGCTGATCTGTCCGGGGCGGCCGGGTCAGTCGTGGTCGACCACGAACCCCGGCAGGAACTCCTCCAGCAGCGCCCGGAACGGAACCTCGGCCTCGAGCTGGCTCAGCACGCCCACGCCACCGAGCCAGGTCCGGTGGATCAGCAGGTACGACGGCGGCAGGTTGAGCTTCATCGCCATCGTGTAGGAGGGGTCGCGGGTGTCGTTGATCCGCTGGAACTGCCCGCGCATCCACTCCCGGGTGAACCGGAACCGCTCGACCGCGGCCGGCTCCACGAAGGGGGAGAGGTAGTCCATGAGCAGCTGGGAGTCCACCTGCGCCCCGGCCCGCACGAAGCCCTCCTCGCGCAGGCCGTCGCGCAGAGCGGCGTGGTCGCCGGCCACGCACAGCGCGAGCAGCCGGCCCATCGGCTCGGGCAGGCCGTGCTGGGGCAGCCGGGCGACCGCGCCGTAGTCGAGCACGCCGAGCCGACCCAGGCCGCCGTCGGGCGCGGGCAGCACACGGAAGTTGCCCGGGTGCGGGTCGGCGTGCAGCAGCCCGGTGCGCGCAGGCCCGGAGACCACGAACCGGACGAACAGGGTGCCGTAGTGGTCGCGCTCGGCCTCGGTGCCCTCGGCGATGATCGCGGCCAGCGACGAGGCCGAGTCCATCCACTCGGTGACCAGCACGCGGGGGCCGACCGCGACCACGTCGGGCACCTCGATGCCGGGGTCGTCGGCGAACGCCTCGGCGAACGTGCGCTGCGCCTGGGCCTCGAGCTCGTAGTCCAGCTCCTCGGCGGCACGCGCCTGCAGCTCGGCGACCAGCGGCTTGACGTCGAGGCCGGGCACCAGCGGGGCGATCATGCCCGCCGCCCGAGCCAGGGTGCGCAGGTCGGACTGCAGCGCCTCACCGGCCTCGGGGTACTGCACCTTGACCGCGACCAGGCGCTCCGTGCCGTCCTCGTCGCGCCAGCGTCCCTGGTGCACCTGCCCGATCGAGGCGGCCGCGGACGGCGCGCCGTCCATCCAGACCAGGCGCTCGGCGTAGTCGGCGCCCAGGTCGGCGGACAGGATGTCGCGCACGGTCTGCGTGGGCATCGGGGGAGCGGAGTCCTGCAGCCGGGTCAGCTGGGCGCGGTACGGCGAGACCAGCTCCTCCGGCAGGGCCGACTCCAGCACCGACAGCGCCTGCCCGAACTTCATCGCGCCGCCCTTGAGCTCGCCGAGCGTGCGGAACAGCTGCTCGGCGGTGCGCTGCTGGATGTCGTTCAGCACGGCCTCCGCGGGCGCGCCACCGAGACGCTTGCCCAGGCCCCACGCCGTACGCCCGGCGTAGCCGAGCGGCAGGGCGGCGAGCCGGGCGGTCCGCGCAGCGGCCTTCTTCGGGAGGTCGGGCATGGCTTCATTCTCCCGCGCGTGGCAAGAGGCGCAGCGTCCCGCGGGCGCCGGGGCCGGCCTGCGCGACTGCCCCTCGTTGCAGCGGGTACCGCGCCGGCATGGCTGATGAGAACCGATTCGAAGCGATCCAGGCCGTCGTCGACCGCGTCACCTCCTGGCAGGACGGCGCCACCGAGGGCACCGTCGCCGAGGAGCTGCGCAAGGGCGCGGGCGAGACCGGTGTGGACCTGAGTGACGAGGAGATCGCCAAGCTCGCCGACGTCATCGAGGACAAGCACGGCGCCGTCGACGCCCGCGAGGTGCTCGGCGGCTGAGCCCGCACCCGGACCCTCAGGCCGGGAAGGGCACCCCGGTGTTCGCGTGGCAGCGGTATCCGTGCGGCACCTTGTGCAGGTACTGCTGGTGGTGCGGCTCGGCGTAGTAGTAGGTGGGCGCCGGCGCGATCTCGGTGGTGATCTCGCCGTACCCGCGGCGCGCGATCTCGGCGCCGTACACGGCCCTCAGCTCGCGGGCGACCTGCTCCTGCTCGGGGGTGGTGAAGTAGATCGCCGAGCGGTACTGGCTGCCGACGTCGTTGCCCTGGCGCATGCCCTGGGTGGGATCGTGCACCTCGAAGAACATCTTCACCAGGTCGGCGTAGGAGACCTTCGCCGGGTCGAAGACCACGCGCACCGCCTCGGTGTGCCCGGTGCGTCCGCTGCACACCTCCTCGTACGTCGGGTACGGCGTGAAGCCGCCGGCGTAGCCCACCGACGTCGACCACACGCCCGGCACCTTCCAGTAGATCTCCTCGGCGCCCCAGAAGCAGCCCAGCCCGAAGAGGGCGACCTCCATGCCCTCGGGCAGCGTGCCGTGCTCGGCGTCGGTCACCAGCGGGGTGCCCAGCACCTCGTGGGTCTCGGGCAGCGCGAACGTGGGCGCGCTGCGTCCCGGCAGCGCTTGGTCGGGCTCGACCATCTCGGACTTGCGGCGGGTGAACATGGCTCCATCTTCCTCCTCCGGGCCAAGCGCCGGCGGCGCTCGGGCACCCCTGAAGGGCCGGTACGACGCTGAGTAGGCTCGCGGGATGAGCGAGCGCGACTTCTCCACCGCCGGGTTCGAGACCCGGGCCATCCACGCCGGCTACGCGCCCGATCCCACCACGGGCGCGGTGATCCCGCCGATCTACGCGACCTCCACCTACGCCCAGGACGGGGTCGGCGGGCTGCGCAACGGCTACGAGTACAGCCGTTCGGGCAACCCCACCCGCACCGCGCTGGAGTCCACGCTCGCCGCCCTGGAGGGCGGCTCGGCCGGCTTCGCCTTCGCCTCCGGCCTGGCCGCCGAGGACACCCTGATCCGCGCCCTGTGCCGGCCCGGCGACCACGTCGTGCTGCCGAACGACGCCTACGGCGGCACCTTCCGGCTCTTCGACAAGGTGGCCACCGCCTGGGGCCTGAGCCACAGCCCGGCGCCGGTGAGCGACCCGGACGCGGTCCGCGCCGCGATCCGACCGGGCCAGACAAAGCTGGTCTGGCTGGAGACCCCCACCAACCCGCTGCTCTCGGTCGGCGACATCACCGCGCTCGCCGAGGTGGCGCACGACGCGGGTGCCCGGCTCGTGGTGGACAACACCTTCGCGTCGTCGTACCTGCAGCAGCCGCTGGCGCTGGGCGCCGACGTCGTCGTGCACTCCACCACCAAGTACGCCGGCGGGCACTCCGACGTGGTCGGGGGAGCGCTCGTCGTCGACGACGCCGAGCTCGCCGAGACCCTGGCCTTCCACCAGAACTCGCTCGGCGGCGTCGCCGGCCCGTTCGACTCCTGGCTGGTGCTGCGCGGGTTGAAGACCCTGGCGCTGCGGATGGAGCGGCACTGCGACAACGCCGAGCGGGTCGCGGAGTTCCTCGGCTCGCACCCGGCGGTCACCGAGGTGATCTACCCGGGCCTGCCCACCCACCCCGGCCACGCCGTCGCCTCCCGCCAGATGAAGCGGTACGGCGGCATGGTCTCCTTCCGCGTCGCCGGCGGCGAGGACCGGGCGCTCGCACTGTGCGCCGCGACCGAGGTCTTCATCCTGGGCGAGTCCCTCGGCGGCGTCGAGTCGCTCATCGAGCACCCCGGCCGGATGACTCACGCGAGCGTCGCGGGCACCGACCTGGAGGTGCCGGCCGACCTGGTCCGGCTCAGCGTCGGGATCGAGAGCCCCGAGGACCTGCTCGCCGACCTCGACCAGGCGCTCGGGGCGCTGGGATGACTGCTCTAGCCTGAGCCGGTGAGCAGGCGCGGACCGTACGACTCCCCGGGCATCTGGCCCGAGCCCGAGACCGAGCCCGGGACCGGGCCCGAGCCGCCCGCGGGGCCGAACGAGGACGAGCGCGAGGCACGGCTGTTCCGCCGTTTCGCCCAGCAGTGGGCACAGCTGCGCGAGGAGCGCCGCCACGACGGGCCGCCCACCTTCACCACCGGTCCGTCGAACTTCCGTCGTGCGGAGGTGCCCTTCGGGCTCGACCTCGCGGCGGGGTGGGCGTGGCGGCTGCTGCTCATCGCGGCCTCGGCGTACCTCGTGCTGTGGCTGATCGGCTACTTCTCGGTGGTCACCGTGCCGCTGGCGATCGCGCTGTTGATCAGCGCGTTGGCCGCGCCGTTCGTGCGCGGCCTCGTGCATGTCGGGGTGCCCCGCGGGCTCTCCGCGCTGTTCGTGGTGATCGCCGGGTTCGCCGTGGTCTCCGCGCTGCTCACCTTCGCCGGCCAGCAGGTGGCCTCGGGCGCCAGCGACCTGGCGGACTCCACCGTGGAGGGCCTGCAGCAGATCCGGGACTGGCTGCAGGACGGGCCGCTGGACGCCAGCGACTCCCAGATCAACCAGTACATCAAGAGTGCCGAGGACATGATCAGCGAGGGCTCCCGCAACGGCGCGGTGCTCAGCCGGGTCACCTCCGTGGGCTCCGCGGTGACCCACGTCGTCGCGGGGTTCTTCATCGCGGTCTTCGCGACGTACTTCTTCCTCGCCGACGGCGCCCGCATCTGGGCGTGGCTGGTCCGGCTGGCGCCGCGCGCGGCCCGGGAGCGGATGGACAGCTCGGGCCGGGTCGCGTGGATCTCGCTGGTGCAGTTCGTCCGCGCCACGGTGCTCGTCGCGCTGGTGGACGCGGTCGGCATCGCGATCGGTGCGGCGATCCTCGACGTGCCCTTCGTGCTGGCCATCGGCGTCCTGGTGTTCCTCGGCGCCTTCGTGCCGATGATCGGCGCCACCGTCGCCGGCAGCGTGGCCGTCCTGGTCGCCCTGGTCGACCAGGGCCCGTGGACGGCGCTGCTCATGATCGGTGTGGTCGTGGGCGTGCAGCAGCTCGAGGGCCACGTGCTGCAGCCGTTCCTGCTCGGACGCTGGGTCTCCCTGCACCCGCTGGGAGTGATCATCGCGATCGCGGCCGGCGTGCTGGTCGCCGGCGTGGCGGGCGCCCTCGTCGCGGTGCCGCTGGCCGCCGCGGCCAACGCCGTCGTGCTGCACCTGGCGGAGATGGCCGAGAGCGCCCGGGAGGAGGACTCCCCGGTCGCCGGCGCGCTGGAGCCCGCCGGACCACCGGCCGGGAACGACGGAGCCGCCCGGCCCTGAGGGGCGCGGGCGGCTCGAGGGGTCCGGGGCTCAGCCCTCGTAGGGCTTGGCGTCCAGGATGATCACCGTCTGCGGGCGGCCGTTGACCTCGTAGGTCACGGTCTCGCCCTTGCTGCGGCCGTTGATGGCCTGGCCCAACGGGGACTGCGGGGAGTAGACCGTGAGGCCGTCGGGGTCGATCTCGCGCGCGCCGAGGAGGAAGCTCTCCGCCTCGTCGTCGTCGTCGCCCTCGAACTTGTAGGTCACCACCATGCCGGGCTCGACGATGCCGTCGTCCGGCGGCGTCTCACCGATCTCGGCGCGACGGAGCATGTCCTCGAGCTGCAGGATGCGGGCCTCGTTCTTGCCCTGCTCCTCGCGGGCGGCGTGGTAGCCGCCGTTCTCCTTGAGGTCGCCCTCGTCGCGGGCAGCACTGATCTCCGACACGATCTCGGCGCGGCGCGCGCCCTTGAGGTGCTCCAGCTCCGCCTTCAGCTTGTCGAAGGCCTCCTGGGTGAGCCAGATCGTGTTCGGGCCGTTCGTCTGGTCCGTCTGCGTCATGTCTACTTGCACTCCTGTGTGCTGCTCTTCGCGCACCCGTGTGGATGCATGAACGTTCGAGTCTAGCCGCCGATACCCAGAAGGTCTCGGTGACGGACGTTCTGCTCGGTGCTCAGCGGTAGTGCGGCTGGTCCGGTGCGTTGCAGCCGAGCCACTCCACGGTGGTGGCGCGGCGCTCGGTCTTGACGTCGATCACGTGGCGCCGGCCCTGCGCCGGGTCGGGCTGGTAGGTGACCTGGCCGACGATCGCCTTATCGTGGGAGATGGCGCGCAGCTTGCACGTCGCGGCCACGTCGTCGTCGCGCAGCTCGATGTCGACGGTCATGGTGGCGGAGTGGTCGTCGTGGATCTCGAAGGCGACCTCCTGAGAGGCGACGGACGCGTCCGAGTGCAGCACCCACGCCCAGACCATCCAGGCCACCAGGGCGGCGCCGAGGACCGCGGCGAGGGTGAGTGCCACCAGGCGGGTGCGCCCCGACGGGGCGCCGTACCTCTGGGCCAAGGTGTCGGTAGTGCTCACCCGTTCATGGTCGCATGAGGTCTGTTCCTACGATGGGGGGCATGCCTCCGACCCCTGCCGGCCGCGCCGCCGGTCACGACCGCACCGGGCTGCGGTTGATGCACGTGCACGCCCACCCCGACGACGAGTCGAGCAAGGGGGCGGCCTCCACCGCGATGTATGTCGCGCAGGGGGCCGAGGTCCGCGTCGTGACCTGCACCGGAGGGGAGCGGGGCTCGATCCTGAACCCGAAGATGGACCGCCCCGACATCGCCGCGAACATCACCGAGGTACGCCGGGCGGAGATGGACCGCGCGCGCGACATCCTCGGCATCAGCCAGACGTGGCTGGGCTTCGTGGACTCGGGCTGGCCCGACGGCGACCCCAAGCCGCCGCTGCCCGACGGCTGCTTCGCGCTGGTGCCGCTGGAGGAGGCCACCGAGCGGCTGGTGCGCGAGATCCGTGCGTTCCGCCCCCACGTGCTCACCACGTACGACGAGCGCGGCGGCTACCCACACCCCGACCACGTGCGCTGCCACGAGGTGAGCGTCGCGGCGTTCGCCGCCGCGGGCGACCCCGAGCAGTTCCCCGAGGCCGGCGCGCCGTGGCAGCCGCTCAAGCTCTACTACCACCACTCGTTCAACCGGCCGCGGATGCAGGCGCTGCACGAGGCCATGCTCGCCCACGACCTGGAGTCGCCGTGGGCCGAGCGGCTGGCGCAGTGGAAGCCCGAGCCGGAGTGGGACGCCCGGATCACGACCCGGGTGCCGTGCGGCGACTTCTTCGGGGTGCGCGACCAGGCGCTGCTGGCGCACGCCACCCAGATCGACCCCGACGGCCACTGGTTCGCCATCCCGCGTGAGCTCCAGGAGAAGGTGTGGCCCACCGAGGACTTCGAGCTGGTCGCCAGCCACGTCACCGCGCCGGTGCCGGAGGACGACCTGTTCGCCGGTGTGACGCCGGACGGGCCGCCCGCCGTCGACCCCGCCTGAGTGCGGTTGAGACACTGTTCCCATGCAGGCACTCGCCATCACCCTGGTCTCCTCCCTCCTTGCCGCCAAGGAGCAGGTGCCCGACGACGAGGACGTCGTCGCCGGCTGGACCGGGTTCGCTGTCCTGGTCTTCCTGATCATCGCGGTGGCGCTCATCGGCTGGGCGTTGAGCCGCCAGCTGCGCCGCGTGGACGCGGCCAAGCGGCGCGGCGTCTTCGGTGACGCGCCCGAGGGTGACGACACCGACGCCACGGGCCCCTCGGGGTCTGCGGGCTCCTCGGACGCGGGCTCCTCCGGCGACTGACGACTGGCGACTGAGCCCACGATGATCGGGGTCGACCAGCTCCTCGGCTTCGGCATCGCCGCGCTGGTCGTGATCGTGATCCCCGGTCCCAGCGTCGTCTTCGTTGTCGGCCGGGCGGTCGCCTACGGCCAGCGGGTGGCGCTGGCCACCGTGCTGGGCAACACCCTGGGCCTGTTCGTGGTGATGGCGCTCGTGTGTGCCGGGCTCGGTGTCGTCCTCGCCGAGTCGGCTGTCGTCTTCACGGTGCTCAAGCTCGCCGGCGCCGCGTACCTGGTCTACCTCGGCGTGCAGGCGCTGCGGCACCGGCACGACCTGCGCTTCGGCGATGCGGGCGCAGCCGGGCCGCTGCCCGCCGCCACCGCCGTGCGCCAGGGCTTCTGGGTCGGGGTGAGCAACCCCAAGGGGTTCATGATCTTCGCCGCGATGCTGCCCCCGTTCGTCGACACCGGCGCCGGTGCCGCGGTGCCGCTTCAGATGTTCGTCCTGGGCCTGCTCGCCGTGCTGGTGGGGCTCGTGTGCGACACCGCCTGGGGCCTGGCCGCCGGCCGGGCGCGGGACTGGTTCGTCGCCTCCGAACGGCGCGGCAGCGTGCTCGGCGGCCTCGGCGGCACCTCGATGATCGGCCTGGGCGTCGGGTTGGCGTTCACCGGCCGGCACTGACCCGGGGCACGCGCGCTCAGACCTGCAGGTAGCCCACCGCCAGCGCGGTCATCTCGTCGACCAGCTCCTCGCGGCTCAGCGACGGCGGCTGGTCGAGCACCCAGCGCGAGGCGAGCGTCTCGAACGCCAGCACCAGCACCCACGCCGCGTGGGCCGGCACCGGCCGGCGGGTGCCGCTGCGCGCAGCCAGGTAGACGGTGGCGAGCTCGGCGACCCGGTTCTCCAGGGCGGCGCGGCGCTCCCGGCTGCGCTGCAGCGGCAGCACCTCGGCGACCACCCGCAGCAGCGCCCGGTCGGCCTCCAGTGCGGCGACCAGTGCGTCGGCGGTCTGGCGCACCAGGGTCGGCGAGGCTGGCTCCGGCGACGCCACCCGGTCGGCCAGCGAGCGGGCGACCCGGTCCGCGACCTCGGCCCAGTACCGGTCGAGCACCACGTCGAGGATCGCGGCCTTGTCCGGGAAGTACTGGTAGAGCGAGCCGGGGCTGACCTGTGCGCGAGCGGCGACGCGGTTGGTGCTGAAGGCGTCGTACCCGTCCTCGACCAGGACGGCCCGGCCGGCGGTCACGATGCGCTCGACCGTCTCCTTGGCCCGGGCCTGGCGGGGCGACTTGCGCACCTCAGGCGGACCGTTCGGCGCGGGTCCGCTTGGCGGTGTGCCTGGCGGCATCGGCCAGCAGCAGCGAGTCGACGATGCGGTCGGGCCCGGGCACGTCTGCGGTGCCGATGTGGGCCACGCCGCCGAGGCGGTCGAGGAGCCGGCTGCGCATCCGGTCGGCGTCCAGCCCGGTGCTGAGCACGGCGAAGTCGTCGCCCCCCAGCCGGGCCACCACGTCGTCGTCGCGCAGGCAGCGGGTCAGCCGGTCCGCGACGGTGCGCAGCAGCTCCTCGCCGGCTTCGCGGCCCTCGCGCTCGTTGAGGGCACCGACGCCGACGACCTCCACCAAGGCGACCGCTCCGCGGCCGGCCTCGGACTGCAGCTCCTGTGCCCGGTCGAAGAAGCCGCGGCGGTTGTGCACGCCCGTCAGGTCGTCGGTGGCGGGTGCGAGCGGGTGGCCGGGCAGTGCGACGAGCGACCCCAGCTCGGCGCTCACCGCAGGCTTGTCGAGCGCGACGGAGGTGGCGTCGGCCAGCGCCTGCAGCAGGTGGAGCTCCTCAGGCGTGGGGGTGTGCGGCCGCGCCCAGCACGCGGTGAGCGCACCCACCGGGTCGCTCGTCCGGACCGGTACGGCGAGCACGCCGGTCGCGAACGACTCCTGGTCCGCCTCGCCCGGGCGAGAGGGGTCGGCAGCGAGCTCGGGCACCACGACGTGCTGCTGGCCGAGCATCGCCCGGCCGGCGACGCTCTGCGTGAGCGGGAACCGTGCGCCGCGCCACAGGGGTGCGATGGCGTCCTCGTCGAGGTAGTAGGCCTCGTCGGCGTCGCGCAGTGCCACCGCGAGGCCGTCGCTGCCGACCAGCTCCCGCCCCGCACTGCGTACGACGGCCTGCACCTGCGCCAGGTCCTCGGCCGTCGTGAGATCGGTGATCGCGCGCACGAGCCGGTCGATGCCGGTCCCCTTCTCAGCCACCGATGAGCCTCCTGTGCCTCGCGGTCCGCGCACATGATGGCATCTCGGCGGTCATCGGCGCGGGCGGATCACGAGTTGAAAGCGAGCATGTGCTCGCGTGATCGTGACGGCATGAGCAGTGACGTCCTCGCCGGCGCGGCGGCCGGCCCTACCGGCCCCGTGCCCACCCGCTTCCGCTCCGCGGAGGAGCGCAACCGCCGGCTCGGGCGGCCGCTGAGGCTGCTCGGCCGGGTCCGTGGGGTCGACGAGGCGCTCCTGGCCCGCGTCGGACGCGCGATGAACGAGCGCGACGAGGCCGGTGCCCGCCTCGCGGAAGCGATCAGGTTGCGAGCGGGCGACCCCGCGAAGGTGGGCATGGACCAGCTCGCCCGGGCGCTGCGCCACGGCGTGGACAGCGTGCCCGACGCCCCGCCGGCGCTGGTGGCGTTCGCCCGCACCGTCGAGGCGGAGCCGCCGTGGCTGGACCGCGAGCTCGTCGAGGAGGGCGGCCGGGTCTTCAAGCGGCTCGGCCAGAACGCCCAGGACGTGCTGCTGCAGCTGTCCCTGGTCGGCGGCTACCGCTTCGGCGGCCCCACCGACCTGCTGGTCGCCACCGGCGGACTGACCGGGGGACAGACGCTGCGCCGCCTGGCGGAGACCCAGAAGTGGGGTGCCAGCCTCACCGACCCCGGCGCACTGCTCCCGCCCGCCCCCGGCCGCGCCGCCGGGGAGGGCTGGCGGCTGACCGTCCACGTCCGCGCGATGCACGCCCTGGTCAACCACACCTTCGAGAGCCGCTGGGACACCGCCCGGTGGGGCCTGCCGATCAACCAGGCCGACCAGGCCTCCACCCTCGGGCTCTTCGACGGCGTGCTGGTGATCGGCTCGCGCGGGCTCGGCGTGCCGCTGCCCCGGCGCGACTCCGCCGCGTTGATGCACCTGTGGAAGTACGTCGGCTGGCTGATGGGGGTCGACGAGGACTTCCTGGTCGACGACGAGTGGGAGCGGCACCGGATCAACTACCACGTGCTGCTCGCCCAGGCCGGCATCTCCGAGGCCGGCCCGCAGCTGTCCCGGGCCGTCGTCGCGGCGCAGGCCGAGCGCACCTACCCCGGTTGGCCGGCGGCGCTGCAGTCGCTGCGGGCGCGCTACGAGCGGGAGCGGCTGCTCTCCATGCTCACCCTCTTCCTCGGCACCGCGAGCATGCGCGAGCTCGGACTGCCCGTCCGGCCGCCGTGGGCGCACGCCTACCTGGTGCCGCTCAACACCCTGCGCTACCGGGTGCTGGGCCGGCTGCCCGGCGGCAAGGCCTACCTGGAACGCTGGGGCACGCGGCGCAGCCAGTGGTTGCTGGACAGCTACTTCGGCGGGGACGCCGAGGACGTCGGCGCCTTGGGCGCCTGAGACCCGGGCCGGGCCGTGTCGACGGGCTGTGGCACGGTCGGGGTGTGGCAACGCGTCCTGAGGTCCCCGGTGCCTACCTGGCGCGGCTGCGCGCCGTGCTGTCCCGGCTGCCCGAGTGCACCGAGGAGGCTGCCTGGGTGGGCGTGCGCTGGCGGGTCGCCGGTCGCACGGTCGCGCACGTCTTCGGCGGCGAGGACCAGCAGTTCCGCCTCACGTTCCGCGCCGAGCCCGACGAGGTGATGGCGTTCCAGCACCTCGGCGACCCGTACTTCCGGCTCGGCTGGAGCGCCGACGCGGTCGGCATGATCATCGACGACGAGACCGACTGGACCGAGGTCGGCGAGCTGCTCACCGACTCCTACTGCCTGCGCGCCCCGAAGCGCCTCGCCGACCAGGTGCCGCGCCCCCGCCCCTGAGCACCCCTGAGCGCGCCCGAGGCGGCTGAGCGGCCTGACCCGGCCTGACCCGGCTCAGCCCTCGGCGGAGCGGCGCCAGCCCTCGGGCTGCTCGTCGGCCGCCAGCGGAGCCCACCGCGGCACCAGGAACAGTCCCGTCGCCTCGACGGCCACGCCGTCGGCGTTGCCGATGCTCGCCTCGACGGTGACCTTGCGCCCGGCCTCGCTCGCGATCCAGCACTCCAGTGCGACGGGCCCCAGCGGCAGCGGCCGGCGGTAGCGCAGCGTCAGCGTGCCGGTCATCGTGAGCCGTTTGAACCCGCTGGCGGTCTCGCCCATGATCTGGTCGAGCAGCAGCGCGGACACGCCGCCGTGCACCATCCCCGGCGGCCCCTCGTAGGCGGCGCCCAGCACCACCTCGGCGCGCGAGCGACCGCGCTCGGTGTCGTGGTCGATCGCCAGGGGCGGGGCGATCGCGTTGCCGTGCCCGACGACCGCGTTGCCCCAGCTCCACGAGCGGCCCTCGGAGTTGTAGCGCACGCCAGCGGGCCCCGGGCGCTGCTCGGTGCGCAGGCGCGCCACCAGGGCGTCGACCCCGGCGCGGACCGCGAGCAGCTCCTCGTCGGCCACGGTGCTGCGGATCGTGGCGTCGACCAGGTCGCGCACCGAGCCCGCGAGCGCGGACACGACCTGCTCTCGCTGGTCGACCGCGGCGGTCGGGGTCTCGTCGTGGACGAACATCTCCATGGTCACGGGCCCATCCTCTCGTCCGTCACGTCGGGCGCGGTGCGGGCGGGTGCGCGGGCGGGTGCGCGAGCGGGTGTGGTGGCCACGCCGTGGGGCCGAGGCGTCAGCGCCCGGCGTCCTCCAGAGCCGCGCGCAGCCAGCCGCCCAGCTCGGCGACCGCCGCGTCCGCCTCGCGCGCCAGGCCGGCGAACAGCTGGGTGACGTGCCAGTGCCCGACCAGCTCGCGGTAGGTGACCTGGGCACCGGCGCCGCGGGCGACGTCGACGAAGCGCGCGATGTCGCGGCGCAGCATCTCGTCGGTGCCAGCCTGCACGAACAGCGCAGGCAGCGCGGCCAGGGCGGCGGGCTCCGCGTGCAGCGGGGAGACCTCGGCGACGTCACGCGCCGCACCGGCGTACGACGACGCCCCCAGCTCCAGCCAGTCCCGCGACAGCAGCGGGTCGACGACGCTCTCGTCCAGCCCGCTGAGCCCGAGGTCCACCCACGGCGACATCAGCCCGAGCGCCGCCGGTTGCGGCAGCCCGAGCGAGTGCAGCCGCAGGCCGAGTGCCAGCGACAGCCCGCCGCCCGCGGAGTCGCCGGCCACGACGACCTGCCCGGGCTCCAGGCCACGGTCCAGCAGCGCGCGGTAGGCGGCGAGCGCGTCGTCGACCGCGGCGGGATAGGGGTGCTCGGGGGCGAGGCGGTAGTCGAGCACGTGGCCGACCGCGCCGACCGCGGCGGCGAGGTGGGCGGCGGCCGCGCGGTGCGTGGCCGGCGATCCCACGAGGTAGGCCCCGCCGTGCAGGTAGAGCAGTGCCCGGCCCGGGACGCTGCCGGTGGTGACGAGCTGCTCGGCCGGCACCCCGCCGAGGTCGCCGCGCTGCACCTGGGTGCCCTTGGGCAGCACCGAGGCGCGCAGCACCAGCTCGAGCGCGCGCCGCTGCATGACGGGGGACAGGCGGGTGCCGAGGATGGGCTTGACCAGCCGGCGGGTCATCTGACGCGCCACGGGGAACGGGACGTGCATGGCCCCATCCAAGCCGATCCGGCGGTGCCGCCCGCGCACGGCTCACGGACCGGCCGACATGGGCAGGGGTGCGTCGCTCTCCTGCTCCTGCTCCTGCCCCGGCAGGGACCTCAGCCCAGCAGCGAGGCGTAGAGGGCGTTGTGGGCGTCGGCGACCTCGGCGCGCTGGGCGCGACGGCGCGGGACGGTGGTGCCCAGGCTGGGCCGGTCGAGGTAGGCGGTCCACAGTGCACGCGCCAACGAGTCGGCGTCGAAGGCGGACTCGTCGTGGCCGTAGGTCAGCACCGGTCCCTGGTGCTCGTGATAGCCGCACGTCGGGGCCACGACGGTGGTGCCGAGGTCGCGGCATGCCTCCAGCCAGCTCGAGTGCGTGCCGAAGCGGTCGGGCAGCACCGAGACGTCGAGCGAGGTCAGGTAGGACCACAGGGCGTCCTCGGGGAGCACGTCGTGCACGGCCAGCTCCAGCAGCCCGGCCCGGGCGGCGGCGCGCAGGTAGTCCGCCAGCTCGGTGTCGGGGCGCGCGCCGTCGTAGTCGAGGACGTCGCGGTGCCCGTTGACCTGCAGCACCGCGCCGGGCATCGCGCGCACGGTGTCCACCAGGGTGGGCAGGATCCGCATCGGGTCCATGCTGGCCCGCAGGCTCTCGACGTGCAGACCCACCCGGAACGGCCCGTCGGCGCGCTGGGTGCGCTCGTTGGCCGCGCGCAGCATCCGGTCGAAGCCGACGACGTGCGGGTGCGGCACGACCTCGGCCTCGCGTCCCCACCGACGGCGGATCTCGGCCGCGGCGCCGGGGGTCAAGGTGAGCAGCGCGTCGGCGGCGGGCACGAGGACGTCCAGCTGCGCGGTGTGCGTGGAGTCGTCGGCGTGGTGCGGGTTGCGCAGGTCGTGGACCGTGTAGACGAGCGGCTTGCGCCGCGCGCGCAGCACGTCGACCAGCTCGGCCAGCTGCTCGGGGGAGCAGGCGTCGAAGCCGAAGTGCAGGTGGAAGATGTCGAAGTCGGCCTCCGCGGCCCACTCGGGGCGCAGCATCCCCGCCGGCGCCCACGCGGCGCCCGCTGGGCGCTCGGTCGCGTCCGGCGCGGGGTCGGGAAGGCGACGAGGGCCGGGGCCGGACTCCGGGGCGAGGTGGCGCACGTAGACGTGCCCCGACGGCACGGAGGCGATCACCGGAGCGCGGCGGCCGGTGGCGTCAGCGTCGTACAGGCCCTTGTGGACTGACAGGGTCAACGTGCTCTCCCCCAGAAGAAGATCCTGCGCCGGCACAGCGGTGCGGAGGTGGTCGATCACAATCCGGGGCCGCTTCCTGACCGCCGGGGGCCGCCGGCGAGGTACGCCGGTGTGGAGTGGCTGTACCCGGAACAGGCAGCTCGATACCTATGCCCCCGGTCACCCCGATCGCGTCCGGCTGTGGGCGCCCCTCCCCGCCCCTCGGGGCGTGCGAGGCTTCAGGAGTGCCGAACTGTCCCACCGCTGCGACGGACCGCCCGAGGAGGCGGCATGGCTGAGCGTTGGCGCTCGGGCATGGTGCTGGTGCTCAGCGCCGTGCTCCTCGTGCTCGTCGTGTGGGTCGGGCCCGGTGACGAGCTCGCGGCCCTGCGCAGGGTGATCGGCATCGGTGGCGACCGGCTCGGCACGCCGGCCGACGTCGAGCCCGGCGGCGTGCACTCCTTCCTGCAGACGCAGCCCGGCCGGCCTGACGAACCCGTGGCGTGGGACCCCTGCCGGCCGGTGCGGTACGAGATCAATCCCGACGGCGGGCCGGGCGATGCCGAGGAGAGCGAGGACTTCGTGGCCGAGGGGCTCGAGGCCGTGGCGCAGTTCACCGGCCTGAGGTTCGAGTACGTCGGGCGTACCGACCGCCGGCCGGAGTGGGCCCGCGAGTTCGTGCCGATCGGCCGGCGCGAGCCGGTCCTGATCTCGTGGGCCACCGCCGAGGAGGTCGCCGAGCTCGACGGCGACGTCGCCGGCATCGGGGGAGCGGTCGCGGTCAGCGCCCCCGCCGGGGACTGGCTGCGCTACGTCACCGGCGGCGTCACCTTGGACGCCGACACGTTCGACGACCTCGACGACGAGCGCGACGGCGACGCCTATGCCCGCGCCATCCTGCTGCACGAGCTCGGCCACCTGGTCGGGCTCGGCCACGTCGACTCCCCGGCCGAGCTGATGTACGACGACAACCTCGGCCGGCTCGACTTCGGCACCGGCGACCTCAACGGACTCGTCCGTCTCGGCGGGGGCCGCTGCGCCTGAGCCGCCCTCGGCGCCCGGGGGGCCCGCACGGCGTCCGGTCCGGCCCCTGGGCACGCGCGCCCGGACCCTGGGCAGACGCGCGTACCGGCGGTATGTTGCGCAGTGTGACCAGCATCAAGTCCGCTCCCGACACCGCGCCCACGTCCGACACGTTCGACTCCCTCGACCCGGCCACCGGCGAGGTCGTCGGCACCCACCCGGTCAACGACGCCGCGCACGTGCAGGCCGCGGTCGCCACCGCGCGCAAGGAGGCCGAGCGCTGGCGTGCCCTGGGTTTCGCCGGCCGCAAGAAGGAGCTGGACGCCTGGCGCCGGCTGATCGCCGGGCGGATGGAGGAGCTGGCGCGGGTGATGTCGGCGGAGACCGGCAAGCCGCACGGCGACGCGCTGATGGAGATCGCGCTGGCCGTGGACCACCTGGCGTGGGCGGCCGGGCACGCCGAGAAGGTGCTCAAGCGACGCAGCGTCAACCCCGGTCTGCTGATGGTCAACCAGGCTGCCAGCGTCGAGTACCGCCCGCTCGGCGTGGTCGGCGTCATCGGGCCCTGGAACTACCCCGCATTCACCCCGATGGGCTCCATCGCCTACGCCCTGGCCGCCGGGAACACGGTTGTGTTCAAGCCTTCCGAGCACACCCCCGGCGTCGGGGTCTGGCTCGCCGAGACGTTCGCGGAGGCGGTGGGTCGCCCGGTCTTCCAGGTCGTCACCGGCTTCGGCGAGACCGGCGCCGCGCTCACCTCCGCCGGGGTGGACAAGGTCGCGTTCACTGGATCGACGGCCACCGGCAAGCGCGTGATGGCCGCCTGCGCCGAGACGCTGACCCCCGTCGTCATCGAGGCCGGCGGCAAGGACGCGCTCCTCGTCGACGCGGACGCCGACGTCGCCGAGGCCGCGGACGCCGCCTTGTGGGGTGCGTGCTCCAACGCCGGCCAGACGTGCGCCGGCGTGGAGCGGGTCTACGTGCACGAGCAGGTCTACGACGCGTTCCTCGCCGAGCTCGTCGCCTCGGCCGAGAAGCTCAAGGCCGAGCCGGGCGGACAGGTCGGCCCGATCACGATGCCCTCGCAGGTCGACATCATCCGTCGCCACATCGATGACGCCCTGGCCCGCGGCGGCCGGGCGCTGGTCGGGGGGCCGGTGCCCGAGGGGGCGCGTTTCGTGCAGCCCACCGTGCTGGTCGACGTCCCCGAGGACTCCGCCGCCGTGCAGGAGGAGACCTTCGGCCCGACCGTCACGGTCGCCAAGGTGCGCAGCATGGACGAGGCGATCGAGCGCGCCAACGGCACCCGCTTCGCCCTCGGCTCGACCGTGTACTCCAAGGCACGCGGCATGGAGATCGCCGAGCAGCTGCGGGCGGGCATGACCGCGATCAACGGGGTCATCTCCTTCGCCGGGGTGCCCACGCTGCCGTTCGGCGGGGTCGGCGACTCCGGCTTCGGCCGCATCCACGGCCCCGACGGCCTGCGCGAGTTCACCTACCCGCACGCCATCGCCCGCCAGCGGTTCAAGCCCCCCATCGCGCTGACCACCTTCCGCCGCTCCACCAAGGAGGAGCAGACCCTGCTCAAGGTGGTCAAGGGCCTCTACGGCCGCGGGAAGTGACCCACCACCCCGAGTCGTGAGTTCCCGCCTCCCGAGTCGTGAGCTCTCGTCCGCCGAGTCGTGAGTTCCCGTCTCCCGAGTCGTGACCTCCCGGGGCGATCGGCCCGGGGCTCGCGAAGCCTGTCGTCGCGGCGGGGGAGCCTACGATGAAGCCATGGGTCTCGCCGTGCTCGACTGCGCCCACTTCGCCGCCGGTGAGTGCCGTTCCTGCACCTGGCTCGACCGCCCGTACGACGACCAGCTCGCCGAGAAGCAGGCCGCGACCCGGGCGCTGCTGAGCGCCGCCGGCGCCGCTGATGTCGACTGGGAGCCGCCGGTGCCCAGCCGGGGCACCGGGTTCCGCAACAAGGCGAAGATGGTCGTCGGCGGCACCGCCGCGGCTCCGAGGTTGGGCATCCTCGACGCTCGCGGCGAGGGCGTGGACCTGCGCGACTGCGTCCTGCACACGCCGGGGATCGTCGCGGCGCTGCCGGTGCTGGGCGAGCTGGTCCGGCGGGCCGACCTGACGCCCTACCGGGTAGCGGGTGATGAGCCGGTCGGGCTCCGCGGCGAGCTGAAGCACCTGCTGGTCACCGAGTCGCCGGACGGCGAGCTCATGGTCCGCCTCGTGCTGCGCTCGACCGCCACCGAGTCCCGCATCCGCAAGCACCTCGGCTGGTTGCACGCAGAGCTGCCGACGCTGCGGGTGCTGACCTTGAACATCCAGCCCGAGCACCGGGCCGTGCTCGAGGGGGAGCGCGAGATCGTGCTGACCGAGCACGACACGCTGCCGATGCGCCTGGGCGACCTCACCTTGCACCTGCGCCCGCGCAGCTTCTTCCAGACCAACACCGAGATGGCTGCCGCGCTCTACCGCACCGCCGCGCAGTGGACCGCCGGCCTCGCGGTGCCCCGGGTGCTCGACCTGTACTGCGGCGTCGGCGGGTTCGCCCTCCACCTGGCCGGCCCCGGCCGGTCCGTGCACGGCATCGAGATCAGTGCGGACGCGATCACCAGCGCCGAGCGCTCGGCCGCCGAGGCGGCGGCTGCCGGTGTGCTGGCGGGCCAGGTCACGTTCACCGCCGGCGACGCGACCGCGCCCGAGCACGCCGGGCTGCTCGGCACCGCCGACCTGGTCGTGGTGAACCCGCCGCGGCGCGGCCTGGGCCGGGCGCTGGCGCAACGGCTGGAGGAGGCGGGGCCTGGTTACGTGCTCTACTCCAGCTGCAACCCCGAGACCCTGGCCCGCGACCTGGCCGACCTGACGTCGTACCGTCCCGAGCGGGCGCGGGTCTTCGACATGTTCCCGCAGACTGCGCACGCCGAGGTGCTCGTGCTGCTGGCCCGCCGGCCCTAGCCGCCCACCGCGCGCGGTCGGCGGGCTCAGCGAATGGCGTAGGTCGCCAGCGAGACGCCGACGTAGTGCGCCGCGAACGCGGCGATGGTGAAGCCGTGGAAGATCTCGTGGAAGCCGAAGTAGCGCGGGGACGGGTCCGGCCACTGGAAGCCGTAGACCAGGCCGCCCACCGTGTAGAGCGCACCACCCACGCAGATGAGCGTGAAGATCGCCACGCCGATGCCCAGGCCCAGCGCCGTCGCGCCGGTGAAGAAGGCGGGGATGAAGAAGATCGCCGCCCAGCCGAGCGCGATGTAGATCGGGGCGGACAACCAGCGCGGCGCGCTGGGCCAGAAGAGCTTGAAGCCGATGCCGAGCAGGGCGCCGGTCCACACCACCGAGAGCATGATCGTCCGCGCGGAGCCCTCGAGCAGGATCAACGCGAACGGCGTGTAGGACCCGGCGATGAACAAGAAGATGTTCGAGTGGTCGAACCTGTTCAGCACCCGCCACACCTTCGGTGACCAGGTGCCGCGGTGGTAGAGCGCGGAGATCCCGAAGAGCAGCACCGCGGAGACGCTGTAGAGCGCCGCACCGGTCTTCGTGGTGGCGTCGGGGGAGATCGCGATGAGGAAGATGCCGGCGACCAGCACGATGGGGGTGGAGACGAGGTGGATCCAGCCGCGCAGCTTGGGCTTCATGTCGGCGATCGCGTCGGTGATGTGGTCACCGACTTCGTTCAGGCGGGCTCGTACCTTCTCACCGGTGTGCTGGACAGGGTGGTTCATGGCGTGAGGTTACCCGTGCAGCCACGACGCAACAGCGGCCCGGCGAACGTGATGTCACGCTCACCGGGCCGCTGCAGGTCGCCGTGCCCCGTCTTCGAGGCGTGGCGGGTCAGTGCGTGTGCGCGGGCACCGCGCCGTTCTCCGCCGGCTGCACGATGACGAACCCGGCACCGGAGAAGGCCACCTGGAACGCCTCGCCGGAGCCGCGCCCGATCAGCGCACCCGCCGTGACCGTGGAGCGGATCGAGGTCTGCAGCTGCACCGACCACGCCACCAGCGCCTGGGCGTCGGCGTACGTCGGCGCCTCTGTGGTGTTCAGCACCACCGGGTCGCCGGCCGTGGTGATCGCCACCCAGCCGGTGCCGCGCAGCGTGGTGTTGAACAGGCCGCCGGCCGCGATGCTGCCGCCCCGGACCCGCTCGACGTTCCACTCCAGGCCGGCCGAGAACGCCAGCACGTTGGCGCCGTTGACCGAGAGCCCGGCGTTGGTGAGTCGCAGGATGTGCACCTCCTGCGACTCGTTGGCCAAGAACACGTCGCCGCGGCCCTCGATGCGCATCAGCGAGAGGCCCTCGCCGGTGAACGCCTTCTTGAGGAACTTCGCCGCGCCGCCGCCCTGGTAGGCGAAGTCGACCTGACCCTGGTAGGCGACCATCGAGCCCTGACGCGCCATGAACGGCTCGGTGATCCGCACCCGCAGCATCCGCTTGTTCTGCAGCACCGCGCCCAGGCCGTCGGTCTCGGAGAACCGGCCGTCGATGAGGTCGCCGCTGATGCCGGCGAACCCGTTGCCGTACGCCTGCGGGCCCGGGGCCCCGACCGGCGGCTGTCCGACCGGCGGCTGTCCGGCAGGTGCCTGGCCGTAACCGCCCTGGCCGTAGCCCTGGCTCGGAGCCTGCCCGTACGACGAGGGGGCGGCCGCCTGAGCCTGCACCTGCCCACCGACAGGGGAGTCGCCAGGCGAGCCGACGTGCGAGCCCGCCGGGGCGTCGGATCGCGGCGCGATCTCGGTGACGGCCTCGCTCGACGGGGTGGCGGCCTCCCCGGCCGGCTCCGCGTCGGTGCTGCCGGTCTCGCTGTGGCCCGCCTCCGCGGAGCCGAGCCAGTCGTCGTCGAGGCCGGCCTCGGCGGACCCGTCGGAACCGGTGGACCCGTCGGAACCGGTGGACTCCGCGGCATCGGACGCAGCTGCGGACTCCTCCGGCAGGTGGAGCGGGGCGGTCGACTGCACCCCTTGGTCGGACACGTGCTCGGTCCACTGGTTGCCGTCCCAGTAGCGGAGCTCGTGCCGGCCGGTCGGGTCCGGATGCCAGGCGGCGACTGCACTCATCGGGTTTCGTCCCTCTCTCGAATTCCTCGGCGCAGGCACGGCGTGCCGCCCCGGTCACACCCATCGTGTCAGTCCTCTCGGCACCTGTGGGAGAGGCTGGCCGGATGACCGGGAGCGGGGTGCAGGTGCCCTACGATCGGAGGGTGGCTGATTGGAAGCGTGGCCTGCGCAAGGTGCTCTACCCGGCCTACGAGGCTCGGATGCTGCGGCGCATGCCCGACAACCTGCCGAAGCACATCGGCGTGATGCTCGACGGCAACCGGCGCTGGGCGCGTGCGGTCGGCCGCGACACCGCCCACGGGCACCGGGCCGGCGCCGCCAACATCGAGCCGCTGCTGACCTGGTGCGACGAGGTGGGCATCGAGGTCGTCACCCTCTGGCTGCTCTCGACCGACAACCTGAACCGCCCCGCGAACGAGCTCGAGCCGCTGCTGGAGATCATCACCGAGGCCGTCGCCTCGCTGGCCGAGCAGCGCCGCTGGCGGCTGCACCCGGTGGGCGCCCTCGACCTGCTCCCGGACGACACCGCCGAGCAGCTGAAGCGGGCCGCGGAGTCCACCGCCGACGTCGAGGGCATGACGGTGAACATCGCCGTCGCCTACGGCGGTCGCCGCGAGATCGCGGACGCGGTGCGCTCCCTGCTCAACGAGCACGCCGACAAGGGCACCTCGCTGGCCGAGCTGGCCCAGCAGCTCGACATCGAGCACATCGAGGAGCACCTCTACACCAAGGGCCAGCCGGACCCCGACCTGGTGATCCGTACCTCCGGTGAGCAGCGGCTCGGCGGCTTCCTGCTGTGGCAGAGCGCGAAGTCGGAGTTCTACTTCTGCGAGGCCTACTGGCCCGACTTCCGCCGCGTGGACTTCTTGCGCGCTATCCGCGCCTACGCGCTGCGCGACCGCCGCTACGGCGCCTGACGCCCCTGGTCCTGGCGACGCCCTCGGCACACCCGGCTGGAGCGCGGCTCGGGCTCGGCCGGGATCACAGCCCGGCCGATGCCAGGCGTGCGGCGAGGCGAAGTTAGGCTCCCCTTCGTGACCACCTCGGAGAAGCCCGCGAAGCCGGCGAAGCCGCTCACGGAGCTGACGGTCCTCGCGCGGCACCGGGTGAGCCCCTCCATGGTGCGCCTGGACCTGGGTGGTGACCTGTCCGCGTTCGCCGGCAGCGCCTTCACCGACCGCTACGTCAAGCTCGTCTTCCCCGAGGCCGGCCAGGACGCGGCGTCGGCACTGGCCGCCGGTGCCCGGCCGACGCTGCGCACCTACACCGCGCTCGACCCGGACGTCGCCGCCGGGACGCTGTCCATCGACTTCGTGGTGCATGGCGACGAGGGCGTCGCCGGTACGTGGGCCGCGAAGGCCCAGCCCGGCGACACCATCACCGTGCGCGGCCCGGGGGGTGCCTACGCCCCCGACCCGGACGCCGACTGGCACCTGTTCGCCGGGGACGAGGCCGCGATCCCCGCGATCCGGCAGTCGCTGGCCGACCTGGCCGCGAAGGCGCCGTACGCCCGCGGCCACGTGGTCGTGCAGGTGGACGGCCCCGCGCACGAGCAGGACCTGCCGGCGCCCGAGGGCGTCGAGGTCACCTGGCTGCACCGCACCGCACCGACCCACCCGGACCTGGCCACCGCGGTCCGGGCGCTGCCCTGGCCCGAAGGCCGGGTGCACGCGTTCGTGCACGGCGAGGGCGAGGCCGTGATGAAGGGCGTGCGCCCCTACCTGCTCCGTGAGCGCGCCGTGCCCAGGGACGACGTCTCCATCTCGGCGTACTGGCGCCGAGGCCGCACCGAGGAGGCCTTCCGGGAGTGGAAGGCCGAGCTCGCCCGCACCGAGACCCAGGAGGTCCCCACATGAGCCCCACCCGTCTGTTCCGCATCGTCGCCACCGCCGAGGCGTTCAGCTGGGCCGGGTTGATCCTCGGCCTGGTGCTGAAGTACGGCACCGAGACCACCGACGTGGCGGTCCGCGTGTTCGGCCCGATCCACGGCGCGGTGTTCCTCGCCTACTGCGTCACCGTGGTCGTGGTGTGGGTCGACCGCCGCTGGTCGTTCGGGCGCGCCGCGCTCGCGCTCGTCGCCGCCGTGCCTCCGTTCGCGACGGTGCCGCTGGAGTGGTACGCCGCGCGCCGCGGCTGGCTCGGCGACACCTGGCGGTTGCCCGCCGGTGCGGGCACGGGCCTGGCCGACCGGGCCGTGTCCTGGGTGCTCCTCAAGCCGCTGCGCGGGCTGGCCGTCGCCGCGGTCGCGGTCGCCGTGCTCTTCGGCGTCGCGCTGCTGATCGGTCCGCCGACCTCCTGAGCCCCTCACGGGCCGTCGACTCGTCGGCGCCCGTCGCTAGGCTGGAGGAACCACCCCCGGGCCGGCATCGGCCGGGGGCCCGTTGTGTTGTCTTGCAGGGAAGTGGACCGCAGTGCATCTCGCCGGCCTCGCCGACACCGTCCTCACCGACCCGGCCCTGGCCGCCGCCCTCGCGGAGGCGGAGGGCGGGGCGCAGGTCACCGGGGAGCTCACCGGCCCCGAGGCGCTGCGACCGTTCCTCGCCGCCGGCCTGGCCCGTTCCGGGCGCCCGGTGCTGGTGGTCACCGCCACCACGCGCGAGGCGGAGCTGCTGGTCGCCGAGATCGGTGACCTGCTCGACCCGGACCGGGTCGCCTACTACCCGAGCTGGGAGACGCTGCCGCACGAGCGGCTGAGCCCGCGCAGCGACACCGTCGGTCGCCGGCTCGCGGTGCTGCGCCGGCTGTGCCACCCGGGGAAGGACGCCTCGACCGGGCCGGTCCAGGTCGTCGTGGCCCCGGTGCGCTCGATCCTGCAGCCGCAGGTCAAGGGGCTCGGCGACCTCACGCCGGTCGAGCTGGAGGTCGGCGCCACCGCGGAGCTCGACGACGTCGTCGCCGGCCTCCTCGGTGCGGCCTACTCCCGCGTGGACCTGGTCGAGAAGCGCGGCGAGTTCGCGGTGCGCGGCGGCATCGTCGACGTCTTCCCGCCCACCGAGGAGCACCCGCTGCGGGTGGAGTTCTTCGGCGACGAGGTGGAGGAGATCCGCTCGTTCGCCGTGGCCGACCAGCGCACCATCGCGACCGTGTCGCGGCTGTGGGCGCCGCCGTGCCGGGAGCTGCTGCTCACCGACGAGGTCCGTGCCCGCGCCGTGGAGCTCGGCCGCGAGCACCCCGCGCTGCTGGAGATCACCGACAAGATCGCCCAGGGCATCGCGGTGGAGGGCATGGAGGCGCTGATCCCGGCGCTGGTCGACGAGCTCGAGCTGCTCGTCGACCTGATGCCCGCCGACACTCGCGTGCTGGTGCTGGATCCCGAGCGGGCCCGCTCCCGGGCCCACGACCTGGTCGCCACCAGCGAGGAGTTCCTGGCTGCCTCGTGGGCCACCGCCGCGACCGGCGGCCAGGCACCGGTCGACCTGCAGGCGGCGTCGTACCGCTCGCTGGGGGAGGTGCGCGAGCACGCCCGCGCGCTGGGTCAGGGCTGGTGGACGTACAGCCCGTTCGGCCTCGACAGCGACGTCGACCCGGACGCCCCCGACGGCGACGACGAGGAGCGGCGCAGCTCCGTCCAGCCCGCCCCGACCTACCGCGGCGACGTGCAGCGCGCCTTCGAGGACATCGCCCGCTGGCACGGCGAGGGCTGGCGGGTGCTGCTGGTGCACGCCGGGCACGGTCCGGCCAAGCGGATGATCGAGGCGCTCGGCGAGCGCGACGTCCCGGCCCGGCTGGTGGAGCAGATCACACCCGGCACCGAGCTGGACCCGGCCGTGGTCTCGGTGACCTGCGGGGCGCTCGGACACGGCTTCGTCGACGAGCGGCAACAGCTGGTGCTGCTCACCGGCGAGGACATCGTCGGCGCGAAGGCCGCGACCCGGGACAAGGGCGCGATGCCGGTGCGCCGCAAGCGTCAGATCGACCCGCTCGAGCTCAAGGCCGGCGACTACGTCGTGCACGAGCAGCACGGCGTCGGCCGGTTCGTGGAGATGAAGCAGCGCGAGGTGCAGGGCGCCCGGCGCGAGTACCTGGTGCTCGAGTACGGCCCGTCCAAGCGCGGCGGCCCGCCGGACCGGCTCTACGTGCCCGCCGACACCCTCGACCAGGTCACCCGCTACGTCGGTGGCGAGCAGCCCAACCTGGACCGGCTCGGCGGCGGCGACTGGACCAAGCGCAAGAACAAGGCGCGCAAGGCGGTCAAGGAGATCGCCGCCGAGCTGATCAAGCTCTACGCCGCCCGCCAGGCCACCAAGGGCCACGCCTTCGGCCCGGACACGCCCTGGCAGCGCGAGCTCGAGGACGCCTTCCCGTTCCACGAGACGCCCGACCAGCTGACCACCGTGGACGAGGTCAAGCGCGACATGGAGCGGACCGTCCCGATGGATCGCCTGGTCTGCGGCGACGTCGGCTACGGCAAGACCGAGATCGCGGTGCGGGCAGCGTTCAAGGCCGTCCAGGACGGCAAGCAGGTGGCCGTGCTGGTCCCGACCACGCTGCTGGTCAACCAGCACCTGGGCACCTTCGCCGAGCGGATGAGCGGCTTCCCGGTGGTGCTCAAGCCGCTGAGCCGCTTCCAGACCGACAAGGAGGCCGCGGAGACGATCGCCGGGCTCGGCGACGGCTCGGTCGACATCGTCGTGGGCACCCACCGGCTGTTCAACGCCGACACGAAGTTCAGGGACCTGGGCCTGATCATCGTGGACGAGGAGCAGCGCTTCGGCGTGGAGCACAAGGAGGCCATGAAGCGGCTGCGCACCTCCGTCGACGTGCTCTCGATGAGCGCCACCCCGATCCCGCGGACCCTGGAGATGGCGGTCACCGGGATCCGGGAGATGTCGACGATCACCACGCCGCCGGAGGAGCGGCACCCGGTGCTGACCTACGTCGGCGGCTACGAGGACCGCCAGGTCGTCGCCGCCGTACGACGCGAGCTGCTGCGCGACGGCCAGGTCTTCTACATCCACAACCGGGTCAGCTCGATCGAGAAGGCCGCCGCCAAGCTCCGCGAGCTGGTGCCCGAGGCCCGGGTCGCCACCGCGCACGGCCAGATGAGCGAGCAGCAGCTCGAGCGGGTGATGCTCGACTTCTGGGAGAAGCGCTTCGACGTGCTGGTCTGCACCACGATCGTGGAGTCCGGCATCGACGTGTCCAACGCGAACACGATGATCATCGAGCGCGCCGACACCCTCGGCCTCTCCCAGCTGCACCAGCTGCGCGGCCGGGTCGGCCGCTCCCGCGAGCGTGCCTACGCCTACTTCCTCTACCCGACCGAGAAGCCGCTGACCGAGACCGCGCACGAGCGGCTCGCCACGCTGGCCCAGCACTCCGACCTGGGCGGTGGCATGGCGATCGCCATGAAGGACCTCGAGATCCGCGGCGCGGGCAACCTGCTCGGCGGGGAGCAGTCCGGCCACATCGCCGACGTCGGCTTCGACCTCTACGTGCGCCTGGTCGGGGAGGCCGTGCGCGACTTCCGCAGCGACGGCGGCGCACCGGAGCAGCTCGACGAGGTCCGCATCGAGCTCCCGGTCGAGGCGCACCTGCCGCACGACTACGTGCCGAGCGAGCGGCTGCGCCTGGAGATGTACCGCCGCCTCGCGGAGGTCCGCACCGACGCCGACGTCGACGAGATCATCGCCGAGCTCGAGGACCGCTACGGCGAGCCGCCCGAGGCCGTCACCGCCCTGCTGCTGGTCGCCCGGTTCCGGGCGCGGTGCCGGCAGGCCGGGCTGCGCGAGGTCACCACGGTCGGCAAGAACGTCCGGTTCGCCCCGGTCACCCTGCCGGAGTCGCGCACGATCCGGTTGCAGCGGCTCTACCCGAAGTCGATCGTCAAGGCGCAGACCGAGTCCGTCCTGGTGCCCCGACCGGGCACGCCGGGTCGGCTCGGCACCCCGCTGGAGGGCGTCGCGCTGCTGCAGTGGGCGCGTCAGGTGATCGACGCCGTCATCGACCCGAAGGACTGAGCCGGCAGGCCCGCCGTCCTGCTTAGATGGGGCCGAGCCGCCCGCGGCGGCGAGAGATCCCACGACCCACCAGGAGTGAGTGTGCCTCGTCAGCGGAACCTCGGTGCCCTCTCGGCGCTGGCCTGCCTCGCGCTCGTCGCGAGCGGCTGTGACCTCTCCGACGGCGCCCGGCCGGGCCTGGCTGCGGAGGTCGCCGGCGAGCAGCTGGAGCTGAGCACCGTCGACGCCGCCGTGCAGGACTACTGCGCGGTGCTCGCCGAGGAGCCCCGGGCGGAGCCGGTGCCGACGGCCTCCCTCCGCTCCGGGTTCGCGCTGGCCTGGCTCCAAGCGGTCGCGGTCGAGAACCTCGCCGCCCAGTACGACGTCCCGCTGCCGCCGGACACCGTCGACGGCGCCGTCGTCCGCGCCACCTGGGGCCTCGACGGACAGCTCACCGACGAGAACCGCGACACCTTCGAGTGGCTGACGTGGATCGAGCTGCGGCTGGACCAGCCGGTGCAGGCCCTCGGCACGGTGCTGCTGGACCCGGACGGTGTCGCGGAGGTGCCTGCCCCGCAGGCCTTCGACCGCGGCATCGCCGAGGTGCGGGCCTGGCTGGACGAGAACGCCCCGGTCGTGAACCCCGTCTTCGGTGAGTACGACGACGCCACCGGGCGCTTCGACGTCGACCTGCTCTCGGTGCCGGTCAGCGACGAGGCGGGCGCGATCGCTGAGCCCAGCGAGCTCACCGCGGCGCAGGTCGCGGCACTGCCCGCGGACCAGCGCTGCGGCCCGGCGCCGGTGCCCCCGGCGTGAGCGCGACGCGCCCCGAGGACGGCCCCGACCACGAGACCGCGGCCGGCCCCGAGGTCGATGACACCGCGGCCGCGGCCCAGGCGGTCGTCGAGCTCCTGGCGGTGATGCGCCGGCTGCGTGCCGAGTGCCCGTGGAAGCAGGAGCAGACCCACCGCTCCCTGGCGCGCTACCTGCTGGAGGAGACCTACGAGACCCTCGACGCCATCGACGAGGGCGCGGCGTCCGGCGACCACGCCCACCTGGGTGAGGAGCTCGGCGATGTGTTGCTCCAGGTCGTCTTCCACGCGGTGATCGCCGAGGAGCGGGACGACTTCGACCTGGCGGACGTCGCGCGAGGCATCACCGCGAAGATGCGGCGGCGCAACCCGCACGTCTTCGCGGACCCCGCGACGGCCGAGGCCCGCGACGTGCCCCTGGACGCCGCCGCCGTCGACGAGCTGTGGCAGCAGGCCAAGGCGGCCGAGCGGAACGCGGCGGACGACGATCCCGCTGCCGGCCTGCCCCCAGGGCTGCCGGCCCTGCTCTACGCCGACAAGCTCCTGTCCCGCCTCGAGTGGGCCGGGCGCTCCGTCGACGTCGACCCGGCTGGCGACCTCGGCGAGCGGATGCTGGGCCTGGTCGTCGAGGCCCGCGCGGCCGGGATCGATGCGGAGCAGGCGCTGCGCGACGCGGTGCGCGCCCGGTTCTGAGGCGGTCTCCAGACAGCCCGGTCCCGGGTCAGAAGGGGGCGACGCCGCGCACCACCCCGTCGGCGGTCAGTGTGACCGAGCCCGGCGAGGACTGCGTCCCGATCAGGCGCAGGTGGATCACCTCGAGGTCGGGCGGCGGCGCCCCGGTGTAGTCGAAGCGGCAGCGCAGCGTGAAGCCGGCGGGGAAGGCGAGGACCTCGTCCGCCCCGATCTGCTGCGTGCCCCCCGAGGAGTCCCAGCACGTCCACCCGGCTCCACGCACCCCGCGAGGCGGGATCAGGACGGCCTCGGCGAACACGATGTCGACGGTGATGGGGTAGGAGCCAGGGCCGGCCACGTTCACCGGCACGACCACGTCGTACCCCAGCGGGCCCAGGGACGGGGCTCGGATGCTGCCCAGCGACGGACAGGGGTAGTAGGTGCCCAGGTCGCCGCTGAACTCGGCGGCCGCGCCCGGCGCGATCTCGTGCCCGGCCAGGGCGGTGGCGACGACGCGCCAGGGCCCCTGGAGCCCGTCCCCGGCGACGAGGGCGTAGCTGAGGCCGGCGGTGCTCGGCAGGACCAGGGAGCCATGGCTGTCGCAGGAGGTGATCGGCGTCGCCTGCGGCGGGACCGGGGTGACCGCCACGATCCGCGGCGGGATCGGCGCGGGCGGAGGCGGAGGCGGGGTGACAGGCGGGGTGACAGGCGGGGTGACAGGCGGGGTGGCAGGCGGGGTGACCGGCTCCGGCTCCGGTGCTGGTTCCGGGTTCGGCTCCGGGTCCTGCTCCGGGGCCGGAGCGGTGTCGCTGGCGTCCGGCTCGTCCTCGGCGGGTGAGGTGTCAGGCACGGTCCCGGCGGCGGGCGGTGCGTGCGTGGGGGGATCGACGGGGGGAAGGGCCGGTCCCGCGACCCTCGGTGGTGGCGCGAGCACCTGGTCGGTGCTGCTGGTGCGCCCCGGGTCCGGCGCGGTGGGGTCCGGTCGGGCGGTGGCGGCGGGACGCTCACGCAGGCCCGTGGTGGGATTCGTGTCAGGACGTCCGGTGCTGATGACCACGGAGGTCACCACCACCGCGGTCACCAGCGCACCGCTGATCACCGCCGCGGGCAGGCCCTGGCCCGCCGCGCCGAAGGCCGAGCGGGCGGCGACGTCCACGGCCGCGGCGCCGTCGGGCAGCCCGGTCACGCCGGGGGCGCCGTTCGCGAGGCCGGTCGCGGGCAGCAGCGCGGCCGGTCCCGCGCCGAGAGGGGCGGCACCCACTCCGCCGAGCAGCAGGACCGGCAGCCACCAGGCGGCCAGCTTGGTGTTCACCTCCTCCAGCTCGGCGAGGCTGAGCGTGCAGGCGCTGCAGTCGGCCAGGTGGGAGTCGACCTTGCGGGCGGCGCGGGCGCTCAGGCCGCCGCGGACGAAGCCCGCCAGGCGCGGGCGGGTCCACTCGCACGAGCTGCCGCCGCCAGTCCGCGCGGACAGGTGGCGGTTGAGGTAGGCGACCCGCAGGCCCTCCCGGGCCCGGTAGGCGAGGGAGGACACGGCGGCGGGGGACAGGTCGAGCAGCGCGGCGACCTCGGGCACGGTGCGCTCCTCCACCTCCAGGTGCCACAGCACCTGCTGCCAGCGGCGGGGCAGGCTGATCAACGCCGCCACGGCTGCGTCGTCGTCGAGCTCGGCGGCGAGGTCGTGCGGGTCCTCGTCCGGAACCTCCAGCAGCCAGTCCTCCGCGGGCACCGGGATCTCCCGGTTCGTGCGCCGCAGGATGTCGCGGTGGCGGTTGCGAATGGTGGCGAACAGGTAGGACCGGAAGTTGCTGCCCGGGCCGCGACCGGCCCGGATCTGCGCGAGCACCCGGGCGAACGCGTCGGCCACGAGGTCCTCGGCGGCGACGGGGCCGGCCAGCACCCGCGCGAGAGCGGTGGCGGAGCCGACGTGCTCGCGGTACAGAGCCTCCACGGCGGCGCCGTCGCCTTGACGCGCCCGCTGCAGCAGGGCGGCGGAGTCGTCGGCGGGTGCGGCCGCGTCGGTGGACGCGGCCTCCCCCACAGGGGGCCCCGCACCGGTGCGCTTGCTCGAGGTCTCGGAGTCATCCCGGTCGGCCGGCATCGTGGAACCACTCATCCCATGTCGTGGGCTTCCCTGCCCGTCCTTGCAGGCTAGGTCGCGCCTTCCGCGCATGTCGGCGTTTCGGAAATTTTCCGATCTCTCCCAGAAATCCGCGTCATGACGGACCGGGGTGCTGCGTCCTGCTTCCTGCGCCGATCTCGTGTGCGGCCCCCCGGGGCCGTGGCGGAGGGAGCGGTCGGCGGCACATGACCGATCGGCTCGGGCAGCGTCGCCCGGGTCGAGGCGGTGCACGATGACCGTTCACTGGGGGACACCTTGATGCCGCAACCTTCGCCCGTGCCTGCAGCACGTGCCGCGACCGCCATGCCGGTCGCACCCGTTCTTCCGCTCCGGCCCCGGGCCGCACCGTCGGCGCCACCGACCGACGCCGAGCTCCTGGCCCGCTGCCGACGCCGGGACGCCGACGCCTGGCGGATGCTGGTCGACCGCTACGAGCGGCTGGTCTACACCGTCGCCCTGCGCAACGGGCTCGCCGCCGAGGACGCCGCCGACGTCACCCAGAACACCTTCGTCACGCTGCTCGACTCGCTCGAGCGCATCCGCGACGAGGAGCGGCTGGCGTCCTGGCTGATGACCGTCGCGCGCCGCCAGTCGTGGCGGGTGCGCACCCTGAGCCGTCGTACCGTCGACCTCGACCAGGTGGCCGAGCAGTCCGAGGACCCCCTCGCCGACTGGGACACCGTCACCGCCCTGCACGACGCGCTGGCCACCCTCGGCGGGCACTGCCGCGAGCTGCTGCAGGCGCTCTATCTCGACGCCGAGGAGCCCAGCTACGCCGAGATCGCGGCGCGCATGGGACGCTCGGTGGGGGGGATCGGACCGATGCGGGGACGATGCCTCGCCAAGCTCCGCGGCATCCTGGAGGACGTCCGATGACCGGGCGGGTCGCCTTCACCGACCTGGTCGACTGGGTGGAGGGGCGCTGCCAGCCGCAGCGGGCCGCCACCGTCGAGCGGGCCGTCGCGACCGACGAGGAGCTGGCGCGATCGGTGGCGTGGATCCGCGACTTCCTGCAGGACGCCGGGGCGATGCCGTTGCAGCAGCCCCCGGCCGGCCTCACGGAGCGGCTCTACGCCCTCTTCGACGGTGCACACCAGGGGGTGGACCCGGAGGGCTGGAGCGAGCTCACCGTGCTTCACGACAGCCGCCGCGCCGCCGTCGCCGGAGTCCGCTCGGCACCCGCCCTCGACAGCGCCCAGCTGGCGATCGAGGGCGGGCCGGGCAGGTTCGTGCTGGAGATCAGCCGCGCCGGCGCCGACACCGTCGACGTGCAGGGCCTGTTCCGGCCCTCTCCAGCGGCGGGCGCCGACGACGGTGTCGACCTGACGTTCCTCGAGCACGGTGTCCTGCGCCGGGCCGCGCGCGCCGGGCGGGACGGCAGGTTCGAGGTGCGTGCCGTGCCGTGCGAGGTGGACGAGCTGCGGGTCAGGGCCGGTGCCGAACGCGCCCGGATCCGGCTCGACCTGACGCTCGGCTGATGGCGCCGCACGAGTCGGACTCCCTGCGCGCCGACCCGGCGGACCTGCACCCCGAGCTGGCGCTGGACCTGGCCGAGTCGGTCCTGCACCGCGACCCCGAGGCCTGCGCCGAGCTGCTCGAGCAGGTCACCGCAGCGAGCTCCGGGCGACGGGACCCCGAGCTGCTGGGCCGCCTGGCCCAGGTGCGCGGCGAGCTGCACCTGATCTGGGGCGACCTGCAGGAGGCTGCCGCCTCGTTCCGCGTCGCGCTCGCCAACCGGCTGGCAGCAGGCGCCGAGGTGGACGCGTGCCGGGCGATGATCGGGCACGCGGTGGTCCGGATCAACCTCGGTGAGTACGGCGACGCGTTGCGCATGTTCTGGGCGCTGCGGCGCACGATCAGCGGGTTGGAGAGCACCGACTCCGCGGTGACGGTGCGGCTGCACGCGATGGTGCACCTGTGGTCGGGGGAGGCGCACACCGGGCGTGGGGACATCCCCGTCGCCCGGCACCACTTCGACATGGCCGAGGACCTGGCCTCCTCGCTCGGCGACACCGGACTGGTCGCTGCGGTGGCGATGTCGCGGGGGGAGGCCCTGGTCTCGATGGGCCTGCCGCGGCGTGCCAGCGAGGAGCTGACCCGGGCCAGGGCGCGGTTCGAGGAGCTCGGCTGGAGGTGGGCGGCCGAGCGGGCGACGCTGCACCTGGCGGAGGCGCGGGCGTGTGCGGGCGACGTCGCGGCCTCCTTCGCGCTCCTGGACTCCATCGACGAACGCGTCCGGGTAGCGGGCGGCTTCGACCATGCCCGCTACCGCACCGTGCGGGCCGGCGTCCTGCTGCGAGCCGGGCTCGCGGTCGAGGCGCACGCGGAGGCGGCGGCAGCCCAGCTGAGGTTCGCCGAGATGGGCATGGTCGATCGCTCCGCCCGGGCGACCCTGGTCTGCGCCACGGCCTCGCTGCGGATGCGCCGGGCCGACCAGGCGCTCCTGGAGCTGACCTCCGCTGAGCGGCTGTTCTCCGAGTGCGGTGCGCAGGCCATGCGGGAGGGCACGCTCCTGATCAGGGCCCAGGTGCTGCTCGAGGAGGGCCAGCCCGAGGCGGCGGCGCGGCTGTGCCGGGAGCTGCTGCTCGGTGGCACCGAGCGCAGCCACCCCCACCTCGGGGTGCGCGCCAGGCTGATCCTGGCCCGCACCGAGGCGGAGGAGCCGGCGGAGAGGTTGATCGGGGAGGCGGCCGACCTGGCCGCCCACCTGGGGGTGCCGGAGCTGCGGCTCGACGTCAGCCTGGCCCGGGCGCGCCTGCACCGCCAGCACGGTCGCCCGCGTGCGGCGCTCGAACCGTTGCGCCGGGCGGCAGAGGGGCGCGCTACCTGGGATCCGGTCTCCCCGATCGTGGCCCGTGGCCCGGCCGGGGCCGACCTCGTGGAGATCAGCGAGGAGCTGATCGGGGTGTTGCTCGATCTCGACGACCACGCCGCGACCATCGAGGCATGGCAGTGGGTGTGCGCCTTGAAGAACGGTGGCTTCAGCCCGCTCGTGGCGCCCACCGTCGCCTGGGAGCCGGCCGGCGGCCGGCTCACCGGACCGTTGCCGGCCCACCAGGCGACCGGCATCACC
The DNA here is from genome assembly GCF_018388425.1 of Nocardioides faecalis. Lineage (NCBI taxonomy): Bacteria > Bacillati > Actinomycetota > Actinomycetes > Propionibacteriales > Nocardioidaceae > Nocardioides > Nocardioides faecalis. The sequence continues at coordinate 2,910,305 of NZ_CP074406.1, read as the reverse complement.
GGGCTCCGCCCCTACCGGCGCCACGAGCTGCCGCCGGTGCCCGACATGCCGGTGATCGACTACTACGTGCTGGGCCGTGACGTGGTGGCGTTCGTCGTACGTGACGGCCAGGTGCACGTGCGGCGTCTCGTCGGCGCCACGGAGGAGACTCACCACGCGCTGGCCGGCTGGAGCCAGGAACGGGTGTTGGTGGCCGCGCTGGGCGACGCCCTGGAGTCGGTCGGCTCGCGCTCGCTGCGCCTGCTGCACGACATCCTCATCGCCCCGCTCCTCGACCTCGTCGCCGACCTGTACGAGCAGGACGCGAGCCCGCCGACCATCGTCGGTCACCGCCACCTGCACGCCGTGCCGTTCGACGCGCTGGTCGAGATCGGGTCCGCGCCCGTTCCTGCGCCGGCGGTCGCCCCGCAGCCCCTCACCGCGCACGCGCCGGTGCTGGTGCTCGCCGTCCCCGACGATGAGGCCCCCCTGATCGAGGACGAGGCGGCGATGATCGGGCGGCTGCTGCCCGGCAGCGACGTGCACATCGGCACCGACGCCACCAGGGAGGTCCTCTTCGCACGGGGGCCCGAGGTCAGCCTGGTGCACATCGCCTGCCACGGCACCTTCCGCAGCGGCAACCCGCTGTTCTCGGCGCTGCACCTCGGCGACGGCTGGCTGCGTGCCGTGGACCTGGTCGCCGGCGGGCTGCACCTGAACGGCGCGACCGTGGTGCTCAGCGCCTGCGGCGCGGGCGGCGCCTCCGACCTGGCCCTGGAGCCCTTGGGGCTCGCCTGGGCGTTCAGCGAGGCGGGTGCCGGGGCCGTGATCGCGGCGCTGTGGGACGTCGACGACGCGGCGACGCTGGAGCTGATGACCCACCTCTACCACGCCCTGGCTGCCGGCGAGGAGCCGCAGCGCGCCCTGCAGTCCGCTCGGCGGGCGCTCGCTGTGACGCGTCCGCACCCCTACCACTGGGCGGGCTTCCGCTACTTCACGCTGCCCGGAGGCGTCACCCGCTGACGCCACCTGCACCCGCTGGCAAGTCGTGGGATCACGGAGGCACCTTCGCTGCACCAGTGGTACGGCGACGTCACCCGGCGTCGTCGTACCACCGCGATCCCCACCGTCACGACCGTGGGGACGCCCAGCTCGAGGAGTGCCGGCCTTGGTCCGACCCACCGACCCGTTCCCCACCGACGACGCCGGCGCCGAGGAGTCCACGTGGCCGCCGTTCGTGCCGCACCGCGAGATCGACCAGCTCGTCGACCGGCTCGAGAGCGGCCTCGCAGTCGACCCCGGTGAGGCCTTCCGGCTGCTCGGCCTGATCGCCAAGGAGGCGCAACGGTTGCGCACGCTGGTGCTGCGCCTGTCCAGCGCCAAGCTGTCCGAGGCCGACCGCGAGGCGCGGGCCATCGTGGCGGAGGCGCTCCGCCAGGCCGATGCCATGCGCTCCGCCGGGCTCGAGGCGCTCGAGGCCCGCCTGGACGAGGCCGACGAGGTCATCGCGACCATGCGCGAAGCGTTCCGCACCGAGCTGCGCGCCGCAGAGGTCGCCCAGGCCGTCGGCGTCACGCCGCTGCGCCCCGACGCCCGCACGCGCTCGGGCACCGGGCCGGACGGAGGGTCGTGAGCCTCCCGGTCCCGCCGCTGCGCCCGCTGGAATCGCAGACCGTCGCGCTGCGCACCGCAACCTGGCTGCACACCCCGGGCTCCGAGCGGACCCTCGCCGCACCGGTGCCGCGGGTGGCTGTGCTGCCCGAGCCACGCCTCCGTCGGCTGCTCGACGTCCTCATCGCGCTGCTCACCCTGTCGCTGCTCCTCCCGCTCCTGGTGGCGCTGGCCCTCGCCGTACGGCTGAGCAGCCGGGGACCCGTGCTGTACCGGCAGGTCCGCATCGGGGCCGGCGGCGTGCCGATCACCGTGCTGAAGTTCCGGTCGATGACCGCCGACGCCGAGTCGCGCCGCGCCGCGCTGGAGGTGCACAACGAACGCAGCGGGCCGCTGTTCAAGATGCGCCACGACCCGCGGGTGACGCCGGTGGGCCGGTGGATGCGGCGCTTCTCCCTCGACGAGCTGCCCCAGCTGCTCAACGTGCTCAGCGGGTCGATGTCGTTGGTCGGGCCGCGCCCGGCGCTGCCGGCGGAGGCCGCCTGCTTCGACCTCCACGCGGCCAGGCGTCACGCCGTGCGGCCGGGCCTGACCGGCCTGGCGCAGGTCAGCGGCCGCAGCGACCTGCCGTGGGACAGCTCTCTGCAGCTCGACCTGCAGTACGTCGAACGGCGCAGCCTGCACCTGGACGCGCACATCCTGCTCCGCACGCTGCCCGCCGTCCTGCTGGCGCGCGGCGCCTACTGAGCCCTGGCGGCCGATCGCCCGGGCGGCCTCGCCCGAGGAGTCCGAAGTTTTTTCCGCGCCGATGGATCAATCCGCCGGCCCACCTGCACTGGAGAGACATGTTCAACCGTTCACGATCCACGCACGACGTCGACGCCCGGCGGGCCGAGCTCGTCGCCTCCTTCGACGAGGCGGTCGGCTCCTTCCCGTCGCCGCCCACCGAGCCCGCCGGATCCGGCGAGCTGCTCGGCGCTGGTGCGGGGGCGCTGCCGGCGCAGGAGCACACCGAGACGTTGCGCGCGACCCGGGACGCCCAGCAGCAGGCCCAGCAGCTGCTCGCGGTGGCCGCGCAGGCGCGCACCGAGGCCACGGAGCAGGCGGAGCAGATCCTGTTGGAGGCGCGCAGTGCGGCCGACGCACTGCGGGTGGCCAGCGAGTCGGAAGCCACCCGGATCCGCCGCGCGGCGTCCGAGTGGGTGCAGCAGCAGCGCAACCGGGTCGAGACGACGGTCGCCGAGCTGCTGGGCGCGGCCGAGGAGGACGCCGATCGGATCCGCACCGAGGCGATGCGCAATGCGATGGCGGAGGCCGAGGAGACGGCCCGCTTCTACATCTCCGAGGCGGCGGCGCGAGGAGCCCGGGACGCCGAGGCGACCCGCGCCCGCGCCCGAGAGCTGCTCCAGCGGGCGATCGGTCTCGCCGGCGACGTCGACGGCAACCTGCGGGACGCGACAGCGACCCTCACCGGGCTGGCCGGTGACCTGCAGGGCTGGACGAGTGGCCTGGAGCGGCTGCTCGAGGAGGTGCGCACCCACGACGCGGTGGGCAGCCGTCCGACGGAGCACACGAACGGTGCGCCCACGAACGGTGCGCCCACGAGCCCGCCCCCGTTCACTCTCGGTGCGTTCCCCGCCCCGGCCTCGGGGCGTGAGCCCTGGTCCGGCGCCGCCGGGCACGCCCAGGTGGAGACGGGCGAGGTGGAGACGGGCGCGGACGAGACCGGCGAGGACGGCGCGCTGTCCGCGCCCGACCACGCCGGCGCCTCCGAGCCGCAGGTCCGTCGCCAGCTGGGCTCGCTGTTCCGCGACTCCCGACCCACGGGCTGACGCGCCGTGCGGGTCCTGCACGTCACGGAGTCGCTCGGCGGCGTCATGAGCTCGGTGCTCGCGATGGCCGAGGCCACCCCGGGCATCGACCACCACCTCGCGGTGTGGCCCCTGCGGTCGCACTTCAGCACCGGCGACGACTGGCGGTCCGAGATCGCGTCGTTGACGCGACTGCCCCGCAACCCGGTGAGTGCGTCCGTGGCGCTGCGACGACGGGTGCGTGAGCTGTTCCCCGACGTGGTGCACACGCACTCCTCCTACGCGGGGCTGCTGGTGCGCGGGACCGGGCTGTCGGGACCGCGGGTGGCCTACAGCCCGCACTGCTTCGGCTTCGAGCGCCGGGACGCGGGCGGTCTGATGACCGCCCTGGTCACGGCCACGGAGCGGCGCCTGGTCCGGCACACGGACCTGGTGGTCGCGGTCTCACCGCACGAGGTCGAGCTCGCCACCCGGCTGGGGCACCAGTCGGTGGCGTACGTCCCCAACCGGCCGCTGGTCGCGGCGCAGCCGATGGCTGCCCACCGGACCCGGCCCTGGCACGTCGTCACGGTGGGCAGGGTCACCGCGCAGAAGGACTGGCGCTACTTCCTGCACGTCAAGCGCTACGCCGAGGAGGTGCTCGGCATCGAGGCCGTCTGGGAGTGGCTGGGAGCCGGTGACCCGGACGGGGAGGACGCCCTCGTCGAGGCCGGGGTCCGGGTCTCGGGCTGGCTGCCGCGGGCCGACCTGCTGCGCAGGCTCGGTGACGCCCAGGTCTACCTGCACACGGCCGCGTGGGAAGGCGCACCGATCAGCGTGCTCGAGGCCGCCGCCGTCGGCCTGCCGCTGGTGGTCCGGGCGATCGGCCCCACCACCAGCACCCGCGCTCCCGGCACCCGGGGGAGCGTGGCGGAGATCGCCGAGCGCATCGCCGCGCTGCATGCCGAGGGCGCCTGGGCCTTCGCCCGCAACGAGTCGCTGGCCTGGGCCCGCGAGCACACGGGCGCCGTGCAGGGCGACCTGCTGCAGGCGGCGTACGTCGGCCTGGCCGAGGGGCCTGTTCCCGACCTCGTGCCGCAGGAGTGGCCGGAGGTGGCCTCGTGAGCGATGTGTCCACCGCCCTGACCACCGTGGTCGCGAGCACCACGCTGCGCGCGACGTCCACCGCACGGCCGCCCGCACCCGTCCCGACCGCCCCGGCCGCCCCGGGCTCCCTCCGCGTCGTCCGGACCAAGCAGCTGGGCCGGCACACGTCGGCGTGGGACGAGATGGTCGCCACCACGCCTCTGTCCTCCCCGTTCCTGCGCTCGTGGTGGCTGCGGGGCGTGACCGCGACGGATCCCTGCTACCTGCTGGTGTTCGAGGACGCGGTGCTGATCGGCGGCGTCGCACTGGACCGGCGCTGGCGCCTCGGGGTGGACCGTTACACGATGCTGGGGGCCGGCCGGCTGTGCCCCGACCACCTCGACCTCGTTGCTGCACCGCACCGCACCGGAGCCGTCGCCCTCGCGCTTCAGACCTGGTTCTCCCGCCCGGGCTCCCGGATCCTCGACCTCGACGGGCTGCGCGCGGAGTCCGCGCTCGCGACCGCGGTGCCGCACGCGCAGGTCCGGCGCAGCGCGACGACGGTCTGGGAGCCGCTCGGCAGCGCGGAGGCCTACTACGCGGACCGCTCGAAGAACCTCGTGCGCAAGGTGCGCCGGTCCCGGCGCCGCCTGGAGAACGACGGCGTGCGGTTCCGGTGGATCGAACGCAACGAGCTCGAGCGCACCCTCGACGACTTCGTCGCGCTGCACCTGCCGCGCCCCGACCGGCGTCCGCTGCTGCGCCGCATGCCCGAGCTGCGCCGCACGCTCGCCGCCGGCTTCGACCGGGGAGAGGTCGCGGTCCTCGTCGCCGAGAGGCACGGCCGGTCCTGCGGCGTCCTGATCGCCTTCACCACCGGCGGCCGGCTCTGCACCTACCAGATCGCCAGGTCCTTGGACCACGACCTCCGTGACGTCGGCACCCTGCTCTACGCCGTCGCCGTCGAGGACGCCTGCGCCGCCGGGCTGACCGAGATCGACCTGCTGCGCGGCGACGAGGACTACAAGTGGACGCTGGCCTCCCGCAGCCGCGACCTGCACCGGCTGCGTGCGTCGTACGGCGTCCTGGGCCGTCTCGCGCTCGCCGGCACCGAGCTCGCCGAGCGGGTCCGCCCCGTGCTCGGCCGGCTCCGGCGCAGCACGAAGGAGGCGCTGCGATGACCGCGGACACCTCCGCGGGAACCTCGGCGGGCACCCCTGCGGGTGGCGCCGAGGGCGTGACCCGCGGCGCCGGCTGGCTGGGCCTGGGCGCCGGTGTGGTCAAGGCGGTCCAGACCGTGGTGCTGCTGCTCCTGGCTGCCCTGTTGGCGCCGTCGGCGATCGGGGTGCTGGCGATCGGGGCGCTCGTCCTCAACGTCACCACGGCGCTGACCGACCTGGGCAGCAGCACGGCGCTGGTGCACTGGCGCGGAGACGCCGAGCGCGCGGCGCGCAGCGCCCTGAGCCTGGCGGTGGGCCTGGCTGTCGCGATCACCGCCGCCATGTGGTTCGCGGCGCCGGCCGTGGCGCACGTGCTGAACGCCGGAGAGCTGGGCAGCGATGTGCTGCGCGGGCTGATGCTGTGCCTGCCGATGTACGCGGTGGCCGGCGTCAGCCAGGAGCTGCTGCGCCGCGAGCTGGCGTTCAAGCGGCGGGTGCTGCCCGACATCGTCGGTGCGCTGAGCGGGGGAGTGCTGTCGGTGACGCTGGCGCTGCTGGGTCACGGGGCCATGTCCCTGGTGATCGGCCAGCTGGTCCAGGCGGCGCTGGTGATGGTGCTGTGCTGGGCGATGCGGCCGGCGGTCCGGCCCGGGTGGCGGGGCAGCGACGTGGCCGCGCTGATCTCCTACGGGGGCCACCTCGCCGGCGCGAACCTGCTCACGCTGCTCATGCTCAACGTCGACTACCTCGTGGTCGCCCACGAGCTCGGCGCCTTCTCCCTCGGGGTCTACTCGATGGCGTTCCGGTTGGCCTACATGCCCTACCTGCTGGTCGCGGTGGTGATCGCGGGCGCCGCGTTCGCGCACCTGTGCCGCCTGCGGGGTGCCGCCGTGGGCGCGGCCGTCGGCGAGGTCGCCGCCCGGATGACGGTGCTGCTCGTGCCGCTCTACCTCGGTGTCGTGCTGCTCGCCCCGCAGCTGGAGCTCCTCGGCGCGCAGTGGGCCGCCGGCGTGCGTCCGCTGCGCTGGCTCGCGGTCTACGGCCTCGTGCTCAGCCTGCTGCACCTGGGCCTGATCGCGCTGAACGCCGTGGGCCGCACCCGGGACTCGTTCTGGCTGGGCGGCCTGCACCTGGCGCTGCTGACCGCCCTGCTGGTGACGTTCGTGGGCCGCGGGGTGGAGGCCGTGGCCGTGGCCCAGGTCGTCGCTGGTCTCGCCACCTTGCTCGTCACGCTGCCCGTGCTGGCCCGGCGGATCCAGGGTCTGGACCCGCGACGCTGGCTCGGCGCCACCCGCGCGGTGCTGGCCGGGGCCGCGGCGATGACGACCGTGGTGCTGCTCGCGGAGGCGTTGCTGCCCTGGACCCGGGTGTCCTACCCGGGGTTGGCGCTGGTCGGCTCCGCGGCGGTGACGACGTACCTGGCCGTGGTGCTGCGGCTGGACCAGGACGCGCTCATCCCGCGTCTGCCTGCGCTGAGGAGGATGCGATGAGGAGCCAGGTCCGGTTCGCCGGGATGGTTGCGGACCCGGTGGTCAGGGTCGCTCGGCCTCTCGGCCGGAGGCGCGGCGCCGCGCTGACGCTGGTCGGCTGGCACCGCATCGGCGACGCCACCGACGGACTGACCACGACGCTGCCCGACTTCCAACGACACCTCGACGTCCTCGAGGAGTGGGGCGCCATCGTGCTGCCGCTGGACGAGGCGCACCGGATGCTGGTCGCTGGCGAGCTGCCCGAGCGGGCGGTCGCGCTGACCTTCGACGACGGCTATGCCAGCGTGGTCGAGCAGGCGTGGCCGCTGCTGCGGCAGCGTGGCCTGCCGGCGACCCTGTTCGCGGTCAGCGGGTACCTGCGTCCCGGGGCGCGGTTCCCCTGGGACGAGGGGCACCGCCGCGGCGACGACCTCGTCCGGCTGCTCACCGCGCCGGAGCTGTGCGCCGCGGCTGCCGAGGGCCTCGACATCGGCTCGCACACCGTGACCCACCGTTGGCTGCCCGGCCTGGGCGACGATGAGGTGCGGGAGGAGCTGGTGCGTTCCCGCGCCGACCTGGAGGACCTGCTCGCCCGTCCGGTGCGGTCGTTCGCCTACCCCATGGGGGGCTGGAACCCCGCCCTGCGCAGCGCCGTCGAGGCCGCGGGGTACGACCTCGCGATCACCACCGAGCGCGGCCGCAACCGGGCCGACCAGCACCCCGCCTCGCTGCGCCGCGCGTTCGCCTTCGACCGCGCCGACGACGTACGACGCCAGCTGGACGGCGCGTTCACCTGGATGCGGCCCATCGAGCGCCGCCGCGCGCTGCGGGAGCCGACGTGGTGAGCCCGACCGTGGTGACCGGCCGCGCCGACAGCCCTGTCGACGGCTCGGTCGACAGCCCGATCGACAGCCCGGTCGACGGCTCCGTCGACAGCCCGCCGAAGCGGCCGGCCCTCGGCAGCGATCGTCCGCTGCCCCGGCAGGTGGCTGCCGCCGGGGTGCTGGTCCTGGTCGCCGCACTGGCCGTGGGCATCGGCACCGTGGTCGTGCTGGCACCGCTCGTCGCCGTGCTCGCCCTGGTCGCCGTGCTCGGCGTCGTGACGATGCTGGCGCACATCGAGCGCGCGGCACTGGCCTACGTCGCCATCGAGCCGTTCGGCGACCTGGTCGGCGTGCTGCACCCGGCGGCGGTCAAGGTCGCCGGGGTGCTGCTCTTCGTGGCCTGGCTGCTGCGCCTGGTGCTCGACGCGCGGCCGGTGAACCTGCGGCACCCGGGGATCGCGGCGGCCGCGGCACTGGGCCTGGTGGTGCTCGCCTCCACCGTCCTGCACGCCGGCCGCAACGACTCGGGCCTGGAGGTGGCGATCCGCTACGCCTCCTACCTGGCGGTGCTGGCGGTCCTGTCCGACACGCTGCGCGCCACCCGCGCCGAGGGGCCGCACGCCACCGAGGCGGCCGTGCGCCGCATGGCGGCCGTGTTCACCCTGTCGTGCACCGCGGCCGGGGCGGTCGGGCTGGTCGGCTTCCTGCTGCAGGGCGGCCGGGCGGCCGGGCCGCTGTCGGACGCCAACGACTTCGCGTTCTTCTTGATGACGGCTGTGCCGCTGGCGCTCTGGCTGGGCTGCGGCGGCAGGGCGCGGGACCGGTTGTTCTGGCTGTGCGCGGTGGTGCTGGTGCTCGCCGTCCTGGCCACCTTCTCCCGTGGTGCCCTCCTCGGCCTGGCCGCCATGGGTGCCCTGGCGCTGGTGCTCGGCGTCGTGCGTGCCCGGGCGGTGCTCGTCGGCGCCGCGGTGGTGCTCGCCGCGGTCGTGGTGACCTGGGTCAGCGCCGCCGACGTCATCGAGCGCAGCCTGGCGGAGAAGCAGCACGTGGCGGCGGCGAACGTCGACTCCCGCTTCGTGAGCTGGCAGATGGCCGCCGCGATGACGGCGCACAGCCCGCTGCTCGGCCAGGGCCCGGGCGGCTTCGCCGACCAGGGCGCCGCCTTCACCCCGGCCCACGTCACCGACACCCGGCACCTGGACGTGGCGCACCAGATGTACCTCGACGTCGCCAGCGAGCTCGGGCTGCTCGGCCTCGGCGCCTTCGGCGCGGTGATCGTCTCGTCCGCTCGCGGAGCGTGGCGCGCCCGCAGGGAGTGCGTCACCGCGGGCGGTGGTACGGCGTGCCTCGTCGCGTTCTGCGGCGTGCTGGTCGCCGCCTGCTTCCTCACCGAGCAGTACTACCTGCCCGTGTGGCTCCTCGCTGCCTTCGGCATCGCCCTCGATCCCCTCACTCCCTCTCGGAAAGGCGCCTGAGATGCGCGTCGTCCAGCTCATCACCCAGGACCGTGGCGGCCCGGTCGACCACGCGGTGGAGGTGGCGGCCGAGCTCGCGGCCCGGGGGCACGACAGCCACCTCGTCGGCCCGCCCGGCGCCCACGCCGAGCGGGCCGCACGGCTCGGCGTCCAGGTGCACGTCGTGCACGTGCGCACCCGCCACGACGTCCGCGGTGCCGCCCGGGCCGCCCGCACGGTGGCGGCGCTGCGCCCCGACGTCGTGCACTGCCAGGACCGCCGCGCCGGCGTGGCCGGCCGGATGCTCGGCGCCGCGGCCCAGACCGGCACCGTCTACACGCTGCACGGGGTGCCGGACCCGCTCGCCCCGCTCGTGCCGGGGAACCTGCGGATCGCCGCGCCGTCGGCCCGCAGCCGGATGGACAACCTGCTCGCGGAGCGCTGGCTCGCCCGGACCCCGCGCTCGCTCGTCGTCACGCCCTGCGAGGCGGTGGCCCGCTACGCCCGCGACCACGTCGGCATCCGGGCCGACCGGGTGCGTACGGTGCACAACGGCGTGTCGCCGCGGTGGCTGCTGCCGCTGGACGCCCCGGGCGAGGCTGCCGGCCACGCGACCCAGGAGGACGCGCCGAGCCCGCCCCGACCGTTGCGCGTCGTCTGGGTCGGGGTGATGCAGCCGGTCAAGCGGGTGCCCGACCTGGTCCGGGCCGTGGCACCGCTCGACGACGTCGAGCTGGTGCTCGTCGGCGACGGGCCCCAGCGCACCCGGGTCGCCGCGTTGGCCGACTCCCTCGCCCCGGACCGGGTGCACCTCGTGGGCTTCCACGACGACCCCGCACCGCTGTTGCGCACGGCGGACGTGTTCGTGCTCTCCTCGGCCGCCGAGGCGTGCCCGATGGCCCTGCTGCAGGCGATGGCCTGCGGCCTGCCGGTCATCGCCTCCCGCGTCGGCGGGGTCGCGGAGATCGTCCGCGACGGGGTGGACGGGCTCCTCTTCACCGCCGGGGACGTCGACGGACTGCGGGCCGAGCTGGTCCGCCTCGCCGACGACCCGGCCCTGCGCGACCGGCTCGGGGCCAGCGCCCGGAACCGCGTCGCCGATCGCTTCACCCTGGGCGGCTGCGTGGACCGGCTGCTCGAGGCCTATGCGGAGGTGGCCCGATGAGGGTGCTCTCGGTGATCCCGGTCCTCGGCGCCGGCGGGGCGGAGGTCGTCGCCTCCATGCTCGCCCGGGACGTCCGGGCCCAAGGCCACGAGTCGGTCCTCGCCAGCGCGGGCGGATTCCGGGTCGGTGCGCTCACCGCCGCCGGTGTGCGGCACCACCGGGTGCCGCTGGACAGCCGCCGGCCCCGGGACCTGCTGCGCAGCGTCTCCGCGCTGCGCCGCGCGTTCGACGATCGCCCCGACCTCGTGCACGCCCACAACGTCAAGGCCGCGGCGGTGGCCCGGGCCGCCTTCGGTCCCTCGGTGCCGGTGCTGACGACCCTGCACGGCGTACCCGCTTCGGCCCTGGCGCACAGCGCCCGGCTGCTGCGGGCCAGCACCGACGCCGTGGTGGCGGTCTCGCCCTACCTCGCCGCCCAGCTGGAGGTGTACGGCGTCCCGGCGGGCTCCGTCCACGTCGTCGAGAACGCCGTCGAGAACCCAGTCGAGAGCCCCGTCGAGAACGCCGTCGCGAGTCCGGCAGGTGCGTCGTCCCGGACCCGAGCGGCGGTGCGGGCCGCACTGGGCATCGCCGAGGACGAGGTGGTCGTGCTCTGCGCGGCCCGCCTCGCGAAGCAGAAGCGGCACGACCTGCTCGTCGAGGCGTGGCCGCGGGTCGCCGACCGAGCCGTCCTGCTGCTCGCCGGCGACGGCCCCACCCGGGGGCGGGTCCGCGCCGCGGTGGCGGATGCCGGGCTGGACGGACGGGTCCGTCTGCTCGGCGAGCGCAGCGACGTCGACCGGCTGCTCGGGGCCGCCGACCTCGTGGTGCTGCCCACCGACTGGGAGGGCCTGCCGATCAGCGTGCTGGAGGCCATGGCCGCCGGTGTGCCGGTCGTCGTCTCCCGGGTCGGCGGCGTGCTCGAGACCCTGGGCGAGGCGGTCCGGCTCGTGGCACCGGGATCGGCTGCCGCGTTGGCCGACGCGCTCGCCGAGCTCGTCGACGACCCGCACCGCCGGGCGACCCTGGGCGCCCGTGGCCGCGAGCTCGTCCAGCGCCGCTTCGCAGCGGAGCGGATGCTCGCCGGCTACCGCGAGCAGTACGACGCCCTCCTCGCCCGCCGCGCTCCCGTCGCCGCCCCTGTCGCAGCCGCCTCCGTTTCGGGAGCCACCCCCGTCGCAGCGCGTACCGTCACCGCTGCCCCCGCCGCGCCCACCTCCGGGATCGCGCGATGAACGGCCTCGGCGTCTCGACGCACCGGCAGGTCTGGCCGGCGGTGCTCGTCGCGATCATCGTGCTGGCCGGGGTCCTGGGCGCGTTCCTGATGACCCGCGGCCCGCTGCCGGCCGGCGACGCCCACCCCGGTGCCGGCGTCAGCAGCCCGACCAGCGACCCGGCCAGCGACCCGACCAGCGACCCGAGCAGCACCCCCGGCCGCACCACGGAGACCGGCACGAGCCACGGGGCGCTGGCCGCCCTCGAGGTGGTGCGCTGGGGCGGGCACGGCGACCAGCTCGCCGTCGAGGTGCGCAACGCCTCGGACCGCACGGTGCTCCGCGCCGAGCTGCAGGTGGTCGCCCTGGATGCCCGCGGGGCCCCCGTCGGAGTGGCCTCCGCCCACCCGGCCACCACCTGCTGCACCGTGCTCGGCCTGCCCCCGGGCGCGTCGTACGGCGTGTTCGCCGACCTCGACGTCCCGGTCGAGGACGTGGCGCAGGTGCGCGTGCGCTACCTGCAGGTGCGCTTCGCCGACACCGAGCCGACCCCGGCCCGGCTGACGGTCTCCGAGACCCGGCTGCGCCGGCTGCCCGGCGACACCGAGGTCCGCGCGGTGCTCAGGGCGACCGGCGACGTGCGCGGCTTCGTCGTGGGCCAGGCGCTGCTCGAGGACGCGACCGGCCGCCTGGTCGGCGTCATCTCCGGCCGCTTCTACTGCTTCGCCGACCGGAGCCGCCGCAGCGTGCGGATGCAGCTGCTGCGCCCGGTCCCGGCCCGCACCCGGGTCGACCGGGTCCTCGCCTACCCCATCCCGGCGGGGGAGACCGCCGGAGTCCCCGACCGCTGTCCGTCCGATCAGGAGACCCGATGACCTCCACCGCCACCCCTCTGACCGCGGCCGCGACCGCCGCGCCCCGTCCCGGCGGCCTCCGTGCCCTGCCCGCCCTGCTGTGGCGGCGCCGGTGGGCGGTGCTGCTGGTGATCGCCGTCGTCGCCGGCACGGTCGGGCTGGGCCTCGCCACCGCGGAACGGCACTACACCGCGACCGCGCGGGTCGCCGCGACGCCCGCGCCCGCCGCGAGCTCGTCGGCCGCCAACTACGAGGACCTGCTCGGCACCATGGCCCGGGTGGCGACGTCGGGCCCGCTGCTGGAGCAGGTCGCCCGCAGCACCGGTGCCCTGGACGTCGAGCAGCTGCGTGACCGTGTCGAGGGCGAGGTCGTGGCGGGCACCGTGATCATCCAGGTCGCGGTCACCGACGTCGACCCGGAGCGTGCCGCCCTGGTGGCCAACGCGGTCGCCAACGAGCTTCCCGAGCACGACCCCAGCGAGGGCGCGTTCGTGTTCAGCGTGACCGAGCCGGCCGAGGTGCCCGAGGAGGCCAGCTCGCCGGACATCCCCGTGACGGTCCTCGCCGGGATGGCGCTGGCGCTGGGCCTGGCGCTCGCGGTCGCGGTCCTGCTCGACCGCACCTTCCGCACCGTCGACACCCCGCAGGAGGTGCTCGAGGCGACCGGGGCGACCGTGCTCGGCGTCCTGCCGCAGCCCTCGGACCCCGTCGGCATGCCCGCGACCCGCCCCCGCACCCCGGAGACCGGGGCGTTCCGGGCGCTGCGGCTGGGAGTGGAGTTCGCCAGCACCCACCAGCCCACCCGGCTCCTGGTGGTCGCCCCCGGCGTCGGCTCCGACCCGCACCCGGGATGGGTGGAGGCGAACCTGGCCGCCGCCCTGGCCGACGTCGGGCACCGGGTGCTGCTCATCGACGGCGACCGGGACACGCCGCGGCGCCACCCCGTGCTGGACCGGGACGGCGACCCCGGCCTGTACGACGTGCTCGCCGGCTCCGTGCCGCTGCTCGACGCGGTGCATCCCGAGATCGAGGCGGGCTTCGACGTGCTCGGCCTGGGCGCGGCGCACCTCGCACCGCCCAGCCTGCTGGAGATGCGGTTCCGTGAGCTGCTCGAGCAGACCGAGGCGCACTACGACGTGGTGGTGGTGCACGCCGCGGCGGTCTCCGTCTCCGAGGACGCCCGGATCATGGCCATCCACGGCGCGCTCCTGCTCACCGTGAGCGCGGGTCGGGTGAACCCCCGGCACCTGGAGCGGGTGGCCGAGCACCTGCGCATGGTCGACACCCGGGTGCTGGGTGCGGTGCTGCGCGACGGCTCGCGTGCTCCCGCCCCCCGCGTGCGTCGTACGACGACGGGGGCGTGAGCGGCGATGGACGTGCTCGTCACCGGGGGAGCCGGGTTCATCGGCAGCACGGTCGCCAGTGCCGCCATCGAGGCGGGTCACCGTCCGGTGATCGTGGACAACCTGGTGACCGGACGGCGGGAGTTCACCCGCGGCCGCTGCTTCTACGAGGGCGACATCGCCGACGCCGCGCTCATGCACCGGGTGCTCGACGAGAACCCCGGCATCAAGGTGGTCATCCACTGCGCGGCGCTGATCGTGGTGCCCGACTCGGTGGCCCGGCCGGTCGACTACTACCGCGCCAACGTGGCCGCCACGCTCAGCCTGGTCGACACGCTGCAGCAGCGCGGGATCCGCGACTTGGTGTTCAGCAGCTCGGCGTCCATCTACCGCGCGGACGCCGACTTCACCGTCGACGAGGACTCCGCGCTGGAGCCGCAGAGTCCGTACGCCCGGACCAAGCTCGTGGTGGAGACGATGCTGGAGGACATCACCGCAGCCGGTCGGCTGCGGGCGCTGTCGCTTCGCTACTTCAACCCGATCGGCGCGGACCCACGGCTGCGCACCGGGCTCCAGGTGCCGGTCCCGAGCCACGCGCTGGGCAAGCTGGTCGAGGCCTGGTCACAGCAGCGTCCCTTCCAGGTGACGGGCACCGACTTCGAGACCCGCGACGGCTCCGGGATCCGCGACTACGTGCACGTGTGGGACCTCGCCCGGGCACACGTCGCGGCGATCGAGCGCTTCGACCGGGCGCTGGACGGCTCCCGGCACGCGGCGATCAACCTGGGCACGGGCCGGGGTACGACGGTCCGGGAGCTGGTGGCGGCCTTCGAGGAGGTCACCGGCGAGCCGGTGCCGGTGACCACCGCACCCCGCAGGCCGGGGGACACGGCAGGGGCCTACACCCGCAGCGACCGGGCCGCCCGGTTGCTGGGGTGGACGGCGCAGCGCGACCTGACCGAGGGGATCGCGGACACGCTGGCGTGGTTCGCCCACCGCCCGGCCGTGCTGCCCGATCTCGACGGCCTGCCACAGCGCGCCGGGCGCGCCGCCTACGCGGCCGACCCCGTGATCGGCACCGTGATCGACAGCCTCGCCGACCCGGTGGCGGTGGGCTCCGGACGCTGAGGGGCACCCCGATTTGCAACCCCCGGGACATGTGTTGGTAATGTTCCTTCTCGCCGCGGGAACGCAGCGAGAACCTCCGGGCCTAGGGCCCAGAACAAAGGTTCTTGTCGTGTGTCCGGGGTGCTTGGTGTGTGCGAGTCGGGTTGCTCCTCGCGGAGTTGACCGGCTCGGATCGGCCGAGTAACGTTTCACAGGTTGCCCCGCGACCAAGGCCCGGATCGGGTTGAGGCGCGAGTGCGTGTGATGTTTGAGAACTCAACAGTGTGTCATGCATATGATTGTTGTGAATTAATGCATCAGCTTATGGCTGGTGTGGGTTTTTCGGCAATGAAATGATTCTGGCGATTAACATTGTCAGGTTTGTTTGGTTGTCAGGTATTGAATTTTCTTATGGAGAGTTTGATCCTGGCTCAGGACGAACGCTGGCGGCGTGCTTAACACATGCAAGTCGAGCGGAAAGGCCCTTCGGGGTACTCGAGCGGCGAACGGGTGAGTAACACGTGAGTAATCTGCCCTGGACTCTGGGATAGCCACCGGAAACGGTGATTAATACCGGATATGACTACTACCCGCATGGGTTGGTGGTGGAAAGTTTTTTCGGTCCAGGATGTGCTCGCGGCCTATCAGCTTGTTGGTGAGGTAATGGCTCACCAAGGCTTTGACGGGTAACCGGCCTGAGAGGGTGACCGGTCACACTGGGACTGTGAGACACGGCCCAGACTCCTACGGGAGGCAGCAGTGGGGAATATTGGACAATGGGCGGAAGCCTGATCCAGCAACGCCGCGTGAGGGATGACGGCCTTCGGGTTGTAAACCTCTTTCAGTACCGACGAAGCGAAAGTGACGGTAGGTACAGAAGAAGGACCGGCCAACTACGTGCCAGCAGCCGCGGTAATACGTAGGGTCCGAGCGTTGTCCGGAATTATTGGGCGTAAAGGGCTCGTAGGCGGTTTGTCACGTCGGGAGTGAAAACCATGGGCTTAACTCATGGCTTGCTTTCGATACGGGCAGACTAGAGGTATGCAGGGGAGAATGGAATTCCTGGTGTAGCGGTGAAATGCGCAGATATCAGGAGGAACACCGGTGGCGAAGGCGGTTCTCTGGGCATTACCTGACGCTGAGGAGCGAAAGTGTGGGGAGCGAACAGGATTAGATACCCTGGTAGTCCACACCGTAAACGTTGGGCGCTAGGTGTGGGACCTATTCCATGGGTTCCGTGCCGTAGCTAACGCATTAAGCGCCCCGCCTGGGGAGTACGGCCGCAAGGCTAAAACTCAAAGGAATTGACGGGGGCCCGCACAAGCGGCGGAGCATGCGGATTAATTCGATGCAACGCGAAGAACCTTACCTGGGTTTGACATACACCGGAAGCCTCTAGAGATAGAGGTCTCTTTGATACTGGTGTACAGGTGGTGCATGGCTGTCGTCAGCTCGTGTCGTGAGATGTTGGGTTAAGTCCCGCAACGAGCGCAACCCTCGTTCCATGTTGCCAGCGGATAATGCCGGGGACTCATGGGAGACTGCCGGGGTCAACTCGGAGGAAGGTGGGGATGACGTCAAGTCATCATGCCCCTTATGTCCAGGGCTTCACGCATGCTACAATGGCCGGTACAAAGGGCTGCGATCCCGTGAGGGGGAGCGAATCCCAAAAAGCCGGTCTCAGTTCGGATTGGGGTCTGCAACTCGACCCCATGAAGTCGGAGTCGCTAGTAATCGCAGATCAGCAACGCTGCGGTGAATACGTTCCCGGGCCTTGTACACACCGCCCGTCACGTCACGAAAGTCGGCAACACCCGAAGCCGGTGGCCCAACCCTTGTGGGGGGAGCCGTCGAAGGTGGGGCTGGCGATTGGGACGAAGTCGTAACAAGGTAGCCGTACCGGAAGGTGCGGCTGGATCACCTCCTTTCTAAGGAGCACACTCACGCAGCCGGCCGAATGTGCTGGTTGTTCTTTGGGGTGTTCACTAGTGGAACACAATGATCTTCTGCAGCCATGGTGGTTCCTTTCTGGGGGCTGGTGTGGTTGTGGGTGTATGGCACGCTGTTGGGTGTCTGAGGCATCAGACGCCGATCACCTGTTTGGGGTGGTGGGTGCTGGTAGGGCTTCTGGTTGTTTGATTATTGGATAGTGGACGCGAGCATCCGCCCGCACATGCAGCTCACCTGAGTCTTCGGAGTTTGTTCTTCGGAACTTGGTGGTGGGGTGTGGTTGTGGGTGGTGAATGTTTGTGTTGTTTCGTGATTGTTAAGGTGTTTCTTAACTGATTTGAGAAACCATATGGCCATCTCGTGCATGACGTGTTTGTTTGTTGTGTGTGTTGGTGGTTTGTTGTGGGCAAGTTGTTAAGGGCACATGGTGGATGCCTTGGCATCGAGAGCCGATGAAGGACGTGGGAGCCTGCGAAATGCCCTGGGGAGTTGGCAACCGAGCGTTGATCCGGGGATGTCCGAATGGGGAAACCCAGCTGGAGTCATGTCCAGTTACCCGCATCTGAATAAAATAGGGTGTGTGGAGGGAACGTGGGGAAGTGAAACATCTCAGTACCCACAGGAAGAGAAAACAACCGTGATTCCGAGAGTAGTGGCGAGCGAAAATCGGATGAGGCTAAACCTCACTTGTGTGATACCCGGCAGGGTTGCAGGTGGGGGTCGTGGGAATGTCGTTGTGCCATCTGCCGGTGGTGCGCACAGTCAGAAACCAGTCTTGAGGTCGAAGTCCGTTGGAAAGCGGTGCCGGAGCGGTGATAGCCCCGTAGACGATAGAGGCTGGCTGTGTTCGGTATCTCCCAAGTAACACGCCACTCCTGGAATGGTGTGTGAATCTGGCGGACCACCCGTTAAGCCTAAATACTCCTCGATGACCGATAGCGGACAAGTACCGTGAGGAAAGGTGAAAAGTACCCCTGGCGGGAGTGAAATAGTACCTGAAACCATGTGCCTACAATCCGTCAGAGCCCGGCTGCCACTTGTGGTGTTGGGGTGATGGCGTGCCTTTTGAAGAATGAGCCTGCGAGTTAGCGGCACGTGGCAAGGTTAACCCGTGTGGGGTAGCCGTAGCGAAAGCGAGTCTGAATAGGGCGTTTGAGTCGCGTGTTCTAGACCCGAAGCGGAGTGATCTACCCATGGGCAGGTTGAAGCGCCGGTAAGACGGCGTGGAGGACCGAACCCACTTCAGTTGAAAATGGAGGGGATGACCTGTGGGTAGGGGTGAAAGGCCAATCAAACTCCGTGATAGCTGGTTCTCCCGAAATGCATTTAGGTGCAGCGTTGCGTGTTTCTTGCCGGAGGTAGAGCACTGGATAGCCGATGGGCCCGACCAGGTTACTGACGTTAGCCAAACTCCGAATGCCGGTAAGTGTGAGCGTGGCAGTGAGACTGCGGGCGATAAGGTTCGTAGTCGAGAGGGAAACAGCCCAGACATCGGCTAAGGCCCTAAGAGGCGGCTAAGTGGAAAAGGATTGGAGTCGCAGTGACAACCAGGAGGTTGGCTTGGAAGCAGCCACCCTTGAAAGAGTGCGTAATAGCTCACTGGTCAAGTGATTCCGCGCCGACAATGTAGCGGGGCTCAAGCCGCCCGCCGAAGCCATGGCAGCCACATGTAACCCAAGCCCCACTTGATGGTGGTTCAGGGGTGTGGCTGGGTAGGGGAGCGTCGTGTCACGGGTGAAGCTCCGGAGTGATCCAGGGGTGGACGTGACACGAGTGAGAATGCAGGCATGAGTAGCGAATCACGGGCGAGAAACCCGTGCGCCGATTGATCAAGGGTTCCAGGGTCAAGCTAATCTGCCCTGGGTAAGTCGGGACCTAAGGCGAGGCCGACAGGCGTAGTCGATGGACAACGGGTTGATATTCCCGTACCGGCAAAATGGCGCCCATGACGAGCCCGGTGATGCTAACCACCCGAAACCCAGCTTATTGATCCCTTCGGGGTGAGAGGGCTGGGCGGAGCGTGGGACCCGATCCGGTAGTAGTCAAGCGATGGGGTGACGCAGGAAGGTAGCCCAACCGCCGCGATGGTAGACGGCGGGTAAGCATGTAGGACGTGACCTAGGCAAATCCGGGTTGCAGCCCTTTGGTGGGTGAGTCTGAGATGTGATGCCGACCCCGTAGGGGGGAAGTGGGTGATCCTATGCTGCCTAGAAAAACCTCTAGCGAGCCATGAGCCGCCCGTACCCCAAACCGACTCAGGTGATCAGGTAGAGAATACCAAGGCGATCGAGACAACCATGGTTAAGGAACTCGGCAAAATGCCCCCGTAACTTCGGGAGAAGGGGGGCCCGGATCGTGACCCCACTTGCTGGGTGAGCGTGAAGGGCCGCAGAGACCAGGCCCAAGCGACTGTTTACTAAAAACACAGGTCCGTGCGAAGTTGTAAGACGATGTATACGGACTGACTCCTGCCCGGTGCTGGAAGGTTAAGAGGAGGGTTTAGACGCAAGTCGAAGCTCAGAATTTAAGCCCCAGTAAACGGCGGTGGTAACTATAACCATCCTAAGGTAGCGAAATTCCTTGTCGGGTAAGTTCCGACCTGCACGAATGGAGTAACGACTTGGGCGCTGTCTCAACCATGGACTCGGCGAAATTGCACTACGAGTAAAGATGCTCGTTACGCGCGGCAGGACGGAAAGACCCCGGGACCTTTACTATAGTTTGGCATTGGTGTTTGGTTCGGCTTGTGTAGGATAGGTGGGAGACTGTGAAACCTTCACGCCAGTGGGGTGGAGTCAACGTTGAAATACCACTCTGGTCGTACTAGATGTCTAACCTAGGGCCATGATCTGGTTCAGGGACAGTGCCTGATGGGTAGTTTAACTGGGGCGGTTGCCTCCTAAAGAGTAACGGAGGCGCTCAAAGGTTCCCTCAGCCTGGTTGGCAATCAGGTGTTGAGTGTAAGTGCACAAGGGAGCTTGACTGTGAGACAGACATGTCGAGCAGGGACGAAAGTCGGAACTAGTGATCCGGCAACTGCGAGTGGAAGCGTTGTCGCTCAACGGATAAAAGGTACCCCGGGGATAACAGGCTGATCTTCCCCAAGAGTCCATATCGACGGGATGGTTTGGCACCTCGATGTCGGCTCGTCGCATCCTGGGGCTGGAGTAGGTCCCAAGGGTTGGGCTGTTCGCCCATTAAAGCGGCACGCGAGCTGGGTTTAGAACGTCGTGAGACAGTTCGGTCCCTATCCGCCGCGCGCGTAGGAAACTTGAGAAAGGCTGTCCCTAGTACGAGAGGACCGGGATGGACGAACCTCTGTGTGCCAGTTGTACCGCCAGGTGCATGGCTGGTTGGCTACGTTCGGAAGTGATAACCGCTGAACGCATCTAAGCGGGAAGCACGTTTCAAGATGAGGTTTCCCACCCCTTTGTGGGTTAAGGCCCCCAACAGATTATTGGGTTGATAGGCCGGAGGTGTACAGCAGCAATGCCCAGCCGACCGGTACTAATAGGCCGAAGACTTGCCACAACAAACCCCCAACACATCCAACAAATCCGATGTGCACACGGGTCATGGCAACACACGAACACACATGACATTCCGCGCACCACGCATCGCGTCCACGATTCAACCCCACACCACCACACCCCTGTGGGCTGGTGGAGTGAGGGTTTATAGAGTTACGGCGGCCATAGCGGCAGGGAAACACCCGGTCCCATCCCGAACCCGGAAGTTAAGCCTGCCAGCGCCGATGGTACTGCAGCCGAGAGGCTGTGGGAGAGTAGGACGCCGCCGGACAAACATTCCATGAAAGGCCAGCACATTCGTGTGCTGGCCTTTCATGCGTTTTCCGGGAAGATCGAGATCCCTTGGCGAAGAGGTCGCGTCCGCTCGTCGGCGGGGCGCCCGGTCCGGCGGGGTTACGCTTCCCACCTATGCTCAGTCTGCTCGCGCTGGTGATGCCGCTGGCGCTCGCGGGGGGCGTCAGCCCGGTGATGTTCACCGAGCAGACCGTCCTGCTCGCGGGCCGCAACGGCCGCCGGGTCGCGGGCTCCTACGCCCTGGGCGTCGGTGCGACGGCGCTGGTCATCCTGTCGGCGCTGGTGTTCTTCGGTCGCTCGATCGCGCTCCCTGAGCAGCCCAGGCTCAGCGCCTCCCTCGATGTCTTCCTCGGGTGCGCCCTCGTCCTCATCGCGGCGGTGCTCCACTATCGCCGGCCACGCACGAAGGATCCCGCCTCGTCGCGGCCCCGCGGGTTCGGCCCGGTGCATGCGCTGGGGTTCGGCGTGTTCTCGATGGCGACGAACTTCACCACGCTGGCGGTGATGGTTCCCATCGCGAAGGAGATTGCGACAAGCCAGCTGGGCTTGATCGGCCGCCTCGTGGTGCTCGGCATCGTCGTGGTCCTCGCGGCGTTGCCGGCCTGGCTCCCGATTGCGATGACGCAGGTCGCTCCGGCTGTCACGCGTCGGGTGCTGGCGGTGCTGACCCACCTCATCGAGACCCGCAGCCGCCAGGCGACGGTGCTGCTGCTGGCCGCGGTCGGTTTGTTCCTGGTGGGCAGGGGCGTCGTACGCCTTGTCGGCCTGTGAGTAAAAGTTCTCCACAGGGGGCGCCGACGCCCTCGCCCTGAGCGCGTTCGCTGGCTTACCGTGCTGAAGCCAGCTGCAGTTTTCTCAGCTCGGGAGATTCGCCATGGCCATGCTCCAGCCATCGCTCGACGCGCCTCGCTATCCCGTCGCGCCCGCTCCGGCCGCCGACGACGTCGTGGCATCGCTGGACGAAGAGCTTCGCGTCGCCGTACGACGTGAGGGCATCGATCCGCAGCGCGAGGTAGCGGCTGTGCGGCGGCTCGCCGTCGGGCTCGTGCGCGCCCATGACGAGCGCAGCCTGACGGGGGCGGTCGCGCCGGTCGGAGACTCCGACGCTCTGGTGGCCGAGCTGGTGGCGCGGGTTGCGGGTTTCGGTGCCCTGCAGCCGCTGCTGGACGACCCCACGGTGGAGGAGATCTGGATCAACAGCCCCGACCGGGTCTTCGTCGCGCGGCACGGACGTCACGAGCTGACGAACCTGGTGCTGACCGAGGCGCAGGTGACCGATCTGGTGGAGCGGATGTTGAAGTCCACCGGGCGGCGCATCGACCTGAGCCGGCCGTTCGTGGACGCCATGCTGCCGGCCGGTCATCGCCTGCACGTGGTGCTGCAAGGCATCTCCCGCGGCTTCTCCGCGGTGAACATCCGCAAGTTCGTGGTCCGGGCGACCCGGTTGGCCGACCTCGTCGAGCTCGGCACGCTGACGCCGGGCGCGGCTGCGTTCCTGGACGCCTCGGTCCGTGCCGGGCTGAACATCCTCGTCACCGGCGGCACGCAGGCGGGCAAGACGACGATGTTGAATTGCCTCGCCGCAGCGATCCCGGGCGGGGAGCGGGTGATCTCCGCCGAGGAGGTGTACGAGATCCGGTTCCCGCACCCGGACTGGGTCGCATTGCAGACGCGGCAGGAAGGGCTCGAGGGCACCGGCGAGATCCGGCTGCGCGACCTCGTCAAGGAGTCGCTGCGGATGCGGCCGAGCAGGCTGATCGTGGGGGAGGTGCGTGCCGAGGAGTGTCTCGACCTCCTGCTGGCGCTCAACGCCGGTCTGCCTGGGATGTGCACCCTGCACGCCAACAGCGCCCGGGAGGCGCTGGTCAAGGCGTGCACGCTGCCGTTGCTGGCGGGGGAGAACATCTCGGCCCGGTTCGTCGTACCCACCGTGGCCTCCTCCGTGGACCTCGTGGTCCACCTCGGGCTCGACCCCGGCGGCGCGCGGCAGGTCAGGGAGATCGTCGCCGTGCCGGGCCGGATCGAGGCGGACGTGATCGAGACGGCCACGGTCTTCGAGCGGCGCGACGGGGTTCTGCGCCGGGGCATCGGTCAGCCGCCTCGTCCCGAGCAGTTCGAGCGCGTCGGCATCGACGTGCATCGGCTCCTGCACGAGGCCGGGTGAGGGGGCGGTGGGTGCGCTCGTCGGGCTGGGCTTCGGGCTCGGCTGCCTGCTGATCTGGTCGGCGTTCCGCTGGCCCCGCCGCGCTCGTACAACCCCGGCCTCTGCCGGCCGCACCCGCGCCCTGCTCGCGGAGGCGGGCATGCGCGAGGTCTCACCCTCCTCCCTGCATGCCCTGTGCCTCTGCGCCGGCCTGCTCGGCGCCATCGTGGTGCTCGGGCTCACCCGGACCCCGTCGATCGCGCTGGTGCTGGGCGTGCTCGCCGGTGTCCTGCCCCGCGCTGTCGTCGCCGGGCGTGCCCGGCGGCGGCAGCGGGAGCTCGCCGAGGTGTGGCCCGAGGCCGTGGACGACCTGGCCTCGGCCGTACGGGCGGGCATGTCGCTGCCGGACGCACTGGCCGCGCTCGCCGTGCGCGGCCCGGAGCCGCTGCGCGCGCCCTTCGCGGCCTTCGCGCTCGACTACCAGGTCTCTGGACGCTTCGGCGACTGCCTGGACCGGCTCAAGGACCGCCTGGCCGATCCCGTCGGTGACCGCGTCGTGGAGGGCCTGCGGATCGCCCGCGAGGTGGGCGGGGGCGAGCTGGGCCGCCTGCTACGCAACCTCTCCGCCTTCCTGCGCGACGACCTGCGCACCCGCTCCGAGCTCGAGGCCCGCCAGGCGTGGGCCGTGAACGGCGCCCGGGTCGCGGTCGCGGCGCCCTGGGTCGTGCTCCTGGTGATGTCGACCCAGCGGACCGTCATCGAGCGGTACCAGTCCGCGGCCGGGACCGTGGTGCTCGTGCTGGGCGCTGGGCTGTGCGTCGTGGCCTACCGGCTGATGATCCGTCTCGGACGATTGCCGGCGGAGCGGAGGATCCTGCGATGAGCCTGGCGGCCTGGGGCGGCCTGCTCGGGCTCACCACGGCCGGTGGGCTGCTGCTCGTCACGGCCCGCGTCGCCGCCGTGCGCCGGGTCTCCGTGCAGAGCCGAGTCCTGCCGTACGTGCGCGACCTGCTCGGCACCGACCACCCCGCCACCCTCGCCTCGCCGAGGAGCGCACTGGGTGCCGTCGTGGCACCGCTGATCCAGTGGGCGGCCGAGACGGTCGACCGGGTGCTCGGTGGCGCGCCGTCGGTACGACGCCGGCTGGTTCGCGCGCGGCTCGACATGACGGTCCACGACTTCCGGGTGCAGCAGGTGCTGTGGGGGCTTGCTGGCTTCGGGATCGCCGCCGGCTACGGGTTGGTGCGCACCTGGACCCAGCCGACCAACCCGCTGCCGCTCGTGCTGCTGTGCCTGGCAGGGTTCGCCCTCGGTGTGCTGCTGCGCGAGAACCGGCTGAGCAGCCAGGTCAAGCGGCGCGAGGCCGCGATCATGGCGGAGTTCCCCACCGTGGCCGAGCTGCTCGCGCTCGCCGTCGCGGCAGGGGAGAGCCCGGTCGCTGCGCTCGCGCGCGTCGTACGACGCAGCGGCGGGGAGCTCTCCGCGGACCTGGCCGACGTCCTCGCCGGGATCCGCACGGGCGAGCCCGTCGCCGACGCCTTCGACCGGCTCGCCGCGACCACGGGCGTCAACGTCGTCGCCCGGTTCGCGCACGGCATCGCCGTCGCCGTCGAGCGCGGCACTCCGCTCGCCGGGGTGCTGCACGCCCAGGCCGCCGACGTCCGCGAAGCCGGACGCCGAGACCTGATCGAGCAGGCCTCCCGCAAGGAGATCCTCATGATGGTCCCGGTGGTCTTCCTCGTGCTGCCGGTGACAGTGGTTTTCGCGTTCTTTCCCGGATTCATCGGCCTCTCCTTGACCTACTGAGCCGACCCAGACGACACGACCCAGACCACCCGCCTCTCGGAAGGAAGAACAGTGCGCAGCTCCCTCCTGCTCCACCAGATCCGGATCCACCAGTCCCGGCTCGGGCACGGCGCGCGGCGCCGACTGCGCCGACGCGACCAACGCGGCGACGTGCCCGGCTGGGTCCTGGTCACCGTGATGACCATCTCCATCGGGGTGGCCCTGTGGGGCGTCGCGCAGCCACAGATGGTCGGGATCCTGCAGTCCGCACTCAACTCGGTGAAGTGACGCGGTGACGTGATCCGCCCCTCGGGCCGGCTCCGGCGACGCGCCCGCAGGCGACGCGGCGGGCAGCGCGGCACGGCGATGGTCGACTTCACCATCGTCACCCTCGTGCTGCTCCCACTGGTGCTGGGCCTGATCCAGGTGGCGCTCGTGCTCCACGTGCGTACGACGTTGGCCGCCGCGGCCTCGGAGGGTGCCCGCCTGGCCGCCACCGCGGACCGCGGCCCGGGCGACGGGCTCGCCCGGACCCGCTCCCAGATCGCTGGCGCGGTCGGCGGTCGCTACGCCCACGACGTCGACGTGCGCCAGGTGCTCGTCGACGGTGCGCCGGGGGTCGAGATCACCGTCCACGCGGAGGTGCCCGCGCTGGGGCTCGGCGGTCCGGCGGTGTCGTTCTCGGTGACGGGGCGCGCGGTGGAGGAGACGCCATGAGACGGGCTCGTCACTGGCCTCGCTCGGACCAGCGGGGGAGCGGCCACCGAGGGCTCGGTCAGCGGGGGAACGGGCTGGTCGAGGTGGTCTGGCTCGGGATCGTGCTGCTGCTTCCGCTGCTGTGGATCGTGATGTCGGTGTTCGAGGTGCAGCGCGGCTCGTTCGGCGTCAGCGGAGCCGCCCGGGCTGCCGCCCGCGCCTACGCGCTGGCGCCCAACGACGTGGCCGGCCAGGAGCGCGCCACCGCGGTCGCCCGGCGTGCCCTGGCGGACCAGGGCCTGGAGGAGGTGCCCGTCGCGGTCACGGTCACCTGCACGCCGTACCCCAGGAGCTGTCACAGCGGCACCTCGGTGATCACCGTCCGGGTCGACTCGGCGGTGACGCTGCCGCTGATGCCCGACGTCCTCGGTGGGGGAGCACCGACCTTCCGGTTGAGCGCGAGCAGCACGGTGCCGATCGGGCGGTACCAGGAGATCGGGCGGAGCAGTCGATGAGGCGCCGGTGGACGCAGCGGGGCAGCTCGACGCCGCTGATCATCGCGTGCGCGGCGATCGTCCTGCTGGTGGTGGCGGTGGTCGTCGACGCGAGCGCGGCGTACCTGGCCCGGCAGCGGCTGGACGCCCTTGCCGACGGCGCCGCCCTGCACGGTGCCGACGCCGGCGCGCAGGGCGTCGAGGTGTACCGCGATGGTCTCGGTGAGGGGAACCTCGAGGTCGACGCCGCCGAGGCCGCCCGCGCGGTGCGGTCCTACCTGCGCAGCACCGGCGCGGCCGCCGAGCACCCCGGGCTGCGGGCGACGGTGCGCGTGGACGGTGAGCGGGTGGTCGTGGAGCTGGTCGCCACCCTCGACCTGCCGCTCGCGATCCCCGGCGGTCCGACGGCGCCGAGTGTGCGCTCCGTCGGCTCCGCCGTCGTCACCCCGCTCCGCTGACGCGCGACTCCCACCGCAGCGCCGCGGCCCCCGATATTGGGGCAACTCTCCGGCGGCCGGCACCAGGGCGTCCGCAACGCTTCTAGCCCCTGGTGTCCGAACCTGAGCTCGGGGCGTCTTCGCCCTCGTCGCCGGCACCGGAAACCCCGCGGCCGGGGCCTGGCCGGGTGGGCGTGGCCCGGGGTGCGGACGGCGGTGGTTCGCGTCGTCGTACCCCGGGGCCGTAGCCTTGGGGACTGTGGCAGGCCCCGACTTCGAGTCCGAGATCAAGCAGCTGACCGCGACGATGCACACCATCGAGCAGGTCCTCGACGTTCCGAAGATGGAGCGCGAGATCGCAGACCTCGGTGAGCAGGTCGCCGCCCCCGACCTCTGGGACGACCAGGCCAACGCCACCCGGGTCACCGGCCGGCTCTCCGGTCTGCAGGGCCAGGTCGACCGGTTCCACGAGCTGCAGCAGCGTATCGACGACCTCTCCGTGCTGGCCGAGCTCGCCGCCGAGGAGGCCGACGCGGAGACGCTGGCCGAGGCCGAGGCCGAGCTGGTCCGGGTCAAGAAGGCAGTCGAGGGCCTCGAGGTCCGCACCCTGCTCTCCGGGGAGTACGACGAGCGCGAGGCCATCGTGTCCATCCGCGCCGGCGCGGGCGGTGTCGACGCCGCCGACTTCGCCGAGACCCTGATGCGGATGTACACCCGCTGGGCGGAGCGCAACAAGTACCCCGTCGAGGTCTACGACGTCTCCTACGCCGAGGAGGCCGGCATCAAGTCGGCCGAGTTCGCCATCCACGCGCCGTACGCCTACGGCACGCTGTCCGTCGACGCCGGCACCCACCGCCTGGTCCGGATCAGCCCCTTCGACAACCAGGGCCGCCGCCAGACGTCGTTCGCCGCGGTCGAGGTCGTTCCCCAGCTGGAGCAGACCGACGAGATCGAGGTCGACGAGAACGACCTCCGCGTCGACGTCTTCCGCTCCGGCGGTCCCGGCGGCCAGTCGGTCAACACCACCGACTCCGCCGTGCGCCTCACCCACCTGCCCACGGGCATCGTGGTGTCCTGCCAGAACGAGAAGTCGCAGCTGCAGAACAAGGCCGCCGCGATGATCGTCCTCAAGGCCAAGCTGCTGGCGAAGAAGAAGGCCGAGGAGGCCGCGCTCAAGAAGGACCTCAAGGGCGACGTCGCGGCCAGCTGGGGCGACCAGATGCGCAACTACGTGCTCAACCCGTACCAGATCGTCAAGGACCTGCGCACCGGCTACGAGGTCGGCAACCCGCAGGCGGTCTTCGACGGCGACATCGACGGGTTCCTCGAGGCCGGCATCCGCTGGCGTCGCGGCGCGGACTTCGCCGACGACTGAGCCGTCCCCGCCCGCCTGAGCGGAACCTCACGACTCGGGGCACGGAAACTCACGAGTCGGGGGACGGAAACTCACGAGTCGGGGGACGGAAACTCACGAGTCGGGGGACGGAACCTCACGAGTCGGGGGAGGCGGCCTGCGCGACCGCGACGCACCACCGGCCGGCGCGCTCGATCAGCTCGTCCTGGGCGACCTGCATCGGCAGCGTGAGGCGGCAGGTCAGCCACGCGTCGCCGAACAGCCCGCGGTGGGTCACCGTGCGGTCGGTCTTCGTCTGGCACAGCTGCGCCACCGACGGGGTGCCGTAGGCGGGGGAGTCGGGCAGCACCGTGCAGCCGGCGGCCGGCTTCGCCGCGACCAGCTCGGTGGCGCGCTGGACGGTCACCGGCGGCACGAACACCCAGGCGCTCGCACTTCCCGCGACGCCGTCGGCCGGCGTGCTCGCCGGGGTGGCGGCGAAGGTGCAGCCGTACTCGTGGGCGACATCGCCACCGGGGACGGCATCCGCGGTCTCCCCGTTGCCGTACGACGCCGTCAGCTCCGCGCCCTCACCCAGCGCCTCCTCGACCGCGGCGCGGGCCACCCGCTCACAGAACGGCGCACGTCGTACCACCGCCGTGGTGGTGTCGAAGTCGGCCAGGTCGGTCGAGGCGTAGGGCGGGACCTGCGACTCGGGCTCGCCAGGGCCGGACACGGCCACCCCGATGCCCACCGGCACCAGGGTCAGCAGCGCCGCGAGCAGCAGCGCGCGCAGGGCGGTCGACACTCCTGACACCCTAGTCGCCGGCGGAGTGTGACCTTGGTCCGAGGTCGCGACCCGCGGCGCCGCGGTCCCTGCAACCTCAGGTGCGTGGCGTAGCGTCTGGTCAGTGATTCGCTTCGAAAAGGTCACCAAGCGCTACCCCGGACCGGGTGCCCCGGCGCTCGACAGGGTCACCCTGGACATCGACAAGGGTGAGTTCGTGTACCTGGTCGGTACCTCGGGTTCGGGCAAGTCCACCGCGCTCCGCCTCGTGCTGCGTGAGCTGCGTCCCACCTCGGGCCGGATCTACGTCGCGGGCAAGGAGATCAACCGGATGGCCGGTTGGAAGGTGCCCCGGTTGCGTCGGCAGATCGGCACCGTCTTCCAGGACTTCCGGCTGCTGCCCAACAAGACGGTCGCCGAGAACGTCGCCTTCGCCCAGCAGGTGATCGGCAAGTCGCGACGGGAGATCAACACGGTCGTGCCGCAGACCCTGGAGATGGTCGGGCTGAAGGACAAGGCCGACCGGCTGCCCGACGAGCTCTCCGGCGGCGAGCAGCAGCGGGTGGCGATCGCCCGCGCGTTCGTGAACCGGCCGATGATCCTCATCGCCGACGAGCCCACCGGCAACCTGGACCCGCAGACCTCCGTCGGCATCATGAACCTGCTCGGCGAGATCAACAGCACGGGTACGACGGTCGTGATGGCCACGCACGACCAGACGATCGTCGACCAGTTCACCAAGCGGGTGATCGAGCTCGAGCACGGCAAGGTCATCCGCGACGAGGCCTCCGGTAGCTACGGCTTCCAGCACTGAGGCGAGGAGACCCCCATCATGCAGCTGCGCTATGTCTTCACCGAGCTCCGAACCGGCCTGCGTCGCAACCTCTCGATGCACCTGGCCGTCATCCTCACGCTCTTCGTCTCGCTGTCCCTGGCGGGCGTGGGCATCCTGATCCAGCGTGAGGCCGACCTGGCCAGCGAGAAGCTCGGCGACGAGCTCAAGATCCTGGTCAACCTGTGCATCACCGACGACCCCTCCAACAACCCCAACTGCGCCAGCGGTGAGGTCACCGCCGAGCAGCAGGAGCGGATCGAGAAGGAGATCGAGGACAACGACGAGGTCGAGTCCTTCCGCTTCCTCAGCAAGGAGGAGGGCTTCGCGAACGCCGTCGACTCCGGTCAGATCCCCGAGAGCGCGATCTCGGGCCCCGACCCGGTGATCACGGTGGAGGACTGGCCCAAGGGCTACTGGGTGACGCTGAAGACGCCGGAGAAGGCGGACGGCATCATCAGCGCCCTCGAGGGCCTCGACGGCGTCTCGGGGATCAAGGACCAGCGCAAGGCGCTGGGGCAGATCTTCGGCATCATGAAGGTGCTCAAGTACGGCTCCTGGATCGGCGCGGGCTTCCTGCTGCTGGCCGCCCTGCTGCAGGTCACCAACACCATCCGGCTGGCCGCGCTGGCGCGGCGCCGCGAGATCGCGATCATGCGCCTGGTCGGTGCCTCCACGCTGTACATCACCCTGCCCTTCCTGCTCGAGGCGTTGGTGACCGCGGTCATCGGCGTGGTGCTGGCGACCGGTGCGCTGGCGGCGTTCCAGTACTGGGGCATCGAGAAGGGCGTCGCCGAGCAGGTCGAGTTCCTGCCCTGGATCGGCTGGGACGACTACGCGCAGTCGCTGATCGGGTACTTCCCGCCGGGCATCCCCGGCATCTTCATCCTCGGCCCGGCGCTGACGTTGATCCCGACACTCCTACTGACCCGCAAATACGTCAAAGTCTGATCCTCGGCAGTTAACGTCGACGAGTTCTCTTCCCCGAACGCAGAAGGTTTCACCGTGCGCTTCTTCCCCAGCGCCCTGTGGCCGAGTCGTGCCCTCGACCGGTTGCCTCTATGGGCCCGCCCGCAGTTCCTGGTCACGGCCCTGGTCGGCGTCGTGGCCGTCGCCGGGCTCGCCGTACCGCTGGCCCAGGCCGACGACCGCAACGACCTCAAGAAGAGGCAGGACCAGGTCCAGGGCAAGATCTCGTCGAAGAGGGACGAGATCCATGAGGCCAGCGCCCGGGTCGCGAAGATCTCCCGCCAGCTGCGCAACGCGCGCACCTCGCTCGACGCGGCGCGGACCCGGTTGACCACGGTGAACTCCCGGCTGGCCAAGGCCCGCACCGCCGCGGCCGCGCTGGCGGTCAAGCTGACCCAGGCGGAGAACGCCCTGGCCGTCGCGAAGACCGACCTGGCGAAGGCCCGCGCCGACGTGGCCGTGCAGCGGGTGGCGAGCAAGGACGCCATCGTCACGATGGCCACCGGCGACGACGCCCGGATGAACCTGATCGACTCCTACATGAGCAGCGGCACGATCGACGACGTGCTCATGGGCCAGACCGCGTACGACCTCCTCACCGGCCGCCAGCACCAGGCGCTGGTCTCGCTCGAGGCGGCCGAGGAGGCGATGGCCGAGCGCAAGAAGAAGGTCGCCGACGCCCGCGACCAGGTCCGCTCGGCCAAGAAGGCGGCCGACGCCAACGTGGCGTCCATCGCCTCGCTGGTGCAGCAGGCCGCGGAGTCCAAGGCGAAGGTGCTCTCGCTGGTCACGAAGACCAAGTCCGCGCGCCAGGCGGTGGTCCAGGCCCGTGCCGCGGACCAGCGGGCGCTGCGGGAGCTGGAGAAGCGCGAGGCGCGGATCAAGTCCCGCATCCTGGCGCTGTCCCGCAAGCAGGGCGGCAGCTACAACGGCGCCACCGGTGGGCTGCTGGCCCGGCCCGGCCCCGGGCGCATCACCTCGGCGTACGGCTTCCGGATCCACCCGATCTACGGCTACTACGGCCTGCACAACGGCACCGACTTCGGCACCGGCTGCGGTGCCCCGCTGTGGGCAGGGGAGTCCGGCACGGTCGTCAACACCTACTACGACGAGGTCTACGGCAACCGGCTCTACCTGGCCATCGGCAAGGTCAACGGCGCCACGATCACCCTCGTCTACAACCACCTCAGCTCCTACGCGGTGGGCCAGGGCGCCAAGGTGCGCCGCGGTCAGGTCGTCGGGTACTCCGGCAACACCGGCTGGTCCACCGGCTGCCACCTGCACTTCACCGTGCTGCGCAACGGCGAGCCCACGGACCCCATGCAGTACCTGTGACCCCAGGCCCGCGAGAACCCGGTTGCCACACCTGAGAGAATCGGCGCGTGGCGAAGAAGTCGGGTGCGAAGGACGTGGACAGCAACGGGCGCAAGGTCGTCGCCTCCAACAAGAAGGCGCACCACGACTACCACATCGAGGACACCTTCGAGGCCGGCATGGTGCTGCAGGGCACCGAGGTGAAGTCGCTGCGGCTGGGCCGCGCCAGCCTCGTCGACGGCTTCGTCGACATCGACAACGGCGAGGCGTGGCTGCACAACGTGCACATCCCGGAGTACGCGCAGGGCACGTGGACCAACCACGCCGCCCGCCGCAAGCGCAAGCTGCTGTTGAACCGCGCCGAGATCGACAAGATCGAGCGCAAGGTCAGCGAGAAGGGCCACACGGTCATCCCGCTGCAGCTCTACTTCGTCAAGGGCCGCGCCAAGATCGAGATCGGGCTGGCCAAGGGCAAGAAGTCCTGGGACAAGCGGCAGTCCATCGCCTCCCGGGAGGCCGACCGCGAGAAGGTGGTCGAGCTCGGCCGGCGGCTCAAGGGCATGCGCGACTGAGGCGACGTACGACGACCTGGGACGAGGCGCGATGGCACTGACCACGCTCATGGTGTTCGTCGTGTTCGGCGCGGTGGCTCTCGGCATGCTCGCCGTCGCGGTCGCGCTCGTCGTGGGGGTGGTGCACGTCAGCCGGCCGTCGCCGCGGCCGCTGTCGGGCCCCCCGATCTGGCGGGTGACCGTCTTCGCCGACAACGCCTTCGGTAGCATCGGCGGCTCGCTGGGCTCCGAGACCGGCACCTTGGAGCTGCGCGAGGGACACCTCGGCTACTGCCGCGACACCGAGACCGAGGCCGCATGGTGGGTGCCGTGCCACCAGCTGACGGTGCGCTACGACGTCGTGCTGCCGGGGATGCGGACGCTGACGATTACCGGCCCGCAGGGCACGGTGCGCTGCGCGGTCAGTCGCGAGCACATCAACCGGTTCATGGTGAACACGCTCAAGACCATCCGGGAGGCGCGGCAGGCCGACGAGCTGCGCCAGGCCCTGCTCGCCCACGGCGCCCAGCCCTGAAGGGACTCGCGCACGTCGTACCGGCTGCGGGGAATATCCGTGTGCTGACTCGTTGTTGTACCCGGTAGCATGACCCGTGGCCGCTCACGCAGCGGTCGTTGACAACTCCAGAGGGGCTGATCGGTTTCGACTTGGGACGTTTGTTCCAGGGGAAGCGGGTCGAGAAGCCAGCGTCATCTCGTAAACGATCGCTGGAAACCAATAACTGCCGACTCCAAGCGCAGTTCCTTCGCTCTCGCTGCCTGAGCAGTGATCGAAGCGTCTGACCGGGCATCCGTCTCCGTCCCGGACCCAGGCGTCGACTAGGAGACTTGCTGTGTCGCTCTCGCCGGGAGGGTGACACGGGACTCAAACCCGGCTGGGCCTGTCGGCGACGTGTCAGTGAGAGCGCCGGGGCCGAGTAAAGCGAACACCCACTGACTGCACCCGGAGAAGACCTGGACCGGCGCTCGAGGACCGGGGTTCGATTCCCCGCAGCTCCACGAAGGGATCTTCGTAGAAGATCCCTCGCAGATTGCGACCTGGCCGAAGTGCCAGGGTCAGCCCTCTTGAACAAGAGCCGCTCCGACACCCGTCGGAGCGGCTCTCGTGCTCTGTCTGTGAGCGCCGGAGGCGCCGCTTAGAGTTCGGGTGTGATCACCGGGGACCTCAAGAGCAAGATCGACACCATCTGGAACGCGTTCTGGTCCGGCGGTATCGCGAACCCGCTCGAGGTGATCGAGCAGATCACGTACCTCCTGTTCATTCGTCGCCTCGACGACCTCCAGACGCTGGCCGAGAAGAAGGCCAACCGGACCGGCCGGCCGATCGAGAGCCCGCTCTTCCAGCCGGGGCAGGCCGACCTGCGGTGGTCAAAGTTCAAGAACTTCGAGGCGGGGCTCATGCATCAGGTCGTGGGCGAAGGCGTCTTCCCGTTCCTGCGCAAGCTCGGCGGCGACGGCTCCACCTACTCGGCCCACATGAAGGATGCCCGCGCCGGTCGGCACCCCGGCGGGGTCGGTGGAGTAGCGGAACGCCGTCCACACGACCACGTGGTGCAGCTCGCGCAGCACGTCGACGGCGGCCTTGGCGGGGATGGGCTGGGTGGCGCGCGGACACCGGTGAACACCCGAGCCATCCCGCCGTGGCGGAGCAGGTCGAGATCGTCGATGGAGTCCGCACCGGCGAGCATCCCGCCGACCACCGCAGCGGTCTTCGCAGCCGCGTTGGGCGAGGGCACCGTCAGACCCTCGAGCAGGTCATAGAAGCCAGCCGACTCGGCCAACCGCAGCACCGGCACCACACCGGCGGCCGACATCAGATTCGGGTCGTCGAACACAGGCCGGATCGTGTGGGAAGGTTTCACTTACGAGGTGTCCCTCTTGAGCAGTGGTTTGTTGACGTCGCAATCGACATCCTCCCTGCTCAGGAGGGCATTCTCGTTCTACGCCACGCTCACACCGCCTGACCCGACCGGTGGATCAGGGCTGAAGAGCGTCCGGATCTGCCGCGATCCGCGCGGCGGGTCACACCGTCGGCCCGGACGGCTGCCGCTATCACACCTCAATCGCAGAGGGAGGAGAGCGCTGACATTTCTAGGCGTTATCGGCGCTCTGGCCTGCCTCGCGGAGCGAGGTCGCAACTGGACTCCGCGGAACAGGGCCTCGACCGCCTATTGCGAGAACCGGCGAGCAACGGGTTCCGAGGTTTCGGCCCCGACCGCTGGGCGAGATCGGTAGCCTTCCGCTGGTGCGCGTCATGAGGGTCGACTTCGAACGACTGTTGGGTTTCAAGGATGTCTCCATCGAGTTGGACCCCGAACTCCAGCTCATCGCGGGGCCGAACAACGCTGGGAAGTCAACGCTCGTGCGCCTGCTCGAAGCCTTCTTCTCCGATCCAGATGACGTCACCATGCTGGATCTGAAGCCGTTGAATGCGTACTACGCAAACGAGGGTCCTCGCGCTCTGTCGCGAATCACAATTCACTTTGGCCGTCTTACGGAGGAAGAAGAAGAGGCTTTCGCGCCGCTAGTCCGTCGCGACAAAACGTTCTGGATCAGTCTTCGCTCAAGCCGAACTGGCTCCGTCAGTTTCGACGCCTCGAAGAAGCCTGGAGTTGACGAGGCGCGAGCTTTCTATGGCGAGGTCTTGAAGCGCTTCCAGTTCGTCAAGATCCCATCGGTCCGAGTGGCTGATGGGCAAGTGACGGGTGCAGACTCCTTGGAGCGGCTGCTGGAGACGCTCGAAGCGGTGTTGGTTCGACACGGAGCAAAGAGGAGCACGGCGCTACAGCAGAAGTATGCGAGCGCGATCTCACCAGTCGAGTCATTGGTCAGGGATGTACTGGATGAGTCGGCGGCTGCTATTCGAGCCGACCTTCCTTTTCAGGAGAACGTCGTACGGTTTCGCCTCCCAGACGCGCGACACGCTCTTCGGGGCATGTTGTCTGAGGCAGTCATTGAGAGCGGCGGGGAGGTATCAGTCTCCGTCGCCGAGCGAGGTACGGGCTTCCAGTCCGCTCTCGTCTTAGGCATCCTGCGCTATGTCGCTACGCAGGAAGCTCAGGTAGGCGGCAACATGTTGTTCGCAATCGAGGAGCCTGAGGCATTCCTGCACCCGCAGACTCAGCGAGCGATGGCAAAGATCATTCGCGACATTTCCAACGACGCGCAGGTTCTGGTGACCACACACAGCTCCGTTCTCGTCGACTCCTTCAACGTCGATCAGATCGCTCGTCTGCCGCTGCAGTCTGGTGGGCTCGAGCATTGGTGGGACCGCCCGGACCTCGAACCGGCAGACGCTGGGCGGTTGACGAGGTATTGCTCCGCTTCCAACAGCGAGTTGGTGTTCGCGAACGCGGTCATCTTCGTCGAGGGCGAGGGAGACCACGCGACCCTCGAGAAGTTGCTGGGCAGGCTGTGCGGCGCCCCTGGGGGACACTACGCCCAAGGCATCACGGTGGTGGAAGCTAGTGGCATCTCAAAGATCCGGTACTTGGTTCGTCTGGCGGAACTCTTTGGGGTCCGGTCGTACGTGCTCGCCGATCGCGACTCGCTCCACAAGCCGGGCGGACGCCAGCTCCTTGAGATTCTGAAGGAGCGCTCGGTTCCCCCTAGTGCGTCGAAGACACAACGGATTCATCGAGAGTCGGACAAGGCCAGCTCGAACCTCAAGGAGGCCATAGCAAGGCAAAAGGTGTTGAACGGTGAGCTGGCTGCCCACGACGCCTTCGTCCTTGCTGCCGATCTCGAGGGCCTGCTGCTCGACATGTTCGGCCTCACCGGGCTAGTCGATGCACTCGGACCCTCTGGGCATCAGGCAATCGACAGAGCGTTCGCCGAGCAGCTACTTCGCGATGCCGATGGCCACGAACAGATGGCGCAGTGGCTCGGGTCAAAGGGTTGGAACTCGACGAACAACAAGTCCGGGAAGCTCCAGCCCCACCTTCCCGCGCTGCTCGTCGACGAGTGGCTCGACGCCCATGACAACCCTGGGCGAGTTCTGGGGCCGTTGCTCGACTGGCTCAGCGGGATCATTGAAAACGCATCGCCAGCCCCCGTATAGCCCAGCGTCTGACCACTTGCTCGTGGCCGGCCACCCGTGGAGTCGGCCCTCGACGGTTCAGAAGGGCGGACAAGTTCGCTTGAGGCTTGCCCGCGCGGCCGCGAACTGTTCCCGACGGCGCGCTGCTGCGCTGGACGAGAAGGATCGATCAAAACCTTGCAGAGCCTGATCTTCACCTCCCGCGGCAATAGTTGAAGCGTTGATCAGGTCAGGTCCCACTCGGTGAATAGGCGACCCAGCAGTTCTTCGTGCCGAGCCTTCACGACGGCAGGTGTCCACGCCGACTCGCTCAGCACCTGCGCCGTGAGCTGGAAGTTGGTGCCGCCGCCCTTGCTCTGGAAGTAGCTCTTCTTCTTCTGCTTGAACGGCTTGCGGTTCGCCGCCGAGTTCGTTCGCTTGTTTAGGAGCAGCAAGTTTCCCAGCCGGTGCGTCCAGAAGCGCCGCTCGTCCTCGCTGAACAGCGTCATCCATTCGCTGCCCTCGGCAGGATTCTGCGGAAGCACGTGCTCGACGCTGATGATTTTGTGGTTATAGGTGACCCCCGACTCCTTCGCGAGCAGGCTGTCGAGGCGCGTAAGGACGTATTTCCTCCGCACCGAGCGGAGGGTGCGGTAGATCTCGCCTTCGAGTGCCGCTCGCGCCTCCGCCTTCTCGTCGTCTGGGACCAAGAACTTGGAAGCTCCGAGACCGGCTTGGCCGTCGAGCTCCTTGAGAAGATCTAGGTATCGCTCAGCTCTCGGGGTTGCGTACTCGCCGCGGAGCATTGAGCAAACGGCAACGCGCTCGAGCAATCTGAAAAACTCGGCGAGGTAGCTGGGGTCGTGCCCGTGATGCCGTAGTGCCCACAGGGCAGGGGGGCGCCAGTCCTTGTTGTCGAGTTGCCTCAACCGGCGCAGCCATTCGTTGACGGCGGCCCACTCGGGAGCTGATTCCACGAAGTACGAGATTTCTGCGAGCTCGAACGCGTCGGAGTAGGGCACTAGGACGTCGTCGACGAAGTTCGTGGCCTGACCGCTCGCCAGATACTTGTTCAGGACCTGCTCGGGAAACTCCTTGAGAAGTTCCCGCTTGGCACGGTCGCGGGTGCGGAGCGTGCGGATGTCACGGAACAAGTCCGTGAAACCGTCGCGGCCGAGATCACTTTCCTCGGCGTCCCACTTGTCGGCGTATGCGTCCTGTTGGTCCTCGCTGATCGCGCCGATGACATCAGCCTTGAAGATGTCGGTGGGGGAAAGATCCAGGCCGCGTGCATTCATCACGCTGAAGATCCGGTAGGCGCTCTCCTGATCAGGCGTGCTAACCACCACAAGGAACGTCCGCTCCAGCA
This sequence comes from Nocardioides faecalis, assembly GCF_018388425.1. Classification (NCBI taxonomy): domain Bacteria; kingdom Bacillati; phylum Actinomycetota; class Actinomycetes; order Propionibacteriales; family Nocardioidaceae; genus Nocardioides; species Nocardioides faecalis. The sequence goes on along the minus strand of NZ_CP074406.1, from coordinate 2,872,750 downwards.
TCAGCTCGAAGAGCTCGGTCCTCCGCTGGTCCGGCCATGACGACAACCTCTCCCGTAGGAGATGGGCGTTGTTGCGGATGGCCTTGCGCGGATCGGTATCGGCGACGGTGTCGGACAGGGTGCCGATCGAGCCCGTCGAGGCCGGGTCTTGAACATGGTCGCGGAAGAACTCTCGGTCCTGGGTTCGGATCGTGAGCCGGGGCTTGGTCTTGGCGTTGGTCTTCCACGCCTTGCTGGTGTCGGCGAGATGTTGCTGGATGCCATCGCGGACCTTCTTGTCGACTGCAAGGTCTCTCAGCACCGCCATCAAGATGGTGAGGGTTGTCAGGCGCTGCTGGCCGTCGATGACCTCGGCTTGTGCGACGCCCTTCTTCTTGACGAGAACGACGGATCCCAGGAAGTAGGCCTCGTCGTCGCCTCGGTCGAGGGCCTCTTCCAGATCCTCCAGCAACTGCAAGGTCTGATCGCTGCCCCAGGCATAGGGCCGCTGGTACCTAGGGATGTAGAACTCGAAGTCACTCGAGAACACCTTCTCCAGCGGCAGGTTTTCGGCGTCGAGTTCAGCCATGGGTTCCCCTAGTTGTGATGTGCGTCGGCGGGGCTCGCCGCCAATGTCCAACCTCTGTGCGCAGGGCCGACCATACCGATGTGACGCCTGGGTGGGGTCTGCTCACGGATGGGTGTCAACCTGTCACCTGATCGTGCCGCAGACCCGGTCTCCGGTTTGCCCGGTCGGCGCTACGCGAGTGCCCTGCCCTCGACCAGCCAGGCTTCGGCGGTTTCTAGTGCGAGCTCGGTCAGGACATGGGTGCAGTTTTCGACGGTCATGGGTGCAAACACCAAGACGCCTTCGCAGAAACCGCTCGCTGACCTGGGCTTCTACATTTCACGAACACCCCACGAAGGGATCTTCGTAGAAGATCCCTCGCAGATTGCGACCTGGCCGAGGTGCCAGGGTCAGCCCTCTTGAACAAGAGCCGCTCCGACTTCGGTCGGGGCGGCTCTCGTGCTTTGGGACACTGCGGCCAACCGGGGCGTCCTGCGGTCTGTCGCGGTGCGAAACGCCGCCGGTTGGGACACTGCGGCCAACCGGGGCGTCCTGCGGTCTGTCGCGGTGCGAAACGCCGCCGGTGCGGAGCACGACCTAGGGTCGAGACCATGGCGCAACAGCTGGGAGCTCCCCGGGATGCCCCACGGGCGCACCCGGCCAGCTGGGACCTGCACCAGGTCGAGCGAACAGGTCCCTTCGCGACCCGGGTGACCTGGCGGGCCGCCAACGGCACCATGGCGCAGTGGGACTCGCGCTCCGCGCGGCGGCGCGGTCGGATCCAGCTCCTCGATGCGGCGGGCAGGGTGGCCGGGTTCGTCGAGACGGAACCGGCGGTCGCTCGCCGGATGGCCCGAGCCAACCTGGTCGCCACGTCCGCCACCACGGTGGGGGCGGTGCTCTTCGCGCTCGGCGCCCTGCTGGCGCAGCTGCAGGTCGGGACGACACCGGACGTCGACACCGTCTACGTCGCCGGCGGCGTGCTCTTCAGTCTCGGCGGCTACGTCGCCCTGCTGCAGGCGTCCAACGCGCCCACCGACCTGGGCGCGGACGGCGCACTGACCGCGCGGGGCTGGCGGTGGTTCGCCTTCGAGCCGCAGCGGATCGGGTGGCTCAGTGCGGCGGTGCTGTTCGGCGGCACGATCATCTTCGGCGTGAGCCTCCTGGCGTCGTACGCCTCGGACCTCACCCCGCGGCAGACCGACAGCTGGGTCTGGGGCCCGGACATCCTCGGGTGCGTCTGCTTCCTGGTCTCCGGCCACCTGGCCCTGGTCGAGGTGGGGCACGGGTGGATCTGGCGGATCGTGAACGACCTCGGCTGGTGGATCGCCAGCGTGAACCAGGTCGGGTCGATCATCTTCTTCCTCGCCGGGCTCGCCTCGTTCGTCCAGCCGGCGACCTCCACCGCGGTGAACGCCGGCCTCGCCAACTGGGGGACCTTCGCCGGCTCGCTGTTCTTCGTGGTGGGTGGCGTCCTCCAGCTGTTCGAACGACCGAGCAGACCGGGGGCGCGCGGGCGCGCGGGCCGTTGAGGGCGCCAGCGCCGCCCGGTTCGCTTGGGCGGGTAGCGTCGAGGTGTGTGCTTCTCGGTGGCCGCCGACGTGACCGCGGGAGTCGTCCTGCTCCCGGTCGCCGCGGTCTCGCTGCGTGAGGTGCGTACGCTGCGTGAGCTGCCGTTCGCGTCGCTGCCGTTGCTCTTCGCGCTCCACCAGCTGACCGAGGCCCTCGTGTGGGACAGCGCGTCCGACATCGTCTCGCCCGGGGTCCAGCACGCTGCGGCGATGGCCTACGTCCTTTTCGCCTTTCCGGTCCTCCCGATCCTGGTGCCGCTCGCGGTGCTGCTCCTCGAGCCCAAGGGGCGGCGGCGGCGTGTGTCGCCGTTCGTCGTGCTCGGCGGGGTGGTCGCGGCCTACCTGCTCTGGGCGGTGCTCAGCGGTCCGCTGGTCGTCCGGGAGGAGCCGCACGCGCTCGTCTACGACGTGGGCCTGACCTACGGGCCGATGTGGGCCGTGCTCTACGTCGTGGCGGTGATCGGCCCGTCGGTGCTCTCGGGCTACACCTCGATCGTCGCGTTCGGGCTGGTCAACCTCGTCGGTCTCACGGTCGTCGCCGTCGTCTACACCCAGGCCTTCGCGTCGCTGTGGTGCGTGTGGGCGGCGCTGACCTCCGTCCTGGTGACCACGCACATGGTGCTGCGCCGCCGCTTGCCCGACCTCCACCGCCTCGAGGGCCGAGCGCCCGAGCCGGCCTGAGGCTCGGCCTCGTCGGATCCGGGCAACTCGCCCGTGCCGATGGGCGCCGGGACCGCTGTCAGCCGCGGGCGTGCGCGCGGGAGGTCACCGCGACGACGCTGCGACGCGCCAGCCGGCGAGTGGTGCGGGTGGCGCGTCGTACGGGGAACCGCTCGAGGACGTAGCCGGCGTACGGCACGGCCGTGGCACCGAAGCCTTCCTTGAAGCGCGCCAGGCTCGTGCCCGGCGTGCTGATGCCGAAGGAGTAGCGGGCGCCGCCACGGGTGCAGGCGTCCTCGATCGCGAGGCGGTGGAGCAGGTCGTTCGCGCGGACCGGGCCGGCGAGCGGCAGGCTCATCGCGCCCCGCCAGTACTCGACGTTGGGGCCGTTGGTGAGCACGATGATGGCGGCCGCGGGCCGGCCCTCGACGAAGGCCATCCACGTCGCGCACGCCTCGCCGAACCCGCGCGCGACCCGCTGGAGCTTGTCCAGCGACTCCAGCCGGGCGGCCCGCCGCCACGCGAGCCACGCCGGCATGCCGCTGCCCTCGGCCCAACGTCGGACCGACTCCTCATACAGCGGCACGAACAGGGGCAGCAGCCGGCCGGTGGTGTCGCGCTCCACCACCACGTCGCTGCGCTCGGCCTTGCGCACCGCGCGCCGTACCGAGCTGGCGAACCCGTGCTTCCACACCTCCTCGAAGCCGCCGGTGGTGTCGACCTCGTAGTTGTGCTTGCCGGTCGCGTACGACCAGGGCGCCGCGGATCGCCACCGGTCGTCGAGGCGGGGGTTGGGCACGATCACCAGCGGTCCGGACCCGGCCAGCAGCGCGACCACGGCTCGGGCGTCGGCGGCCTCGTGGACGCCGTCCTCGGCGATGAGCCCGCCGTTCGCCCACCGGCCGGGCATCGACGAGCGGGTGGCCGCCGACGCGGGGACGCCGGTGCGCCGCACCATCGGCAGCACGAGCCGACGGCCCTCGGGGCTGCGCAGCTGCAGCGAGCAGTCCCGGTACGGCTCGGTCGCGCACAGCGCGTCCACCCAGGCCGGAGCCTGGGACGGCAGGGCGTACGGGTCGGTCCGCATCAGCGCCTCCCACGTCGGGCGCACCGCTGGGACCACCTCCCAGCCGTCGCGGCGCAGGCTGGTGGGCACGGTCATGGGTCATCGCCTCCTCGGGCCGGGGCAACGGCTCCCTCGGCTCCGCCACCCAAGGCTGCGCTGCTCTCCCTGTGGGTGGGGCCGCCAGCAGACGAAAATCCCCTCGCTCAGGTATGCCGCGGCCATCCGCCGCGCCGCGTGAGTGACACCGAACCCGCCGCCGGCCTGACACGGCCGGATCGGCGCTCAGACCAGTCCCTTGAGCGGTGCGCAATGACCCGGTGAGCACTAGCATCCAGCACGTGGGTGGCTCTCCAGAGGGATTCGAGTACGTCCGCCGCGGCGACGGCAGCGTGGTCATCACGCACCACGGCCGGGTGGCGGCGAAGCTGCGAGGCGGCCGCGCCGCGGAGTTCCTCGCCGAGGTCGAGGACGATCCCCAGCTGGCCATGGCCCGGTGGACCGGGAACTACCGGCACGGCAACGAGCGGGTGGCTCGCCAGCATCCCCGCAACAGGCGCTGAGCGGCCCGTTTTCTGCTGGTCGACGAGGCTCCCTGGCCAGCGTCCGCGCGGTCAGGAGCCCCACACGGCGCGGCCGCTGGTGGCGTCGGCGATCCGCGCGATGAGGGCGTCCGCCCGGTCCTCGGCGACCTGGAGCACCATCGTCACGCCTGCCGCGTGCTGCACGTCCTCCAGCGTCGCGCCGTGGGCGTCGAGCTCGCGTCGTACGACGCCCTCGGAGGGGTAATCGACCTCGACCGTCAGGGTGCGCATCCGCAGCAGGGGGATGCGCTCGGCGGAGTCGAGGGCACGGGCGACGCTGTCGGTGTAGGCGCGCACCAGGCCACCTGCGCCGAGCTTCACGCCACCGAAGTAGCGCACGACCGTGGCCAGGACTCCCTCGAGGTCCTGGTGGCGCAGCACCTCCAGCATCGGGCGTCCCGCGGTGCCGCCGGGCTCGCCGTCGTCGTGGGCGGCGGAGTGCCCGCCGGCGAGCAACGCCCAGCACACGTGCCGCGCGCCGGGGTGCTCGGCCCACAGCTCCTGCACCCGGGCGAGCGCCTGCTCGCGGCCGGTGACCGGTTCGACGCAGCCGAGGAAACGGCTCTTCTTGATCAGCAGCTCGCTGTGCACGGGGGCGGCGAGGGTGAAGGGCATCGGAGTGGTTCCAGGAGGTCGCTGCGAGTCGGAGCCGGTGGTCCGCGGGGGGACCGACGGGGGTGGTCCTCGACCTCGTCACCCTAGCCCGCGCCGGCGGCGACACCGACTCGGCCTGCCGCTCCGCCAGGTGCCTGGATACCCCAAAAAGCACGGGTGCCAGTGGGGGAGAACGCGCTTACAGTGGGGTGCCAGGGCGCTCGGGCCCAAGCAGCTGCTTCGGCCGCCGCACGACGTCCGCGCCAGGGTCGCGCGGAACCGGCGCAACGGCGAGGGAGAGACGCCATGACAACCCATCCGACTCGGCAGGATCCCGACCAGACAGGGCCCGAGCACCAGGGGTCCACGGCGAGGGTGGCGATCGACCCACGAGGCTCGATGATCCGGGCCGTGGCGTGGGTCATCGGCGTGCTTTTCCTGCAGTTCGCCTTCATCTTCAGCTACGTCGCTGCGTTCCACGACCCCACGCCGCACGACCTCAAGGTGCAGGTGGTGGCCCCCGAGGCGGCGCGCGCCCAGGCCCAGCAGCTGGTCGACCAGCTCAACCGGCTCTCCGGCAACCCCCTGGACGCCTCCCTCGCCGACTCGGAGTCCAAGGCTCGCGCCGACGTCCGCAACGGCGACCAGGTCGCCGCCCTGGTGCTGCGTCCCGAGCAGAGCAGCGACCTGCTGCTGGTCGCCTCCGGCGGCGGCGACTCGGTGGAGGAGGCCGCCTCCGGCGTCCTCACCAAGGTGGTCGAGGAGCAGCAGCGCACCGTCGAGAAGGACGACCTGGTCCCGTTCCAGAGCGGCGACGCCCGCGGCCTCACCGGCTTCTACCTGGTCGTCGGCTGGGCCGTCGGCTCCTACCTGTTCCCCACGGTGATCGCCCTGGCACGCGGCGACCGGCCCCGGAGCATCCGGGCCGCGGCGATGCGGCTGGGCGCGCTGGTGCCCTACGCCCTGGCGTCGGGCTTCGGCGGCGCCCTGATCGTCGACCCGTTGCTGGGCGCGCAGACCGGGCACTTCTGGGAGCTCGGGCTGCTCGGTACTGCGGTGTCGTTCTCGATCGCCGCCGTGGCGATCGGGCTCGAGGCGCTGCTCGGGGTGATCGGGATCGGAGCGACGCTCCTGCTGATCGTCATCATCGGCAATCCCAGCGCGGGCGGGGCGTTCCAGGCGGGCGTGATGCCCACCTTCTGGCGCGTGGTCGGCGACTGGATACCGACCGGTGCCGGCGTCGACGGGGTGCGTCAGATCGTCTACTTCGACTCCGCCGACCTGACCCGTCCCTACCTGGTGCTGCTGGCGTACGCCGTCGTCGGCATCGCCCTCACGTTGCTCATCTCCGGCCGGGGTCGGCGCCCGGAGGTCCTGGCGAGCATGTGACCAGGTAGGTCGGCCTCGCGAGAACGGCGGGCGGCCGGAAAACCTGTGGGCGGCGCGCGGCAGATGGCGCTAGCGTCTGGCGGATGGGTGGACCTGCTGAGGGATTCGAGCACGCCCGACGCGCCGACGGCAGCGTGGTCATCACGCATCACGGACGGGTCGCGGCCACGCTGCGCGGCAGCCGTGCCGCCGAGTTCCTCGCCGAGGTCGAGGACGACCCCCAGCTCGTCATGGCCCGCTGGACCGGCAACTACCGGCGCGGCAACGAGCGGGTGGCTCGCCAGCACCCCCGCAACAGGCGGTGACCGTACGTCGTCCGGCGTGCTGGGGCGGAGGAGACGCTGAGCGCCCTCAGCGGCGCGCTGCGGCCCCAGCGGCCCTCACTGGCACCACTGGCGCCGTCATCGCCGTCGGAACCGCGCCAGGTGGACCGACGGGTCGTAGTCGGGATCGCCGTCATTGACGTGCAGGTACTGCTCGAGCACCGCGCCCCGGGAGGTGTCCTCCAGCGCATTGAACAGCAGCCGCTTCGTGGTGCGCACCGCCCACGGGGAGTTGGCGGCGATCGTGGCGGCCAGCTCCGTCGTGAACGCGCTGAGCTCCGCGTCGGGGACCACGTGGTTCACCAGCCGCATGCGCAGGGCGGCCTCGGCGTCGTACAGCTGGCCGCTGAAGAGGATCTCCGCCGCCACGCCGGGGCCGACCAGTCGCGGCAGGAGCCAGGTCGCCGCCCCGGTGTCGGTGATGGCACCGAGCTTGGCCGCCGGGTGGCCGATGCGCGCGCTCGCGCCCGCGACCCGGATGTCGGCCTGCAGCGCGAGCTCCAGGCCGTAGCCCACGGCCGGGCCGTTGATCATGGCGATCACCGGCTGCGGCATCGCCGTGAGCGTCCAGAGCCCTGGCGCCGCGACGACGGAACCGCTGGCGGGCGGTGAGTCGTCGGTCAGGAACGTGTCCTCACCGGCCAGGTCGGCGCCCGCGCAGAAGGAGCGCCCGGCCCCGGTGACCACGACGACGCGCACGTCGTCGCGAGCGGACATCTCACGCGCCGCGGTGTTGATCTGCGCGATGCGCTCGAAGGTCACCGGGTTGAGCCGGTCGGGGTCGTTCAGCGTCAGGAAGCCGATGCCGTCCTCGACGCGGCTGAGCACGAAGGAGGTCACGGAGGGCTAGTCCCGCAGGGGGTCGCTGACGACCACGTCGCCCATCGCGACCGTGAGGCCCACCCCGAAGCGCTCGATGAGGAGACCGGAGTCGGCGCGCATCTCCGCCCACTCCGGGGACCCGGTGCTGGCCTGGAACGCCTCGCGGTCCGCGAACGCCATCTCCGCGATGCGGTAGTGCAGCGGCTCGGCGCCCTCGAACGAGTCGGAGGTGACGGACTCCGCGATCGACTCGAGGTGCGGGACGCGCGCGGCCAAGGGGAAGTGCACCTTCTCGTAGTGCTCCTCGAAGGCCGCGACGTCCTCGGCCTTGGGGGCGGACCAGAACGCGTAGAGCTTGTACATCGGATCTCCTCTATCGGTGGGTGGGTGCGTGCAGCGTGGGGACGGCCCGGCTCACCACTGGTTCCAGTGGATGACCTCGTCGGGTGAGGGCCGCAGGGCCGGCTTGAAGTCGATGCCCTTGGTGAAGGCGAGCGGGGACATCGACCCGATGGTCACCGAGTCGATCGGGATGCCGAACAGGTCGTGCACCCGCTGCTCCTGGAAGAGGCCGACGGTCGTCCAGGAGGTGCCGAGGCCGCGCAGGCGCGCGGCCAGCATGAAGGACCACATGCCCGGCAGCACGCTGCCGAGCAGGGTGGTCTTGGCGATCGGTGCGCCGCCCTCGGCGCGGCCGACCGCGCACGCGAGCACGATCGCCGGCGCGCGGTGGAAGGTGTCGGCCAGGAACTCCGCCGAGCGCGTCGTACGGCCCTGTGACTCGTTCGCCTCGGGGGTGGCCTTCTCGACAGCGCCGATGTACGTCGGCAGCTTCTTGTACTGCTGCTCGAAGGCGTCGCGGTAGATCTCGCCGAAGGCGGCGCGCTTGTCCGGGTCGGTGACGACCAGGAACTGCATCAGCCACCGGTTGGAGCCCGAGGGCGCCTGGAGTGCGGTCTCGACGCACTCCGAGATCAGGTGGTCCGGCACGGGGCGGTCGAAGTCGAGCCGCAGCCGCACGCTGCGGGTGGTGTGCAGCAGCTCCTGGGCGGTCAGGTCCAACAGCTGGCCTTCGTTCGGGTACGTCATGCCGGTCTCCTCGAGGTCGGGGGTCTCAGGTGTCCGTCTCGCCGTGGGCGAGGCGTGAGCGCAGCACCTTCTTGTCGAACTTCCCCGTGCCGGTGCGGGGCAGAGCGTCGAGGAAGACGTAGCTGTCGGGCAGCCACCACTTCTCGAAGCGGTCCGCGAGGAACTCGTTGAGCTCCTCGGGAGCGACGTCGGTGGTGGTGACCACGCAGGCCAGGGGGCGCTCGCTCCACCGGGGATCGGGCACCGCGATCACCGCGGCCTCGAGCACGGCCGGGTGCGCCAGGAGGCCGGACTCGAGGTCGGCCGAGGAGATCCACTCGCCGCCGGACTTGATGACGTCCTTGGCCCGGTCGGTGATCCGCAGCCAGCCGCGCTGGTCGGCCGTGCCCACGTCGCCGGTGCGCAGCCACCCGTCGTGGAACGTCGCCTCGGTGGCCTCGGGGTTGCGGTAGTACTCGGTGGCGACGATCGGGCCCCGGATCTCGATCTCCCCGACGGCGATGCCGTCGGAGGGCAGCACGTCGCCCGCCTCGTCGGTGATCCGGACCTCGTAGAGCGGACTGATCCGACCCGCCATGGCGCGCCGGGTCCAGCGATCCTGGCCGCTCGGGCGCGGCGGGTCGTGGGCGACGGTGGCCCCGGGCAGGATCTCGGTCATGCCCCAGCCCTGGACGATACTGACGCCGTAGTGCTCGTCGAAGGCCCGCATCAGGGTCGGTGGGACCTGGGTGCCGCCGACCAGCACGTTCGACAGCGTGCTCAGGTCGCTGTGGTGCTCGTCGGCGTGACGCAGCACGTCCATCCAGATCGTGGGCACGCCCGAGGAGCCGGTGATCTTCTCGTCCTCGATCAGTCGGACCAGGTGGGCGGGCTGCAGGTAGCTCTTGGGCAGGATCAGGTCCGCCCCGAGCATCCCCGCGATGTACGGCATGTTCCAGCCCATCGCGTGGAACATCGGGACGACCGAGAGCAGACGGTCCTGCTCGGAGACCCGGAACGTGTCGTGCGCCCCCATCACCAGCGTGTGCAGCATCAGGGTGCGGTGGGTGTAGGCCACACCCTTGGGGTTGCCGGTGGTGCCGCTGGTGTAGCACAGCGCGGCGTCGAGCCGTTCGTCCAGCTCCGGCCACTCCACGGTGGCGCCCTGGTGTGCGGCGAGCAGCTCGTCGTAGCGGATCACCTGCGGGACGCCACCGATGTCGCCGGTGCCGTCGGTGCCGTCGGTGTCACCAATGTCCCTAGCGCCTATGACGACGACGTGCTCGACGGTGCGCAGCTCGGGCAGCACGGCGGCGATGCCGGCCACCAGCGAGTCGTCGACGATCAGGACACGGTCGCCGGCGTGGTTGATCGTGTAGGCGACCTGCTCAGGCGACTGGCGCAGGTTGACGGTGTGGAGCACGGCGCCGAGGCAGGGGACCGCGTAGTAGGCCTCGAGGTGCTCCTGGGAGTTCCAGGCCAGGGTCGCGACCCGGTCGCCCTGATCGACACCCAGGCTCCGCAACCCGGCGGCGAGGCTGTCGATGCGCGCACCGAGGTCGGCGTACGTCGTACGGACGGTGCGCCCGTCGTCGTCGACCTGCGTGACGACCTCGCTGCCCCCGTGCACGGTGCGCATTCGCCGGAGCACGTGGGTCAAGGTGAGCGGGAAGTCGCCTGCGTGCATCGTCGGTTCCTCCGGTCCTTCGAGGCGGGCCCGAGGATGGCGCATCGCCACTGAAGCCGACCGTTCGTTCGGATGCTCATGTGACTGTAGTCACAGTTGTCCTGTGGCAGTCAATGGGCGTATTCGACGAGAACAACCGTTCGGTCGACTACGGGGTCGGCGTCGTGGGCGGGCCTGTGAGCGGAAAATCCGAGCACCTCCGCGAAGTGGCGCGGGGACCGGGTCGGGCCGCTTATCCTCGACGTTCTTCATGAATAGGGAGATCGCAGGGGGCTGTCTTGGGGGCTGACGTCGGTGTCGAGCGCGCGCTCGAGGGGCCTTGGGCCGCGTTGAAGGGTGAGCTCCGGGCCTTCCGGGAGGAGGCCGGCAGTCCCAGCTACGGCGTGATCGCCGAGCGGATCTGTGCCGCACGGATCGCACGCGGGCAGGACGCCTACGCCGCCAGGATCGGTCGGACCACCGTCTACGACGTGTTCATGGCCGACCACCGCCGGATCAACCTGGAGCTGGTCCGCGAGATCGGGGCGGCGCTCGGCGCCCCCGAGGACCTGGTGCAGGAGTGGATCGACGCCTCTCGCCGCAGCCCGGTGCGGGCCGAGCAAGCGGGCGGGGAGGCGTCGTACGGCGAGGGGGAGGAGCCGGCTCCGGCCGTGGAGCCTGTCCAGGCCGAGACGCCGGTCGCCCGCTGCGACATGCCGGCGGGTCCCTCGCCGAGGCAGGTGCTGCTGCTCCTGACCGTCTGTCTCGGGCTCAACCACCTCGGTTCCTGGATCACCGACGTGATGCCCGTCCAGCTCTACCTGGACATGACCGGGACCGCGATCGCCGCGATCGCCCTCGGGCCCTGGCGGGGCGCGGCGCTCGGCTACCTCACCGTGATCGGGACCTATGCGCTCGGCCACGGCACCGAGGCGCTCTACTTCGGGCTCGTCCAGGTCGCCGGCGCGCTGGCGTGGGGCTACGGCGTGCGCTGGGGTGCGGGAAGGACCGTAGGGCGCTACCTCTCGCTGAACATCGGCGTCGCCGCGCTGTCCACCGCGATCGCAGCGCCGCTGATCACCTTCCTCTTCGCCGGTACGACGCGGCACGGCACCGACGCGCTGTACGAGTACATCCAGGCGACCGGCTCGACGCTGTTCACCTCCGTCGTCACCGCCAACCTGCTCACCTCCGTGCTGGACAAGATCCTGAGCGGCAGCGTCGCGCTCGTGGTCCTCGCGGTCCTGCCGGCGGTGTTCCGGTGCCGGCTCCCGCTCGCCGCCGCGCTGCACGACGCCTCGCAATCCGGCTCCTCGCAGCCCGGGGACGACCCAGGAGGCCCACGGTGAGCGACGCAGCCGCCCGGGTCCACCTGCGGACGCCGCGCACCACCATCCGGCCGGCGACCCTCGCCGACGCCGAGGCGACCTGGGCCTACCGGCGGCTGCCCCAGGTGTATGAGTGGCTGACGTTCGCGCCGGTCTCGCTCGAGCAGTGGTCCGGCCTGCTCGCCGAGCCGTTCCGGCGGGAGCGCACCTTGGTCGTCGAGCACGACGGCGCGGTGGTCGGCGACCTGTACCTGCACCTGCAGGACGCCTGGGCGCAGGCGGAGGTCCTCGCGAGCGCTGCCCGCACCCAGGCCGAGATCGGCTGGGCGATCGATCCGTCGTACGGCGGCCGGGGCCTGGCCACGGAGGCGGTGGATGCGTTGGTGGCGTTCTGCTTCACCGACCTCGGGCTGCGCCGCGTGGTGGCGCAGTGCTTCGCCGACAACGAGCCGTCGTGGCGGTTGATGGAGCGGATCGGGATGCGCCGGGAGAGTCACGCCCTCGCCGAGTCCCTGCACCGCAGCGCGGGTTGGCTCGACAGCTACGCCTACGGGCTGCTGGCCGAGGAGTGGCGAGCACGCCACCAGCCCGGCGGGGCGTGACTAGGGTGCGCACGTGAAGCACACGGGAGTCGTCGCGCTCAACCACGTCGGCATCAGCGTCGCCGACCTCGACCGGGCACGCACCTTCTGGATCGACGGCCTCGGTGCGCACGACCACGGCGGCTGGAGCTGGCCGGTGGGCACCGCCCCGGCGGACGAGTCGCTGGCGACCACGGACACCTCCGCGGACGTGCTGCTGCTGCGCACCGAGACCGCCTTCCTCGAGCTCTTCGCGTTCGCCACCCCCGTGCCGCAGCCGCGACCCGCCGGCGCACCCGGTGTCGTGGAGCTGACCTGGGCCGTCGACGACGTCGCCCAGGCCCTGGTTCAGGCCGTCGCCGCCGGCGGCACGTCGGACGAATCAGGGGACGGGTCAGCGGATGCGGACCGGGTGCGCTGCCCGGACGGCACCCCGGTGCGGCTGGTGCCGGCCGACGGGGCCGGCAGAGGCCTGGTCGGCGTGCGGGTCCAGGTGCCCGACGTCGCCGCGCACCCGCTCCCGGCCGTGCCCGGCCCGGTGCGGGTCGAGGTGGTCGCCGGCGCCGACGCGGCACCGGCGGCCGCGGTGGACCTGGGCGTCAACCACCTGTGCCTCGACGTGGCCGGCATCGCCGAGCTGCGCGCCGCGTTGGACCGCCCCGACGGGGTCGGCTGGCACCACCCGGTCACCGAGTCCAGCGGCGGCATCGCCGCGGTCTGCTACGGCACGAGCGCCGACGGGGTGCTCGTCGAGCTTCTGGAGTCCCGCAGCGACCAGGCGTTCCTCGCCCGGTGCCGCCTCACCCACGGCTGAGGCAGGCGACCGCCGAGGACGCTCAGCGTCGCCGCCAGCCGGTGCGGCCCGCGAGCCAGGTGAGCACCGCCGGGGGAGTGGTCCGCACCACCAGCGCCGCCTGCCGCGGCACGATCGCCGTACGACGCCCCGACTCGATCGCGTCGGCGCACAGCCGGGCCACGACCGGGGTCGAGCTGCGCCCGCCGAGCAGGATGCCGGCCTTGGGGATCCGCTCCTGGGTGCCGGGGTTGTGCTCGAAGTAGGGCGAGTCCACCTCGGCGGGTGCGAGCAGGGTGACGCCCACGCCGGTGCCGCGCAGGTCGGCACGGACCTGGCCGGCCAGGGCGCGCATCGCCCACCGCGCCGCGGAGTAGCCCGCGGAGCCGGGCACGTGCAGGAAGCCGGAGACCGACGTCATGTAGGCCAGCTGTCCGCTGCCGCGCGCGATCATGGCCGGGGCCAGTGCCCGGGTGAGCTCGAACGCCGCCAGGTAGGGCACCGCCATCATCGCGGCGGCCTCGCCGGCGGGGGTCTCGTCGACGGCCAGCCAGCGTCCCGCGCCGGCGTTGTGCACCACCACGTCCGGCACGCCGCCGGCGAGCACCTCGTCGGCGACCCGGGTGCATCCCTCGGACGTGGAGAGGTCACCGCAGACGACCTCGGCGTGGGGCAGGTCGGCAGCGAGCGCCTCCAAGGCGCTGCGCGTGCGCGCCACCAGCACCACGCGCGCACCTCGCCCGGCGAGCTCGCGCGCGAGGGCCGCGCCGATGCCGCTCGACGCCCCGGTGACCACGACCCGCCTGTCGTTGACCTTCATGCGGGCATCGTGACGGAGGAGGGGCGCCGGCCGCAGCGAATCACGCGAGCCTTGACGGACCGGGGACGTGCCCGACCCGTCAAGGCCGGCGGGGTCAGGCCAGGATGCCCTCCGGGGCCGTGCGCTGGTGCCGGTAGGGCAGCAGCAGGGCCGCCACCACGGCCAGCGCGCAGATGCCGCCCGAGACCGCGAACGCCACCAGGTAGCCGTTCTCGGTCGGCAGGGGCAGTGTCTCCATCGCGTGTGCGGCCAGGATGGCGCTGGCCACCGTGGTGCCGATCGAGCCGCCGATGGAGCGCAGCGTGGCGTTGACGCCGTTGACGATGCTGGTCTGCTCCGGCGCGACGCTGTTGTTGAGCAGCGTCGGGATGGCGCCCATGGACAGGCCCAGCCCCAGGCCCATCAGGCCGGCGGCGACGTAGAAGTGCCAGTGCTCGGTGTGCCAGACGAGCATGAAGACGTAGGTCAGGGTGGCCACGGCCGCGCCGAGCACCAGCGGCCACTTGGGGCCGACCCGCTTGATCAGCGCGGAGACCGCGGCGGCGGCGACCAGCGTGCCCAGGGTCAGCGGCAGCAGGGTCAGGCCCGCGCCGAGGGCGTCGGTGCCGAAGCCGTAGCCCACGGCGCCGGGGGTCTGGACCCACTGGATGACCAGCACGAAGGCGCTGAACATGCCCGCGCCGAGGATGAAGGCGGTCAGGTTGCTGACGAGCACGACCGGGTGACGCATCATCGTGATGTCGACCAGCGGCTGCTTGGCCCTGCCTGCGCTGAACAGCCAGGCTGCCAGCAGCACCACCGAGCCGGCGAACAGGCCGAGCACCGAGCCGGAGGTCCAGCCCCACTCGGGGCCGCGGTTGATGCCCAGCACCAGGCACACGAGGCCGCCGCTGAGGGTGAGCAGCCCGGCGACGTCGAGGTGGAAGTCGGTGCGCTGGTGCTCGGCGAGGTGGATCAGGGTCGCGGCTCCGACGAAGCCGCCGGCGGTGACGAGGGCGGCCAGCCAGAACATGCCCTGACCGCTCATGCCGGCCTTGAGCAGCAGGCCGGAGAAGAGCAGGCCGGCGCCGGCGCCGACGCCGGTGAGCGCGGAGAGGAGCGCCACGCTGGAGGGCACCTTCTCGGCGGGGAAGACCGAGCGGATCACGCCGATCGCCAGCGGCATCGCGGCCATGCCCGTGCCCTGCAGGACCCGTCCGACGAGCGCGACGCCGAGGCCGCCCGCGGTGGCGACGACGACCGAGCCCAGGGTGGTCAGGGCGAGCACCACCAGCAGGATCCGCTTGCGGCCCAGCGCGTCGCCGAGCGAGCCGAACAGTGGCGTGAAGACGGCGGCGGCCAGCAGGTTGGCGGTGATCAACCAGGAGCCCTGCACGGTGGTGACGTCGAGCGCGGCGGAGATGTTCGCCAGGCTCGGCATCACCATGCTCTGCATCACGACGATGGCGAAGGTGGACAGCGAGAGCACCAGGAGCACCGCGGTGGGGTGCGAGGCGGTCCGGCCCGGGGTGGGGGCCGTGGGCGCCGGTACGTCGGAGGTGAGTGTCATCGAACCGTTCTCAAGTAAGTAGTCAGTCAAATACTTGAGCAGAATAGATGACAGCGGCAACCATCTCGGTATCGACGTCGTGTGCCGCGCACCCGCGCCGACCTCCTCGACGCCGCACGGCGCCTGGTCGCCGAGCACGGGAGTCACGGGGTGAGCACCCAGATGATCGCGGCGGAGGCGGGCGTGAACCAGGCGCTCGTCTACCGGTACTTCGGGTCGAAGGGGCGCTGCTCCTCGAGGCGGTCGGGCAACGGGAGTCCCCGTTCGGCCAGCTGCTCGCGGACGCACCTGCCGAGGAGCTGACGAGGCCGAGCTCGCCCCGTTGATCGAGGCGGTGCTCGACCTGCTGGTCCGCGGTGAGCCGGGCGAGGGGAGCGTCAGCCCGCCGCGCGGGTGATGGCCTCGGTCACGGGCACGTCGCCGCCGACCAGGTTCCACTGCTTGCCGTAGGTCTCCGGGCGCTCGAGGACGCCCGCCAGCACGGCCGCGACGTCGGCGCGCGGCACGTCGCCGCGGGGCACGTCGTCTCCGAGGGCGACCCTGCCCGTGCCCTCGGTGTCGACCAGCCGGCCGGGACGCAGGATGGTCCAGTCCAGCCCGCTGGCGCGCAGCGCGGCGTCGGAGTCGCGCTTCGCGGCGACGTACGCCGCCCAGACCTCGCCGGCCTCGGCGGGAACGGGGGAGTCGACGTCGATGGCCGAGACCTGCAGGAACCGGCGGATGCCGAGCCGCTCGGCGGCGGCGATCGACTTCAGCGACCCCTCCAGGTCGACGGTCCGCTTGCGCTCGACGTTGCCGTCGGGGCCGCCGCCGGCGCTGAACACCACCGCGTCCGCACCGCGCAGCGCCTCGACGAAGGCGTCCTCGTCGGACGCCTCGATGTCGAGCAGCGCGACCTCGGCGCCGAGCGCCTCCAGGCCGGGCCGCTGCTCCTCGCGGCGCACCAGCGCCACCGGGGTGTGCCCGGCCTCGACGAGAAGGGGGTGCAGCAGGCGGGCGATGTTCCCGTTTCCTCCGACGACAGCGATACGCATGCCTCCACCGTACGGAGCGGCCAAGGTCTCCAGCGGCGGGTCAGCGACCGCCGGTCACAGCCTGGGCTCGGCGTAGAACTTCACCGAGGACAGCGGGCGGACCAACTTGCGCACCCCGCGCGGGTGCCCGGCGCCGCCTCGGGTGCCGACGTTGCCCTCCAGGGTCACGATCGTGTTCTGGCGCACCGCGAGGATGAGCACGGCGTGGTGCGGGGTGCTGCCGATGAAGGCGATGCGGCCGACCTTCGGGGCGCTGCGGACCTGGCCGCGGGCCCGGACCTTGGAGATCATCGCGGGGAAGCTCTTGGCCCGCGGGATCGCGTCCCCGCTGCCGCTGGCGTGGCTGGCCCAGGCGAGGAAGATCCCGCACCAGGGCTGCTTGCTGCCCACCCACTTGCCGTACTTGCTGCCCCGGTACGTCGGCTCCCGGTAGCCGCGCTGGGACAGCGCCGCGGCGAGGATCGGGGTGGCCTTGGTGCGGCCGTAGGCGACCGCCACCTTCTTGCGGGCCTTGTTGTTCAGGTAGATGGCGCCGTTCTGGAAGCGCTGCACACACGCACCCTCGAGCAGCCCGCAGCGCATGTCGACCACGGGCGCGCCCAGGCGGCCCTCGACGCCGCCCTTGCGGAGGTAGGCCTTCAGCATCCGGCCGCGGACCAGCCAGGTGGAGCTCCCGACCTGGGCCACCACGGCGCGGGCGTGCCGCTGGTAGACGACCTGGGACCCGAGGCGACGCGTCGTGACGGCCGCGCCGCGCGCCCGGCCGGTCACCTGCGCCAGGGCCTCCTGGCGTTGCGCCAACGTCCGGGCGCGCGTGGTGCGGGCGACCTTGATGCTGCGGGAGCCGACCTTGCGCTCGACGGTCACCGCGCGATAGGTCGTCGTGCGGCTGGGCCGGTCCGAGACGACCACCGTGCCGCCGGAGCCGGTCGTCTTCCGCGCGACCTCGCGCCAGGAGCCGTTGCCGGTGCGGGACAGGACACGGATCTTGACCTTGGCGATCGCTCGACCGCCGCGGCGCGCCTCGACCCGCAGGAACACCTCTTCACCGGAGCGGAAGTCGGCGGCGGTGCTGCTCAGCTTCAGCGCGGTGGCCCTCGCCGCCGAGGCCGGCGGAGGCGGCAGCAGGGCCGCCGCGACGGCGAGGACGAGACCGGTGGTGGCGAGGGTCAGGGCGAGTCGGGGCACGAGACGGGGCCACGAGGTCGACGGCACATTGCTCCTTGGGTCCGAGAGTCCGAGGTGGCGACAGGTTAAGGGACCGCCCCAACCTTCCCTCCAGCCCCATCCGCCCACCCGGCCCTGGCTCGGTCAGGCGGGTGGGCGCACCGTGAGGGTCTGCGCGACGATGCCGACCGGGCCCTGCTCGTCGTGCAGCACGGCCGAGGTCAGGCCCATGCCGGTGGCGCCGAAGGTGACCGTGACGTCCAGGCCGACCCACTCGCCGACCGGGTGGCGGTGGAAGTGCGCGGTCACGTCGAGGTTCGGGAACGCGACCTTCGCCGGGTCGGCCCGCACCGCGGTGCCGTTGCTGACGTCGATCATCCCGGCGGTCGCAGCGAAGCGGCTGACCTCCTCGTCGGCGACCAGGGCGTGCGGCGTACGGAACCAGGCGCTCGCCCGGCCCGGGGCGTGCTCGGTACGACGCGCCTCGATCGACGCGATGAACCCTCCTCGCCACAGGCCGGCCATGTCCCACGGCGGAGTCTGCTCGGGCCCGGGGATCGGCTCGACCGCGGTGCCCGCCAGCGCCGCGGTGTCGTACGGCTCGGTGAGCCAGGCGCGCAGCACGACCACCGCGCGGCCCTCGCTGCGTGCGGTCGCCTGGACGAGCTCGATCGTGCGGCCGGGACGCAGGACCTCGACCTCGACGTCGATGGCGGCGAGCGGGACGGTGCCGAGGATGTCGTAGGAGAGCCGGCTGATCACCAGGTCCGCTCCGCGCCGCCGGTCGCGGTCGCGCTCCACCTCGTGCGCGAGCACCCCGAGCGCGGGAGCGATGTGCTGGGTGCGAAGGTCCCAGGCGCCGCCGACGTGCTCGGTGGGGGTGAAGGTGTGTGCTGCGGTGCGGTGCCAGTAGGCCACGGCGTTCATGCTCCCTGTCTCGCGAAAGGCGCCATTGTGGCCCGAGGCCGCTGCGGTGGAGGCGCCCGGGGGAGGGGGCGGCTGCCTAGGGTGAGCCCATGACCGAGTGCGTGTTCTGCGCGATCGTCGCCGGTGACGCCGCGGCCGAGATGGTGCTCGACGAGCCGGACCTGGTGGCCTTCCTGGACCGCCGCCCGGTCTTCAAGGGCCACGTGCTGCTGGTGCCCCGCACCCACGTCGCGACCCTGCCGGACCTGCCCGCCGGGCTGCGCGAGCCGTTCCTGGTCGCGGCCCAGCGGCTGGCCGCCGCGGTCGTCGACGGGCTCGGCGCCCAGGGCAGCTTCGTGGCGATCAACAACACCGTCAGCCAGTCCGTGCCGCACCTGCACCTGCACGTGGTGCCGCGCACGAAGGGCGACGGCCTGCGCGGCTTCTTCTGGCCCCGCCGCAAGTACGGCGACGGCGAGGCCGCCGAGCACGCGGCCCGGCTGCGCGCAGCCCTGCCCGCTGTGTGAGGACCGGCCCCGGGCGGGTGCGCTCCGCGTAGGCTGCCCCCGATGTCGCCCGGGCGCTCCGGGTGAGCAGCACCGAGTGAGAGGGAAGCACACATGGGTCGTTTCGACGGGCGTATCGCCGTCATCACCGGTTCCGCGCGGGGCATCGGGTTCGGCACCGCCACCCGGTTCGCCGAGGAGGGTGCGTCGGTGGCGATCGTCGACCTCGACGAGTCCGCCGCCGCCGAGGCCGCCGCCCGGCTGCCGCTGGTCGAGGGCGCGAAGGCGATCGGCGTCGGCGCGAACGTGTCCGACGGCGCCTCGGTCGAGGCCGCCGTCGAGCGCGTGGTCAGCGAGCTCGGCGGCATCCACGTGCTGGTGAACAACGCCGGCATCACCCGCGACAACCTGCTGTTCAAGATGACCGAGGAGGACTGGGACCTTGTCATGGGCGTGCACCTCAAGGGCGCGTTCTTGATGTCCAAGGCCGCTCAGAAGCACTTCGTCGAGCAGCGCTACGGCAAGATCGTGAACATCTCCAGCGTCTCCGCGCTGGGCAACCGCGGCCAGGCCAACTACTCCGCGGCCAAGATGGGCATCCAGGGCTTCACCCGCACCCTCGGCATCGAGCTCGGCCCGTTCGGCATCAACGTCAACGCGGTCGCCCCCGGCTTCATCGTCACCGAGATGACCGAGGCCACCGCGGTGCGGCTGAAGATGGAGCCCGACGAGTTCTTCAAGCTCAACGCCGAGGCCAACCCGGTGCGCCGGATCGGCTACCCCGAGGACATCGCCGCCGCGGTCACGTTCCTGTCGGCCGACGAGTCGTCGTACATCACCGGCCAGACGATCTACGTCGACGGCGGCGTCTCGCTGGGCACCTGATCGCAGCGCCTGCCGTGCCTGACGAGCCGCTCCCGCGACACGCGGGAGCGGCTTCGTCGCATCAGGCCCCCATGGTCCACACTGGCGGCGTGCGTACGTCGATCCTCCGCTCTGCCCTGCCCGCCTCCCTCCTCGCGCTGAGCCTGGTGCTCACCGGCTGCGGTGGAGGAGAGGAGGAGAAGAAGCCCGCGTCGGGAGAGACCTCGTCGGCGCCCGAGCCCGAGGTGCCCGCCACCTGGCCGCTGACGGGCGAGGAGACCGACACCGAGGTCGAGCTGGACCACCCGGTGGTGGTCGCCAAGATCGACAACTCCAAGTCCAGCGCGCCGCAGGTCGGCCTCGGCAAGGCGGACATGGTCGTGGAGGAGCTCGTCGAGGGCGGCATCACCCGCCTGGCGGCGTTCTACTACTCGCGGCTGCCCAAGGAGATCGGCCCGGTGCGGTCGATGCGCGCCAGCGACATCGGCATCGTCACCCCGGTCGACGCCGTGATCGCCGCGAGCGGCGCCGCGGCCCCGACCATCGGCCGGCTCGACGAGGCCGGCGTGAAGTTCTTCACCGAGGGCGGTCCGGGCTACTTCCGCAAGCAGGGTCGCTACGCGCCGTACAACCTGTTCACCAGCCTGGCCGCGGTCGGCAAGGCCGCCGAGGACGGCAAGAACGAGCGGCCCGCCGACTACCTCCCGTGGGGCACGCCGCAGGACCTGCCCGAGGGGGCGGTGGCGACGACCATCGCCGCCGACTTCGGCAGGCACACCACGAACTGGCAGTTCAAGAACGGCACGTACGTCAACACCAACTCGTTCGCGGCCGAGGGTGACCGGTTCAAGCCGGACACGGTCCTCGTGCTGCGCGTCGACGTGGTCGACGCGGGCTACCGCGACCCGGCGGGCAACTTCGTGCCCGAGAGCCGGTTCCGTGGCGGCGGGCAGGCCCAGCTGTTCCACAACGGCACCGTCGTCGAGGGCGAGTGGTCGAAGAAGAAGCTCAGCTCGCCGCTGAAGCTGACCACCGCGGAGGGCACGCTGAAGGTGCCGGCCGGCAAGGTCTGGATCGAGCTCGTCCCGGTCGACTCCGCCGGCGGCTCGGTCACCTTCGGCAAGTGAGCAAGGTCGAGGCGCGCGTGAGGCGCGCGTGAGGCGCGCGTGACTCCAGCGTGAACAGGCGGCGCGCAGGCCTCAGGCCTGCGCGCCGCCGTCGTTGTCGGCACCGGTGACGCGCACGGTCATCAGCGCGTCGGAGAGGTCGAGGCCCTGGGAGACCAGGCTCTGCACACCGGCGAGCAGGAAGCCGATCGCCCCTTCCACCCGGCGTGCTGCCGCCTCGGGGTCGTCGGCCGTGGCCACGGACTCCCCGGCCGAGGACATCGCGCCGAAGAAGATCCGCGCGAAGGTCTGCAGCATGTCCTCGTCGAGCTCCCAGTCGCCGGCCTCGAGCGTGCCCCGGACGATCTCGACGATGTTGGCGAACGTCGAGCGCTCCTCCTGCTCGCGGTAGCGCTCGTAGCCGAGCACGGCGGGGCCGTCCTGGATGACGATCCGGCGGTACCGGTTCTCCTGCACGACCTCGAGGAAGGACCGCAGCCCCTTCAGGGCCTTCTCCCACGGGTCGCGCTCGCTGCGCAGCGCCTTCTGGATCCGCTTCGAGGACTCCTGCTCGACGCGCTCGAAGACGGCCTCGAAGAGCGCCTGCTTGCCGGCGAAGTGGTGGTAGAGCGCGCCCTTGGTGACCCGCGCCCCGGCGACGATCGCGTCGAGGGAGGTGGCTGCGTAGCCCTTCTCGGCGAAGAGCTTCTCGGCCACGTCCACGAGCGCGCGCTTCGTCGAGGCCGAGTACGACGCACGCAGGCTGCCGCCCGGGACCTTGGGGACCAACTTCGACACCGACGCCTTCGTCACGCAGCCAGCATAGGGAAGTCCGAGGCTCAGAGGTGACAGCGGTCACGCGGCGCAGTGGGCGGGATCACGCGGATCCGCGTTTGGCATACCCGCGGTTTGCTCCATACTCGAAGTACGTACCCAAGGTATGTTGGATACCGACGGTCCGACCCGGCCCACCGCAAGACCTCGACCGCAGCGACCGTGCTGCGTGCGACCTGCAGCACGAACCCACGAGGAGCTGACCATGACCTGGAAGGCCTACCACTCCCGCGGCGAGACCCTTCGCGCCGTGATCGCCGCCTCGGCCGTGCGCCGCGACGGCCTGCTGCCCATGGACGTCGACGGCGTCACGGAGACCTTCGCCGACGAGCTCGACCTCCTGGGCGCCCTCACCCTCAAGTGGCACACCCGCCTGGCCGGACAGATCGAGGCGATGCTGGCGCACCAGCCGATGAACCTCGACGAGGCCGTCGCCATCGCGTGGAGCAACACCGCGCACCTGCTGCCCGGCGTGCGGCTGATCCTGGACCACTACCGCGACGAGCCCACCAGCGACGCCATGGCCCGCGCCATGAGGGCCGCCACGGCCAAGGAGCGCCACCTGCTCGCCGTCAACGCCGGACGCGCCTCCATCTCCGGCGAAGGCGCGCGCCGCGTCGGCGCCGTGCTCGAGGAGCGGGCCCGCGAGCTGCACCGCGAGCTGCCGCCGATCGCCCCCGACGTCGCCTTCGCCGACCCTGCCGACGCCGTCGAGCCGCAGCCCCGCGGCTCGCTGCTGGAGCGCCTGCGCGCGTTCGTCGCCGCCTGAGGCGACCCAGCCCACCGTCCACGGACCCGGCGCGCCTCCCTCCCAGCGCCGGCTCCCTCCACGCAGCCCCGGTCCCGGCACTCCCTCCCTCCTGCCGGGGCCGGGGCTGTGCCACGTCCGGGCCCCCGGGGTGACCATGGCTCGGGCGCCGCGTCGGGTGGATGATGGAGGCATGTCCAGTGCGGCGAGCCCCCTCGGTCCCGCCGACCTCGCACCGGGTCGGCTCCTTCTGGCCACGCCCGGCCTGTTGGACCCCAACTTCGCCGACACGGTCGTGCTGCTGCTCGACGTGAACGACGACGGCGCGCTCGGGGTCGTCCTCAACCGGCCCACGGCGCTGCCCGTCTCCGCCGTGCTGGGGGAGTGGGGTGACGTCGTGGAGGAGCCGGAGGTGCTGTTCCAGGGCGGCCCGGTCTCCACCGACGGCGCGCTCGCCGTCGCGCTCGCCGCTCCCGGTGGCGAG
Source organism: Nocardioides faecalis (assembly GCF_018388425.1). Classification (NCBI taxonomy): domain Bacteria; kingdom Bacillati; phylum Actinomycetota; class Actinomycetes; order Propionibacteriales; family Nocardioidaceae; genus Nocardioides; species Nocardioides faecalis. Next base: position 2,849,743 of record NZ_CP074406.1, on the reverse strand, counting down.
CACGCCGCAGGCTTCCAGCGGCTCTGGGGCCGCGTCGGCCTGCTGGACCTGGACACCCCCCACGAGCTCGTCGCCGGCACCGTGGACCGGCTGCGCATCTTTGCCGGGTACGCCGGCTGGGGCGCCGGCCAGCTCGAGGCCGAGGTCGCCGAGGGCACCTGGTACGTCGTACCCGGCGAGCCCGACGACGCCTTCGGTGAGGAGGCCGGTGGGCTGTGGCGTCGGGTGCTGCGCCGCCAGCCCGGGGACCTCGCCTTCCACGCCACCCGGCCCGCGGACCCCGACCTCAACTGAGGCCTCGCCGGAGGACCCCGCTCAGGTCACACCGGGGCACCGGGTGGGGTCGCCGGCGATGCCGGAGGTCGCCCGGTGGTGACTAGAGTGGGGCGCGTGACCACGATCGGATTCTCGACAGACACCGACGTCCGCGAGGACCGGAGGACCGTCCCGACCGACGAGGGTGACCACGAGCGGTTCTCCCACTACGTGGACAAGGACAAGCTCACCGAGGCCATGGTCATGGGCACCCCCGTCGTCGCGCTGTGCGGCAAGGTCTGGGTGCCGAGCCGGGCGCCGGAGAAGTTCCCGGTCTGCCCGGACTGCAAGGAGGTCTGGGAGTCGATGTCCGACGACACCCCCGGCCAGGGGTCCGGTCCGAACGCATGACCTCACTCGGTCCGGCCTGGCCGGAGCGAGCCGCCTGGGGCACCGCGCCGTCGCTGCGCGCCTGGCAGTCGGCTGCGCTCTCCGACTACCTCACCCGCAACCCGCGCGACTACCTCGCCGTCGCCACCCCCGGCGCCGGGAAGACCACCTTCGCGCTCACCGTGGCCTCCGAGCTGCTCGGGCGGCGCATCGTGGACCGGCTGATCATCGTCGCGCCCACCGAGCACCTGAAGATGCAGTGGGCCGAGGCCGCCGCGCGGGCCGGGATCCCCATCGACCCGACGTACGCCGCCGGCAAGGGCAAGATCTCCAGCGACTACGTCGGCGTCGCGGTCACCTACGCCGGCGTCGGGGTCAACCCGCTGGCCCTGCGCATCCGCACGGAGCGGTTCCGGACGCTGGTGATCCTCGACGAGATCCACCACGCCGGTGACTCGCTGAGCTGGGGCGAGGGCGTCCGCGAGGCGTTCGAGCCCGCCGCGCGTCGTCTCGCGCTGACCGGGACGCCGTTCCGCTCCGACATCAACCCGATCCCGTTCGTCACCTACGCCCCCGGCCCGGACGGCGTCCCGGCCTCGGTGGCGGACTACACCTACGGCTACGCCGAGGCGCTGGCCGACCACGTGGTGCGTCCGGTGCTGTTCCTGGCCTACTCGGGCCAGATGCAGTGGCGCACCCGCGCCGGTGACGAGGTGGTGGCCAGCCTCGGCGACCCGCTGACCAAGGACATGACCTCCCAGGCGCTGCGCACCGCGCTCGACCCGAAGGGCTCCTGGATGCCCTCGGTGCTGGCGGCCGCCGACAAGCGGCTCTCGGAGGTGCGTCGGCACGTGCCGGACGCCGGGGGACTGGTGATCGCCAGCGACCAGGAGCACGCGCGGGCCTACGCCAAGCTGCTGCGCGCGATCACCGGCGAGGGCGCGACCGTGGTGCTCTCCGACGAGAAGGCCTCGTCGAAGAAGATCTCCGAGTTCAGCGCCGGCGACTCCCGCTGGATGGTGGCGGTGCGGATGGTCTCCGAGGGCGTCGACGTGCCTCGGCTGGCCGTCGGTGTCTGGGCGACGACCACCTCGACGCCGCTCTTCTTCGCCCAGGCCGTCGGCCGCTTCGTGCGCGCCCGGACCCGGGGCGAGATCGCCTCGGTCTTCCTGCCCTCGGCGCCGAACCTGCTCACCTTCGCCGCGGAGCTGGAGAAGCAGCGCGACCACGTGCTCAAGCGCAAGGTGAGCAGCGACGACGACATCTTCGCCGCCGAGAACGACCTGCTCGCCGCGGCCAACGCCGGGGACGCCGCCTCCGACGACCTCGACTCGCTGCCCTTCGAGGCCCTGGGCTCGGAGGCCCGCTTCGACCACGCCGTGTACGACGGCGCGCAGTTCGGCCACGAGGGCGAGGTCAAGGTCGGCTCGGAGGAGGAGATGGACTTCCTCGGCATCCCCGGCCTGCTCGAGCCCGGCCAGGTCCGCGCCCTGCTGCAGCAGCGGCAGGCCGATCGGCGCAAGCCGAAGCAGGAGACCGCTGCGGAGCGGCCTGCGGACTCGCTGGCCGACGTCACCACGCACGAGCACCTCGCCCTGCTGCGCCGCGAGCTCAACGGGCTCGTCGGGTCCTGGCACCACCGCACGAACCAGCCGCACGGCGTCATCCACGCCAGCCTGCGCAAGGAGTGCGGCGGACCGGCGGCCGCGGTCGCCAACGCCGAGCAGCTGCAGAAGCGGATCGACCGGATCCGCGAGTGGGCGGTGCGCAAGTCCTCCTGAGGACACGTGTCGGCGGGGTGCACGACACTCGCTTCATGCCCACCTACGTCGCGTTCCTGCGCGCCATCAACCTCGGCGCGAAGCGGAAGTTCCCCAAGGCCGACATCGTCGCCGCCACCGAGGCGGCCGGCGGGACCGACGTCGCGACCCACATCAACACCGGCAACGTGCGGCTGAGCATCCCGCTGCGCTCGCGGGCGAAGGTCGAGGCGGCGCTGGAGGCGGCGTACCTGCAGCACACGGGCTTCGAGGTGCCCACCGTCGTCTACACGCCCGCCGAGCTGCGCGCGATCGCCGCGCACGCCCGGGAGCTCAGCGAGGCGAGGCCGACGCTCGAGCGGCACTACATCTACCTGCTCAAGTCCGCGCCGACCCCGGAGCGGGTGGAGGCCGTGGTCGGGGCGAGCGACGAGGTGAACGAGGTCGTGGTGCGCGACCGTGCCGCGCACGTGCTGCTCGGCGCGGGCTACGTCGCCGGGAACGTCGATCCCTACCGGGTCGAGCGCTCCCTGGGCGTGGTGGCCACCAACCGCAACCTGAACGTGGTCTCCACCCTCGCCGAGAAGTGGTGCTGAGGCGCCTCCGGTGCCTCTCACGGCCTGTGCGAACATGGGGCCGTGACGACCGCGAGCCCTGTCGAGGTGGATCCGGGAGTCCAGCAGGACCTCATCCCGGACGAGATCACGATGGCCGACACCCCCTGGGTCACCGTCGTGTGGAACGACCCCGTCAACCTGATGTCGTACGTGACCTTCGTCTTCCAGAAGCACTTCGGCTACAGCAAGCGGAAGGCCGAGAAGCTGATGCGCGAGGTGCACGAGGAGGGCCGTTCCACGGTCAGCTCCGGCAGCCGCGAGGAGATGGAGCGCGACGTGCAGGCGATGCACGAGTACGGCCTGTGGGCCACCCTGTCGAAGGCCGAGTGAGAGCGGTGCCCTCACCGACCTCCGGCTTCGTGCGCCACCGGCGCAGCAAGCGCGTCCACGCCACGTTCACGGCGTTCGAGGCCGACCTGCTGCGCTCGCTGGCCGCCCAGCTCGTCGAGCTGCTGCACAACGAGTCCGCCGTCACGGCGGTGGACCGCGACCCGCTCGAGGCGCTCCTCGACTTCTCCGGGCCCACCACGGCGCCGGAGGACCCGGTGCTGCAGCGGCTCTTCCCCAACGCCTACCGCGAGGACCCGGAGGCCGCCGGAGAGTTCCGCCGGTTCACCGAGGGTGCGCTGCGCGACGGCAAGGCCCGCGCCGCCGCGACCATCATCGACACCCTCGACGAGGCGGGCCTGCCGCCGGAGCCCAGCGACGACGAGCTCACCATCGACGTCGAGCTCGACCAGGAGACCGCGCTGGTGTGGCTGCGCAGCTTCACCGACCTGCGTCTCGCGCTCGGCACGCGGCTCGGTGTCGAGGAGGGCGACGAGGACCACTGGTACTCCCTGCCCGACGAGGACCCCGCCGCCCAGGCCCACCACATCTACGAGTGGCTCGGCTTCTTGCAGGAGACCCTCGTGCAGGCGCTCGCCTGACGCGTGCCCTCAGCCGCAGGGTGTCCCGGGTCACGGGGCGTGCTCCCAGGCGAGCGGGGTACCGCCTAGGCTCAGGCGTGGGCGCCCGCCCACCTCGACAGGCAACATGGAGCACCGATGACTGCGATCGACGACCGCTCGGCAGCCGCCCCGACACGCGTGACGCGGGGTGCCGACCACCAGTCCTGGCCCGAGCGGATCGCCCTGGGGCTCTTCATCGCCGTGCCGTTCGTGGCGATCCTCGCCGCCGTGCCCGTCGCCTGGGGCGGCTGGCTCGGCTGGAGCGACGTGGCGATCACGTTCGTGATGTACGGGATCACCCTGCACGGCATCACCGTCGGCTACCACCGGCTGTTCACGCACAAGTCCTTCAAGCCGAACCGGGCGGTGAAGATCGCGCTCGCGGTCTCCGGCTCGATGGCCGTCCAGGGGCCGGTCATCCGCTGGGTCGCCGACCACCGCAAGCACCACAAGTTCTCCGACAAGGACGGCGACCCGCACTCGCCGTGGCGTTACGGCAACAACCTGCGCGGCCTCACCAAGGGCCTGGTCTGGGCACACGTGGGCTGGCTCTTCGACCCCGAGCAGACCCCGATCGACAAGTTCGCCCCCGACCTCGCCAAGGACCGCGACCTGGTCCGGATCTCGCGGAACTTCTGGGTGTTCGTGCTGGTCTCGATCCTGCTCCCGCCGCTGCTCGGGTTCGCGCTGACCTGGTCCTGGCAGGGCGCCCTCACCGCGTTCTTCTGGGGCAGCGTCGTGCGGATCGGCCTGATCCACCACGTCACCTGGTCGATCAACTCGATCTGCCACGCCGTGGGGGAGCGGCCCTTCGCCTCCCGCGACTTCTCCGGCAACGTGTGGTGGCTGGCGATCCCCTCGGGCGGGGAGTCCTGGCACAACCTGCACCACGCCGACCCCACCTCCGCGCGGCACGGCGTCGGCCGGTTCCAGCTCGACTCCTCGGCCCGGATCATCTGGCTCATGGAGAAGCTGGGCTGGGTGCGCGACGTGCGCTGGCCGACCCCGGAGCGGCTCGCGGCCAAGCGCGCCGCCTGAGCGCCTGGCTCGCCGCGCAGCGGCGATCGGGGGTGCCGGGCGCGATCCGGGATCTGATCGGCGATTCCCCGGTGGCGGGCCGTCGCGGCGACTAGGGTGCGCGGGGAGAGCGTGACAACCCCGTCCCACGGAGGTCGCATGAACAGTCCCGTCCGCACCAAGCCCCAGGCCGTGCGCGCCGCGCTCCGACGAGGGGGCGCCCCAGAGCTGGTGGCCACCGGACGCCGGTGGCTCGCGGGACAGCTCTACCCGGGCGGCATCCCCGCGCCCCCGCCGCCCGTCGCCAAGCCCCGCAAGCCGGCGCCGCCGATGGTCAGCGCCGGCGACGCCAGCTTCGAGGCGTTGCAGAAGTTCTTCGCGCCGCGCCGGGCGTCGTACGAGCGGCTGGCGGACGCGATCGCGCCCTACCTGCCCCGCGACGGGGTCATGTTCGACATCGGCGGGAACGTCGGGTACTTCACCAAGGTGGTCACCGAGCGCTGCGGCTTCCAGGGCGTCGTGCACCTCTTCGAGCCGGTTCCGCGACTCGCCGGCTACATCCCGCGCACGCTCGAGGGCCTGCCGCTCGCGGCGCTGTCGGTGCACGCGTTCGGCCTCGGCGAGACCGACGACTCCTTCCAGATGTGGCTGGGGAAGGGCAACCTGGGGTGGAACACCCTGATCGCGGACCGCGCCACCGAGGACATGGACGAGACGACGGTGCGGATCCGCCGCTTCGACGGCCTCGGCCTGCAGGTGCGGCCCGACCTGGTGAAGATCGACGTCGAGGGCGCGGAGTACCTCGTCCTGCGCGGACTGCTCGGCGTGCTCGCCACCTGGCAGCCCCGCCCGGTCCTGCTCTGCGAGATCGGCTGGGGCACCGGGCACCCGGACTGGGAGAAGGAGCTCGTCGTGCTCGACGAGCTGCTCGCGCTCGGCTACCGGGCCACCGACCTGGACGGCGCCCCGATCGACCTCCGCGCCATCGAGCGCACGACCGACGTGCTCTTCCTCCCCGTCGAGAGGAACTGAGCCGGCCGGGCGACAGCAGCGAGCCGGATGCCGCAGCGGCGGCATCCGGGCCGATGCCCAGCGCTGGGCGCGCACCCCATAGGCTGGGTGGCGTGTTGAGGATCGACCAGGCGACGTACGACGGCATCGTCGAGCACGCCAAGCGGGACCACCCGGTCGAGGCCTGCGGAATGGTCGCGGGCCCGATCGGCAGCGACCGCCCGGTGCGGCTGATCGAGATGGTCAATGCCGCCGGCAGCCCCACGTTCTACGAGTACGACTCCACCGACCTGCTCCGCCTGTACCGGGAGATGGACGACCGGGACGAGGAGCCGGTGGTGATCTACCACTCGCACACCGCCACCGAGGCGTATCCGAGCGTGACCGACATCAACCTGGCCGCCGAGCCCGGCGCGCACTATGTGCTGGTCAGCACCACCGAGCACGGGAATAACCCCGGCCCCGTGGAGTTCAGGTCCTACAGAATCATCGACGGCGTGGTGACCGAGGAAGAGGTCATCGTCGTCGACAACGAGAGCACGTCGACAGAGGAGACTGGCTGACATGGCCATCGAGGTCCGGATCCCGACCATCCTGCGCACCTACACCGGTGGTGAGAAGGCCGTCAACGCCGAGGGCGCCAACCTGAGCGCGCTCATCGACTCGCTCGAGGCCGGCCACCCCGGCATCAAGGACCGGCTGGTGGAGAACAAGGACAGCGGCACCGAGCTGCGTCGCTTCGTCAACATCTACATCAACGACGAGGACGTCCGGTTCATCGGCAGCCTCGACGCCGAGCTCTCCGACGGCGACCAGGTCGTCATCCTGCCGGCCGTCGCCGGCGGCGCTGCCTGAGGCACCCGGACACCCTGACGCGGCCCTGGGCTCAGCCCAGGATGCCGCGCTCGTAGCCCGCGGCGACCGCCGCAGCGCGGTCCGCGACGCCGAGTTTCTCGTAGACGTGGCCCAGGTGCGTCTTGACCGTCGCCTCGCTCACGAACAGCTCCTTGGCGATCGCGCGGTTGGAGTTGCCGCGCGCCACGAGCACCAGCACCTCCCGCTCCCGCGCACTCAGCGCCGCGGAGCGCGCCGGGCGTCGTACGTGCGAGGCGAGCCGGGTGGCGACCGTGGGGGAGAGCACCGTCTCGCCCGCGGCGGTGGAGCGCACGGCGGCGACCACGGTGGCTGCCGGGGCGTCCTTGAGCAGGTAGCCGGTGGCGCCGGCCTCGATGGCGGCCATGGTGTCGGCGTCGGTGTCGAAGGTGGTCAGCACCAGCACCGCCGCACGCAGGCCGCGGGCCTGCATGACGCGTACGGCGTCCACGCCGCCACCGCCGGGCATCCGGAGGTCCATCACCACCACGTCCGGGTCGAGCGCGGCGGCCAGCTCGACCGCCGCCGGCCCGCTGTCGGCCTGGCCGACGACCTCGAAGTCGGCTACCGCGGACAGCATCGCGGAGACGCCGTCGCGCACCACGGGGTGGTCGTCGGCCACCAGGATCCGGATCATGCGGCGCCTCGCACCAAGGCGGGCAGGCGCAGCGAGAGCGCGGTCCCGGCCCCGGGCTCGGTCTCCACCTCGAGGACGCCGGCCAGCCGTTCGGCACGCTGGCGCATCCCCCGCAGCCCGAACGAGGACGCCGAGGGTGCCGTCGTCGGCTCGAACCCCGAGCCGTCGTCGCGGACGTCGAGGATCAGCTCCGCGTCGTCGTACGTCAGGGTCAGCAGGACCCGGGCGGCGCCGGCGTGGCGGGCCACGTTGGCCAGCGCCTCCTGGGCCACGCGGAGCACCGTCGTCTCGACCTCGGGATGCAGCTCGCGGACCTCGCCGGCCACCACGAGGTCCGCACACAGCGGGTGGTGTGCCGCCGAGAAGGTGCGCACCACGGCCTCGATCGCCGTCGGCAGGTCGGCGTCGGTCAGCGGGGCCGGTGACAGGTCCATCACCGAGCGGCGTGCGTCGGCGAGCGCGGTGCGCGTCAGCTCGGTGGCGCGCACGATCCGCGGGCCGGGATCGGCCTCCCCGCCGGCGGCCTGCAGCTGGGTGAGCACCGCGGCCAGCGACTGCGCGATCGTGTCGTGGATCTCGCGGGCCAGCCGCTGGCGCTCCTCCTGGACGCCCGCGACCCGGGCCTGGGCCACGACCGTCTCCTGCAGGGCCTCGTTGCGCGCCAGCGCCTCCTCGAGGCTGGCGTTGGCCCGCTCCAGCTCGGCGATCGCCGCGGCGCGGTCCGTGCTCGTCCGCTCCATCTGGAGCGCGGCCCGCCCCATCGCACCGGCCAGGCCGAAGTTCAGCGCGAACAGGGCGAAGAAGAAGGCGAGGTGGCCCGCCGAGCCGATCGGCAGGCCGCCGGACTGGCCGGTGGCCATGGCGGCGGCGGTGCCGGCGAACCCCACCCAGACCCAGCGCCCGCGCAACACCTCCGCGGCGTCGGCGAACCCGATCCAGGCGAAGACGCAGAACAGCGGGTTGAGCACGGTCAGCGCGAAGGCGAGCACGGTGCGCACGACGAACCGGAGCGGGCTGCCGCCCGCTGTCGGTCCGTAGGCCCACCAGGCGAGCAGCGCCGCGGTCACCGCCGCCAGCGCGAGCTGGGCGAGGAGACGGGCGGCCGGCGACGCCGCGCCGGTCGCCGGGGCGGAGGCCAGCGCCACCGCGACGGCCACCCCCAGCAGCGCCAGCGGCAGGTGGCGAAGCCAGTGCTGCTCCTGCGCGCCGGCCGTGGCGGTACTCACGCGTCGTACCCTCTCACTCCCAGCGGAAGGTGCGCACCGCGACCAGCGAGAGCAGCGCCGCCCACACGGCGACCACCAGAAGCTGCTGCCCGCCGGGGAAGCCGCCCTCCAGCGTCTCGGTCATCGCCTCCGCGGCGGCGGTCAGCGGCGTGTAGCCGAGTCCCTCGCGCAGCGCGTCCGGCATCGCCCGGACCGGCAGGTACACCCCGGCGGTGAACATCGCCGGGAAGAACAAGATGGTGCCGACCGCCGTCCCCACCCGGCCGTTGGGGGAGAGGGCCGTGACGACCGCTCCGAGCGAGAACGACGCGAGGAGCACCAACAGGTAGGCCAGCGCGTAGCCGAGCAGCGACCCCGGCAGCTCGATGTCGAAGACCGCCCATCCCACGACCAGTGCCATCACCGAGGAGACGAGCACCGCGACGGCGTGCACCAGGACCTGGGCGCCGAGCACCGCAGCTGGTCCCACTGGCGTCGTCGCGAGCCGGCGCAGCACGCCGCTCTCGCGGTAGGCGAAGACCACCGGAGGCATCGCCATCAACGACGCCATGATCATCGACAGCAGGATCACGGTCGGCAGGTAGAGGTCGATGGTGCGCAGGCCGCCCAGCGCCGGGTCGGGCTCGCGGAAGTCCGGGATCGCGCCGATGACGCACAGCAGTGCGGTCGGGAAGACGAGGATCCAGAACAGCGAGGCCGGCTCGCGCGCGAACAGGCGCACCTCGGTGCGCAGCACCGCCGTGGCGCGGGTGGGGATGATCGTGCTCACGCGTGCTCCTCGAGCCTCGGGGCGGTCAGGTCCAGGTAGGCGGTGTCGAGCGAGCCGGTCCGCACCTGCAGCCGGCGGGGCAGCACGTCCTGCGCGGCGAGCGCGGCCAGCACTGGCACGGCGACATCCTCACCGCCGGAGACCAGGACCTGGCCCTCGGCGACCTCGACCGAGACGACGCCCGGCAACAGCCGCAGCTCCTCCAGGTCGGTGGGAGCCGACGGCACGAAGCTCATCACGGTCGCCTCGCCGGCCGCCCGGATCAGCCCCTCAGGGGTGTCCAGGGCGCGCACCCGTCCGCGGTCGATGATCGCGATCCGGTCGCAGAGCTCCTGGGCCTCCTCCATGGAGTGGGTCACGAGCAGCACCGTGACCCCGGCGGCGCGCAGGTCGCGGACGATCTGCCACACGTCGCGCCGCGCACGTGGGTCCAACCCGGTGCTGAGCTCGTCGAGGATCGTCACCCGAGGGCGGGCGAGGAGCGCCAGGGCGATCGAGAGGCGCTGCTGCTGCCCGCCGCTGAGCTGGCCGAACCGCCGCGCCAGGTGCTCGCCCAGCCCCAGCCGCTCAGCCGTCTCGCGCCAGGGCAGCGGGTCGTCGTACAGGGCGGAGAAGAGCTCGAACGCCTCCTGCACCGTGATCTTGGCCTGGAGCCTGCTCTCCTGGAGCTGGATCGAGAGCACCTTCGTCACCTGGTGCCGGTCGGTCCACGGGTCGAGGCCGAGCACCCGGACCGTGCCGGCGTCGCCGACCCGCACCCCGGCGATCATCTCCACGGTGGTGGTCTTGCCCGAGCCGTTCGGGCCGAGGATCCCGAACACCTCGCCCTCGGCGATGTCGAGGCTGACGTCGTCGACGACGACCTTCTCCCCATAGGCCTTGCACAGGCCCCGGACGCTCACCGCCGCGCGCCTCGTGGTGCCGCCGGCGTCGTCGGGCGTGCTCGGGGTCGTGCTCGGGGTCGTGCTCGGGCTCGTGCTCGGGCTCATGGTGGAAGTCTCGGGGCCGGATCGCCGTCGCACATCGGGCAACCGGCGGCCGACGACATCAACCGATCGATGGATGCGAGACTGGACCCATGCGCTACGACAACCTGCTCGCGTCGGTCGGCAACACGCCGCTCGTCGGCCTGCCCCGACTGTCGGCGCCGTTCAACAGCGACGGCGCGCCGCAGGTGCGGATCTGGGCCAAGCTGGAGGACCGGAACCCGACGGGCTCGATCAAGGACCGCCCGGCGCTGCGGATGATCGAGGAGGCGGAGAAGGACGGCACGCTCCGTCCCGGTTGCACGATCCTCGAGCCGACCTCGGGAAACACCGGCATCTCGATCGCGATGGCGGCCAAGCTCAAGGGCTACCGCACCGTCTTCGTGATGCCGGAGAACACCTCCGAGGAGCGGCGCCAGCTGCTGCGGATGTGGGGCGCGGAGATCGTGTCCAGCCCGGCCGCCGGCGGCTCCAACGAGGCTGTCCGGGTCGCCAAGCAGATCGCCGCCGAGCACCCCGACTGGGTGATGCTCTACCAGTACGGCAACGCCGCCAACGCCCTCGCGCACGAGGAGGGCACCGGTCCCGAGCTGCTCGCCGACCTGCCCTCGATCACGCACTTCGTCGCCGGCCTCGGCACCACCGGCACCCTGATGGGCGTCAGCCGCTTCTTCCGCCGCGCCAAGCCGGAGGTGCGCATCGTCGCCGCCGAGCCGCGCTACGGCGAGCTCGTCTACGGCCTGCGCAACCTCGACGAGGGCTTCGTCCCCGAGCTGTACGACGCCGAGCTGATCGACAGCAGGTTCTCGGTCGGGCCCCGCGACGCCGTGCGCCGGGTCCGGGAGATGCTCGAGAAGGAGGGCATCTTCGCCGGCATCTCCACCGGAGCCATCCTGCACGCCGCACTCGGCCAGGCCGCCAAGGCGGTGAAGGCCGGCGAGGGCGCCGACATCGCGTTCGTCGTGGCCGACGGCGGCTGGAAGTACCTGTCCACCGGTGCCTACGAGGGCACCGTCGACGAGGCCGAGGACCGGCTCGAGGGCCAGCTCTGGGCATGAGGCCCCGTCGCCTCCTCGCGGCGTTCGCCGCGCTCACCGGGCTGCTGGTCCTGGCAGCCCTGCTGCCCGGCGCGCCCGCGGTGGCCGACCGCGGCTCGGTCAGCGGCTCGGGCGGCGGCTCGGGGCTGGTGGCCGGCGACGTCGATGAGACGGCTCCGGCGACGCTGCCGGCGATGCGCCTGGTGCGCGCCCCGTCGTATGCGGGGGTGCGCAGGTACGACCGGCTGCTGCGGGTCGGCACCGGGACCTGGCGACCGGCGCCCACCTCGGTGCGCTACCAGTGGCGCCGCGACGGCACCCCGATCCCCGGCGCCCACAAACGCCGTTACCGCAGCACTCCCGCCGACGTGGGCCGACGGATCTCGGTGGCGGTCACCGCCGCAGCGCCGGGCCACCGCCCACGCACCACCGTGGTCAGGATCGGCCGGATCGCCCACGCGGTCCCGGTACGACGGACCGTGACCTACAGCGTCCGCACCAGGGGAGCGGTGCCCGGCGGCCTGCGCCAGTTCAAGCGGCAGGCCCAGGCGACCCTGGACGACGCACGCGGCTGGCGGGCACGCGGCGTGCGATTCCAGCGGGTGCGCAGTGGCGGCACCTTCACCCTGTGGCTGGTCGAGGCCCGCCTGGTGCCGAGCTTCTCCTCGGTGTGCAGCACCCAGTGGTCGTGCCGGGTGGGCCGCAACGTGATCATCAACCTGGACCGCTGGCGGCACGCCTCGCCCGCCTGGAACGCGGCCGGTCGCTCGCTGCGCGAGTACCGCCACATGGTCGTCAACCACGAGACCGGCCACTGGATCGGGTTCGGTCACGCTTCCTGCCCTGCGCCCGGTGCGCTCGCGCCGGTGATGATGCAGCAGTCGAAGGGCCGCGGCGGGTGCCGGTTCAACCCGTGGCCCACCCCCGCGGAGCTGCGCCGGCGCTGAGCACGGCCACCGCGCACCGGTGGCGGCATGAGTCACCCCGACCTCGATGTGGCCACCGGTCGGCGTCGCCCCTACTGTTTCGCGCGTGGTGAGAGGGGACGCGGCCGCGCAGTCCGTCGCGCGCTGGCGCACGGACATCCAGGGCCTGCGGGCACTGGCGGTCCTCCTGGTCGTCCTCGCCCACGCCGGCGTGCCCGGGCTCGGCGGCGGCGTGATCGGCGTCGACGTCTTCTTCGTGATCTCGGGGTTCTTGATCACCGGCCTGCTGCTCGCCGAGCGGGAGCGCTCGGGCCGGATCAGCATCAAGCGCTTCTACGCCCGTCGCGCCCGGCGCCTGCTGCCCGTGGCGACCGTGGTCACCGCGGTGACCCTGGCGGCGAGCTACCGGCTGCAGCCGCTGAGCACCCTGCGGCTGCACGTGGAGGACGCGGTGTGGTCCGCCGGGTTCCTGGCCAACGTCCGCTTCGCCGCCACCGACTCCGACTACTGGGCCAGCGACGCGCTCTCGCCGTTCCGCCACTACTGGTCGCTGGCGGTCGAGGAGCAGTTCTACCTGCTGTGGCCGCTGGTCGTCGGCGTGTTCCTGGCCCGGCGCGCCCGACCCGCCGTGTGGGTCGCGCTGCTGGCGGCCGGTTCGCTCGCCGTCGCCGTCTGGCACACCGCGGACAGCCCGGTGCAGGCCTACTACTCCTCACCGGCCCGTGCCTACGAGCTCCTGATCGGGGCGCTGGTGGCCGTCAGCGTGCCGGTCCTGCGTGAGCTTCGGCCCTGGCTGAGCACCCTGCTGGCCGTCGCCGGGCTCGCCGGGGTCCTCGGGTCCCTGGCCCTGGTGGGGCCGAACAGCGCGCTGCCGGGGTGGCTCGCGTTGGCGCCGACGCTCTCGGCCGCGGCGCTGCTCGCCGGCGGGGCCGGGAGCCAGGCCACCTGGGTCGGCAGCCTGCTGTCGCGCCAGCCGCTGCGCTACCTCGGCGACATCTCCTACTCGCTGTACCTGTGGCACTGGCCCGTGCTCGTGCTGGGACCGGCGACCGCCCTCGGCACCTGGCCCGAGGTGCGTCGTACGACGGTCCTGCTGCTCGTCGTGCTCGTGCTGTCGATGCTCAGCTACCACCTCGTCGAGCGCCCGGCCATGACCTGGCAGTGGCTGCAGCGGGTGCCGGTGCGGGCGTTGGCGCTGTGGCCGGCGAGCGTGGCGGTCGTGCTGGTCGCGGCCTCGGCCAGCATCGCCCTCGCCGAGGCGCAGCTGGAGTCCCGGCAGCAGGCGGCGGTGGAGTTCGCCCGCGAGAACCCCGACCTGGTGCGCGCCCAGGAGGACCCGGACCCGATGGTCGCGCTGCGCGCGGCGGTGCGAGCCGCCCGCGCCGGGGCGCCGGTCCCCGGCGGCCTCGACGTCGAGGGGCTCACCGAGGACATCTGGCACAAGCACATCCCCACCAAGTGCCAGGCGTGGTGGGAGGGCACCTCGGCGCGGCTGTGCCGCTTCGGCGACGCCGACGCGACGCGCACCATCGTGCTGATCGGCGACTCGCACGCCGGCATGTGGCTGCCAGCCTTCGACGTCCTCGGCAAGGCCGAAGGCTTCGCCGTGGTCCCGATGGTCAAGCACGGCTGCTCGCCGTACGACTACCCGCAGCGGTTCCGCGGCGAGGACTACGTCGAGTGCGAGGAGTTCCGCGCCTGGGCGCGGGCCACCGTGCCGAGCCTCGACCCGACGGCGGTGGTCGTCACGGCGCGCGGCTACCACGGGCTCCGGCCGACCGAGGGAACCTCGAGGGAGGAGGCGTGGTCCGCGGCCGTCACCTCGACCCTCACGGCGCTGTCCGCCACCGCGCCGCGGCTGTTGGTGCTCTCCGACCTGCCCTCACGTCCGGTCGAGGCGGGCGCGTGCGTGACCGACCCCGAGGCCACCCTCGACAGCTGCCTGGCCGCCGACTCCGGCACCCCGGAGACCGACAGCAACGTCCTGACCCAGCGGGCGGCCGAGAAGATCGGTGCCCGCTACGTCTCGGTCACCCCCCTGGTGTGCCACGACGGCGGGTGCCCGGTGGTGGTCGGGCGAGAGTTCGTCTACTTCGACGACGACCACGTCTCGCACAGCTGGGCCAGACGGGTGGCCGGAGACCTCGGCGAGCTGCTCGGCGACGGGCTCAGCGGCGCCAGGTGAGGTCCTGCCCGCGACCCCACTTGCTGCCCGGGATCGGCGGCAGGCCGAGCAGGCTGAGGCTGACGTTGCCGAGATCGCCGTTGCGGATCGGCTGCCGCGCCGCACCGGGGCCGGGCCGGCCACGACCGGGCGTGGCGCGCTGCGGGTTCAGCCGGTAGAGACCGACGTTGTCGACGCCGGCCCCCCAGATGGCGAACGGCACCCGGTAGTTCTGGATGTCGCGACGGTCGGAGTGGTTCTTGTCGCCCTTGGGGCCGCCGTGGTCGGAGGTCAGCACGATCACGGTGGAGCCGCGCAGCGCGGGCGTGCTCCGCACCTGGCGCATCACCGAGCCGAGCAGCCGGTCCACGGTCCGCACCGCCTTCAGGTAGCGCTTGCCGAGCCAACCGGAGCGGTGCCCGGCCTGGTCGGGCTTGCCGAGGTGCAGGAAGGCGAACGAGGGCGGGCGTGACGCCAGGTCCGAGCGCAGTGCCCGCACCGCGGCCGTGTTGTTCTCCACCTTGATCACGTTGCGGTCCACCGCGCCCGGCCAGGAGCGCTTGAAGAGCGCGAACTTGGCCTTCGTCGCGTAGACGCCGGTCCGGCCGCCGGCGGCGTGGACCTGCCGGAAGACCGAGCCGACGTCCTCGCCGGCGGCCTGGTGCACCGAGCGGTGGTCCGACTCGCTGTTCCACGTCACCCCGTGCCCACCCTTGTCGGCGGCGATGCGACGCCCGGTGACCATGCTCGTGTGGTTGGGCAGCGTCACCGTCATCTCGGTCTGGGTGCGGGCGTTGACCGTGCCGGCACCCTCGTCGAAGACCAGGGCGTGCAGGTTCGGTGTCCGCTTGCGGCCGAGCTTGCTCAGCGCGCGGGGGTTGAGCCCGTCGACCGAGATCGCGATGACGTGCCGGTCGTTGACCCGCGCCGTCTGCTGGCCGGCTTGGGCGAGCACGGGTCGGGTGCCCTCGTCCGGCGCGTGGCCGGAGTCGGCGCACGACGTCAGTCCCAGCGAGGCCAACAACCCGACCACGGTGACGGCCGCGCAGGCCGCGGAGCGCGTGAGGCGGTGACGTCGTGTGAGCAGGCTCATCCGGGCAGCGTACGCCCGACGTGATCTCGGTCCCCGAATGCGCACCGGGCCCGGTGAGACCCCGTACCCTGGTCGCGTGCGGCAACTGGATCACCGCGGCGATGGGGCCGTGGACGCCCCTATCGGGATCTTCGACTCCGGTTTCGGTGGCCTCACCGTCGCCCGCTCGGTGATCGACCAGCTGCCGCACGAGTCGATCACCTACGTGGGTGACACGGCCCGGCAGCCGTACGGGCCCAAGCCGATCGGCGAGGTCCGCGAGTACGCCCTGGAGTGCCTCGACCACCTCGTCGCCCAGGGCGTCAAGGCGCTCGTCATCGCCTGCAACTCCGCCAGCGCCGCGATGCTGCGCGACGCCCGCGAGCGCTACGACGTCCCCGTGGTCGAGGTGATCTACCCCGCCACCCGGCGCGCGGTCGCCGCGACCCGCAACGGCCGCATCGGCGTCATCTGCACCCGGTCCACCGCCGAGTCGATGGCGTACGACGACGCGTTCGCCGCCGCCCCGCAGATCGCGCTGACCACCCGCGCCTGCCCGCGGTTCGTCGACTTCGTCGAGGCGGGGGTGACCGGCGGCGAGGAGCTGATCGAGGTCGCCCACGAGTACCTCGACCCGTTGATCGAGCTCGACATCGACACCCTGATCCTGGGCTGCACGCACTACCCGCTGCTCACCGGCGTCATCTCGTACGTGATGGGCGACGACGTGACCCTGGTCAGCAGCGCCGAGGAGTGCGCGAAGGACGTCTACCGGATGCTGGCCGACACCGGGCTGATGCGCGGGGCCGGCGAGCCGACGTACACCTTCACCACGACCGGCCTGCCCGAGCAGTTCGAGACGATCGGGCGCCGCTTCCTCGGGCCCGAGCTGGTGGCCGCAGGACAGTTCGCGGGAGGTCTGACGTGAGTGCAACGGGCGAGTCGTCGGTGCGGCTGACGGTGGTCGGCTGCTCCGGCTCCTACCCGGGGCCGGACTCGCCGGCCAGCTGCTACCTGCTGCAGGCCGACGACGGGGAGCGCACCTGGAGCATCGCGCTGGACATGGGCAACGGCGCGCTCGGGGTGCTGCAGCGCTTCGTCGACCCGCTCGCCCTCGATGCGGTGTTCCTCAGCCACCTGCACGCCGACCACTGCGTGGACATGACCAGCTACTACGTGCTGCGCAAGTACCACCCCTCGGGCACGCAGCCGCGGCTGCCGGTGTGGGGACCGAAGGGCACCGCCAAGCGGCTGGCCAAGGCCTACGACCTGCCCCGCAAGCCGGGGATGCGCGAGGAGTTCGCGTTCCGGTCCTACCGGGACCCGGTCACCGTCGGTCCGTTCACCGTGGAGCCGTTCGCGGTCCCGCACCCGGTGCAGGCGTACGGCCTGCGGGTCAGCGTGCTGGGGCGCACCATCGCCTACAGCGGCGACACCGGTCCCACCGCGGTGCTCGACGCGATCTGCGCCGACGCCGACCTGTTCTTGTGCGAGGCGTCGTTCCGCTCCTGCGACGACAACCCCCCGGACCTGCACCTCACCGGCACCGAGGCGGGCGAGGTCGCGACCCGCGGCCGCGTCAAGCGGCTCGTGGTCACCCACGTCCCGCCGTGGCACGACGCGAAGGAGATCCTCGCCGAGGCCGTCGCCGCCTTCGACGGCCCGACGGACCTGGCCTCCTGCGGTGCGGTCTACCCGCTCTGACCACCTGATCCGAGCTGATCGGACCTGCCCGCCGTAGCGCGCAACGATCGCCGGACCTCGGCGGGGCGCCCACCAGCCGGGGGCGTCGATCGGGCAGAGTATGGCCATGATCACCGTCGACCGTCTCACGGTCTCCTACGGCGCGTTCACCGCCGTGGATGACGTGAGCTTCGTATGCCAGCCCGGACGGGTCACCGGCTTCCTCGGCCCGAACGGGGCCGGGAAGTCCACCACGATGCGGGTGATGGTCGGCCTGACGCCTGCCACCCACGGCCAGGTCACCATCGGCGGCGTCCGCTACCACGACATCCCCAACCCGGGTCGTCACGTGGGCGTCCTGCTCGACGCCTCCGCGCAGCACGCCGGCCGCACCGGGCGCGAGATCCTCAGCCTCGGTGCCCGCACGATGGGCCTGCCGGCCTCGCGCGTGGACGAGATGCTCGCCCTCGTCGGCCTGAGCGAGACCGAGGCCAAGCGCCGGCTGCGCAACTACTCCCTCGGCATGAAGCAGCGCCTGGGCATCGCGCACGCCCTGCTCGGCGACCCGTCGGTCCTCATCCTCGACGAGCCGGCCAACGGCCTGGACCCGGCCGGCATCCGCTGGATGCGCGGCCTGCTCAAGGGCTACGCCGACCGCGGCGGCACCGTGCTGCTCTCCAGCCACCTGCTGCACGAGGTGGAGCAGGTGGCCGACGAGATGATCCTCATCGGTCACGGCCGCATCGTGGCCCAGGGCGACCGGCAGACCCTGCTGTCGCGTCAGGGCCGGGCCGCCAGTGCGCTGGTCACCTCGATGGACAACGCGGCACTTGCCTCCGCGCTGCAGGCCGCCGGGCACGCCGTCACGGCCGTCGGCACCGGCATGCGCGTCGCGGCAAGCACCGAGCAGGTCGGCCGGATCGCCCTCGAGGCGAAGGTCGTCCTCACCGACCTGCGCGACGGCGGCCAGGGCCTGGAGGACCTGTTCCTCGACCTCACCTCCGCCACCCAGCGCGACGCCGTCCCGACAGGAGTCCCCGCATGAGCACCGGCCACCTGCCCCCGCCGCCCCCGCCGTCCCAGCCTGCGACGCACCAGCCCGCCCCGGCCGCCAGCGGAGTCGACCTGCGCAGCGTGCTGGACACCCCGCGTGTGCCGTTCTGGCGGCTGCTGCTCGTCGAGCTGCGCAAGTCCTACGACACCCGCGCCGGCTTCTGGCTGCTGGCCGCCATCGGCATCCTGGTGGCGCTGGTGGAGGGCTTCGTCTTCGTCCTCACCCTCGTCTACGAGGAGAGCATCCTCTTCGAGGACTTCGCCTTCATCGCCGGCGGCATCACGTCCCTGCTGCTGCCGGTGCTGGCGATCATGTTGGTGACCGGCGAGTGGAGCCAGCGCAGCGCGATGGTCACGTTCGCGCTCGAGCCGCGCCGCTCGCGGGTCATCGGTGCCAAGTTCGTCGCCGCGATGGTCTACGTCGTCGCCACCCTGGTCGCGATGCTGGCGATCGCGCTCGTGCTCACCACTGTGTGCGAGCTGGTCCAGCCCGACCAGACCTACTGGCAGTTCGACCTCGGCGAGTTCCTCGCCTTCGGGCTCGGCCAGGCGATCACCATGACGATCGGCTTCGCGTTCGCCTGCCTGCTGCTCAACACCCCGGCGGCGATCGTGCTGTTCTTCCTCTACTGGTACCTGCTGCCGGTCGTGCTGGGCGCCATCGGCATGATCCGCGAGGGCGTCGGCGACGCGCTGGAGTGGATCAACCTGCAGATCGCGATCGGCCCGCTGACCGAGGGCACCCTCGACAGCGGCGAGGAGTGGGGCAAGCTGATCGTCTCGGCCGTGGTCTGGATCGGTCTTCCGCTCGGCCTGGGCCTCCTGCGCATCCTGCGCGCCGAGGTGAAGTAGCCGCACGTCGTCGCGTCGGCAGCGGCCGCTAGGGTCGGGGGCCATGAGCACCCGCGAGGACGGCCGCGCCGACGACGAGCTGCGCCCGATCAAGATCACCCGCAACTGGCTGGACCACCCCGCGGGGTCGGTGCTGGTCGAGTTCGGCCGCACCCGCGTGCTGTGCGCCGCCTCGGCGTCCGAGGGCGTGCCGCGCTGGCGCAAGGGCTCCGGCCTCGGCTGGGTCACCGCCGAGTACGCGATGCTCCCCGCTGCGACCAACACCCGCTCGGACCGCGAGTCCGTGAAGGGCCGCATCGGCGGCCGCACGCACGAGATCAGCCGACTCGTCGGCCGGTCCCTGCGCGCGGTGATCGACGACAAGGCGCTGGGGGAGAACACCATCCAGATCGACTGCGACGTGCTCCAGGCCGACGGCGGCACCCGCACCGCCGCCATCACCGGCGCGTACGTCGCCCTCGCCGACGCCTGCGCCAAGCTGGGCGTGCCGGGTGCGCTGTCGGGCTCGGTGGCCGCGGTCAGCGTCGGGATCGTCGACGGCGTCCCGCGCCTGGACCTGCCCTACGTCGAGGACGTGCGCGCCGAGACCGACATGAACGTCGTGATGACCGGCGACGGCAAGTTCGTCGAGGTGCAGGGCACCGCCGAGGGCGCGGCCTTCGACCGCGCCGAGCTAGACGCGCTGCTGGCCCTGGCGGAGAAGGGCTGCGCCGACCTCACCCGCCTGCAGCAGCAGGCGCTCGCCGAGGGATGAGCACCCCCGCGGCGCAGGTCTTCCTGGCCTCGCGCAACGCCAAGAAGCTCGACGAGCTGCGCCGCATCCTCGTCGGCCAGAGCGAGCTCGCTGCGGTGCAGGTGCTCGGGCTCGACGACGTCGCGCCGTACGACGAGCCGGTGGAGGACCAGCCCACCTTCGAGGGCAACGCGCTGCTCAAGGCCCGCGCCGGGGTCGCCGCCACCGGCCTGGTCAGCATCGCCGATGACTCCGGCCTGTGCGTCGACGCGCTCAACGGGATGCCCGGCGTGCTGTCGGCACGCTGGTCCGGACCGGCCGTGGCGGGCGACGCGCGCAGCACCGACG
The DNA here is from genome assembly GCF_018388425.1 of Nocardioides faecalis. Lineage (NCBI taxonomy): Bacteria > Bacillati > Actinomycetota > Actinomycetes > Propionibacteriales > Nocardioidaceae > Nocardioides > Nocardioides faecalis. The sequence goes on along the minus strand of NZ_CP074406.1, from coordinate 2,829,384 downwards.
AGCGGAACAACGCCCTGCTGCTGGCGCAGCTGGGCGACGTGCCCGACGAGCGTCGTACGGCGCACTTCGTGTGTGCGGTCGCGGTCGCCCACCCCGACGGCCGCGAGATCGTCGTCGAGGGCCGGATGACCGGCCGGGTGATCCGCGAGGTGCGCGGCAGCGGCGGCTTCGGCTACGACGTGCTGTTCGCCGCCGACGAGCGCCCGGACCTCACCACCGCGGAGCTGAGCCGCGAGGAGAAGGACGCCATCTCGCACCGCGGGCATGCCCTGCGCCAGCTGGCGCCGCTGCTCGCCCGGCTGCTGTCCGACTGAGGAATGCGGGCCTCACGGCTCGACGTGGTGCGCCCGGCGGGATTCGAACTCGCACTGAACAGGACCTAAACCTGCTGCCTCTGCCATTGGGCTACGGGCGCGGAGGTGGCTGCGCGGCGCGCGGCCACCGGGGGACATGGTGCCAGGGACGGGCTGCTCAGCTCTCCTCGTCCCAGCGCCAGGTGCTGAGGATCTTGTCGAACTCGTCGAACACCTTGTCGTCGCCCTTCTTCAGCGAGACCGTGATCGAGTAGCCCTTGTCGCCGCTGATCACCAGGAACGAGCGCTGCGACACCGCGACGCCGGCGTCGTTGGTGCGCTCGATCTCCACGCCCTTCGCGGGCTGACCGCCGATGGAGGCGTCGGGGATGTCGCGGATCGTGGCGGTGGGGTCGGAGGCGACCAGTGCCCGCTTCCACGCGTCCTTGAGGTCCTCGGGGTCGGTGGAGCCGTACGACGACTGCGTCTCCACGATCACGTTGGCGCGCGAGGTGTTGAACGTCGTGCCCCACAGCAGCACCCGGTCCAGGGTGGTCAGGCCCGGGTTGTCCGCCCGGAACGGCTCGGTGCCGTCGGTCCAGCCCTTCGGCACCTGCACCGTGTAGCCCAGGCCCTCGATCGTGGGACCGCCGATGTCGGGCACCTCGGAGGTCTCCGACGCGTCGGGGGTCGTCGGGGTGTCGGTGCCGTCCGTTCCCTGCGAGGTCGTGGGGTCGCCACCGGCCTTCTTGTCGTCGTCCCCGCCGGTGGCGAGGACGATCCCGACCGCCACCAGCGCGACGATCAGGACGCCGATCACCGCGGCGATCGCGATCAGGGCGGTGTTCGACTTCTTCGCCGGCGGCTGCTGCGACCAGCCGCCCGTCCCGTACGACGCCGTGGGAGCGCCGTACTCGCCCTGGCTGCCGCCGTGCTGGCCGGACTGGGCGGAGGGGCCCGGGTAGCTCGCGTAGCCGGGCTGGCCGTAGCCGGGCTGGCCGTAGCCGGGCTGGCCCGAGGACGGGCCGGGGCCGGGCGGCGGCGTGCCGGGGGAGACGATCGGCGGCTGCGGCGGCGACGTCGGGGAGGTCGTCGGCGCAGCGGTGGGCGAGGTCCCGGCGGGGCCGTGCTGCGGGGGAGCGGTGGTGCCGGCCTCCGGGTCGAGGCCGGTGACCAGGCTCTCGGGCACCCGGCCCAGGGCGAAGCCGAGGACCGCGACCGCCCACTGGCAGCCGCGGACGTCGGCGCTGCCGCGGTCGCGGGCCAGGCGCTGGCCGGCGGAGTCCACCGCGTCGGCGGCGTTCGCACCGGAGTCGAGCATGGCGAGCATGCTGTCGAGCGCGCCGAGGCGGACCGCGTCGGTGAGCAGGTTGATGGTGCCGCTGGAGGCCTGGCCCTCGTCGAGGTAGTCGTCGAGCGAGCCCCGGAACGCGTTCGCGTCCCGGAAGAGGGCCTCGCCGTGGTCGCGGGCGAGGTCCGCCAGCGCGCCGTGCAGCGTCATCAGGCGTCCTTCCCGCCGGCGCCGGCCGCCGAGCGCAGCGCCGGGACGTCGAGGCCGAGGTCGCGGTGCAGCTTGGAGACGTGTCCGGTCGCCTTGACGTTGTACTGGGCCAGCTCGACCCGGCCGTCGGTGCCGACGACGAAGGTGGAGCGGATGACGCCCTGCACGAGCTTGCCGTAGAGCTTCTTCTCGCCGTAGGCGCCGTACGCCTCGTGCACGGCGAGGTCGGGGTCCGAGAGCAGCGTGATGCCGAGGCCGTCGCGCTCGCGGAACTTGGCCAGCTTGGCCGGGGTGTCCTTGGAGATGCCGACAACGGTGTACCCGCCCGTCTGCAGCGAGTCGAGCGAGTCGGAGAAGTCGCAGGCCTGCTTGGTGCAGCCCGGCGTCATCGCGGCGGGGTAGAAGTACACGATCACCTTGCGGCCCTCGCCGAGCAGGCCGGCGAGCGAGACCTCCTCGCCGGTGTCCGAGGGCAGGGTGAAGTCGGGGGCCACGTCTCCGACGGACAGGCGGATCGGGTCGGGCATGACGTCCAGCTCCTGAGCAGGTGATGCTGTTGCAAGCAACATGCAATAAGGTGGTCAAGGTTCGTGACCATCTAACTACCTCATGGGTCATTCCTCCGAACAAGGGAGTGCAGCATGCACGTGCCCGACGGATTCTTCGACGCACCCACGTCGGTGGTGACCGGCGCCGTGGCCGCGGTGGGGGTGGGCGTGGCGCTGCGCCGCGCGCGAGCCGAGCTGGACGACCGGACCGCGCCGATGGCAGGGCTGGTGGCGGCCTTCGTCTTCGCCGGCCAGATGATCAACTTCCCGGTCGGTGCCGGCACCAGCGGGCACCTGATGGGCGGCGCGCTGGCCGCGGTGCTCGTCGGGCCATGGACCGGCGCGCTGTGCATCAGCGTGGTGCTCCTGGTGCAGGCGCTCTTCATGGCCGACGGCGGCCTCACGGCGCTCGGCACCAACATCACCCTGATGGCCCTCGTCGGCACGTTCGTCGGCTACGGCGCCTTCCGGCTCACGCTGCTGGTGCTGCCGCGCCGGCGCAGCTCCGTCCCGCCGGCCGCGGCGCTGGGGGCGCTGGTCTCGGTGCCGGCCACCGCCGTCGTCTTCACCCTGCTGTTCGCCGTCGGCGGCACCGCCGACGTGGCCTTCGGCAAGGTTCTCGCCGCGATGCTGGGCTGGCACCTGGTGATCGGCATCGGCGAGGCCGTCGTCACCGGCCTGGTGGTCAGCGCCGTCCTCACCTCCCGGCCCGACCTGGTCTACGGCGCGCGAGGGCTCACCGCCCGGCGCCCCCTCGTCACTGGCGAGGTGGCGGCATGAGCACCTCGCGCCGGTTCTGGGTGGTCAGCCTCCTCGTCGTGCTGCTCGTCGCGGGGGTCGCCAGCTACTACGCCAGCAGCCACCCCGACGGCCTGGAGTACGTCGCGGAGAAGACCGGTTTCATCGACTCCGCCGACGAGGAGCCGGTGACGATCGGCAGTCCCTTCGAGGACTACGGCACCGCCGGCGTCGAGAACGGCCGACTCAGCGGGGGCATCGCCGGCGTCGCCGGCGTGGTGCTGACCCTGCTGATCGGGGGAGGGCTCTTCTGGGTCCTCCGACGCCGTGGCGGCTCCGCGGACGATGTGGCGTCCGCGGAGCCCCCGGCGTCCACCGACGCAGCCTCCACCGACGCAGCCTCCGCCGACGCGGACTGACCGCGGGTCCAGGCGAGGGTCGGGAGAGGGTCGGGAGAGGGCGGGCATGGGCGCGGGGCACGGACACCGGTTGCACTACCACGGTCACTCGGTCGTCCACCGCGCTCCGGCGCACCTGAAGATCCTTGCCCTGCTCGGGTTCGTGCTGACCGTCGTGGCCACACCGCGCGAGACCTACCTGCCCTACGTCGGCTACCTGCTGGTGCTGCTCGGCGTCATCGCCCTGGCCCGGGTGCCGCTGCGCTACCTGCTCCCGCGGATGGTGCTCGAGGTGCCTTTCCTCGTCTTCGCCGCGCTCGTCCCCTTCGTCGCGGAGGGCCCGCGGGTCGACGTACCGCTGGTGCTCGGGGCCGAGCTGAGCCTCTCGGAGTCCGGACTCGTCGCGGCCTGGGGGCTGGCCGTCAAGGGCACCCTGGGGGTGCTCGCCTCGCTCACGCTGGCCGCGACCACCGAGCCCAGCGCGGTGCTGCGCGGGCTGGAGCGGCTGCGGTTCCCCGCGCTGCTGGTGCAGATCATGTCGTTCATGGTCCGCTACCTCGACGTCGTGGCCGCCGACCTCGGCCGGATGGTGACCGCGATGCGCTCGCGCGGGGTCGACCCCGCCTCGCCCCGGCACTGGCCGGCGCTGGCGCGTACGTTGGGGGCCCTGTTCGTGCGGTCCTACGAGAGGGGTGAGCGGGTGCACCTGGCGATGCTGTCGCGCGGGTACGACGGCCGGTTGCCCGACGGGCTCGACGGGCTCTCGGCGCCGGCGGACCGCGAGCACGACGCGGTCGCGCGATGACCCCGGTGCTCGAGGTCGACGGCCTCTCCTTCGCCTACCCCGACGGCCACCAGGCGCTGTTCGGGGTGGACCTGCACGTGCACGCCGGTGAGCGGGTGGCGCTGCTCGGCCCCAACGGCGCCGGCAAGACGACCCTGGTGCTGCACCTCAACGGCATCCTGTCGGCGGAGTCCGGTGACGGTGCGGGCAGCGTGAGCGTCAGCGGCTTGGCGATGCACAAGAAGAACCTCCTCGAGATCCGGCGGCGGGTCGGGATCGTGTTCCAGGACCCCGACGACCAGCTGTTCATGGGTTCGGTGCGTGCCGACGTCGGCTTCGGTCCCGCGAACCTGGGGATCAAGGGCGCCGCGCTGGAGCGCCGGGTCATGGACGCCCTGGAGCAGGTCGGGATGGCCGACTTCGCCGACCGGCCGCCGCACCACCTCTCCTTCGGTCAGCGTCGCCGGGTCGCGGTCGCCACCGTGCTGGCGATGGAGCCGGAGATCCTGGTTCTCGACGAGCCGAGCTCGAACCTGGACCCGGCCTCGCGCCGCGAGCTGGCCGACATCCTGCGCGGCCTCGACGTGACGGTGCTGATGGTCACCCACGACCTGCCGTACGCGCTCGAGCTGTGCCCGCGCTCGGTCGTGCTCAGCGCCGGGCGCGTGGTCGCCGACGGCCGGACGTACGACGTGCTCACCGACGACGCCCTGATGAGTGCCCATCGTCTCGTGCTTCCGTGGGGCTTCGACCCTCGTTCGGTGCCGATTGATAGCCTGCCCCGGTGAGCAACCAGCCCTCTGACATCGAGCGCGAGATCGAAGAGGCGCGCGAGCGCCTGGCCGGCACGATCGACCAGCTCCTCTACCGCTCGCACCCCAAGACGATCATCAGTCGTGAGATCGCCCAGGTGAAGGCGTACTACGTCGACCCCGAGACCGGGGAGCCGCGCACCGACAACATCCTCAAGACCGTCGGTGGGGTTCTCGGCGTGGTCGCCCTGGGGATCGTGCTGCGCAAGATCACGAACTAGGTCCCGGCGTGTCCGACAAGACCCCCATCAAGATGCTGCACGACCGCATCCTGTGCGAGACCGACATCGAGGCCGGTGAGCGCCGCTCCTCCGGCGGCATCGTGATCCCGGCGACCGCGGCGATGGGCGCCAAGCGCCTGGCCTGGTCCAAGGTCGTCGCCGTCGGCCCGCACTGCCGGGCCGTGGTGACCGGCGACCGCGTGCTCTTCGACCCCGAGGACAAGGCAGAGGTCGAGGTCTCGGGGGACACCTACGTGGTCATGCGGGAGCGCGACGTCCACGCGGTGGCCGCCGACCGGCTCGCCGACGAGGCGGCCGGCCTCTACCTGTGACCGGGCCGGTGCCTGGTGCTGTGGCCGGCGCCGTGACCGGGCTTGTGATTGAGCCCGTGGTCCGGGCTGTGCAGGATCCGCCCGTCCTCAAGGCGCCGGTGCGTAGGCTCCCTGCCAGCGCGCGCGGCCTCCCCGCGTGCGGGAAGGGATGAGCATGGCGCAGTCGCAGCAGCCGGACCCGGGCTCGGGCGGCACCGCCGCGCGCACCCCGCGGCCGCGTACCGGCGGCCGTGGCGCGGGCGGGCGGGACCAGCGGGTGCCGATGGAGCGCCTCGTGCGGATGGCCGCGGTGCTGCAGGCCAACGGCGAGCAGGGCGTGTCGGGCAGCCGGCTGGCCGAGATCGCCGGCTTCGAAGGAGCCGACCCCGGCACCCAGGTGCAGCGCGAGCTGCGGCACCTGGAGCGGCACGGCTGGAGCATCGAGAACGTCGCACCCCGCGGCGAGCCCGCCGTCTACCGGCTGACCACCGTCGACAACCGGCTGCGGGTCCGCCTCACGACCGCCCAGCAGGCCGCCCTGCGCCGCGCCGTGCTGCTCGCCGACCGCGGCGACCTGGTGCAGCGGCTCGGCCTGCCCGACTCCGCCCGCCCCGCCGACGTCACCGACCCCGCCGCCTCGTCCTCGAGTGCTGGGGGTGCCGCTGGTGCCGCCGTGGCCGGCGTCGTGCCCGAGGCGTTGGGACAGGTCGTCGACGCGGTGCGGGATCGCAGCCTGCTGCGGTTCGCCTACAAGGGCACCCCGCGCGTGGTCCACCCCGAGTCCGTGAGCAGCCGGGCCGGTGTCTGGTACCTGCGCGGCGTGGAGGACGCCGACCTCGCCGCGGCGGATCGCGGCCCGGACGGCTGTCCGGAGGCCGGCGAGGTGGTCGTGAAGACCTTCGTGGTCTCGCGGATGAGCGACACCGAGGTCGGCACACCCGGCACCGCCTCACCCGCGCCCGCCGTACGCCACGCCGGCCTGCACCCGATGACGTGGGAGATCGACCCGCCCGTCGAGGTCACCCTGGCCACCTCCGCGGAGTTCGAGCCCGACGTACGCCGCTGGCTCGGTGAGCCGCTGTCCGTCGAGCCGGCGCCCGCGACCGACACCGAGACCGACGCGGAGGCCGGCGAGCCGAGCAGCACCGTGTGGCTGCGCTACCGGGTGACCCACCGTGCCGCGCTGCGCTCCCGGCTCTTCGACCTCGGGCGACGGGTGCGGATCGTGGGCCCGGCCGACGTCCGCGACGAGGTGCTGGACGCGCTGAGGGCCGCCGTGCAGGTCAGGAGCGCGCAGTGAGCAGGTCCGCCCAGCCGCCGACGCCGCGTTACGTGGCGCGGATCGCCCGGCTCCCGCGGGTCTTCGAACGGCTGACCCGGCACCCCGACGGCGTCGCGCTGGCCACGCTCGCCGCGGACCTCGGCGCCGAGGTCGAGGAGCTGCGCGAGGACCTGCTGGCGTTCTACACCGCCGACGTCGACTCCGACTGGCTGCTCGGCCTCGGTCGCCCGGAGGTGCTGGAGTTCCTCGGACCCGACGGGGTCGAGCAGGACCCGAACGCCGCCGAGGTGGTCCGCATCGTCACCGAGCGGCCCGCCGAGCTCGGCGTGGAGCACGTCGACGCCGGCGAGCTCGCGCTGGTCCACGCGGCCGCGATGGCCCTGCTGGAGATCGAGCCCGACGACACCGCCCTCCGCGAGGCGATCGACGTGCTCACCGAGACCATGCTGGGCCCCGCCGCCGGATCCTCCGGCGAGCCCCAGCGCGACCAGCACCTGCCCGACCGTCACCTGCCCGTGTTGCAGCAGGCTCAGCGCGAGCACACCGCGGTCCGGATCCTGTACTCCCGTGACTGGGCCGAGGGCGTCACGGAGCGCGAGATCGAGCCCTACCGGCTGGTGCGGACCCGGCGCGGCTGGGAGGTCGACGCCGGACCTGCCGACGAGGCCGGCAACCTGCGCACCTACCTGATCTCCAACCTGCGCACGGTGAGCCCGACCGACCGGAGGTTCACCCCACCGGCCGACCTCGACGAGCGGCTCGCCGCGCAGCGCGCCACCACCACCGTGCGGGTGCTGCTGCCGCAGAGCGCCCGCTGGGTCGCCGACCTGTACGCCGAGCGCGTCACCGTCGTCGATGACGACGAGGAGTCGGTGGTCGTCGACCTCGAGCTGTTGCCGCCGCTGGAGCGCCGCGTCGGCCGGCTGCTGCTGGCCGCCGGCACCGACGCGTTCGTCGTGGACCCGCCGGAGCTGGAGGCCGGCGCCGTGACGCTTGCCTCCGAGCTCCTCGAGCACCACGGCGGCTGAGCGGGCAGGAGACGGCCCTGGACCGCGCGACCCGCCGTGCGCTGCGCAGCGCCGCCGCCGACCTCGCTGCGCTCGTGGAGCGGGCGCGGGCCGTCCAGAGCCGTCGCGCGGCGGTCCACCATCGCGCCCAGGCGCTGAGGGCCGACCTGAGGCAGCGGCGCGTGCCGCTGGGCGAGACCCCCGGCACGGCGCCGCCCGGATGGCAGGCGATCACGCTGACCCGTGCGCAGACCGAGGCGCTCCTCGACGCCCTCGCCGACCTGGCCAACCTGCCCACCGTCACCGCCGAGGACGACGCGCTGCTGCGCCGGCTCGACACCACCACCGCCACCGCGCTGCGCCTCGTCACGCCGCTGCTCACCTGGCGCCGCTTCCTCATCGGGTCGCGGCGCCGCGCCGAGGCCGCCGCCGGGGTCGACGAGCTCCTCGCACTGCACGCCCGGCTGCCTGCGCTGCGCGAGCGGATGCTCACCCTGGAGACGCCCACCGGTGAGCTCGAGCGCACCGGGTTGCGCGCCGAGGACCTCCTCGACCCGCGGTGGGGGCTGGCCGCTGCGCTGGCCGACCTCGGTGCCGTGCACCTGCTGCCGGCCGGGCAGGTCGCCGAGCTGCCCCGCGCGCTGGCCGACCTGGACGCCGCCGTCGCCGCCGAGGCCCCCTTGCGCGAGCGGGTCCTGGCCGCCGCGCTGGCGCTGCGCCGCCCCCAGGCCGAGCAGCGGTTGCGGACCCTCCCGCTGGCCGAGCTGCGCCAGGTCACCACCGAGCGGCTGCGCCTCGAGACGCTCGAGGACGCCGGGATCGGCACCGTGCACGACCTGCTGCGACAGCGCGACAAGCTGCGGCGCATCGACGGCATCGGCCCCAAGACCGCGGACGTGCTGCGCACCGCCGCCGTGGACCTCGAGCGGCTGACCTTGGCCGACGTGCCGGTGCGGCTCGACGTGGAGCGGCGCGACCCGGCCACCACCCGCCTGGTCTCGGCGCTTGTCGCCTGGGACGCCGTACGTCGTACGAAGGGGGCGGGGGAGGATCTCGCCCGGGCCGACGGGCTGCGGGCGCTGGCCGGTGTGCTGCACGACGACGTGGCCCACGTGCTGCTCCTGGGAGCCCCCGGCCTCCCGGCATCAGCACCGGTCGCCTCCGTGCAGGCCGTGGTGCGCCGCGCCGACCGCGTCGCCGCCACCGAGCCGACCCCGCCGGTCGAGGTCGGTGACCCCTGGTCGGAGGTCGTACGACGTCCTGCCGACCTCTACGCGGCGCTGGCCGAGATCGGCGTGCTCTCGGAGGGCGCGGACGCCGCTGCCCGTGCCGCCGGCGAGCTGCCACCCGGGCTGGTCGACACGGTGCGCGGGCAGGAGCTGCGCACCGACGACCTGCGGGTCGCGCTGCGCGGCTACCAGGCCTTCGCCGCCCGCTTCGCCCTGGTGCAGCGCCGCGTGGTCATCGGGGACGAGATGGGCCTGGGCAAGACGATCGAGGCGCTCGCCGTGCTCGCCCACCTGTGGACGACCGGGGCGCAGCGGTTCCTGGTGGTCTGCCCGGCCGCCGTGGTCACCAACTGGGTGCGCGAGGTCACCGGCCGGTCCACGGTTCCGGTGCACCGGGTGCACGGCCGCGACGCCGACGAGGCCTATGCCGCGTGGCTGAGCGACGGCGGGCTCGCGGTGACCACCTTCGAGACGTTGGCGTGGCGCATGGCGGACTTCGACCGCGACGTGGCGCAGCTGGACTGCGTGGTCGTCGACGAGGCGCACTACGTGAAGAACCCCGACACCGCCCGCGCCCATGCCTGTGTGGCACAGCTGGCCAAGGCGGACCGGGCGGTGCTGCTGACCGGGACCCCGATGGAGAACCACGTCGACGAGTTCCGCACGCTGCTGGGCTACCTGCGTCCCGACCTCGCCGCCGGGACCGTGGACCTCGCCCCGCGAGCCTTCCGGCAGCACGTGGCGCCGGCCTACCTGCGGCGCAACGTCGAGGACGTGCTCAGCGAGCTGCCCGAGCTCGTCGTCACCGACGAGTGGCTCGAGCTCTCCGAGACCGACGAGAAGACCTACGCGGCGGCGGTCGCCGCGGGCAGCTTCGCCGCCATGCGGCGCGCGGCCATGCTGGGCGGCGCCCGGTCGGCCAAGGTGCAGCGACTCGTCGAGCTGGTCGCCGAGGCCGAGGACAACGACCGCCGGGTGGTCGTCTTCTCCTACTTCCGCGAGGTGTTGGAGGAGATCACCGGGCACCTCGCCGCGCTGGGGGAGCCGACCTTCGGGCCGCTGACCGGACAGGTCGACCCCGACACACGGCAGCACATGATCGATGACTTCTCCGTCGCCGAGCACGGCGCGGTCCTGCTCGCCCAGATCACCACCGGCGGGGTGGGGCTCAACATCCAGGCCGCCTCGGTGGTGATCATCTGCGAGCCGCAGCTCAAGCCCACCACCGAGGCCCAGGCCGTCGCCCGGGCGCACCGGATGGGACAGCTGCGCTCGGTCCAGGTGCACCGGCTGCTCACGCTCGACTCCGTCGACGAGCGGATCTGCGAGATCCTGGCGGTCAAGCAGCAGCAGTTCGACGACTTCGTCCGGGCCAGCGAGACCGCGGCCGCCGCGCCCGAGGCCCTGGACGTGGCCGAGGCCGATCTCGGACGTCGCGTGGTCGCCGCGGAGCGTGCCCGGCTGCTCTACGCCCCGCCGCCGGTGCCGACCCCGGACGACTGAGCCGGCGCGCTTGGGGCCGCGACCTAGAATTGGCACGGCGGCTCATGACGGGGGCCGCGCCAGGGCGTTCGCGCGCCCACGTAGGAGGGAGGCCCCCGATGGCACCACAGCGCGCAGTCCGCAACGTCGAGGTACGCATCGACGAGGACTCGACCGTGCTCGGCCTGCTGCTCAAGACCAGCAGCGCCGGCGACCGGGTGATGGTCACCTACGAGCACGACGGCAGGGTGGTCACGTCCTGGTTGCCCAGCGCGTCCGTGCGGCACGCGGACCCCGAGCCGGTCTGAGGCCGTACTGTCCCAGGCATGAGCATCGCGCAGACCGTCGCCCGGGTCGGGCTCGGCTCGGTCATGACCTTCGCCGGCATCACCCACCTGACCGTGGCCCGGGAGGAGTTCCAGGCCCAGGTGCCCGGCTGGTTCCCGCTGGACGAGGACCTCGTCGTCCTCGGCTCCGGTGTCGCCGAGATCGGGCTCGGTGCGGCCTTCGTCGCGCTGCCCGGTCGTCGCCGGCAGATCGGGATCGCCCTCGCCCTGTTCTTCGTCGGGATCTTCCCGGGCAACATCGCGCAGTACGTCGAGGGCACCGACGGCTTCGGTCTCGACACCGACACCAAGCGCTTCGTCCGGCTGTTCTTCCAGCCTCTGCTCGTGCTGTGGGCGCTGTTCGGGGCGGGTGTGCTGGGCAGGCGCTCACCGCAGCGCTGAGCCGAGCGGAGGACGAGGGGCGGAAAACACCAGAAGGCCCGGTCGGTGACCGGGCCTTCTGATTCGGTACACCCCCTCGGACTCGAACCGAGAACCCGCTGATTAAGAGTCAGCTGCTCTGCCAATTGAGCTAGGGGTGCTCCGCGCCTCAACGCGAGAAGGAACGTTACCAGCGCCCTGAGATCCAAGGCGAATCGGGGCGCACCCCTCCGGTCGCCGCTACCTGTGCGAGCGGAGCCCGAGCTGCTCCAGCACCGCGTGGGCGGCGTTGTGCCCGCCGATCCCGCTCACCGCGCCGCCCCGGCGGGCCCCCGAGCCGCACACCAGCACCCGCTCGTACGGCGTCTGCACGCCCCACCGGGCAGCCGGGGAGTCCAACCGCGCCCGGGCCGGAGCCCAGGGCCAGTCCAGGTCCTGGTGGAAGATGTGCCCGCCCGGCATCGCCAGGTCTGCCTCGACGTCGAGCGGGCTCTTCGCCTCGATGCAGGGAGCGCCGTCGGGGGTGCGCAGCAGCACCGAGTCCAGCGGCTCGGCCAGGACCGCGTCCAGCGACGCGACGGCGCGGCGTACCGCCTCCTCCCGGGTGCCGACCGGGTCGGCGGCGAACAGCGACGCCGGGGTGTGCAGGCCGAAGTAGGTCAGCGTGTGCGTGCCCGGCGGCACGTCGCCGAGGATCGAGGGGTCGGTCAGGGAGTGGCAGTACACCTCGCCGGGCAACGGGTCGGGGAGCTCGCCGCGCGACGCGGCGGCCCAGGCCGCTTCCAGCTCGCTCGCCGACTCGGCCAGGTGCAGCGTGCCGGCGAACGCGACCTCGGGATCGGCGCCCGAGCGCAGCAGGGGCAGCCGGGAGACCAGCAGGTTGACCTTCAGCTGCGAGCCCTCCGGCTTCGTGGCTGGGTCCTCGCCCTCGCCGAGCAGGATCCGCAGCACCCACGGCGCGACACCGGCCAGCACGTGGCCGGCCCGCACGGTGTGCTCGTGGGTGCCGTCGTGCCAGGTGACGCTGGCGTCCTCGTCTTCGCCGCCCGGATGCACGGCGCTCACTCCGGCGCCGGTGCGCAGGTCGGCCCCTGCGGCGCTCGCCGCCCGGGCCAGCGCGTCGGTGACCGCACCCATGCCTCCCACCGGCACCCGCCACTCGCCGGTGCCGTTGCCGAGGACGTGGTAGAGGAAGCAGCGGTTCTGTGCCAGCCGCTCGTCGTGCAGCGAGGCGAAGGTGCCGATCAGGGCGTCGGTGGCCACCACGCCGCGGACCAGGTCGTCGGTGAAGCGTTGCTCCAGGGTGGCTCCGAGCGGCTGCTGCACCAGCGCCCGCCACGTCGCGGCGTCGACCTGTTCGCGGATCTCGCCCTCGCGGGGCAGGGGGTCCAGCAGGGTGGGCGCCACCGCCGCGGTGAGGGTGGCGACCTCGGCGTAGAAGGCGCACCAGGCGTCGTACGCCTCGTCGGAGCCGGTGAGCTCGCGGAACGAGGCGCGGGTGGCCTCGCCCTCCTCCCGCTCGACCAGGAGGCCGGTCTCCCGGCCGCCGCGCACGGTGGGGGAGTACGACGCCGTCGGGCGGCTGAGCAGACGCAGGTCCAGGCCGAGGTCGGCGACGACCTGGTCGGGCAGCAGCGAGACCAGGTAGGAGTAGCGCGACAGCCTCGTCGGGTGCCCGGCGAACGCCTGGCTGGAGACCGCGGCGCCCCCGGTGTGTGCCGAGCGCTCCAGGACGAGGACGGACAGGCCGGCGCGGGCGAGGTACGCCGCGGCGGTGAGCCCGTTGTGCCCCGCCCCGACCACCACGACGTCGTAGCGGGTCATGGCCTGAGCCTAGGTGTTGCGGACCAGGGTGCCGCCGTGGCCCGCACCCGACACGGGAGGTCCGGCTGGGGAGCGCCCGGCAGGATGAGGGGATGAACCAGGACAGAGGATCGTCACCCAGCGGCTCGGCACCGAACACGCGCCGTGAGGACGCCATCGGCCGCGGGATCGCCTGGACGGCGACCTGGAGTTGTCGCTGGATCCTGATCGCCATCGGTGCCTGGATCCTCGGCACGCTGGTGGCGTGGACGTGGCCGATCCTGTTGCCGGTCGCGATCGCCCTGGTGCTCTCGACGGTGCTGGCGCCCCTCGCCGGGCTGCTGCGGGACCGGGCGCGGCTACCGCGTGCCCTGGCCGCCGGCGTCAGCCTCATCGCCGCGGCTGCCGTGCTGGTCCTCGTGGGCTTCTTGGTGGTGCCCTCCGTGGCCGACCAGGTCGGTGAGATCGCCACCGACGCCTCGGCAGGGATCGACCGCCTGCAGACGTGGGCGCAGGAGTCGAACTACCTGTCCTCCGAACAGGTCGACGCGCTGCTGCAGAGCGCAGAGGAGAAGCTGCAGGAGTCGGCGACCGAGATCGCCTCGGGCATGCTCGCCGGGCTGACCACCGCTACGAACGTCGCGCTCAACCTGGTGCTGGCATTGATCCTGTGCTTCCTGTTCATCAAGGACGGCGACAGGTTCATCCCCTGGCTGCGCGGCGTGGGTGGGCAGACCGTCGGTGCGCACCTCGCCGAGGTCGCCACCCGGTCGTGGAACACCCTGGGCGGCTTCATCCGCACCCAGGCCGTCGTCAGCGCCATCGACGCGTTCTTCATCTGGCTCGGTCTCGTCATCATCGGGGTGCCCCTCGCCGTCCCGCTGGCGATCATCACCTTCTTCGCCGGCTTCGTCCCGATCGTCGGGGCCTTCGCGGCCGGCGGGTTGGCCGTCCTGGTCGCGCTGGTCTCCAACGGCGTCTCGGGCGCGCTGTGGACCCTGCTGGTGATCGCGGCCGTGCAGCAGGTCGAGGGGAACCTGCTCTCGCCCCTGCTGCAGTCGAAGTCGATGAACCTGCACGCCGCCGTGGTGCTGCTGTCGGTCACCCTCGGCGGATCGGTGTTCGGCATCCCCGGGGCGTTCCTGGCCGTCCCGGTGGTCGCCGTGCTGGCCGTCGTCCTGCGCTACCTCAACGAGCAGGTCGCCCTGGTCGCGGGCGAGGTCGCGCCGCAGTCGGCCGACGGGGAAGCCGGCGCGACCGCGGACACCTGACCTCGCCCGCCGGGCAGCGGGTGGCTCAGGCCCCCGGCTCGGCGGCCCGCCCGACGGGGACGACCGCGACGTTGGTCCGGGCCCGCTCGACGACGGCGCTGGCGATGGAGCCGATCACCATCCGGGAGACCGAGTCCAGCGGGTGTCGGCCCACCACGATCAGCTCCCACTCCTCGGAGCGGTTGGTGAGCACGTCGTCGATCAGGCCGTGGCGCACCTGGTAGTGCACGGTGACGCCGGGGTAGGCCTCGGCGACGGGGTCGACGGCCTCGCGCAGGGTGGCGGTCAGCTCCTCGGCGTCGCTCGGCATCACCTCCGCGGCGGAGCTGCCGTGCAGCCCGGCGACCGCGGCGGCGGCGTCCCACACGCAGTGCACGGCGGTCAGCGGCAGGCCGTGGGCGGCGGCGTGGGAGAAGGCGTGCTCGATGACCGCGCGGGACCCGGGCTCGCCGTCCACCGCCACCAGCACGCCGCCGGCGACGGCGTCCGCGGGGCGCGGCCGGCACACGACGACGGGGCAGGTCGCGAGCCGGCTGACCGACGTGCTGACCGAGCCCAGCAGCAGACTGCGCAGCGAGCCACGCCCGCGCGAGCCGAGCACCAGCAGGCCGGCGTCGGCGGACAGGTCCACCAGGACGGCGCGCGCCTCGCCGGCGGTGCTGAAGGTCGAGCACGCGACGTCGGGGGTGGTGGCGGCGACCTTGGCGGCCGCAGCCGCGGCCAGCTCGGCCGCGGTCTCGGCGTGCTCGTGCACGGCGGCCACCACCAGCGGACGGTCGGTGGCGGCGGCGTGGCCGGCGGCCCAGGCCACGGCGCGGTCGGCGTGCTCGGACCCGTCGACGGCGACGACGATGCTTCCCTGCGGGATCTCGGTGCTCACGCGGCTCATTATGGCGGCTCCTGCCTGAGTGCTTCGTGGCAGTGGGTAGGCCAGTCGGTGGGCACCGGCACCGGAGCGCCGATCCGGGTGGGAACAAACGGCCGGACCCATGTCGTTGACATGGCAACTAACGTCCCGCCGAAGGGCACGCCGTGGCACCCGCACCGCGGGTTCGAGACCGTCACCTACATCATCGACGGCACCTTCGACCATGCCGACAGCCACGGCGGGGGCGGCTCGATCACCGACGGGGACACCCAGTGGATGACCGCCGGCGGCGGGCTGCTGCACATCGAGGCGCCGCCGGAGTCGCTGCTGGTCTCCGGCGGGCTGTTCCACGGCATCCAGCTGTGGGTGAACCTGCCGCGTGCCGACAAGCTGGCCGCGCCGCGCTACCAGGACCTGCGCGCCGGCGAGGTCGCGCTGCTCGCCTCGGAGGATGCGGGCGTCCTGGTGCGGCTGATCGCCGGCCGCCTCGGGGCACACGCGGGACCGTCACCGCCGACGAGCACCAGGAGGGCCGCTCGCCCCGGATGGAGGTCGTCGTCCTCGGGGGTGCGCCGATCCGCGAGTCCATCGCCTGGGCCGGACCCTTCGTGATGAACAAGGCCGAGGTGCTCGCGGCGCACGAGGACTACGCCAAGGGGCGGTTCGGGCTGCCGATCGGCTCCTGAGCCGCACCGCCGGGCGCCGCGCGCGGCGTGCTGGGCTCACAGGTCCTTGCTGAAGAAGACCTGGGCGTACGGGTTGTCGTTGTAGCGCTCCACCTGCCGGTAGTCGGAGCGCTCGTAGAGCGCGATCGCCTCGGTCAGGGTGGCGTGGGTGTCCAGCACGACGCGGCCGAAGCCCTGTTGTGCGGCCAGATCCTCCAGGTGGCGCAGCATCCTCGCGCCCAGCCCGGCTCCGCGCCACTCGCCGTGCACCCACATCCGCTTGACCTCCGCGGCCCCCGGCCCGACCTCGGGCACGGGGCGGATGCCGCCGTAGGCCACCGGCGCGCCGTCGGCAGTGGCGACCACGTACGTCGCCCCGGGCTCGGCGGGGTCCGGTCCGCCGGTCGCGAAGCCGCCCGGGAACCGGGTGTCGAGCTCCGCCACGTAGTGCCGCACCGCCTCCTCGGCGCTCGGGTGCGCGGGGGAGACCTCCTGCAGCCGGACCCGCGCCGCCCGGACCAGCAGGTCCGCGGTCGCCAGCGCTTCGCCCAGGCGCTGCTGCTGGCGTGTCGTCAGGGGAGCGAGGAGTCCTTCGGCCTGCCGTTGGGCGCGGCGCTCCAGGTCGTCGTACGCCGCGGCGCCGGCCTGCGTCAGGCTCACCCGCCGCCGGCGCCGGTCGGCGGGATCGGGCGCGGTGGTGACGAGGTCGTCGGCCTCCAGCTGGCGCAGCATCCGGGAGAGCTGGCCGGAGTCCAGGCCGAGCCTGGTGCGCAGCTCGCGCACGGTGATGCCGTCCGGGGCCGCCGACCCGATCTCGAAGAGCAGCCGGGACGCGGCGAGCGGACGGCCGGTGCCCAGGAAGGAGTCGTCCAGGGCGCCGATGTGGCGGGTGTAGGTCCGGTTGAAGGAGCGCAACGCCTGGACCGCCGACATTCTCTGACCATAGTCAGAAGATCGGCGGGTGGGCAAGGGTGGCAGGCCAGATGGGGAGCCGTCCCGTCCACCTCGGCGGGGTGTGACGTGACGGACTCGGCCCGGCTGCGTTGCCTCTTTGGTAGCGGGTACTGCCCCGTGACCAAGGACACCCGGGCCGGGAGCGCCCGGGGACACAAGCGAAAGGGAATCCCGTGGCTCGCAAGAACCCGCTGGACAAGATCAAGGACGTCGCCGTCGACTCGCTGAGGGCACCCGTCGTGGTAGCCGGTTCCGCGGTGGGGCTGGCCAAGGGCGCCGCCTCCGCGGGCATCGCCGCCGGTGAGCACGTCACGAAGACCGCGGCGGGCGCGGTGACCTCGCTCGTCGGCGGGCGCAGGACGGCGGAGAAGCCGGTCGCGAAGGCCGCCGCCGCCGCGTCCACCGTGGCCACGACTGCCGCCGACGCTGCCACCGATGCTGCCGGCACCGCGGCCGCGAAGGTCACGAAGAAGGCTGCGCCGGCGAAGAAGGCGGCGGCCAAGACCGCTCAGGCCGTGCGGAGCACCACCGAGGAGGCCGCCGCCAAGGTGCCGGTGGAGAAGGTCGCGAAGAAGGCCGAGGCGGTCGTCGCGGACACCCCGGTCGAGAAGGTGGCGAAGAAGGCGGCTCCGAAGAAGGCGGCTCCGAAGAAGGCGGCGCCGAAGAAGGCCGCGCCGAAGACGGCTGTGCAGACCCCCGCCGACCCCGAGAAGGCCCCGGCCCCGGCGAAGCCCGCGGCCGCTGCTCCGGCCGCCGCCAAGGCGACGAAGAAGGCTCCGGCCAAGAAGTCGGGCACCGAGAAGACCCCCACCGAGAAGGCTCCCGCGGCCAAGGAGACGAGCACGGCCAAGGCCGCTGAGAAGCCCGCGCCGAAGGAGAAGCCGAGCGTCGAGATCACCCCGGACAAGCCGGTGAACGTCACCGAGGAGCTCGGGCTCGATCCGGCGCCCGTCGCGAAGCCGAAGAAGCCGGCCACGCCGGCGCCGACGACGGCGATCGACGCGGCCGCGGACCGGGCGGACGTCGACGTGACGCCTGCCGACATCGCCAAGGCCGTCTCCGAGCACAGCGCGGAGCGCCCCGCCGCCGAGTGAGGGACGTCTCGGTCGCCGACCGGGCCCCGTGACGCATCGAGCCCCTGACCCGACCGGGTCAGGGGCTCGATCGCTTGGGGTGAGTAACGGGACTTGAACTCTCAGCGAGCATGCCCGGCACGCGCTGTGCTGGTACCCGGGATCCTGCCGGGACTCGAAGCGTCTCTGAGCGTCGTTAGTCGTCCCTGACCGGGCCGAGGTGGCCGCGATGCTCAACATCAAGGACGCATGGCTAAAAGAGTGGGTCACCGACCAGGGCGTTGATCATCGTCTACGTCTGTCGTACACGCCGCTGACGATCTCGGCGACCGCGCTACACCACTTATCGGGGACTCGACTGACCAGCAGCTCGTCGGCGCCGGTCCGCTCGACGAGCTGATCGAGCCGGGGGCACGGTCGCCGGCGTGCCTGCGCCGACCCGGTTGAGAGCCCGCTCGACCCGGTCGGCGAGCCGGTCGTCCCGGAGTCGATCGCGGATCGTTGCGACCGGCTCGAGTGCCTCGAAGAGCCCGGTCCGGCGCGACTGCGCCATCGCACAGACCTCCGGCAGCGCCAGGTCGCGTGCCTCCGCGTCCGTGTCGGCGATCAGCACGTCGAGGGAGGCGATCACCGACGGACGGCTGCCGCGGTGCTGCGCGTGCCCGGGTCGGGGCGGTGACGCTCACGTACCCGGCACGCGGACCCGGGTGACAACTCAGGTAAGGCTTGCCTTATGTTTCTCGTCGATTCAGGTGAGGCTGCCCTGAACAACATCTGACCATTCGGGGTCCGTTGTGCAGCCGCCGGTCGGCGGCGCCAACCGGACGAGAGAGGAACGCCCCGTGCTCAGCACGTTCATCATCGGCCTGCGCGAGGGGCTCGAGGCCGCTCTGGTCGTGGGGATCCTGGTGGCTTACGTGAACCGGATCCGCCGCCGTGACGTGCTCTGGCGGATCTGGGTCGGGGTCGCGATCGCGGTGGTCGGCTCGCTGGCCATCGGCGCGATCCTCACGTTCGGCACCTATGGTCTGACCTTTCAGGCGCAGGAGGCGATCGGCGGCTCCCTGTCCATCCTCGCCGTGGCGATGCTGACCTGGATGATCTTCTGGATGCAGCGCACCGCCGATTCGCTGCGCGTCGACCTGGAGTCCAGCGTCGACAAGGCGTTGGCGGGTGCCGGCTGGGGGCTGGCCGCGCTCGGCTTCATCTCCGTGGCGCGCGAGGGCCTGGAGACCGCCCTCTTCGTCTGGTCCGCGGTGCGGGCGAGCGAGAACGCCCCGACCGCCTGGGTCGGTGCCGTCCTCGGCCTGCTGACCGCGGTGGTCCTGGGCTGGTTGATCCACCGCGGTGCCCTCAAGATCAACCTGGGCGCCTTCTTCACCTGGACCGGCGGCCTGCTGGTCGTGGTCGCGGCCGGGGTGCTGGCCTACGGCATCCACGACCTCCAGGAGGCCGCCTTCCTCCCTGGCCCGTTCGCACCGGCTCCCGAGGGCGCCGGCTCCTTCGTCAGCGGCCTGTACGGCACGGAGGCATGGGCCTTCCGGATCCCCGACGTCATCGCCCCCGACGGCCTGCTCGCCGCGCTGCTGAAGGGAACCATCGGCTTCGCGCCCGAGATGACCCGTCTCGAGGTCCTCGCCTGGTTCCTCTACCTCGTCATCGTCGGCGGCTGCTACGTCGCCGCGATCCTCCGCTCCCGTCGTCGTCGGACGGCCCTCGCCGGTGCCGCGAACTGAAACGCGCCCGGACCTCACCCACCACTCAAGGAGAACCATGAACCACAAGGCCTCGCTCGCGACGATGGCGCTGGCAACCCTCGCGCTCACCGGGTGCGTGGCGAACGACGCGGAGGGCAGCGACGCGATCGCCGTGACCAGCTCGGCGGACGCGTGCACGGTGGAGACCGACGAGGCCACCAGCGGCAACGTCACCTTCGACGTCGAGAACACCGGCGACAAGGTCACCGAGTTCTACATATTGGCCGAGGACGGGCTGAGCATCGTCGGCGAGGTCGAGAACATCAGCCCCGGCGTCTCGCGCAGCCTGACCGTCCAGGCGCAGCCGGGCTCGTACTTCACCGTCTGCAAGCCGGGCATGGTCGGCAAGGGCGTCGACCAGACGCCCTTCACCGTCACCGGCGACGCCGTCGAGATCGACCCCGAGGACGAGGCCGAGATCCAGGCCGCGGTGGACAGCTACACCGCCTACACCAAGACCCAGGCCGCCGAGCTGGTCGAGGGCGTCGCTGCCTTCACCGCGGCCTACAAGGCCGGGGACGACGACGAGGCGCGCCGGCTCTACCCGCTGAGCCGGATCAACTATGAGCGGATCGAGCCCACCGCCGCCCAGTTCGGCGACCTCGACCCGAAGATCGACTACCGCAAGCCCGGCGCCGAGGCGGAGGGCCTGGAGTTCACCGGCTTCCACCGCATCGAGATGGATCTGTGGATCTCCGAGGCCCGCAAGAACTACCCGGACGAGAAGATCGCCCCCCTCGACCAGGCCGGCCGCGACAAGGTCGCCGACCAGCTGGTGACCAACGTCGGAGAGCTCTACGAGAAGGTGCACGCCGACGACTTCGTGCTCTCGCTCGCCGACATCACCAACGGCGCGATCGGCCTGCTGGACGAGGTCGCGGCCCCGGACGGCAAGCTCCCCGGCGAGGAGGACGAGTTCTCCCACACCGACCTGTACGACTTCTACGCCAACGTGGAGGGCGCCGAGGTCGCCTACACCGCGGTCCGCGACCTCGCCGTGGCCAAGGGCGCCGAGGCGCTGGTCGCCGAGCTCGACACGGAGTTCGCCGCGATGAAGAAGCTGCTCGACACCTATGGCAGCTACGAGAAGGGCTACGTCTCCTACGACACCGTGCAGCAGCCGGAGCGCAACAAGCTCGCCGCGCAGCTCAACGCGCTCAGCGAGCCGCTCTCGCAGATCACCGGCGCCGTGCTCGGCCTCGAGAGCGAGTAGTCGCCGGTGAGCCAGCAGGGCACGGGCCGGCCCTCCCCGACGATCGGCCGCTGGTCGCGTCGGGGAGTGCTCGGCGCAGCCGGTGTCGGCGCCTTGGGCGCCGGCGCCGGCGTGGTCGCCGGCCGGGCCGGCGCCTCCGCCGACGGCGGCGGCGCGGGGGAGCTGACCTACGCCTTCCGCGGTGCGCACCAGGCCGGGGTGGTCACCCCGGTCCAGGAGCACCTGCACTTCGCCGCCTACGACCTGGTCGAGGGCGCGACCCGGGAGGACCTGATCGCGCTGCTGCAGGAGTGGACAGCGGCCGCCGAGCGGCTCACCCGCGGCCAGCCGGTCACCGAGGACGGCGCCGTCGGCGGCCCGCTGCTCGCGCCGCCGGACGACACCGGCGAGACCCTCGACCTCGGCGCGCACGGCCTCACCGTGACCTTCGGCTTCGGCCCGTCGCTCTTCACCGGCGAGCTGGGACGGCGCCTGGGGCTGACGGACCGCCGTCCGGCGGCCCTGAACCGACTGCCGCTCTTCGCCTTCGACCTGCTCGAGGAGCCGATCAGCGACGGCGACCTGTGCCTGCAGGTCTGTGCCGAGGACCCGCACGTCGCGGTGCACGCGATCCGCAACCTCACCCGGATCGCGTTCGGCACGGCGATGATCCGCTGGAGTCAGATCGGCTTCGGGCGCACCGCCGCCACCACTCGGTCGCAGAGCACCCCGCGCAACCTCTTCGGCTTCAAGGACGGCACCGCCAACGTGATGTCGGACGAGACCGAGGCGCTGGAGCGCTGGGTCTGGGTCCCGGACGACGCCGAGCCCGCCTGGATGGCCGGCGGCACCTACCTGGTGACCCGCAAGATCATGATGACGATCGAGAACTGGGACCGGGTCAGTCTCGACGAGCAGCAGAAGATCATGGGACGCGACAAGAAGGAGGGCGCCCCGCTCTCGGGTGGCGGCGAGTTCACCGAGCCCGACTTCACCCACGTGGGCGCGGACGGTGAGCCGCTCATCCCGCTCGACTCCCACGTCCGGCTCTCGCACCCGGACGCCAACAAGGGCCAGCGGATGCTCCGGCGCAGCTACAACTTCGTCGACGGCAACAACCCGCTCGGCCAGCTGTCGGCGGGGCTGTTCTTCATCAGCTTCCAGCGCGATCCGCAGCAGTTCATCGACATCCAGAACTCGCTCAAGGCCGACACCCTCAACGAGTACATCCGCCATGTCGGGTCCGCCCTGTTCGCCGTCCCCGGCGGGATCCGACCCGGCGAGTGGGTCGGCCAGTTCCTCTTCGACTGAGCCCACCCGCCACCTCACCCGCTACCTCACCCGCCGTCCTCACCGGTCGGCCTTCCTCACCTCGCTCCGGCTGCCCGGCGCAGCCCTCGACCCCAAGGAGTCATCCACCGTGTCGCAAGAACGTCGTCGTTGGCCGCAGGTCGGCGCAGTCGGGGTCCTGCTCGCAGGACTGATCGGCGGCACCGCCGCCACCGCGGAGGCCGCCCCTCGGCCGGTCGTGGCCTCGGTCGATGCCATCGTCGGCACCGACCGAGCGGTGGTCGTCGCGGTGCGCTGTACGAAGTCCGCCCGCTGCCAGGGCAAGGTGAAGCTCACCGTCGCGGGTGCCGGCACCCGCGCCAAGGCGTACCGGGTCAAGCGGGGCAAGGCCACGAAGGTGAGGATCGTCCTGACCGCCGCCCAGTACCGGAAGGTGGCGGCGAAGAAGCGGATCACCACGGTGCGGGTGAGCGCGGCCGGCCGGCAGGTCGTCAAGCGCAAGGTCGTCCTGCGCGCCGCCAGGCCCGCACTGCGGGTCCGCGGCACCGAGGTGGACGTCGCCGCCGACCACGTCGCCCAGGTGAGCGTGGCCTGCGGCTCGGCCGCCGTCCGGTGCACCGGCAGCGCGACGCTGCGGATCGCCGGCAAGGCGGGCGCGGCGCGCCCGGTGCGGGTGGCCGCCAAGGGGGTCGCGACCCTGCGCTTCCCGCTCACCTCGGCGCAGATCTCCGCGCTCGGCACCGACGGCGGATGGGTCGGCGGGCAGGTCCGGCTCACCGAGACCACACCCGAGCGGGTGGCCGCCGGCACGGCGGTCCGGCTCCGGATGCACGGCGAGGGTCACGACCACGGTGGCTCCGAGGGCGAGTCGGCCGCCTACGCGCGGGGCTGGACCCCGACCCAGTACGACACCTGCACCCGCGCCGAGCACAACAGCTACGCCGCCACCGGCCCGGACGGCAAGCTCTACCCCAGCTGGCACCCGCCGGTGCACACCCGAGCCGACGGCAGCACCTGCACCTTCGGTCACGAGCACGGGGACGACCCGACCAGCTCGGACATCTACGAGTGGGCGATCGAGCAGTTCCGCGCCGAGAACCCCGAGGCCGAGGGGATCCCGTTCGGCTACGGCTCGGAGATGCTCTCCGAGTACAGCGAGATCTACGGCGGCGGCGTCCACCGCCACGAGGACGACCCCGGCCAGAAGGTCGTGGTCTCCAACGACCAGCAGATGGGCGTCGACTTCGTCGACCGCTACGGCGACACCCAGCCGCTGGTCTGCGACCACCTGATCAAGGCGCACCAGGGCAGCCACTCCGGCGACGCGACGAAGAACAACACCCACGAGCTGTTCTACGCGCTCGCCTGCAACGACGGCACCAAGCTGCACACGTACCTGATGAGCAACTACGGCAACGCCAACGAGCTGCACGCCTCCTGCACCCGGCCGTTCACCGCCGAGCATCCCGAG
Organism: Nocardioides faecalis; assembly: GCF_018388425.1. NCBI lineage: Bacteria > Bacillati > Actinomycetota > Actinomycetes > Propionibacteriales > Nocardioidaceae > Nocardioides > Nocardioides faecalis. Next base: position 2,805,727 of record NZ_CP074406.1, on the reverse strand, counting down.
GCCCGCGCGGTGCAGACCATCGGGTCGGTGCTGCCCGACGGCGAGGGCGGGAGCCGCATCATCCCGACCGCCGACTGCGTCGAGCAGTACCTGAAGAACGGCACCGAGAACGGCACCGACACCGTCGACGACCGTCGCGGCAGCCCCGCCGCCTCCGCCAACTCCTGGTGGTGGGCTGGCTACGAGCAGTGGCAGTCGTTCAACTCGATCACCGACGCCGAGGGCAAGGAGATCGCCCGGTTCGAGCCGTGGTTCGGCTTGCAGAACCCGTCGCGCTACTACGTCGGGAACGGCGCCACCGACACCCAGGTCGCCTACTTCAACGACCTCGCCTGGCAGAGCGGCAACCAGCAGAGCTGGGCGCCGTGGCGCACGCAGGCCTCGGGCTCGGCGACGTTGATCGACCGGAAGTCGCCGAAGGCGTGGTTCAACGGCGCCATCCGCGACGCCTGGATCACCACCACCAAGGTCGACAACGCCGAGGCCGACACCGCCGTCGTCTACGCCGACCCGTGGGGCAAGAACGCCAAGAGCACCCGTTCCCCGGCGTCCATCCGCACCTACATCTCGCGGACCGACAACACCCGGTACGTCACCCGCACCACGCCGAGCGTGACCAACCGGAGCACCCGCCAGCACGAGGGGCTGCAGCGCAAGGGCGCGACCGCTCCCGCGACGCTCGGCTTTTTCTACGACTACGGCACCGACGCCCAGGGCAACTCCCTCGGCGTCCACGCCCCGAACTGACGCGGGGAGATGGAGAAGAACATGAGGCGTCCCCTCCGCACCAGCGCCAGCCTGGCGCTCACCCTCGTCGGCGGCGTGCTGGCCAGTGCGCCCGTCCACGCCGCCACGAGCCCGGCCACGAGCCCGGCCACGAGCCCGGCCACGAGCCCGGCCACGAGCCCAGCCGCCCCGAGCGCGTCGTCGCTGGCGCCCTCGACGCTGACCTGGCACGGCGGCAAGGCCGACCAGCAGCTCGGCCAGCGGCTCAACGGCGAGGTCTGCGACCTGGACGCCGACGGGCTGGGCGACCTGACCGCGGGCGCGGCGGTCGGCTACGGCTCCCCGGCGTACGCCGACATGCCGTCCTACCGTCGCGACGTCTCCGGCAACCAGGACTCCTACATCGACCTGCCGCAGTGGTGGAGCCACCACGCCGACAGTGCCCTCGGCGGCTGGCAGTGCGTCGGCGACGTCAACGCCGACGGCCACGACGACGTCGTCCAGCTGCCGGCCGCCTCGGCGCGGACGCTGGGCCTGAACCTCTTCGGAGCGACCCGCAACAGCGCCGGTCGGCTCCTCGACAACCGGGTCCGCAACTACCAGTTCCCCACTGGCAGCACGAACCTGGCGGCCACGGCCGCGGAGGCCGCCGGCGACCTGGACGGCGACGGGCGTGGCGACCTGGTGGTCTCCCAGCACACCGCGAGCACCGGCGACCGCGCCGGAAACGGCCGGCTCTGGGTGCTCGCCGGCGTCGAGTCGGCCACCGTGCCGAGCGCCGTGCGCACCGTCCCGGTCTCCACCGGGGCCGCCTCCACCGACGTGGTCGCCGTCATCGACGGTGCGGCCCCGGGCGATGCTCTGGCCCAGGCCCAGCAGGTCGGCGACGTCAACGGCGACGGCCTCGACGACCTCGCGGTCGCCTCGCCGGCCGCCGGCACCGTGTGGCTGGTCCACGGCCGTGCCGCCGGCGCGCAGGCCCGTCACCTCGACCTGTCCGCCCTCGACCCTGCCGACGGCCGCGTGTGGATGCGCGGCCCGGCCGGGTTCGGGGCCTCGCTCGCGCTGGCCGACGACGTCGACGGCGACGGGGTCGAGGACTACCTGGTCGGTGCCGCCGACGGCCTCGACGCCGACGGGGGAGTGGCGGTCGTCTTCGGCGCCGCCGCGGAGCAGCAGATCACGGTGGACGCCACCGCCGGCACCGTGCGCGGCACCGCCGGCTCGGCGGGCTATTGGATCACCGCCGCGCAGCGAGGCGAGGGGCTCGGCTACTCGGTCGCCGGGCTCGGCGACCTGGACGGCGACGGTCGCAGCGACCTGCTGATCGGCGCGCCGGGCCACGACGTGGCCGGTGACGCCGCGCTGGTCGACGCCGGCGCGGCCTACCTGCTGCGTGGCCGGGGCGGCGAGGCACCGCTGCGGCTGAGCGAGCTGACCTCCGCCGACGGCGACCGCCTCGACGGCTCCCGGGGCGAGGGCCAGGCCGCCGGCCGGCCCTCGCGCTTCGGTCAGCAGGTGGCGCGGGTCGGCGACGTCGACGCCAACGGCGTGGAGGACTACGCCGTCGCCGCGCCCGGCCGCAGCGACCACGCCTCCTACCGGCAGGGCGCCGTCGCGGTCGCGCTGCGCGGTGAGCTGGACGCCTCGCTCACCCTCGCGGTCTCGCGCCGCGTCGGCGACGGCGGCGAGCTGGTCGGATCGGCGAACGCCGTACTGAGCACCAAGGACGTGCTGGACCTGCGCGCGAACCTGCGACTGAGCACCCGTCAGGGGGTCGCCGGCGAGGTGGAGTTCACCGTCGACGGCGAGCCGCTGGCCGGCTGCGAGAGCGTCGCGGCGAGCATCACCGCTCCGCACCGCTCCTTCGCCTTCTGCGAGCAGGGCACCTCGCTCACCGAGTACGGCCGTCACGAGATCGGCGCCGGCCACGCCGGCGAGGCCGGACGCTGGAGCGCGGCTCGGGCCACGACGACCCCGGTGCTGGTGGTCGACGGGACCACGCTGAGCCTGGACGCCGAGCCGGCCCCCGGTGACCGGGTCACCCTCACCGCCGCGGTGAGCGCGGCCTCCTCCACGGCGGCCGTCGAGGCGGGCGCCGTCGCCTTCGCCCTGGGGGACCAGCCGGTGACCGGCTGCGAGGCGGTCGCCGTCGTCGACGGGGTCGCGACCTGCGAGATCCCTGAGGCGGACCTGACCCAGGTCACCGCGGCCTTCTCGGGCCTCACCGCGCCGAGCCTGACCGACCCGCAGCGCGAGGTCACCGTCCTCGAGCCGTCGACGGCGACGTACCAGGAGGAGGCGGTGCAGACCTCGGTCGGCCTCACCCTCTCCCGCCGGTCCCTCGGCTACGGCGGCGCCGCGACCGCCACCGTCGCGCTGAGCCCGGCACCGACGGCCGGGACCGTCGAACTGCTGGTCGGCCAGCGGGTGGTCGCCACCGGCCGCGCCGCCGGCACCGTGCGCCTCGCCCTGCCGCGCACGATGGCGGTCGGCTCGCACCGGGTGCAGGCCCGGCTGCGCGCCGCCGACGGGACCACCACGGCCTCCTCGTCCGCGGTGACGCTGTGGGTGGTCAGGGCCACCGTGGGCCGGCCGAAGCTGCGCGCCCCCCGGTTCAAGGTCGGGACCCGGCCCACGCTGGTGATCCGGGTACCCCGGGTCTCCAACGGCACCCAGCCGGTCGGCGTGGTGAAGGTGACCGTCGGTGGCCGGACCACCAAGGTCAAGCTGACCGCCAAGCACCGCGGTGCGGTGACGGTGCGGCTCGCCAAGCGTCGCGGCCCGGCGATCGCGAAGGTCCGCTTCGTGCCGGCGAAGGCCGGCCAGGTTGCCGCCTCGCCGGTGGCCCGGGTCAAGCTCCGCGTTCGCCGGTGACCTGAGCCCACCAGACAACGACACCACGTACAGCACCGGGCGACCGGTCGAGAGGAGAACCACGAACATGAGCGCACGCAAGGCGGTCGCCGTCGGCGCCGCGGCGCTGACGGCCTCGATGGCCGTCACCGCGACGGCGACGGCCGCGGACGGGGCGGCCACGACCGTCTCCCACCAGCTGGCCTTCAGCGCGGAGACCAGCGCCTTCGGCTCGGCCCTGTCGCGCACCAGCTGCGACGTCAACGGCGACCAGGTCGACGACGTCGTGGTCGGTGACCGCGGCTGGGAGCGCGGCGAGTACGGCCAGGTCGGCGCCGCCTACGTGCTCCTCGGCGGCACCGACGTCACCGGCGGCGACGCCACCGAGCCCTCGGCGGCCGGCGCCGTCCGGCTGGACGGCCCGCCGGTCGAGGTGCCCGCCGGCGCCTGGCTGGGCTGGTCGGTCAGCTGCCTGGGCGACGCGAACGGCGACGGCATCGACGACCTCGTGGTCGGCACCGGCAGCCGGGCCTACCACTCCGTCGCGGTGGTCTTCGGCTCCCGCGACTTCGGCCCGCTCGACCTGTCCGACCTGGGCACCCGTGGCTACACGATCACCGACCCGGTGGCCGGCACCACCGCCGGTGGCGGCACCGACAACTTCGGCTACGCCGTCACCGGCCCGGGCGACGTGGACGGCGACGGCCTGGCCGACATCGCGATCGGCGACCTGCTGGCCGACAACAACGGCCGCACCAACTCCGGCCGGGTCTGGGTGGTCAAGGGCAAGGCGAGCACCACGCCGGTCGACGTCCAGACCGACACCGAGCAGGTGCTCGCCGTGATCGACGGTGGGAAGGCCGAGGAGCGGCTCGCCACCGTCGAGGCGGCCGGCGACGTCAACGGCGACGGCAAGGACGACCTGCTGCTGGGCAGCTATGTGGCCACTCCTTGGGCGGGCACCACCGGGAACGGCGCCGGCTACGTCGTCTACGGCGGCGGCCCCGCCGTGGTCGACGTCGGCGCGCTGGCCGGCCGCGGCTTCATGGTCGCCGGCCCGACCCGCGGCAAGGACCGCCTCGGCATCGCCGCCGGTGGCATCGGCGACATCGACGGCGACGGCCAGGCCGACTTCGTCCTCGGCGCCGACGGCGCGACCGACGCCGGGATCCACGGCGGCGTGGCGGTCGTCCTCGGCAGCGATTCCGACGCCCCGGTGATGACGGACCCGCTGGCCGCCGACGGCCCGGCCGTCTACAGCTGTGCCGACGGCGCGCTCGACGCGACCTGCGCGGACAGCAGCAAGGTGCGCCGCGGCTACTGGGTGCAAGGTGCCTCGGCCGATGCCCACACTGGCTTCTCGGTGGCCGGCATGCCGGACGCCAACGGTGACGCCGTCCCGGACTTCCTCCTCGGCGCGTACGGCGAGGGCAGCACCGGCGCGGCGTACCTGATCTACAGCGAGCCCGAGCGGGTCGCGACCCTGAGCCTCGCCGACCTGACCGCCGCGCAGGGCGAGCGGTTCACCAGCGAGACCGGCACCGGCACCAGCGGCCGCACGGTCGGGGCGGCCGGGGACGTCGACGGCAACGGCGTGCAGGACGTCGCCTTCGGCGGTCAGGGCAACAACGTCACTGTCGCGCTGCGCGGCGCGCTCTCCACCAAGGTCACCGTGACCGCGGGGGAGCAGCGGGTGACCGGCGAGCCGGTCGCCTTCGACGTCTCCGTGCGTCCGTCCACCGGCGTCCGCAACGCCGCGGTGGACGGGGTGGCCACGGTGAGCGTGGACGGCGCGCCGGTCGCGGACCTGCAGCAGGTGCCGGTCACCGACGGTGTCGCCGCCTTCGAGTGGGTCGGCGGGCCGGGCAGCCACCAGGTCACGGTCGGCTTCGTGCCGGCTGACGCCGCGCGGCTCAAGCCCACGACGGCGAGCACCCAGGTCGTCGTCGGCAAGCAGACCGCGACGGGCGAGCTCACCCTGGACGCCGACACGGCCGAGCACGGCACGGAGGTGACCGCGAGGTTCACCACCGCCGCCACCCTGGCGCGGCCGGTCTCCTTCGAGGTGGACGGCGTCGCCGTCGCCGCGGCCGCCGTCGTCGACGGCGTCGCCACCGCGAAGCTCGACGGACTGGCCGTCGGCCGGCACCAGGTCCGGGTCAGCTACCCCGGTGACGACGTCGTCTCCGCGTTCAGCACCGCGCCGGCGAGCCTGACGGTCTCGGCGAAGGCGGCACAGCCGATCGCGGTCACACTCTCTTCGGCCCGCGTCGTCTACGGCCGCGCGGTCCAGGCGCAGGTCACTGTGGCCGGCGGGCACGCCGTCCACGGCGGCAAGGTCGCGTTCTATGCCGACCACAAGCTCGCGGCCACGGTCGCGGTCGGTCACGACGGGGTCGCCCGCGCCCGGATCGCCGGTCTGAAGGCCGGCCGTCACCGGATCACCGCCCGCTTCCTCGGCAGCGCCGAGACCGCGGCCGGTGCGACCAGCCCCGCGGTGGCGGTCGCGGTCGCCAAGGCCCGTCCCGGCAGGGTCGTGGTCAAGGGTGCCGCCTTCAGAAAGGGCACCCGCCCGAAGGTGACCGTCAGGGTCGGCACCCTCAACAACGGTGCCCGCCCGGTCGGCACCGTCGTCGTCAGGGCCGGCGGCAAGAGCGTGAAGGTGAAGCTCACCGCGGCCAAGAAGGGCAAGGTCGTCGTCCGGCTGCCGAAGGCGAAGAAGGCGGTGACCGTCCGCGCGACCTTCGTGCCAAAGGAGAAGGCGAACGTCGCCCGCGCCACCTCGGCGAAGGTGAAGCTCAAGCCGCGTCGCTGAGCCCGCGTCCCGCTGCCGCGCCCGGGACGTCATACGGAGGGGACCAACGGTTGCCCTGTCCGCATGACGTCCCGCGGCGCGCCGGCAGGACGGCGTCCGATCATGGCCCGGGCGGCCCCCCAATGAGGGGGCAGCGGGCGGTGGGTGCGCAAATGGGGCGAGCCCCTGACCTTGTTCTTCCAGGTCAGGGGCTCGCTGTGCCTTTTCGGCACTCTGGGTGAGTAACGGGACTTGAACCCGCGACATCCGCGACCACAACGCGGCGCTCTACCAGCTGAGCTATACCCACCATGCTGACTCGACCATCGGCCGGTTCAGGCGGAGACGAGTGTAGACGTACCGGCCGCAGATCTAGGAATCGGCGCCGGTTCCGGCGTTGTCGGCGTCCGCGGCGGTGCCCTCCGGGCCGTTCGGGCCCAGACCGGTCACCGCGCCGGCGTGCCGTGCCGCCACGGCGCGGGCCGTGTCGGTGTCCGGGCCCGGCAGGGGGGCGAAGACCGTGTCACGGTAGTAGCGCAGCTCCTCGATGCTCTCCTGGATGTCGGCCAGGGCCCGGTGGTTGCCGCGCTTGACCGGGGCGTTGTAGTAGGCGCGGGGGAACCAGCGCTTCGCCAGCTCCTTGATCGAGGAGACGTCGACGATCCGGTAGTGCAGGAAGCCGTCGAGCTCGGGCATGTCGCGGGCGACGAAGCCCCGGTCGGTGCCCACCGAGTTGCCGGCCAGCGCAGGCCTGCTGTCCGGCGTGCAGTGCTCGCGCAGGTAGGCCATCACCTGCTCCTCGGCCTCGTGCAACGTCACGCCCGAGTCGAGCGCCTCCAGCAGCCCGGAGCTCGTGTGCATGTTGCGGACGAAGTCGATCATCTGCTCCAGCGACTCCGCCGGCGGCTTGATGATCACGTCGACGCCCTCACCCAGCACGTTGAGGTCGAAGTCGGTCACCAGGGCAGCGATCTCGATCAGGGCGTCGCGACCAAGGTCGAGCCCTGTCATCTCGCAGTCGATCCAGACGAGTCGTTCGTTCACGAGGGAGCACACTACGCCGTGGGTACGACGTACCCGGTTCTCAGCAGCCGCTCAGTGCTTCCGGTTAGCCTCAAGGCCGTGAACGGGGCATGGGCAGGGTGGCAGTGGGCCGGGCTGGTCGCCCGCCTCGTCGCCGGAGGCGTGTGGATCGCCGCCGGTGCCCTGAAGATCACCGAGCCGGACGCCAGCATCGCTGCGGTCCGCGCCTACCAGCTGCTGCCCGCGTCGACGGCCGAGGTCGTCGGCCTGGTCCTGCCCGCCATCGAGCTCGCCGTCGGTCTGGCGCTGGTGCTGGGTGTGCTCACCCGTGGCGCCGCCGTGATCTCTGCAGTGCTCTTCGGCGCCTTCATCGTCGGCATCGCGTCGGTGTGGGCGCGGGGGATCGAGATCGACTGCGGCTGCTTCGGCGGCGGCGGGGCGAAGGCCGGCGCGACGTCCGACTATCCCTGGGAGATCGCCCGCGACGCGGTGCTGCTGGTGGCCTCCTGCCTGGTGGTGTGGCTGCGCCGTACCGCCCTCGCCCTGGATTCCATTTTGTTCCCCCAGGCGCCGCCGGAGCGCGCCCCCGAAGGAGCTGAGATCTGATGACGTCGAAGTCCCCCAAGCCGACCGTTCGTGCGCAGAAGGCCGCTGCGGCCCGCGCCGAGCAGGCCCGCAAGGAGCGACGCCGCCGCCTGCTCACCATCGGCGGCGTGATCGCGGCGATGGTGCTCATCGTGGGCGGCGCGGTCGCCATCAGCATGGTGACGAAGAGCAACGATGACGCGAAGCTGTCCGACGCCGCGAGCCAGTCGAGCGAGTTCGGCCTGGTCATCGGCGAGGAGGACGCCCCGCACTCCGTCGTCGTCTACGAGGACTTCCTCTGCCCCTTCTGCGGGGAGCTCGAGCGGGCCACCGGCGAGGACCTCGCCAAGCTGGCCGCCGAGGGCAAGGTCCGCGTCGAGTACCGCCCGTTCGACCTGCTGAGCCAGGCGTACGGCGACTACCCGATCCGCGCCACCAACGCGTTCGCGGTGGTGCTGGAGAAGTCCGGGCCCCAGGTCGCCCAGAAGATGCACGAGCTGCTCTTCGCCAACCAGCCCTCGGAGAAGAACCCCGACGCCCTGAGCGACGACGACCTGGTCAAGCTCGCCGTGAAGGCCGGCGCCGCCGAGGAGGACGTGCGTCCGGGCATCGAGAACCTCTCGCACAAGGACTGGGTCACCAAGGCCAGCGCCGACGCCCGCAAGAGCGGCGTGTCCGGCACGCCCACGATCCTGGTCGACGGCAAGGTCTTCGAGGACGGCCGGACCGTGGACGAGCTCGCGGACAACCTGATCGCCGCGGTGAGCTGACCCGGTGAGCGACGCAGCCGGCGACGGGACCCACCTGTCGGAGTTCGTCGCCGGCCTGCCGAAGGCGGAGCTGCACGTGCACCACGTCGGCTCCGCCTCGCCCCGGATGGTGGCCGAGCTCGCCGCCCGCCACCCCGGTGTCGTGCCCGCGGACCCCGAGCGGCTGCGCGAGTTCTTCGCCTTCCGCGACTTCGCGCACTTCATCGAGGTCTACCTCGCCGTCGTCGACCTGGTCCGCACCCCCGCCGACGTGCGGTTCCTGACCTACGAGGTGGCCCGGGAGCTGGCGCAGGGGCAGAACGTGCGGTACGCCGAGCTGACCTGCACGCCGTACACCTCGGTGCTGCCGCACGAGCCCGACCGGGGCATGCCGATCGAGGCCTACACGGAGGCGATCGAGGACGCCCGGGTGGCCGCGGAGCGCGACCTGGGCATCGTGCTGCGCTGGATCTACGACATCCCCGGCGAGTCCGGGATCCCGGCGGCGGACGCCACGCTGGGGTTCGCGCTCGACCACGCCCCCGACGGGCTGGTCGGGTTCGGCCTCGGCGGACCGGAGATCGGGGTGCCGCGCGGCCAGTTCGTGCCGCACTTCGCCGCCGCCCGCGCGGCCGGGCTGCGCTCGGTGCCGCACGCCGGCGAGACCACCGGGCCCCAGACCATCTGGACCTCGCTGCGCGACCTGGGGGCCGAGCGGATCGGGCACGGCACCTCCGCGGTCCAGGACCCCGCCCTGCTGGCCCACCTGGTCGAGCACCGGATCCCGCTGGAGGTGTGCCCGTCGTCGAACGTGGCCACGAAGGCGGTGACCTCGTTGGCCGAGCACCCGCTGCCGCAGATGGTGGCGGCCGGGGCCGTGGTCACGATCAACTCCGACGATCCGTCGATGTTCGGCACCTCGCTGAACGCCGAGTACGAGATCGCCGCCGACCTCCTCGGGCTCGACGCCGCCGGCCTGGTGGCGCTGTCCCGGGCCGCGGTCGATGCCTCCTTCGCCCCCGACGACGTCAGGAGCCGGCTGCTCGCCGAGATCGACGCCTACGCCGCCCCGTCCGGCTGAGGGATCGTCGCTGAGGGGTGGGCGCGAAGCGGGCGGTCAGGCCATCGGTTCGCGGCGTGCGCGCCGCGCGGTGGCGTAGGAGCGCTCACGCAGCCGCTCCACCCACGGGTACTGCTCCAGCCCGTCGGGGACGTGCAGGACCGGGTCGAAGGAGACTTCGGTCTGCTCGGGCAGGCGCTCGGCCAGGTGCAGTGCGCCGAAGGCCTGCCAGTCCTTGCCCAGTCGGGCCCAGCTGAGCTCGAAGTCGTCCGGCCCCAGGGGGCGTGCGCCGAGCACGACGGGACCGGTGAGCGTGCGGTAGGGGAGCAGGGTGGTGAAGGTCTGCTCACGGCTCCACGCCGGCACCAGCACGTGCCGCATCAGCGGGTTCCAGCCGGTGGTGGCGAGCAGGACGTCGCCGTACCGGTCATCGTCGCCGGCGGAGGGGATCCGCAGCGCCAGTCCTTCGATGTCCGGCACCGGTCCCGGCAGGCCGATCGCGTGCGAGACGCGCACCAGCACGTCGTCCTGGCCCAGGTCGTCGAGCCAGGAGGCCCCGGTCAGCTCCACCGCACCCGTCCGCACGAGCGTGCCGGCCCGCATCTCGCCCTCGGGATGCAGGGGCTTGTCGGCCGACCGCAGCGCAGCGATCCCGCTGGTCATGGCGGCGAGCGTGCGTCCGGCGGCGTCGGCGACGGTGGTGATCACGGAGCTCGGCATGCTCTCGCGGTACCCGGGCGGACGCCGCCATACCGGGCCACGGCTCGTACGCCGCCGCGGGGACTGCGGACGTCGGGCCGTGCTCGGTGGCGCCCCCGGCAGGATTCGAACCTGCGACCGGCGGATTAGAAGGCCGCTGCTCTATCCAGCTGAGCTACGGAGGCGGGGGATCGGAGGTTCCATCGAAATAGCCCTCGGAACAACATGGATGTGGTTGCAAGGCAGATTCGGTGGCCGATCCCAAGCCGGAGTCTAACGCTAGCGATCGGATGACAGACCGGTGGCGGGTTGGAGTGATCGCGTGCCGAGGGCACGTAGCTGCTGGTGCAGTTAGAACCCAACCGGCTCCGAACAGTGGTGATCCCGTGAGCTCACGAAGCCCCTTCGCCGGGGTAGGTGCCTGCGCCGAACTCAGCTGTGGGGTCACGTGGGACAGAGCCCCGAGGGTCGCGGTAGACCCGGACCACGTCCTCACGGAACTCCTTGGGGAACGCCTTCGGCATAGTGCACATCCTTCCAGCGCCGACACATCGACACAGATCAGATGTCACCTATCCGTGCATCGGACCCCTTTTCCACGGCGACCCTTCGTCGTTGCGCATGAGCATCTTCCGCCGTGGTGGCATTTCCCAAGGGGTCGTCTCTGATCTCACGAACCGTCATCTGATCGACCCGGCACAGTTCGCGCTCTACGCGCTTCAGCTGACCTACGTCAGCCTCGCCATGAACGACTCGCCCGATGGCGGCCCTCTCGCCGGATTCCGCATCAGCAGCCAAGACGCGGGAGGGTTCCATCGAAATAACCGTCGGAACCGGATGCGGGTCCAGCGTCGATCGATGAGCGAACCGCGGTGAAGTCCAGCGCTATGAGCATGGTCGGAAGGCGAGGGCAGGGGACGCCGCTCCGGCAGTGAAGGCGCTCCGGGGTGCCATGTGCGACGGAAGCTGCTACTCGCAGCCCCGCCGCGCGGCCGGGGGGGAGTCCGCCATCTTCGCGCGAAGGTCGGCAATCGTTCGACCCATCATCTCCCTCTCGAAGGAGCCAGGCACGGCCTGGGTCGGGTCGCCGACCACAGTTCTTCCCTCGGACTCTCCCGTCCCGATCGTAGAGCCGGAGACCGGCCAAGCTGCGGAGCTGCCCAGTACCGACCAGCCCTCGCTACCGCCCGTGTCAGCATCACAGCCGCCGGCACTGCGGAGCGCCAGCACGTAGGTCCTGCCCACCTCCAGACGCGGGGCCGTCTCCAGGGCGATCCGGACGCGCTTCTCGCCGGGACGGTCAACCCACCCCGCTGCGGACACATCCACCCTGTCGCCGACCGCGAATGCGGAGTCGCGAGCCCACAGCACGTCGCCGACCTTGACCGTCACCTTGCGCCCGATCGTGCTCTCACCTGACCCGTCAGCGGCGGAGTAGGTACCTTCCTCGGACTCTGAAGTCACGTCCGCGAGGACCACGACGTCGGACCACGCTGCCCACTCGTTCCAGGTCCACGAGGGCCATGCCTCGGACGCCATGCCACCCTTGAGCACCTCCACCGGACCATCGGCAACGGGGAGTTCTGCAGATGAGTCTGGGGTGCCGGTCCACGGCTGTGCCACCGCAAGGGCCAAAACGATGACCGCAGCTGCTGCAGCCAGAACGGCACCCCCGGAGCGGAGGCGACGATGTCTCGCCCCAGCAAGGACGTGAACGGTGTCGATGCCCCCGGGCTGGACATCCAGTGCGCGGTAGGTCCTGCGGATGTGGTCGACGAACTCTTCGTCGGTCGTGGGAGCGTGGCTGTCGTTCACTTCCATCACCTCTTCGCGTGCTCGGTCAAGGTCGATCTCAGGGCGCGGAGGCTGTCGTGAGCGGCCCGCTTGACCGTCCCCTGGGTGCAACCCATGAGGCCGGCCGTCTCTGCTGTCGACAGGTCTTCGAGGTACCGCAGCACGACCGCTTGGCGCTGCCGGACCGGCAGGGCGCGCAATGCCGCCAGGAGCCTCTCTCCGCTTCGTGTCGGTCCCCGGTCAGGGCGAGGGCGAGCCGCTCGACCGAGGGTGCCTCGCTCTCGTAGAACGAGCCGAAGTCTGAGTCCACTGCATCCTGCTTCCGGGCGATGATCCCTGTCGTGGGGTGGACGCGATCGGGCGGCCAGATGGTTGAGCCGGACCGAATCATTTTTCGGTCTGGGTGCGAATGAGTAGCCAGGCTCAACCTGCTCCCAGGCGGTGGGAGAGCTCGGCGACGCCGTCTCCGTCCACGTCGGCCAGGGCCACGGAGCGTCCCGCCATCACCAGGGCCACCGCCTCGCTGGGACCACGCACCAGCGGTCCCTCGCCGTGGGCCCACGCCTGGTCGGTCGTCTCGAACCGGAGCCTGGGCAGCCGGTCGCGCGGGACGAAGCCCCGCACCGCCGGGCGCGAGACGAGGAAGTCGAGCGCCGGGCGCCACGACTCCGGACCGGGATCCACGTCGAGGCCGAGGGGGCGGGCGATGTCACGCAGGTGGATGCAGGTGTCGGTCATCGGACCGAGCGCATGGGTGACCGGCGGGTCCAGCCGGCGGTCGGCACGGTCCCGCAGCACGGCCACGATCTCGGCCGTGGGCTGCCGAGCCGCCTCCCGGGTCGTCTCGTCGACCATCCGGGCCAGGTCGAAGCGGTACTTCAGGAGCGCCTTCGCCAGCCAACGGAGGGAGTAGTCCTCCGCCGGGGGCACGAGGTGGGCGGCCACCTCTTGCACGGTCCAGCCCTCGCAGAGCGACGGCGTACGCCACTGCTCCGGTGTGAGGTTCTCGAGCAGGTCGGCGGTCAGCAACCGGTTGGCCGTGGCGATCGCGTAGACGCGCTCGGGGTCGGTTGCTGGTGCGGCCATGCCCCGACCGTAGAGCGACGGTCGGGGCATGGCCAGCAAGATCGAGGTCCAGGGCGCCCACGCCGACGGGACGGAGCGTCCCGGAAGGTCAGGCGAGGGCGAGGAAGAGCTTCTCCATCTTCTGCACGTCGACCCCGTCGAGACCGTCCTCGGAGGCGGTCAGGCACTGCTGAAGGCCGGTGGCGACGATCGCGTAGCCGGCGCGGGAGAGCGCCTTGTTGACGGCGGCGAGCTGGGTCAGGACGGACTCGCAGTCCGAGCCCTCCTCCATCATCCGGATGACGGAGGCCAGGTGGCCGTTGGCGCGCTTCATGCGCGTGATGATCGCCTTGATCTCGGTGGGCTCGAGGTCCATCAGTCGTTCTCCAATGCGCTGCGGGTGGTCGCCACGCGGTGGTGTGTCCACGCTGCCGCATGCCGTGTCATGTCTCGAATGTACAACCCCCCGGGGGGTTGTGTTTAACTCCGAACATCCCCCCGGGGGGTTCATGGTCGGGTGAAGAGCCCACACGAAGAGGAGCGAACACATGCGTGAGACCAGCGTCGACCAGCTCGCGGCCGCGATGGAGCGGGGCGAGACCGTGCTCGACGTCCGCGAGCGTCGCGAGTTCCGCGAGGGACACGTGCCGGGCGCGGTGAACATCCCGATGTCCGAGCTGCCCCGCCGGCTCGCCGAGCTCGACCCGGCGGTGCCGGTCCACGTCGTGTGCGCCTCCGGCAACCGGAGCGGCGCCATGGTCCCCGTCGTGGTGGCGGCCGGCTACGCCGCCGCCAACGTCACCGGCGGCACCAGCGCCTGGACGCGGTCGGGCCGGCCGGTCGAGACGCCGCTCGAGACGCCGGGCGCGCCGCGCACGCCCCGGCCCGCCGTGACCGTCCGCACCCTGGAGACCCCGTCCCTGGGGGACCGGACCTACCTCGTCCACGACGGCGAGCGCGCGTTCGTCGTCGACCCGCAGCGCGACATCGACCGCGTGCTCGACGTGCTCGCCGCCGACGGCGTGCGCCTGACCCACGTCTTCGAGACCCACATCCACAACGACTACGTCACCGGCGGCTACGCCCTCGCCCAGGCCACCGGCGCCGCGTACGTGGTCAACGCCGCCGACGAGGTGTCGTTCGACCGCACCCCGATCACCGACGGCGAGACGCTGGCGATCGGCCCCACCATGCGCCTCCGCGCCATCGCCACGCCGGGCCACACGTTCACCCACCTCTCCTACGCCCTGTCGCTTGTCGCGGGGGAGAACGGCGAGGAGGAGCCCTACGCGGTGTTCACCGGAGGGTCCCTGCTCTACGGCGCCACCGGCCGCCCGGACCTGCTCGGCGAGGAGCACACGGATGCGCTCGTGCGCCACCAGCACGCCTCCGCGCACCGCCTGGCCGCCGAGCTGCCCGACGAGGCCGACGTGTACCCGACCCACGGGTTCGGCTCGTTCTGCTCCGCGACCCAGTCGCAGTCCTCGTCCTCGACGATCGGGCAGGAGAAGCGGTCGAACCCGGTGCTGACCCAGGACGAGGAGACCTACGTCCGCGAGCTCCTCGACGGTCTCGGTGCCTGGCCGGCGTACTACGCCCACATGGCGCCCGCCAACGCCGCCGGCCCGAGTGCCCCGGACCTCTCGCCGGTCCGTGAGGCGGACGCCGACGAGCTGCGGCGCAGGATCGAGGCTGGCGAGTGGGTGGTCGACCTGCGCACCCGCACCGCCTTCGCCGCCGGGCACGCTCCCGGGACGCTGAACTTCGGCCTGGACGGACCGTTCGCGACGTACCTCGGCTGGCTGATCGAGTGGGGCACCCCGATCACCCTGCTCGGCGAGAGCGCCGACGACGTGGCAGCGGCGCAGCGCGAGCTGGTCCGCATCGGCATCGACCGGCCCGCCGCGCAGGCGACCGGCGACCCGCGCGACTGGAGCACCGGCGACCTCGGCTCCTTTGCGACCGCCACCTTCGCCGACCTCGCCCAGGTGCGTCACCACCGCGACGTGGTCGTGCTCGACGTGCGCCGGACCGAGGAGCACCAGGACACCGCCATCGACGGGGCCCTGAACATCCCGCTGCACGAGCTGCCCCGGCGCGTCGCCGAGGTGCCGGCCGGTGAGGTGTGGGTCCACTGCGCCGGCGGCTACCGCGCCTCGGTCGCCGCCTCGTTCCTCGCCGCGGCCGGCCACACCCTGGTCGCCGTCGACGACTCCTTCGAGCACGCCGAGAAGGTCGGCCTGGCGTGATGCTCGTGCTGGCCGCTGCGGCCGGCGCGCTGATCGGGCTCTCCCTCGGCGCGCTCGGC
This sequence comes from Nocardioides faecalis, assembly GCF_018388425.1. Lineage (NCBI taxonomy): Bacteria > Bacillati > Actinomycetota > Actinomycetes > Propionibacteriales > Nocardioidaceae > Nocardioides > Nocardioides faecalis. Next base: position 2,790,068 of record NZ_CP074406.1, on the reverse strand, counting down.
GGCGGCGGATCCATCCTCGCCGTGCCGGTGCTCGTCTACCTGCTCGGCCAGTCGCCGGCGCAGGCGACGACCGGGTCGCTGGTGGTCGTGGCCGTCTCCTCGCTGACCGGTGCCCTGGCGGCACGCCGGGCCGGGCACGTGATGCTCGGCCGCGGCCTCGCTTTCGGTGCCGTCGCCGTCGGGGGAGCCGCCGTGGGGGCCGCGGCCTCCAGCAAGGTCCCCGAGGACGTGCTGATGGCGGCGTTCGCCGTCCTGATGCTCGTCGTCGGCGGCGTGATGGCGCGGCGCCAGCTGCGGCACCGGCGCGAGCGCCGTACGGGGGTCGCGGACCCGCGGTCCTCGGCCCGGCCGCGGCTGGACGACCCGATCATCACCTTCAGCCCGACGTTCGCCTGCCAGTGCCCCCGGGCGTTGAAGGTCCTGCTCACCGCCACCGCCGTGGGACTGCTGACCGGGTTCCTCGGTGTGGGCGGCGGGTTCCTCGTCGTACCTGCGCTGCTGCTCGCGCTGGCGCTCCCGATGGAGTACGCCGCCGGCACCTCGCTGGTCGTCATCACCGTCACCAGCCTCGCCGCGCTCGCGGTCCGCGGCGGCACCGGCGTCACACCCGACTGGGGGCCGGTCCTCGTCCTGACCGTCGCGGCCGCGCTCGCCGCACTCGGCGGCGCCCGCCTTGCCCAGCGCATCCCCGCCGCCCGCCTCCAGGGCGCGTTCACCCTCCTCGTGCTCACCGTCGCCGCCGGGACCGGCGCCGCGGCCCTGCCCGCCCTGGCCTGAGCGCCAGCACCCGCACCAGCACCTGCACAACGAAACGGAAAGTTCCATGCACCCCACCACCACGCCCGGCTCCGCACCAGGCTCCGCGTCCGGTAGCAAGTCAGGCTCCGCGCCGGCGGCCCACCGGCCCGGCCCGCTGGGCCGTCTCGGGACCTGGGTCACCGGCCACGCCAAGCTGGTCACCATCGTGTGGCTGCTGGTCATCGTGGGCCTCGGCGCCTTCGCGCCCCAGGTCGAGAAGAACCTCTCCGGAGCCGGCTGGCAGGCCAACGGCTCGGAGTCCGTCACCGCGCGCGAGCTCGCCATGGACCACTTCGGCGGCAACGCCTCCTCGGCCATCCAGGTCGTCGTCCGCTCCACCGACGGGCCCGTCACCGAGGGCGAGGGCAAGGAGGTCCTCGCCGAGGTGACCCGCATCCTCGAGGCGGAGCCCCGCATCGCCGACGTCGTCGCACCGATGCCCGGGGCCACGCTGTCGCAGGACGGCACGACCGCGATCGTGCTGGGCGGAGCCGGCGCGGACACCAACGAGATGGTGCGCGTCGCCACCGAGCTCAAGGACGACGTCGCCGCACTCTCCACCGACACCGTCGAGGTGAACCCGACCGGGTCCTCGCTGCTGTGGAGCGACTTCAACGAGGCCAACCTGGATGCGATGCTCAAGTCCGAGCTCATGTCCTGGCCGGTCACCCTGGCCATCCTGGTCCTGGCCTTCGGTGCCCTCGTCGCGGCCGGGCTCCCACTGATCCTGACCCTCGCCGGACTCCTCGCCTCCGCCGGGTCCCTGGTGCTGATCAACGAGCTCATGCCGGTGTCCATCTGGGCGATGAACTTCGCGATGATGTTCGCCCTCGCGCTGGGCATCGACTACGCGCTCTTCCTCGTCGTGCGCTACCGGGCCGCCCGCGCCGCCCGACCAGGTCCGGAGCACCGCCGCTGGGCGATCACGCAGACCATGGACACCGCCGGCAAGGCCGTCCTGCTCTCCGGGCTGACCGTGCTGATCTCGCTGTCCGCGGTGATGCTCGTGCCGTCCCCGTCGTTCCGGTCCATGGCCGGCGGCATCATGCTCTCGGTCGTCTTCGTCCTCGCCGCGACCCTGACCCTGCTGCCCCTGGTGCTGTTCAAGCTCGACGGGCGCATCAACAAGCTCGCCCTGCCGTGGGCGCGCACCACCGAGCACCGCTCCCCGAAGTTCGCCGCCTGGGGTGAGCGGCTCTGGAAGCGCCCGCTCGTGTGGGGGCTGGGGTCCGTGGTGGTCCTGCTCGCCCTCGCGGCGCCCATCCTCGGGCTACAGACCGCGATGCCCTCGATCAAGGTGCTGCCCGAGGACGCCTCCGCCCGGATCGGCTACGACCAGGTCCAGGACGCCTTCGGCGAGGGCACCCCGGGCACCCTCCAGGTCGTCGCCGACGCCGCCGACGCCGGCTCCGTGGCCGACGTCCTCGCCGCCGAGAAGGGCATCGCCGCCGCCATGGCGCCGATGCCGGCCGCCGACGACAGCGACCTCGTCCTGATCCAGGCCGTGCCCACCGTCGACCCGTCCGACCCGGCGCTGGCTGAGACCGTCGACCGGCTTCGTGGCGACCTGCCCGACTCCGCGCTCGTCGGCGGTGCCCCGGTGGAGAACCTCGACCTCAAGGCGCAGCTGGACGAGTCCACCCCGCTGGTCATCGGCGTCGTGCTGGTCCTCGGCTTCCTGCTCCTGCTCGTCGCGCTGCAGGCCCCGCTGATCTCGCTCCTCGGCACCCTGGCCAGCCTGCTGTCCACGGCCGCGGCGTTCGGGGTGGCGCGGCTGATCTTCCAGGAGGGCTTCGGTGCCGACCTGCTCGGTTTCGAGTCCCAGGGCTTCCTCGACGCGTGGGCCCCGGTGTTCTTCTTCGCGATGATCTTCGCGATCGCGATGGACTACACGGTCTTCCTGCTCGCCTCCGCCAAGGAGCACTACGAGCGCAGCGGGGACCCGAAGGAAGCGATGGTCGGCTCCCTGGCCCAGTCCGGACGAGTCATCTTCGCCGCCGGGGCGGTCATGGTCGCGGTGTTCTTCACGTTCGCGCTCTCCGGGCCCATCCCGCCCAAGGAGATGGGCGTCGTCCTCGGCCTCGCCGTGCTCCTCGACGCCTTCCTCGTGCGGCTCGTGCTGCTGCCCGTGCTGCTCCGCCTCACCGGCAAGGCCGCCTGGTACGCCCCCGCCTGGCTGCGCAAGGTCCTGCCGAAGATCACCTTCGCCCACGACTGAGCACAGTCCAGCGCCCCACCTGCCAGACCTGACACCGATCACCACAGAGATCACCACCGAAAGAGAGATCCACCATGTGCCGAGCCACCACCTGCCGCATCTGCGGCAAGACCACCTGGGCCGGATGCGGCAACCACATCGCCTCCGTCAAGGCAGGCGTCCCCCGCGACCAGTGGTGCCCCGGGCACCCCGCCGGCGAGGGGCGCCCCGCCGGGAGCGGCCTGTTCGCGCGCCTCTTCGGTCGCTGAGGGAGCTGCTCCGCCGGCGCGCCGGATAGCGGCCTGCGCTGCGCGACCGACCCCGCCTGCGCTCAGTCGGGGTCGGGGTGGGTCACCGACGTGCACGCCTCCCCGTGCTGCCGCTCGAGCAACGCGCCTGCGGGACCCGTGTCGAAGGTGCACTCGCCCTTCGCGAAGCTGGCCAGGAACGTCTCGCCCTGGACCACGTCGTACCAGGCGCGCTCCGCTCCGAGCAGGCGCAGGTGACGGCCGGCGATGTCGGAGACGGCCTCCGGAGCGAGGTCCGCCGGCAGGTCGACCGAGGCGGCATCGTCCTCGTCGAGCCACATGGATGAGCCCTCGGGCAGGTCCTTGGCGAGCTGACGGAGCCGGGCGCGCTGAGCGGGAGCAGGCAGCCCCTCGCTCGAGGACAGCCGCCAGCCGCCGTCCTCCACCGTCCCCACGCTCCAACCGGTGTGCGGGATGTCGCCGTGCTCGGCGGCGAGGTCCTGGACCCGCAGGATCAGGCCCTCGGGCGTCGACGCGTCGACGGTCACCCCGATCTGGGTGTGCACGTGGGGCGGGTTCGGCTGGTCCTGGGTGTTGATGTCCACCCACACCACCCCGGCGTCAAGGGCCGGCAGGGCCGCCACGGTCGCCTCGCGCACGGCCTCCACCCCGGCCTCGGAGGAGAAGCTGCGCAGGTGCAGGGTGTCCTCGCCGAGGAGCACGTCGAGGTCGCCCTCCTCGCGCCGGTGGGCGTTGGTGAAGGCGTCGTACGCCGTGGTCACCACCTCCACGACGGCGTCCGCGTCCGCGGTGGACTCCATGTGGACGGTGAGCCCGACCTTGCCGGAGTCCAGGAGGGCCGGGTCGGCGTACTTCAGCGTCGCGGCGCTCACGCCGGGCAGGTCGGCCAGGCGTGAGCGCAGGTCCTCGGCGTCGTCGGCGCGGCTCGGGTCGGCGCAGCCGGCCAGCAGCGGGGAGAGGAGGGCGAGCAGGCCGGAGGCGATCAGGGTGCGTTTCATCATGAGGGAGAGGATCCTGCCGCACCCGGGGCGACGCACAGAGTGCCGGTACTCAGCTCCGGGGACCGCGACGCACCAGCAGCACCGCCGCAGCGCTCAGCGGCTGAGGGAGGGGTGCTCCTCGTGGCGGGCGACGTAGCCGCACACCAGCGCGGCGAGGAGCAGCATCACGTTGGTGACCAGCGCGGCACCGAACGCCTCCTCGGCACTTGCGCCGCCAGCCAGTTGGTGGCTGAAGACGACACCGAGGATCGCCGGGCCGAGCGCGGCGCCGTACTGTCGCAGGGCGGTGTTGACGGCCACCGCCATCCCCGCCATCCGGATCGGTGCCGAGCTGATCGCCGCGGTGGTCACCGCCGTCATCATGGTGGTGTTGCCGAACCCGAACAGTGCCAGGCGCCAGCCGAGGTCCCACACGCCGGTCTCGGCGGTGATGGAGGTCAGGGCCACCAGGCCGAGGGAGCGGACGTGTCCGTCGAGAGCTCCGGCCCACGGCCGCACCTTCGCCTGCGGACCGCAGCGATCAGTCGGCCTCGCTCAGGGGCAGGCGGGCCCGCATCGGCAGGTCCTGCGGGCCTGCGGTGAAGGAGAGGACCTGCTCCACGACGAGCTCGCGTGGCTTCGCGTCAGTGTCGACCGCGAAGACCGCCCGACCCACGACGTGGCGGCTCGAGGCCGTGAGCCCCTCACGACGGGCGGGCTCGGCGCCGTCGAGAGTGACCACAGGTGCGCTCAGCCGGGTGGGGAACCACGCGTCACCGGCAGCGTTCTCCACGGTGTCCGCACCGAAGAGCTGGAGCTGGACACTGGCCCACGACGTGCCCTCGTCGGCCCACCCGAGCTCGGCGTCGTAGGGGTACAGGGTGAGGTCGCTGGCGGTGACGGCGGCCCGTCGTGGTCGCAGCGGTGAGTCGGGGTCCGCGGCGGTGAACGCGCACGGACTCGGTGCGTCGGCGCAGCCGGTCGAGAAGGTGTGGTTCTCGTCGTACAGCGCCTCGGCGACGCCGGCTTCGATCTCGCCCGACTCGACGTCGGCGGTCTGGGTCAGGCCGTCGTACTCGACCTCGACGGCGAGGTCCTCGACGCTGGGCCGCCCCTCGATGCCGACGGCGACCGAGGGCGGGGCGATGCCGTCGGCGCTGCTGTCGAGGTCACCGCGCACGATCGTGGCAAGGTCGACGCGCTGCTCGCCGACGACGAGGCGGACCTCGACCGGCTTCGGGTCGCCCTCCACGGCGAACCCGCCGAGCCCACGGACCTTCCAGCTGACGGGAACCAGGCTGCCGTCCTCGGGGGCGACCAGGTCCTGCTGCTCGTCCCACTCCGGGTCTGCGTACTCGACCTCCAGGAGCTCGTGCCCGAGGGTGTCGACGGGGGCGCCGACCCGCACCATGACCTCGCTGCCGGGCACCTTCACCGTCACGGAGCGACCGTAGGCCGGTGAGCGCAGTGGGACCTGCTCACCCACGTCGGCCGCGACCGTCGGCCCGCCGGCGACGACGTGCCACACCATGATGCTGAGGACCAGGACGGCCACGGCGAGCGCCACCGACAGGGGCAGGGCCAGCGCGCGGAGGCGGCCGCTGCGACGAGCATCGGCGGTGGGTGCGGTGGGGGCGGTGGGGGTGGTCTTCACAGGTCACCACCCGGGACGGTCCACTGGAAGTGCACTTCCCGCCGCTCGCGGACGAACGGTTCGCGGTCCACGGCCTGCCCCTGGTAGTCGAACCGCAGGTCGAGGGTCGGCTTCCCCATCGCGACGTCGAAGACGAACTGGGCGGGGTCAGCGGGGTCCAAGATGCTCAGCCGCCCCGCGTTGAGGTCGTTGACGTTCGCGGCTGGGCGGAGTGGCTCGGCGTTGCCGAGGTGCGCTGAGAATTGCAGGTCGTCGGCATCCCAGGAGGTCGTGGCGTCACCGCGTCCGCTGACCAGGGAGAGGCGGCGGGGACGGACGACGTGCACCACCAGGAACTCGCGGCCCTCCTCGGCCCAGCCCAACCCGTCGACGTACGGCGTGCGCAGGGTGCGCTGGACGCGGCACTCCAGGCCGGCTAGGAAGCCGACCCTGATCTCGCTGTCGTCGAGACGCCTCGGCGTGCCGCACGGCGTCGCTTCCCTCGCGAGGAGCTCCTCGGGGGACGGGAGCTCGCCGAGCCGGTCCGCCTGGCCACCCTCCACGGACCCGTCGGAGGCGTGCACCACCTGGGTCACGCCGTCGACGGTGACACGCACCTCGAGCTCGGTGGGGTCGCCGTCGACGGCGACCCAGACCCCGCCTCCCTGCGGGCCGCGCCCCTCGGGGTCCAGGACGAGTCCGTCACGGCCCGACAGCGGGTAGTCGCGTCCGTCGGCGCGCAGGACCACCTCGGTCTGCTGCACGTAGGGACGACCCACCGAGGACAGCGGGATGGCGTAGTCCTCCTCGAGCTTCACCTCGACCGGCACGAAGCGGCCACCCTCCGGCGCCCGCACGTTGGCCTGCTCCCCGAGCAGGTCGGGCAGCTCCTCGCGCGGGGCCCCCGCCCCGACCTTCGTCCGCGCCCACGGCAGCAAGACCTGGCCGTAGTGCGACAGCTCGTCCTCCGCGAACGGAACCTCGAAGAGCTGGCCGATCTCGGCCCGGGGCCGGTCGTCCTCACCGGGCCGCACCACGACCAGCGTGGCTGAGAGCCCGACCACCAGTACCGCCAGCAGGGCGACCACGGGCCACAGGTTCCGCCGCTCAGCTCGGGGCGACGCCAGGCGAACCGGCTCGGAGACGGCGGGGGCGGGGGTCTCGGGGGCAGCCTCCGGCTCGACCGATCTCTCGTGGTCCATGCGCGGCACCGTGCCCCGCGACCGACACTGCAAAACTCCACGGCGCTCAGCCCCGGCGACGATCGTGGGCTCTCGCCGTCACCCCGGGGCCATCCGGGCTGCGCCTCTCACGCTCAGCGGCTGAGGGAGGGGTGCTCCTCGTGGCGGGCGACGTAGCCGCACACGAGCGCGGCGAGCAGCAGCACCATCACGTTGGTGACCAGCGCGGCACCGAACGCCTCCTCGGCACTTGCGCCGCCAGCCAGTTGGTGGCTGAAGACGACACCGAGGATCGCCGGGCCGAGCGCGGCGCCGTACTGTCGCAGGGCGGTGTTGACGGCCACCGCCATCCCCGCCATCCGGATCGGTGCCGAGCTGATCGCCGCGGTGGTCACCGCCGTCATCATGGTGGTGTTGCCGAACCCGAACAGTGCCAGGCGCCAGCCGAGGTCCCATGCGCCTGTCTCGGCGGTGATGGAGGTCAAGGCCACCAGGCCGGCCGCGCTGGACAGCAGGCCCAGGGTGAGCACGTGCAGGGACTTGACGTGCTGCATCAGCCTCGCGGCCAGCGGCCCCACCAGCACGCCCAGCCCCGTCGCGAAGAGCAGGCGCAGACCGATCTGGAGCGCGTCCAGGCCCTGCACGTAGCCGAGGAAGAGGCTGAGCAGGAACATGCCGCCCACGATGGAGAACATCGCTACCAGCCCGGCGAAGCCGGAGGCCGAGAACGCGGGGGAGCGGAAGATGGCCAGGTCCATCAGCGGGGCGTCGCTGCGCCGCTCGACGACGAGGAACACCACGAACGCGACGGCGCCGATCGCGAGGCCCGCCACGGACTCCGCCGAGCCCCAGCCCTTCTCGCCGCCCTCGATGATGCCGAAGATCGAGCAGGCGATGGCGAGGGTGGCGCTGAGCTGGCCGGGCCAGTCGAGGCGTCGTCCCTCCACGGGGGCGGACTCCGGCAGCAGCCGGAGCGCGACCAGCGTCGCGAGGACCGCGAGCGCGGTCGAGGGCGCGTAGATCCACGGCCAGTCGGCGACCTCGAGGACCGTGCCCGAGAAGATCGGCCCGAGAGCCAGGCCGGCCACCAGGCCCATGGACCACAGTCCGATGAACCTCCCGCGGGCACGGACGTCCGGCACCGCCTGCGCGATGAGCGCCAGCGTGGTCGGGATCAACAAGCCCGCCCCGACGCCGGCGATCGCCTGACCGGCCCAGAGCAGCTGCAGGGCGTGGTCGTCGAGCCCGGCGCTCGAGGATGCGGCGGTGAGCCCGCCGAGGATCGTCAGCAGCATCCCGAGCAGGTAGACGCGGCGGCGGCCGTAGATGTCGCCGAAGACGCCGGCGGACAGCACCGCTGCGGCCATCGGGATCACGTAGGCGTCCGAGACCCACTGCAGCGCGGACGTCGAGGCGCCGGTGTCGTGACCGATGGTGGTGAGGGCGACGCTGACCGAGGTGATCGGCACGTAGGTGACGAAGATGCCCAGGACGGCCAGAGCGACGGTGGCGACGGCATTGTCGGGCGCTGCGGGCACGCCGCTCTGCGGGGCGCCGGCGGTGGCGCGAGGTGTGGACACGAAAGGCCTTCCAGGTAGTTCTGCCCCAAGGATGTCGCCGCGCCGGCGGCGGCTAGGGGCTCGTCGCGGAGGGCGACTCCTCCAGCTGCGGCGGGGCCGGCGTCGGCGTCGGCGTGGGCGTGGGCGTCGGCGTGTCCCGGGTGGGCGACGGGGAAGGCGACCGGGTCCGGTTGGGGGAGCGCGGCTCCGAGGGCTTCGGCTCGTCGGGCGCGGTGGTCTCCGCGGGCGCCTCGCTCGGCTCGGGGGCACGCTCCGAGCTGTCCTGGGAGGGCCGCGGCTCACGGGACGGCGTCTCCCGGGTGGGCGTCTGGCTCGGGGCCGGCACGGTCGGGCCCTGCACCGGGGCATTCGGCTCGGGCGCCGGGTCCGGCCGCACGAAGAGGTAGAGCGTCAGCGTCAGGACGAAGACGGCGGCCAGCGCCCACGTCGACCGGCGCGGTCGGGGCCAGGGGATGTCTCTCACTCCGCGCTCCCTGTCGGCTCGCCCGTGCTGGCGACCTCCGCCTGCAGGTTGATGCCGGCGGCGCGCAGGGAGCGGGTGATCCGCACCCGCAGCAACCGCCCCACCTCGAACTGCTTGCCGGGCAGGGTGCGGGCGACCACCCGCACCTTGAACTGGTCCATCTCGATGGACTCCACGCCCATCACCGAGGGCGCGTCCAGCATCAGCTCGTGCAACGCCGGGTCCTCGAATGCCGCCTCGCCGGCCTCACGCAGCACGTGGGTGACCCGGTTGACGTCGACCGAGATCGGGACCGGGACGTCGACCACCGCACGTGCCCAGTCGCGGGACAGGTTCGTGACCTGGACGATCTGGCCGTTCGGGGTGATCACCACCTCACCGGTGACCGTCCGCAGCGTGGTGATGCGCAGGCTCACGCTCTCCACGGTGCCCAGCACGGGGGTGGAGACGCCGACCACGGAGATCCGGACCAGGTCCCCGAAGCCGTACTGCCGCTCGGCGACCAGGAAGAACCCGGCGAGCAGGTCCTGGACCACCCGCTGCGCCCCGAAGCCAACCGCGACACCGGCCACCGTCGCGGCCGGCACCACCGCGGACAGGGAGATGCCGAGGTTCTCCACCACCGAGACGGTCGCCAGGACGTAGATCAGCACGATCAGCGACCAGGTGAAGACCTGCGCGATCGCGCGGCGGTGCTTGGAGTCCTCCGAGCGCACCAGCGACGGCCCGTCCTCCGCCTCCGCGTCGTTGCGGGTCGCGACCTCGTCGGCGAACCACCGCACGAACCGGGCGAGCAGCATGGAGCCCGTGACGACCATGACGATCTCGAGAGCGTCGCCCCGCAGCCACCGGCTGAAGTCCGCGAGGGGGTCCGCGGCGTACGCCGCCATCGGGATCAGGCCCATCGGCCCACCCCGCGGCGGGCACCGGTCACGTCACGCATCCGACCATGATGCCGCCCCGCCCCGCTCGGGCGTCAGGCAGGTGGTGGCACCCCGGGTCTCGAGCGCTCAGTCGCGCTTGGGACCCGGCCACGGCGTGTTGTCGGCCAGCGCCAAGCCCCGCTTGAGCACGAACGGGTCGGCCTGCATGTACAGCCACGGGCGGCCGAACCACACGAAGCCGTCGACGAGCTGCTTGGCCAGGACCCGGTCGTCGGCGGAGAGCCCGTAGCGCTCGTCGGCCACCCGCACGGTCGGCGGGATGCCGAGTGCGACGCAGCGCGTCATCGTCCGGCTCCGGCAGACCCGGGCGTCGTCCTTCGCGCCCCCCTTGCGGGAGGGGATCATCTGCGACCACGGGGTGGGCCGCCCGCTCTTGGCGGTGTCGATGATGAAGTGCTTGGTGCCGTAGCCGTCGCGCTTGAGGATCTGCACGATCCGCGCCCCGTGCCGGATGTTCTCGCTGGGACCCGTGTAGTGCGTGGAGTCCAGGGCGAAGCCGCGGGCGTGGGCGATGCCGGTCTGCTTGAGGATGCCCGCGCAGCGCTCGGGGTCGGCGCCCTTGTCGTTCTCGCACCAGTCCGCCGCGCCGGCGTCGATGTAGACCGAGGTGCGCGGCAGCGCGGAGAGCCGCTTGGTGGCCCAGGCCAACAGCTTCGCCTTCTTGCGCCGGTCCGGCGCACACCACAGGAACGGGCCGTCCGGCTGCATCACGACCAGCGTCGGGGTCGCGCCGATGCCCGCCGCGAGCTGGACGATCCAGCGCTTGTAGCTCTTCTTCTGCTTCGCGGTCGTGCGCTTCTTGCACGCCGCGTGCTCCCACGGCTCCATCCGGAACACCGCGATCTGGACCAGCTTGTCGGGGTCGCCGGCCTGCGAGGAGGCGATGTAGCTGCGGACGGTGGAGCGGATCGACCGGTCGGCGACGAAGCTGCCGTACCACTTGGTCCGCGGGCGCAGCGCGATCGTGTCCAGGCGAGCCTGCCGCGCCGGCGACACCTTCTGGTAGCGCCGCCACAGCTGGTCCTGCGGGCCCTGGTAGACGCCCCACACGCGGTTGGCCAGCGGGTTGGACCGGTTCTCGTCGTACGGCGCCTCGGCGCGCTGCCACACCTCGTAGCGCGGCTGCGAGTCGGTGTCGGCCGCCGAGGCCGCCTGGGTCAGCGAGGAGGCGCCGGTCCCCAGCGACGTCAGGACGAGCGCGCTGAGCAGCGCGACGAACGCCAGCAGCCGAACCTGCGAGGCCGGGCCGGAGGACGGACGTGCGGAGGAGGCCACGGGCGGAACCCTTCGATCGCTCGGTACGGCGTGCACCGCGCGCCGCGCTCAGCGTAGGTGTCGCACGCCGAGACGGAGACCCTTTGGTACAACGCTCTCCGGGCGGGCGCCGGCACTGGCCCATGCGGACCCCGGTGGACCGGGACCTTCGTCCCCGTGGGGGTGGGATCGTCGGCTGTCTCGCTGCTCAGTGGCCGGAGATCGCGATGGCGACCGCGTGGTGCACCTCGGGGTGGAACACCGTGGGCATGATGAAGCTGGCGTTGAGCTCCTCGTCGGTGACGACGTGGGCGATCGCGTCGGCGGCGCCCAGCATCATCTCGGTGGTGACGTTCGCGGCACGGGCGTCGAGGAGGCCCCGGAAGACACCGGGGAAGGCGAGCACGTTGTTGATCTGGTTGGGGTAGTCGGAGCGGCCCGAGGCCACCACCGCCGCGTGCCGGGCGGCCTGGGCGGGATCGACCTCGGGGTCGGGGTTGGCGAGCGCGAACACGACCGGGTGCGGCGCCATCGTCGGGATCCACTCCGGGGCGAGGATCCTCGGCGCGCTCACGCCGATGAACACGTCGGCGCCGGCGAGCACGGTGCGCAGGTCGCCGCGACGGTGCTCGTGGTTCGTCACCGCCGCCAGGTCGCGGTGGGCCGGGGGCAGCGACGCGTCGTCGGCCGACAGCGCACCGTGGATGTCCACCACCACGACGTCGCCCGCGCCGGCGGCGAGGAGCAGCCTCACGATCGCGGTGCCCGCGGCGCCGGCACCGGCGACCACGATCCGCACCGTGTCGAGCTTCTTGTCCACCACCCGCAGCGCGTTGGTCAGGGCCGCCAGGACCACGATCGCGGTGCCGTGCTGGTCGTCGTGGAAGACCGGGATGTCCAGCCGCTCCCGCAGCCGCGCCTCGATCTCGAAGCAGCGCGGGGCGGCGATGTCCTCGAGGTTGACGCCCCCGAACACCGGGGCGATGAGCTCCACGGTCCGCACGATCTCGTCGACGTCCTGGGTGTCCAGGCAGATCGGCCAGGCGTTGATGGCGCCGAACCTCTTGAACAGCGCTGCCTTGCCCTCCATCACCGGCAGCGCGGCACCGGGCCCGAGGTTGCCCAGGCCGAGCACGGCGCTGCCGTCGGTGACCACCGCGACGGCGTTGCCCTTGATGGTCAGCCGGTGCAGGTCGTCGGGGTCGGCCGCGATCGCCTCGGCCACCCGCCCCACGCCCGGGGTGTAGGCCATCGACATGTCGTCGCGGGTCTTCAACGGCACCTTGGAGGCCACCTCGATCTTGCCGCCGAGGTGGAGCAGGAACGTGCGGTCGGAGACCTTGTGCACCTCGACCCCCGGCACGGTGCCGACCGCGTCCTGCAGGGCGGCGGCGTGCTCGGCGTCGGCGGCCGAGCAGGTGACGTCGACGGTGAGCCGGCGACCGGTGGACTCGGCGACGTCGATGGCGGTGACCATCCCGCCTGCCGTGGAGATCGCCGTGGCGACCTCCCCGACCACCCCGGGGTCCGGGCTCGTGTGCAGGCGCATGGTGATCGAGTACGACGACGCGGTGGCGGTCTTCTTCGACATCTCAGCAGTCTGTGCCCGCACCCGGGCGATGGGAAGGGCGTGGGCCTGCGCTGGGTCGGCGCCCGGGGGGACTGCTCAGCCGCGCAGCTCGCCCATCCACCGCTCGATCGCGTCCGGCGTGCGCGGCAGCGCCGAGGACAGGTTCCGCACCCCGTCGGCGGTGACCAGCACGTCGTCCTCGATGCGGATCCCGATGCCCCGCAGCTCCTCGGGCACCAGCAGGTCGTCAGCCTGGAAGTACAGCCCCGGCTCCACGGTCAGCACCATGCCCTCGACCAGCTTGGCCTCGCGGTAGGCCGCGGGCGCCGCCTGGCCGCAGTCGTGCACGTCCATGCCGAGCATGTGGCTCACCCCGTGCAGCGTCCAGCGTGCGTAGACGCGGGAGTCGGGGGAGAGGGCCTCCTCGACGGAGACCGGCAGCAGGCCGAGGTCGCCGAGGCCGTGGGCCAGCACCTGCATCGCGGCCTCGTGGCCGGCCAGGAACCGCACGCCGGGCCGCAGTGCCGCCAGCGCCGCCTCCTGCGCGTCGAGCACGAGGGTGTAGAGGTCGCGCTGCAGCGGGCTGAACGTACCCGAGACGGGGATCGTGCGGGTGATGTCGGCGGTGTAGAGGTTCGCGCCCTCCACGCCCATGTCGCACAGCAGCAGCTGCCCGGGCACGATCGGCCCGGAGTTCTCGATCCAGTGCAGCGTCGTGGCGTGCGGGCCGCAGGCGACGATCGAGTCGTAGCCGAGGTCGTTCCCCATCGTGCGGGCCCGGCGGAAGAACGTGCCCTCCAGCCAACGCTCGCCGTGCTCGAGGACACCGTCCCACTCGCGCACGCAGTCCTCGAAGCCGAGCACGGTCGCGTCCACCGCAGCCTGCAGCTCGCCGATCTCCCAGGCGTCCTTGACCAGGCGCAGCTCGGAGGCGACCCGTGCCAGCTCGGTGTCGCGAACGGCATCCCCCTCGACCAGGGCGTCCACCCCGCCCGCGACCCCGCGGTGCACGCGGGTCTTCACGCCGGCGGTGGACAGGTCGTCGGCGAGCGTGTCGACGTGACGCACCGGCAGGCCGAGCGCCGCCTCCAGCTCGCCGGCCGAGGGACGCTTGCCCGCCCACAGGGCGCCGTACTGCCGGTCGCGGAAGAACTCGTCGCTGTCGCGCCCGGAACGGGGGCGTGCGTAGAGGGCCGCGGAGCCGTCCGGCTCGATGACCAGCGTCGCGTCCGAGGTCTGGTTGCCACTGAAGTAGGCGTGGGCGGTGTCGGCGCGGAAGCGGTAGTCGGTGTCGTAGGCGCGGACCTTGTAGCCGCCGCCGGGCAGCACCAGCCGCTCGCCCGGGAACGCCGCGGCCAGCCGGGCGCGGCGCTGCGCGGCCAGGTCGGCCACCGGGTGACGTCGTACGTCGTCCTCACGCTCGTCCCAACCGGTGCGCATGAAGGCGGCGTAGGCCTCCGGGACGGCCGGGTCGTGCTGCTCTGTCTTGAGGTCGGCGGTCTCGTCACTCACCCGCCCACTGTACGCCGGGCGGGCGGGTCCACCGGGTTCGCGGCGATCATCGTCGCAGGTCAGGCTCCCGATAGGCTGCCGCCCATGTCCGTCGCCCCGCGCAGCAGCATCGCCTTCCCGGTCGTGGTGACCGTGGCGGTGTGCCTGGGGGCCGCGGCGACCCTGTTGGTGCTGGCGCTCTCCGGTGCCCCGGGCACGACCCTGCTGGCCACCGCCCTCGCTGCGCTGCCCGTGGGGCCGGTGCTGGCCGCCTACCTGTGGCTGGACCGCTACGAGCCCGAGCCGCGGGTGCTGCTCGCCTCCGGGCTCGCCTGGGGGGCGTTCGTCGCGACGATGGCCGCGGTGTTCGTCCAAGGGCTCGGCGGCCTGCTGGTCGGGATGACCGACACGTTCTCCCTGGCCGTGGTCGCGCCCGTGGTGGAGGAGGCCAGCAAGGGCCTGTTCCTGGTCCTGCTGCTGTGGTGGCGGCGTGCGGAGATCGACGGGATCCTCGACGGGATCGTCTACGCGGGGATGGTCGGGATCGGCTTCGCCTTCACCGAGAACATCCTCTACCTGGCCTCCGCCTACAACGGGACCGAAGGGATGGGACCCGGCGGCGTCGGGGCCGTCACCGGCACGTTCGTGCTGCGCTGCGTGTTCAGCCCCTTCGCGCACCCGCTGTTCACGGCGTTCATCGGCATCGGGGTCGGCCTCGCGGTCGGCTCGCGCAGCGGCGCCGTCCGAGTGCTCGCGCCCGTCGGTGGGTACCTGCTCGCCGTGCTCACCCACGGCCTGTGGAACGGCTCCACCGTCTTCGGCTTCGGCAGCTTCGTGCTGGTCTACCTGGTGATCATGGCGCCCGCCTTCATCGGCATGGTGGCGCTGGCCTGGTGGGCCCGGGAGACCGAGGCGCACCT
Source organism: Nocardioides faecalis (assembly GCF_018388425.1). Classification (NCBI taxonomy): domain Bacteria; kingdom Bacillati; phylum Actinomycetota; class Actinomycetes; order Propionibacteriales; family Nocardioidaceae; genus Nocardioides; species Nocardioides faecalis. Next base: position 2,774,788 of record NZ_CP074406.1, on the reverse strand, counting down.
GCTCCGCGTGGCGCTCACCGACGCCGCCCGCCGCGGCCTGCTGCCGGCCACCGACATCGGGTGGGTGGTGAACCTGCGCGGACGGCGTGCGGCCCGCCGCTACGCTCGCCAGCACGGCGGCCCGGAGGCCGAGCGTGCCATGCGGCAGTACCAGCAGGCCGCCATCGAGCTCGGCTTCCTGCACCACAGACTCCTCCGAGGAACCGCGCCCGCCGACTGGCAGCCCCGCGGACAGCACTTCCTCGGCCGCATCCAGGCCGCCCGGCCACGGATCGCCTTCCCCGGACAGGTGGTACCCCAGCAATGACCCCCGGACACCAGGCCCTGACGAGCACCGAGACCCCGGACGCCCTCGGCGCCCGCATGCTCACCGAGGTCGTGCGTCTGCACGGCGCCCTGCGCGCCGCCCCGCTGCCGCTCGACCTGCCCGGTGTGAGCGCGCTGCGCCAGGCGCGTGAGCAGGTCATCGAGCAGCTCGAGGACTACGTCATCCCGCGGCTGACCGAGATCGAGGCCCCGCTCCTCGTGGTCGTCGGCGGCTCGACCGGCGCCGGGAAGTCGACCCTGGTCAACACCCTCGTCGGGCACAAGGTGACCACGCCCGGCCTGCTGCGCCCGACCACCCGCTCGCCCGTCCTGGTGCACCACCCCGACGAGGGGCACTGGTTCGGTCCGGAGCGGCTCCTGCCCGAGCTGACCCGGGTCGCCGAGCCGACCCACGACCAGGCCTCCATCCAGCTGGTGCCCTCCCCGCAGGTGCCCCGCGGCCTGGCGATCCTCGACGCCCCCGACGTGGACTCCGTGGACGAGGGCAACCGCCAGCTCGCCGCCCAGCTGCTCTCGGCCGCCGACCTGTGGCTGTTCGTCACCTCGGCGGCGCGCTACTCCGACCAGGTGCCGTGGGAGCACCTGCGCACCGCGGTGGAGCGCAACACCGCCGTGGCGCTCGTGCTCAGCCGCACCCCGGCCGACGACGTGACCACGGTCTCGGTGCACCTGGCGCGGATGATGGCCGCGCGCGGGCTCAAGGACAGCCCCCTGTTCGCCGTGCCGCAGGGCGAGGTGAGCGAGGACGGGCTGCTCCCGACGTCGTACGCCGCGGAGATCCGCGACTGGCTCGACGTGCTCGCCGCCGACTCCGCCGGCCGACGCTCGGTGGTCAGCCAGACCGTGGCGGGCGCGGTGCGCACCGTGACCCGCAAGGCGTTCCCGATCGCCGACGCCGCCCAGCTGCAGGTGGAGGCCGTGGCCGGCCTGCTCGCCTCCGCCGACGAGGTGCACGACGAGGCGCAGCGCTCCCTGCTCGCCGCGGCCGGCGACGGCTCCCTGCTGCGCGGGGACCTGCTGGCGCGCTGGCAGGAGTTCGTGGGCAGCGGCGAGCTGCTGCGCAGCACCGAGGCCAAGGTCGGGTTCGTGCGCGAGCGCCTGGTCAACGCGATCAAGGGCAAGCCGCAGCAGGCCGAACGCGTCGGCGTCGCGATCGAGATGGCCCTCGAGGCCGCCGTCGTCGACCACGCCGAGCGCGCCGCGGCGCAGGCGGCAGCCGCCTGGAGCACCGAGGAGTACGGCGCCCGGCTGCTGGCCTCGACCACCGACGACCTGACCCGTGCGGGCCGCGCGCTGCGCACCCGGACCGAGAAGGAGGTCCGGGGCTGGCTGGAGGAGCTGGCGGAGTTCGTGCGGCACGAGGCCGCTGACGTCCGGCACACCGCACGCTTCCTGGCGCTCGGGGTGCGCGGGCTCTCGACCGCTCTGGCCGCCGTCGCGCTGGCCGGCCCCGCCGCGGACGCCACCGGGACCGCGGTGCGCCCGGGGGAGTCGCTGCTGGAGACCGTGCTCGGCCGCGCCGCCGCCGACCGGCTCGTGGACCAGGCGCGAGGCAACCTGGAGCGCCGGCTCACCGGGTTGCTGGGAGGCGAGCGCGCTCGCTACCTTGCCCCCGCGGAGCAGTGGCAGCTGCGGCCCGATGCGCCCGACCAGCTGCGCCAGGCAGCGCGCCGTGTCGACGACCTGCGGTTCGCCGCAGCCAAGAAGGGGACAGGTGGACACCTGTGAGCGACGTTCTCGACGAGACGACCCGGGTGCCGGGCGACCTCGCCACGCGGGGCACCCCGTTGGGCGACAAGGTGGCCGGACTCGGTGACGCCGTCGTGGCGGCCCGCGGCCGCGTCCCCGACGACGTGCTCGACGAGGTCGCCGCGTCGGCGGACCGTGCCGTGGGCAGGGTGCGTCTCTCGGCGCGGCACACGGTGGTCGCGATCGCCGGTGCCACCGGGTCGGGCAAGTCCTCGACGTACAACGCCCTGACCGGGCTGGAGCTCTCCTCGGTCGGTGTCCGGCGCCCCACCACCTCCTGGGCCTCCGCGGTGATCTGGGGGAGCGAGGGTGCCGAGGAGCTGCTCGACTGGATCGGCATCCCGCCGCGCCACCAGACGATGCGCGACTCGATGCTCGACACCCACCGCGACGACGAGGGGTTCGACGGCGTCGTGCTGCTCGACCTGCCCGACCACGACTCCACCGAGGTGGCCCACCACCTCGAGGTGGACCGCCTGGTGGCCGTCGCGGACCTGATGGTCTGGATCCTGGACCCGCAGAAGTACGCCGACGCGGCGGTGCACGAGCGCTACTTCCAGCCGCTGGCCACCCACAGCGACGTCATGGTCGTCGCCCTCAACCACATCGACACCGTGCCCGAGGACCGGCGCGAGGCGCTGCTGGACGACGTGCGGCGCCTGCTCGCCGACGACGGCCTGCCGGACGTCACGGTGCTGGGGATCTCCGCCAAGCGCGGCATCGGCATGGGCGAGCTGCGCGCCGAGATCCGGCGCCGGGTCGCCGACAAGCGCAGCACCACCGCCCGCGTGCAGGCGGACCTGGCGGCCGCCGCCGCCCGGCTCGAGGCCGCCGGCGGCACTGCGCCCGCGGTGAGCCTGCCGGCGCAGCGCGTGGGTGACCTGGAGGACGTGGTGGCGGACGCCGCCGGCGTCTCCGCCGTCGCGGACACCATCGAGCGCACGGTCGGCTCCGCCGCCCGGCGTGCGGTCACCTGGCCGGTCCTGGCCCCGCTGGGACGCCGCAACCGCGACGCCGAGACGGCTGAGGCCGCCCCGCAGGTGGCTCCGCTCGACCGCGCCAGCGTCGACACCGGCGTGCGCGGGCTCGCCGACGAGGTCGGCGACGCGATCGGCGACCCCTGGGCCGTGCACGTGCGCGCCGCAGCCACCGGCCGCCTGGAGGCCCTGGACGACCGGCTGGAGCGCGAGCTGGGCCGCGTCGACCTCGGCGGCAGGCTGCCCTGGTGGGTGGGCGGCGTCCGGGTGCTGCACTGGGTGCTGCTCCTCGCCGCCGTCGGTGCGCTGGCCTGGTGGGGCGTGGCCGCGGTGCAGGGCTCGACCTCGGACCTGCCGGAGGTCTCCGGCCTGCCGCTGCCGGCCGTCGTCGCGGGAGCCGCGCTCGTGCTGGGCCTGGTGCTCGCGCTCCTCGCCCGCCTCGCCGTCGGCGGCCTGGCCCGCTCCCGTGCGGAACGGGCCGAGGAGCGGCTGCGCGACGTCGTCCACACCGCGCTGGAGCAGGAGGTCCTCGCGCCGGTGCGCGCGGAGCTGGCGACGTACGCCGACTTCCGCCACGGGATCGACGCCGCGAAGGCCTGAGCCGCCGTCCCCTCGGGTCCCCTGAGGGTCCCGGGGTCCTCCCCAGCGGCCCGCGCGCGGCGCGCCCTGCACAGGCCGTCGCCTGCCGGGGTGCCTGCGTCGGCGCCGGCGCGTGGACTCGTGTCGACCGGTCAGGTGGGCCGGCACGAGCGAGAGGACACCACGATGGCGAACGAGACGACGGTGACCGTCCAGGGCTGGATCGGCACCGTGCCGGTGGTGCGCGACGTCGCCGGCACGACGGTGCTGAACTTCCGCCTCGGCTGCACGCCGAGGCACTACAACCGCACCGCCGGCGAGTGGGTCGACGGCGAGACCCAGTGGTACGGCGTCAGCGCATGGCGGCGCCTGGCCGCGCACGGCGCGAAGTCGTTGAAGCAGGGTGACCCCGTCCTCGTCCACGGTCGGCTCAACCACCGCACCTACGTCAACAAGAACGGGGTGGAGGCGGTCTCCATCGAGATCGAGGCGGTCACGATCGGCCACGACCTGACCCGCGGGGTGGCGACGTTCCTCAAGGCACCGCCTGCGGAGGCCACGGCGCCGGCGCGCGAGGAGACGTCCCCGGCCGCGGACGCGTGGTCGGTGCCCGGCGACGCGGCCGGTGCGCAGGATCCGGCGGCTCCCGGGCTCTCCGCGACGCCGGCGGCCTGAGCGCGCCACGCCCCGGCGGAGACCCCGGCGCAGACTCCGGCGCAGCACCCGCGTGGAGCGGGCTCGCCGACCGTGCCCGGCGGCACCACCCCGGACACGGTCGGCCCCGCGCTGCCCGTAGCCTTGGGCGCATGGCGGAATACGTGCTCTCCCTGCGCAACGTGCGGAAGGCCCACGGCGACAAGGTCGTCCTCGACAACGTGACCCTGTCGTTCCTGCACGGAGCGAAGATCGGTGTCGTCGGCCCCAACGGCATGGGCAAGTCGTCGCTGCTCAAGCTGATGGCCGGGCTCGACCAGCCCAACAACGGCGACATCGTGCGCGACCCCCAGGCCACCGTCGGCATGCTGCAGCAGGAGCCGCCGCTGAGCGAGGGCAAGACGGTCCTGGAGAACGTCGAGGAGGCCGTCGCCGACATCAAGGCGAAGATGAAGCGCCTCGAGGACGCCTACATGGAGATGGGCGACCCCGACGCCGACCAGGACGCGCTGATGGCGGAGACCGGCGAGCTGCAGACCGAGCTCGACAACGCCAACGCCTGGGACATCGACAGCCGCCTCGAGCAGGCCATGGACGCGCTGCGCTGCCCGCCCTCGGACGCGCTGGTCGACAACCTCTCCGGTGGTGAGCGCCGCCGGGTCGCGCTGTGCAAGCTGCTGCTGCAGCAGCCCGACCTGCTGCTCCTCGACGAGCCCACCAACCACCTCGACGCCGAGTCGGTGCAGTGGCTGGAGGGTCACCTCAAGTCCTACCCCGGCGCAGTGCTCGCCGTCACGCACGACCGGTACTTCCTCGACAACGTGGCGGAGTGGATCGCCGAGGTCGACCGCGGCTCGATCCACGGCTACGAGGGCAACTACTCGACCTACCTGGAGACCAAGAAGGACCGGCTCAAGGTCGAGGGCGCCAAGGACGCCAAGCGCGCCAAGATGCTGGAGAAGGAGCTGGAGTGGGTCCGCTCCAACGCGAAGGCTCGCCAGACCAAGTCCAAGTCGCGTCTGGCCCGCTACGAGGAGCTCGCCGCCGAGGCCGACAAGGCCCGCAAGATCGACGCCGCCGACATCAACATCCCGCCGGGCCCGCGCCTGGGTGACGTCGTGCTGGAGGCGGAGAACCTCACCAAGGGGTTCGAGGGCCGGGTCCTGTGGGACAACATCTCGTTCACGCTGCCGCGTGCCGGCATCGTCGGCGTGGTCGGCCCCAACGGTGTCGGCAAGACGACGCTGTTCCGGATGATCACGGGCAGTGAGGAGCCGGACTCCGGCAAGCTGACCGTCGGGCAGACCGTGAAGATCTCCTACGTCGACCAGAGCCGTGGCGGCATCGACCCGAAGAAGAACGTGTGGGAGGTCGTCTCCGACGGGCTCGACTTCATCAAGGTCGCCAACTTCGAGATGAACAGCCGCGCCTACGTCGCCTCGTTCGGCTTCAAGGGACCGGACCAGCAGAAGCTCGCCGGCGTGCTGTCCGGTGGTGAGCGCAACCGGCTGAACCTCGCTCTGACCCTCAAGCAGGGCGGCAACATGCTGCTGCTCGACGAGCCCACCAACGACCTCGACGTGGAGACCCTGTCCTCCCTCGAGGACGCGCTGCTCGACTTCCCCGGCTGTGCCGTGGTCACCTCGCACGACCGGTGGTTCCTCGACCGGATCGCCACCCACATCCTCGCCTGGGAGGGCACCGAGGAGAACGGCGGCGAGTGGTTCTGGTTCGAGGGCAACTTCGCCTCCTACGAGGCGAACAAGGTCGAGCGCCTCGGCCCCGACGCCGCGCGCCCGCACCGGGTCACCCACCGTCGCCTCACCCGCGACTGACCCGCGACTGACCTGCCCGGATGAGGTTCCGCGCCTGACCCGCCTCGCGTGTCAGGCGCGGAGCTCGCGCTCCGGGTGCGCCGAGATCAGCCGGTCGCACACCGCGTCCATGACGCGGCCGAAGGCGGCGAGGTCCTCGGGCGAGACGAGGTCGATCAGCGCGGAGCGCACCGTCTCGACGTGGCCGGGAGCCGCGGCGACCAGCCGGGCGTAGCCGTGGTCGGTCAGCTGGCACACCACCCCGCGACGGTCCTCCTGGGATCCGCAGCGTTGGACCAGGCCCGCGGCCTCCATCCGCTTCACGGTGTGGGTCACCCGGCTGCGGCTGTGCGCCAGGGAGGAGGCCAGCTGAGCCATCCGCAGCCGGCCCTCGGCCTCGGAGAGCCGGACCAGGATCTCGTACTCCACCCCGGAGAGGCCGTGGGAGCGGCGCAGGTCCTCGTCGATGCGGTCCTGCAGCAGGGTGCTGCCGAGCAGGTAGGAGCGCCAGACCTTCTGCTGGCCGGCGTCCAGCCAGCGCGGCTCGGGGGAGGAGCCGGGGCCGAGGTCCGGCGAGTCCTGGGTCACGCGCGTCAGTGTAGGTCTCGGCGCATCAGCACACGCACGTAACCGTTCAACACCGAGGTGGTGTCGACGACGTGGCGGAAGCCCGCCGCCTCGAAGCTCGCGCGCAGCCCGGGATAGGCCATCGTCTGGTCCACCTTCGCGCCTTGGTTGTCGAGCGGGTACGCCTCGACGGCCGGTGCCCCCTCGCGGCGGGCGTGCTCGACGGCTCCCTCGATCAGGGTGTGCGAGATGCCGCGGCGCCGGAAGCCGGGGCGCACCCGGATGCACCACAGCGACCACACCGGGAGGTCGTCGACGTGCGGGATCCTGCGGTTGCGTGCGAAGGAGGTCTCGGCACGCGGGGCGATTGCGGCCCAGCCGACCGGCTCGGAGCCGTCGTACGCCAGGACGCCGAGCGGGCCGTCCTCGAGCAGCCGGGCGACGTGCTCACCGCGGGCGGGTCCGCGCAGCTCGTTGTTGAGCCGGGAGTCCACCCGGTAGCTCAGGCACCAGCACGCGTTGGCGTCGGGCCGCTTCGGCCCGAGCAGGGTCCGTACGTCGGCGAAGACAGCGGCGGGCCGCACCTCGAGGTCCATGGGACGACAAGGTACGGCCCGGCGCCGACATGCTTGCTCAGGCGCTCGACCTCAGCTGAGCCGCTCCAGGATCAGCGCCATGCCCTGGCCGCCGCCCACGCACATGGTGATCAGGCCGGTGGTCTTGTCGTGCCAGTCCAGCGAGTTCAGCATCGTGTTCTGCAGCCGGGCGCCGGTCATGCCGAAGGGGTGCCCCACCGCGATCGCGCCGCCGTTGACGTTCAGCTTGTCGATGTCGACGCCGAGGTCCTCCGCCGAGGGCAGGACCTGCGCGGCGAACGCCTCGTTGATCTCGACCAGGTCGATGTCGTCGATGGTCATCCCGGCGTTCTTCAGCGCCTTGCGGCTGGCCTCGACTGGGCCCAGGCCCATGATCTCGGGGGAGAGGCCGGACACGCCGGTCGACACGATCCGGGCGAGCGGGGTGAGGCCGAGCTCGGCGGCGCGGGTGTCGGACATGATCACGACGGCAGCGGCACCGTCGTTGAGCGGACAGCAGTTGGCCGCGGTGACGACGCCGTCGGGGCGGAACACCGGCTTCAGGTCCTTCACCGCGTCGTAGGTGACGCCGGCACGCGGACCGTCGTCCGCGCTGACCACGGTGCCGTCGGCGAGGGTGACCGGGGTGATCTCGCGGGCCCAGAAGCCGTCGGCGATGGCCTTCTCGGCCAGGTTCTGCGAGCGGACGCCGAACGCGTCGAGGTCCTCGCGCTTCAGGCCGCGCATCCGGGCGACGTTCTCGGCGGTCTGGCCCATCGAGATGTAGATGTCGGGCAGCTGGCCGTCCTCGCGGGGGTCGTGCCAGTCCTTGCCACCCTTGGCGTACTCCTCGCTGCGGGCCTGGGCGTCGGCGAACTTCGGGTTCTTGGTGTTCGGGATGTGGTCGGAGGTGCCGAACTGGAACCGTGACACCGTCTCCACGCCGGCGGAGATGAAGGCGTCGCCCTCGCCGGCCTTGATCGCGTGGAAGGCCATCCGGGTGGTCTGCACCGACGACGAGCAGTAGCGGGTCACCGTGGCGCCGGGGATCTCGTAGCCCATCAGGGTGGTCACGATGCGGGCCATGTTGTTGCCGGCCTCGCCGCCCGGGAGCCCGCAGCCGAGGTAGAAGTCGTCGATCGTGGCCGGGTCCAGGCCGGGGACCTTGTCCAACGCCGCCTGGGCGATGAACGCCGTGAGGTCGTCGGGACGGAAGTCCTTCAGGGAGCCCTTGTTGGCTCGGCCGATGGGGGTACGGGTGGCGGAGACGATGACGGCCTCAGGCATGAACACTCCTCGATGAGTGGGTCGGCGGGCAGAACACAAACTCGGTGCAGCCTAGTGCGGCGGTTCCGACGCAGGTCGCAGTCGTGTCGTACGCCACATCGTGGCCGCCGCGTCCCGGACGGGCCGATCCGGCGCACGCCCGCGTGGAACCATGCTCGACGTGCGCCACCGCTACGACTGCCCGCTGCGCTGGGGCGACCAGGACCTCTTCCACCACGTCAACAACGTCCGCTACGTCGACTACCTGCAGGAGGCCCGGGGCGCCCTGCTGCGTGCCTGCCTGGAAGCGGCCGGGGTGGAGCGCGGCGAGGGCGACGGCTACGTCGTGGTGCGGCACGAGGTCAGCTTCCGGGCGCCGCTGAAGTTCCGGAAGCCGACCGTCGCCATCGAGTCCTGGGTCTCCGAGGTCCGGGCCGCGGGCTTCACCTTGGACCACGAGATCTTCCACGACACCGACGAGGGCCGCGTGGTCTACCTGCGGGCCCGCACCGTGCTGGCGCCGTTCGTCGTCGCGACCGGCACCGCGCGCAGGCTGAGCGACCTGGAGCGCGCGGCGCTGGAGCCCTACCGCGAGGACGGCGAGCGGTCGTTGCCCCTACGTACCGCGGTCCCGCGGGACCGGGCCGGCCACTACCCGGTGCACGTGCGCTTCTCGGACCTCGACGTCTATCGCCACGTCAACAACGTCATGTACTACGAGTACTTCCAGGAGGCCCGCATCGCGCTGATGCGCGACCTGGCACCGGCGCTGAAGCAGTTCGGGCGGATCGCGGTCGTGGTCGCCCAGGGCGACGTGGAGTACCACGCACCGATGACCCTGCGCCACGAGCCCTACGACTGCTGGACGAGCGTCTCCCGCGTCGGCAGCCGGTCGATGACCGTGGACTCCGAGATCGTGGACCCCACCGGCGCCACCGGGCGCGACGGGGTGGTGGCGCGGGGCCGGTTCGTGCTGGTGTTCTTCGACCTCGAGACCGAGCGGTCCGTCAGCCCGCCCGAGGGCTACGGCGAAGCGATCCAGCGTGCCGTCGCGGCGCTCGGCGGCGCCGAGCATGCCGCGCTGGCCGTGGAGCTCGCCGAGTAGCGCTCAGCCGCCCGCCGGCAGCCGGGTGAAGTCCGGCTCGCGCCCCTCGGCGAAGGCCGTCAGCGCCTCCAGGTTCGCCGGGCCGCCCATCAGCTCGGCGAACGCGGCGTTCTCCCGGTCCCGGGCCGCCCGCACGGCGGCGCGGTGCGGCTCGGTCATCGTCCGCTTCACCGCGACGAGCGAGGAGATCGGCTTCGCCGCCAGCACCTCGGCGTGCCGGGTGGCGGTGGCGAGCAGGTCCTCCGGCGCGCACACCCGGAAGGCCAGGCCCATCGCGTGCGCCTCCTCGGCACTGATCCACTCCGAGGACATCAGCGCCCAGGCCGCGTTCTGCCGACCCACCAGCGCCGGGAAGAGGTACGACGACGCCGCCTCGGGTGCCACGCCCAGCGAGGTGAACGGGCACTTCAGCCGCGCGGTGCTGGACAGGAACGCCAGGTCCGCCAGGCCGATGATCGTGCAGCCGATCCCCAGCCCGATCCCGTTGACCGCCACGACCAGCGGCTTGGGGAAGTCGACCAGCGCGTCGACGAGGCCGATGAAGCCGTGCTTGCCGCGGACGAAGCCGGGGTCGGTGGACATCCGGTGCATCTCGAGCAGGTCGGTCCCGGCGCTGAAGGCCCGGCCGTTGCCCGTGATCAGCACGACGGCGACCGTCGGGTCGTCGGCCGCCTCGAGCAGCGCGTCGGCCAGGGCGTCGTACAGGGCCTCGTTGAAGGCGTTGAGCGCCTCGGGGCGGTCCAGCACCAGCGTGCGGACCCGGTTCTCGTCGGAGACGGTGAGCGTCATGGCCTCAGGCTAGAACGTGTTCTATGCCGACGGACGTGGGGTCCACCACCGCTCCCCGCGCGGTGTGCCGCCGCTCAGCCTGCGGTGTTGACCATGAAGTTCGCGGCGTGCGTGACGTACTCCCAGAGCCGCGCGTCCTGCTCCGGGGGCAGCTCGACGCTGTCGAGGGCGGCGCGGAAGTGCTTGAGCCAGCGGTCCCGGGCATCCAGGTTGACGGCGAACGGCGCATGGCGCATCCGCAGCCGGGGGTGCCCGCGCTGCTCGGAGTACGTCGACGGGCCGCCCCAGTACTGCACCAGGAAGTGCAGGAACCGCTCCTCGGCGGCGCGCAGGTCCTCCTCGGGGTACATCGGCCGCAGCACCTCGTCGGCGGCCACGCCCTCGTAGAAGGCGGCCACGATCCGGCGGAAGGTCTCGAACCCGCCGACCTCCTCGTAGAAGGTGGGGGAAGGTGCGTCGGTCATCGCTTGCTCACCGCATCCATTGTGCCTCGTGGGTCCTGGGCCTCACCCTCCGGCTCGGCATCGTGCTGCGCCTCGACCTGGCGCTGGTCCTCGCGGTGCCAGACCACCCGCTGGGCGAAGGGGATCTCGATGCCCTCGTGGTCGAAGCGCGCCTTGATCTGCTGGCGCAGGGCGCGGGCGACGGACCACTGCTCCAGCGGCGCGGTCTTCACCATCACCCGGATCGTCACGGAGTCGGCGTCGAGCGACTCCACGCCGGTCACCTCCGGCGCCTCGATCATCACCCGGCCCAGCTCGTCGTCGTCCCACAGGTCGTGGGCGACCTCGCGCAGCACCCGCTGCACGCGGGCCAGGTCCTCGCCGTACCCGACGGCGACGTCGACGACGGCGCGCGACCAGTTCTGGCTCTGGTTGCCCACGCGGAGGATCTCGCCGTTGGGCACGTACCAGACGGTGCCGTTGATGTCGCGCAGCCGCGTCATCCGCAGCGTCACGGCCTCGACCGTGCCGCTGGCCTCACCGACGTCGACCACGTCACCGACGCCGTACTGGTCCTCGATGAAGATGAAGATGCCGGCCAGGAAGTCCCGGACCAGCGACTGGGCGCCGAAGCCGAGCGCGATGCCGATGATCCCGGCGCTGGCGATGATGGGCGCGATCGCGACCCCGAGCTCGCTGAGCACCATGGTGCCGACGACGGCGAGGACCGCCACGGTGACGATGCTCTTGAGCACCCCGGACATGGTCGCAGCGCGCTGCTTGCGCCGGGCGCTGGTGGGTGACTCGACCCGCTCGGGCAGCACCCCCTTCTCCGCGCGGTGGGCGAGGCGGTCGACGGCGCGGTGCAACAACCAGCGCGCGAGGATCCCGAGCAGGACCAGGCCGGCGATGGCGAGCGGCTTGCCGATGAGCAGGTCGGACCACTCCGCGAGTCGCCGGTTGGAGGTCCAGTCCCAGACCAGGTTGCAGAACATCTCGTCGCCGGTGCACGGGCTCGCCTCGGTGGCGTCCTCGGCGAGGGCGGGGCCGGCGGTGCCGACGGTGCTGACGGTGTTGCTGCCGGTGCTGCCGGGAGTGGTGCTGGGGAGGGAGTCGGGGAGCAGGGTGGACATCGTGGACACGAGTGTGGACACGGACATGCCCGCCAGTGTTCCAGGGCCCCCTGAGCGGACCGGGACACCGGTCGGACGCCAGCCGGACACCTGGCGGCGGGCCTCACACCGGAGCCGATATCCTCGTCCCGTGACCAGCACTGTCGTACGACGTCTCCTCGCCGTCTGCTCCCTGCTCGGGGTGAGCGCCCTGCTCGTCCTGACCTCGGCCGGTTCCGCCTCGGCGGACACCCCCGAGCCGCGCCCGGGCAGCTGGGAGCCCAAGCCCGAGATCGACCTGCTCCAGGCGCTGCTGCTCTTCGGCGGCATCCCGCTGCTGGTCTTCGTGGTCATCACGCTTCTCTACGTCGGCCCGGCGCTGGCCCGCGGCGAGAACCTCAGCCCCAACGCGCTGCAGGCCGAGAACGAGTGGCTCGGTGGCCCGCGGAAGTCGGCCGGCGAGCTGGCCGCCCCCGACTCGGAGGACTCCAAGGCCGGCGGCGCCGGCGGCAGCTGGTAGTCGACACCATGGCCATGAGCACCCCGTCCTCGCTCACCGAGGCACAGCGCGCCGCGCTCGACGTCGCCATCCGGAAGGCCGAGCAGGCCTGCCGGGCCGAGATCTCGGTCTACGTCGGGGCGACGACGGGGGACGCGCGGGCCTACGCCACGAGCCTGCACAACACCCTGGTGCTGCCCAGCCGGAGCGTGCTGGTCATGGTCGACCCCTTCCAGCGCGTGGTGCAGATCGTCACCGGAGGTCACGTCCGCGAACGGCTGACCGACGAGGAGTCGGCGCAGGCCGTCGCCGTGATGACGGAGCACTTCGAGCGCGGTGACCTGGGCGGTGGCCTGCAGCAGGGCATCGAGCTGCTGGGCGAGCTCGCCCAGAGCTGAGCAACACAGAGCTGAGCAACCCAGAGCTGAGCAACACAGAGCTGAGCAAGCAACACAGAGCTGAGCAAGCAACGAGAACGGCCCGGTGCGCATCGCGCACCGGGCCGTTCGTCGTCTGGGGGCCGACGAGCCCCGTCAGCCCCGCTGGGCGTCGCGCGCCTGGGCCGCGAGTGCCCGGGCGACGTCGGCGCGTCCCTCCCGGACGTAGCGGACGGCGCCGGGGTTGACGGACTCGGCGTGCTCGGCGAGCCACGCGTCCACGGCCTGCAGCGTGGACTCGGTGGCCAGCACGCGCGGGAAGATGAACTCCAGCGCGACCGACGCCTTGTGCGAACCGAGCCGCTCCCAGGTGCCGGCGACCTCGGCGAGGTAGGTCTCGACGTACGGCGCGAGAACCTCCTCCTGGCCGGGCTGCATGAACGCCAGCACGACGCTGCGCTGGGTCTCGTTCGGCACGCTGGGGTCGAGCATGGCCTGCTGCCAGGCGCGCTCCTTGGCCGCCGCGGTCGGGATCGCGGCCCGCGCGGCGGCCGCCTTCTCCCGACCGGCGTTGGTGTCGTCGGTGGCCAGCTCGGCGTCGATCCGGGCGTCGTCGGCGCGGCCGAGGCGGGCCAGCTGGGTCAGCAGCGTCCAGCGCAGGTCCTGGTCCACGGCGAGCCCGTCGAAGGAGACGGTGCCGGCGAGCAGGCCCTCGAGCTCCTCGGCCGCCGCGTCGCTACGGGCGGCTGCGGCGTAGCTGCGGGCGAAGGTGAGCTGGTGGTCGGTGCCCGGCTCCGCCGCGACGAGCAGCTCGCGCAGGCCCTGCTCCCAGCGCTGCGCGAGCGCCGCCCGGCCGGCCGGGTCGCTGTAGGAGGTGACCGCCTGGGCGGCGTACGTCGGGATGCGGCTCACGCCCCAGGCGTCGGTCTCGCTGCCGATGTTGCGCAGCACGAGCTCGACGAAGTCGGTGGCGGGCATCTCGGCGTCGCGGGTCATGTCCCACGCGGCGCTCCACACCAGCGCGCGGGCCAGGGAGTCCTCGAGGTCGGCCAGCCGGGCGATTGCGGTGGCCTGGGACCGCTCGTCGAGCCGGATCTTGGCGAAGGCCAGGTCGGAGTCGTTGAGCAGCAGCAGCTCGGGCTGCTTCTTGCCCACCAGCTCGGCGACCTCGGTCCGCTCACCGGTGACGTCGACCTCGACGTAGTCGGTGCGCCGCAGCCGGCCGTCGTCGCTGCTCTCGTAGAACCCGATGCCGACCCGGTGCCGGCGCAGGGTGGGGTGCTCGGCGGGCGCGGTCTGACGCACCGCGAAGGACCGGTAGCGACCCTCGTCGTCGACCTCGAGCTCGGGGGTGAGCGTGTTGGTGCCGGCGGTCTGCAGCCACTCGGCGGCCCAGCTGTCCAGCTCGCGGCCCGACGCCTTCTCCAGGGCGGCGAGGAGGTCGGAGAACTCGGTGTTGCCGAAGGCGTGGTCGGTGAAGTACTGGCGCAGCCCGGCGAGGAAGGGCTCGAGGCCGACCCAGGCCACCAGCTGCTTGAGCACCGCCGCGCCCTTGGCGTAGGTGATCATGTCGAAGTTGACCTCGACCGCGTGCAGGTCGAAGTTGTCCGCGGCGATCGGGTGCGTGGAGGGCAGCGAGTCGGCGCGGTAGCCGGTCTGCTTGCGGGCGTTGGTGAACCCGGTCCACGCGTCGTCGTACGACGTGGCCAGCGCCTCGGCGTGGTAGCAGGCCCACTCGGCGAACGACTCGTTGAGCCACAGGTCGTCCCACCACTTCATGGTGACCAGGTCGCCGAACCACATGTGCGCCATCTCGTGCAGGATCACCGAGGCGCGGAACTCGTAGAACGAGCGCGGCTGGCGGGAGCGGGGGAGGTACTCGTCGCGCAGGGTCACGCAGCCGGCGTTCTCCATCGCGCCCATGTTGTACTCCGGCACGTAGAGCTGGTCGTACTTGCCGAAGGGGTAGGGGTAGCCGAAGGCGTCCTCGAAGAACGCGAAACCCTGCTTGGTGAGGGTGACGATCTCCTCGCGGTCGCGGTCCAGGTACTCCTTGAGCGACTGGCGGCAGTAGTGGCCCAGCGGGATGGTGCCGTGCTCGCCCTCGTAGACGTCCTGGACCTCGTAGTAGTCACCGGCCACGATCGCGGTGATGTAGGTCGACATCGGCTTCGTCGGGGCGAAGGCCCACAGCGCCACGTCCTGGCCCTGCGCGTTCGTCGCGCCGGTCGCGGTGGGCTCGGGGGTGGGGGAGTTGGAGACGACCTTCCAGTGCGCGGGGGCGGTCACGTTGAACGTGAACGGCGCCTTGAGGTCGGGCTGCTCGAAGGTGGTGAAGACGCGGCGGGCGTCGGGCACCTCGAACTGGGAGTACAGGTAGGTGTTGCCGTCGACCGGGTCGGTGAAGTGGTGCAGGCCCTCCCCGGAGTTGGAGTAGGCGCAGTCCGCCTTCACGACGAGGACGTTCTCGGCCTGCAGGTCGCGCAGCGCGATCCGGCTGTCCGCGTAGACCTCGGCCGGGTCCAGTGCGACGCCGTTCAGCGTCACCTCCCGGATGGTCGCGTCCACCAGGTCGGCGAAGGTCTCGGCGCCGGGCGTGCGGCACGTGAAGGTCAGCGTGGTGGTGGACCCGAACGTCTCGACGCCGGGGGTGGTGGCGTCGCTGAGGTCCAGGTCGATGACGTACGACGTGACGTCGAGAAGGGCGGCTCGGGTGGCCGCCTCGTCGCGAGTGAGGTTGGTTCCGGGCATGTCGGCATCCTCCCACCCGCCGTCCGGACGGCCTCGGGCGGTGCGGTTCGCCCGCCCGGCCGCCATGTGAGCGACATCACGGAAAGTGGTGAATGACAAACGTGTAATTCGACTTTGTCAACGCGACACGCCCGGGATGGTTGAGATTTTCGGGGTTTTTGTTGCGCTGTGGTGTGCGTGTGACCCATGGTGTTCGGCATGCACTCCCGGGGATCCACCGTGCGCTGGGCGACGTTCGTCGCGGTCAGCGTCCTGATGTCGACACTTCTCGTCCTCGCGCCCGGACCCCGTGCGCTGGGACCGGTGGTGCCTGCAGCGGGCACGACGTACCTGTGCAGCGGCTACGCCGCGTGCCAGAAGGCCGGCTACTCGCACGCCGGCTATGCCAGCGTGAACGACAAGATGTACTGGCGGATGTACGCCGGTCACAACTGCACCAACTACGTCGCCTACCGCATGATCAAGGCCGGCGTGTCCAGCACCCGGCCCTGGACGGGTGGCGGCAACGCCAGTGAGTGGGGCAAGCACATGTCCCACATCACCGACAACGTCCCGAACGTGGGCGCGGTGGCGTGGTGGGGTCGTTACTCCAACGGGTCCGGCTCCGCCGGGCACGTCGCCTACGTCGAGCGCGTGGTCTCCGCGAACGAGATCGTGATCTCCGAGGACAGCTGGGGCGGCACCTTCCACTGGCGCAAGATCACCAAGTCCAGCGGTCGCTGGCCGACCGGGTTCATCCACTTCGTCGACAAGAAGATCGTCGGCACGGCGCGCCCGGTCGTCACCGGCGCGGCGACGGTCGGCGCGACCCTGCGCACCACCGCGGGCACCTGGTCGAACGGCCCGACGGCCTACGCCTACCAGTGGTACGCCGACGGCGTGGCCGTGCCCGGCGCCACCGCGGCGACGTTCACCGTCGCGCCCGCGCAGCTCGACAAGAAGCTCACCGTGCGCGTGACCGCGGCGAAGAGCGGCGCGACCAGCGGCGTGCAGGACTCCCTGCCGACCGCCGCCGTGGCCAAGGGGCTGCAGAAGATGACCGTCGCTCCGGTGGTCAGCGGCGCGGCGCTGCTGGAGGAGACGATCACCGCCACGGGCGGCACGGTCGTCCCGGTCCCGGGCACCACCGTGTGGCGCTGGTTCGCCGACGGTGTGCGGATCTCCGGCAACGACACCTCCAGGCTGCCGCTGACCCAGCAGCTGGTCGGCAAGACGATCACCTTGCAGGTCGTCACCAAGACCGACGGCTACCGCCACCTCGCCATGCCGGTGATCACCATCGGCAAGGTGCTGGCCGGGGTGATCGAGGTGCCCACGCCGCCCGAGGTCGTCGGCGAGCCCAGGGTCGGCCGTGTGCTCATCGTCAAGCCCGCCGCGGTCACCCCGACCGACGCGTCGGTGGTCTACCGCTGGGTCCGCGACGGCGTGCCGATCGCCGGTGCCACCGGGACCCGCTACCAGCTGACCCCGGCGGACGCCGGAGCCAAGGTCGGCGTCGAGGTCACCGCCACCCGGCCGCAGTACATGCCCTACACCGCCACCGTGGCGGCCCGGGCCAAGGTGCTCGCCCCGGCCAGCATCCGGCTGGTCACCAAGGACAAGGGGCGCAAGGCCGCGCTGCGGGTCAAGGTGAGCGCCCCCGGCGTCAGCACGGTCACCGGCAAGGTTCGGTTCAAGGTGGCCGGGAAGCAGCACACGGTGCGGCTGGTCAACGGCATCGGGCGGGTCACCGTCAAGCTGCCCCGCGGCACCCGCAAGGTCCGGGTGGACTACCTGGGCTCGAGCAACGTCGCCACGAAGGTCGCCCGCGGCACCGTCCGCGTCCGGTAGCGGGAATGCGGTAGCGGGAATGCGGTGGCGGGTGTGCAGGTTCATCCGCCATGACCGAGACCACATCGCCCGACCGCACCCTCGACCGCACACTCGACCGGGCCGACTTCTGGTTCGACCCGCTCTGCCCGTTCGCCTGGATCACCTCGCGGTGGGTCCTGGAGGTCGAGAAGGTCCGCGACATCGAGGTCGTCTGGCACGTGATGTCGCTGGCCTACCTCAACAAGGACCGCGACCTGCCTGAGGAGTACCGGGCGATGATGGCGCCGGCGTGGGGCCCCGTGCGGGTGCTCCTCGCCGCCCAGCAGCGGTACGGCGCGAAGGTGCTCCTCCCGCTCTACGACGCCTTCGGCCAGCGGATCCACCTCGAGGGCCGCAAGCTGCACGAGGAGCCGGACGGCGCCCGCGGGCTCATCGCCGAGGTGCTCGCGGAGGTCGGCCTGGAGCCGGACCTGATCGAGGCGGCCGGCGACAGCTCCTACGACGAGGCGGTCGCGGCCTCGCACCACGAGGGCATGGACGCGGTCGGTGACGACGTGGGCACGCCCACCATCCACATCAACGGCTCCGCGTTCTTCGGGCCCGTGCTGTCCAAGATCCCGCGCGGGGAGGACGCCGGGCGGCTCTGGGACGGCTGTGTCGCCGTCGCCGCGTTCCCCTACTTCTACGAGCTCAAGCGCAGCCGGAGCGGCGAGCTCGATTTCTCCTGAGGCGCGGGGGCGGCGCCGGCCGCACACCGGGTCCGGGCGGGCAGCCGCCCGGACCTAGGATTCAGCCATGACCCACGTCCTCTCCGCAGTCGCCTGGCCCTACGCCAACGGACCGCGCCACATCGGCCACGTGGCCGGTTTCGGCGTGCCCTCCGACGTGTTCAGCCGGTACCAGCGGATGGCGGGCAACGACGTGCTCATGGTGTCCGGCTCCGACGAGCACGGCACCCCGATCCTGATCGCCGCCGACGAAGCCGGGGTGAGTCCCCAGGAGCTCGCCGACAAGAACCACCGGCTCATCGTGGAGGACCTCGTCGGCCTCGGCATCAGCTACGACCTCTACACCCGCACCACCACCGGCAACCACCACGCGGTGGTCCAAGAGCTCTTCCTCGGCGTCTACGAGAACGGCTACTTCGTCGAGCAGACGACGTACGGCGCGATCTCGCCCTCGACCGGGCGCACCCTGCCCGACCGCTACATCGAGGGCACCTGCCCGATCTGCGGCGCCGAGGGCGCCCGCGGCGACCAGTGCGACGCCTGCGGCAACCAGCTCGACCCGCACGACCTGATCGACCCGCGCTCGAAGATCAACGGCGAGAAGCCCGAATTCATCGAGACCCAGCACTTCTTCCTCGACCTGCCGGCGCTGGCCGAGGCGCTGACGGAGTGGCTCGACGAGCGGGAGGCCTCCGGCACCTGGCGGCCCAACGTGATCCGCTTCTCCAAGAACATCCTCGGCGAGATCCGCCCCCGCGCGATGACCCGCGACATCGACTGGGGCATCGCGGTGCCGTTGGAGGGGTGGCGGGAGAACCCGACCAAGAAGCTCTACGTCTGGTTCGACGCCGTGATCGGCTACCTCTCGGCCTCCATCGAGTGGGCCCGGCGCACCGGCGACCCGGACGCCTGGCGCGCCTGGTGGAACGACCCGGAGGCGCTGTCGTACTACTTCATGGGCAAGGACAACATCACCTTCCACTCCCAGATCTGGCCGGCCGAGCTGCTCGCCTACGACGGTCGCGGCGCCAAGGGCGGCTCGCCGCGCGAGTACGGCGCGCTCAACCTGCCCACCGAGGTGGTCTCCTCGGAGTTCCTCACCATGGAGGGACGCAAGTTCTCCTCCTCGAAGAAGGTCGTCATCTACGTGCGTGACCTGCTCGCGCGCTACCAGCCGGACGCGTTCCGCTACTTCGTCGCCGCGGCGGGCCCGGAGAACCAGGACTCCGACTTCACCTGGGCGGAGTTCGTGCGTCGTACCAACGACGAGCTCGTCGCCGGCTGGGGCAACCTGGTCAACCGGACCGCCAACCTGATCGCGAAGAACTTCGGCGAGATCCCGCCGGCCGGTGAGCTCACCGACGCCGACCGTGCCGTCCTCGACGTCACCGCCACCGCCTTCGACGTCGTGGGCGACCTGATCAGCCGGCACCGGCAGAAGCAGGCGATCGGCGAGGCGATGCGTGCGGTCGGCGAGGTCAACAAGTACGTCTCCGACCTCGAGCCGTGGAAGCTGGCCAAGGACCCGGCCGACCGGGACCGCCTCGGCACCATCCTGCACGTCATGGCGCAGTGCGTGGCCGACCTCAACCTGGTGCTCAGCCCGTTCCTGCCGTTCTCGGCCAACGAGGTCGACAAGGCACTCGGTGGCGAGGGCCGGATCGCGCCCATGCCGCACGTCGAGGAGGCCGCCGACCTCGACCTCGAAGGACGCAGCTACCCGATCATCACGGGCGACTACACCGGGTTCCCGACCTGGCAGCGCCACCGTGTCGAGGTCGGGCGTGCCGTCGCCAAGCCGACGCCGGTCTTCACCAAGCTCGACACCGCGATCGTCGACGAGGAGCTCGCCCGCCTCGGCGTCTGAGACCTCCGACGCCTCAGGTGCGTGCTCGGTGGTTTCGAGACCGGGGTCCTGAGGAAACGTCCTATCCGTCGGAATCCCCTCGCGACCAGGACGAGACCATGAGCGAGTACAGCACCGGGACCCTCAAGACCCTCGTGGGCAAGATCAAGCAGGCCGCGATCGACGCCTTCATGTGCGAAGAGACGTGGGGCGGCAGCGACGGGGTCGGCATCTCGGGCTGGACCATCCAGGGCGACCTCTACTTCTACGTCCACCCGACCTCGGGCAGCTTCGGCCCGATCACGGAGGAGGTGACCCGTCCAGGCGCGGACGGTGAGGGCGGCGGGAGGTGGAAGATGCGCGTCCCGATGGCGCCCGACCCCGACGAGGAGGACAGGTACGTCGACGACTTCGACTCGATCCGGCGACGCATCGACGAGGTCTTCGAGCCCTGGTTCACCAGGGAGATTCCTGACCCGGACGCCTTCGATGCGCCGATCGGCCACCTGCAGGCTGCGATCGCCGACCTCACGCTCAACAGCGACGGCGAGGAGTTCAGCGCCGGAGACATCCGGGCACTGATCCGCACCCAGCTGCACCGGATCAACGGCGGGGACTACACCGGCTGGTCCGGCAAGACCGTGCGCGCCTTCGAGAACAGCTACGGCGAGGTGAGGTGCGCGACCGTCACCCAGAACCAGCGTGCCCTGCTCACTCGGCTGGCCCAGGCGCTGTGCGCCGAGCAGCAGATCTGGTTCGAGGCACGCCCGGCGATCATGACGATCGCCGACGGTGCGCTCGCGGCGTTCAACGCGGTGGCGAAGGACGGCGACACCGAGAGCGCGGCGCTCGCGTGGAAGATCGTCAGCGGTGTGACCGGCATCATCGCCGACGCCGTGCCGGGCGGGAAGGTGATCTCCAAGACCATCTCCGCCGCGGCCGTGGCGATGGACGTCGCCAAGCTGTTCGGCACCCCGGAGCCGCCGTCGGAGCAGAAGCCCGGACCGATCTCGGGTGGCAGCTTCGAGGCAGTGATGTCCAGCCTCGAGGAGGCCGAGCGGGCGCTCGGCCTCGACATCTACGAGGCGGAGTACTACGTCTGGGAGACGCTGAAGAAGGCCACGGACCTTGCCAGCCGCGACGACAGGATCGACGACTTCCACATCCACCGCGGCCGCGGCATCCGTGAGCGTGACGACCAGACCGGGACCGACTGGTCCGAGCCCAACTCGCTGGCGTTCAACGCCGACCTGTTCGAGGAGATCGGTCGCTACACGCTGCCGAGCCTCGGCGCGATCCTGGTCGGCAGTGCCGACGAGGCCGCGCTGAGCAAGGCCTCGGTGTGGGAACGGGACTACCGCGTCGGTTGGGGCACCCGCGGAGCCCAGTCGGGGTACGAGTCCAGCCTGGACTGGGCGGTGCAGCTGATGAGGAGCAGCGGTCGCGACCTCGTGGAGGCCGGCGAGCACTGCATGATCGCGGCCGGCTACATCCGCACCGCCGACGAGGAGACCGACCGTGCGTTCCGAGCGCAGTACGACAAGCTCGACGTCGGCGTCACCGACTACGCCGGCGACACGGCCCTCCCCGCGCCGGACCCGGACGAGGGCACGCTGGCCGGCCCGGGCGCTCCGGGCGACCCCTACCACGTCCCACCCCGCCCCGGCGGCCCGCGCGGCCGGCCCATCCCGTACTGAACGCCGGATGAGTCGCCCTCACGCCGTGGCGCCGACCCACCGCCGACTCCTCGTCGGGGTGGTCGTGCTGGCGTTGCTCGCTGTTGCCGCGGTCGTCCTCGTCTGGTCGCGCTCGTCGTCGTACGACGGCGCGTCGCGTGCGGCGCAGCGCTACGTCGACCTCGTGGCGTCGGGGAAGGGGCCGGACCTCTCCCGGCTCGCCGCGATGACGGCCGGAGGCGGCTCCCCGGAGCGGGACGACGCCGCCGACCTGTTGGCGGGTGCGGAGCAGCGGATAAAGGTGCTCGACCTCGCCGGGCCGAAGCGCGCCGGGCGAGCGGTGGACCTGCCGGGTGACCTCGACCTGGAGGACCTCGTCGAGGTCGAGGTCCGCTACCGCCTGGCGGGGTCCGAGCACACGTGGCCGCTGGTGCTCGGTCGGCAGGACGGTGAGTGGCGCGTCGCGGTCCCGATGCTCGGTTCGGTGGCGTGGGACGAACCGGCGCTGCAGGGTCTCGACAGCGAGATCCGTCTCGGTGCCGTCGTGCTGGACCGCCGCCCCCGCAGTGGCGCGGGGGAGCAGGTCGTCGCCGGAGGCCAGGGGGCGGTCGGCGAGGTGCAGCCCCTCTACCCGGCGGTCTACGCGTTCGACAAGCGGATCGGAGCGTGGTTCGCCTCCGCTCGCACCCGGGTCAGCGTCCTGCCGGGCGAGCCGTCCGCGCAGCCTGCCGTCACGCTGGAGGCCACCGGCGCCACGTTGGAGGCGCTCGCCGATGACCTGACGGACCGCGCCGAGGCGTGTGACGGACAGGAGGCGTTCGCCCGGTGCCCGTTCTTCGACCTCGTGGCGACGCCCCGGGCCGGGGGCGGCGACCCCTACGCGTCCGGGTGGTGGCAGGGGCTCGTGGGCGAGCCCGAGATCACGGTCGAGGGGACCACGGCGCGCTTCTCGGGAGCGTTCCGCTACGAAGCGCGCTCCGGGTCGCGGACGATGCGTTTCACCGGCGAGGCCGATGTCGCCCTGTCCAGCCTGGAGGCCGGGCCCACGCTGGGGGCGCCGGAGGTCGAGCGCGCGGGCTGAGCCACGCCCCGCGGGGCCGGCTCAGTCGCCGTCGCCGTCCCCGACGGGCTCGGGCAGGCTGGTGAAGTCGCGCGGGGGCATGCCTCGAGCATCACCCCGGCGCACCAGGGGCGTCAACGACTGCGTCAGCCGGCGGGCGGCACCATGATCTTGACCCGCTGCCCGGTCGGGTCGGCGACCTCGGCCAGCAGGCCGAAGGGGGTGTCGTCCGGACCCTGGGTCACGCTGCCACCGAGCTCGGCGACGCGTGTGAGGGTGGCGTCCATGTCGTCGACCTTGATGTAGCTCGCCCAGCCGGGCGCGAAGTCCTCGCCCCACCCGGAGGCGTCCATCAGGCCGGCCTTCGCGGTCTCGGGGACGTCGCTGGTGGCGTAGCGGAACTCGTCGGTGTCCCCGGTCAGGTGCGGCGTCCAGTCGAAGACGTCGCGCAGGAAGTCGTGGGTGGCGGTGAAGTCGCGGCTGTAGGCCTCGAACCAGATCGGGTCGCCGGGGCGCTCCTGGCTGTCCAGGCCTGCGAACGGGCCGGCCTGCCAGCCGCCGTGCTCCATTCCCGAGGCGTCGGCCACCACGACCATGGTGCCCAGGTCGGGCAGCGCCATGGGCGCCACGACGACGGACCCGCCGGCCTTCTCGGCCTTCGTCGCCAGCGCCTCGGCGTCGCGGGTGGCCAGGTAGACGGTCCAGCCCGGCGCTCCGGTCATCCCCGGCACCTCGGGCATCAGCCCGCCCAGGGGCCGGCCCTCGAGCTGGAACTGGGAGTAGCCGCCGAGCTCGGGGACCGGCTCGGTGGTGGTCCAGCCGAACAGGCCGGAGTAGAACGCGACCGTGCGGTCACGGTCGGGCGTGACGAGCTCCAGCCAACAGGGATGGCCGGGGGTGGTGTGCTCCATGACGACTCCTGAAACGAGGGGGTGGGGGAGGCGGGCGCGCCGGACGACACGTCCGCCGAACCACGCTCACAGTGAGGACCGACAGCGGCCGGTGAACTCATCGCCACCCGTCGTACCCCCGTGGCGCCCGCGGCGGTCCTAGGCTGCGCACATGGCACTGCACCCCCAGGCCCGCAAGGCGATCGAGCAGTACGCGGCGGCGGACTCGCTGCCGGTCAGCGACCCCCGCTTCGACATCGCGGCCGAGCGCGCCGCCGACCGGGCGGCGGCGCTGGCCGAGGACAGGCTCCCGCTGGCGCACGTGCGCGACGTCGATGCCGGCGGGGTGCCCGCCCGGCTCTACCTGCCCGAGACGTACGACGCCGTGGTGGTGCACGCGCACGGCGGCGGCTTCGTGCTCAACGACGTCGAGGTGCACGACGCGGCGGTGCGCCGGTTCGCCGACCTCGCCGGCGTGGCGGTCCTCAGCGTCGACTACCGCCGCCCGCCCGAGCACCGGTTCCCGGCGGCACCCGACGACGTGGTCGCCGCCCTGGACTGGGTGGGCACGCAGCCGGAGCTGGCGGACCTGCCGTGCTTCGCCCACGGCGACAGCGCGGGCGGCAACCTGGCGCTGGTCGCCGCCCTGCGTCGACCGGGCGCCCTCGCCGGGCTGGTGCTGATCTACCCGTTCCTCGACCCGTCGGCCTCCTTCGACTCCTACCGCAGCGCCGCCGACGGGTTCGACCCGGCCGACGCTGCCTGGTACTGGGACCAGTACGCGTCCACCCGCGCCGACCTCGAGCACCCCGACCTGGCCCCGCTGCGCTCCACGCAGCTGCACACGCTGCCCCCGACGCTGGTGCTCACCGCCGAGCACGACCCGCTGCGCGACGAGGGCGAGCACCTCGTCCACCTGCTCGCCGAGGCCGGTGTCGAGGTGGTCGGCACCCGCTACCTCGGCCAGATCCACGGCTTCTGGCGCCACACCGGCACCTACGACGCCGCCGAGCCGTCGATGTGGCAGGTCGCCGGCTGGCTCCGGATGCAGGTGCGCCGCCGCCCCTGAGCCGGGGCGCGCCCGGGCTCAGCCGGGGTCGACGACCTCGAGGGTGCCGTCCTCGCGCTGCCAGAACCCGGCGACGTGCAGCTGGCGCTGGTTCCCCACGCGGTCCCAGGCGTGGTAGAGCATCCGCAACGACTTGCGGTGCACGAACGCGGTCCCGCCGCCGGGCCCGAGCCGACCGATGGCGGCCGTGGAGAGCAGCGGGTCGCCGTTGTTCTGTCGCACGCACGGCCCGGTGGGCCCGGCGCAGATCGCGTAGCCGGTGGCGTAGCGCTCGTCCTCCCAGCTGTTGGCGGAGTAGAAGAGGTAGGTGACGCCGCGGAACTCGATCATGCTCGGGTTCTCGATGGTGTCGCCCTCCCACGGCTCGCTCAACGTGAGCAGCTCCCGGGTCTGGGAGCCCTTGGCGAACCCGGTGCCCTCAGGGCTCAGCTGGCGGACGAAGATCCCGGCCGGGCGCCGGTTCACCACACCGGAGAACTTCCACAACAACCACGGCACGCCGGTCGGGTCGATGTAGATGTCGGGATCGATGACGCCGAGCTGCGCCTGGCCGTAGCAGATCCGCTCGCCGACGGCCCGGAACGGGCCGGCGGGGGAGGGACCGCGGGACAGGCCGATGCAGTTGTGCCGCTCGCCGCCGTCGGTGCCGGCCGGGGCGGAGTAGGCGGCCGTCCAGCCGTCGCCCACCTTCGCCACGCCGGGTGCCCACAGGCTCTGCCCGCCGCGGCGCGAGACCACCCACGCGGCCGGCTGCAGCGGGTCGAGGACCCCTCCCGCGGCGTCGGTGAGCGGGGTCCAGGTGCGCAGGTCGGTGGAGGTCAGCGTGGGCAGGCGCAGGTGAGAGGTGTTGGTGGCGTAGGCGTACCAGCGGCCGCCGTGGCGCACCAGGTCGGGATCGGCGAAGTAGCCCCGGTAGGGCTGCCCGGCCTGCCACCGGGTCCCGCCCGGTGCCTGTCGGATCGGGGTGGGGCGGCGCTGGGCGGGCAGCTCCTGGGCGAGCCGCTCGGCCTGCTGGGCGAGGTCCTGCATCTCGCCGACGGGCACGGAGGGCGGCAGCTCGCTGGGCAGCGTCGTCGGCTCGGGGATCAACGGGGCGCCGCTGATCGTGTCGGTGGTCTGCTGGCTCGGCGAACCGGGCGGCTGCTGGCCGCCGGCGGTGCACGCCGGGAGCACCACGAGGAACACCAGCAGTGCGGCCGGCCAGCGCAGCCCACGTCGACGCCCCATCGTCCTCACCCCTCGCGCGCACCCTACGTCGCCGCCGCGCCCGCCGCCGCACCCCTGCCGTACCGCCTGCCGCACTCGTCGTGCGGGTGCCGAAGGGGCACGGGGGGCGCCGACTCCGTAGACTGGCTCCCGAGATGAACGAGCCTGCCGCGCGTCCCGCCCAGACCTTCGCCGAGGCCGAGGACGCGTTGCTGTCCCGGTGGCCCGAGACCCGGCTCGAGCCGTCGCTGGACCGGATCCTCGCCTTCACCGAGCTGCTCGGAGACCCGCAGCGCGCCTACCGCTCGATCCACCTCACCGGCACGAACGGCAAGACCTCCACCGCACGGATGATCGACGCGCTGCTGCGTGCCCTCGACCTGCGCACGGGCCGGTTCACCAGCCCGCACGTGGAGAAGATGAGCGAGCGGATCAGCATCGACGGCGAGCCGCTGGACGACGAGGCCTTCGTGCGTGCGTTCAACGACGTGGCGCCGTACACCCACCTCGTCGACGCGACCCAGCCGCACCCGCTCAGCTTCTTCGAGACCGTCGTCGCGATGGCCTACGCCGCATTCGCCGACGCCCCGGTCGACGCCGCGGTGGTCGAGGTCGGCATGGGCGGGGCCTGGGACGCCACCAACGTGATCGACGCCGACGTCGCGGTGATCACCCCGATCGCGCTGGACCACGCGCAGTACCTGGGCGACACGCCGGCGGCCATCGCGCGGGAGAAGGCCGGGATCATCAAGCCGGGCGCGGTCGCGATCGTCGCCCAGCAGAGCGCCGACGTCGCCGCGGTCCTGCTGGAGCGTGCCACCGAGGTCGGCGCCACCCTCGCCCGCGAGGGCCTCGAGTTCGGTGTCGCCGGTCGCGCCCCGGCCGTGGGCGGCCAGATGATCGCGCTGCAGGGCCTGCGCGCACGCTACGACGAGATCTTCCTGCCGCTCTACGGCGCCCACCAGGCACAGAACGCCGCGATGGCGCTGGCGGCCGTCGAGTCGTTCGTCGGCGGCGAGGAGCCGCTCGACGCGGAGCTCGTCCGGGCCGCGTTCGCCGAGATGACCAGCCCCGGCCGGCTGGAGATCGTGCGCCGCAGCCCCACGATCGTGCTCGACGCCGCACACAACCCGCACGGGGCCGAGGCCGCCGCGGCGGCCCTGGAGGACTCCTTCCAGTTCGACCCCCTCATCGGCGTGGTCGGCGTGATGGGGGACAAGGACGCCGAGGGCCTGCTGGCCGCTTTCGAGCCCCACCTGGCCCACGTCGTGTGCACCCAGAACTCCACCGATCGCGCGATGCCGGCCGAGACGCTGGCCGAGGTCGCGCGCGAGATCTACGGCGAGGACCGGGTCTCGGTGGTGCCGCGCCTGGCAGAGGCGATCGACGAGGCCGCCGCCCTCGCCGAGGCCGGCAGCGGCGACGCGCTGAGCTCCGGCGCCGTGCTGGTCACCGGCTCGGTGGTCACCGTCGGAGAGGCCCGAGTACTGCTGGGAGGACGCAAGTGAGCGCACCGGACCCCACCGCGACCGGCGCGGAGACCGCGACCGACCCGCTGCGCAAGGAGCGGCAGAAGTCGCCGCGCCGCTCGATGTGCGCGGCGGTGCTCACGCTCGAGGCGATCACGCTCGCCCTGACCGCCCCGGTGATGATCACCCTCGGCGACATCCGGCCCGCGGTGGCGCTCTCGGTGGCCCTGGGCCTGGCGGCCGCGTGCGTCCTCGTCGCCGGCATGCTGCGCCGCGAGTGGGCCTACTACCTGGGCCACGCCGTGCAGGTCGCGGCGCTGCTGCTCGGCTTCGTGGTGGGGGCCATGTGGTTCCTGGGCGGGGTGTTCGCCCTGCTGTGGGCGACGTCGTACGGGTTGGGACGCAAGATCGAGCGCGAGCGGGCCGAAGCCTTCGCCGCGTTCGACCGCGGCGAATCCTGACGGCTGGTCGGCGCTGGGTAGAGTGGCGCCGTGCCAGTGATCATCGACAAGCTCCTCCGTATCGGAGAGGGCAAGATCCTCCGCCAGCTCGAAGGCATCGCGAAGGCCGTCAACGCCATCGAGGACGACTTCAAGGCGATGTCCGACGACGAGCTGCGGGGCATGACGGACGAGTTCCGCAAGCGGCTCGCGGACGGGGAGACGACCGACGACCTGCTCGAGGAAGCCTTCGCCACGGTGCGCGAGGCGGCGCGCCGGGTCATCGGGCAGCGGCACTTCGACGTCCAGGTCATGGGCGGCGCGGCACTGCACATGGGCAACATCGCCGAGATGAAGACCGGTGAGGGCAAGACCCTCGTCTCGACCCTGCCGGCCTACCTCAACGCCCTCGAGGGCAAGGGCGTCCACATCGTCACGGTCAACGACTACCTGGCCAAGTTCCAGTCCGAGATGATGGGCCGGGTCCACCACTTCCTGGGCCTGAGCGTCGGCGTGATCCTGCCCAGCATGAGCCCCGCCCAGCGGCGCGAGGCCTACAACTGCGACATCACCTACGCGACGAACAACGAGCTGGGCTTCGACTACCTGCGCGACAACATGGCCTCCTCGCTGGAGGAGTGCGTGCAGCGAGGGCACCACTACGCCATCGTCGACGAGGTCGACTCGATCCTCATCGATGAGGCGCGGACCCCGCTGATCATCAGCGGCCCGACCCAGGACGAGGTGAAGTGGTACGGCGAGTTCGCCAAGATCGCCACCAAGCTCACCCGCGACGTCGACTACGAGGTCGACGAGAAGAAGCGCACCATCTCCGTCCTCGAGGCCGGCATCACCAAGGTCGAGGACCACCTCGGCATCGAGAACCTCTACGAGTCCGCCAACACCCCGCTGATCTCGTTCCTGCACAACGCGATCAAGGCCAAGGAGCTCTTCCGCAACGACAAGGAGTACGTCGTCATGGAGGGCGAGGTGCTCATCGTCGACGAGCACACCGGCCGCATGCTGGCGGGGCGTCGCTACAACGACGGGTTGCACCAGGCCATCGAGGCCAAGGAGGGCGTCAAGGTCCGCGAGGAGTACCAGACGCTCGCGACCGTCACGCTGCAGAACTACTTCCGGCTCTACAACAAGCTCTCGGGCATGACCGGCACGGCCATGACCGAGGCCAGCGAGTTCGACAAGATCTACAAGCTCGGCGTGGTGCCGATCCCCACCAACAAGCCGATGCTGCGCAAGGACCAGCCCGACCTCGTGTACCGCACCGAGGAGGCCAAGTACGACGCCGTGGTCGACGACATCGTCGAGCGGCACGAGAAGGGCCAGCCGGTGCTGGTCGGCACCGTGTCGGTGGAGAAGTCGGAGTACCTGTCCAACGCGCTGCGCAAGCGGGGCGTGCCGCACTCGGTGCTCAACGCGAAGGTCCACGCCGAGGAGGCGAAGATCGTCGCCATGGCCGGTCACCGGGGCGCGGTCACCGTCGCCACGAACATGGCCGGTCGAGGCACCGACATCATGCTCGGTGGCTCGTACGAGTTCCTCGCCGACGCCGAGCTGCGCAAGCAGGGACTCGAGCCCTCCGGCGAGACCGCCGCGGAGTACGAGGCCGCCTGGCCGGACATGGTCGAGCGCTTCAAGGAGCAGGTCGCCAAGGAGCACGACGCGGTCAAGGAGCTCGGCGGCCTCTACGTGATCGGCACCGAGCGGCACGAGTCGCGCCGCATCGACAACCAGCTCCGCGGCCGTTCCGGACGTCAGGGCGACCCCGGCGAGAGCCGGTTCTACCTGTCGCTGCAGGACGAGCTGATGCGGCTGTTCAAGTCGGACTGGGTCGACCGGGTCCTGCTGATGCTGAAGATCCCGGACGACGTCCCGATCGAGAACAAGCGGGTCACCAACGCGATCGCCAACGCCCAGGGCCAGGTCGAGTCGCAGAACTTCGAGTCCCGCAAGAACGTCCTCAAGTACGACGACGTCATGGACCGCCAGCGCAAGGTCATCTACGGCGAGCGCCGCCAGGTCCTCGAGGGCGTCGACCTCGAGGAGCAGATCCGCGGCTTCATCGACGACGTCGTCACCGGCTTCGTCAACGGTGCGCTCGACGAGTTCGCCGAGGAGTGGGACCTCGAGCAGCTGTGGACCGACCTCAAGCAGTTCTGGCCGGTGTCGCTGTCGTGGAAGGACCTCGTCGAGGAGGCCGGCTCGCAGGCCGCGCTGGAGAAGCCCGACCTGGTCGAGCGGCTCCGCAAGGACGCCCACGCCGCCTACGACCGCCGCGAGGAGGAGGTCGGCGAGGAGGTCGCCCGCGAGCTCGAGCGCCGCGTCCTGCTCTCCGTGCTGGACCGCAAGTGGCGCGAGCACCTCTACGAGATGGACTACCTGCGCGAGGGCATCTACCTGCGCGCCTACTCCCAGCGCGACCCGCTCGTGGAGTACCAGCGCGAGGGCTACGACATGTTCGCCGCGATGATGGACGGCATCAAGGAGGAGACCGTCGGGTTCCTCTTCAACCTCGAGGTCGAGGTCGAGGAGGAGGAGGACGAGGACGAGGTCCACTACCACGCCGACGGCTCCGCGCACCGCGGTCCGATGCACCCCGGCGCCTTCG
This sequence comes from Nocardioides faecalis, assembly GCF_018388425.1. Classification (NCBI taxonomy): domain Bacteria; kingdom Bacillati; phylum Actinomycetota; class Actinomycetes; order Propionibacteriales; family Nocardioidaceae; genus Nocardioides; species Nocardioides faecalis. The sequence continues at coordinate 2,744,382 of NZ_CP074406.1, read as the reverse complement.
CCGAGCCGCCGGTCACCGTCGGTGCGCAGGGTCCCGCTGTCGGGGACATCGCCGCCGAGCTGAAGTCCACCCCCAAGGTGAGCGCCAAGGGCCTGGAGGTCTCCAAGCCCCAGCAGCTCGCCTACGCCGGTCCGGACGAGTCCGGCGAGCAGGAGGTCCGCACCGCGGTGGCCGGCGGTGGCGACGACTACGCCGGCACCACCCGCAACGCGCTGTGCCCCTGTGGCTCGGGCAAGAAGTACAAGCGCTGCCACGGCGCACCGGGCGGTCCCACCGGGATGACCACCCGCGTCAACGGCTGACGCCGCGACGCACGTACGACGAGGGCGGGACCCGCACGGGTCCCGCCCTCGTCGCGTCCGTGCCGCGGCGCACGTACGACGAGGGCGGGACCCGCACGGGTCCCGCCCTCGTCGCGTCCCGTGCTCAGGCGTCCCGTGCTCAGGCGTCCCGTGCTCAGGCGTCCCGTGCTCAGGCGTCCCGTGCTCAGGCGAGCGGGCTCAGGAGAAGTCCAGCGCGGTGCACACCCAGCGCTGCCCGGTGCGCTCGAACCGGGCAGCCACCGCCCGGGACCGCTCGCCGTGGCGCACGTGCACCCCGCACTCGACGACCACGTCGGTGACGAAGCAGGCGTGCACGCTCATCACCCGGGGCCGCACCGCCTGCACCCGGGCCAGGCCCGGCTGGTGGCCGCCGGCACGCGCCACCAGCTGTGCGCGCAGCCGCAGGTCCGCGTAGACGTCCTCGGAGGTCCAGCGCAACAGCTGGGCCGCCGGTCGGTCGCCACCCACGATCTCGACCGCTGCCTGCACGAACCGGTGCGTCCACTCCTGGATGCTCTGGCGCAGCCTGCGGTCGATGGGCACCACGTTGCTGCCCGGACGCGGGCCGGGAGGTGGCGAGGGCGGCGGCGCCTGACGGGGGAGGAGGGCCAGGGCGAGGGTGCCCTGGGTGGCGGTGACCGGCACCGGCAACCGGACGCCGACGAGCTCGGTGGTGCTGACGGACATGGTTCCTCCTGGTGGGTGGTGGTGCGGGCGTCAGGGGCGGGGATGGGGCAGTCGGAGCCGCTGGCCGGGGTGGACGAGGTCGGGGTCTGCGCCGAGGACCGCACGGTTCTCGTGCTGCAGGCGCCGCCAGTACGACGCCACCTCGACCAGCCGCGCCTCGGGGCCGACGGTCCGCTCGGCGATGGTCCACAGCGAGTCACCGGCGCGGACGCGGACCGTGCCCGGTGCCTCACCCGGCGTCTCGTTCGGCGTCTCGTCCGGTGCGGTGTGCGGTGCGGTGTCCGGTGCGGCCGCCGGGCCCGTGGCCCGGTCGGGCAACGGAAGGCCGGCGAGCACGGCACCGGGCAACGGGGCCGACGGCGAGTCGTGCGCGCCCGCCGGGGCCGTCGTACCGGCGAGGGCGGCGACGCCGCAGGCGGTGAGGATCGCCGTGCGCAGCGGGCCGCAGCGCCCTGGGGCGCGGGCCCGACCGGCGCCGCGGAGCAGCACCTCGCGGACCACCACGTCCGTGGTGAGGCCCCACAGCGCGGCGGCGGCGAGGAGCGAGGCGGCCGCGCACGCCTGCACCAGCAGGGTGGCGAAGTCGGGGCCGGGAGCGGTGAGCAGCTGTCGCGCGGGCTCCGCGGCCACCGCGCCGAGCGCCGCGGCGCCGCCGGTCACGAGCGACCAGACCACGACTGCGCGTGCCCGGCGCTCCGCTGCTCCGCTCATCCCGAGACCCTTGCGTTTGCTTGCGTTTGATTCAGAATGCGCCTGTTGGAAAACCGGGTCAACCGTTCTTCCACAGATGGGTCGCGACCAGCCGTGACCTGGTGGGTCCGGTCGGGGTGGCACGTGCGAGGCTGGCCCCATGGGCTGGGAGGACGACCTGTTCGCGCTGTTCGACGACCTCGAGGATCAGGCCTCTGCGCTTCACGCCGCGGAGCGGTCCGCCGAGCTGGCCGACCGCAGCCGCGCCGAGTACCAGCAGGTCACCCTCGCCAGTCGCCTGATGGCGACCGTCGGCTCGTCCGCCACCCTGGGTGTGGCCGGCGTCGGCCGCCTCACCGGCCTGGTGGAGCGCGTGACGCAGTCCTGGCTGCTGCTCGGCTCCGGGGAGCGCGACTGGGTGGTCAACCTGGACGCGGTCGGCACCGTGGAGGGTGCCTCCGTGCGGGCGGTGCCCGAGGTGGCGTGGTCACCGCTGACCCGGCTGGGCCTCGGCTCGGCGCTGCGCCGGATCGCGGAGGCCGGTGAGCCGTGCGTGCTGCACCTGCGCGACGGCAGCAGCCACACGGGTTCGCTGCGCCGCGTGGGCGGCGACTTCTGCGAGCTGGTCGAGGGCGAGGAGCGCCGTACCGTGCTCGTGGCGTTCTCCGCGCTGGCCGCCGCCCAGTCCCGCACCTGATCAGCCCCGCAGCTGATCGGCCCGCTCAGGAGGCGGTCAGGTCGCCTCGGTGTCGTACGGCGGCAGCTCGCCCGGCGCCAGGGGCACCTGGGCCGCCGCGGCGGGGGAGACGGCGTCCTCGAGCTCGTCGAGCTCGGCCATCGCCTCGGCGATGTGCTTGCGCACGATCTGGCGCGGATCCAGGTCGGTCAGCTCGAGGTCGGCGTACTCCGGGCCGAGCTCGGCGCGCAGCTCGTCGCGGGCGCTGGTGGCGAAGCCGCGCAGCTGGCGGACGAACCGACCGACCTGCTTGGCCAGGTCGGGCAGCTTGTCGGGCCCGAAGACCAGGACGGCCAGGAACGCGATGACCACCAGCTCGCCGAAGCCGATCCCGAACATGCGCCGTCGCCCGTCTGAGGTGTCCTGGTCGCCTACGCGCTCAGAACTTGTTGCTGGGCGTCAGCCCCAGCTGCATGCCCGCCAGTCCACGGCCGCGGCCGTCGAGGCGGTCGGCGACCGCCTGCAGCACCTTCGCGGCGGGAGCAGTGGGGTCCGACTCCACGATCGGCTTGCCGTCGTCGCCGCCCTCGCGCAGGGAGACGTCCAGGGGGACCTGGCCCAGCAGCGGCACGTCGTAGCCGAAACGCGCGGAGAGGGTCTGCGCGACGCGCTCACCGCCGCCGGAGCCGAAGATCTCCAGGCGGTGGTCCTTGCCCTCGGGCGTGCAGTGCGGGCAGGGCAGGTAGCTCATGTTCTCGATCACGCCGACGACGCGCTGGTGCATCATCGAGGCCATCGTGCCGGCGCGCTCGGCGACCTCGGCCGCGGCCTCCTGCGGCGTGGTGACGACGACGACCTCCGCGCCGGGCAGGTGCTGGCCCAGCGAGATCGCCACGTCACCGGTGCCCGGCGGAAGGTCGAGCAGGAGCACGTCCAGGTCGCCCCAGTACACGTCGGCCAGCATCTGCACCAGGGCGCGGTCCAGCATCGGTCCGCGCCAGGCGACGACCTGGTCGCGGCGCGGCTTGAGCATGCCGATGGAGATCACCGAGACGCCCGAGGCGGTCGGGACCGGCATGATCAGGTCCTCGACCTGGGTCGGCCGGGAGTCGGCGACGCCGAGCATCGCCGGCACGGAGTGGCCGTAGATGTCGGCGTCCACGACGCCCACCTTGCGGCCGGCCTTGGCCAGTGCGAGCGCCAGGTTGACCGTCACCGAGGACTTGCCCACGCCGCCCTTGCCGGAGGCGATGGCGAAGACCTTGGTCAGGGAACCGGGCTGGGCGAAGGTGATCTCCCGCGGCGCGGTGCCGTCGCGCAGGGTCGCGTGCAGGCCGGAGCGCTGCTCGGCGGTCATCACGCCGAGGTCGACCTGGACCCCGGTGACGCCGTCCAGGGCGCTCACCGCCGCGGTGACGTCGCGGGTGATCGTGTCCTTGAGCGGGCAGCCCGCCACGGTGAGCAGCGCCTTGACGGTGACGAAGGAGCCACCGTCGCCGGGCACGATCTCGACGGCGTCGACCATGCCGAGCTCGGTGATCGGCCGCTTGATCTCGGGGTCGTTGACGCGGCTGAGTGCCGTCATGACCTGCTCGACGGTCGGGGACTGCGGTGCGGTGCTCACAACGGTCGAGTCTAGGCAGTGCCCGGGCGCGACGCGTCGCCGCCATCGCGGTGAGACGTCGCACGATGCCCCGCGGACCGCTCCCCGCCGTCCCTGGACCTGTCTCCGGCGTCCGCGCCCCGGTCCTCGGGAAGGTCCCCGGCGCGCTCGTCGAGGTCGGCGAGCAGGGCGCGCAGCTCGGAGCGCACGAAGTCGCGGGTGGCGACCTCGCCCACCGACATCCGCAGCGAGGCGACCTCGCGGGCCAGGAACTCCATGTCCGCGTGCGCGCGGGCGTCGGCCTGGCGGTCCTGCTCGGCGATCACCCGGTCCCGGGCCTCCTGCCGGTTCTGGGCGAGCAGGATCAGCGGCGCGGCGTACGACGCCTGCAGGCTGAGCATCAGCGTCAGGAAGATGAAGGCGTACTTGTCGAAGCGCAGGCTCTCGGGCGCGGTGGTGTTCCACACGACCCACAGCACCACGAACAGCGTCATGTAGATCAGGAACCGAGCGGTGCCCATGAACCGGGCGAACCGCTCGGCGAAGGTGCCGAAGGTGTCCTCGCGGTGCGGACGCCGGCGCCAGGTCCGGCGCTCCTCGCGGGGGGTGTCCAGGCGCTCGCGGGAGCGGTGCGACTCGCTCATCGCTGCTCCGTGCCCGGCCGCGGCGCACGGTCGCGCCAGTTGGGCGGCAGCATGTGGTCGAGCAGGTCGTCCACGGTGACCGCGCCGAGCAGGCGGCCGTCCGCGTCGACGACCGGGGCGGCGACCAGGTTGTAGGTGGCCAGGTGGGCCGCGACGTCGTCGATGGTCGCGTTGGTCCGCAGCCACGCCAGGGAGTCGTCCAGCGCTCCGGCCACCAGCGTCGACGGCGGCTCGCGCAGCAGCCGCTGGATGTGGGCGATGCCCAGCAGCTTGCCGGTCGGCGTCTCCAGCGGCGGGCGGCACACATAGACCAGGGCAGCCAGCGCCGGGGTCAGCTCCGGGTTGCGCACGTGCGCCAGCGCGTCGGCGATGGTGGCGTCCGGACCGAGGATCACCGGCTCCGGGGTCATCATCGCGCCCGCGGTGTCCTCGACGTAGCTCATCAGGCGCCGCACGTCCTGCGCACCCTCGGGCTCCATCAGCTGCAGCAGGATCTCGGCGGTCTCCGGCGGCAGGTCGCGCACCAGGTCCGCGGCGTCGTCGGCCGACATCTCCTCCAGCACGTCGGCGGCACGCTCGGTGTCCAGGCCGTTGAGGATCTCCACCTGGTCGGAGTCCGGCAGCTCCTCGAGGACGTCGGCGAGGCGCTCGTCGTCCAGCGCCAGCGCCACCGCGGTCCGTCGGTCCGGCGGCAGGTCGTGCAGGATGCTCGCCGCGTCGGCGGGCCGCATCTCGTTCAGCGCCGCCACCAGGTGCGTGGCGCCCTGCCGCTCGTCGCTGCGGGCCAGGCCGATCACGTCGCGCCACTCCACGACGTGGGTCTGGCCGCGCCGCCGGAACCCGCGAGAGGGCTCACGCACCGCGACCCGGCACAACACCCAGTCGCGGTTGCGGGCCGGCTCCATCGCGACGTCGTACACGGTGCCGGTGACGCCGGTGCCGGTGATGGTCACCGTGCGGTCGAGCATCTGGCCGATCACCAGTGTCTCGGTGGAACGCTGCTCGAAGCGACGCATGTTGAGCAGGCCGGTGGTGTAGACGTGCTCGCTGTCGATGTTGGTGACGCGGGTCATCGGCACGAAGATGCGCCGCCGGTTGAAGACCTCCGCCACCATCCCGAGCACCCGGGGCTGGGTGCCCTCGCCGCGCATGGTGACGACCAGGTCGCGGACCTTCCCGACCTGGTCGCCCTGGGGGTCGAAGATCGGGAGCCCGACGAGCCTGGCCGCGAACACGCGGGACGGGGTGGAGCTCACGGGAGGCAACGCTAGGGCATGACCGGTGGCGCCGGTCAGCGGCTCACTGCAGCACCCGCAGGTTGCCCAGCGAGTTGTGCACGCTGCGCGGCACCCGCGGCAGCGACAGCGCGGCGGCCACGAGGTTCGCGATCACGCCCGTGCGCAGCGGCGTGCCCTTCGCGGGGTTCGCGGCGGCACCGGGGTTGGTGTAGCCGCGGTTCAGCGCGTACAGGTCGCCCTTCACCACGCCGGGGCCGTTGACGATGATCGGCACGCCGCGGCCCAGGCTCGCCGGACCCCCCGAGGACGAGGTCAGCACGACCAGGGTCGAGGACGCCGTCGCCGAGTTGCGGGCGATCGCGTTCAGCAGGCTGCCCACCTGCCGGTCGGCGCGCTTGAGCACCTTCGAGTAGGCGCCACCCTTCCAGCCCTTCTTGGATGCCGTGCGGTCCAGGCCGCCCAGCTGCACGAACGTGACGCGTGCCGGCTTCTTCGCCAGGTCGCTGCGCGCGGCGCGCACCGCGCCGGTGTCGCTGGAGAGCACCTTCCGGCTGAGCTTGTGGCGGCCGTTGTCGGCGCCGTAGGTGTCGGCGCCGCCGTACTTCTTGCTCCAGGTGCGGGTCACGATCTTCGACTGCGGGTCACCGGAGTAGAAGGCCGTGCGCATGCCCAGGTTGTGCGAGATGTCGAAGATCGTCGAGACGTACTGCCCGGCCTTCTTGTGCACCGTGACGCGGGGGTCGCGGGCGGTGCGCACGCCGTGGCCGCCCTTCGAGGTGCGCACGGGCCGACCGGAGAGGATCGAGATCGTGTTCGGCAGGGCGGTGCGCCGCTGCGCGTCGGTGCGGGCGTTGAGCGTGAAGGCGCCGCGCTGCAGCATCCGCGAGATGTACGGCGTGGTGCTGGCGCCGATCGCCGAGGAGCGCAGCCCCTGCACGTCGATGACCACGACCCGCTGGATGCCCGCGGCGCGCTCCGGGCTGGGCGCCACGGTGCCGTCGGCCATCACCAGCGGGTGGTCGGTGGCTGCCTTGACGGTGGCGTCGCGCACCGCGCGGTAGTTGCTGAAGGCGACGTCGGGGGTGCCCATCACCCAGTCGATCATCACGGGCTTCGTCGGCTGGCACACGCCGCCGGGCACCTTGTCGTGGTAGCCGCCGGAGGCCGACTGCAGGTCGGTCAGGTAGGTCACCGGGCAGTAGAACCGGTCGCGGTCGTTCATGTCGCCGGTGAACAGCACGGGGACGGTGGGGTACTGCGCACGCAGCTTGTTCACCAGCGCGGCCTGGATCCGCTCCGCCTTGTCCCGGTACTTCTGTGCGTCGCCCCAGCTGTTGGCCGGGTTGTGGGTGTTGAGCATCCACACCAGCTGGCCCGTGGAGTTGTGGCGCAGCAGCACGAGCGGGCGCTGGCGCATCTTCCCGTGGAAGTACGGCGCCCGGTAGGTCGTCCGCTCCACGGCGGTCCACACCGACGAACGCCAGGCGATGGACGTCACCGACTCGCCCTTGATGGCGGTGCCGGGCCACATCGACCAGCCGGGGCCGGCGAGCTTCTGGAACGAGGCGACCTGCTTGGGCTCGAACTCCTGGAACCCGACCACCTGGACGCCGTTGTCCTGCAGCGCCTTGACCGCCGAGCGCATCCGGGTGCCGGAGCCGGCGTACTTGCCGTAGCGGTCGCCGCCCTTGACCGTGTGGCTGTGCCCGAGCACGTTGAAGGTGGCGATGCGGAACTTCGTCGGCGCGGGAGCGGGCGCGGCGGCCCGGGGCGCCGGCTGCGGTGCGGCGGCGGGCGCGGCGGCAGGCGTGGCCGACGCCGGAGCGGCGTGGAGGAGGCCGACGAGCAGCGCGCCCGCGCCGAGCGCGGCGCCACCACGGCGCAGGAGCCGGGATCGACGCTGCGCGTCCTTGCGGACCGGATGGGATGGACGGACGCGAGTCATGGCGACACTCCGAGTCGAGGTGCGGGGGTCTGGCGACGTTCTGTGCTTCGATACCGACCGCTAGTGTGCCTAATGTGACGCATGTGGTCTAGGTGATCTGCATTTTCACCTGATCTGCCCTGGACCGCGGCGGCATCGAGGAGGACGCGATGGCGCGACGGGTCTTCCTGCACGCCGGGCTTCCCAAGACGGGTACGACGTACCTGCAGCGCGTGCTCTGGGCGCACCGCGAGGCACTGCTCGACGAAGGGTTGCTGCTGCCCGGCTTCGGGCACCGCGAGCACCTCTGGGCGGCGCTCGAGGTTTGCGAGCGGGACCTGGCCCGGCGCGACCCCCGTGCCGCCGGCGCCTGGGAGCGGCTGTGCGCCGAGGCCACGGCCCACCCCGGTGACGTGCTGCTGAGCCACGAGTTCTTCTGTGCGGCCACCGCGCGGCAGGCGGCGGCGGTCGCCGAGCGGCTGCGACCCGCCGAGCTGCACCTGATCCTCACCGCGCGCCAGCCCGCCGCGATGCTCGCCGCGGGCTGGCAGGAGAGCGTCAAGAACGGGGGAGTCGTGAGCCTCGAGGAGCTGGCCTCGCGCACCGGGCGCCGCGAGCTCGGCTGGTGGACCCTCGACCTCGGCGGCGTGCTGCACCGCTGGGCGCCGGTGGTGCCCGCCGACCGGATCCACGTCCTGGTCCTGCCCGGCCCGCGAGCACCGGCGGAGCAGCACTGGCACAACCTCGCCGGCGTCCTCGGCCTCAGCGGCGACCACGCGCCGCCGGCCCAGGTGGTGAACCCGTCGCTGGGGGTGGCGCAGGCCGAGCTGCTGCGCCGCGTCAACGCGCACCTGGACGACTTCCGTGTGCGCGACGTGGACCGCGGCGACTGGATCCGCGACCTGCTCGCGGAGCGCCACCTGGCAGCCCAGGCGGGGACCCCGGTGCGGCTCGCCCCCGAGGTGCTCACCGAGTGCCGGCGCCGGGCCCGCGCCGCAGTCGACCTGCTCGCCGCCCGGGGCGTCCACGTCGTCGGTGACCCGAATGAGCTGCTCGTGCCCGAGGAGGACCCGGCGGAGCGCGGGCCGCACGGGGTGAGCAGCGAGGAGCTGCTCGACGCCGCCACCGCGCTCGTGGCCTCGCTGCTGCGCGACCTGCGGGAGGTCACCGCCGGCCGGTCCTGGCGAGACGCACTGGGGCTCGACCCCCGGATGCCCGCCCCCGCGCCCGCCCCCGCGCCCGCGCCGCCCCCGGCGCCGGTGCAGCTCCGGGCCCCCGGCCCGAGCGAGCCGATCGGATAGCATGCGCCGGTGCCAGCAGCCGACCGACGAGGAACGACGGTCTCGCGGCTCCGGGTGGACGACGCCGGGGTGACGCTGCAGGCCACCGACGACGTGCCCGTCAACGTGCTCTTCGACGACCAGCGCGTCTTCTCCTTCTGGCTGCTGCGCGACACCGAGGAGCGCGACGGGGAACGGTTCCTGGCCTGGCCGCCCGTGCTGCGCGGCTTCCTGTCGGGCGCGGTGCGCGTCGGGTTGGCCGACCCGAGCGGGGACGAGGGGAGCACCTGGGCCGAGGTCGAGGCGGTCCTCGGCGACGGCGAGGGACGCGTCGCGGTCCGCGACAAGCAGGGCAACCCGATGGGCCTGGACAAGAGCATGCGGCTGATGCGGCTCTTCGCTGACCGCGACCCCGACCAGCTCCGTCCGCTGCAGGACGCCATCGAGATCGTCGCCGAGGCGCTGCGGCGCGCCGGCCTGGAGCCGTTCGTGGCCTACGGCACGCTCCTCGGCGCCGTACGCGACGGCGACTTCATCGGGCACGACTCCGACGCCGACCTCGGCTACGTCAGCCGGTTCGAGTACCCGGTCGACGTCACCGCGGAGTCCTTCCGCGTGCAGCGCGACCTCGAGGCCATGGGCTACCGGGTGCAGCGCTACAGCGGTCTCGGCCTCAAGGTGATGGTCGAGGAGGGCGACGGCACCAGCCGCGGGCTCGACGTCTTCGGCGGCTTCCTGCGCGACGGGCAGCTCTACCTGATGGGGGAGGTGGGACACCCCTTCCAGCGCGAGTGGATCTTCCCGCTCGGCACCGCCGAGCTCGCCGGGCGGTCCGTTCCCGTCCCCGCCGAGCCGGAGCGGCTGCTCGAGGTCATGTACGGCCCCGGCTGGCGCAAGCCCGACCCGGCCTTCAAGTTCGGCACGCCGGCGTCCGTACGACGCCGCCTCGACGGCTGGTTCCGAGGCACCCGGCACGGGCTCGACGAGCGCTGGGTCCGGGAGCGGACCGGGGACGTGGCCAAGCCCAAGAGCGGTCCGAGCCGGTTCGCACGCTGGGTCGCCGAGCGGGAGCCGGACGCCGTGCTGGCCGTGGACGTCGGCTGCGGCCGGGGCCACGACGCGGTCTGGCTGGCCGGTCAGGGACATCGCGCGGTCGGGGTGGACTACTTCCCGCCGGACCTGCGCCGTGCGCAGCGTCTGGCCCAGCGCCGCGGCGCCGACGCCGCGTTCCGCTGGACCAGCCTCACCGAGCTGCGCTCGGTGCTGGAGACCGGCGCCGCGCTGGCCACCGAGCCCGGGCCCCGGATCGTGCTGGCGCGCCACGTGCTCGAGGCGACCAACCCCGCCGGCCGCCGGAACCTGCTGCTGCTGGCGCGGATGCTGACCCGTGACCAGGGGCGTGCCTACCTGCAGGTCATCGTCGAGGACGGCGAGGCCGCCCACCGCCGCGGCCTGCAGCCGGTGGGTGTGGGCGAGCTCGAGCGTCTGGTCGCCGCCAGCGGCGGAGGCATCGAGGAGCTGGTCCGGCTCAGCACGGCCGAGGCGGAGCTGCCGCTGGCGCCCGGCGAGGGGCATCTCGACACCGTGAGGATGGTGGTCTCGTGGCATCGCTGAGCCGACGGGTGAGCGAGCTGGAGCAGCAGGTGCAGGAGACGCGCCAGCTCAACCTCCGCCTCGCCGAGCTGCTGGACGTCGTCACCGAGCTGCTGGTGCCGCTGCGCCAGGGCGACGAGGAGCAGGCCCGGCAGGCGCTGCAGCGGTTCCGCGACGGGATCGGCGACCCGCTCAAGCGCTGAGTCCGCCGGCCCGGCGGCGGCTCACTTCGGGCAGTACCAGAGGCTGCCCTCGGTCGAGGGCTCCAACCGGCAGCGCTTGGCGTCGACCGGCGCCGGCAACGTGGCCACGGTCGTGAACACGGGGTGGTCGCTCAACCGCTTGTCCCGGGTGACGAAGTCGGGGGTGAACTCGCTGAACTGCACCTTCGTGGTGCCCAGGATCCAGTCGACGTACATCCGCTGGGGCACCCGGCACCTGCCGGCCTTGTCCGTGCGCGCCCCGTCGGCGGAGTGCATCCCGGACAGGGCGGTGAAGTTGCAGGCGAAGGGGGCGTGGTCGTTGAAGTCGCCGGTCATCAGCACCGGGGTGCCGTCGGCGCCCAGGGTGCGGGCGAGGTCGGCCTCGATGCGCTCTGCGGCACGCCGCCACCTCGCCGCCGGGCCGTGCACGTCGGCGGCGTTGTGGTAGTTGCCCACCCACACCTGGTGCCCGGTCGTGCGGTGACGCAGCAGCACGTGCGGCATCTTCTTGGGCCGGCCCCCGAAGTACGGGATGTCGGTGACCTCCCCGCGCACCAGCACCCAGTCCGCCTTGCGCCACACGATCGAGTTCTCCGTGTGCCGCGGTCCCAGACGCATGCCCGGGTAGATGTCATAGACGTCGCCGGCCTGCTGCTCGAAGCCGCTGGCCTGGGGCACCTGGAGCTCTTGGAGGCCGGCGATGCTGACGTCCTTGTTCTTCAGCAGCTGCACCTGCCCGGGCAGACGGGCCATCGCGCCCGCGAAGCCCTTGCGCTTGTTGCGGCCCTTGGTGTGCGAGGCGCCGAGGACGTTGAGCGTGGCCACCGTGAAGGACAGCGGCTTCGACGTCGGCGGCCGGTCCACCCGGACCATGCCCTTGCGGCGGTAGCGCCGGTCGAGCTGCTTGGGGGTCAGGGCGACGATCTCGGGGATGGTGGCCGACGGCGTGGGGGTCGCCTCGGTGGAGGCGGCGTCGTCCGGGCCGGCGCCCTCGGAGGGGGCGTCGGAGGCGGTCGCGGGGCCGGCGGTGGGCTGCTTCGGCGACCCACCGGCGGTCACCGCGACCGCCGCGAGCACCACGAGGACGACGGCGATCAGCGCGATCTGCGGAAGGTGGGCGGTGGCGGTGCGGGGCGCCCGGCGCTTGGGAGCGCCTCGTCGCCGCGGTGCGTCGTCACCGGTTGCTGCGTCACCGGTTGCTGCGTCGCCGGATCCTGCGCGGGGCGGCTCGTCCGGGGCCATGGTGCGCACCTCCGTCCCGGTCTCGTCCCGCCCTGCCGGCAGGCGGGGCGTGTCAGGTCGCCGATGCTAGCGCCGCAGGCCCACGAGGCACCCCGGCGTCCGCAGCCCGGGCGGCGCGGAGAGAGCTTCCTACTCGTGGGTACAGTGCTGGCGTCGTTCGTAGCGAAAGGGAACCGATGACGCGGCTTTGCCAGACCGATGGGCTCACCGAAGACCAGACCGAGATCCTCAAGGCCGTCCGGACCTTCGTGGACGAGCAGATCATTCCCGTCGCGCAGGAGCTCGAGCACGCCGACGAGTACCCGCAGGACATCATCGACGGGCTCAAGGAGCTCGGCGTCTTCGGCCTGACGATCCCCGAGGAGTTCGGCGGACTCGGCGAGTCGCTGCTGACCTACGCCCTGGTGGTCGAGGAGATCGCCCGCGGCTGGATGAGCGTCTCCGGCGTCATCAACACCCACTTCATCGTCGCCTACCTGCTCATGAAGCACGGCACCGACGAGCAGAAGCAGAAGTACCTGCCCCGCATGGCCACCGGCGAGGTGCGCGGCGCGTTCTCGATGTCCGAGCCCGGCCTCGGCTCGGACGTCTCCGCGGTCTCCACCAAGGCGACCAAGGCCGAGGACGGCTCGTACTCGATCACCGGCCAGAAGATGTGGCTGACCAACGGCGCCAGCTCCACGCTCGTCGCGCTGCTCGTGAAGACCGACGAGGGTGCCGAGTCGGTCTACAAGAACATGACCACCTTCCTCGTCGAGAAGGAGGCCGGCTTCGGCGAGACCGCCCAGGGCGTCACCGTCCCCGGCAAGATCGACAAGATGGGCTACAAGGGCGTCGAGACGACCGAGCTCATCCTGGACGGCCACAAGATCGCCGCCGAGCAGATCCTCGGCGGCACCCCGGGCAAGGGCTTCTTCCAGATGATGGACGGCGTCGAGGTCGGCCGCGTCAACGTCGCCGCCCGCGCCTGCGGCCTGGCCTGGCGCGGCTTCGAGCTGGGCGTCTCCTACGCCCAGCAGCGCAAGACCTTCGGCAAGAAGATCGCCGAGCACCAGGCGGTGCTGTTCCGCCTCGCCGAGATGGCCACCAAGGTCGAGACCTCGCACGCGATGATGGTCCGCGCCGCGCGCCTGAAGGACACCGGCAAGCGGATGGACGTCGAGGCCGGCATGGCCAAGATGGTCGCCTCGGAGTACGCCAACGAGGTCGTCGAGGACTCCTTCCGGATCCACGGCGGCTACGGCTACTCCAAGGAGTACGAGATCGAGCGCCTCATGCGCGAGGTCAAGTTCATGCTCATCGGCGAGGGCACCTCCGACATCCAGAAGATGATCATCGGCCGCCAGCTCCTCAAGGAGTACAAGCTGTCGTGAGCAAGACCAACCCCGGCAACTTCTTCGAGGACTTCTCCGTCGGGCAGGTGCTGCGTCACGCCACCCCGCGCACCGTCACCGAAGGGGACCGAGCGGTCTACGGCTCGCTCTACCCGACCCGCTTCGCCGTACCGTCATCGGCGCAGTTCGCCGCCTCCGTCGGCCTCGACCCGCACCCGGTCGAGGAGCTGGTCGCCTTCCACGTCGCCTTCGGCAAGACCGTCCCGGACATCTCGCTCAACGCGGTCGCCAACCTCGGCTACGCCGAGTGCCGCTTCCACCGTCCGGTCCTCCCCGGGGACACGCTGAGCACCACCTCCGAGGTGATCGGGCTCAAGCAGAACTCCAACGGCAGATCCGGTGTCGTCTACGTGCGCTCCACCGCGACCAACCAGCGCGGCGAGGTGGCGCTGGACTGGGCGCGCTGGGTCATGGTGCACAAGCGCGACCCCGAGGCGCCGGCGCCCGAGACCGTCGTGCCCGAGCTGGCCGCCGCCGTGGCCGCCGAGGACCTGGTGCTGCCGACCGGGCTGGACTTCACCGACTACGACTTCGCCGCCGCCGGCGAGCCGCACCGCTTCGACGACTACGAGGTGGGCGAGAAGATCGACCACGTCGACGGGGTCACCCTCACCGAGTCCGAGCACCAGCAGGCGACCCGGCTGTGGCAGAACACGGCGAAGGTGCACTTCAACGCCCAGGCCCGCCCTGATGGCCGGCAGCTGATCTACGGCGGCCACGTGATCTCGATGGCCCGCGCGCTGTCGTTCAACGGTCTGGCCAACGCCCAGCTGATCGCGGCGATCAACGCCGGCGCCCACACCGCCCCGGCGTTCGCCGGTGACACCGTGTACGCGTGGTCGGAGGTGCTCGACAAGGCCGAGACCTCGGCTCCCGGCGTCGGTGCGCTGCGGCTGCGCCTGGTGGCCACCCGCGACCGCGACGAGTCGATGACGCTGCGGGACGCCGAGACCGGCAAGCACGCCGCCGGCGTGCTGCTCGACCTGGACTACTGGGCCCTCATCCCGCGCTGACGCGCACGTCGCTGATCCGGTAGGTCACCTCGTCGTCGAAGACCCCGGCGCGGCGGTCGATGCTGACACGGTCGGGGTGCGTGGCGGCAGCCGGCCAGTCCACCCGTACGTCGGCCGCGGCCGGGTCGTTCGCCTCGGCGAGGATGTCCTGGATGCTGAGGCGGGTGTGCGCCGGCGCCTGGTCCCCGGGTGCGCCGGCACCGGGCTCACCCGTCGTGAGCACCGCGTCGCGGACCTCGCCGTCGGCGACGGTGACCCGCACCGGCCCCACCGGCGGGCAGTAGCAGACCACCTCGAGCAGGTAGGTGTAGTCGCGCTCGTCGAACGTGCGCGAGGCCGGCCCGCCCGACGGCGAGGCAGGCGTGGTGGCGTCACTCCCCTCGGAGCCCGGAGCGGACGAAGCCGGCGGCGAGGCGGGGGTCGAGGCGGGGGTCGAGGCGGGGGTCGAGGCGGAGGCGGAGGTGGCATCGCGGGCGTCGTCGTTTTCGCGTGAGCACCCTGCTGCCCCCAGCACGACGACCAGCATGATGGCCAGCGCGACGGCCGGAGCCGGGACCCGCGCCCCGCGACGTGACAGGAGAAGGGGCGTGGCGGTGGGGCTCGTCGTGGTGCGGGACATGGCACTCATGATGCCTGGGACGTCCCGGAGCGCCGTCGCGTTCCCTCCCCGCGCGTACCGCGCTTACCGCGCCGCGTCCGGCGCGGCCCGGAACCACCGGGCCAGCACCAGCAGGCCCAGGACGAACACGGCGGGAGCCACGAACCCCAGCCGCAGCTCGTCGGCGCCGACGACACCGGTCAGCACCGCGCCGGCCAGGCCGCCGACGTAGTTGAACTGGTTGAACCGCGCGATGACTGCGTCCACCCGCTCCACCGACCCGCCGGCCAGGCTCGCCGCCGCGGAGAAGCTGAGCGGCGCCACCACCGAGATCCCGGCGCCGACCAGGGTGAAGCCGAGCACCGCGACCGGCCACGTCGGTGCACACGTGACGACGACCAGACCGGTGCAGGCCACCACGGCACCGGTGCGCAGCACCGGCGGGGCGTCGTAGCGGCGCACCAGGCGGTCGCCGGCCAGGCGCACGACCAGGCTGGCCAGCAGGTAGGGCAGCGTGGCCAGGGCGACCCAGCGCGAGGGCGCGTCGAGCACCTCGTCGAGGTAGACCGCGCCCCAGGCCTGCGCCGCCGTGTCGACCATGTAGAACACGACCATGCCCAGGCCGACCATCAGGATCGGCCGCCACGGCACGCTCGCGGCGAGCGCCGCCACGACCTCGGGGTCCGCGTCGTCGACCGGCGCCGTGACCGAGCGCGGCAGGAACGCCGCGCCCGCGGCCACCACCGCCACCAGCCCGATCCCGGCGCTCCAGCCGAGGCCCACACCGGCGGTGAGCAGGGTCAGCCCGGCGCCGAGCAGGCCGCCGAAGGTCCACGCGCCGTGGAAGCTGGGCAGGATCGGGCGGCCGTAGCCACGCTCGATCGCGACCGCCTGCATGTTGGTGGCGGCATCGACCATGCCCAGCCCCACGCCGTACACCCCGACGCCCAGCAGGAACCCCGGCCACACGTCCACGGCGAGCATCGCCGCAGCCCCGGCGCCGATGAGCAGCAGCCCGGTGCGCAGCAGCGCCGCGCTGGCGGTACGGCGCGCCAGCCGCTCGCACAGCACCGAGCCGGCTCCGGCGAGCAGCACGATCACCAGCAGCACCCCTGAGACGTCCAGCTCGGAGAGGTCCCAGCGGTCCTTGAGGTCGGGCAGGCGGGTGGTGAGCCCGATGAACACGAAGCCCTGCGTCGCGAACGCCGTCGCCACCGCCAGCCGGTGCCGCGCCAGTCCATGTCGCCCCACCCAGGCGCGCTCGAGGTCGGGCATGGCCGGATCCTGCCACGGCGGTGTCCCGGGCGCCCGGGCATCCGGAGGCCGGATGTTCTTGACGAGAAGGGCCGGCGAGCAGCACGGTTGCGGTCATGTCGCGCGAGGAGCCTGACGCCCCCGATCCCGCCCTGCGGAGGGCGGAGTGCCCCCGGTGCCCGGTGCCGGTCGCCGAGGTCGGCGACGGCGGCTTCTCCTGCCCCGAGCACGGACGGGTCCCGGCGCTGCGACGACCGGTCGCCGCGAGCTACGAGAGCTTCGCGCAGCACCTGCGCCGCTCCGCGCCGTTCCCCACCTACCTGCCGTGGCCGCTGGGGCCGGGGTGGACGGTCAGCGACTTCGCGAGCGTCTCGGACGCAGACGGCGCGGTGGCGACGATGACCTGCGTCTCCGGCGCCAGCCAGCTCGACGGGCCGGTGGACGTGATGGTGATCAGCGAGGAGCCGGGCACCGGATTCGGTGCCCGGGTGGCCGGCCTGCGGGGCGACGGCGGGGCCGAGCGCTGGGATCCCGGGCCCGAGATCGGAGAGGGACCGCCGCCGGTGCGGCTGCGCGTCGAGCAGCACCCCGTGGGGTTGTGGCCGGTGTCGATCAGCACGTCGCCGGGGGAGTGGGACCGCTCGGTGCTCGCCGGCGAGGCCGGCGGGCGCTGGCTCTGGCTGGTGCTGCGGCCCGCCTCCGCGGTCCTGCTGCTGCGCGACGAGTGGATCGTGCGCGACGTCTCCGCCACGGGACCGCAGCTGGTCGCCCTGCCCTTCGGCGGCGCCGCGCCGGCCTGGTGAGAGCCCGGTGACGAGACCCCTCCCGTGTGCTCAGGGCGGGGCGCGTCACCGCCGTGCGCCGTACAGGAATAGCCTGCGCGGCGTGAGGATCGACCTGCACACGCACTCGCGCGTCAGCGACGGCACCGATTCCCCCACGGACCTCGTGCACGCGGCCGCCCGGGCCGGGCTGCAGGTCGTGGCGTTGACCGACCACGACACCACGGCGGGTTGGACCGAGGCCGCTGCGGCCGCGCAGGTGGCGGGGATCTCCCTGGTCCCCGGGATCGAGGTGAGCACCCGGTTCCGCGGCACCGGGGTGCACCTGCTCGTCTACCTGCCCGACGCCGACGACCCCGCCCTGGGTGCCGAGCTCGACGCGATCGTGACCGCGCGCCAAGAGCGCGTGCCTCGGATGCTGGCCCGCCTGCGCGACCTCGGCATCCCCGCCACCGAGCAGGCGCTCGCCGAGGTCTCCGGCCACAACCTGGTCACCGGCCGCCCGCACGTGGCCGACCTGCTGGTGCGGCTCGGCGTGGTCGCCAGCCGCGCCGAGGCGTTCTCGGCCTACCTCGCCGACGGCGGCCCCGCGTACGTCGACAGGTACGCCGCCGACCTCACCCGGATGCTGGAGGTGGTCCGCGGTGCGCGCGGCGTCGCCGTGCTGGCCCACCCCTGGGGCCGCGGCTCGGCCGAGGTGCTCGACGAGACCGCCCTCGCCGGGCTCGCGGACGCCGGGCTGGTCGGGCTCGAGGTGGACCACCTCGACCACACCCCGGCACAGCGCACCCGGCTGCGCGAGATCGCCGGCCGCCTCGGTCTCCTCGTCACCGGCTCCAGCGACCACCACGGCGCCGGCAAGGTCGGCCACGACCTGGGTTGCGAGACGACCGCACCCGGCGAGCTCGCCCGGATCCTGCAGCGCGCCGCCGACCTCGGCTCGCCCACCCGGGTCGCCGGCAAGGAGCTGTGATGGTCGAGCACGTCCTGCTCGTCGAGGTCTTCGTGACGCTGTTCGTGATCATGGACCCGGTCGGCACCGTGCCGATCTTCCTGTCGCTGACCGCGGGCCGCAGCGCGGCCAGCGCGCGCCGGCTCGCCTGGCAGGCGGTCGCGGTGTCGTTCTTCGTGATCACCCTGTTCGCGCTGTTCGGCCAGCAGATCCTGAACTACCTGCACATCTCCCTGCCCGCGCTGCAGTGCGCGGGCGGCCTGCTCCTGCTGCTGGTCGCCCTCGAGCTGCTGACCGGCAAGGAGGAGGAGCCCACCGCGACCGGGGACGCCAACGTGGCACTGGTGCCGCTCGGCACCCCGCTGCTCGCCGGACCCGGCGCGATCGTCGCCACCATGCTCTTCGTCCAAGGCATCGACAGCTGGGAGAGCGGGACCGCCGTGGTGATCGGTGTGGTCGCCGTGCATGTCGCGCTCTGGCTGGCGATGCGGTTCTCCCTGCCGATCCTGCGGGTGATCCGTGAGGGCGGCGTCCTGCTGGTCACCCGCATCGCCGGCCTGCTGCTGTCCGCGATCGCGGTGCAGCTGGTCGCCGACGCGATCCGCGCGTTCGTCGCCGGCGAGGGGTAGGCCTACTTCCGGCCGAGCGACTGCAGGCGCTGCAGTGCCGGGCGGGGCACGAGCCGGGCCGCGGCGACGATGACCTTGTAGCGCTTGGAGGGCACGGAGAACGCGCGGCCGCGGGCGAAGTCCGCGAGCGCCTCGGCCACCAGCCGGTCCGGCTCCAGCCACAGCACCCGCGGGGCGGAGGCGTCCCGGTCGATGCCGAGGCGCTCGTGGAACTCCGTGCGCACGAAACCGGGGCACAGGGCCATGACCTGCACCCCGCGCCCGCCGTACTCGGCGTGCGCCCAGGCGCTGAACGAGTTCACCCAGGCCTTCGCGGCGCTGTAGGTGCCGCGGGGCAGGAACGCCGCGACGCTGGAGACGTTGATGATCCCGCCGCTGCCGCGCTCGACCATGCCACCGAGGGCGGCGTGGCTCAGCCGCAGCACCGCGCGGACCAGCACGTCCTGCTGGGCCTGCTCGACGTCGATCGGGTTCTCCAGGAAGGCGCCCTTGAGCCCGAAGCCTGCGTTGTTGACGAGCAGGTCCACGCCGCGGTCGCGGTCGGCGAGGCGCTCCTCGACGCGGGCGAGCTGCTCGGGGACGGTGAGGTCGGCGGACAGTGTCTCGACGTGCACGCCGAGACCGGCCAGCTCCTCGCGCACCTGCTCCAGGCGGGTCCGGTCGCGGGCCACGAGCACCAGGTCGTGGCCGCTCGCGGCGAGCTGGCGGGCGAACTCCAGGCCGATGCCGGCGGTCGCGCCGGTGACGAGAGCAGTGGGCATGGGGCAAGTCAACCAGCGACGGGTGTGCACATCGCGGGCAACCTGGCGCGCCACACGGCATGTGTCGGGCATGATGGGCCGCGATGAACAGCGCGCAGGCTCCTACGCACCGCACCACGGTCCTCGCCGTCGCCAACCAGAAGGGTGGCGTCGCGAAGACGACCAGTGTGGCGTCGATCGGTGCCGCCCTGGCCGAGCTCGGCCAGTCGGTGCTGCTGGTCGACCTCGACCCGCAGGCGTGCCTGACGTTCTCGCTGGGCATCGACCCCGAGGACCTCGAGCTGTCGGTGCACCACGTGCTCACGAAGGGCGTCGCCGTCGGCGAGGTCATCATCGCCACCGAGGACGGCGTGGACCTGCTGCCCGCCACCATCGAGCTCGCCCGTGCGGAGGCGGACCTGCTGACCCGCACCGGGCGCGAGCACGTGCTGCGCGGCGTGCTGGACGACCTCGCCGACGCCGGGACGCACTACGACTGGGTGCTGCTGGACTGCCCGCCGTCGCTGGGCGTGCTCACCGTCGCCGCGCTGACCGCCGCCACCGGCGTGCTGGTGCCGCTGCAGTGCGAGACGCTGTCGCACCGCGGCGTCGGCCAGCTGCTCGACACCGTGCACGACGTACGGCGCTTCACCAACCGCGACCTCGAGGTGTGGGGCGTGCTGCCCACGCTGTACGACGGCCGCACCAACCACGCCCGGGCCGTGCTCGACACGATCTCGCAGACCTACGACCTCGAGGTCGTCGAGCCGCCCATCCCCAAGACCATCAAGTTCGCCGAGGCCCCGGCGGCCGGCCGGTCCATCCTCGCCACCAGCCGCAGCAGCAAGGGCGCGCAGGCCTACCGGGAGGTCGCCACCGGCCTGATCGACCGGGCAGGCCGCTGAGCCGTGAAGCACGTCCGTGAACGGCCCGGCCGGCACCGCGACGTTCGTCCGCGCTACGGCCGGATGGCGGTGCTGGCCTCCTGCGTGGCGGTGACCGCGATCTCGCTGGCCGGCTCGCTCGGCCTG
This sequence comes from Nocardioides faecalis, assembly GCF_018388425.1. NCBI lineage: Bacteria > Bacillati > Actinomycetota > Actinomycetes > Propionibacteriales > Nocardioidaceae > Nocardioides > Nocardioides faecalis. The sequence goes on along the minus strand of NZ_CP074406.1, from coordinate 2,723,886 downwards.
GTGCCCGGCGCCGAGCGCTCCGAGGCCGCGAGCTCCGTCGCCGGAGCGCTCAGCCTTCCGACCGGCACCCCGACCCCGAGCCCCACCCCGAGCACGACACCGACCCCGGCAAGCCCGACACCGACCCCGCTCAGCCCGGCGCCCTCCCCGGAGCGCCTCGCGGCGTCGGCGGAGTCGACCGCTCTGCCGCCGCAGTCGGGCCAGGGACGCCGGGTGGTGTTCAGCGAGTCCCGGCAGCGGGTCTGGCTGGTCGGCGCCGACGAGCGGGTGCGCCGCACCTACCTGGGCTCGGGCAGCGTCTACGACAACCTGGAGCCCGGCACCTACAAGGTGTTCTCGCGCAGCCGGCACGCCGTGGGCATCGACGACTCCGGCACGATGGAGTACTTCGTGCGGTTCACCTACGGCACCGGCGGCGCGGCGATCGGCTTCCACACGATCCCCGTCGCCGACGGCGAGCCGGTGCAGACCCGCGCGCAGCTCGGCACGCCGCTCTCGCACGGCTGCATCCGGCAGGAGCGCTCGGACGCCATCGCGCTGTGGGAGTTCGCCCCGCTGGGCACCACGGTCGTCGTCACCCCCTGACCCGGCGCCGAACCGGGCCCGCGACGCCGTACGACGAACGGCCACCGCCGCGAGCCACCCGGGGGCGACTCGCGGCGGTGGCCGCTACGTGGGGCGTGCGCTCAGGCGCTCTGCGTCGCCGAGGAGCCGCCCTCGGGGGCGGACCCGTTCTCCGAGGTGCCGGAGGCGCCCGCCGCACCAGCGGCACCCGAGCCACCGGAGCGACGGCGACGACGCCGGTTGCGGCTGGCGCCGGCGGGACGCTGGGCGCCTTCCTCGCCAGCCGCCTCGACAGCCGCCTCGGCGGGACCGGTGCTCGTGGTCGCGGCCTTGTCGCCGTCGGCCGGGCGGCCGCTGCGGGTGCGGGTCCGGCTGCGCGTGCGCTCGCCGCCCTCGCGGCGCTCCCGGTCACCGGCGCGCTCGCCGCCCCGGCCGCCGCGCTCGCCGCCCCGGCCACCGCGGTCACCACGGTCACCACGGTCACCGCGGTCAGCCTTCGGAGCCGGGGGAGCGGGCGGCACGATCCGGCCCTTGGTGCCCGGCGCGATGCCCTGGTCGTGGAAGAGGTGCTCGGAGGTCGAGTAGGTCTCGACCGGCTCGTCGAACGGCAGGTCGAGGGCCTTGTTGATCATCTTCCAGCGGTGCACGTCGGTCGCGTCGACCAGCGTGATCGCGATGCCCGACGCGCCGGCGCGGCCGGTGCGGCCGATCCGGTGCACGTAGGTCTTGTCGTCCTCGGGGCACGTGTAGTTGACCACGTGGCTGACGCCGGAGACGTCGATGCCGCGCGCCGCCACGTCGGTGGCGACGAGGACCTTGATCTTGTCCTCGCGGAACTTGGTGAGCGCCTTCTCGCGGGCCACCTGCGCCATGTCACCGTGCAGCGGGCTGGAGCGGAAGCCGCGCTCCTCGAGGTCGTCGGCCACCCGCTGCGCCTGGCGCTTGGTACGGGTGAAGACGATCATCTTGTCGGCGTCCTCGGCCTGCAGGACGCGACCCAGGATCTCCGGCTTGTCCAGGTCGTGGGCCAGGTAGATGAACTGCGCGGTGGCCGGCACGGTGGAGTTCTCGTAGGAGGACTCGGCCCGGATGTTCATCGGGTGCCGCATGTGGGTGCGGGCCAGGGCCACGATCGCGGCCGGCATGGTCGCGGAGAACAGCATCGTCTGCCGGGTCTCCGGGGTCAGCCGCAGCATCCGCTCGACGTCGGGCAGGAAGCCCAGGTCGAGCATCTCGTCGGCCTCGTCCAGGACCAGTGCGTGCACGTGGGAGAGGTCGAGGGCCTTGCGGTTGGCCAGGTCGAGGAGGCGACCCGGGGTGCCGACGACGATGTCGACGCCGGCCTCGAGCGCCTCGAGCTGCGAGTCGTAGCCCACGCCGCCGTAGATGGTCAGCACGCGCAGGCCGCGGGCCCGGCTGGCGATCTCGAGGTCGCTGGAGACCTGGATCGCGAGCTCACGGGTCGGTGCGACGACCAGGGCCTGGGGCTTGCCCTTCGGGATCTGGTCGTAGTCGGGATCGGTGGGGGCGATGCTGCGCTGGATCACGGGGATGCCGAACGCCAGCGTCTTGCCGGTGCCGGTGCGTGCCTGGCCGATCAGGTCGGTGCCCAGCAGCGCGACGGAGAGGGTCATCTCCTGGATGGCGAAGGGGTGCACGATGCCGGCGGCCTCGAGCGAGTCGCAGATCTGGGGGTGCACACCCAGGTCGCGGAACGTCGGCTTCGGGGCGGGCTCGGCGGCGGGCTCGGCGGCGGGCTCGGCGGCGGCCGCGGGGGCGTCGCCGGGGATGTCGCTGGGCGTGGTGAGGTCGTTCGCGTCGGTGCTCAGGGTCGTGTCGCTTTCGGTGAGTGTCGCCCGTACGGGTCGCATCAGGCGCCAGAATCGATGCGGCTGATTCACACTCAGCCGCGCACATACGGTGGGCAGTAGCCCGGCGGCCGCCCACTCGGCCACCACGTTCGGTGGGGCGGTCGGGCAGGGGTTCGCGCGGACCATGGTACTTGTACCCTGCCCGCATGGCTGAATCCGACGCACGCGCCTCGCTCGCTCCCGACGCCGACCCCGGGTACGTCGAGGCCGTGGTCGACCTGCTGGCCGTGGTGTCCTACGGCGAGATCTCCGCCTTCGAGCGCCTCGCCGAGGACGCCAAGCTCGCTCCGACGCTGCGCGACAAGCTCGACCTCGCCACCGTGGCCAGCACCGAGCTGGCCAAGGTCGCCGCGCTGCACGAGCGGATCCGGCACTTCGGCGCCGACCCGTTCGAGGCGATGGGCCCCTTCCGCAACCCGATCGAGGAGTTCCACGCGCACACCGCGCCCTCGGACTGGTACGAGGGCCTGGTCAAGGCCTACGTGGGCGACGGCCTGGCCAACGACTTCTACCGCGAGATCGCGCAGTTCCTCGACCCCGACACCCGGGACCTGATCGTGTCGTCGACGGCCGAGGGCAGCCACGCCGAGTTCGTGGTCGACCGGGTCCGCGCCGCCATCGCCGCGGACCCGCGTCTGGGTGGTCGCCTCGCACTGTGGGGCCGGCGGCTGATGGGGGAGGCCCTCACCCAGGCGCAGCGCATCGCCGCGGACCGCGACGCGCTGTCCGCGCTGCTGGCCGGCGGACTGGACCGTCCCGGGCTCGACCTGGCCGAGCTGGGCCGGATGTTCACCCGGCTCACCGAGCGGCACATGGCGCGGATGGGCGAGCTCGGCCTCGACGCCTGAGCCGCCTTGGCTGCCTGGGCCGCCGGCGCTAGGCCGACGTGGGCGTCTCCGCGAGCGCCGCGGTGACCGGACGCCAGCCGGGCGGACCGAAGACGTAGCCGAGCTTGTCGCGCAGCGTCGGTGCCCGGCGCACGTCACGGACGATCGCGGCGTACTCGTGGGTCTGGATGTGCAGCAGGTTGGTGCTGCCCACCGGCACCGTCAAGCCGTACGTCGGGCGGTGCCGCTCGGGGGTGAAGGTGCCGAACAGCCGGTCCCACACGATCAGGATGCCGCCGTAGTTGCGGTCAAGGTACTCCGGGTCGCTGCCGTGGTGCACCCGGTGGTGCGAGGGCGTGTTGAACACCAGCTCGACCGGTCGCCACAGCCGGTCGACGCGCTCGGTGTGCACGAAGAACTGGTAGACCAGGCTCACCGAGAAGCCGAAGAAGACCAGGGCCGGCGGCAGCCCGAGCAGCGGGAGCGGGGCCCAGAAGACGAGCTCGTGGGCGTTGTTCCACTTCTGCCGCAGCGCGGTGGCGAAGTTGTAGTACTCACTGGAGTGGTGGGCCTGGTGGGTCGCCCACACCAGCCGCACCCGGTGCGCGACCCGGTGCGCCCAGTAGAACGTGAAGTCGACGCCGAGGATCGCGATCGCCCAGGTCCACCACGCGTCCGCCGGCAGCTGCCACGGCGCGACGTAGGCGAACAGGACGGTGAAGACGACCAGGCCCAGTCCCTTCCAGACGCTCATGGTGAGCACCGAGACCGCGCCCGCACCGATGCTGGCCAGTGCGTCGCGGCGCTCGTAGCCGCCGCGGGGCGGACGCGTCCGCCCGCCCGGCGCGGCCGGAGCGGGCTCCTCGTCCTCGAGCAGGTGGGCGGCGAGCGCCTCGAGGCTCACGAGCAGCACGAAGAACGGCACCGCGAACGCGACGGGGTCACGCAGCGGCTCCGGTACGGCGTGCCAGAGGTCGGCCAGCACGGTGCCTCCTGGCGATCGTGGAGCAGGTTCGGGCACGGTACTACCGCGACCACCGCGGTGGGTGCCGGATCAGCTGGCGGATCGGGCGGCGGGAAGCCGGCTCAGTGCGAGAGCAGCGCGGTCAGCAGGGCGCCGGTCAGCAGCAGGCCGGCGGCGGCCAGGAACAGCATCCCGCCGGTGAAGCCGGGCCGCGGGGCGCCGGTGCGGATGGCCACCTCGTTGTGCTCCCAGCGGTACCAGCCGACCCCGACCGCGATGGCGGCGAGCAGCAGCAGCCCGACGGAGAGCACCAGGCGTGCCGGGGTGGTGAACCCCAGCGCCGGCGAGGCCACCGCGACCGCGCCCGCGACCAGCGCCAGCGCGAGACGCACCCAGGACAAGAAGGTGCGCTCGTTGGCCAGCGACTCCCGGATGTCGGGGTCGGTGCCCACGTCGTACACCCGGCGCGGGCGCCGGGCGGCGCGACGGCCGGTGGACGGCGGTGGGGTGCTCACGCCAGCCAGCATGCCGCCCCGCCCCGAAACCTGCGGCACGGGGCGGTGGGTGCTGCCGGGGCCGGGCTCGCCGCGGGACTAGTCTGGGTTCATCGACAGTGTGGGGCCCTGCGCGTCCACACTTCCCCGGCACTTAGGAGCAGTACACGTGGCAGCCATCGAAGCCGTCGGAGCCCGCGAGATCCTCGACTCGCGCGGCAACCCCACCGTCGAGGTCGAGGTGCTCCTCGACGACGGGTCCTTCGCCCGGGCCGCCGTGCCCAGCGGCGCCTCCACCGGTGCCTTCGAGGCCGTGGAGCTGCGCGACGGCGGGGACCGCTACGCCGGCAAGGGCGTGCAGAAGGCCGTCGACGCGGTCGTCCAGGTGCTCGGCCCGGCCATCGAGGGTCTCGACGCCGCCGACCAGCGGCTGATCGACCAGACCATGCTGGCCGCGGACGGCACCCCCAACAAGGCCCAGCTGGGCGCCAACGCGATCCTCGGCGTCTCCCTGGCCGTGGCCCGCGCGGCCGCGGACTCCGCGGACCTGCCGCTGTACCGCTACGTCGGTGGCCCCAACGCGCACCTGCTGCCCGTGCCGATGATGAACATCCTCAACGGCGGCGCCCACGCGGACTCCAACGTCGACATCCAGGAGTTCATGGTCGCCCCGATCGGTGCGCCGACGTTCCGCGAGGCGCTGCGGATGGGTGCGGAGGTCTACCACGCGCTCAAGTCCGTGCTGAAGGAGAAGAGCCTCTCGACGGGCCTGGGCGACGAGGGCGGCTTCGCGCCGAACCTGGAGTCCAACCGCGCGGCCCTGGACCTGATCGCCGAGGCGGTCGCGAAGGCCGGCTACACCCTGGGCAAGGACGTCGCGCTCGCCCTGGACGTCGCCGCCAGCGAGTTCTACGCCGACGGCGTCTACACCTTCGAGGGCCAGTCCAAGACGGCCGCCGAGATGACGGCGTACTACGCCGAGCTCGTCGCCGCCTACCCGATCGTCTCCATCGAGGACCCCCTCAACGAGGAGGACTGGGAGGGCTGGAAGACCATCACCGACGAGCTCGGTGACAAGACCCAGCTCGTCGGCGACGACCTCTTCGTCACCAACGTCGAGCGGCTGCAGCGTGGCATCACCGGCGGGCAGGCCAACGCGATGCTGGTCAAGGTCAACCAGATCGGCACGCTGACCGAGACCCTCGACGCCGTCGAGCTGGCCCACCGCGCGGGCTACCGCAACATGATGAGCCACCGCTCGGGCGAGACCGAGGACACCACGATCGCCGACCTCGCCGTGGCGACCAACTGCGGCCAGATCAAGACCGGCGCCCCGGCCCGCTCCGACCGGGTCGCGAAGTACAACCAGCTCCTGCGCATCGAGGACGAGCTCGGCGACGCGGCACGGTACGCCGGTGCCGCGGCGTTCCCGCGCTACGCGGGCTGACGCAGACCGACCAGCACTGGACCAGATCAGGACCAGGACCAGGAGAGGCCATGGCCGCCACCCCCGGCGAGCGCCGCACGTCCCGCAAGCCCGGCCGTCCCACCACGGGTCGGTCCGGGCCGCGGTACGCCGAGCGCAAGCAGGCCGAGCGCAAGCAGGCCGCCCGGGAGCGCCAAGCCGCGCTCGACCGGGCGCGTGCCGAGCACCGGCGACGCTCCCGGCTGACCGGCCGGGCGGCCATCCTGGTCCTGGTGCTGGCCGTGCTCGCGGTCTCCTACGCCTCCTCGCTGCGGGCCTACCTGCAGCAGCGCAGCGAGATCGAGGACCTGCAGGCCCAGATCGCGCAGCGCAAGGCGAGCATCGACGAGCTGGAGCAGGAGAAGGAGCGGTGGGAGGACCCCTCCTTCGTGGCCCAGCAGGCCCGGGCCCGCTTCGGCTACGTCGCCAAGGGCGAGACGCCGTACGTCGTGGTCGACGACGACGGTGAACCGCTCGACGCCTCCGCCGAGCTCGGGGACCCCGACGACCTCGCCGACCCGGACAAGCGGGTCTGGTACGAGGACGCGTGGGACTCCATGAAGATCGCCGGCAACCCGCCCCGCAAGGTGCCGGCCCCCAAGGACACCATCCGCGCCCCCAAGGCGGACCTGGAAGAGAAGAGCAAGCAGTGAGCGATCGGCCGACAGCCGAGGACGAGGCGATCATCGCCGCGCAGCTCGGCCGGCCGCCGCGGGGCGTGCACGCGATCGGGCACCGCTGTCCGTGCGGCAACCCCGACGTGGTGACCACCGAGCCGCGGCTGCCCAACGGCACCCCGTTCCCGACCACCTACTACCTGACCTGCCCCCGGGTGAACTCCCGCATCGGCACCCTCGAGGCCTCGGGGCTGATGAAGCAGATGCAGGAGCGTCTCGGCACCGACCCCGAGCTCGCCGCCGCCTACGCCGCCGCGCACGAGGCCTACCTCGCCGACCGGGCCGCGGTCGGGGAGGCCGGCGGCTTCGACGTGCCCGAGATCGACGGCATCTCCGCCGGCGGCATGCCGGACCGGGTCAAGTGCCTGCACGTCCTGGCCGCCCACGCGCTGGCCGCCGGCCCGGGCGTCAACCCGCTGGGCGACGAGGTGCTGGAGCTGCTGGGGGAGTACTGGGCCAAGGGCCCGTGCGTCACCGTGGAGGAGGCGTGAGCGCGCCGGCTCCCCGACACTCGGCCGTGGGCATGTCCGTCACCGCCCGCCACCGGCGATGAGCGGATCCCGGACGCCGGTCGCGGCGATCGACTGCGGCACCAACACGATCAAGCTGCTCGTCGGCGACCCGATTGGCGACCCCGCCGGGGTGCGCCGGGAGGCCCGGATGATCCGGCTCGGCCAGGGCGTCGACGCCACCGGGCGGCTCGCGCCCGAGGCGCTGGAGCGCGCCTGGACCGCGATCGACGAGATGGCCGCGATCATCGAGTCCGCCGGCGTCTCCACCATCCGGTTCTGCGCGACCTCGGCCACCCGCGACGCCGAGAACGCCGCCGAGTTCACCGCCGGTGTCCGCGCCCGCCTCGGCATCGACCCCGAGGTGCTCTCGGGTGAGGAGGAGGCCCGGCTGGCCTTCGCCGGCGCCGTGCGCGGCCTCGGCGCCGCGGCCCCGAGCGGCACGGCGCTCGTCGTCGACATCGGCGGCGGCTCCACCGAGCTGATCCTCGGCGAGACCGCCACCGGCCCGCGCGCCGCGGTGTCGATGGACATCGGCTCGGTGCGCCTGCACGAGCGGCACGTGCGCCACGACCCGATCGACGCCGTGGAGATCGCCGCCGTGGTCGGCGACGTCGACGCCGCCCTCGACGCCAGCGGCGTGCAGGTCGCGGACGTCGACACGGTCATCGCCGTCGCCGGCACCAACACCACCCTGGCCGCCGGTGCGCTCGGCCTGCCCGCCTACGACCGCGAGCTGATCCACGGCCGCGCGGTCGCGGTCGCCGACCTGCAGCGACTGGTCGGCCACCTGCTGGCGATGAGCGTCGCCGAGCGGCGCGCCCTGGGCTGGATGCACCCCGGCCGCGCGGACGTGATCGACGCCGGCGCCCTCATCCTGTCCCGGCTCCTGGGCCGCGTCGGTGTCGAGGAGATCACCGTCGCCGAGACCGACATCCTCGACGGCATCGCCTACTCCCTCCTGGACCGCTGACCCTCCTTGTGGTTCCCCGAATCACCTGGTGTGGTCCGCCGAATCACCTGGTGTGGTCCGCCCAGTCGCCCCTGACGGACGCGTCCGCCCCTGACGGACCGCCGGGCAGGATGATCGGGTGAAGCCCGAGGAGGCGATGGCGCGGCTGGACGCCCAGGTCGTGCGCTGCCGGCGCTGCCCGCGGCTGGTCGCCTGGCGCGAGGAGGTGGCGCGGACCAAGCGCGCGGCCTACGCCGACGAGGAGTACTGGGGCCGCCCGGTACCCGGGTTCGGACCCGCCGACGCCCGGATCGCACTGATCGGCCTGGCGCCCGCCGCGCACGGCGCGAACCGCACCGGCCGCATGTTCACCGGCGACCGCTCCGGCGACTGGCTCTTCGCGGCCCTGCACCGGGTCGGACTCGCCAGCCAGGCCACCTCGGCGGCGCCCGACGACGGCCTGAGGCTGTACGACGTACGCGTCACCGCCGCCGTGCGCTGCGCGCCACCCGCCAACCGGCCGACCCCGCAGGAGCGCGACACCTGCGCCCCCTGGCTGGATCGCGAGCTGGCCGTGCTGGCGCCCCGGCTGCGGGTCGTGGTCGCGCTCGGTGCGATCGGCTGGGGCGCGGCGCTCACCGCGCTCGGGCGAGGCGGCTGGCCGGTGCCGCGGCCGCGGCCCCGGTTCGCCCACGGCGCGGAGGTGCTGCTGCCGGCCCCCGCCGAGCGCTCGGCCGGACCCTCCAGAGCGCCGGCCGGGGGCGTCGTACTGCTGGGGTGCTACCACCCCAGCCAGCAGAACACGTTCACCGGCAGGCTCACCGAGCCGATGACGGACGCCGTGCTGCGCCGGGCACGTGAGGTCGCCGACGACGTGCGGTGAGGTGGCTGGGATGATGGGCGACGTGAGCACCGACCTGTACGCCGTCACCGTCCTGGGCCACGACCGCCCCGGCATCATCGCCGCCACCACCGGAGCGCTCGGCGAGCTGGGACTCAACATCGAGGACTCGACGATGACCCTGCTGCGGGGTCACTTCGCGATGATGCTGCTGTGCCGCGGCGAGGCGGACGGTGCTGCCGTCGAGGCCGCCCTGGCTCCGCTGGCCGCCGGTGGCGACCTGGACGTCGCGGTGCGCCCGGTGCGTGACGAGGTCAAGCTTGCGCCCGTCGGCAGCAAGTGGGTGCTGACCGTGCACGGCGGCGACCGGGCCGGCATCGTCTCCGCCGTGGTCGCGCAGGTCGCGGCCGTCGGGGGCAACATCACCGACCTGACCACCCGTCTCGCCGGCGACCTCTACCTGCTGGTGGCCGAGCTGGACCTGCCTGCGGGCGTCGACGCGAAGCAGGTGGAGGCGGACATCCGCGCCGCCGCGGAGCGCGTGGGCGTCACCGCGACCCTGCGTGAGGTCGAGGCCGACGAGCTGTGAGCGCACCCAGCCTGTCCCCGGAGGCATCCTCCGCCCGGCTGGCCGCCTGGTCCGAGGCCGAGCTCGGCGTCGAGGGCAAGGTGCGTGACGTGGTCCGCGCCCCCGCCGGCGTGCTGTCCACCCGCGGCGAGGACGTCGACCCCACCGACCCCGAGGTGGTGCAGCTCGCCGCCGACCTGGTCGCCACGATGCGGGTCAGCCCCGGCTGCGTCGGCCTGGCGGCGAACCAGGTCGGGGTCGGGATGCGCGTGTTCTGTGTCGACGTCAGCGAGCACCCCAAGACCCGCACCCAGCACGGCACGTTCGTGCTGTGCAACGCAGAGGTCGTCGCCTCCAGCCGCAACGAGAAGGCCCGTGAGGGCTGCATGAGCGTGCCCGACTTCACCGGCGACGTGAAGCGGGCCTCCCGGCTCACCGTCCGCGGCGAGCTGCCCGGCACCGGTGAGGTCGTCGTCTTCGACACCGACGCCTTCGAGGCCCGGGCGCTGCAGCACGAGATCGACCACACCGACGGGTTCTTGTTCCTGGACCGCGCCGCCGGCGCGCACGCCATCTATCCTCGCCAGACCTACCTGTGAGCGCTCCGGCCGCGGCGATGTGCCGCGGCCGCAGCGCAGGTCCGCCCCCGTATCCCAATCGGCAGAGGAAGTCGCCTTAAAAGCGATCAAGTCTGGGTTCGAACCCCAGCGGGGGCACGAGCCGCCCGTGCGCCGTCCCGTCCCACTCGGCGGCGCCGATTGACCTCAGGTGCACCTGAAGCGAGACAGTGACGACATGCGCCGCCACCACAAAGACGACGACCTGAGCCTCGAGCAGATGCGTGAGGCCCTCACCGCCGATTTCTGGGACGAGCGGTACCGCGGCAGCGACCGGGTCTGGAGCGGCCGGCCGAACCAGCGGCTCGTCGAGCAGGTCGCGGACCTCGCACCGGGCACCGCGCTCGACGTCGCCTGCGGGGAGGGCGGCGACGCCATCTGGCTGGCCAGCAACGGCTGGCGGGTCACCGCCGTCGACGTCTCCGAGGTGGCGCTGGAGCGGACCGCCCAGCACGCCGAGGAGGCCGGGGTGGACGACCGGCTGCGCATCGGCCTGTACGACGCGCTGGAGGACCCGCGGCCCGGGGGACGTCGTCGGTACGACCTGGTGACGGTCAGCTTCCTGCACGTCCCGGTCGCCGACTTCAAGCGGGTCTACACCAGCATCGCGAAGGCCGTGGCGCCCGGCGGCCGGCTCCTGGTCGTCGCCCACCACCCCGAGGACGTGGAGACCGGCGTGCGCTCCTCGCACGGCCCCGGGCTGCTGTTCGAGCCGGAGCGGGTGGTCTCCACGCTCGGCGCCGACGCCACCGACTCGCCCTGGCAGGTCGAGGTCGCCGACACGCCGGTGCGCGAGCAGGTCATGGGCGAGGGCACCGTCTCGGTGCGCGACACCGTCGTCCGGCTGCGTCGCACCCGCTGAGACAGGCGTCCTCGCCACCGCGCGGAATTCGACCACCTGATCGGGAACGATCCCGTGGCGCAGAGCGTTTCCCCTGACAACGGGGCCCTAGACTGGGTGCCCTCGACCGACTCGCAAGCCTGCGGAGGAGATCATGCAGAGCAACAACCCGGTGTTCCGGCGTTCGGAGGAGTTCAACCGCTCCGGCGCCGCCGCCTACCAGGGCTTCGGCCAGCCTCAGTACGACGGATACAACCAGCCCGGGTACGCCACGCCCGAGGCGCCGCCCGCCGGACGACGGATGACGATCGACTCGGTGGTGCAGTCGACCGCGATCACGCTCGGCGTCGTGCTCGTCGCCGCCGCGGCCACGTGGTTCCTGACCCCGTCGGTCGAGGACCAGTCCGCGATCAGCGCCATCGGTGCCGCCGCGCTGCTGGGTGCCGGCGTCGCGTTCGTCCTCTCGCTGGTCAACTCGTTCAAGCGGGTCATCAGCCCGGCGCTGGTCATCGCCTTCGCCGTCGCCGAGGGCGTCGCGCTGGGTGCGCTGAGCAAGCTGTACGACGCGCTGTTCACCACGCCCGACTCCGCCTTCGGCGGGATCGTGCTGCAGGCCATCGTCGGCACGTTCGCGGCGTTCGCGGGCACCCTGGCGGCGTACAAGTTCCTCAACATCAAGGTCGGCAACAAGTTCCGCACGTTCGTCGTCGCGGCGATGTTCGGCATGGTGGCCCTCGGCCTGATGGAGATCGTCCTCAGCCTGTTCAGCGCGGACCTGGGCCTCTTCGGCTTCGGCGGGATGGGCCTGCTGTTCGCCGTCGCCGGCCTGGTGCTCGGTGTGCTCATGCTGATCCTCGACTTCGACTTCGTCGAGCAGGGCATCGCCAACGGCGTGCCGGAGCGTGAGTCCTGGCGTGCCTCGTTCGGCCTGCTGGTCAGCCTGGTCTGGATCTACACCAACCTGCTGCGCATCCTCGCGATCCTGCAGCAGGACTGATCACCGGGCGCTCTGCGCCTTCGCGACGAAGCCCCGTCGGCCCTCGGCCGGCGGGGCTTCGTGCGTCCTGGGCGCAGCGCTCAGCCCGCAGCCTTGGCCTCGCCCTCGTCGGTCGAGGGCTCGCCCGGCCGCCCACCCGGCTGCTCGAGAGTCTGCTCCGCGGCCTGCTCGGAGCGCTCGGGCGCCTCGGCGGGGACGGTGCCGCGCGAGCGGCGGTGCCGCAGCTCGACCCAGAGCCCGCGCACGCCGGTGCGGCGGCCGGCGACCTCGGTGCCGCCGAGCTCGGTGCCGGGGTGGTTGACGGCCTCGATCGCGGCCCGGATGACGGGCAGCACACCCTCGCCGCGGAACGCCTCCAGCACGGCCTCCTCGGCCGCCTCCTGGTCCAGTGCGGCCAGCACGGAGGGGATCAGCACCCCGACGTAGGCCCGGTAGCCGTCGGCGGAGGGGTGGAACTGGTCCGGGCCGAACAGCAGCGCGGGCGCGGCCGCGAACTCGGGGCCGAGGATGTCGCCCAGCGACACCGTCCGCGCGCCCTCCTCGATGGCGACCACGGTCTGGGCGGCGGCCAGCCGTCGCGACCAGGCGCGCGCGATCTGGCGCAGCGGGGGAGCGATCGGCTGCACGGTGCCCAGGTCCGGGCAGGTGGCGACGACGACCTGGCCGCGGGCGTCGACCACGCGGCGCACCCCCTCGGCGAGGTCGCGCACCGAGTGCGAGGGCCGCACGGTGTGGGTGACGTCGTTGCCGCCGATCGAGATGATCGTGACGTCGGGCTCGATCGCCAGCGCCCGGTCGATCTGTGCGGCGAGGTCGGAGGAGCGTGCCCCCACCACCGCCAGCTGCTTGAGGTAGACGCGCCGGCCGGCGTGCTCGGCGACCGCGCTGGCGAGCAGCGCCCCGGGGGTCTGCTCGACGCGCTCCACGCCGTAGCCCGCGGCGATCGAGTCGCCCAGCAGCGCGATCCTGATCGCCGGGCCGGGCTTGCCGCGGCCGTACCAGCCGGTGGCGTCCGGCGGCGGGTCCTCCATCTGCGGTCCGATGGCCTTGCGCGCCAGGCGGGCCTCGGCGCTCAACACGCCGTAGAGGCCGGCTCCGAGGGCGGACAGCCCGCCTCCGCCATACAGGGCGGCGGCGGCCAGCTTGCGGGCGGCTCCGGCTTTGCTCACGCGGGCAACTCTAGGACGTGGGCCTGCGCCGCGATGGATACGGTGAGGCCATGGAGTACGTCGACTCACTGCTGCAACTCATCGGAAACACCCCGCTCGTGCGGTTGAACAAGTCGCTCGACCTGCCCGGGGACGGGCCGCTGGTGCTGGCGAAGGTCGAGTACCTCAACCCCGGCGGCTCGGTGAAGGACCGCATCGCCACCCGGATGATCGAGGCGGCGGAGGCCTCCGGTGCGCTGAAGCCGGGCGGCACGATCGTGGAGCCGACCTCGGGCAACACCGGCGTCGGCCTGGCGATGGTGGCCCAGCAGAAGGGCTACCAGTGCATCTTCGTCTGCCCCGACAAGGTCAGCGAGGACAAGCGCAACGTGCTGCGTGCCTACGGCGCCGAGGTCGTGGTCTGCCCGACCGCGGTCGCCCCGGAGCACCCCGACTCCTACTACAACGTCTCCGACCGCCTCGCCTCGCAGCCGGGCGCCTGGAAGCCCGACCAGTACTCCAACCCGAACAACCCGCGCTCGCACTACGAGGAGACCGGGCCCGAGATCTGGCGCCAGACCGAGGGCCGGATCACCCACTTCGTCACCGGCATGGGCACCGGCGGCACGATCAGCGGCGTGGGGCGCTACCTCAAGGAGCAGAACCCCCAGGTGCAGGTCGTCGGCGCCGACCCCTCCGGCTCGGTCTACTCCGGCGGCACCGGGCGGCCCTACCTCGTCGAGGGCGTGGGGGAGGACTTCTGGCCCGACACCTACGACCGCGACGTGGCCGACCGGGTCATCGAGGTCTCCGACGCGGACTCCTTCGCCTTCACCCGCCGCCTCGCGCGCGAGGAGGCGATGCTGGTCGGCGGCTCCTCCGGGATGGCGGCGTTCGCTGCTCGCCAGCTGGCGCACGAGCTCGCCGAGGCCGGGCAGCGCGACGCGATCATCGTCGTGCTGCTGCCCGACTCCGGGCGCGGCTACCTGAGCAAGCTGTTCAACGACGACTGGCTGGCGCAGTACGGCTTCAGCACCGGCCAGCCCACCCCGCACCGCACGGTCGGGGAGGTGCTGCACACCAAGACCGCCGGCCTGCCGGCGCTGGTGCACACCCACCCGGCGGAGACGATCGCCGAGGCGGTCGCGATCCTGCAGGAGTACGCCGTCTCCCAGATGCCCGTCGTGCGCGCCGAGCCGCCGATCGTGGCCGCCGAGGTGGCCGGGTCGGTCTCGGAGCGAGCGCTGCTCGACGCGCTGTTCACCGGCAAGGCGAAGCTGACCGACCCCGTCGAGCAGCACATGTCGGAGCCGCTGCCCACCATCGGCTCCAGCGAGGACGCCACGGCGGCCGTGCCGCTGCTGGAGTCCGCCGACGCGGTGCTGGTGCACGAGGACGGCAAGCCGGTGGGGGTGCTCACCCGCCACGACCTGCTGATGTTCCTCGCCCGTGGCTGAGGCCGCGCCCGCCGGCACCGAGCTGCCGCCCGGCGTCCGGGAGGCCACACCCGGCGACGTGCCGGCGATCCTGCGACTGATCCGCGACCTGGCCGCCTACGAGCGTGAGCCCGACGCCGTCGAGGCCAGCGAGGACGACCTGCACCGCTGGGTGTTCGGCGACGACCCGGTCGCCAGCGTGCTGGTCGCCGAGGTCGACGAGCAGGTCGTCGGCCTGGCCCTGTGGTTCCGCACCTACTCCACCTGGACCGGCGTGCCGGGCCTGCACCTGGAGGACCTGTACGTCGACCCGGCGCACCGCGGCGCGGGCCTGGGCCGGGCGCTGCTGGTCTCCCTGGCCCGGATCGCCGTGCAGCGCGGCTACCGCCGGGTGGAGTGGGCGGTGCTGGACTGGAACGAGCCGTCGATCGCCTTCTACCGGGCCCTGGGCGCCCGGCCGCTGGCGGGGTGGAGCACCTACCGGCTGACCGGCGAGGCGCTGGCGGAGCTGGGTGCCTCGGAGCCGGTTGTCTCGGAGCCGGTTGTCTCGGAGCCGGGTGCAGCGGAAGCAGGCGGCGCGTAGTAGCGGCAGGCGTGGTGCGCGCTGAAGCCGAGCGCGCGCCACAGGCCCTGGGCCGGAGTGTTGTCCACCTCGACGTGCAGCCAGGCGGTCATCGCGCCCCGCTCGGCGGCCCAGTCGAGGAGCTCGCCGACCACGGCGGTCCCCAGCCCGCGGCGGCGGTGGGCGGGCTCGACGCTCAGTGCGTGCAGGCCGACCCAGTCACCGTCGACGCTTGCGCGGCCCTCCGCGAGTGGGTCACAGCCGGTGCCCACCGACGCCGCGGCGACCTCGCCGGAGACCTCGAGCTCCACCTGCGGCGCCCGCGCGGGCACACCGCGGGCCCGCAGCGCGCGCCGTACCCGCGACACCGAGGCCAGCCACAGCTCGGCGTCCCCGCCGGCGACCGGCTGCCAGCCGGCCGCCACGAACGCCTCCTCCGCCGGCGTGCCCGGCTCGACCTGCGCCAGCGGGGGCCGGTCGCGGGCGGCGTAGAAGGCGCGGACGGCGGCTACCGCCTCCGGCGCCGGCACGCCCGGCTCGCCCATCGCCAGGCACGAGTTGGCGCGCTTGACCAAGCGGGCTCCGAGCACGGGCGCGGAGCGCAGCTCCCAGTCCCCGAGCGGCACCCGCTCCAGGCCGGGCCACAGCGCGCCGGTGTGCGCCTCCGCCTCGCGGGCGCTCACCCGGTGCCGCACGGGTGGGCGTGGCGGCACCGGCTTGCCGGAGACGATGTCGGCCAGCGCGATCTCGACGGCGGGACCGTCCTCGGGCTGCACCACGCAGGAGCCCTCGGCCCACGACAGGCACACCCCGAGCAGGTCGGTGAACGCCGGGCCGCCGCTCGGCCCTCTCTGCCCGCGCAGCACCCGGCGCACCACGACCCGCTGCCCCACGACGTGGGGGCCGAGCAGGTGCTGTCCAGATTCCGGGGGTCTGCGCGCGTCGTCCACCTGCGGGATACTAGGGTGAGCCCACCGCGAAACACTTTCGTGTCGGCCCCGAGCCGTTGTCCTGGCCAGGAGGAATCGATGACCTACGTCATCTCGCAGCCGTGCGTTGATGTCAAGGACCGCGCCTGTGTCGACGAGTGCCCCGTCGACTGCATCTACGAAGGCAAGCGGATGCTCTACATCCACCCCGACGAGTGCGTGGACTGTGGCGCCTGCGAGCCGGTCTGCCCGGTCGAGGCCATCTTCTACGAGGACGACGTCCCGGAGGAGTGGAAGGCGTACTACGACGCCAACGTGAAGTTCTTCGACGACCTCGGCTCGCCCGGTGGCGCCGCGAAGCTCGGCGAGATCGACAAGGACGCCGACTTCATCGCCGCCCTCGAGCCGCAGAACCAGGACCACTGAGCCACACCGTGCCCCACCCTGCTCGGCCCGTCTCGGGACGGTTGCCGGACTTCCCCTGGGACAAGCTGGCGCCGTACGCCGAGCAGGCGCGCGCCCACCCCGACGGGATCGTCGACCTGTCGATCGGCACGCCGGTCGACCCGACCCCCGAGGTGGCGCGGGCCGCGCTGGCGGCGGCCTCGGACGCCCACGGCTACCCGGTGACCGTGGGCGTGCCGCAGGTGCGCCAGGCGGCGGTCGACTGGCTGGCCGGCACCCACGGCGTCACCGGCCTGGGCATCGACCAGGTGCTGCCGGTGGTGGGCACCAAGGAGCTCATCGCCAGCCTGGCACTGCACCTCGGTCTCGGTCCCGGCGACCTGATCGGCTACCCCGAGCTGGCCTACCCGACCTACGAGGTCGGTGCCGCCCTGGTCGGGGCCGAGGCGCTCGCGACCGACTCGCTGACCGCGTTCGGCCCCCGGACCCCCAGCCTGCTGTGGCTCAACTCGCCGTCCAACCCCTCGGGACGGGTGCTGCCGCTCGAGCACCTGCGCAAGGTCGTGGACTGGTGCCGCGAGCGCGGCGTGCTGCTCGTCTCCGACGAGTGCTACCTCGACTGCGTCTGGGAGGGCGAGGCCTACTCGGTCCTGCACCCGGACGTGTGCGGCGGCAGCGCCGAGGGGATCCTGGTCGTGCACTCGCTGTCCAAGCGCTCCAACCTCGCCGGCTACCGCTGCGGCTTCGTCGCCGGTGACCGTGCGGTGATCGCGGAGCTGCTGGCGGTGCGCAAGAACCTCGGCCTGATGATGCCCGACCCGCAGCAGCGGGTGATGGCGGCCGTGCTCGCCGACGAGACCCACGTCGCCGAGCAGCACGAGCGCTACCGCAGCCGGCGCGCCCGGTTGCGCGCCGCGCTGGAGGCCGCCGGCTACACCATCGAGCACTCCGAGGCCTCGCTGTACCTGTGGACCACGAAGGGCCCTGAGGGTCCCGACGCCTGGCAGCTCGTCGCCGAGCTCGCCGCCCAGGGGATCCTGGTCGCCCCGGGGGTGTTCTACGGTCCCGCCGGCTCTCACCACGTGCGGATCGGGCTGACCGCCACCGACGAGCGGATCGACGCCGCCGTCGCCCGCCTCACCCGCTGAGCCGCCTCACCTGCTGAGCCGCCTCACCTGCTGAGCCGCCTCACCCGCTGGGGCGGAGGGCTCAGGCGAACACGTCGACGTGCACGTGGTCGCGGTGCTCGAGGATGTCCCGGTCACCGGCCGAGGACGGCGGGTCGTAGTCGCGCCAGCCGTCGCGGCCGGCGGTCCAGATCCGGTCGTCGAAGATGACCGTGCGCACGTCGAGCCGGTCGGCGTTGGCGACCAGGTAGTGCGCGACGGCCCAGCCCTTGGTGCGGTTGGCCTTGTTGACCGGACGGAAGAAGATGTCGATCGCCCGACCGGCGTAGTGCGCGGAGCCCTCCATGTGCCCCGAGCTGACGCCGTCCGGGTCGAAACCGCCGAGCGAGAGCCGGCCGAACCGCGCCAGCAGGTCCTTGCGCACCGCGTCCGCGCGCGGGGTCAGCCCGTTCGGGGTCAGTGCGTCGTCGGCCGAGGGGGCGCCGCCGTCGAGGTCGCAGGTGAACGTCGCGGGGGAGTTGCCGGTCAGCGCGGAGGCCAGCGCCCGGCCGTCCTCCTCGTGGTCGGCGTAGGCGTCCGGGAACGCCGAGCGCTGCACCCGCTGCGCGGCGACGGTGATCTCCATCTTCTCGTAGCCGTCGATCTTCTCCAGCGCGTCGTAGAACGCGTTGGTGGCGTAGACGGGGTCGAGCAGCTCCTCGGTGGTGCCCCAGCCCTGGGAGGGCCGCTGCTGGAACAGCCCGACGGAGTCGCGGTCGCCGTAGTCGATGTTCTCGATCTTCGACTCCTGGTACGCCGTGGCGAGCGCGATCGAGACCGCGCGGGCCGGCAGGCCGCGTCGTACGCCGATCGCGGCGATGAGCGCGGCGTTCTCGGCCTGCTCCCCGGACAGCTCGACGGTGTGGTCGCCGACGGTGACGGTGCAGTCGCCGCTGGGGCCGCCGACGAGCTCGTCGGTCACCCGGAGCACCGCGATGCCGATGGCGACGACCACCGCGAGCACCACGAGGCCGACGAGGACGGCCGTGAAGCGCTTTCTCACGAGGACCAGTGTGCGGTCGGGGCGGTGAGGGGCCTCATCGCCTCGAGCCGCGGACGCAACCGGACGCAGGGGGTCGGCGCCGTCAGTTGGCGTGCAGGTCGGCGTTCAGCGCGATGCCGTGGCCCTGCCAGCCGGTCGCCTCGACCGCGCCGGTGACGGAGTTGCGGCGGAAGAGCACGTTGCTCGCCCCCGACAGCTCGGCGGCCTTGACCACGCGTGCCTCCTCGCCGGGCTGGAGCACGGTGACCTTGGTGCCCGCGGTGACGTAGCAGCCGGCCTCGACCACGCAGTCGTCGCCGAGCGAGATGCCGATGCCGGCGTTGGCGCCCAGCAGGCAGCGCTCGCCGATCGAGATGACCTGCTTGCCGCCGCCGGACAGGGTGCCCATGATCGAGGCGCCGCCGCCGATGTCGGAGCCGTCGCCGACGACGACACCGGCCGAGATCCGGCCCTCCACCATCGAGGCGCCCAGGGTGCCGGCGTTGAAGTTCACGAAGCCCTCGTGCATCACCGTGGTGCCCTCGGCCAGGTGCGCGCCGAGGCGGACCCGGTCGGCGTCGGCGATGCGGACCCCGGTGGGCAGCACGTAGTCGACCATGCGGGGGAACTTGTCCACGCCGTAGACGCTGACGTGCCGGCCATCGGCCTGCAGCCGGGCCCGGGTGGCCTCGAAGCCCTCGACGGCGCACGGGCCGGCGGAGGTCCACACCACGTTGGTGAGCAGGCCGAAGATGCCGTCCAGGCTCTGTCCGTGCGGGGCGACGAGGCGGTGGGAGAGCAGGTGCAGGCGCAGCCAGACCTCCGCGGTGCTGGTCGGCGCGGCGCCCAGGTCCGCGATCTCGACGAGGATCACCTGCCGGGTCACGCCGCGTGCGGCGTCCGCGCCGGTCAGCGCGACCAGCTCGGCCGGCGCCTCGACGTCCGCGGGCTTCTCGCCCAGCGCGGGGGCGGGGAACCAGGTGTCCAGGACGGTCTGGTCGGCGGCATAGGTGGTCAGGCCGAAGCCCCAGGCAGCAGTCACGGGCACTGATTCTAGGGGTGTCGCGGGTCGCTTCAGCCAGCGGCCAGGATCGCCAGCTGGCGGCTCTGGGCGACCAGGCGACCCTGCTCGTCCCACAGCTCGACGTCCTCGTCGTGGTAGCCCGCGATGACGTGCCGGGTCACCACGTGCCCGAGCGCCCAGAGCGTCTCCGGGCGGCGCCGGTAGTGCACCGTCAGCTGGATGGTGGCTGAGGCCAGGTGGCCGATCTCGGCGGTCACCGGCGGGAACGCGTCGACCATGGCGCCGGCGAGCAGCGCGTCGACGGGGCGCCCGTCCGCGGCGCGGAGCCAGCAGGTGCCCTCGGTGACGCCGCTGGGCTGCCCGACGAGCCACCCCGGCGCCTGCGGCGCGCGGTAGGTGTAGCGGTCCAGGATCGGGAACGCCCCGGCCGGGATGAGCGAGCTGGTGTCGGCACACTCCAACGGTCCCGGCACGTCGGGGGCGACGTGCGGCACGTGCTCCACCGCACCGGCGGTGTCCCAGTCGTGGGTGCTGAGCACCGCGTGCGCGATCTCCTTGCCGTCCTGGACCAGCGTGGCGTCGTACGTCGAGACGCGGCGGCCCCGGCGCACTTCGCGGACGCTGATCTCGGCGTCCCCGGGCAGGGCGGGACGGAAGTAGGTCACCGCGATGCTCAGCGGGTCCGGGTGGACGGACTCGGCCGTCGCGGCGTGCTGCAGCAGCGCCAGCACGTAGCCGCCGTTGGGGGTGCCGTTGGCGGTGTTCCAGTCGTCGGTGATCCGGACCCGGTGCCGGCCCTGGCCCAACGGCACGGAGGCGACGGCGTCGTCGAGGAGGTAGCTCACCGGCACATCCTGCCCGGCGCGCTCATCGCGTCCGTCGGCGCCTCCGGCTCACTCGCCGGTGACGCCGTCCAGGCACTCGCGCAGCAGGTCGGCGTGCCCGCAGTGGCGGGCGTACTCCTCGATCAGGTGCACCAGGATGTCGCGCACGGTGGCGGTCTCGGTGCCGCGCCGGAAGGTGACCTCCCTGCCCAGGTCGGTGCCGACGAGCGTGTCGAGCAGGGCGTCGCCGAGCGCCACCTGGGCGCGCCACTCGGCGAAGGCCTCGGCCACCGCCTCGTCGGTGGCCACCACGTCGGCGAAGCCCGCGTCACCGTCGTCGTAGATCCGCGGACCGTCGCTGGAGCTCAGCGCACGGCAGAACCAGAAGTGCTCCACGCGGGCGAGGTGGCGCACCATGCCGAGCAGGCTCATGCTGCTCGGCGGCACCGACCGGGTGGCCAGCTGCGCCGGCGTCAGTCCCTCGCACTTGCGCACCAGGGTCTGGCGGTACTGGTCGAGGTAGTCGCGGTAGTTGCTCAGCTCGTCGCTCACCACCCCAGCCAACCGGCCGGAGCACCTGATCGGCAAGGGTGCTGGCGGGCAAGGCTGCTGAGCGGAGGAACCGATTGGCACGGCGCCCGCGGCGCGCCGTACGCTGGGGGCACAGGCGCTCGAGCCGTCATCAGCGGCGAGCCCCGGGAAGAAAAGGTGAGCGGACCGGCGGTCCGCGAGCCCCAGTAGAGCCCGGCGGGTAGGCCCGTCACAGCCGTGAAGGAGAGGTCTGTCGTGGCACCCGCCGCGACGGGCAAGCAGGGTGGTACCGCGGTCCGTGCCGGATCGTCCCTGCGGTAGATGCCGCAGCTGAGACGACGCAGGAGACCGAGGCCCCGATGACCTATCCGAAGGTCAGCACCGACCGTACGAGCGAGCAGGGCGCCGTCCCCGGCTCCCCGCGGTTCCCCGAGATCGAGGAGCGCGTCCTGGCCTACTGGGCCGAGGACGACACCTTCCGCGCCTCGGTCGCCCAGCGCGACGGCGGTGAGCACGGCGAGGACGAGTTCGTCTTCTACGACGGCCCGCCGTTCGCCAACGGACTGCCGCACTACGGCCACCTGCTCACCGGCTACGTCAAGGACATCGTGCCGCGCTACCAGACGATGCGCGGCAAGCGCGTCGAGCGCCGCTTCGGCTGGGACACCCACGGCCTGCCGGCCGAGCTCGAGGCGATGCGCCTGAACGGCATCAAGACCACCGACGAGATCGTCGCGATGGGCATCGACAAGTTCAACGACGCCTGCCGTGCCTCGGTGCTGAAGTACGCCGACGAGTGGCGCGCCTACGTCACCCGGCAGGCGCGCTGGGTGGACTTCGAGGGCGACTACAAGACCATGAACCCCGAGTTCATGGAGTCGGTCGTCTGGGCGTTCAAGCAGCTCTACGACAAGGGCTGGATCTACGAAGGCTTCCGCGTCCTGCCCTACTGCTGGAACGACGAGACCCCGCTGTCCAACCACGAGCTGCGGATGGACGACGACGTCTACAAGTCGCGTCAGGACCCCGCGGTCACCGTCGGCTTCACCCTCGACGACACCGGCACCGACCCGGTGCTGGACGGCGCCAAGATCCTGATCTGGACCACCACGCCGTGGACCCTGCCCTCGAACCTCGCGGTCATGGTCGGCTCCGACATCGACTACGTCGTCGTCGAGGCCCCGGTCCCGGGCGCCGACGAGAAGGCCCGCTACGTGCTGGCGCAGGCGCTGCTGGGCAAGTACGCCCGCGAGCTCGCCGACGCCGAGGGCGAGTTCACGATCCTGGGCACCTACCGGGGCGCGGACCTGGTGGGGCGCACCTACACCCCGCCGTTCGGCTACTACCTCGGCCACGAGAACGCCTTCCGGGTGGTCGCCGCCGACGACGCCGTCACCACCACCGACGGAACCGGTGTCGTGCACACCGCCGGCGCGTTCGGTGAGGTCGACAAGGAGGTCACCGACCGCGAGAGCATCGAGGCGGTGATGCCGGTCGGCAAGGACGGCAGGTTCACCGCGCCGGTCGACGACTACGCCGGCATGCTCGTCTTCGACGCCAACCCCCACGTCATCGACCACCTCAAGGCCGCCACCCGCGGCCTCGGCGCGGACGAGGCCGGCGAGCGCGGTGCGGTCACCCCGGGCACCGTGCTGCTGCGCCGCGAGAGCTACGAGCACTCCTACCCGCACTGCTGGCGCTGCCGCGAGCCCCTGATCTACAAGGGCGTCTCGTCGTGGTTCGTCGAGGTGACGGCGTTCAAGGAGGAGATGCTGGCCAACAACCAGCAGATCAACTGGGTGCCCGAGCACATCAAGGACGGCCAGTTCGGCCGCTGGCTGGAGAACGCCCGCGACTGGTCGATCACCCGCAACCGGTTCTGGGGCTCCCCGGTGCCGGTGTGGAAGTCCGATGACCCGGCCTACCCCCGCATCGACGTCTACGGCTCCTTCGCCGAGATCGAGCGCGACTTCGGCCGACTGCCGCGCAACGCCGACGGCGAGCCCGACCTGCACCGGCCGTGGGTCGACGACCTGACCCGGCCGAACCCCGACGACCCGACGGGGCGCTCCACCATGCGCCGCGTCACCGACGTCCTCGACGTGTGGTTCGACTCCGGCTCGATGAGCTTCGCGCAGAACCACTACCCGTTCGAGAACGCCGACTGGTTCGACGGCACGGCCGAGAAGAAGGCGCACTTCCCGGGCGACTTCATCGTGGAGTACATCGGCCAGACCCGCGGCTGGTTCTACACGCTGCACGTGCTGGCCACCGGCATCTTCGGCAAGCCCGCCTTCAAGAACTGCATCAGCCACGGCATCGTGCTGGGCAGCGACGGGCAGAAGATGAGCAAGTCGCTGCGCAACTACCCCGACGTCTCCGAGGTCTTCGACCGCGACGGCGCCGACGCGATGCGCTGGTTCCTGATGGCCTCGCCCATCCTGCGCGGCGGCAACCTGGTGGTCACCGAGCAGGGCATCCGCGACGCCGTGCGGCAGGTGATGATCCCGCTCTGGAACACCTGGTACTTCTTCGCGCTCTACGCCAACGCCGAGTCCTACGACGCCCGGATCGGCTCGCCGGAGTCGCTGGCCAGCACCGACCCGCTGGACCGCTACCTGCTGGCCAAGACACGCCAGTTCGTCGAGCAGATGACCGCCGAGCTGGACGCCTACGCGATCGCGGACGCCTGTGAGACCACCCGCGGCTTCCTCGACGTGCTCACCAACTGGTACGTGCGCCGCTCCCGGGAGCGTTTCTGGGAGGGCCGGCCCGAGGCGTTCGAGACCCTCGCCGCCGTGCTCGACGTGGTCTGCCGTGCCGTGGCGCCGCTGCTGCCGCTGACCACCGAGGAGGTGTGGCGCGGCCTGACCGGCGGCCGCTCGGTGCACCTGACGGACTGGCCCGACGCGGGCGTGCTGCCCGCCGACGACGCCCTGGTCGCGGCGATGGACACGGTGCGCGAGGTCTGCTCCACCACGTCCGCGCTGCGCAAGGCCGCCCGGCTGCGCAACCGGCTGCCCCTGGCCGAGCTCACCGTGGTCGTCGAGGACACCGCCGCCCTGGCCCCGTTCGCCGAGATCATCGCCGACGAGCTCAACGTCAAGGCCGTGCGGCTGGTGGCGGCGGGCTCGGACGAGGCCGCCGGCTTCGGCGTCGAGCAGCGGCTCACCGTCAACGCCCGCGCCGCCGGACCGCGGCTGGGCAAGGACGTGCAGGCCGCGATCAAGGGCGCCAAGTCCGGTGACTGGTCGGTGGCCGCCGACGGCACCGTGACCGCCGGCGGACTGGCGCTCGTCGAGGGCGAGTACACGCTGGAGACGGTGGCCGCCGACACCGGCGGCGAGAGCGCCACCGCGGTGCTGCCCGGCGGCGGCTTCGTCGTGCTCGACACCGTGGTCACCCCCGCGCTGGCGACCGAGGGCCTGGCCCGCGACCTGGTCCGTGCGGTGCAGCAGCTGCGCCGCGACACCGGCCTGGACGTCACCGACCGGATCGCGCTGCGCGTCGGCGGCACGCCTGCGGTGCTCGCCGCGGCCCGCACCCACGAGTCGCTCGTGGCGGGGGAGACCCTGGCGACGTCGTACGACGTGGGCGGGGAGGCCCCGGCCGGCGCGAGCGAGATCACCCTCGGTGACGGCGAGGTGGCCTGGCTCACCCTCGAGGTCGACTGAGAGCGACTGAGGGGGTCGACTGTGGACGGCGGGTCCTCAGCCGCGGCGGGTGTCGCCGCCGCGGCTGAGGCCGGGGCTGGTTGACTGGCCGCGTGCCTTCCATCGATATCCACGCTGACGTCGTCGACCTGACCCGCCAGCTCGTCGACATCGAGTCCGTGAGCCGCCACGAGCGGGCGATCGCCGGTGCCGTCGAGCAGGCCCTCTCCGCGCTGGAGCACCTGTCGGTGACCCGGCACGGCAACACCGTCGTGGCGCGCACCGAGCTGGGCCGCGACCACCGGGTGGTGCTCGCCGGTCACCTGGACACGGTGCCGGTCAACGGCAACCTGCCGAGCCGGCTCGAGGACGGGATCCTGCACGGCCTGGGCAGCTGCGACATGAAGGGCGGCGACGCGGTCATCCTGCGGCTGGCCGCCACGCTGACCGAGCCGGTGCACGACGTCACGTTCGTGCTCTACGACGCCGAGGAGATCGACGCCGCGCTCAACGGCCTCAACCTCCTCGGCCAGTCCGGCCCCGACCTGCTCGAGGCCGACTTCGCGGTGCTGATGGAGCCCTCCAACGGCGTCGTCGAGGCCGGCTGCCAGGGCACGCTGCGTGTCGAGGTCCGCACCCGCGGGGAGCGCGCCCACGCCGCGCGGAGCTGGCGCGGCGTCAACGCCATCCACGCCGCCGCGGAGGTGCTGACCCGCCTCAACGCCTACGAGCCGCGGCGCCCGGTGATCGACGGGCTGGAGTACCGCGAGGGGCTCAACGCCGTGGGGATCAGCGGCGGCGTCGCGGGCAACGTGGTGCCCGACGAGTGCGTGGTCACCGTGAACCACCGCTTCGCCCCCGACCGCAGCGAGGCCGAGGCCGAGGCGTTCGTCCGCGAGCTCTTCGACGGCTTCGACGTCACCGTCGTCGACTCCGCGCCCGGGGCGCTGCCCGGGCTGGACCGGCCCGCCGCAGCCGCGTTCATCGAGGCGGTCGGTGGCGTGGTGAACCCCAAGTTCGGCTGGACCGACGTGGCCCGGTTCAGCCTGCTCGGCATCCCGGCCGTCAACTACGGCCCCGGTGACCCGCTGTTCGCGCACAAGCAGGACGAGCACGTCGAGGTCGCCCAGATCGTGCGCTGCGAGGAGCAGCTGCGGGCGTGGCTGACCGGCGCCGTGGGCGCCGGCGGGGACGCGCGATGACCCGGCGCACCGGGCACGGTCCCCGGCCCACCGCGGGGCGCCCCGAGGGCTCCACCACCGACCAGCGGCTGCTGGACTCCCGCGGCGACGTCGGGTGGGTGCACACCGACCCGTGGCGGGTCATGAAGATGCAGGCCGAGTTCGTCGAGGGCTTCAACGACCTCGCGGAGATCGGCCCTGCCATCTCGGTCTTCGGCTCCGCGCGGATTGCCGTCGACCACCCCGCCTACGACCTGGGTCTGCGGGTCGGCGCCGGCCTCGCCGACGCCGGCTTCGCGGTGATCACCGGCGGCGGCCCCGGGGCGATGGAGGCCGCGAACAAGGGCGCGCTGGAGGCCGGCGGGCAGAGCATCGGCCTGGGCATCGAGCTGCCCTGGGAGGCCAGGCTCAACGACCACCTGAGCTTCGGACTCAACTTCCGCTACTTCTTCGTGCGCAAGATGATGTTCGTCAAGTACTCCCAGGGCTACATCGTGCTGCCCGGCGGCCTGGGCACGCTGGACGAGCTGTTCGAGGCGATGACGCTGGCGCAGACCAAGAAGATCACCCAGTTCCCGATCGTGCTGATGGGCACCGAGCACTGGTCGGGCCTGCTGGACTGGATGCGCGGATCCATGCTGGACGACGCCCGGATCAAGCAGTCCGACCTCGACATGCTGACCCTGACCGACGACCCCGACGAGGCGGTGGCGCTGATGGTCGCTGCCCGTGACCGACGACGCTCCTGAGCGGGAGGTGCACCGGTGATGATGTGGGTCTTCGCGGTCCTGGTCGTGCTCGCCATGGGCGGGGTGGCGCTGCTCGCCGCCGGGCACGGCGAGCCGATGGCCCCCGCCTACGACGACCGCCCCGACGCGCTCGTGCCCGCCGACGGTGCGCTGGAGGGCGACGACCTGCGCCGTGTGCGGTTCTCCCTGGCCTTCCGGGGCTACCGGATGTCCGAGGTCGACGCCCTGCTGGCCCGGCTGGCCGCCAAGCTCGACGGCCAGCTCGACGACGCCCAACGGGCCGGTGCGGCGACGCCGTACGACGACCCGAGTGCCGCCCGGAACACCGACCGGGACACCGACGCGGACACGGACTCGGTGGCCGACCCGGCGACGGACCAGCAGTAGGCGCACCGGGCTGCTCGCGTCGCCACACGCCGGAGTTCGCCCATCGCTGCGCGGGGGTTGTGGCATAGGCGATAATGTTGCGGCGCACAGTCGGGTGTGGGTGCGCTCGACGCAACTTGCAGATGTCAGTGGAAGAGGGGTGCCGCATGGCGGCGATGAAGCCACGGACCGGCGACGGTCCGCTCGAGGTCACCAAAGAGGGTCGCGGCATCGTGATGCGCGTCCCGCTCGAGGGCGGCGGTCGACTCGTGGTCGAGCTCAACGCCGAGGAGGCCTCGGCGCTCGGCGAGGCCCTCCACAGCGTGGTCGGGTGACCTCAACCCGGCCGTCCACCGGACCGACCCTGCCGGGTCAGGTCTCCCCGCCGCAGTTCGCGCTCAGCGAGCTGCCGCCCGGTGCGATCGTCGGGGCCGACGTCGTCGCCGTGCCGGTGCTGCCCGGCGACGACGACGTCCCGTTCCTGCTCGGACCCGGTGCCGCCGAGCTCGCCGACGAGCTCTCGGTCGACCTGGTCGGCGCCGCGGAGGTGCACGGGCTGAGCGGCGCCACCGGCGAGGTGGCGACCGTGGCCGTGCCCGACGGCACGGCGGCCAACCCGGACCTCCGGCTGGTGCTGCTGGTCGGCATCGGCCAGGCGCGCCCGATCGACCTGCGCCGTGCCGGTGCGGCGCTCGCCCGAGCCAGCTTCGGCCGCACGGCCGTCGCGACCTCCGTGCCGGTGCTCGCCGGTCTCGACGACGCGACCGAGGTGGACGCGGCGCGCAGCGTCGAGGCGTTCGTCATCGGCGCCATGCTGGGCAGCTTCGTGTTCCACTGGCGCTCCCAGGGCCCGGAG
The DNA here is from genome assembly GCF_018388425.1 of Nocardioides faecalis. NCBI lineage: Bacteria > Bacillati > Actinomycetota > Actinomycetes > Propionibacteriales > Nocardioidaceae > Nocardioides > Nocardioides faecalis. The sequence goes on along the minus strand of NZ_CP074406.1, from coordinate 2,695,887 downwards.
CGGGTGCCCGTGCCGCGGATCGTCATCGCCGGGTACGCCGGTGACGGCGACGCCCTGGAGCGGGCGGTCGCGCTCGGTGGCGCCGGCTGGCGCTCCCGCCAGCTCGCCACCGTGCCGTCGAACCTGAAGAATCCCGCCTGGCTGGCGACGCAGGCCGAGGCGATCGCCGACGAGGCCGGCCTCGAGGTCCGGGTGTGGGACGAGCAGCAGCTCGCCGACGAGGGCTTCGGCGGCATCCTCGCCGTCGGAGCGGCGTCCGCGACGCCCCCGCGGCTGATCCGCCTGGACTACACCCCGCGCGGCATCAGCGCCCGCGCGGCGAAGAAGCTGCCGCGCGTCGTGCTCGTCGGCAAGGGCATCACCTTCGACTCCGGCGGCCTGTCGATCAAGCCCGCCGCCTCGATGGGCTCGATGAAGCGCGACATGACCGGCGGTGCCGTCGTGCTCGCGACGATGGCCGCGCTCGCCGACCTGGACTGCCCGGTGCGCGTCACCGGCCTGGTGGCCGCCGCGGAGAACGCCATCTCCGGTCGCGCCCTGCGCCCCGGGGACGTGATCCGGCACTGGGGCGGACGCACCACCGAGGTCGGCAACACCGACGCCGAGGGCCGCCTGGTGCTGGCCGACGCCCTGGCGTACGCGGTCAGCGAGCTCGACCCGGCCGTCGTCGTCGACGTCGCCACGCTGACCGGTGCCGTGAAGGTCGCCCTCGGCCAGCAGGTGGGCGGGCTGTTCGCCAACGACGACGCCCTGGCCGACGCTCTGCTCGAGGCGGGCGAGGTCGCAGGGGAGCCGCTGTGGCGCTTCCCGCTCTACGACGGCTACGTCGACAAGCTCGCCTCGAAGATCGCCGACGCCAGCAACGACCCCGGGGGACCGGGCGCGATCACCGCGGCGTTGTTCCTGCGCCCGTTCGTCGGCGAGGTGCCCTGGGCACACCTCGACATCGCCTCCGTGGGCGACGTGGAGAAGGATTGGCACGAGTGGACCGTGGGGCCCTCCGGCTTCGGTGCCCGGCTGGTGCTCAGCTGGCTGGGCTCGCCCGACCCGCTCGCCGGCGTCGCCGACGACTGAGACCCCGACCTGCTCCGCTTCCCAAGCGGTTTTGTCCTGATCTGCGCCGATCACGACAAATCTGCTTGGGAGGCGGGGGTCAGGTCAGGTTCAGCCCGCCGTCGAGCACGATGACCTCGCCGGTGAGGTAGCGGCTGTGCACCACGGTGGAGACCAGGTCGGCGACGTCGTCCGGCGTGGCGGCCCGGCGCATGGGGGAGCGGGTCGCCCACGTCTCGTGCGCCTCGGCCCAGGTCCGCGTCATCGGGGTGTCCACCAGGCCCGGCGCCACTGCGTTGACCCGTACGTCGGGGCCGAGGGCGGCGGCCAGCAGCCGGGTGGTGTGGTTGAGCGCGGCCTTGCTGGCGGCGTACGGCACCGAGGAGCCCTTGGGGCGCACCCCGGCGTGGCTGGTGATGTTCACGACGCAGCCGCCACCATCTCGGGTGGAGCCGCGCAGCGCCTCCAGCGCGGCGGTGGTGAGCACCCACGGCGCGATCAGGTTGACCTCCAGCAGCCGGCGCCAGTCCTCGGCGCGGGCGGCGGCGAGGTCGGCGTGCGGGATCGGCCAGCTGATCCCGGCGTTGTTGACCAGTACGTCGAGGCGACCGTGCCGTTCCAGCGTGGCGGCGACCAGCGCGGCGGCCTGCTCCTCGTCGGCGAGGTCGGCACCGAGGTGGTCCCCACCGATCTCGGCGGCGATCCGGGCGCCGTCCTCGGGCCGGGTGTGGGAGTGCACGACCACCCGCAACCCGTCGTCCGCGAGGCGGCGCGCGATGCCCTCGCCGATGCCGGAGCTGCTGCCGGTGACCAGCGCGACGCCGCGGCCGTTGTCCGTGCGGCCGGTCTCCACGAGAGGGCTCAGTCCCCGGACTCGGGGACCCACACCTTCTTCGCCACCAGCAGGCCGTCACCCACGGGCAGCAGCGCCGGGACCAGGCCCTCGGTGTCGGCGACCTGCTGGACGAGGTCGCGGATGGCGACGGTCTCGTCGTCGCGCTGCGCGGGGTCGGCGACCCGGTCGTGCCACAGCGCGTTGTCGAACGCCACCACGCCGCCGGGGCGCAGCAGCCGCAGCGCCTCGGTCAGGTAGGCGCCGTACTCGCGCTTGTCGCCGTCGGCGAAGACGAGGTCGTAGTGGCCGTCGGTGAGGCGGGGGAGCACGTCGAGCGCGGCGCCGGCGATGGTGCGGGCGCGCTGGGTCGGCACGCCGGCGTCCTTGAACGACTGACGCGCCAGGCGCTGGTGCTCGGCCTCCACGTCGACGGTGGTCAGCACGCCGTCCGGGCGCATGCCCCGCAGCAGCCAGATCCCGGAGACGCCGGTACCGGTCCCGATCTCCACCACCGCGCGTGCCTCCAGCACCGCGGCCAGGAAGCGCAGCGTGGCGCCCGAGCCGGCGGAGATCGGCACGACACCGACCTCGTCGGCGCGTGCCCGGGCCGTGCGCAGCACGTCGTCCTCGGTGACGTAGGCGTCGGCGAAGGTCCAGCTGGTCGCGTTCATCGGTGTCACAGGCACGGGCCCAGCCTAGGGGCTGGGCGCCGCGGCGCTGCGGACCCACGGCGCGGGAGGCCCGAACTGGTGGGAACACCGGGTCCCAGCCGATCGTTGGGGTGTTCACAGGGAACCCTCAGGCGGGAGCCCTAGCGTGGGAGGAGGCAGCAGATCGTGATACTGACCCAGCGGAAGAAGGCCGTCGTGAAGGAGTCCGTCGACCTCCCCTCCGCCGTGCGCGTGCAGCCCAGTTCCCTCGACCAGCCGGTCGACGTGGCCGCGCCCGTCGATCTGGCCGCACTGGCCGCCCGCGGTGCAGAGCGTGGGGCCGAGCGTGGTACCGAGCCCGCCCAGGACCTGGACTGGGAAGCCATCGTCGAGCAGCACTCCGACCGCGTGTACCGCCTCGCGATGCGGCTCACCGGCAACCGACACGACGCCGAGGACCTCACCCAGGAGGTCTTCGTCCGGGTCTTCCGCTCCCTGCACACCTACGCTCCCGGCACGTTCGCCGGCTGGCTGCACCGGATCACCACGAACCTGTTCCTCGACCAGGCCCGCCGCAAGCAGCGGATCCGCTTCGACGCGCTGTCGGAGGAGCGTGCCGCCCGGATCTCCAGCCCCGTGCCGGCACCCGAGGCCGACTACGCCGCCCGCACCTTCGACGACGACGTCGAGGCCGCTCTGGCCTCGCTGCCTCCGGACTTCCGCGCCGCGGTGGTGCTGTGCGACATCGAGGGGCTCAGCTACGAGGAGATCGCCGACATCCTCGGCGCCAAGCTCGGCACGGTGCGCTCCCGCATCCACCGGGGCCGCGCGCTGCTGCGCGCCGCGCTGGCCCACCGTGCCCCGAGCGGTGACCGCACCCGGTTCGCCGGCCCCGCCACCGTCGCGGTCCCCGGGGGAGGGGTGGCGTGATCGGTCACCTCGGCACCCGGGTCAGCGCACTGCTCGACGGACAGCTCTCCGCCAAGGAGGCCGAGGAGGCGTGGTCCCACGTCTATTCCTGTCATTCCTGTCGCGACCTCGTGGAGCGCGAGGGCTGGGTGAAGACCCGGCTGGCCGGCCTCGGCGCCGGTGACCGTCAGGCGCCCTCGGGCCTCAAGGGGTCGCTGCTGTCCATGCCGCCCGGCGAGCGCTACCTCGCCGAGGTGGACGAGCATCGGGCCTCGCGGCGCAGCCTGGGGGCCGCGGCCATCGGCGGCGGTGCCGTCGGGGCCGCGATGCTCGGGGTGATCGCGATCGGCCTCGTCCCCAGCGCCGACCGGCGCCCGCCGGTCAACCAGGTCGACACCACGGTCGTGCGACCCGCCGGCTCGACCACGGCCCCGATGCGCCTCGACGTCGTCCCTGACACCCCCCTGCGGCGGATGCTGCCCTGATCGCCGGACGCTTCTCGACCCGCCCCGGAGCCCGTCCCGATGGAGTCCCGGAGCCGTCGCCGGAGGTGACCGGAGGGCCCGCGCGGACGGGTCCTGAGGCCCGCGGCTGGGGCGGTCGGGAATGATGAGGGCGTGAACGACGCGTACGACGCCGACCGCGAGCCCACCCAGCCGATCGAGGGCGACCTCGACGAGGGCCGCGAGGACACCGCCGCGCTCGGCAACGAGGGCGAGCAGCCCGGCGCACCCGCGCCGCTGGTACCGCCCGGGGCGCCCGCCGCCCCGGCCACCCCCGCGCGCGCCGAGACGCCCGTGCCGCAGTGGGCGCCCCCGCCGCCCGGCAGCGCACCGGTGCCCGCCGCTCCCCGGCCCTCGGGCGCCGACGCGCCCACCCCGGGCGCTCCGCTGCCCCCCGGTTCGATGCCCGGTTCGATGATCGGCTCGCTGGCGCCGTCGCTGATGCCGCCCGGCGCCGCACCCATGCCCGCGCCCGTCGACGCGTCCACGACCGGGGCCTCCGCCGGATCCGCCATCCCGGGCGGCGGTGCGCCTGCCGACCAGCCCGGTGCACCGGCACCCGGGGCACCAGTCTCCGGAGACCCTGGGAATCCCGGGGACCGGCTCGTCGTAACGGGCCCCGCCGGCCCCGGTGCCCGGCGGCGCACCCGGGAGGGTGCACGCCCCGGCTGGCTCGCGGTCGGCGCCGTGGCGCTGGTCCTCGGGCTGGCCGGCGGGTTCCTCGGTGCGCTCGGGCACGACGCGCTCACCGACGACTCCGCCGCCGCGGGCTTCAGCGGCGGGCTCACCGAGGCCGACCTCGTCGAGCTGCCGCCGCTGAAGGAGCCCGGCTCCGTCGCGGCCGTGGCGCAGGCGGTGCTGCCGAGCACCGTGCAGGTCCTCGCCGAGTACGACGGCCAGGCCTCCGGCGCCACCGGCTCGGGCTGGGTGATGGACGGCGACGGCCACGTCGTCACCAACAACCACGTGATCGCCTCTGCGGCCAAGGGCGGCGGGCCGATCGTGGTCGTCGACAACGAGCGCAACCGCTACGAGGCCAAGGTCGTGGGCCGCAGCGCCGTCTACGACCTGGCGATCCTCGAGGTCGAGGACAGCGACGGCCTGGTGCCGGCCAAGCTCGGCCACTCCAAGAAGCTGCGGGTGGGGGAGCCGGTGGTGGCCATCGGCTCGCCGCTGAGCCTGCCGAGCACCGTGACCTCCGGCATCGTCAGCTACCTCCAGCGGCCGGTGACCACCGGCGCCTCCGCCGACGAGTCCTCCTACATCAACGCGGTGCAGACCGACGCGGCGATCAACCCCGGCAACTCGGGGGGACCGCTGCTCAACATGCAGGGCGAGGTGATCGGGGTGAACTCCGCGATCGCCACCGCCGGCGGCGGCTCGATCGACTCCGAGGCCGGCAACATCGGCGTCGGGTTCGCGATCCCCGTCGAGCAGGTCCGGGTCACCGCCGACCAGATCCTCAAGACCGGCAAGGCGCAGTACCCGGTGATCGGGGCGAAGGTGAAGACCGGTGGCGTCCCCACCGGGGACGGCGCCGAGCTCGACGAGATCATCTCCGGCAGCCCTGCGGAGGAGGCCGGGCTGCGCAAGGGCGACCTGATCACCCGCGTCAACGGCGCCCGGGTGACCGAGGGGATCGCCCTGATCGTCGCGATCCGGGCCTACCAGCCCGGGCAGACCATCGAGTTCACGATCGAGCGCGGCGGGAACGAGCGCGAGGTCGAGGTCACGCTCGACGGCGAGGACGACCCGGCCTCCTGAGGCCTGCGGGGCGCCTGCTCAGGCGCCTGCTCAGGCGCTGCTCGGTCGCTACTCGGTCGCGTCGGAGTCCACGAACGGGTGCTCGGCGACGTACTGCTCGGCCGAGCGGTACTGCTCGGCGATGTACTCCTCCAGGCGCGAGGCCTCCACCCGCCACTGGCCCCGCCCGCCGATCTTGATCGCGGGTAGCTCCCCACGCCGCACCAGCGCGTAGACCTGCGCGCTGGAGGTGTTCAGCACCTCCGCGACGTCGGCGAGGGTGAGGAACCGTGGGGTGCCGGCCATGCGCACATCGTCGCACCCTGCCCCGACGGCACCGGCGCAGGCCACGCCGTCCTGTGGAGAAGCAGGTGACGAGGCGGGCTACCGGTTGCATGATGGGCGCGTGCCCACCGCCTCCGGTCCCTCCCCGGCTGCTCCCGGCGTCCCCGCGCCGCCCCGCGCCACCCGGGTGTCCCGTCCCGGCTGGCGGGACCCGCGCCTGTGGATCGGGGTGGTCCTGGTCGCCGGTTCGGTCGTCCTCGGTGCCCGCCTGCTCGACGCTGCCGATGACACGGTCGCGGTCTGGGTGCTCGAGGCCGACCGCGGCAGCGGCACTCCGCTCAGCAGCGCGGACCTGCGCGCGCAGCGGGTCCGGTTCGCCGACGACGCGGTGCTGGAGCGCTACTTCTCGGCCGATGCGCCGCTGCCGGACGGGTTGGCGCTGATCCGCGCGGTCGGCGCCGGCGAGCTGCTCGCCCGCTCGGCGGTCGGCCAGGTCGACGCCGCGCAGGTGGTGCAGGTCCCGCTCGAGGTGGACCCCAACCGGGTGCCGCCCGACGTGGTGGCCGGGTCGGTGGTCGACGTCTGGATCACCGACGGAGCCGGTGCAGGCGCCCAGGTGCCTCCCCTCACCGGCGAGCGGGACGAGGACACCGCGCGCGGCGACTCCGGCCGCACGCCCCCGACCCCCGGCAGCCCCGGCAGCCCCGGCAGCCCCGGCAGCTCCGGCGGTCCGGCGCTGAGCGAGGTCACCGTCGTCGCCGCGCCGTCGTACGACGACACGTTCGCGGTCACCGGGGCGCGCCAGCTCGTGGTGGCCGTCGAGGAGGAGCGGGCCGCGGAGTTCGAGCGGCTGCTGGGTGCGCTGCAGGACCCGGTGATCCGGATCCTGCAGCGCTCGTGAGGCGGACATGATCGTCGTCGTGCTGGTCTCGACCGGGGCCGCGTGGGAGCCGGGCGCCCTGGCGGCGCTGGCCAAGCACCCCGGCACGGTGCTGCTCAAGCGCTGCGTCGACCTCGCCGACCTGCTCGCCACGGCGAGCACCGGACAGCCCGAGGTCGCGGTGCTCGGCACCGACCTGCCGGGGCTGGACCGTGCCGTCGTCGACGAGCTCGCCGCCCACGGTGTCCGGCTGGTCGGGGTGGCTGCCGACCCCGACCACACCCAGCCCCGGGCCGCGCGGGTCGGGATCGCCACCGTGCTGCCGGCCGACCGGATCGGCGAGGTCGCCGAGGTCCTCACCACGCTCCCGAGCGACCTCACCGACCCGGGCCGCGGTGCCGGTCCAGGTGCGGGCCCGGCATCCGAACCCGGTGCCGTGCTGTGGGGACCGCCGGACCCGGACGTGCCCGTGCGCGGACCGATCGTGCCGGCGGGCGGGCCGGGACGGGTGATCGCGGTCTGGGGCCCCACCGGCGGGCCGGGCCGCACCACCCTGGCCGCGGCGCTCGCCGGCGAGCTGGCCCGCCGCGGTCTGGACACCCTGCTCGTCGACGCCGACCCCTACGGCGGGGCGGTGGCGCAGCAGCTGGGCATCCTGGACGAGGTCTCCGGGCTGCTCGCGGCCGCACGGCTGTCCTCCTCCGGTCAGCTGGCCGAGCGGTTCGGTGGCGTGCAGCGCCGGCTCTCGGACCGGCTGCGGGTGCTGACCGGACTGCCGCGCGCCGACCGCTGGGCCGAGGTCCGGCCCGGGGCGTTGACCGAGATCGTGGAGACCGCCCGCGAGCAGGGCCAGGTCGTCCTCGACACCGGGTTCAGCCTGGAGCACGACCCGGCGGCCGACCTGGGTCGTCCGGGCCGCAACGACCTGACCCGGGAGGCGGTGGAGGTCGCCGACGAGCTGGTCGTGGTCGGCGCGGCCGACCCCGTCGGCCTGGCCCGGCTGGTCCGGGGGCTGCGCGAGGTGGCCGAGGTGCGCCCGCACGTGCCCACCCGGGTCGTGGTCAACCGGATGCGGACCACGCTGGGCTGGCGCGAGGCCGACGTGCGCGCGATGCTCGCCGGCTTCTCCCGCTCCGCAGAGCACGGCGCAGACCCGGTGCCGGTGCACTTCCTGCCCGAGGACCAGGCCGCGCTGGACCGGGCGCTGGTCGCCGGCCGGCTGCTCACCGAGGCCGGCGACTCCGCGCTGCGCCGCGGGGTCGTTGAGCTGGTCGCGGCCATGGCCGGGACCGGCCACGGCATGTCCCAGGACATGTCCCTAGGCGTGTCCCGAAGCATGCGCCGGGGCCGGGGCCGGGTGCCGGGTTCCGGCTAGGCGCTGAACAGCAGCATCAGGCCGCCGGCGGTCAGCGCGACCATCACCACCAGCATCGGCAGCTGGCCGGTGATCTGGTCGCGGGGCGGCAGCACGCTCAGCGCCCGGTCGTGCGCCGCGACCGCGCCCAGGACGTGGCCGACCACCACCGCCAGCACCTTGATCGTGGCCAGCACCGTGGGGTGGTAGGAGAACCAGTACGACGGCTTGAGCGAGGCCGTGCCGAGGATGTCCCAGCCCTTGCCGAACGGGTCGCTGGCCAGTGCCAGCGTCTGCGTGCCGGTGTCGACCAGCAGGGTGAGGTAGTGCGCGATCACGTAGCCGATGACGATCGGCACGATGGAGTGGGCGTAGCGGCGCGGCAGCTCGCGCCGCGGCACCTCGCCGCGGCTGGGGGTGGCCGCGCTGCCGATGGCGATCAGCGCGGTGGCGATCACGCAGAACGCGAGCAGGGCGGCGTTGTCCAGCCACACCTTGCTGATGGAGGCGTCCTGGTAGGTGCGCACCCAGAACGAGGACTCCGAGAACGAGTCGTAGGCGGTGCTGCCGAACAGCACCCCGACCACGGCGACGAGGCCGGGCCGGGACGGGACGGTGGCCAGGTTGGCCAGCGGGCTGCGTACGACCAGCCGGCCGTCGACTCGCGCCCACGGCGACAGCTTGGCGGCCAGCGAGGAGTACACCTCGAACGGGTCGGCACGGTCGTAGAACCGGTTGCCGAAGAGGGCGCCGCCGACCAGCATCACGCCGACGTAGATCGCGCACCACAGCCGCACCGAGCCCAGCTGCGTCGGGTAGGCGTAGGCCAGCTCCAACCACACGAACGCGTAGAGGCCCAGCGCCGCCGGCCAGTAGCCCAGCCACGCCGGGTAGCGGAACAGCCCCTGTTCGGGGTCGGTGCCGGCGATCCGGGCGATGCCGGCGTTGATGGTGCGCACCGGGCTGATCGCCCGCCACACCGGGCCGAGCAGCACCGAGGCGAGCACCAGCCCGACCCACCACCACACGTAGACGATGCCGAAGAACGGGTTCGTCAGCGACGCCTTGCCGAACAGGGCGGTCGCCACCGTGTAGGCGGCCAGCACCATGCCCAGCACCCGCAGGCCCACGGCGAAGCCGCGGGCGCCGGTGAGGCGGTCCAGCCACGGCCAGGCGGCGCGGCCCGGGCGCTGGCCGTCGTCGTACCGGGGGCGCCGCCAGGCCACCACCAGCACGGTGAACGACACGACGAGGGCCGCCACGGCGCCGGAGACGGCCAGCTCGAGGGAGATCGGCAGGTCGGAGGAGCCGCCGATGCCGTGCGCCTCGACGATGCCGCCGTTCAGGCCGCCGTTCAGGCCGCCGTTCAGGCCGCCGTTCAGGCCGCCGCCCAGACCTCCGTCACCGTCGCGGCCAGGGCCGCTCACCGAACCTCGAGCTGCACGATGATCTGGTCGGGGTCGTGCGACTCGACCTCCACGACGCCGGGTCGGTCGATCTGGATGGGGAAGGTCTTGGTCCCGGCCTCGTAGGCCAGCTCCTGCTCGGGGTCGGAGTGGATGTGGATCGAACCCGGCTCGTCCGCCGTCACCACGAGGTCGATCGGCTCGCCTGCGCCCACCTCGACCCGCTCGCCGCTCGGCTCGATCTTGCCGTCGGACACCGTGATCTCGACGACCACCGGCTCACCGCTCGGCGACTTCTCCTCGTCACCGCAGGCACTCAGCGTCGCGGTCAGGGCGAGGGCGGCGACCAGCGCACCGCTGGTCCGGAGCCATTGCATGGATCCTCCTGTGACAGCAGATCAGGGGCGTCGACGTCCCGGTCCGACTCCCATTTCTCTGCCAGAATCTCAGCAGACCCCCGCCGACAGGGAATCGGGGGCGGAGCGACCTTCGGAGGACGAGTGGATCGGGTCCGGCCACGCGACGCGGTTTTCCTGGCGGAGGAGAGCCCGCAGACACCGCTGCACAACGTCACCATCGAGGTCTTCGACCCGGGCACCGGCCCGGACGCGCTCGACCACGCGCGCCTGGTCCGGCTGGTCCGGGACCGGATCGCGTTCGTGCCGCGCTACCGCCAACGCGTCCTCACCGTGCCGGGCAACCTGGCCGCGCCGGTGTGGGTCGACGACGAGAACTTCGACCTCGGCTACCACGTGCGCCGCTCCGCCCTGCCGCGCCCCGGCACCCGCGAGCAGCTGCTGGAGCTGGCAGGTCGGATCGTCTCGCGGCCGCTGGACCGCAGCCGCCCGCTGTGGGAGATCTACTTCGTCGAGGGCCTGGAGAGCGGCCGCGTCGCGCTGCTGTCCAAGACCCACCAGGCGCTCGTCGACGGCGTGCACACCGTCGACCTCGGTCAGCTGCTGCTCGACCTGCATCCCGAGTCCCGCGAGCTCGACCCCGACGACTGGGCGCCCCGGCCCGCGCCCAGCTCCGCGGCCGTGCTTGCCTCGGCGGTCAAGGAGAACCTGACCGACCCCCTCGCCGCGCTCGACACGGCCCGCTCGGGCTCGCAGGCGGTGCTGCGTGCCGCCGGCCACGGCTCTGCCCGCGCCCGCGGCCTCCTCGCCGCCGCCACCGGCCGCAGCCCGCAGCGCAACGGCGTGATCAACGGGCCGCTCTCGCAGCAGCGTCGCATCGTCGCCGTCCAGACCCGCCTCGACGACTACCGACAGGTGCGCGACGCGCACGGCGGCACGATCAACGACGTCATCCTCGCCACGCTCTCCGGCGCGCTGCGGGCGTGGCTGATGACCCGCGCGGAGTCGCTCGGCGGGTTGCGCCAGGTGCGCGCCGTCGTACCGGTCTCGGTGATCGACGAGGAGCTCGAGGCCACCTCGCTGGGCAGCCAGATCGCCGCCCACTTCGTCGACCTGCCAGTAGGGGAGCAGAGCCCGGTCGTGCGGCTGCACCAGGTCTCCTACTCCTTCCAGGCGCACAAGGACACCGGCCGCAGCGTCGCCGCGAACCGGTTGGCCGGCCTCGCCGGCTTCGCCCCGACGACCTTCCATGCCATCGGCTCGCGCGTGGCCGCCACCGAGCTGCGCCGCGGCTACCACCTGTCGGTGACCAACGTGCCCGGACCGCAGGCCCCGCTGTACGCCGCCGGCGCCCGGATGGTCGCCAGCTACCCGGTGCCGCCGCTCGTGCCCGGCCACCCGCTCGCGATCGGGGTGACGTCGTACGACGGCGGGGTCTTCTACGGCATCACCGCCGACCGGGACTGGATCCCCGACGCCGACCTGCTCGGCGTGTGCGTGCGGGAGGCGCTCGACGAGCTGCTCGAGCTGTCCTCGGAGACCCGACAGCGTGCTCCGCGGGGCCGCCGCGGGGCGCGGGCGGCCCGGCCCCGCACCCGCGGCCGGGGTGGGGCCGACGGGAGTTCGCGCCCAGACTGAGGCGTGCGAGCATGGGGAGGTGATCCCCCTGCACCTCGGGAGCCTGCACCCCTACGAGCAGGCGCTGACCTTCGGCCTGGCGTTCGGGCCGTTCCTGGTGCTCGCCGTCGTCATCGCCGTACGACGCCGCGCGGACGCCGCCCGCGAGGCGGCCGCCGAACACGAGGAGCACCACGTGCCCGAGGGCCCGGCCGCCGAGCGCGCCCACAGCGCGGACAGTCCCGGCCCGGACGCCTCGTAGGGGCGGGCCAGGCCTCTCAGCACCAGCCGATCAGCTGCGGCCGGTCAGCCGGCCAGCCACTGCGTGCCGGTGCGCTGCTCGGCGCGCAGGGCGCTGCGCAGCAGCTTGGCGAGCAGGTCCTCGAGCTTGCCGGAGATCAGCGGGATCTTCACCGTGATGCTCAGGTCGATCGTCTCGGTGGTCACCCCGCCGACCTCGACGAGGGTGGCGGTGCCCCGGATCTCGCCGGGCTTGCCGGGGATGGTGACCACGATGTCGGCGTGCTCGGGGCTGGTCCAGGTCTCGGTCTGCACCACGGTGGTGGACTCGCCGACGATCTTCTTGGCGAAGCCCGGCACGCCCTCGGTCGGCTGGGTCATCTCGATGTGGACCGTGGTGCCGCCGGCGTTCGGCGTGACCGTCACGTCCTGGTCCAGCGCATGCTGGGCGGTGCACACCTGCTCCCGGAACGCACGGTCGGTGAGCATCGCGCTCACCTGCGCCAGCGGAGCGTCGTACACCTGCTCCTGCAGCAGACGGGTGGCCATCAACGGTCTCCTTCCAACCAGGCGACGCCCACGGCGTGCTCGGCGTCCAGGCCGGCCGACACGGTGTCGGCCATGATCTTCTCCAGCTTCGTGCCGAGCAGCGGCACCTTGACCTCCAGGTCCAGCGCCACCGTGTAGCGGCTGCCCGCGTCGTCGGCGGCGAGGCTGATCGTGCCGGCAGCCCGTGCCGGCTTTCCGGGGCTCTCGACACGCACGGTCGCGGACGTGGGGTCGGTCCACTCCTCGCGCACGATCGCGCGGCTGGTCTCACCGGTGACCTTGGTGGCGATCGCGGGCAGGCCGGCGGTGCGCTGCACCGAGTCGACCACGACGGTGCGGCCGGAGCCGGTCGGCGTGCTGCTCACCTCGAGCGACACCACGCCCTGCGCCGCACCGACCGCCTCGCGGTAGGCGGGGTCCGCGAGCATCGCGAACACGTCCTCGGGCGGGGCGGCGTAGAACAGCTCACGGGAGAACCTCATGCGCGTCATCATGGCGCACCGCACACGGTTGTCCGGGTTTCGGGCGCCCCCTAGGGTCGAGGCGTGTCAAAGACGACGCTCGGCCCCGACATGTCCGACCCTGATCGGGAGCGCATCTTCTCCGCCGCCGCGGCCCTGGCCGGCTCGGGACGCCACCGCGCCGCGGGCGGCGCGGGCGAAGCGGGCCAGGCGGACGTCGAGAGCCTGGCCACGCTGCTCCCGGCCTACTACCGGCACGCAGGCACCGACGAGCTCGCGGCCCGCACCGACGTCGACGTCTACGGGGCGTTCGCCTCCCACCAGCACCTCGCCCAGCAGCGGCTGCCCGGGATGCCGAAGGTCCGGGTGTTCACCCCCACCGTCGGCGAGCACGGCTGGTCCGCCGCCGGGCACTCGGTGGTGGAGGTGGTCTGCGACGACATGCCGTTCCTGGTCGACTCGATCACGATGGAGCTGGGCAGCAGGCTGCACGACCTGCGGATGGTCGTGCACCCCACCTTCGACGTGCGCCGCGACGCCGAGGGCCGGCTGTTGTCCGCGGAGCCTGTCCTCGCCGGTTCCACGGCGCCGGCACCCGACGCCATCCGCGAGTCCTGGATGCACGTCGAGATCGCCCGGTTGCCCGACGACGGTGACCGCGACGGTGACCGAGAGGAAGACCGCGACGGGAGCAGCGAGGGTGACCGCGACGGGGACGACGCGCAGTCGCCGCACCACGTGGGCCAGGCCTGCCTGCGGGTGCTGCGCGACGTGCAGGCCGCGGTGTCGGACTGGCCGCGGATGACCCAGCAGGTCGCCGACATCGTCGCGGACCTGGACGAGGCCACGCTGCCGGTGGACGCCGCGGAGGTGGCCCAGGCCAAGAAGCTGCTGGAGTGGCTCGCCGACGAGCACTTCACCTTCATCGGCTACCGCGAGTACCTGCTGGAGCGCGTCCCGGTGTCCGGCGGCGGTCACGACGAGGTGCTGCGCCCCGTGCCGGGGACCGGCCTGGGCATCCTGCGGGAGCGGCGCACACCGGAGGCCGAGGAGGTGTCGCTGACCCGGCTGCCCGAGGCGGTGCGGGCGAAGGCGCGGGAGAAGACCCTGCTGGTGCTGGCCAAGGCCAACTCGCGCTCCACGGTGCACCGGCGCGCCTACCTGGACAACGTGAGCGTGAAGGTGTTCGGCCCCGACGGCGAGGTCGTCGGCGAGCGCCGCTTCCTGGGCCTGCTCTCCAGCGCCGCCTACACCGAGTCGCTGCTGCGGATCCCGCTGCTGCGGGAGAAGGTGGCCGAGGTGCTGCGGCGCAGCGGCTTCGACGCCAAGAGCCACGACGGCGCCGCCCTCCTGGACACGCTGGAGACCTACCCGCGCGACGAGCTGTTCCATACCCCGGTCGACGAGCTGGTGCCGATCGTGCAGGCTGCGATGCAGGCGCGCGAGCGTCGCGCGGTGCGGCTGCTGATCCGGCGCGACACCTACGGCCGCTACCTCTCGGTGCTGGTCTACCTGCCCCGGGACCGCTACAACACCGGTGTCCGGCAGCGGTTCGTGCGCATCCTGCTCGACCGGATCGGCCGCGGCCGGATCACTGCCGACGACGTCGAGTTCAGCGTCTCGATCAGCCAGTCCGCCACCGCGCGGGTGCACTTCGTGGTGCACGTGCCCCGGGGCGAGCTGATCGGCGACGACATCGACACCGCCGACCTGGAGCGGCGCCTCGTGGACGCGTCGCGGTCGTGGACCGAGGACTTCCTGGACGCCGTGAGCGCCGAGTACGGCGAGGAGGTCGGCGCGGTGCTGGGCCGGCGCTACGGCGAGGCCTTCCCCGAGGCCTACAAGGAGGACTTCACCGCCCGCACCGCCGCGGTCGACGTCGCCCGGCTCGAGGGCATCTCCTCGGGCGGCCTCGACCAGACGCTGTACGCCGACCTGGACGCCGACGACGGCGAGGCCCGGTTCAAGGTGTTCCGCGTCGGCGAGCCGCTCTCGCTCAGCGACGTGCTGCCGATGCTCTCCTCGCTGGGGGTGGAGGTCATCGACGAACGGCCCTACAGCCTCACCGGCCTGGAGCGGCCCACCTACGTCTACGACTTCGGGCTGCGGCACGACGCCGCGCTGCCCGAGCACGCCCGCGCCCTGTTCTCGGACGCGCTGCGGGCGATGTGGGACGGCTTGACCGAGACCGACGGGTTCAACCGGCTGGTGCTGCGGGCCGCGCTGACCTGGCGCCAGGCGATGGTGCTGCGTGCCTACGCCCGCTACATGAAGCAGGGCAGCAGCCCGTTCTCGCTGGGCTCCATCGAGGCCGCGCTGGTCGACAACGTCGACCTGACCCGGCTGCTGGTGCACCTGTTCGAGGCCCGCTTCGACCCCGCCGCCGAGGCCGGTCGCGCCGAGCGGGAGGCCGCGCTGGTCCAGCGCGCCGAGCGGGCCCTCGACGACGTGGTCAGCCTGGACGCCGACCGGATCCTGCGCTCCTACCTGGCGCTGGTGCGTGCCACGCTGCGCACCAACTACTTCCAGGACGACGACGAGCCGCTGCCGGGCACCGACCCCGCCGGCCACATCGGGCGCGGGGGTACCCGGCCCGCACCACGTCGTACGGGGCGGCCGAAGCCGTACCTGTCGCTGAAGCTCGACCCCACCAAGGTCCCCGACCTGCCGGACCCGCGCCCGCGGTTCGAGATCTTCGTCTACTCCCCGCGGGTGGAGGGCGTGCACCTGCGCTTCGGCGCGGTCGCGCGCGGCGGGCTGCGCTGGTCGGACCGGCGCGACGACTACCGCACCGAGATCCTCGGCCTGGTCAAGGCGCAGATGGTCAAGAACACCGTGATCGTCCCGGTCGGGGCGAAGGGCGGGTTCTACGCCAAGCAGCTGCCCGACCCCTCCGACCGGGAGGCGTGGCTCGGGGAGGGGGTGGCCTGCTACCGCACCTTCATCCGCGGGCTGCTCGACCTCACCGACAACCTCGTCGGCGGCGAGGTCGTGCCACCGCCCGACGTGGTGCGTCACGACGACGACGACACCTACCTGGTGGTCGCTGCGGACAAGGGGACCGCGAGCTTCTCCGACATCGCCAACGGGGTCGCTGCCGACTACCGGTTCTGGCTCGGCGACGCCTTCGCCAGCGGCGGCTCGGTGGGCTATGACCACAAGGCGATGGGGATCACCGCGCGCGGCGCCTGGGTCTCGGTGCGCCGACACTTCCGCGAGCTCGGGGTGGACTGCCAGGACGAGGACATCACCGTCGTCGGCATCGGCGACATGTCCGGCGACGTCTTCGGCAACGGCATGCTCTGCTCCGAGCACATCCGGCTGGTCGCGGCGTTCGACCACCGCGACATCTTCCTCGACCCCCAGCCCGACGCGGCGACGTCGTACGCCGAGCGCCGGCGGCTCTTCGAGCTGCCCCGGTCCAGCTGGGCCGACTACGACACCTCGCTGATCTCCACCGGCGGCGGGGTGTACTCGCGCAGCGCGAAGTCGATCCCGCTCAACCAGCACGTCCGCGACGCCCTCGGCATCGCCGACGACGTGGCGCGGATGACACCAGCGGACCTGATCCGCGCGATCCTGCTCGCCCCCGTCGACCTGCTGTGGAACGGCGGCATCGGCACCTACGTGAAGGCGTCGACGGAGTCGCAGGCCGACGCCGGGGACAAGTCCAACGACGCGATCCGGGTCGACGGTGCGCAGCTGCGGGTGCGCTGCGTGGGCGAGGGCGGCAACCTGGGCTTCACCCAGCGCGGGCGCATCGAGTACGCCCTCAACGGTGGCCTGATCAACACCGACTTCATCGACAACTCCGCCGGCGTGGACACCTCCGACCACGAGGTGAACCTGAAGATCCTGCTCGACCGGGTGGTCCAGGCCGGCGACCTGACGGCCAAGCAGCGCAACGAGCTGCTGGCGTCGATGACCGACGAGGTCGCCGAGCTGGTGCTGCGCGACAACTACGAGCAGAACCTGACCCTGGCCAACGCGGCGCGCAACGCCCCGTCGCTGCTGCACGTGCACGAGGAGTGGATGCGGCACCTGGAGGGCCGTGGCCTGCTGGACCGCGCGCTCGAGGCGCTGCCCTCGCGGCAGGAGGTGCGGCGCCGGATCGACGCGAAGGGCGTGCTCACCCAGCCCGAGCTCGCGGTGCTGATGGCCTACACCAAGATCGTGCTGAGCGAGGAGCTGCTCGCCTCCGACCTGCCCGAGGACCCCTACCTGACCATCGACCTGGAGTCCTACTTCCCCGCACCGGTGCGCGAGGGGTACGCCGAGCAGGTCCGCGACCACCCGCTGCGCCGCCAGATCATCGTCACGCAGGTCGTCAACGACCTGGTCAACGGGGCCGGGATGACCTACTGGCCGCGGTTGAGCGTGGAGACCGGCGCGTCGGCCGCCGACCTCACCCGGGCGAACTTCGTGGCGCGCGAGATCTTCGGGTCGCTGGCGCTGCGCACCGAGCTGGAGCAGTACGACAACGTGATGCCGGCCCTGCTGCAGACCCGGATGCGGGTCGCGATGCGCACGCTGGTGGAGCGGGCCTCCCGGTGGCTCATCAGCAACCGGCGCACCCCGCTGGACAGCGCCTCCACCGTCGCCGAGTTCGCCGAGCCGGTGCAGGCCACCATGCTCCGGCTGCCCGAGCTGCTGTGCGGCTCCGAGCTCGCCGCCTACGAGTCCCGGCGCCAGTGGCTCGAGGACGCCGAGGTGCCCGCCGAGCTCGCCGCCCGGGTGGCGTCGTACGCCGTCGCGCACATGCTGCTCGACGTGGTCGAGATCGCCGGCCGCGACGCCCTCGACCCCGCCGAGGTGGCGCGCGTGCACTTCGCGCTCGCCGAGCGGCTCGGCATCTCCACGCTGCAGCGCCGGATCACCGACCTGCCCCGCGACGACCAGTGGCAGACGATGGCCCGCGCCGCGCTGCGCGAGGACCTGCACGGCGTGCACGCCCAGCTGACCGAGAAGGTGCTCGCGGCGACCACCGACGTCGACCTCGAGGCGACCTCGGAGGCCACCGATGCCGATGAGGGCACCGACACCGACACCGACACCGGTGCCGAGACCGATGTCGATGCCGGCCGGAGGCGGGCGCAGCGCCGGGTGGCGGCCTGGGAGAAGCAGGCCGACGGCGTGGTCGAGCAGGCGGCGCGCTCGCTGGCGCAGGTGTGCGAGGACGAGCCGACCGACATCGCCAAGGTCTCCGTCGGATTGCGCGTGGTGCGCACGCTGCTGACCTGAGCCCGCCCCGGGACCGCCGGGACGGGGGGCGCCGGGGCCTAGGGTGCTCACCGATGTCTGCGATCAGTGCACATGACCTGGCGAAGAGCTACGACGGGTTCGCGGCGGTGGCCGAGGTGTCGTTGGAGGTGGCGCGCGGCGAGTTCCTCGGCGTGGTCGGACCCAACGGCGCGGGGAAGACCACCCTGCTGGAGATGCTCGAGGGGCTGCGCCGCCCGGACCGCGGCGAGGTGCGGGTGCTGGGGGAGCCGACCTGGCCCCGCAACCCGCGGCTGCGGCCGCGGATCGGGGTGCAGCTGCAGGCGTCGTCCTTCTTCGAGCGGCTCACCGCCCGCGAGCAGATCCACACCTTCGCCAGCCTGTACGGCGTCGGCCGCGGCCCCGCGGACGCGTGGCTGGAGCGCGTGGGCCTCGGCGAGCGCGCGAACGCCCGGGTCGAGGATCTCTCCGGGGGCCAGGCACAGCGGCTCTCGATCGCCTGCGCCCTGGTCCACGATCCCGAGCTGGTCTTCCTCGACGAGCCCACCGCCGCGCTCGACCCGCAGTCGCGGCGCAACCTGTGGGACCTGCTGTCCTCGATCAACGACAGCGGACGCACGGTCGTGCTCACCACGCACCACATGGACGAGGCCGAGGTGCTGTGCGACCGGGTGGCGGTGATGGACGCCGGCCGGGTGCTGCGGCTCGACACCCCCACCGCGCTGGTGCGCGACCTCGACGCGCCGGTGCGGATCACGCTGGCCCCCGGCGCCCTGGCGGCCTCGGACGCCGCCGCGCTGCCTGCGGTGCTGGAGAGCACCGAGACCGTCGACGGGCTCGTGCTCACCACCCGGGACCCCGGTGCCGTCGTCGCTGCACTCGGCGCCCGCGACGCCCTCGCCGGGCTGAGCGTGCACACGGCAAACCTGGAGGACGTCTTCCTCGCCCTGACCGGACGGGAGTTCCGCGCATGAGCCGCCACGAGACCACCCGGGCCGGAGCCGAGACGCCCACCGGCACCGGCACCGGCACCGGCACCGGCACCGGCACCGAGACCGGCGCGGGCCGGGCCGCGGCGT
Organism: Nocardioides faecalis; assembly: GCF_018388425.1. Taxonomy (NCBI): domain Bacteria; kingdom Bacillati; phylum Actinomycetota; class Actinomycetes; order Propionibacteriales; family Nocardioidaceae; genus Nocardioides; species Nocardioides faecalis. The sequence goes on along the minus strand of NZ_CP074406.1, from coordinate 2,676,747 downwards.
TTCGGGCGTTGTCGGTGGCGATCCTGCGCGGCTTCCTGCGCGACAAGGCCGCGGTCTTCTTCTCCGTCGTGTTCCCGCTGATGTTCCTGGTGCTCTTCGGTGGCCTGCTGGCGAACCAGGAGCAGTCCGAGATCGACCTGGTGCAGGTCGGCGCGGTGCCGCTGCTGGAGGACCTGCCCGCCGAGCAGCGCGAGGCGTTCGCGGCGACCTTCGAGGTGACCCGCAGCGACGACCTCGACGCCGCGCTGGCGGAGGTCCGCAAGGGCGACGCCGACGTGGTGCTGACCCAGCAGGGCGACCGCGTGGTGGCGCACTACACCCAGACCGACCAGGTCCGGGCCGCGGTCACCCAGGGCACCCTGCAGGCGTTCGTCGACGGCGCCAACGTCGCCGCGACGGGGCAACCGCCGGCGTACTCGCTGGTGACCGAGGCGGTCGAGGACGACTCGCTGACCACCATCCAGTTCGTCACGCCCGGCCTGCTCGGCTGGGCGGTGGCGATGAGCGCCGCCTTCGGGGCCGCGGCCACGTTGCAGGGCTGGCGGCAGAGCAAGCTGCTGCGCCGCCTGCAGCTGGCGCCCGTGTCCACCGGCACCATCGTCGGCGCCCGGGTCGCGGTGACCCTGTTGATCGCGCTCGGCCAGCTGGCGATCTTCCTCGGTGTCGGGGCCGGTGCCTTCGGGCTCACCCTGACCGGCTCGTGGTGGATGGCCGTGCCGCTGGTCGCCGTCGGCACGCTGTGCTTCATGGCGCTCGGCCTGCTCGCCGGGGCAGTCGCGCGAACCACCGAGGGAGCGGTGAACCTGGCCAACTTCCTGGTCCTGCCGATGGCGTTCCTCAGTGGCTCCTTCTTCTCCCTCGAAGGTGCCCCCGACTGGCTGCAACGGCTGGCCGGCGTGCTGCCGCTCAAGCACCTCAACGAGGGCATGCTGGACGTGATGGTGCGCGGGGAGGGCCCGGCCGCCGCCGTGCCGGCGCTGCTGGTGCTCGCCGGGTTCGCCGCCGTCGTCACCGCGCTCGCGGCCCTGCTCTTCCGCTGGGAGTCGACCTGATCGTCGTCGGCCCCGAGGCGGCCCCGAGGCGGCCCCCGGCGCCCTAGGCTGACGCCCGAAGGCGTCGCCGGACCGGCCGCAGGAGGTCGCCATGCTCGACATCACCGTGATCCTGGGCCAGCTCGCCCTCATCATCGTGGTGGCCCGCCTCGCCGGTCTCGCCGCGGGCCGGATCGGCATCCCGCCGGTGGTCGGCGAGATCTTCGCCGGCGTCCTGCTCGGCCCCAGCCTGCTCGGCGAGGGAGTCAGCGACTTCCTGTTCCCGGCCGACACCCTGCCGTTCCTGAAGCTGCTGGCCGACATGGGGCTGGTGCTGTTCATGTTCGTGGTGGGCCTCGAGCTCGACGTGTCGCTGGTCCGGGGCCGCGGCCGGGTCGCCGCGTCGGTGTCGGTGCTCTCGATCGCGCTGCCGTTCACGATGGGTCTCGGCCTGGCGCTGCTGCTGCGCGACCTGCGCGCGGACGGGGCCGACCTGCTGCCGTACGCGCTGTTCCTGGGTGCGGCGATGTCGATCACGGCGTTCCCGGTGCTGGCGCGGATCCTCGCCGACCGGCGGATGAACCGCACCGAGACCGGTGGGCTGGCGCTGGCGTGCGCCGCCACCGACGACGTCCTGGCCTGGACGATGCTGGCCGTGGTGATCGGCATCGCCGGCGGCGAGGGCCACGGCCACGGCCCGTCGTGGGTGATCTACCTGGCCCTGCCGTTCGCGCTGTTCGCGATCCTCGTGGTCCGCCCCGTGCTGACCCGTCTGACCACGATGTACCGCCGGGCCGGGGAGCTGACGCCGACGATCCTGTCGATCGTGCTGGTCGGCATCCTGCTGTTCTCCGCCGCCACCGAGTACCTCGGCGTGCACTTCATCTTCGGCGCCTTCCTGTTCGGCGCGATCATGCCGCACGCCGAGGCCGCGGCGCTGCGGCACGAGATCCTGGTCCGCCTCGAGCAGCTCTCGGTGCTCCTGCTGCTGCCGGTGTTCTTCCTGGTCGCCGGGCTGGCGGTCGACGTGCGCGGGTTGAGCGCGGAGAACCTGCTGCAGCTGGCGGCGATCCTGGCCGTCGCCATCGCCGGCAAGTACGTCGGCGCCTACCTCGGAGCCCGCTCGGCCGGGGTGCCGCACTGGCAGGCCAATGCGCTGGGGATCTTGATGAACACCCGCGGCCTGACCGAGCTCGTGATCCTCTCGGTCGGCCGCGAGCTCGGCCTGCTCAGCGACGAGCTGTTCACCATGATGGTGATCATGGCGCTGGTCACCACGGTGATGACCGGCCCGCTGCTGAACCTGGCCTACCCGCGCCGCCGCGTCGCCCGTGACATCGCCGAGGCGGAGCGGGCCGCGCTCGGGGAGCAGGCCGTGGACCGGGTGCTCGTGCTCACCGGCCGCGGTCGGGGTGGCGGAGACGGCCGAGACGGTGGGGACGGTGGGGACGGTGGGGACGAGCGGGACGACCGGGTGCTGCTCGATCTCGCCGTCGCGGCGCTGGGCGGCGCCCGGCCGGCCGAGATCGTCGTCGCGGAGCTGACGCCGCAGGGACGACCGCTGGAGGTCGGCAGCGGCCTGTCGCTGGACCTGACCGAGATGGCCGCCGCCATGGAGCGCCAGCAGGTGCTCGTGCGCCGCGGCGAGGAGCTCGGTGTGCCGGTGCGGGTCATCGCCCACCCCAGCGCCGACGTCGCCCAGGACCTCGTGGAGCTGGTCGGCGTGCTGGCGCCGCAGGGACTTCTCGCCTGGTCCGACGACCCGGCGCTGGTCGCGGTGGGCGCGGCCACCGAGGCGCCGGTGGTGCTCGTCGCCCCCGGCACGCCGTCACCCGAGCCCGGCGCTGCCGTCGTGGTGCACGCCAGCAGCGACGCCGACGGCGAGGCGGCGCTCCTGCTCGGCGCGCGGCTCGCGACCGCACGTGGCGCGGTGCTCGAGCTGCACGGTGAGGGCCGTCGGATGAGCACTGCCGGCGCCGCGCTGGCGGCCCGGGGCGTGCGGCTCGCGGACGGTGTCCTCGGCTCGGTGGAGCGCGCCGGGGCCCTGGCGCCCGCACCGGTCGAGGTCGCGGGCCTGCGCCGCGCAGGTACGGCGTTGCGGGTGCGGGCCGAGCTGGACGCTGCACCGATCGACTTCGCCACCGTGCCGCTGGGCGCCGCCGAGGTGCCCGCCCGCTGAGCGGGTGACTGAGCCGATCACTGAGCCGATCACTGAGCCGATCACTGAGTCGATCACTGAGTCGATGACTGAGCCGGGGACGAGGTCAGGGCCCGCTGCGACCGGCGTGGGTGTTGAACGCCAGCGTGCGGTGCCCGATCCGCACCCGGGTGCCCTGCCCCAGGACGTGCTCGCCGCCCGGCGGCAGCCGAGCCCAGTCGGGGGTGCGCGGCACGTGCACGAACGTGCCGTTCGTGGAGCGGTTGTCCACCAGCACCACGTCCCAGCCGCGCAGCTCCAGCCGGGCGTGCACGCGGGAGACCTGCTGGGACTGGTCGATGATCGGCAGCGGCCGGAACTCACCCGAGGCGACCCGCGGGTCGACGTCCGGGTCGCGGCCCAGCAGGTAGGGGTGGTCGAGCCCGAACACCGCCCCGTCGTCGAGCACCACCACCCCCAGCGGCGGCCGGACGCCGTCGACGAGCACGGGGGTCTGCTGGACCATGTTGATGCCGCAGATCCCGCAGAAGAGCACTCGCGGGTCGTTGAAGTGCCGGTTCTTGCAGTACACGCCCCGCACCCGTGCCTGCGGGGCCTGGGCCACGACCTGTGCGTCGTCCTCCACGATCGGTAGCGGCTCGAAGTCGTCGAGGTCGTCGTCGAGGTCGCTGAGCAGCACCGACTGGAAGCCGACGCGCTCGTCGCGCGGCACCGGCGGCACCGGCCGGCCCGGGCGCGGTGGCGCAGGCGCCGCGACAGGTGGCCCCACCGGTGCACCCGCGGGTGGCCCCACGGGTGACGCCGCGGGTGGCTCAGCGGGCGGCCGGGCGCCTGTCCCGATGCGGAACGAGCCGGCGGGCACGACGCCGCCGTCGAGGCGGTACGGGCTCGCCTCCCCGGGCGCGTCGGTGCCGAGGAGGGTGACGACGACGGAGTGCACCGGCCACGGGATGAGCCGCTCCACCCAGGCCAGGGAGTCCGCGCCGGTGACGGTCTCGCCGTCGACGGTGACGCTCACGTTGCCGTCGACGAACACCGCCAGCCCCGTGGCGTGTGGCGCGAGCGCGGCGAAGCCGGGGGAGTCCTCGAGCGAGGTGGACAGCATCAGCGCGTAGCCGCGGACCAGCTGGCGGCCGTGGCCGCCGTTGGCGGCGACCATCGCGGCCTGCTCCAGGTAGGGGCGTACGACGTCGGCGTCCTGGGATCCGACCAGCAGCACCACCGGCCCGCTCCGGGCCAGGGTGCCGGCGCCGGGTCCGGGCACCACGCTCGCCGCGGACCAGTCCTGTGCCGAGCCGGCGACCTGCGCCGCGACGGGCTGCTCCATCACACGATCCTCCCGCCGAAGAAGCGCCACCGGATGAACGGGACCCGCATGGGGCCGTTGGTCCAGACCCAGATCACCAGCCAGATCACGACGAAGTCGATGAGGAAGGCGCCGAAACCGACGCTGTTCGCCTCGATGCCCGGCACGGCACCGACGTCGACGAGCAGCCAGACCAGCGCACCCTCGTTGACGGCGGTGAGCAGGCCGAACATGGTGGGCCAGTCCTTCTCCCACCGGAACTGCTGGATGCCGTGGTAGACCAGCTCCCATCCGATGCCGGCCACCAGCACCGTGGCGAGGATCGCGAAGGTGGTGCCGTAGCCGGGGCGGCCGGGCAGCAGCGGGGTCAGCACCAGCGTGATCAGGCCGCCGAGCACCACGAGCATGAAGACCCGGGTCTGCAGGCGTCCGTTGAGGGTGGGCAGCATCAGCGGGCCCCTTCGCCGTTCGGGCCGCTCACGGCGCGCTCCCTGCCAGCCACTTCCACCACTGCACGGTGGAGCGCACGGGGTCGATCCTCTTGCCGAACCCGCGCCTGGCGAGGTCGCCCTGGATCTCCTGGGCCGCGACCTGCAGGCCCAGGAAGGTGTCCACCCCGGGGAAGTAGCCGCCGAGGGTGGTGGCGCCGGAGGCGTACATCGCGCCAGCGCCCGAGGCGGTGCCGATCAGCTCGAAGTTGCGGTCCACGTCGAGCCGGCCGACCGGGTTGCGGCGCGCGCCGCCGTGCCGGAGCAGGTCGTCGAGCAGCCGGTGCTCGGCGATGTCGGCCTCCAGGCCGGTGCAGTCGATGACGAAGTCGGCCTGGATCGGCACGGTGCCGCACACCGTGCGGACCAGGTTGAGGATGCCCTCCCCGCTCGGCTGCATGTCCTCGACCGTGCCGACCACGCAGGCGTACCAGCCCTCGCGGCGGCCCTGGTCCATCTGCCGCTGCCAGAGCCTGCGCCACGGCGTGTTGGTGCCGCCCATCCGCTTGTAGAGCTCCGCGCGCTGCTCGCCCTCCAGCTTGCGCACCTGCGCCTTGAGCTGGCCGCCCCACACCGACTTCGGGTAGTTGAACCCCTGGTAGGCCCAGCCGTCGCCGCCGCGGCGACGCATCGTCAGCCGGGGCGCGCCGCCCCCCGGGCGCGGGTCGTGCTCGTTGCCGTAGCCGTCGTTGGGTCCGTTGATGTAGGTCCGGAACAGGTGCACGATGCTGGTCTGCGCGCCGTGCAGCAGCCGGTCGTCCATCAGTCGCTGCAGGATCCGGGACGCGACGATCCCGCCGCCGCGCACCAACACGGTCCCGGGGCGCTGCAGCAGCCGCTCGTAGACGTGCTCGTGCGCCTCGTAGGCGTTGACGATGTGGCGGTAGTCGTTGTGCTCGGTGCGGTAGCGCTGCAGCTCGGGGAGGAACTTCAGCCCGGGGTAGCCGACCGCGACGTGGACGAACTGCGAGCGGAACGCCACCCGCTTCGTCGCCGAGGCGCCGGCCGGTGGGGTGAGGATCGTGAAGTAGCCGCCGCCGTAGCGGCGCCGCACGACGCGCACCAGGCCCTTGATGAGCATCTCGTGGTAGCCGATGCGCCGGGCCTCGCGCTCCATCGCCTCGAAGGCCTGCCCGGCCCGCGGGGTGTAGTAGTCGGAGAAGATCGGCTCGCTGAACAGGTTCCACAGCAGCTTGACGTTGCCGGTGCGCAGGAACTCGCTGACGCCGTACGACGGGAAGCCCCAGATGTTGTCGGGACGCGACGCCGAGTCCGAGCGCAGCCGCTCGGGCCGCGGCACCTGGGAGACGCGGGTGAGGTACTCGTACGTCTGCCACGGGTGGTCCAGGGTGCCCAGGACCCGGATCTGCGAGGTCGGCACCCCGGCGATCCGCAGGTAGTCGACGGTGACGAAGCTGCCGATGCCGGAGCCGACCGTCACGAACGGCACGTCGACGATGGGGATCCCCGCCCGGGCGACGAGCTCGTCGGTCCAGATGTCGGTGGCCAGCAGCTCCTCGGTCAGGTCGCCGGTGAGCGGCCGGGCGGGCAGGTAGCCGGCCCGGTCGGTGCTGGGCACCACCGACGCTGCCGAGGGCTCGGTCACCGTGGCCTCCTGCCGACTCGCCCGGATGTGCGGCACGCCCACCCGCGCGGGGAGCGGGTGACGCTCGCCTCGCGATCCTCGCACCTCGCCACCCTGTGCGGCGAGGGCGGGACGGGGCGTTTCGACAGGTGAGCGGCGGTCTGGGCATGTCATGCTTGGGCCCACCACGGGCCAGGGCCGAGGACCACGACGGAGGACGCTGTGCAGGGAATCGCCGACTACGAGTTCGTGCGGGCGCTGGGGGAGTCCAACTACGGCACCAACTACCTGGCTCGCACGCCGGCCCGGCTCGGCATCGGTGCCGCCGAGGTCGTCGTCAAGGTGATCGCCGGCCCGACCTCCGACGACGCCTTCCGGCGCGCCACCCGCGAGCTCAAGCACTTCAGCCTCGCGGACTCCGACCGACTGGTCGCGGTGTACGACGCCGGCCGGCACGGTGGGGCCTTCTACTACGCGATGGAGCACTGCCCGCTGGGCTCGCTCGAGAAGCCGAACGTCGAGCTCGGTGTCGCCGAGCGGGTCGCCGCGGTCCGCGACGCCGCCCGCGCCGCGCACGCCCTGCACGAGCGCGGCATCGTGCACCGCGACGTGAAGCCCGCCAACATCCTGCTCGCCCCCGACGGTGGCCGGCTGGCCGACCTCGGCCTCTCCCAGCTGCTCTCGCCCGGCATGGTCACCACCGGCCTGGGCCAGATCGGGCTGGAGTTCACCGACCCGGCGATCATGCTCGGCGCGCAGGCCTCGCGGGCCAGCGACATCTGGTCGCTGGGCGCCTCGCTGCACTTCGCCCTCACCGGGCTGGGCGTGTACGGCGAGCTCAAGGACACCGAGCCGCTGCTGCTGGTCCGCTCCATCCTGGCCTCCCAGCCACGGTTGGCCGACACGCTCGCCCCGGCGGCGCGCAGCCTGGTCGAGGCGTGCCTGGCCGCCGACGTCACCGCCCGCCCGCGGACCGCGGCCGAGGTCGCCGACCGGATCTCCGCCGTCTCCGCCGAGCTCGGCGCGAAGGTCTGAGGCCGCGCTGATGGAGCTGCACGACGCCCTCGCGGAGCTGGTCCGCGATCACGGCCGCGAGATCCTGGCCGACGACGCGGGCTTCCGCGGCGTCCTCGACGACGTGCTGGCCGAGGACCAGGCCAGCACCGGCGACATCAACCTGCTCGTCGACGCGGTCCGGTTCGACGTGCTCACGCCGCTGGCGACGATGATCGACGGCGGCGCCGACCCGACCCGGGCCGTCGAGGAGGCCGGGCTGCGCCTGGCCCGCGACCGCGGTGGGGACCAGGGCTCGTGCAGCTGGGCCGCCGCGGTGCTGGGCTACGCGGTGGGCAAGGTGCCCGCGCCCGTGATCGCGCGGTACCGCTCCCAGCGGCGCACCACCGACCTGCCGCCGCCCGGCGCGCCGTACTCCTCGCCGCCGGCGGCGCAGTGGCCGTCGCCCTCCGCCCCGCCCGCCTCGGCTCCGCCCACCTCCGCACCCCCGTCGTCGTGGCCGCCTGCCGCACCCTCCTCGTCACCGTCCTCGTCACCGTCGTCGTGGCCGCCTGCCGCACCGTCCTCGTCACCGTCCTCGTCACCGTCCTCGGGTCCGTCGTCGTGGCCGCCCGCCGCACCGTCGTCGTCACCGTCCTCGGGCTCATCGTCGTGGCCGCCGGCCGCCGGTGGTGGCCGACGGCGCCGCGGGCCGGTGCTCTGGGTGGCGGCGGCCGTGGCAGGCGTCGTGGTCGTGGTCGGCGGCGTCACCGCGGCCGTGCTCGCCGGCGGTGGCGACGACCCGGCCCCCGGTCCGGACCCGAGCCCCGAGAGGCCGGTCGACGTCTCCGCGGCCGCGATCGACGAGCGGTACCGCGCCCTGGCCACCTCGATCTCGACCGGCGCCAGCGACTGTGAGGCACAGGATCCCGGCCCCGGCCAGGGCGAGGTCGTGCAGTGCGCCGTACCGGCCGGGGTGCTGCGCCTGGTCACCTACGCCGACGAGGACGCGCTCAGCGCGGCCCGGTCCGCCCGCCTGGACTACCGGGCCGGCACGATGACGGCCGACAACGGCACCACCGCCCTGTACGAGTTCGACCCCGAGCGGGCCGGCACCTCCGACCCGGCGCTGGTCTACTGGGACAGCAGGCCGGCCCTGCAGTCGGTGACGATCACCGGGGACGCGACCGCCAAGATCGACTCGGTCGTCGCGTCGTACAAGCAGACGCAGCCGCGGGTGCAGTCGCCGACGAGCCCCGCCCACCCCACGCTGCGTGAGTTCATCAACCTCAACATGGACATCTCCGAGTGCACCCGTCAGCGCACGTTCTTCGTCGACGAGACCGAGGAGAGCCGGTGCAAGGTGCCGGGCAACTCGCTCGTGGTCAACGTCGGTCGCTACACCTCCGCGAAGGGGATGAAGGGCAACCGTCGGTACTACCGCTCGAAGCACAAGGAGGCCGGGAAGAACGGCGGCAAGCAGGGCGGGGGCGGGACCTGGCAGCTCGGCGACGGCGACCCCGAGGGCGCCTACTACGCCTACCGTGACGCCGACGGCAGGACGGCGACCGTGTACTGGGACTGGGACAAGGCCGACTGCTACTGCTACGGCGTCGCGTGGAGCTTCGACGGGAACCTGGCCGCGCTGGAGAAGTGGTGGCCCAGCGACGAGTGAGACCCCGCCTCAGGCGGGAGGCGGCACGCTGCGGTCCGCGGGCCGCTCGGCGGTGACAGGCACCTCCACGGTCTCGGCGAGGTCGGGACGACTGATCCCGGCGACGTCGGCGCGCACCAGCAGCGCCATCGTGGTGTCGTCGCCGCCCACGAGCGCGGGCTCGGCGAGCCACTCGGGCAGCTGGTCGCGCACCCACATCAGGCCGCGCCGGCGCGCGAAGTCCAGCAGCTGCTCGCCGGTCTGGCGCCACCAGCCGGCGGCGTCGACGCGGGAGCGGCTGAAGCCGTCGGTGCACAGGAACAGCAGCGCCACGTCCTCGCTGCTCACCGGCAGCGCGGCCACCCGCAGGGAGTCCAGCGGGCGCGGCTGGCACAGCGAGCTGGTGTGCAGGCCGTCGAGGTCGGGGTCCTCGGGCAGCGGCCGGGAGGCCACCCCCTCGCCGTTGACGACGACCGTGTCGCCGTCCCCGATCTGCACGAACACGACGACGTCGCCCGCCGCCACGGCCGCGAGCACCGTGGTGCCGTAGGCGCGCAGCGGGTCGGCGCCGGCGCCGAGCTCCTCCTCGGCCGCCGAGTACGGGTTGGCTGCCAGGTGGTGCCGGACCTTCTCCTGCCAGCCGGCCACCACCGCGGCGCCGGCCGTGCGGGCCAGCTCGAGCGCGGCACTCGCGTCGTCACCGCGCAGGTCGGCCAGCGACCCCGCGGTCCGGCGCAGCTCCTCGACGGCGGTGACGACGGCGAGCGCGGCACCGGTGTCGCTGCGGAAGTGCAGCCGATGTCCGTGGCCGTCGGCGACCGCGACCACGGCGTGCCCGGTGTGCGGGTCGCTCCAGGTCAGCACGGCGTCCTGGAGGGGGAGGCGGTCGCGGACGTGCACCGAGCCGATCGTCGTGCCGGACAGCGTCGTCCAGCGGTGCGTCATCCGAGGGTGCTCCAGATCGGGTCACCGATCGCGTTCGGGGGCGGGGCACCCATCCCGCTGCCGGGACCGACGACCGGGCGCGAGGCCACCTTGGAGGCCGCCTTGGAGGCCCACACGATGTACTCCACGAGCTGCTCGGGGTTGTCGGCGCGCAGCAGCGGCACGTCCTCGTCGCCGATGAACCTGCGCAGCGAGTGCATGTCCGCGTCGCGGCCCACGCCGAGGGCCAGCCGGACGGCGGTGGCACCCCACTTGTTGTTGAGCAGCGTCTGCAGGCCCTCGGCGAAGCTGACGCCGGTGCTCTGCGTGGGCCGACCGTCGGAGACCAGGATGATCGCCGGCGGGAAGGCGCTGTGCGACTCGTCGAGGTCGTCGAGGGCGCCGGCCAGGGTCTGCAGCGCGCTGCCGAGCTCCGTGAAGCCGCGCGGCACCGCCTCCAGCCGCTGCCAGTGCACCCTGTCCACCGGGGTCGGGTCCTCGATGACCCACTTCGCCTCGTTGGCGAAGGCCAGCACCCGCACGAGCAGCTCGGCGTGCGGGTTGGCGCGGGCCTCGTCGCGCAGGTGCGGGAGCACCTCGGTGATCGCGTTGTTCAGCGCCTGGATGCGGCCGCCGCGCAGCATCGAGCCCGACACGTCGAGCACGAAGATGAAGTGCAGCGGCTTGCGTGCCAGCGCGCCTCCCAGCCGGTCGCTCATCGCCGCTCTCCTCTGCTGGTCGACTCCGGCCGCTGCCCGGCCGGGGAGGGTGATGCCGTCAGGACTGGTTTGGGACGGCCCCGATTCGCCCAGGCTATACATTGTCACGCAGGTCGAGCAGGACGAATCACGGAGGTCGGGCACGGGCGATGGTGCTGGCAGAGGGCGTCGAGGTCGATCTGGGACCGCTGGGGCGTGCCCGCGTGGCCTCGCTCCTGGGTCAGGGCGGCCAGGGCTACGTCTTCGAGGTCCGGCGCGAGACGGGGGAGCCGCTCGCGCTGAAGTGGTACAAGCCGGAGAGCGCCACCGCCCAGCAGTACGACGAGATGCAGCAGCTGGTCGAGATCGGCTCCCCGCACCAGCGGTTCCTGTGGCCGCTCAGCATGGCCCGCGTGGGCACCGAGCCCAGCTTCGGCTACGTGATGGCGCTGCGGCACCCGCGCTTCCTGGAGCTCAGCTACCTGCTGCTCAACGCCGACCGGGACGGCAAGCCGCTCGACGTGTCGTTCTCCTCGATCATCGAGCTGTGCCGGCAGCTGAGCTACAGCTTCCTGCGGCTGCACGCGCGCGGGCTGTGCTACCGCGACATCTCCTTCGGCAACGTCTTCTTCGACCCCGCCAACGGTGACGTGCTGATCTGCGACAACGACAACGTCGGCATCGACAACGGCACCGGGCGGGTGCTCGGGACGCCGTACTTCATGGCGCCGGAGGTGGTGCGCGACACCACCTACCGCACCTTGCCCAACACCGACACCGACCGGCACTCGCTGGCGGTGCTGCTCTTCTACGCGCTGTTCCTCGGCCACCCGTTGGAGGGCGCCCGCACGGACGCCGGGATGCGCGACGCGCACTGGCTGATGACCCACTTCGGCACCGACCCGCTGTTCTGCATGCACCCGGATCGTGCCGAGAACCGGCCCGCGCAGATCGTGCAGCAGTACTGGCGGATCTATCCGCCTGCGCTGCGTGACCTGTTCGTGCAGGCGTTCGTGGACGGCCTGGACAACCCCGGCGCCCGGGTCACCGAGGGCCAGTGGATCAAGGCCATGGACCGGCTGCGCGACGGCATGCTGGCCTGCCCGTCGTGCGGTACGACGAACTTCTGGAGCCGGGGCGAGGACAGCGTGGCGTGCTGGCAGGACGGCACGGAGATCCGGCCGCCCTACCTGCTGCAGGTGGGCCGGCGCACCGTGGCGGTCGGGCCGCAGACCACGATCCGCACCGACCACCTGACCTCCGGGGTGGACCACCCGACCGTGCTGGCCCGGGTGCGCCAGCACCCGCAGTCGCTCGAGCGCTGGGGGCTGCACAACGCCTCCGACTTCTCCTGGCCGGTGACCTACCCGGGCGGGCAGAGCTTCCTGCTGCAGCCGGATCGGACCATCGAGCTGGTCGACGGCGCCCGGATCCAGATCCGCAGCTCCACCGTCGTGGTGCACCGTCCCGCCGGAGAGGTGACCTAGGTGGGGGGCATGATGACGTCCGCGCTGGTGGTCGAGGTCGAGGGTCGTGTGCTCCGCCTCGAGGGCAAGCCCGTGTTCCGGATCGGCCGGGCCATCGAGGCCGACGTGGTGCTGACCGCCGGCTCCGTCTCACGCCGGCACGCCGAGCTGCGCGCCACCGACGACGGGTGGGTGCTGGTCGACGCCGGCAGCCAGTTCGGCACGTTCGTCGACGACCACCGGATCAGCGAGCACCGGGTGAGCGGGCGGACCGTGGTGCGCTGCGGCCCGCCCGCAGCCGGCAGCACGCTCACCCTCGTCCCGGCCGAGCAGTACCAGCCGCGCGCCGAGGAGTCCGGGGCACCGCCGGTGGCCGCACCGGCGCCCGTACCGCCGCCGGCGCCCGGACGGTGGAGCCCGTACGCGCCGCCGTCGACTCCGCCGCCGTCGATGCCGGCGAATCCGCCCGCGGCCCCGCCGTCAGGTCCGCCCACGGCTGCGCCCGGTGGCCAACCGGCCCCGGCAGGTGCCCGGTTCGCGCCACAGGCGCCAGGCACCCCCGCCCACGGCACCCCGGTCCCCAGCACTCCCGCCCACGGTGAGCAGCCCCGGTCGGGCGAGCCCAGCCAGCCCGGCGCGCGTCCCGCGCTCCCGCCCGGCAGCAGTGTGGTGCTGCCCGGCGATGACGCCACCCAGGTGTTGGCCGTGGCCCGGCCGCAGCCGGGTGCGCCGGGCCAGCCCGGCGTCGTAGCGCCGCGCAGCGGGCCGGACCTGCTGATCGTGGCGGAGGGCCGCGAGCACCGGTTCCGTCACCCCGCGCAGATCACCGTGGGCCGGCGCAGCGACGCCACCGTGGTGCTCACCGACCCCTCCTGCTCGCGGATGCACGGGCGCATCGACGCGGTGCCCGACGGCTGGGTGTACGTGAACCTGTCCAACGAGGGCACCTTCGCGGACGGCCGCCGGGTGGTGCAGCGCCGCTTCGACGAGCGGCTCGACCTGCGCCTGGGGCACCCCGTCGCCGGGCCGGAGCTGAGCCTGGTGCCGATCCTGTCCGCGGTGGAGGAGGAGCGCCGGATCGCGCGCCGCCGGCTGCGCCGGCAGCTGGTGGTCTGGGGCGCGGTGGCCGCCGCCCTGGTGCTGGCGATCGGCGTGCTGGCGGGTGCCTGGTTCATCGCCCGCGACGATGGCTCCTTGCGCACCGCCCCACCGGAGGGCTCCGCGAGCGCCGACGGCGACCCCAGCACCCCGGCGTACCTGACCCCCGCGGAGCTCGAAGCCGCAAAGGCGGCGACCGTGAAGATCACCGCCGAGACCCACCTGCTCGGCGACCCGTCCCGCACCGGCACCTACCACGGCTCCGGATCGATCATCCGCGCCGATGGTCTGATCCTGACCAACGCGCACGTCGCCCAGCCCGAGGCCGCCGGCCTCTCGGAGCAGTACGGCGGCGACCAGATCGCGAACCCCGACTTCCTGCTCGTCTCGCTGACCGACGGCATGACGGACACCAACGCGCCGGCCGCCTACCGGGCCCGGGTCGTCGATGCCGACGGCGAGCTGGACGCGGCGGTGCTGCAGATCTACGCCAACGCCGACGGCAGCGACCTCGACGGGACGCTCGACCTGCCCACCGTGCCGATCGGCAACTCCGACGACCTGCGGGCCGGCGACGACGTCACGGTGCTCGGCTTCCCGGCGGTGGCCGGCTCCGGCGACTCGATCACGGTGACCACCGGAGTCATCTCCACCGTGCTCAACGACCCGGAGCTGGGACCGCGCTCGGAGCTCGACACCGACGCCCGGATCGCGCCGGGCAACTCCGGCGGCATGGCGATCAACAACGACGGACAGCTGATCGGGATCCCGACCGCGCTCTTCTCCGACGCCGACACACCGGTCACCAGCGGCCGGATCCGCTCGATCGACGCGGTCAAGCCCCTGATCCGCAGCGCCGAGGACGCCACCAGCTGATCCCCGCCCGCCGAGTCGTGAGTTTCCGTCCCCCGACTCGTGAGCTTCCGTACGCCGAGTCGTGACCTCCGGCGTACGCCGCTCCGACCGCGCCGGATCGGGCCGGGTCGGGCTCAGCTGGCCTTGCGGGCCGCGGTCTTCTTCGCGGCGCTCTTCTTCGCCGTCGTGCTCTTCTTGGCGGCGGCCTTCTTGGTCGTGCTCTTGCCCGACCCGCCCGAGGAGTCCTTCTTGGCGGCCGACTTCTTCGTCGCGGTCTTCTTGGCGGCGCTCTTCTTCGCCGTCGAGCCGCTGCCCTTCGACCCGCTGCCCTTCGAGCCGGAGCCGTCGTTCTCGTCGGGGGTGGACTCGCCGCGCGAGGTCTTCGCCGCCTCCACCGAGCGCTGCAGTGCTGCGAGCAGGTCGACGACCTCGCCGCCGGACTTCGTCGAGGTCTCGGTGCGCTTGACCTCGCCGCCCTCGATCTTGGTCTTCACCATCGCCTCGACGGCCTCGGCGTAGTCGTCCTCGAACTCGCTGGGGTCGAAGTCCCCGGCGAGGGTCTCGATGAGCATCTTCGCCATCTTGACCTCGGCGTCCTTGACCTCGCCGGACTCCACGGTGAAGTCGGGGACGCGGATCTCGTCGGGCCACATCATCGTCTGCAGCACGATCACGTCGCCGTTCTCGGTCGGGCGAACCCTCAGCACGGCGGTGGTGGTGCGCTGGCGCAGTGCGACGGTGACGACCGCCATCCGGTTGGCGTCCAGCAGCGCCTGGCGCAGCAGCGCGTACGGCTTCGCGGCGCTGCCCTCCGGCTCGAGGTAGTAGGACTTCTCGAACAGCATCGGGTCGATCTGGTCGGCCGGGACGAACTTCTCCACCGCGATCTCGCGCGAGGAGGTGGTCGGCAGGTTCGCGAGGTCCTCGTCGTCGAGGACGACCATCTCGCCGTCCTCGGTCTCGTAGCCCTTGGCGATGTCGGAGTAGGGCACCTCCTCGCCGTCGATCGAGCAGATGCGCTGGTACTTGATCCGGCCGCCGTCCTTGGCGTGGACCTGGCGGAACGAGACGTCGTGGCTCTCGGTGGCGCTGTAGAGCTTGACGGGCACGCTGACGAGGCCGAAGGAGACCGCGCCCTTCCAGATCGCACGCATGTGACTCACCCTACGTGGGGGCGCCAGTGCGGATCGAGGGTCGAGATCACGGTGCGGGGCCGGATGCCGGCCCGGTGCGCAGCGGCCGGGCATGATGTCGGGGTGAGCGACCTGCTGCCGATGCTGGCCACGCCGGGCACGCACGTCCCGCCCGGCGAGGAGTGGTGCCACGAGGTGAAGTGGGACGGGGTGCGCGCCCTGGCCACGATCACCGCCGGCGAGGTGGCGCTGCGCAGCCGCAACGGCAACTCCATCACGCCGGCGTGGCCCGAGCTGACCACGCCGCCGCCGGTGGGCTCCGACACCGTCGTGGACGGCGAGATCATCGCACTCAACGAGCGCGGCGTGCCGGACTTCCGGGTGCTGATGGACCGGATGCACGTGCGCAAGGCCGCGACCGTGGCCCGCCTGGCCCGGCGCGTGCCCGCCACGTTCATGGTCTTCGACGTGCTCCGGCTCGCGGGCACGGACCTGTGCGACCTGCCGCTGACCGAGCGCCGGCGTCGCCTCGCCGACCTCGACCTGGCCGGGTCCGGCTGGCAGGTCCCCGTCGAGTACGACGACGGCCCGATGCTCTTCGACGCCACTCGCGCCCAGGGTCTGGAGGGCATCGTCTCCAAGCGCCGCGACTCGCCGTACCGCCCGGGCGTGCGCAGCCCGCACTGGTTGAAGTTCGCGCACCGGCACCGCGGCTCGTACGTGGTCGGTGGCTGGCGCCCGCAGACCGGTACCAGCGACCGGCTGGCGGCGTTGCTGGTCGGCGAGGTCACCGGCGAGGGCCTGCGCTACCGCGGCCGGGTGGGCAGCGGCATCGGGGCGAAGCAGACCCGCCTGCTCACCGAGCTGCTCGCCCCGCTGCACCGTGGCGCCAGCCCGTTCGCCGACGAGGTGCCGCGCATCGACGCCACCGGCTGCACGTGGGTGGAGCCGGTGGTCGTGGTCGACGTGGACACCCACGGCAGCGGCTACGAGCGGCTGCGCCAGCCCTCCTTCCAGGGGGTGCGCTCCGACCTTTCCCCCGACGACCTCGCGCCGGACGCTGCCGCCGCGGACGGGGGAGCGGACTGATGGCACGCCCGCAGCAGCCGGGCACCGAGGTGCACGTCGACGTCGAGGGCCGCACCCTGCGGCTGACGAACCTGGAGAAGGTGCTGTTCCCCGCCACCGGCACCACGAAGGGGGAGGTGCTGGACTACTACGCCCGGATCGCGCCGGTGCTGCTGCCGCACCTGGGCTCTCGGCCGGTGACGCGGATCAGGTGGCCGCACGGGGTGGGGGAGTCCAGCTTCTTCGAGAAGAACGTTCCGGCCGGAGCCCCGGGGTGGGTGCGCACCGCCGAGGTGCCCACCACCGGCAGCCGCGGCCCGAGCCGCAACGGCGACACCATCGTGTTCCCCGTCGTCGACACGCTGCCCACCTTGGTCTGGGCGGTGAACCTGGCCGCGCTCGAGCTGCACGTGCACCAGTGGACGGTCGACGACGCCGGCGCCCCGCAAGGTGCCGACCGCGTCGTGATCGACCTGGACCCCGGCGAGCCCGCAGGGCTGCACGAGTGCTGCCAGGTCGCGCTGTGGGTGCGCGAGACCCTCGCCGAGCACGGACTGGAGGCGCTGCCGGTGACCAGCGGCAGCAAGGGGCTGCACCTCTACGCCCGGCTGCCCGAGCCCCGCGACCCCGAGGAGACCACGGCGCTGGCCAAGGAGGTCGCCGAGGGCCTGCAGGCCGAGCACGGCGACCTGGTCACCGCCACGATGACCAAGGCGCGCCGCCGCGGCAAGGTGTTCCTCGACTGGTCGCAGAACGCCGGGTCGAAGACGACCGTGGCGCCGTACTCGCTGCGTGCCACGCCACGGCCCCAGGTCGCCACGCCGCTGACGTGGGAGGAGGTCGAGGCGGGGGCCCACGACCCGCTCGCCCTGGAGCAGTTCACCCCGGCGCAGGTGCTGGACCGGGTCGCCGAGCTCGGCGACCTCTTCGCGCACTGAGCGTGCGTGCTGGGCGTTCCGGAGCGGACCGTCCCAGGCAGCGGTGTCAGGCGCGGCCGCGCCGCCGCATGTTGTAGACGTCGAACTGCGCCACGGTCCCGGCCGGGTCACCGCCGGAGCCGACCGCGCTGGCCAGCTGCTCGGGCGCGGTGGCGTGGTCGGCCTCGTCGAGGGTGGCATCGATGAGCAGCTGGATGGCCGGGTCCGGGGTGTCCACCCGCATCGCGGTCGGCTCGATCCGCCAGCCCTCGCCGCCCAGCTCGCTGAACAGCCCCATCAGGGTGGTGTTCTTCTCCGCGGCGACGCCCTCGAAGCCGTCCGCGGCCTCGATCAGGTAGACCGGCCGGGTGACGGCCTGCGCGGCAGCGTCGTACAGCGGCACCCACAGGCGCGCGTACTCGTAGGTCCGCGTTCGGCTCACGGGCTCAGTGTAGGCACCCGCGCCGACGACGCACCTGCGTGCGACGCCGGCGCCGGGTGCGACCCGCGAGGGGCCTCAGCTGCGGAAGCCGACCTGCCCGGCGACGCTGCGGCCGATCTCGACGTAGGCGAGGTTGGCGATCGGGACCACGGTGACCTTGCCCTTGGTGTCGGTCAGGGTCAGCACACCGTCGTCCTGGCCGAGCGCTTCGCGGACCAGGCCCGCGACGGACTCGTTGGACTCGTCGGTCTCGATGACGAGCTCCCGGGCGGTGTTCTGCACACCGATCTTGACCTCGACGGTCATGGTGGTTCTCCTCGTGTCTGCCTCGGCGTCTCAGCGCGGCCGAGGGGACCCGGCCGCCGTGGTCAGCCTAGTCACGCCCCCTGACGAGTGGCCCGACGGTCGGCCCGAGCCGGCCCGACGGCCGGGGCCCGGGCTCAGCCGTCGGCGTGCTCGTCGCTCAGCGGGTAGCCGCGGATGCCGCGCCAGGCCAGCCCGGAGACCAGTGCCGCAGCCTCCTCCCGGGTCAGGCCGGAGGCGCCGTTGTCGGTGTCGGCCAGCCAGAACCGCGCGCTGACCTGGCCCATGCCGACCAAGGAGACGGCGAGCAGCCGCGCGGCCGGGGCGGGCAGGCCGGCGTCGTCGCGGATCACCGCGGCGATCATGTCGGCGCACTCGGCGGTGACCCGGTCGACGTGGTCGCGCACCGCCTGCTCGCTGGTCAGGTCGGACTCGAAGACCAGGCGGAAGGCGCCCGTGTCGTGCGCCACGTAGGCGTAGAAGGCGTCGATCGCCGCGGCCACGCGCCGCTTGTTGTCGTGGGTGGACTCCAGGGCGGCGCGGCAGCTGGCGATGATCGAGTCGCAGGCGGCGTCCAGGATGGCCAGGTAGAGCTCGAGCTTGCCGGGGAAGTGCTGGTAGAGCACGGGCTTGGAGACGCCTGCGCGCTCGGCGATGTCGTCCATGGCGGCGGCGTGGTAGCCCTGCGCGACGAAGACCTCCAGCGCCGCGGAGAGCAGCTGTGCCCGTCGCTCGCGCCGCGGCAGGCGTACGCCGCGTGCGGGGTTCTCGTCCGAGTTGAGCTGCTGACTTGCCACGTCCCGAACACTACTCGCTGGTAGGCCCGGGTCCCGGCACAGCCCGGTCCGGATGACGGGACGCGGCGCGGAGGGCGTGAGGGGCACGGGGACCATGGAGATACCGGGAACAGTTCGCCCGTCGGTGGCGTTGGACCCGGTGACCCCGCGGTGTGAGCCCCGGGGCAGACGACAACGAGGAGTTACGACGTGAGCTTTCCCGCGCTGGTCGAGCCGGCTGCCGAGCTGACCATCGACGAGGTCCGCCGCTACAGCCGCCACCTGATCATCCCCGACGTGGCGATGGACGGGCAGAAGCGGCTGAAGAACGCCAAGGTCCTCGTCATCGGCGCGGGTGGCCTGGGCAGCCCGGCGCTGCTCTACCTCGCCGCCGCCGGTGTCGGCACGCTCGGCATCGTCGAGTTCGACGAGGTCGACGAGTCCAACCTGCAGCGTCAGGTGATCCACGGCCAGTCCGACGTGGGCCGGCCGAAGGCGGTCTCCGCGCAGGAGTCGATCGCCGAGATCAACCCGCTGGTGAACGTGATCGTGCACAACGAGCGTCTCGACAACGACAACGTGCGCGAGATCTTCTCCGGCTACGACCTGATCGTCGACGGCACCGACAACTTCGCCACCCGCTACATGGTCAACGACGCGGCGTACTTCCTGGGGATCCCGTACGTGTGGGGCTCCATCTACCGCTTCGACGGCCAGGCCTCGGTGTTCGCGCCGACGATGGCCGACGACGCCCCCTGCTACCGCTGCCTCTACCCGGAGCCGCCGCCGCCGGGCATGGTCCCCTCCTGCGCCGAGGGTGGCGTGCTGGGTGTGCTGTGCGCCCAGATCGGCTCCATCCAGGTCAACGAGGCCATCAAGGTGCTCATCGGCGCCGGCGAGCCGGCCATCGGCAAGCTCGTCATCTACGACGCACTCGAGCTGGAGTGGCGCAAGCTGAAGGTCCGCAAGGACCCCAACTGCGCGCTGTGCGGCGAGAACCCGACGGTCACCGACCTGATCGACTACGAGTCGTTCTGCGGCGCGATCTCTGAGGAGGCCGCCGACGCCGCCGCCGACGCCACGATCAGCGTCACCCAGCTCGACGCGATGCTCAAGGAGCGCGAGGAGGGCAGCCGCGACTTCGTGCTCGTCGACGTCCGCGAGCCCGCCGAGGCCGAGATCAACCACATCCCGGGCGCGGTGCTGATCCCCAAGGGCGAGTTCCTCAACGGCAACGCGCTGTCCCAGCTGCCCAGCGTCGACTCCGGGAAGCAGGTCGTGCTGCACTGCAAGTCGGGCGTGCGCTCTGCGGAGTGCCTGGCCGTCGTCAAGGGCGCCGGGTACGACGACGCGGTCCACGTGGGTGGCGGCGTGGTGGCCTGGGTCAACCAGATCGACCCCAGCCAGCCCAGCTACTGAGCCGGGCCGGCAGCGCCGACGGGCGCCGAGCTGTCGTAACCAGCCCGCCGCCGGTTCGTTGAACTCCTAGCGCCGGCTGGCACGCCCCGCCTGCGCCCTGCGACTCGACATGCGTCTACCGCACGAGGGAGCAACTGAGAGCCCCGTCCGCACCGGACGGGGCTCTCGGCGCGTGTGCGGCCGGACGCGGCCGGACGCCGGGGCCGCGTGTTGAATGGCGCCCGTGGACGAGACGTACGTCGAGAGCCTGCTCGACCTGGTCGAGCAGGTCCCGCCCGGCCGGGTGACGACGTACGGCGCCCTGGCGGCCGTGCTCGGCGGTGGCCCGCGTCGCGTCGGCACCGCGCTGGCCCGGCACGGCGCACCGGTGCCGTGGTGGCGGGTCGTGCGTGCCGACGGCTCGCTGCCGCCCAGCCACGGCGAACGCGCCCGGGCCCACTACCGCGCGGAGGGCACGCCGCTGCGCGCCAGCGGTGCCTTGGACATGCCGCGGGCGTTCTGGGACCCCGCCACCGACGACTGAGCCCCGGGGACCGTGGGGTCCCCGGGGCTCGTGGGTCGGTGTGACGCGGGGTCAGCCGAGCGCGGCGACCGCCGCGTCGTAGTCCGGCTCGGTGGCGATCTCGGGCACCAGCTCGGTGTAGACGACCTTGCCGTCGGCGTCGACGAC
Source organism: Nocardioides faecalis (assembly GCF_018388425.1). Taxonomy (NCBI): domain Bacteria; kingdom Bacillati; phylum Actinomycetota; class Actinomycetes; order Propionibacteriales; family Nocardioidaceae; genus Nocardioides; species Nocardioides faecalis. The sequence continues at coordinate 2,655,763 of NZ_CP074406.1, read as the reverse complement.
GACCACCGAGCGGGCCAGCAGGCCCTCGAACTTGCCGTCGACCATCTTCACGCCGTAGTCGGTGCCGAACGAGGAGCGGAACGCCGAGGCGGAGGTGACGTCCTCGATGCCCTCGGCGCCGCAGAACCGGGCCTGCGCGAACGGCAGGTCAGCCGAGACGTTGATGACGACGGTGTTCTCCAGGCCGGCGGCCAGCGCGTTGAACTTGCGCACGCTCTCCGCGCACACGCCGGTGTCGACGCTGGGGAAGATGTTGAGCACCGCACGCGAGCCCTCGGGCAGCGTGACGGTGGCGAAGTCGGAGCCGACCAGCTCGAACGCGGGAGCGGCGGAGCCGACCGCGGGGAGCTCGCCGACGGTGTTGACGGGGTTGCCCCCGAGTGCAGTGGTAGCCATGGGGTTTGTCTAGCAGGTCTGGCGTGACGTGGTGTCACGGGAGGGGCAACACCACGTCACGCCGGGTGCACGCCGGGTGCTCAGCGCAGCCGGCCCAGCCGGCCCGCAGCCCGACGGACCTCGTCGAGGCGGCGCTCCCAGGTGATGCCGACGACGGTCAGCAGCGCCCCGGCCAGGCCGATCCACACCCACTTCGGCACCTCGCCGGCGTAGGGACCCAGCTCCCGCAGCACCAGGGCCGCCCCGATGCCGGCGCCGACCGCCAGCGGCGCGCTCCAGCGCAGCGCCGCGCCGCCCACGGTGAGCGCCAGGCATGCCGCGCCCAGCGCCAGGGCCCGCAGCGAGACCGGGTCCGCCAGCACCCACAGCAGCGACGGCACGGTGCCCACCAGCAGGCCCGGCAGCAGTGCCTGGAGGGTGCCGGTGGCCGCGGACACGTGCAGCCGCCACGCGCCCAGGCCCAGCAGGGCGGCGGCCAGCGGCAACGTGTAGGCCTCGGGGGCGGTGACCTCCAGGTCCACCAGGCGCACCCAGCACGCCAGCAGCAGCAGCGCGCCGCCGGCCCAGCCGCAGTCGCGACGATGCGGGTGGATCACGGCCGCTGCGGCCAGGACCGAGCCCGCCACCGTCAGCCACAGCGCCACGAACCCGCCCAGGTCCGTCACGGCCGGCAACGAGATGGGCAGCCAGAGCACCGCCACCACCGCGGCGGGCAGCTCGACGGTGGGTCGCGCCAACGCCAGCGCCAGCACGCCGAGGGCCACGAGGACGGGGATCGCCAACCAGGCTGTGCTCGCGCCGGTGGTGAGGATCGCGCCCGTGGTCGCCATCGCCAGCAGCGGCGCGGCTGCGACACTGCCGGCCGCGGTCGCGCCCCGGGGGTCGGCGGTGGCCAGGACCAGCGCCAGCACCGTGGCCGCACCGGCCACGAGCATCGTCAGCGGAGCGCTGGGCAGCGCCGCGACGCCTGCCGCGCCCGCCAGCGTGACGGCCAGCCACGCGCTCGCGTCCGCCGTCGGGCCGCGCCGGCCCAGTGCCACGGCGCCCGTGCCGAGCGCCACGCACAGGAGCACCGTGACGGGCAGCGCCAGCGCCACGTCGTACGACGCGAGGGTGGCGGCGGCGCCCAGGCCGGCCACGACGCCGGCGGCGCCGAGCCACCCGGCGCGCTGAGACGGCCGGCGCCCCGTGGTGACGAGTGCGGTCCAGGCCACCACGACGAGCAGGGAGGGCACCAGCAGCAACGGCTCGGCCACCGGCTCCGGACCGCGCAGCGTGATGCCCAGGTCGCGCTCCAACAGCACGCCGATCGCGGCCCAGCGGTCCAGAGCGAGCAGGGCCGTCCACGACCCCAGCACCAGCAGCACCAGGTTGCCCATGGCGGACGGAGCCAGCGCCACCCCGCGCCACGGCGCCGGCAGCACGGCGAGCGCGACCACCCACGCCGCCGTGACGGCCAGCGCGACGATGCCGAGCACACCCAGGCCCTCGTCGAGGCTGGGTGCGGTGAGCACGCCGGTGAGGACCAGGGCCGCGCCGCTGGCGCCTGCGACCAGCAGGTCCCGGCGGGCCAGCAGCGCTCCCGGCGCCAGCAGCGCGGCGCCGCTCAGCAGCAGCGACCACCCGGAGCCGTCGATCCAGAGCTCGTGCAGCGTGGGCTCGGCCACCACTCGGAACCCGGCCACCGCGGCACCGAGCGTCCAGCAGAACGCGGCCACCGCGACCTGGCACCGGCCCAGCAGCGGCATCGCGAGACGCCGCGCCCCGAGGAACGCCACGACACCCCACGCCGTCAGCACGTGGCTCGGCGCCAACCAGTCACCGCTCACCCGCACCGCTCCCAGGTAGGCCACCAGCACGGCGACGGCAGCGACCACCTGCGGAGCGGACAGCCGCGACCCTCGCGGCGGACGCACCAGGCTCAGACCGAGGCCTGCGAGGGCCACCACGACACCGCTGGCCAGGGCGGTGCCGCCGGGGCCGATGTCGCCCAACCAGCCGGCGGCACCCGCCCCGGTCAGGTCGAGCCCGAGCAGGCCGAGCGAGACCACCGACAGCGACTCCGCCGCGATCCGGAGGCCGGCGCGCTGCAGGCCCAGCGCGCCCGCACCGCTCAGGACGGTGAAGCCCGCCAGGACCGCCGTACGGCCGCCGACGCCGAGCGTCGACCAGGAGACCGCGAGGAACACGGCCGCGGCGACCAGCAGGCACAGCGCTCCGAGGCCGAGCAGGATCTTGGGCACCGACGTCATCGCCACGCCCGTGCGGGCGGGCGGGGCGGGCACTGCGGCCGGGGGTGCGGCCGGGGGTGCGGACGGGGGTGCGGACGGGGGTGCGGACGGCGGTGTGGGCGGCCCGCTCGGCGTCGCGGCGACCGGGCCCGCGACACCCCCGGCGGCGGGAGAGGTGCGGGCCGACGCGGCGGCGGGCACGGAGGCGCGGGCGAGGGCGCCGGAGTGGAAGGCGTCGCTCGCCGTGCGCAGCTCACCGAGCAGGGTGTCGGCGCGCCGCAGTGTGCGGAACAGGTCGACGGCGAGCGGGTGGCGCACCAGCAGCCGGCAGGTCGGGCAGACCGGCACTCCGCTGGCGATCGGGGAGCGGCACTCGGGGCACACGGCGGGATCGGCGTATCTCATGAGGCCATCAAGCCGGACCGCGCGCGTCGGCAGCAGCGGGTGTGCACTCAACCGCACTGAGTACCGGTACTCAGCCGATGCCTGCCGCCGTCGTCCCACCCCGGCAGACTTGGCGCATGTTGCGACCTGCGCGTGCCGTGGAGCTGGGCCTCGAGCCGCACCCCGAGGGTGGTTGGTACCGACAGACCTGGGCCTCGCCCGTCACCGTGACCCTGCCCGACGGCCGGGTGCGGCCCACCGCGACCCTGATCTACTTCCTGCTGCCGGCCGGCGAGAGCTCCGCCTGGCACCGGGTGCGCTCCGACGAGACCTGGCTGGCCCACGAGGGCACGGTCACCGTCGAGCTCGGCGGCCGCGGAGCGGTGCCCGAGCCGGGGGACCGGCTGGTCGTCGGGCCCGAGTCGCCCCAGGGCCTGGTGCCCGCCGACGTGTGGCAGCGCACCCTGGTCAGCGACCGCGACGCGCTCGTCAGCTGCCTGGTCTCGCCGGGCTTCGACTTCGCCGACTTCACCCTCGTGTGAGGCCGCGACACCCGCAGCGGCACCACCCGACGGTTCCGTCGGGTCGTCGTGATGAGGTGAGCGCGTGGAAAAGCCCAGCCCCCAGGTGAGCTACCGGTTCGCGCCCGCGCCGTCCGGTGCGGCGGTGCCGCGGCTCGACGAGCACCAGCGCCGGGTGGTGGAGCACCCCGGTGGGCCGTTGCTGGTGCTGGCGGGTCCGGGCACCGGCAAGACCACGACGCTGGTGGAGGCCATCGTCGAGCGGATCGAGGAGCGCGGTGCCCACCCCGACGAGGTGCTCGCGCTCACCTTCTCGCGCAAGGCCGCCGACCAGCTCCGCGACCGGATCAGCGCCCGCCTGGGCCGCACCACCGGTGCGCAGCTGAGCTCGACCTTCCACTCCTTCGCCTACGCACTGGTCCGTCGCTATGCGCCGACCGAGCTCTACGAGGCGCCCCTGCGGCTGCTGTCGGCCCCCGAGCAGGACGTGGTGCTGCGCGAGCTGCTCGCCGACCACCCCGAGTCGGTGCGCTGGCCGGAGCGGTTCCACCGCGCCCGGCAGACCCGGGGATTCGCCCGCGAGGTGCACGCGGTGCTCGCCCGCGCCCGGGAGAAGGGCATGGACGGCCACGAGCTGCGCGAGCTCGGCGAGGCCGAGGGCATCGAGGAGTACGTCGCCGCCGGACTCTTCCTCGAGCAGTACCTCGACTCCCTGGACAGCCTCGGCGCCACCGACTACGCCGACCTCATCCGGCGCGCGGTGATCGAGGCGCAGGTGCACCGCGACGAGCTGCGGCAGCAGTTCCGGCACGTCTTCGTCGACGAGTACCAGGACACCGACCCCGGCCAGGTGGCGCTGCTGCAGGCGATCGCCGGCGGCGGGCGCGACCTGGTCGCGGTCGGCGACCCGCACCAGTCCATCTACGCCTTCCGCGGCGCCGAGGTCCGCGGCATCCTCGAGTTCCCCACCCAATTCCCGCACGCCGACGGCCGTCCCGGCGACGTGGTCGCGCTGCGGACCACCCGGCGCTTCGGCCCCCGCATCCTGACCGCCGCGCAGCGTGTCGCCGGCCGGATCGGGCTGCCGGGAACCATCCCCGCCGGCGCCCGCGAGGCCTTCCTGTCCCCGGACTGCGCGCCCGGACCGCACGGCGCCGGCCGGGTCGAGGTGCTCACCTTCGACACCGAGCGCGCGGAGGCCGACCACCTCGCCGACATCCTGCGCCGCGCCCACCTCGAGCAGGGCATCGGCTGGGACGAGATGGCGGTGCTGGTGCGCTCGGGCCGGGCCAGCATCGGCGGCCTGCGCCGTGCCCTCGGTGCGGCCGGGGTGCCGGTCGAGGTCGCCAGCGACGAGGTGCCGCTGGTGCGCGACCCCGCCGTGCTGCCGCTCCTGGAGGCCATGCGCGCCGCGGTGAACCTGGAGGTCAGCGATCACGCCGATGTCGGGTTCGTCGACGCCGGACGAGCCGAGGCCCTGCTCACGGGGCCGCTCGGCGGTCTCGACGCCGGCGACGTACGTCGTCTCGCCCGTGCCCTGCGCGCCCGGGAGAAGGACGCCGCCCAGGTCCACGGTGGCACCCCGCGCAGCTCGCGCGAGCTGATCCGGCTCGCTGTCGTCGACGCCGGCCATCTCGACGGCCTCACCGGGGGGATCGAGGTCGAGCGGGCCCGCGCCCTGGCGGCGCTGCTGGCCCGCGCCCGGGCGCAGGTCGAGGCCGGTGTCAGCGCCGAGGACCTGCTGTGGACCCTGTGGTCGGGCACCGGGTGGCCACACCGGCTGCGCCGGTCGGTGGAGACGGGCGGTGGCGCTGCCCGCCGGGCGCACCGCGACCTGGACTCGGTGTGCGCGCTCTTCGACGTCGCCGCCCGGGTGTCCGAGCGCCGCGAGCACCTCGCCGTCGCCGCGTTCCTCGACACCCTGGTGCAGCAGGAGATCCCCGCCGACACGCTCGCCGACCGTGGCGCGCGCGGTGCCGCCGTGCGGCTGCTCACCGCGCACCGCAGCAAGGGCCTGGAGTGGCGCCTGGTGGTGGTCGCGCACGTGCAGGACGGCGGGTGGCCGGACCTGCGCCGCCGTGCCACGCTGCTGCAGGCGGATCGGATCGGGTCCGGCGTCGTGGTGCCCGCGGTGACCGCGCGCGAGCTGCTCGCCGAGGAGCGTCGGCTGTTCTACGTGGCCTGCACCCGCGCCCGAGAGCGGCTGTTCGTGACGGCGGTGGCCTCACCCGACGACGACGGCGAGCAGCCGTCGCGGTTCCTCGAGGAGATCGTGCCTGACCGCGACCACATCCGCGCGGTCTCCGGACGCCCGCCGCGGCCGCTGTCGCTGCCCGGCCTGGTCGCCGAGCTGCGGCGCACGGTCGCCGACCCCGAGGCACCTGAGCCGCTGCGGCAGGCCGCCGCCACCCGGCTCGCCCGTCTCGCTGCGGAGCGGGCCGGGCGCCGCCCGCTCGTCCCCGCCGCCGACCCCGCGACGTGGTGGGGCACCCGCGCCCGCAGCGAGTCGGAGGCGCCGCTGCGCGAGCCCGACAAGCCCGTGCCGATCTCGGCCAGCGTCCTCGATGCGATCGCGGCCTGCCCGACGCGGTGGTTCCTGGAGAAGGAGGCCGGCGGCGTGGTGCGCAGCCACCAGTCGGCCAACATCGGCCAGCTCGTGCACGCTCTCGCCGAGCGCGTCGCCGACGGCTCCGCCGAGCCCGACCTGGACGCGCTGATGACCGAGGTCGACCGGGTGTGGGACCGCCTCGACTTCCGCACGCCGTGGTCCAAGGAGCGCGAGCACCGGCGCGTGCAGGCCGCCCTGGCCCGGTTCCTCGCCTGGCACGAGCGCAACCCGCGCCGGCTGCTGGCCACCGAGGCCCGGTTCTCCGCCGTCATCGCCATGGACGACGGCGCCCAGGTGCGGATCAACGGCTACGCCGACCGCGTGGAGCTCGACGGGGACGGCCGGGTGGTCGTGGTCGACCTCAAGACCGGCCGCAACAAGCCCAGCGGGCCTGCCGTGCGCGACCACGTCCAGCTCGCGCTCTACCAGCTCGCCGTCGACGCCGGCGCCCTCGACCGACCCGACGAGGACCTCACCGGCCTGACCTCCGGCGGCGCGGAGCTGATCCAGCTCGGCCTCGAGGACGGCGCCGCCGACGTGGTCCGGCAGGAGCAGGCGGCACACACCGCGGACGGTCCCGAGCGCACCGCGCTGCGCGAGCGGATCGCCTCGGTCGCCCGGCTGTTGCGGGAGGAGACCTTCCCCGCCGTCGCCGGCGACCAGTGCCGTGACTGCGGCTTCGTCGCGCTGTGCCCGGTGCGCAGCCCCGGATCGGTGGTGGAACGATGACCCGGCCCGAGGACCAGGACCAGCTGTTCCCTACCTCCGCCCCGGCCGAGGGGCCCGACGTCGTCCGCACGCGTGAGATCCGCACCCCCGAGGAGCTCCAGCGCGCGATGCGCGCGAAGTTCCCACCGAGCCCCGAGCAGTGGCGCGCCATCACGGCCCCGCTCTCACCGGTGGTGGTGATCGCCGGCGCCGGCTCCGGCAAGACCACCCTGATGGCAGCCCGCGTCGTCTACCTCGTCCTCACCGGCCAGGTGCGTCCCGAGGAGATCCTCGGGCTCACCTTCACCACCAAGGCCGCCGCCGAGCTGCGCCAACGCATCCGCAAGGTGCTCAGCGACGCCGGCGCCCTCGACCTCAAGCACACCGCCGACGACGAGGAGGTCCTCGAGCCGACGGTGGCCACCTACAACGCCTACGCCGCCGGGCTGCTGGTCGACCACGGCCTGCGGATCGGCCACGAGCCCGACACCCGGGTGATCACCGACGCCGCCCGCTACCAGCTGGGCGCCCGCGCCGTGGACCGCTACGACGGTCCGGTCGAGAAGCTCTCCGACCACCCGCCGACCGTCATCCAGAACCTGCTCACCCTCGACGGGTCGATGAGCGAGCACCTCGTCACGCCCGCCCGGGTCCTGGCGTTCGACGCCGAGGAGCGCCGCTCGTTCGAGCGCGCCCTCGCAGCCGAGGCCGCCGAGAAGAACCGCAAGACCTACGTCGACGCGGTCCGCAAGGCGATCGACGTGATCGACCGGCGCGCCGAGCTGATGGGGCTGGTGGCGTCGTACCGGAGGCTCAAGTCGGACCTGGGGCTGATGGACTTCAGCGACCAGATCGCGCTCGCAGCGAGGCTGGCCAGCGAGCAGCCCGAGGTCGGCCGGATCGAGCGCGAGCGGTTCAAGGTGGTGCTGCTCGACGAGTATCAGGACACCTCGGTCGCGCAGGCCACGTTGCTGTCCCGGCTCTTCGGCGAAGGCCACCCGGTGATGGCGGTCGGCGACCCCAACCAGGCCATCTACGGCTGGCGCGGCGCCTCGGTCTCCAACATCATCAACTTCCCCGACGTGTTCCCCACCGCCGACGGCAGCGCCGTGCCGGTGCTGCCGCTGACGGTCAACCGGCGCTCCGACACCCGCATCCTCGACGTCGCCAACGCCCTGGCCGCCCCGCTCATGGAGACCTACGGTGACAAGGTCGCGATGCTGCAGCACGGCTCGAGCGCGCCGGGCGCGGTGCGCGTCAAGGTCTTCGAGACGAACCGAGACGAGCTGGCCTGGCTCGCCGAGCAGGTCCGTGCCACCCACGACGGCGGCACGTCGTGGGCCGAGATCGCCGTGCTCAGCCGGGACAACCAGCACGGCGAGGCCGTCTTCGACGCGCTCACCGCAGCCGGCATCCCCGTGGAGATCGTCGGGCTCTCCGGCCTGGTCCGGCTGCCGGAGGTCGCCACCGTGGTGGCCACGCTGAAGCTCGTGCAGGACGTCACCGACAACGCCTCCCTGCTCAGCCTGCTCGCCGGGCCGCGCTGGGCGGTCGGTCCGCGCGACCTGCGGCTGCTGGCGGAGCGGGCGTTCGCGCTCGCCGGTCGCAGCGGTCGTGACGACGCCTCCGCGACGCTGCACGAGCAGCTCGTGGCGATCGCCGACGGCATCGACCCCGCCGAGATCCCGTGCCTCGACGACGCGCTGGCCGATCCGGGGGAGGCGCCGTACTCGCCGGAGGCGCTGGAGCGGTTCGGTCTGTTGCGCGACGAGCTGCGGATGCTGCGTGCGGCGGTGGGCGAGCCGCTGCTCGACCTGGTCCGCCGCATCGTCGACGTGACCGGCGTCGACGTCGAGCTCGCCGCCGCGGTGAGCGAGGCGGCGCCGGCCCGACGGGAGAACCTCGACCTGTTCGTCAAGGCGGTCGCGGACTTCCAGGCCGTGGACGGCGACGTGTCCCTGCCGGCACTGATCGCGTGGCTGACCGCCGAGGACGAGGCCGGCAACGGCCTGGAGGTCGCCACTCCCTCGGAGGCCGACTCGGTCAAGCTGCTCACCGTGCACCGCTCGAAGGGCCTGGAGTGGGCCACCGTGTTCTGCGTCGGTGTGGGGGAGAGCCGATTCCCCAGCACCCAGGGCCGCTCGCTGTGGACCTCCTCGCCGTGCGTGCTGCCGGCTCCGCTGCGTGGCGACGCGGCGGACCTGCCGCAGCTGGCCGGGCACGACAAGGCGGCGCTGGACGCCTACCGCGCCGACACCAAGGCGCACGAGGCGCAGGAGGAGCTGCGCCTCGGCTACGTCGCCTTCACCCGGCCCGCGCACGAGCTGTGGGTGACCTCGTTCCTCTGGGGCAACCGGAAGAGCGCCTACGGTCCGTCGTCCTTCCAGGCCACCATCCGCGAGCTCTGCGAGCGCTGGGAGGAGCCGGTGGAGTGGCGGGACAAGCCGGAGAGGGGTGCGGCCAACCCGCTGGACGCCGAGGACCCGTCCCGGCCGTGGCCGGTGCCCGGCATCGGCGCTGAGACCGCCCGCCGGCTCGAGGCCGCGGCGCGGGTGCGGGCCGCCGACCCAGACGCCGCGGACCCCGAGCTCGACATCGTCGAGGCCGCCCGCGTGGCGGACTGGGACCAGGAGATCGAGCGGCTGCTCACCGAGGCCCGCGCGGAGCGCAGCGCGGAGATCCAGGTGGCGCTGCCGCCGTCGCTGTCGGCGACCGCGCTGGCCCGGCTGCGCGACGCCCCCGACGAGTTCGCCCGCGAGCTGGCCCGCCCGATGCCCAAGCCGCCGGCCCCGGCGGCGCGGTTCGGGACCCGGTTCCACGCCTGGGTGGAGACCCGGTTCGGCCAGCAGGGACTGTTCGACCCCGACGAGCTCGCCGGGCGCGGCGACGCGGGGATCGAGGACGACGCCGACCTCAAGGAGCTCATCGCCGCCTTCGAGGACGGTCCGTTCGGCTCGCGGGTGCCCGCCGCGGTCGAGGCGCCGTTCTCGCTGGTGCTGCACCACCCCGACGGTGGCCAGCAGGTGGTGCGCGGCCGCATCGACGCCGTGTACGACGAGCCCGACGGCTCCGTGCTGGTCGTGGACTGGAAGACCGGCGACCGCCAGGACGCCGAGCCGCTCCAGCTCGCGCTCTACCGGCTCGCCTGGGCGGAGCTGCACGGCCTCGACCTCGCCCGGGTCAGGGCAGCGTTCTACTACGTGCGGACCGGTCGGCTCGTGGTGCACGACGACCTGCCCGGCCGTGAGGGCGTGGAGTCGTTGCTTAGTCTCGGCCCGTGACCTACCCGCACGAGCGTCTGGCCGCCGACCCGCACGACCGGCTCGGGCTGCTGCGCGACGACGACACGGCGCTGCAGGCACGCCTGGCCGACGAGGGCAGCCGGGTACTGGTCGTCGCGGGCACCAGGGTGCGCTCCAGCCCCGAGGGCCTGGAGTGGGTGCGCCCCGAGGAGGCACCCGAGGGCGTGCGGGTGCTGCTCGGCGAGCGCGACGGCACCACCTGGTGGGCGGTCATCGCCGACGCCGCGCTGGCCCGCGACGAGGACGCGGACGGGGCCTGGCTGCCGCTGCGCGGCCTGCTGCCCCTGCTCGGCGGCGACGGCGCCCGGCAGGCGCCGCTGGCCTTCCACGCCCTCGGGCTGGCCGAGTGGCACTGGGCGCACCGGTTCTGCCCCCGCTGCGGCGGCGCGCTGTCCGCGCGGGCCGCCGGACATGAGCTCGTCTGCGCCGATTGCGGCAAGGTGCAGTTCCCCCGCTCCGACCCCGCGGTGATCATGCTGATCACCGCCGGCGAGCCCGGCAGCGAGGACGAGCGCTGCCTGCTCGGCCGCCATCCCGCATGGCCCGAGGGCCGGTTCTCCACGCTCGCCGGGTTCTGCGAGCCGGGGGAGTCGCTGGAGGACGCCGTACGCCGCGAGGTCGCCGAGGAGACGGCGGTCGTCGTCGGGGAGGTCACCTACTTCGGCAACCAGCCGTGGCCGCTGCCGGCCAGCCTCATGCTCGGCTTCCACGGCCGGGCGCTGAGCGAGGAGATCCGGCTCGAGGACGACGACGTGGTCGAGGCCGGGTGGTACACCCGCGAGCAGATCCGCCGCGCCACCCACGAGGGCACGCTGGTGCTGCCCGGCGGTGTCTCGATCAGCCGCTCGCTCATCGAGCACTGGTACGGCGAGGACCTGCCCGGCAGCTGGTGACGCGGCCGGGAACGGCCGCGGGTGGGTTCAGCCGGCGAGCTCGGCGAGCTTCGCCTTGACCTGCGCGATCGAGGGGTTGGTCTGCGCGGTGCCGTCGGCGAAGACGAGGGTGGGCACGGTCTGGTTGCCGTTGTTGGCCGACTCGACGATCGAGGCGGCCTCGGGCTGCTGCTCGATGTCGACGATGTCGAAGGTGATGCCCTCGCGGTCCAGCTGGCTCTTGAGCCGGTGGCAGTAGCCGCACCAGGGGGTGGTGTACATGGTGAAGGTGCCGGCGGTCATCGGGGACTTCCTCTCTCGGGCTGCGCTGGGCGCCGCGCGCCCGGCGGAAACGGCTCCGCGGGTGCGATCGGCACTGGGACCCACCGTACGCGGCCGGGGGGCGCGCGGTGTCAGCCGAGGGTCAGCCGAGGGTCAGCCGAGAGTCAGGTCGACCTGGATCTCGCCGGCGAGGAGCTCCAGTGCAGCGGTGGCAGCGTGCACGTCCACGTCAGAGGGCCCGTGCGCCTCCACGGTGGCCTCGAACAGCACACCGCCGGCCATCGGCGCCTGGAGCGTGCGGCTGGTGAACCGGTCGACGCTCAGCCCGTGCCGGTTCAGCGCCGCGGTGATGTCGCGGACGATGCCGGGACGGTCGTTGCCGAGCACGGTGAACGTCATCGAGGCGGACTGGACGGCCTCGGCGCCGGCCGTGGAGCCGGTCGCGCCGGTGGTGGCGCTCGGCGCGGTGCCCTGGTGCGGTACGACGCGGAGCAGGCCCTCGAGGCCGCCGAGCGCCGCGAGGAGGGCGTCGACGCGGTCCGCGGGCACCGAGACGAGCACGATCCCGGCGAAGGCGCCGGCGAGCTCGGCGAGCTCGCTGCGCTCCCAGTTGCCGCCGTGCTCGGCGACTGTGTCGGCGAGCGTCTCGACGAGGCCGGCGCGGTCGTCTCCGACGACGGTGAGGACGAGGTGGGCCACGACGCTCACCTTAGGCCGCGTCGCCGGCGTGGCAGGGCTGGGGAGGGGCGCAGCTTGTGTCGTCGCACCCGTCTAGGGTCGGGACCGGCCGGAACCGCCGTGCCGTCGTAGTCGAAGGAGCACTGTTCCCCGCATGTCGTCGCAGGCCATCGAGAGCCTCCTGTCCGCGCTCGACCCCGAGCAGCGCAAGGTCGCCGAGACGTTGCGCGGACCGGTGCGGGTGCTCGCCGGTGCCGGCACCGGCAAGACCCGGGCGATCACCCACCGCATCGCGCACGGTGTGGCGGCCGGTGTCTACGTGCCCTCGGAGGTCCTGGCCGTCACGTTCACCACTCGCGCGGCGGGCGAGCTGCGCCAGCGGTTGCGCACGCTGGGCGCGCCCGGGGTGCAGGCCCGGACGTTCCACAGCGCGGCGCTGCGCCAGCTGCGCTACTTCTGGCCGCACGTGCACGGCACCGAGCTGCCCGAGCTGACGGAGTCGAAGATCCCGATGCTGGCGGTGGCGTGCCGCAACATCGGGGTCCGCGCCGACCAGGCGCTGCTGCGTGACCTGGCCTCCGAGATCGAGTGGGCCAAGGTGAGCAACGTCGGCGCGGACGTCTACGCGCGCCTGGCCCCGGCGAAGGGCCGCAGCATCGACGGGCACGGCCACGACGACGTCGCCCGGGTCTTCGCCGCCTACGAGGACGTCAAGCGCGACCAGGGCCGGATGGACATGGAGGACGTCCTGCTGCTGACCGCCGGCGTGCTCGCCGCCGACGAGCGGGTCGCCGCGCAGGTGCGCCGGCAGTACAAGTGGTTCGTCGTCGACGAGTTCCAAGACGTCTCGCCCCTGCAGTCGGCGCTTCTCGACCTCTGGCTGGGCGGGCGCGACGAGATCTGCGTGGTCGGTGACCCCGCCCAGACGATCTACTCCTTCGCCGGTGCCGACGCCGACTACCTGCGCGACTTCGCCGCCAAGCACCCCGGCACCACCTCGATCGAGCTGGTGCGCAACTACCGCTCCAGCCCGCAGATCGTCGACGTCGCCAACCGGCTGCTCGCCGGCACCCCCAGCGCCGGGGTGCAGCTGCGCTCCCAGCAGCCGACGGGCTCGGCGGTGCGCTACGTGGGCGAGTCCGACGAGGTCGCGGAGGCGGCCGCGGTCGCGGACCGGATCGCGCGGCTGCACCGGGCCGGGACGCCGTACGGCGAGATGGCGGTGCTGTTCCGGATCAACGCCCAGTCGGAGACGTTCGAGGACGCCCTCACCGACCGCCAGATCCCGTACGTGGTGCGCGGCGCGGCGCGGTTCTTCGACCGGCGCGAGGTCCGCGAGGCGGTCACCAGGCTGCGTGGCGCCGCGCGCAGTGGCGAGGCCGACGAGGGTCCGTGGCTGGAGGTGGTCCGCGGCGTGCTCGGGGCGATGGGCTGGACCGCGACCCCGCCGACCAGCCGCGGCCAGGTCCGCGACCGGTGGGAGTCGTTCCAGGCACTGGTCGACCAGGCCGACGAGTTCGCCAAGGAGCGCGGCGCCGAGGCGTCGGTGGCCGCCTTCGTGGAGGACCTGGAGCGCCGCGCCTCCGAGCAGCACGCCCCGACCGCCGACGGCGTCACCCTGGCCACCTTCCACGCCGCGAAGGGCCTGGAGTGGGACGCGGTGTTCTGCTGCGGCGTCCAGGACGGGACGATCCCGTTCGTCTACGCGAGCAAGGAGGGCGCGCCGCCCGGTGCGGTGGAGGAGGAGCGTCGCCTGCTCTACGTCGGCATGACGCGTGCGAGGCGCGAGCTGCAGGTCTCGTGGGCCGCGGCCCGCAACCCGGGGCAGGCGCAGCGGCGCCAGCCCTCCCGCTTCCTGGTCCCGATGCTGCCGGAGTCGCAGCGGCCCGCGGCCGACCGGCGCCCCACCCGGGTCGCCCGCTGCCGTGAGTGCCTGCAACCGCTCGGCACGGCCGCGGAGAAGAAGCGCGGTCGCTGCGCCCACCACCCCTCCCGCTACGACGAGGCGCTGTTCGAGCGCCTCAAGGCGTGGCGGCTGGAGGCGGCCCGCGACGAGGACGGCAAGCCGCTGCCGGCGTACGTCGTGTTCACCAACGCCACGCTCGAGCTGATCGCCGAGCACAAGCCGGCCACGCTCGCGGCGCTCGCCAAGATCAACGGCGTCGGCAAGGCCAAGATCGACAAGTACGGCGAGGCCGTCCTCGCCGTCGTCGCCGACTCCTGAGCCCGCTCGAGCGCCCCTGGACACGGCGGCACCGAGGTCCGCAAGAAAACCTCGATAAATCATTTGCGCCCGTTCTCGACGGCCCACTACGGTCGTGTGACACAACTCGCGCAGCACAGTCCTGACAAGACTGGCGCCTGATGCCTCGGAGAGGAGGTGGCCCGATGAACAACCTGATGCTCACCACGACGATGCCGGTCGGCTGGCAGCTCCTGCCCACCGCAGACGTCTGCGCCACCGCCTTCCCGGCCGCTCTCCCGACCGTCGCGTCGCAGGGCATCGCCGTGCGTGCGGCCGCCCCGGAGGCGGCCGTGGCTGCGTTCGCCGCAGCCGGCGGAGCGGTGGCCTCCGACGCCGAGCGCAAGCGCGCCATCGCCGGCAACCGGCGCACGGCTCACGCCGCCCGCGTCGACGGGACCCCTGCCTGGAGTCCATCGAGCTAGGACACCCAGCTCGTCAGCCTCCAGGCCGCGGAACCCGAACAGACCGGGATCCGCGGCCTTTCTGCTTCTCCCCACGAGAGCGCGAGGTCGCCGGTCCCACCAGGAGAACCGACCAACGCGATCAGGTCTTGTGAAGAGGAGGTGAAAGCAGATGACGACCAGCGTTCTGGAACCGACGCTGAGCGAGCTTCTGCCGTGCAGGTTGAACGATGCCGAGCTGTGGTTCGCGGAGTCGCCCTCGGACGTCGAGTCGGCGAAGGCGCTGTGCGGGGACTGCCCCGTGCGGCAGCTGTGCCTGAGCGGCGCCTTGGAGCGGCGTGAGCCGTGGGGCGTGTGGGGCGGCGAGCTGTTCCTGGCCGGCGCCGTGATCCCGCGCAAGCGGCCCCGGGGCCGCCCGCGCAAGCACGCGGCCGCCTGAGCCACACCGGTATCAGCCCTGCACCACCCGCAGCACCACGGCCGGCCCTGCGCGGCCGGCACCCGGCGACCGCCGGGACGAGGACACCCCTATCGAGAACTACCGAGAACGGACACCATGATGGATCCCTTGCTGAACGAACAACTGGCCCGCGCACGGATGTCCGAGCGCCTGGGAGAGGCGCAGCAGCTGCGCGCGGCCGGCTCGATGACCCGCGCCCGCCGCTTGAGCCGCAAGGCCGAGCGTGCCGCGCTGCAGGCTCGTCTCGCCCTCGCACGCGCTCTGTGAGGTCCGGCCGCGGACCTCGCGCCGACCTCGTCGCGAGGACACCCTGATCGCGGGTGAGGAGGGGGCCGGGACCGACCACGTCGGTCCCGGCCCCCTTCGCCGTCTCGTGGCTAGGGTGGCGGGGTGAGCATCACGTGCGACTTCTGTGGTCGCACCGTCGCGGGCGACACGGTGCCGCTGACCTGGAGCACCGCCACCGAGCGGGGCCGGCGGCGCCTGTTCTGCGAGGAGTGCTCGCGCGAGCACCTGCGGGCGATGGAGGCCAAGCTCGACAGCGACTGGTGGTAGCAGCCCGGTGGGAGCCGCTCAGGGCAGGTCGATGAACTCGTCCCAGGAGCAGCCGCACTCGGGGTGACGCCCCCAGCGCGTGGACCGCGGGCCGTCGCCGGGGCCGACATCGACCGTCGCCGACCAGGTGCTCGGCTCGTCGCCCTCCACGTAGCGCGTCACGTCCCGCACCGCCCACGCCAGCACCAGCGCCTCGAGCACCGGGTCCTGCGGGGGCGGCTGCTCCCGGGCGATGCTCGCGGCCTGCGCCACCAGCAGCGACCGCCGTACGTCGCGCACCGACTCGTGGGCGTCCACGCAGCGCAGGCAGGCGGTCAGGCCGGGCTGCACGAACGGGCCCAGCCGGCGCGCGGCTCCCGAGCCGTGCACCGCCACGTGGGGCACGCATGCGCGCACGAGCGGGTCGAGCACCGCCCGGTCCAGGGCGCCGCCGGCGACGACCACGTGCACGTCCGCGTCGGGGTCGCCGGCGCCTGCGACGCGCAGCCCCGCCCGGCCCATCAGCTCGGCGAGCGTGGCGCGGGTGGCGGGGTCGGCGTGCACGGCGACCAGGGCCGCAGCGCGCGCGGCGCGGCGTCGTACGGCGTCCGGGCCGTACTGCGCGCGCAGCAGCCCCAGCACGGGGTCGGTGCCGCGCTCGTGCCGGGACACCTCGACGAGCAGCCCGGCCCGGGCGAGCCGGGCCAGCGCGTCGGCGACCTGCACGGCCTCAGGGGCGCCAGCGTCCGCTCCAGGCTCACCGGGCTCACCGGGCTCACCAGGGGCACCAGGGGCGGTCAGCCCGCCCGGGCGGCCGAGGGCGCGCAGCAGGGAGCGCACCGCGGGGGAGTCCGGCAGGCGCACCACGGGGGAGTCGAGCCCGACCTGCACCACCCGGGCGTCCCGGGACAGCACCGGCACCCCGGGACGCAGGGACAGGTGCGGGGTCCCGGTCGTCGCCATGGCCTCAGCGTGCCACTGCGGGACCGGTCCTGCGGTGGCTCTCCACAGGCACCGGACAGGTGAAAAACGGCCGCGGGCGGCTCCACCGAGGTGGAGCCGCCCGCGACAGTCGGACGCAGGTACTGAGTCTCGCTCAGGCCTTGCCGAGGATGCGGTTGAGGTTGGTGCCGCACTCGGGGCAGACGGCCTTGGCCATCCGGGTGCCCTTGTCGTTGACCTTGACCTCGCCCTCGGCCTCACGCTTGGCCTTGCACTTCACGCAGTAGAACTCGCCGCTCCAGGTCTCCGCCATGACGGCCTCCTTGCTAGTCGATCGTTCGTTCGGTCGTCGCGACGGGGACGATGGGGAAGCCCGTCGAGGGTCGGAGACGCCTCCGGACCGTCCTCGACCATACGGCACACCACCTCCCCGCCGCAGTACCGTGCCCCGCATGTCTGCATCGGCCACGAATCCGCCGCCCCCGCCCGAGCTGTCACACCTGCGTCTGGAGCGCCCCGCCGCGGGCGTCGCACTGCTCGTCCTGGATCAGCCGGACAAGCGCAACGCGATGAGCGAGGAGATGACCGCGTCCTGGGTCGCGGCCATCGACCACCTCGCCGCCGACCCCACCCTGAGGGTCCTGGTCGTCACCGGTGAGGGGCGTGCGTTCACCTCGGGCGGCGACCTGTCCTGGCTGGCCTCGGAGCCCGACGCCTCGGTCGACGAGCTGCGGGCCCGCATGCTGCCGTTCTACCGCGCCTGGCTGTCGGTGCGCCGGCTCGAGGTGCCCACCATCGCCGCCGTCAACGGGCCCGCGATCGGAGCCGGGCTGTGCCTCGCTCTCGCCTGCGACATCCGGTACGCCGCCCGCGGCGCACGGATGGGCGTGCCGTTCACGAGCCTGGGGATCCACCCCGGGATGGCCGGCACCTACCTGCTGCCGGAGGTGGTGGGTCCCGCCGCCTCCCGGGACCTGTTCCTCACCGGCCGCCTGGTCGACGCCGACGAGGCGCTCGCGCTCGGCCTGGTGTCTCGGGTGCTCGAGCCCGAGGACTTCCTGGCCGGCGTGCTGCACACCGCCACGCAGGTCGCGGCCACCGCCCCGATCGCCTCCCGCCTCACCAAGGTGGCGCTGCAGCGCCCGCACGCGAGCCTCGAGGCCGCCCTGGAGTGGGAGGCCCTCGCCCAGCCGGTCACCCTCGCCACGGCCGACCTGCAGGAGGGCATCGCGGCCGCCCAGCAGAAGCGGAGCCCGCTCTTCACCGGCCGCTGACGGGCACCAAGAGGGGCCGGAGAAGACGAGAGACCCCCGGGCCGCGTTGCCCCTCGCTTGCCTTCCCCTTGCGAGCGAGGTGCTGCGGCCCGAGGGCCTCGTCTGAGGCAGACGCTAGGCAACCGGGCGGACCGCGGTCAATCCATCTGCCTCAACGGCTGTGGACGAACCTGTGGAAGACCCTGGGGAGGAGTGGGATTTCCCGTGGAGGGGCGGGGGAGAACCGTGCATCCGCTGTGGAGGAACTGCTCGCCCGCCGCGGGCTTCTCGGGGGTCGTAGGGTCGGTGGACGTCGGTTGACCAGCGCGGATGCCGCCCACAGGATTCTCCACTGCCTGTGGAGAACAATCTCCCGGAACCGTTTCCGAGAGCCGGCGGCGTGTCGCGCCCGACACGCCGAGAGAAGGAGCACGAGTGGGTCAGCAGTACACCGGCACCCCGGTCGCGGCGCTGCGCCGGATCGCGTTCCTGCTCGAGCGTGGTCGGGCGGACAGCTACAAGGTGAAGGCCTACCGCAAGGCCGCCGCGGCGATCCTGCCCCTGGGCGAGGACGAGGTACGACGCCGCGCCGGGGCCGGCACGCTGGCCGAGCTGCCCGGGGTCGGCGCCAGCACCGCCCAGGTGATCGCGCAGGCCGTGCGTGGCGAGGTGCCGGAGCGGCTGGCGGCGGTGGAGGCCGAGCACGGCGGCCCGCTGACCGCCGACGGCGCCGGCACCGCGCTGCGGGCCCGGCTGCGCGGGGACCTGCACTCGCACTCGGACTGGTCCGACGGTGGCTCGCCCATCGAGGAGATGGCGATGACCGCCATCGAGCTGGGCCACGACTACCTCGTGCTGACCGACCACTCGCCGCGCCTGAAGGTCGCCCGTGGGTTGTCCGCGGAGCGGCTGGCCCGCCAGCTGGACGTGGTCGCCGCGGTCAACGAGCACCTCGGTGGCCACCTCGATGGCCACCCCGATGAGACTGGCTTCCGGCTGCTGCGGGGCATCGAGGTCGACATACTCGACGACGGCTCCCTGGACCAGTCCGAGGAGATGCTCGCCCGGCTCGACGTACGGGTGGCCAGCGTGCACTCCAAGCTGGCGATGGAGCCCGAGGCGCTGACCCGGCGGATGGTCGCGGCCGTGCGCAACCCCTTCACCAACGTGCTGGGGCACTGCACCGGCCGGTTGGTGACCGGCGCCCGCGGGACCCGGCCCGAGTCGCGGTTCGACGCCCGCGCGGTCTTCGAGGCGTGCGCCGAGGAGGGGGTGGCGGTCGAGATCAACTCCCGGCCCGAACGCCGCGACCCGCCGACCCGGCTGCTCGAGCTGGCCCGCGACATCGGTTGCCTGTTCTCCATCGACAGCGACGCCCATGCCCCCGGCCAGCTCGACTACCCGCTGCTGGGGTGCGAGCGGGCCGAGGCCGCGGGCATCGACGCCGAGCGCATCGTCAACACCTGGCCGGCTGAGCGGCTGCTGGAGTGGGCCACGCCGTGACCTGGGCGTGAGTGGCGCCGGCCCGCCGGGTGTTCGGGTTCGTTCGGCGCCCGCCCCGGGTGACCCCGGGTGTGACCAACGTCCCACCGCGCGGCGCGCGATGGCCCTAGGGTCAAAGGCATGACCTCACGGACCCCGCCTCGGGTGGAGATCCGCCGCTCCGCCCGGCGGCGCCGTACGGTCACCGCCTACCGCGAGGGCACCACGATCGTCGTGCTGATGCCCGCCGACCTCACCGGGGCCGAGGAGCGGGCCTGGGTCAGCAAAATGGTCGCCCGGATCGAGCGGCGCGAGCTGCGCGACGCCGGCCCGCGCCGGTGGAGCGACGCGGAGCTGATGACGCGTGCCCAGCGCCTCAGCGACGACTACCTGGGCGGGCTCGCGGTTCCCGACTCGGTGCGCTGGGTCGCCAACCAGCGTTCCCGTTGGGGATCGTGCACGCCGAGCAACCGCAGCATCCGGCTCTCGGAGCGGCTGCAGCGGATGCCGGAGTGGGTCATCGACTACGTGCTCGTGCACGAGCTGGCCCACCTGATCGAGCCGCACCACAACGACCGGTTCTGGGGGTGGGTGGCGCACTATCCCGAGGCGGACAAGGCGAAGGGCTACCTGGCCGGCTGGTCGGACGGCGCCCGGATCCCCAGGCCGCCGTCCGACGACCTGTTCCCGCTCGCCGACGACGTCGACTGACGAGGGCGGCGACTGAAGCGATCAGCTGAAACGGTCGGTTGAGGCGGCTCAGCAAAGCAGGTCGCGCGCCGCGGCGATCAGCGCGAGCATGCTCGGCTCGAGCTCGGGCAGACCGTCCAACGGCCACCACCGCAGCGCCAGCGACTCCTCGCTGGTGACCTCCACGGCGTCCGGTCCGGCCAGCGCGGCGTAGCGCACGTCCAGGTGGCTCACGCCGCCACGAGGGTCGCAGAACGGCACGACGTGCACGTCCAGCTGCAGCGGCACCGGGTGGAAGGCCAGCTCGGCGATGCCCGACTCCTCACGCGCCTCGCGCAGCGCCACCGAGGACAGGGTCGGGTCCCCGGGCTCCGCGTGCCCGCCGAAGGCGAACCAACGCCGCGCCTTGCGGTGCAGGTTGAGCAGCACCCGGGTGCCGTCCGCGGCCAGCACGATGGTGCCCGCCGTCAGGTGATCGGGGTACGACGAGCGCCACATGCCGTCCGGTGTCGACTCCAGGTGCGCGACGAACCGCTGCCGCAGCGCCTCCTGACCCGCGTCGGTGGCCTCCCAGGCGCGCAGCGTCGTCAGTGCGTCCGCGTGCAGGCCCGGCCCGGCCGGCGCGGCAGGGGGCACCGCCGCGCCGTCGTGCGCCAGGCTCACCCCTGCGGGCCGTCGGGGCCGCCGGAGCCGTCGGAGTCCTCGGTGCTGCCGTCGGGGCCGTCCTGGGAGCCGTCGGAGTCCTCCGGATCGCCGGCAGCGGGGCCACCCTCGAGCAGCTTGCGCAGCTCGGCGTCGAAGTCGTCCTCGGAGAGCTCCGCCGGGGCCGTGGCGTCGGCGCGGAACGACAGCGGGTCGTCCAGGTCGGCCGCGGTGGGCAGCAGGTCGGGGTGCATCCACACGCCGTCGCGGGCCTCGTCGCCGGCGCGGGTGCGCAGGCCGCCCCACAGGGTGGAGGCGTCGCGCAGCCGACGCGGGCGCAGCTCGAGGCCGACGAGCGCGGCGAAGGTCTGCTCGGCCGGACCGCCGGCGGCCCGGCGACGTCGTACCGCCTCGCGAAGCTTGGTTGCGGCCGGCATCCGGTCCCGGGTGGCCTGCCCCACGACCTCGTCGACCCAGCCCTCGACGAGAGCCAGGGCGATCTCCAGCCGGGACAGGGCGGCGGTCTGGGCCTCGGTGCGCGGCGGGTCGAACAGGCCGCCCTCGAGCAGGCTCTGCATCGACTCCAGGTTGGTGGGGTCGATGTTGCGCAGCTGCTCCTGCATCCGCTCCTGCATCTGCTGGGCGTTGATCTCCAGCCCGCGGGCGTAGTCGGTGACGGCGCCGATGAGGTGCTCGCGCAGCCACGGCACGTGCGCGAAGAGCCGCTGGTGGGCGGCCTCGCGCAGCGCCAGGTAGAGCACGACGTCGTCCTCGCCGACGTCGAGCCCCTCGGCGAACGCCTGCACGTTGCTGAGCACCATCGCCGCCTTGCCGGGCGCGCCCAGCGGCAGGCCGATGTCGGAGGCGGTGAGCACCTCGCCGGCGAGCCCGCCGAGCGCCTGGCCGATCTGCATGGCCAGCATGCCGCCGACCGCCTGGCCGATGAGGCCGACGAGCGGCCCGGCCGCGGCGCGCATCTCCTCGGGCAGCCCGGCGGAGAGGCTGGTCACCGACCGCGCGGCGACGGGCTCCACGAGGACCTTCCACACCGGCTGCGTCTCGACGAGCCACTCCGCGCGGCTCCACACCGCGGTGGTGGTGACCCCGGAGGGGAACTCGGTGGCGGCGTCGAGCCAGTGGTCGGCCAGCCGGACCGCGTCGGCGAACCGGTCCGCGTCACGGGAGCCGGGGGTGGGGTCCGGTTTCGTCGCGATCTCGCGGCGGGCGATGTCGTCGGCGGCCTTCCAGTTCAGCGGGCCGTCGTAGGGCTGCATCAGCGACTGCAGCTGGGCCAGGAAGTCCATGCCGCCGGGGCCACCGGGGCCGCCCGGACCACCGAAGCCGCCGAGCGCGCCGAGGCCGCCGGGCAGGCCGGCGCCGCCGAACGCGCCGCCCAGGGAGTCGAAGAGGTGCTCGAACGGGGTGCCCTTGAACGGGTTCGGCTGGTCGTCGCCAGGCTCGCCCGGGTTGTTCGTCATGCTCCGAATCTACGCCGTTCGGCCAACCGGGCGGATCCCGGCCGGGACCCAGGGAGCGGTCCGCGCCGCCCGCCCACCGCCGTGTCCGGCCACGTGCCCGGCGCAGTGCCTGGCGCGGTGTCCGGCGCAGTGCCTGGCGCGGTGTCCGGCGCAGTGCCTGGCGCGGTGTCCGGCGCAGTGCCTGGCGCGGTGTCCGGCGCGGGGTGCGCCGCAGCGTCCTAGAGTGCCCCCATGACCCATCCCGCGGTGCGCGCCGTCGCCATCTCGGACCGGCCGCTGTCGGTCACCGAGGTCCTGGACAGCCTCGACGACCCGGCGTCCGGCGGGCTCGTGCTCTTCGTGGGCCGGGTCCGCGACCACGACGGGGGCAAGGGCG
This sequence comes from Nocardioides faecalis, assembly GCF_018388425.1. Taxonomy (NCBI): domain Bacteria; kingdom Bacillati; phylum Actinomycetota; class Actinomycetes; order Propionibacteriales; family Nocardioidaceae; genus Nocardioides; species Nocardioides faecalis. Next base: position 2,633,278 of record NZ_CP074406.1, on the reverse strand, counting down.
TGGTGGGCCTGTCGTACTCGGCCCACCCCAGCGCGCTGCAGCGCCTCGAGGAGGTCTGCGAGCGGGTCGGCACCGAGCACGACGTCACCGGCGTCGCGGCGGTGCACCGCGTCGGCGACCTCGACATCGGTGACCTGGCGGTCGTCGTCGCCACCACCGCCGGGCACCGCGGCTCCTCCTTCGACGCCAGTCGGGCGCTCATCGACACCCTCAAGGCCGAGGTGCCGATCTGGAAGCACCAGCGGTTCGCCGACGGCACCGAGGAGTGGGTCGGCGCTCCCTAGCTCGACCGGGCGTGTCCTCACCCATCGACCGTCGTGGTCGACCTACCCTCGCGGTGTGGAGATCCTGCTCTGGCTGCTGCCGGCCGCCGCCCTGACCCTCGCCTCGATGGCGTGGGTGGCGTGGTGGGGCCGCGAGAGCCGCACAGCGATTACCCACGAGAGCCGCGAGGAGGCCGCCCGCCGCCTCGGCGAGGCGCTGTCCCGCGAGCCGCGCTCCAAGCCGGGCTACGCCGCACCGCGACCGGCGCCGCAACGCGCCTCCGGCGTGGCCGTGCGCACCTCCCGGATGCGTCCGGTGGTCATCCCAGGCTCGGTCGAGGGCGCCGAGGCCCGCGACGCCGGGGCCCGGGACGCCGCCGACGGCCGGCGCGCCTCCTGACCCCGCGCCCTGACCTGGGCGCCGGGGCCGTTGGCCGGGTCTGAGAAGGTAGGCGCCATGAACCAGCGCCTGATCGCCGCGTGCATCGCGGGGCCGTTGGTGCTGATCCTGGGCGGCGTCGCGCTGGCCGTGCCGCTGCCGTACGCCTCCTACAGCCCGGGGCCGACCTTCGACATCCTCGGCAAGGACTCCGACAACGCCGAGCTGATCCAGGTCGACGGCCACAAGGCGTACTACGACGACGGCCAGATCCGGTTCACCACTGTGGTCGCCTCCGGGTACGGCGAGAAGCTCTCCCTCGGCGAGGCCATGTCGCGCTGGTTGGACCCCGACAAGGCGATCGTGCCGTACGACCTCGTGCACCCGCCGGACTCCACCGCCGAGCAGGAGGAGGCCGAGGGCGCGATCCAGATGTCGACCTCCCAGGACACCGCGAAGGCGGTCGCCCTCGCCGAGATCGGCACCAAGGTGCCCACCGCGGTGCGCGTGGCCGCGGTGGAGGAGGACGGTCCGGCGCAGGGACGCCTGCTGCCCGGCGACATCTTCAAGGAGGTCGACGGCGAGCCGGTGACCAAGCCCGCCGACGTCGTCGACGCCGTCGCCAAGCACGCCGACGGCAGCCTGGTCGAGTTCAAGATCCTGCGCGACGGGCGCCAGCTCACGGTCCGGGTCAAGCCGGAGGTCGAGGACGACAAGCCGCGGGTCGGGGTCTCGGTGGGGCTGGGCTATGAGTTCCCCTTCGAGATCAAGCTGCGGGTGGACCCCAACGTCGGTGGCCCCAGTGCCGGGCTCATGTTCGCGCTCGCCATCTACGACACGCTGACGCCGGGCTCGCTCACCGGCGGCGCCACCGTGGCCGGCACCGGCGAGATCACCGCCGACGGCTCCGTGCGGCCCATCGGCGGCATCCAGCAGAAGATCGCCGGCGCCGAGGAGGCCGGCGCGGAGCTGTTCTTGGTGCCGCCGGCCAACTGCGGCGACGTCGAAGGGCTCGGCCCCGACCTGCGCCTGGTCAAGGTCACCACCGTGCACGATGCCCGGCTCGCGCTGGAGACCTGGACCAAGGACCCCGAGGCGGAGCTCCCCGCCTGCTGAGCCCACCGCCCGCGTTGCGTCAGAATCTGACGCAGGACCCACCCCGCTGCCGACCGAGACGAGCAACGAAGCCCCATGGACTACGAGCTGGATGTCGACCTGGCCCTCGCGGCCGCCGTACTCGAGGTGGAGAAGCACGTGGCCTCCGCCGGCTGGGACCAGCCGGCGCGGCTCTACGCGCTCGTGGACACCGCGCACATCGTCGAGACCCAGCCTGAGCTGGCGGCCCAGCTCGGGCTGGACTCGCCGCGTGAGCGCGGCTCGCTCACCCCGATCGAGCAGGACGAGCTGCCCGAGGGCATGGAGCTCGAGGAGGCGCTGCTCAGCATCGCCTGGCCCGAGGTCATCATCGGCTGCGTCGCGGTGGTGGAGCGGCTGGTGCTGCCGCCGGCCGCCGAGGGCGACGTGCCCGAGGACCCCTACGCGGCCCAGGAATTCGCGCGCGAGCACCCCGACGCGCAGGATGTTCGTATCGTCGCCGGCGCGGTGCGCTCGGGTGCGACGTACTGCGCTCTGCGCACACGCAGCAACGACGACGACAGCTCGGTGATGGGCGGGGTCGACATCGTCCCCGGTCTGCTCGAGCTGGTGCGAGGCACCTTGCAGGACGACGAGATCGTGGAGGACGAGACCGTGGGCGGCGACGATGAGTGACCTGTTCGACGAAGAGCCGGCCCGGCCCGCACCGGAGCGGCCGGGACGTCGTGCCAAGGCGCTGGTGATCACCGGCGTCGTGCTGGTGGTCGGCTTCTTCCTGCTCACCGCGTTCGCGTCGATCTACACCGACCGGCTGTGGTTCAAGGAGGTCGGCTACGGCAGCGTGTTCAGCACCATGCTGTGGACCCGGGTGGGTCTCTTCGTGGTGTTCGCGCTGCTCATGGGCGGTGTGGTCGCGCTCAACATGTACTTGGCCTACCGATACCGGCCGCTGTTCCGGATGCCCGGCGTGGACGGCAGCGTCGACCGGTACCGCGACGCGGTCACCCCCATCCGCGGGTGGCTGCTCGGCGGCGTCGCCGCCGTCATCGGCATCTTCGCCGGCACCTCCGCGATCGGGCACTGGCGCCAGTTCCTGATGTGGCGCAACGCCGAGTCGTTCGGCGACAAGGACGCCTACTTCAAGAAGGACATCGGCTTCTACGTCTTCGAGCTGCCGTGGTGGAACTACCTGGTCGACTTCGCGATGGCGGCCGCGATCGTGTCGCTGATCGCCGCCGCGGTCGTGCACTACCTGTACGGCGGCATCCGGCTGCAGCAGTCCCGCGACCGGCTCTCCGGCGCCGCGCAGGTGCAGCTGTCCGTGCTGGTCGGCACCTTCGTGCTCGCCAAGTCCGTGGACTACTTCCTCGGCCGCTACGACCTGGTCACCCAGGACCACCGGCTGTTCACCGGCATGAACTTCACCGCCGAGAACGCGGTGCTGCCCGCGCGCAACATCCTGGTCGCGGTCGCGCTGATCTGCGCGCTGTTGTTCTTCCTCAACGTGTGGCGCCGCACCTGGCAGCTGCCGTCGGTGGGCCTCGCGCTGCTCGCCCTGTCCGCCGTCCTGCTCGGCATGATCTGGCCCGCCATCGTGCAGAACTTCCAGGTCAAGCCGTCGGAGGCCGACAAGGAGAACAGCTACATCAAGGCCAACATCGACGCCACGCGCACGGCATACGGTCTGGACTCCGTGGAGAGCGCCCCCTACCAGGGGATCCCGAGCGGCGAGCCCACCCGCGAGCAGGGCGCCAGCGTGCTTGGCCAGCTCACCAACGTGCCGGTCGTCGACCCGCTGCAGGTGCGCGAGACCTTCCAGCAGCGCCAGCAGGTGCGGGCCTACTACTCGGTGCCCGAGGTGCTGGACGTGGACCGCTACACGATCAACGGCGAGGAGGTCCCGCTGGTGCTCGGCGTGCGGGAGCTCGACCAGTCCGGGATCAACGCCTCGGACCAGAACTGGTCGAACCTGCACACCGTCTACACCCACGGTGAGGGCCTGATCGCCGCCTACGCCAACCGGATCTCGCCGAGCGAGGTCAACGGGCGCATCGTGTGGGCCGAGGGCATCGCCGGCGAGGGCACCGAGGGCGGCAAGGCGCTCACCGAGCGCGAGGAGTTCGAGACCCGCGTCTACTACGGCGAGTCGAGCCCGACGTACTCCGTCGTGGGCAAGGCCAGCGCGGACTCCGACCACGTCGAGCTCGGCTTGGCCGACACCGACAGCGACGAGGGCGACCAGCGCACGACGTACGACGGCAAGGGCGGGGTGCCGGTCGGCAGCACCTTCAACCAGCTCATGTACGCCATCAAGTTCGGCGAGCCGAACTTCCTGCTCTCGGGCCGGGTCAACGAGAACTCCAAGGTGCTCTACAACCGCAACCCGGTCGAGCGGCTCGAGCGGGTCGCGCCCTGGCTGACCGTCGACGGCGACCCCTACCCGGCGGTCGTCGACGGCAAGATCCAGTGGATCATCGACGGCTACACCACCACCGACCGCTACCCGAACTCCCAGCGGGAGTCCTTCGACGACATGATCGACGACTCCCTGCAGCAGGAGACCGGGCTGCAGACGCTGCCCACCGACGAGATCAACTACATGCGCTCGGCGGTGAAGGCGACGGTCGATGCCTACGACGGCACGGTCACCGTCTACGAGTGGGACACCGAGGACCCCATCCTCAAGACGTGGATGAAGGTCTTCCCCGACGTGGTCAAGGCCAAGTCGGAGATCCCCGACCAGCTCATGGAGCACCTGCGCTACCCCGAGGACATGTTCAAGGTGCAGCGCTACCAGCTCGCCAAGTACCACGTCACGAACGCCGGTGAGTTCTACCAGGCCAACAACCGCTGGGAGGTCCCGGAGGACCCGAACGCGGCGCGCCCGGTGTTCCAGCCGCCGTACCGGCTGTTCTCGACCGGGGTGGACAACACCAACGACTGGTCGCTGACCTCGGTGTTCGTGCCGCGCGGCAAGGGGACGCTGGCGTCGTACCTGCAGGTGAACTCGGACGCGACGTCGGAGAACTTCGGCAAGCTGCGGCTGCTGGAGATGACCGACGCCAACGCGCCGGGCCCGGGCCAGGTCGCCAACCAGATGCAGCAGGACGACAAGGTGGTCGACGCGCTGACCGCCTATCGGGTGCAGGGCGCCACGCCGCCGAGGTTCGGCAACCTGCTCACGCTGCCGGTCGACGGTGGGCTGATCTACATCCAGCCCGTCTACGCGGTGCGCACCACCGGCGCCTCGGCGTTCCCGATCCTGCAGTACGTCATCGTCAAGTACGGCGAGAGCGTCGGCATCGAGCGCAACCTGCCGTTGGCGCTCGCCGACGCCCTGGACGTCGACCTCGAGGGGGTCCCGGCGCCGGCGCCGGAGAACGAGGGCGGAGCCGAGGAGCCCGACGGTGAGGAGCCGCAGACCCCGGCGGAGCCGGTCAGCATCGACGAGCAGATCGCTGCGGCGCTGAAGGAGGCCGACGAGGCCTTCACCGCGGCGCAGGAGGCGCAGGCCGAAAACGACACCGCGGAGTGGGCAGCGCAGCTCGAGATCGCCGAGAAGGCCGTGCAGAAGGCTGTGAAGCTGGCCAACCAGCGCGACGCGCAGTAGCCGAAGCTCACGCCAGCTAGCACCGCGAGGCCGGCACCGGGTCCATGTGACCCGGTGCCGGCCTCGTCGCGTCCGAGGTCGTGCGCGCGCCGCGACCCGTCGGCTGGCCCGCGCGGGTGACAGGCGGGAGGATCGGGACGTGCTGCTGACCCTGGACCTGCTCGGCATCGTCGTCTTCGCGGTCTCCGGTGGCCTGCTGGCGGTGCGCAACCAGCTCGACATCGTCGGCGTGGTGGTGCTGGCCATGGTCACCGGGCTGGGCGGGGGAGTGATCCGCGACGTCATCATCGGTGCCGACCCCGCCGCGTTCGCCGACTGGCGCTACCTGCTGGCCCCCGCGGTCGCCGGCCTGGTCACGTTCCTGTGGCATCCCGCGGTCGGCCGGTTCGAACGCTCGATCAACGTGTTCGACGCCTTCGGGCTGGGCCTGTTCGCCGTCGCCGGCGCGGTCAAGGCGTACGACGCCGGGCTGGGCCTGCTCGCCTCTGCCGTCCTCGGGGCGGTGACCGCGGTCGGCGGCGGTGTGCTGCGCGACGTGCTGGCCGACCGGGTGCCCGTGGTGCTGCGAGACGGTGAGCTGTACGCCATCCCGGCGATCGCCGGCGCCACCGTGGCGGTACTGGGCAAGGAGCTCGACCTGGCGCCTGTGGTGGTCACCCTCACCGGTGCCGGACTGACCATCGGCTGGCGGCTGCTCGCCCTGCGCCGTGGCTGGGTGGCACCGCGTCCCCGCACCTCACCACCCCCGCCGTGACCGCCGCGCGACCGCCGTGGGGCAGAGAGGTACCCCGGATTTGGCGTCCCTGGGCGCGTCCCGTAATGTTCTCTTCACCGGCGCGGGGTGGAGCAGCTCGGTAGCTCGCTGGGCTCATAACCCAGAGGTCGCAGGTTCAAATCCTGCCCCCGCTACAAAAAACAAGGCCTGACCTGCGGAAACGCAGGTCAGGCCTTGTGGTTTTTCCGAGCAGGGCCCTCCAGCCCCCGTGCGAAGTCCCAGTTCCCGACTGCCTCTTCCCATCGCACGGCGCGCGACCTTCCGTTGCGCCATGACGTCCTGGCTGGACGCATCCGCTGTCCTTCGTGCCACGCGCGCCTGCGTGCTCTTGGTGCCTTGTGCGTCGACGTCCTGGGGCTTCGAGATCAACGCCCTCCCGCGGGCGGCGTTGGGAAGATGCCCACGACGCGGGAGCGGCGCTTGATCTCCTTGTTGACCCGCTCGAGCGGGTTGGTCGACCAGATCTTGCGCCAGTGCTCGCGTGGGAACGCGGTGAAGGCGAGGACTTCGACCTTGGCGTCGTCCATCAACGGACCCAGCTTGGGGAACCGGGCGGGGAGGTCGTCGCGGGTCTTGTCCTACGCCGCGTGGACGTCCTCGGGCGGTGGGCTGGGCGAAGATCATCCGGAACGCCGTCGCCACCAGTTCGGCCTGTCCCTTGGGGACGTGGGCCAGCAGGTTGCGGGGGTGTTGCGGACGTGGAGGTAGGTCGCATCCAGGTAGACGTAGGGGAACTTCACGTGATCCAGGGCGCGGGTGCGGAACGCGCCCACGGTCTCGTCGAGGTGGCGCAGATCCTGGAGACTTCGGACTCGCTGGTCCCGACCGCGCCCATTGCTTCGATCAGGTCGTCGACGCTGCGGGTGGAGGTGCCGTGGACCTAGGCCTCCATCACGACCGCGCACAACGCCTGGTCGCTGCGCTCATCCGGTGCGGCGCCGATGCGTTCGGTTGCTTCGAGCTCGATCAGCTCCTGCAGGGCGACACGGACCGAGTCACGGACCAAGTCGACACCATCACCGGCACGGAACGCCTCAAGGAGCTCGGACAGGGCAGACTGGGGCAAGGCCATCGGTGGACCTCTTCTTCGATGAGTGCTTGGCCGTACACGCCGAAGATCCCGCCGATGGCCGCCTACGTCTTCACGCCTCGCCGACAGCCCTCAAACCCCACCACTCCAGGGGACTCTCCTGCGTGGCGACGCGAACGGCGCACGCGAGCTGATGCACTCCTTCGGCGACGTAGCTGGCGTCCGGGGCACTGCTCCTCACCGAGCTCAGCCTCGGCCTCCTGCACCGCGAGACCGGCGAGTCTCTGGAGGCATGTGTGCGCCGGGTGTGCTTGGAGATGGATCCGCCCGGGCTGACGGGGCGCACCCCAGGGGCGCCACCAGACGTCGGTTGTGCCCGGTGCACGCGCGCGGCACTACTGGGGAACCTGGACGAATCCTCCGCGGGGCCGCGCGTTCGTGCGAGCCCTAGGCTCGCAACGCGGCATGTTGTGCGGGTGGGGCTCGACCGATCGGGCCCCACCCGCACGACGGGGTCAGCGGGTCACGCGCGCGGTCTTGGCGGAGGTGCGGACCGCCGAGGCATAGCCGGGCTTGGCGGCCCGGACCCGGACCGTGATGCGCCGGCCACGGTCCTTCGGCTTGATCACGTAGGTCTTCGCCTTTGCCTTGGCGATGGGCTTGCCGTTACGCAGCCACTGGTAGGTCAGCGTCACCTTCCCCGGGCCCCAGGGCGAGGTGACGGCCCGCAGCTTGCCGCCCACCTTGGCCCGGCCCTTCACGCGCGGCTTCACGGCCTTGAGGCGGCCGGCGCGCACCTTCGCGGTCGGTGCGGACTCCAGGGTGGTGGCGCGGTGGCCGGGCTTCGACCCGGTGACGGCGAGCGTGATGCGCGCCCCTCGGTCGGCCGCCTTCAGCCGGTACGACGCGCCCCGCGCGCCGGCGATGGGTGCCCCGTTGCGCTTCCACTGGCGGGCGAGGGTGGCGCCGTTGCTCCATGAGCCGAGCGCGGAGGTCAACGACTTGCCGACCAGCGCCTGGCCGGCGACCTTCGGGCGGGTGCCCGTGACCCCAGGGGTCTCGGGCACGGTGTCGGGCTCGGGCTCAGCAGGTGTACTGAACTGCGGCGTCGGGCGCGGGACGCTGGCCCAGTCCTGGCCGACGAGCCGGGCGCCGAATGCCTTGTTGAGGTTGGCGCCGTCGGTGACGATGCCGTGGTTCCCGGTGTCCCAGGGGCCGGGCACGGCCGCGCCGGAGAAGAGCCACCACATCGCGTCGCCGCTGTACTCCTCGACGCCCTCTATCGAGGTGATGTAGCCGCTGCGATCGGCCTTGACCTCGAGACCCACGGCCTGCAGGGCCGCGCCCCGGCTGTGCTCGGGAGTGCTCCTCACGACGCCGCCAACCAGGCAGCGGACCAGGAAACCTTCGGGCGGGACCGTCTCGGCGACCTCGTTGCCGAAGTCGACGACGACGCTGAGGCCCTCGTCCTTCTGGCACCAGCCGGTGCGCCAGTCGGCAGCGTGGGCCGGCGAGACCAGGCCCGGCAAGGTGCTGATGACGAGTGCGCCGACAGCGGCCAGCGCGGATTTCTTGAACTTCACGGAGACTCCGATTCCGGAGCAGGGGGAGCCGTCGCCGACATCGGCGCTGGCGACCAACTGCATTCCTCGACAGTGTGTGGACGGTCGTACGGCGCGAAGGCATTCCGACTTCGACGGCACTCGGCGCGTCGTCACGGCTGCGGGTCAGTGCCGGACTCTCACCGGCTTCCCCCTCGTCGCTGTGGGCCGGAGAGTACGTCAGGCCGTGCGGGGACGACCAGTTGTTGCCTCGGTGTCCGCGCTCACATGCATGCACGCGACGACTCGCGGCGGTGAGCATGCGGGTGGACCGCCCGCGTCGGATCCGAGTGGGTGTGCCACCATGACGCCGTCACACAGTGACGCATCCCCATCAGAGGAAGCCGGTGCGAATCCGGCGCTGTTGCGCAACCGTGAGCTGGTCACAGCGAGTCGGGAACTCCGGGGATGCAGCCGTCACCCGTCGTCGCACAAGCGCGGGCTCGGAAACCTCCGGGTTGCCCTGCCTGTGCGTGCTCCCTGGAGGTCTCCTCGATGCCGCGCGCCCTGCCCGCCTCTGCGCCGACCCGTGTGGCGCGTGCCGCCGCCGCCGTGTGCATCGCGCTCGTCACCGTCGTCTCATCGTCCTCCCACGCCGGCGCGGCTGGGAAGGTCGGGCAGTCCCAGAGCGTGCTGTGCGACGGCTACACCGCGGGGACCTGCTCGGTGACGACCGACAGCACCGTCGCTGCCCAGGACCAGCTGCTGCGGGTGAGCGCCACCGGGAATCCAGGGGCGCACCTGGTCCTGCAGTTCTACGTCATCGAGTTCAACTCCCGAGGTGAGCTGACCGGGCTGGTCCCGAGCGGTGCGCCCGTGGACGGTGTCACCCGGGACCTCGGCGCGGGCCGGGGTCGCCTCGACGATGCGCGACTGATCCCGCAGGCCGTGGCCGACGTCCCGGGCGGGTGGGGCTTCGTCGGTCTCGCCGCCGACTCGTCCCTCGACCTGTCCACCCGGGTCGGGCAGGTGGTCGAGTTCGGCGGCCGCACCCTCAAGCTGCTGGGGGACCGCTACGCCGAGCAGAAGCCGGTCGGGGTGTCCTTGAGCCTCCACGTCCTGGGCAACGTGCCCGGTGTCGGCTACTGGGTGGAGTACCTCGCCGACGACGGCACATGGACGCCGTTGCCGGGGCACGGTTACGGCGCTGCCCAGCGGCTGCTCGCCAGCCCCGGCGAGATCTCCCAGCTCACGTACTCCGTACCCACCGAGCTGACGCCCGGCCAGCCCTACCGCTTCCGGGTGAACCACCACCTCAATTACGGCGGCGCCGAGGACCGGCCGGTCGCCGATCCCGCCCATGCGGAGTGGGTCGTGGTGCCCTCCGAGCACGGCAGGACCCAGCCCCTCGGGCAGCAGTTCGACCCGACCAAGGCAGCCGGGCAACCCGACCCGCGCACGCCGGGTGGTGGGTCGGGCGGCGGGGCGGGTGGCGGCGGAGCGACGCCACCCCCTGCTTCTCCTCCCGCGACGTCACCTGCCGCGCCGGGCGGCGCCCCGGCACCGGATCCCACGCAGGGTGACGACGCGCCGGCTCCCGCCGCGCCCAGGCCGGCGGACGGTGAGCAGGCCACGCCACCGCCGGTGACCCCCTCGCCCGCCGGGTCGACCGGGCCGACCGACGACGCGTCGTCGGCCGGGGCAGCACCCTCAGCGGCCCCCGCAGCGCCGGCGCCGGCCGGAACGGCCACCGTCTGGGGCGACGAGCCACGCGCCGACGCCGCTCCTCGGGCCGGGGAGACCCCACGGCCCCTGACTTGGTCGTTGACCCTCGCTCTGCTCGGGCTCGTCGCCGCTCCGGGGATCTGGCTGTGGTGGCGGCGTCGCGGCATGGCTGATCGGGGTGAGTCGTGGTGAGCGCGGCGATGACGTACCGCCGGCGCGGGCTGACCGTGTCCGCCCTGCTCATAGCCGCCCTGCTCGCAGCGGTGCTCCTCGGGCAGGCGCCGGTCGCCGCTGCCGCGACACCCGAGACCGACCGGCTGTGCAGCCACGACAAGCTGCGCTGCTCGGTGCAGGCGCCGCCTCGGTGGATCGCCGGCAGCACCCACCAGCTCGGTGTCACCGGCCGCCCCGACACGAAGGTGAACCTCCAGGCATACCGCGTGACGACGAGCGCCGCCGGCGCGGTGAGGTGGCACAAGGTCGGCTCCGAGATCGCGATCACCACCAACGACGACGGCTGGGGCAGCGCCGACCACACCCTGCCGCCGCTGCCGGACGACACGCACGGGGGACCGGTCATCCTCGCTCCCGCAGAGGCGCGCGGCCAGGACCTCTCCGACGTGCTCGGCGCCTGGACCGAGCTGGTGGGCGAGACCCCGGAGCTGGTGGGCGACGGGTTCGCCACGAGCAAGCCCGTCGGCACCCGCCTGCCCCTGCTGCTGGACCACGTCGTCCCCGGCTCCGAGTACGCCGTCGAGCGTCTCGACGGCACCTCCTGGCTGCCGGTTCCCTCCGCCGCCGGCGCCACCGCTCCGGCGGCGACCGCCCGGTGCGAAGCCACGCAGTGCACGGTGGGCTACGTCCTCCCGCGGGGTCTGTCCGCCCAGGCACACGACTTCCGTCTCGTCGACCTGCGTCGTGGAACCCCGGTGCTGACGTGGTCGGCGCGCCCGGACTCGTCCGGTACACCGCGTCCAGTGCCCGCACCCGAGGTGTTCCCCGCCCTCGGCGCCTCGGTGACGGGCTCGCAGGCGGCCAGCGTCGGTCTCGATGGCGCCGCCGTGGTGCGCCCACGAGGTCGCAACCTGGACGTGCCCACAAGCGACGCCGGCATCTCCGCGGCGCCCAGCGCGGGCGCGCACTCGGTGGGCTCGGTGCAGGTCGTGGCCGGAGGGCTGGCCGCGCTGGCGCTGCTCCTCGTGCTGGTGCCGACGAGCCGCCGGAGGACTCGATGAGGGCCCGAAAGAAGGCGGCCCGGGGGACGTCGGTCCGGGGCGCGACCGATCACGGGCGCCCCCACGCCCGGATCGATCTCGGCGCGCTCGGATGGATCGCCTGGGCGGGGACCGCGTTCCTCCTCCTGAGTCGCGAGTCGTCCCTGTGGATGCCGGTGAGCGTGTTGGTCGGCGTGGTCATCATCTGGTTCTGCCGGGGCCGCGAACGCGCCGGGCTTGCCGCACCGGTGCTGGCCATGGGGTCCTGCGTCGCGGCCGCGTGGGTGGTGGTGACCGTGGCCGTGGGACCTGGCAGCGGTGGCGACGTGGTGTGGGTGCTCCCGGAGTGGGCTCCGGCTTCAGGCGGCAGGGTGGGTGGGCCGGTGACGACCGGGCGGTTGTGGACGGGCGTCGAGCTAGCCCTGCGGGCCCTCGCCCACCTGGCGCTGCTCGCCTGCGTGGCGCGGTGTGTCAGCGGTGAGCGGCTGGCCGGGCTCGCCGACGTGGCGTTCGGCCGGCTGGCGCCGGTGGTCCACCCCTGGTGCTTCCTGGCCGACGAGCTGGCCCGGGCCGAGCGGCGCCGGGCGCCGTTGCGCGCGCACAGCTTGGGGCGCGTCGCGTCCGGTGGAGTTTTGCCTGCTGCGGCGGACCGTGCTGCCTCTTGGCGTGCGCTCGGTGCGTCGACGCCGAGCGGCAGGCCTGCGGAGCGGGTCCGGGCGCTCGTGGTGCTGGTCGGGGCCGGCCTCGCGCTGGCGGCGTCGGTCGCTGCTGGCGTGGGCGGCGTCGAGGCGTCACTCCTGCTCGCAGTGGCCGTGCTCACGACGGGGTTCCTCCTGAGCCTTCCGCGTGCCGAGAGGCCCGACCCGGGAGAGGTCGTGGTCCTGGTGTGTGCCGCGCTGAACCTCGTCGTCGCGATGGTCGACCTGGACCCCTACCTCCGCGCCCTCCCCCTCCTGCTGCTCCCGGCCGCGACGCTCGCCACCTGGAAGCCCTTCCCCGGAGGGGCCGTGCGATGACCTTCGAGATCGAGGGGTTGGCCGTCTGGCTCCCCGGGCGTGGCGTCGCGGTCGGCCCCGTCTCCTTCTCCGTCGACGGAGTGACGGTGCTGACCGGACGCAGCGGGGCCGGTGCGTCCGTGGTCGCCGATGTCTTGGGAGACGCGCTCCCCAGGGCGGCGCTCGTGCGGGGCACGTGGTCGCAGCACGTCACGATCCACCATGTGGGCGGCGTGCGGCTCGACCCGACCCTGGACGTCACGGTGGCTCAGGCGCTGGGGTCCAACGGTGCCCTGGCTGCGCGGCTCTGGCGAGAGGTGACGGGACAGGAGGACCTCCGCGTCCGGGCCCGGACCCTCGATCCGGCGACAGCGGCGGTCCTTCCTGCTCTGCACGGGGTGATCCGGTCGCGGGCCACCCGCGCCGAGGGAACCCCTACGCTGCTCGTCCTCGACCAGCCGCTGACCCACCTCACGCCCTCGCTGCGACGCGCACTCGCCGAGACCGTGCGTGCCTGCGCCGACTCCGGGGTCGACGTCTGCTGGATCGAGCACGATCTCGCCGTGGCCGTTCCCCACGCCGACACGGTCGTGGAGTTCCTCGAAGGCCAGGGCCCAGCCGTGCAGGCGGGCGCGACGTGGACCCCGCGGACGCTGCCGCTGCCGCCCGAGGCGGCGCTGGCGCGGGCCCTCGGCGCTCCCCGTGCCGCGTGGTGGGACCTCGCTGGGCTGGGCGCCCACCCCGAGGTGCGCTCGGCGGTGCCGACCCGAGGTGCCGCACCGGCACGGGACGCCACCGCGACCTCGGTCTCGCCCGGGCGCTCCGGCCTGCCCTGGCCGGTCGAGGTGGTCGCGGGCGAGACGCTCGGGATCGTGCCGGCCGACGGCGACCGGAGCACGGCGCTTGCCGTGGCCGCTCGGCTCGCGGCGACCACGGACGGCGAGGCACGGCCACGTCCGCGGCTGAGCTGGCCGGACCACGTCGCTCTCGGCCGCCTGGTGACCGCGTGGTGTCGCGCCCACGGGGGAGACCCCGCTGCGGTCCTCGCCGAAGCCGGACGGCTCGCCGTCGTCGACCCGGCGCGCACCCTGCGCCAGCACAGCACCGGTGAGTGTCGCGCAGTGGCGTGGGCCCTCGGGACCGCATCCGGGCGGACCGAGGTCCTCGACCAGCCGGAGGCGGGGCTCGACGCCCACGGACGTCGTGTCCTGGCGTCGGCGCTGGCCGAACGTGACGCGAGCACCGCGGTCCTGCTCGTGTCCCATGACGCCGAGCTGCTGGTCCGTGCCTGTCACCGTCTGCTCGTCCTTCCTCCGGCCGGGAGCGGACCCGACGGCGCGGCCGTGCTGGGCCCGCCTGCCCTGGTGGCCGACCGGCTTCCGCAACCACCCGCGCTGCGTCGCGCCGGATCCCGTGCCTTGCGCGTGGCTGACGTCCTGAGGGAGTCCCGATGAAGGGTTGGACCCCCGTGACCGGGACCGGTCGCGCCGCGACCGCCGTCGCCGTGCTGTGGTTGGCAGGCGGCCTGGTGTGGACGGGCTGGCCGGTGTGGGACTCCGTGGGAGCCCCGGACGCCAGCCAGGTGCGCGCTGAGGCGCCATGGGTGCTCGGGGCCCAGGTCGCCGGGCTCGGACTGCTCGCGAGCGCGATGTGGCGGGGTGCCGGACGGCGTCCCGACGCACTCGCCGCCGTCACCGCCCTGGTCGCAGGGGACTGCGTCCTGCGGACCCTCTTCAACCCGGGAACGGCGGGCGTCGAGGTCGTGCACGCCCTTCCGCTCCTCGCCGGCGCCGGCCTCGGGCTCGCCGGTGGGGTCCTCACCGGCGCCTCGGCAGCCCTCTGCTCGACCATGCTGGCCTCCACCCCTGCCGAGACGTTGCCCTCGCAGTGCGTGGCATGGGCCGCGGTCGGTGCCCTGGGTGCCGTGCTGCGCGCGGTGCCGACCGTGACGGCCTGGCTCCTCGCCGTACCGCTCGCGGTAGGCGCCGGGGTGCTGAGCGGGGTCCTGCTCAACCTCATCGGCTGGGCCCAGATGAGCGGGTCCACGACCGAGCACTACGTGCCTGGTCTCCCGGCGGGCGAGGTGCTGACCCGGTTGTGGTCCTACACCGTGGAGACCTCCTTGGCCCTCGACACGGTCCGCGGCCTCACCACCGCGTTCCTCGTCGCGGTGCTCGGCCTGCCGGTGCTCCGGGCCCTGCGCGGCCCCACCCACCGGCCGACGACGTACCGGCCCGCCACCGACCACGCGCTTCGCGCCGCCGTACGGCGCCGCGAGGACAGTTCACGAATCGACGCCCTCTGGGCAGTCACGCCTACCGAGCAGGAGAAGACATGTCGCAGCTGAGCCCCCACGACCTCGAGCGGGCCACCACCATCATCGCCGCCGTCGAGGGTGCTTTCGCCAGCAAGGTGGTGGGCCAGCGCACCTTGTTGCGCAGCCTGTTGATCACCGTCATGGCGCGTGGTCATGTCCTCTTGGAGTCCGTGCCGGGACTGGCCAAGACCCTCTCAGCCTCCGTGCTCTCTTCGGCGGTCGCGGCCAGCTTCTCCCGGGTGCAGTGCACCCCCGACCTGCTGCCCTCGGACATCATCGGCACGCAGGTGTACGACCCCCGCACGGCCACGTTCTCCACCCAGCTGGGGCCGGTGCATGCCCACTTCGTGCTGCTCGACGAGATCAACCGGTCCTCCGCCAAGACCCAGTCGGCGATGTTGGAGGCGATGCAGGAGCGTCAGACCACGATCGGTGGGGTGACGCACCGGTTGCCCGACCCCTTCCTGGTGCTGGCCACCCAGAACCCGATCGACGAGGAGGGCACCTACGTCCTGCCGCAGGCGCAGATGGACCGCTTCCTGCTCAAGGAGGTGCTCCGCCACCCGAGTCCGCACGAGGAGGCCCAGATGCTGCGCCGGATCGCCGACGGCGCGCTGCGAGACAGCAGCGTCGACCCGGTGGCGTCCCTGGACGACGTTGTGTTCCTCCAGTCGGTCGCGGACCGGGCGCACGTCGACGAGTCGATCCTGCGCTACGTCGTGGAGATCGTGAACATCACCCGCGACCCTGGTGCGTTCCTGCCGGCGGAGACCGCGCGCTACGTGGAGCACGGCGCCAGCCCGCGAGGTGCCATCGCGTTCCTGCAGGCCGCTCGCGCGGCGGCCGTCCTCGACGGGCGCGACCACGTCCGCCCGGAGGACGTGGTTGGGGTGCGCCACCAGGTGCTGCGCCATCGCCTCGTGCTCACCTTCGAGGCCGTCGCGGCCAAGGTGAGCCCCGACGACGTCGTGGACGCGGTGTTCGCGGCGGTCCGCACTCCCTGATCGATGGCGCTCCTCACTCGTGTCCGCACCCGGGCGGAGCTGATCGCCCGCCGGCGGGTCCGCACCCTGCTGGACGGGCGGCACGCCTCGACGGTGCACTCGCGCAGTCTCGACTTCTCCGACCTGCGCGCCTACGTGCCCGGCGACGACGTCGCCGACATCGACTGGAAGGCCACGGCCCGCCACGGGGACCTGCTCGTCAAGCGCCACGTCGCTGAGCGCAAGGCCGTGGTGATGCTTGTCGTGGACACCGGGCGCGAGCTCGCGGCCGCCTCCCACTGGGCACCGGGGACGACCGACCTCAAGCGCGACGTCGCCGTGACCGCGGCGGGACTGCTCGGCTGGATCGCTCTGCGTGCCGGCGACCACGTCGGCATGGTCCACACCGGCCCGCACGGCCTCACGGCCACCCGCCCCAGCACCCGGGAGGTCGCCCTCGAGCGGATGCTGGAGGCGGTGGTGCAGTCCTGTGAACCGGATGCCGGAGCGCAGCGCACGCTCGAGCTGCTGGACCACGCCGCCGGCGCGATGCGCCGGCGCACCCTGATGGTGCTGGTGCTGGGCGACGTGGAACCCGACACCGCCTTGGAGCACCGTCTGGTCCGGTTGGCAGCCCAGCACGAGCTGGTGGTGCTGACCGTCGCGGACGTCGACCCCACCGCCATCGCTCGTCGCGGGGTGTCGGCCACCGACGTCGTCGCCGCCCGGCCCGTGCCCGGCTTCGTCGGCGCGCATCCGGTCCTCGCGGCCGAGCTGGCCGCCGCCGATGCCGACCGTCACGAACGACTGGACGCGGCCCTGCGACGGCTGGGCGTGCCCCACGTCCGGCTGGCCCGGCTCGAGGACGCGATCCCTGACCTGCTGTCACTGATGGAGGGGAGGCGGCGTGGCCGCTGAGCTCGAACGAATCAACCCGCCCGTCCTCTACGCACACTGGTGGTGGGCGGCCGCGGTCGTGTGCCTCGCCGGGAGCGTGCTGGTGGCGCTCGTCGTACGACGTGCGTTGCGGCAGACCGCGCCGGCGGGCGGCGTCGACGTCGACGCGTTGCGCGCCGCCGCCACCGGTCGAATCGAGGCGCTGCTTGCCGACGCGGCTACTCTCCGCGACGACGTCGAGCGTCGGCGCGCGGCGGCGCAGATCAGCGGTGAGGTGCGGGCCTTCCTCGGCACGGTGACGGCGACCGACCTCGACTTCACGACCCGCGCGGACTGGCTCCGGGCGGCCGAGCGGGACCCCCGGCTGGCTCCGGCGGTCGAGGTGCTCGTCGAGCTGGCCGACATGGTCTTCCAGGCCGAGGGCCGGTCTCCGAGCGCCGCCCACGTCGCCGACGGCGGCACTCGTGCGCTGGCGGTGGTGAACAGGTGGCCCTGATCCAGTGGTGGGTCGGCGCCGCGGTCGTCGGGGCCGCCCTCGTGACGGCGCTGGCCGCGTGGCGCTGGGGCGCCCGCGCCTCCCGCGGCGACAGGGTCCCGGTCGCCGGCGCCGAACGGCTTCGAGAGCTGCCGTCATGGAGGACGATCGTCCGGACAGAGTCACGTCGCCGTCGGCTCGGGCTCATCGGCGTGGCCCTGGCCGTGGCCGGTACGGCGCTGCTGGGCGCCCGGTTCGTGATGGTCACCGACGAGGACGAGGCGCTCCAGCAGCGCGACGTCGTGCTGTGCATGGACGTCTCGGGGTCGATGGTGCCGGTGGTCGAGGACGTCCTCGACACCTATGTGGCGCTGAGCGCTGAGCTCACCGAGGAGCGCATCGGCTTCGTGATGTTCGATGCCAACGCCGTCACCGGCTTCGCCCTGACCGACGACCACGACGAAGTGGCGAGGAGGCTCACGGCCGCCCGCGAGGAGCTCCTCTCCGAGGAGCCCGTGGCCGGCACGACCGCCCCCGCGTCGGGGTCGTCGCTCGTGGGAGACGGTCTGGCCAGCTGTGTGCAGCACTTCGACCGTCCCGACGAGACGCGGGCCCGCACGCTGGTCCTGGCCACCGACAACCTCGTCTCCGGTGACTCCATCTACACCCTGCCGCAGGCCACCGACCTCGCGGTCGAGCGCGGCGTCATGGTGTTCGGGGTGACGCCGCGAGGAGCCCAGCCCCACGCCACGGCCGAGCTGCGCGCACAGACCGCGCGCACCCACGGCGACGTCCTGGTGCTGACCCCCGAGGAGCCCACGAACACGGTGGTGATCACGCGCGCGGTGAAGGACCAGGAGCGCACCGCGTTGCTGGCCCTGGCTCAGGACCGCAGCTTCGACGTCATCGTCCCGGGCGTCCTCCTCGCGCTGGTGGGTCTCGGGCTGTCCTCGACGGCAGAGAGGAGACGCAGGTGACCTGGCAGTCGGAGTGGTGGCTGGTGGCCCTGACGGTCGCCGGGCTCGCGGCGATCGTGGTGGCGACGGCGAAGGACTGGGGACGAGCATCACGGGCGGGAGGGGTGACGGGGGCGGTGCGGGTCCTCGTCGCCGCCGGGCTGGTGGTGATCGCGCTGCGGCCCTCCGGGGAGCAGGAGGTCGAGACACCGGTCGCCGTCGCTGCGGACGTCGTGGTGATGCTCGACCGCACTGCGTCCATGGGTGCGCTTGACCACCGCGGTGGGCGTTCACGGATGGAAGGCGCCGGGGAGGACCTCGCCGCACTGGTCGCGGACGCCGCCGGCGCCCACGTCACAGTGATCACCTTCGACGACACAGCGCGCGTCCTGGTCCCGGCCACGACCGACGTGAACAGCGTGGTCACCACCCTGAGGACCGTGGGCTGGCGACCGTCCGCGAAGGCGACCGGATCGGATGTCTCCGTCGGTGTCGACCTCGCCCGTGAGGTGCTCGTCAGGGCGGCGGAGCTGCGGCCCGGGAACCGGCGGATGATCGTCTACGCGGGCGACGGTGAGCAGACCCAGGCGGCCGCGCGCGCCTCGTTCGCGCCCCTGGCCGACCTGGTGCACGAGGCGTGGGTGCTCGGGTACGGCACGAGTGCCGGCGGCGTGATGCCCATCGCCCCGGACGACTCGGCCCTGGTCACCCGCGACGGGGTGCAACAGCGCTCGGTGATCGATGAGGACGCGTTGCGTGGCATCGCCGAGGAGCTCTCGGGCACCTACGCCCACCGCAGTGGTGCGGACGGCCTGCCCGACACCACCGTCCAGGCGGCCGGTCCCGAGCGCGAGCTGGTGCCGGGCGCGGAGCACTACTGGATCGTGGCACTCGCGTTGGTGCCGTTCCTGCTGGCCCACCTGGTGGTGGCGGTACGCCGTTGGCGTGAGATCAAGGAGGCATCGTGATTCGGCGACCATCGCGCGGCAGCGAGCGAGTCCAGGGCTTGAGGGACGGCGGCCTCGACGACCCGGTCGAGGCCAGGCGACGCAGCCGGGTGCGACGTGCAGGAATGCTGGGTCTGACCGGGATGATCGCGGTGACGGCGTACCTGGGGGTGCTCGGGACGAGCGCGGTCATGGGGGAGCGGGCCTGGAGAGAGGAACGCTTCGCCGATGCCGAGCGCTGGTTCCGCGTGGCTGACCGGATCGACGTGGTCGAGCGGTGGAAGGCGCCGTACGACCTCGGCGTCGCCGTCTTCTCCCAAGGGCGCTGGCTCGAGGCCGCCGAGCTGTTCGGCCGCGCCCGCGCCATCGCCCCGGAGGACGCGCTGTGTCGCGTGGTGCTGAACGGGGCCCTCGCCCTCGAAGTGCTCGGCGACGAGCTGGACGAGGCGGGGGACCGGATCGACGCCCGAGCCCGGTGGGCCCAGGCCCAGCAGCTGCTCGCCGGTGCTGAAGGATGCTCGGCGACCGGGTCGGAGGAGGACGACGCAGCGGAGGGAGAGCAGTCCGACGACGACTCGGCGTCCAGCGACGAAGCGTCGTCCGACGCGGAGGCGGGGGAGACCGACACCTCCTCCGACGATGCCGACTCGTCGGAGGACGGCGACGCCGCGGAGGATGGTGAGTCGGGCGAGGACGGCGAGCAGGGTGAGGATGGTGGCGGGGAGGACAGCGAGGACGGTTCTGGCGAACCGGGGGTTCCCGCCTCTGACGGTGCGATGTCGGAGGCCGAACAGCTGCACGAAGCATCGCAGCGGTTGATGGAGAAGATGTCCGGCGCGCCGCAGCGCGAGACCACCGCCGACGCGGATTCGCCGGAGGTGGACAAGGCCGCCGAGCTCCAGGAGCGCATGAGCGGCGCAGCACGGCGTCGCGCCAGCCAGCAGGACGCCTCCGCGCCCGCGTCCGGGGGAGGCAGCGACCGCCCGACCTGGTGAGGCTGGATCACCAGCCCGCGTTGCGGGAGCACCCTCGCGTTGCTGGCCGTCTGTGCTGGGTCGCGCGGCACCCACGCTGGGGCGTGGCGCCGCCACGGAGGAGTTCTCGGGCGCGGTCTACCCTCAGCGGTTGCGGGCACCCGCGATGGCGGAGGCTCGACGTGGCTGTGCGGGCCGTGATCACATCCGGTTCGACGCGAATCTCCCCAAGACGGGGTGCGACTGAGATGCAGCGGAAAGCGCGTGCAGCGCTCGCGGCCGCGTGTTCGGGCGTTGCCAGCGAGCTGACCGTGCGCTCGGAGTGAGGAGAGTCCCTGGGAGTGGTGGGGGTTTGAGGGCTGTCGGCGAGGCGTGAAGACGTAGGCGGCCATCGGCGGGATCTTCGGCGTGTACGGCCAAGCACTCATCGAAGAAGAGGTCCACCGATGGCCTTGCCCCAGTCTGCCCTGTCCGAGCTCCTTGAGGCGTTCCGTGCCGGTGATGGTGTCGACTTGGTCCGTGACTCGGTCCGTGTCGCCCTGCAGGAGCTGATCGAGCTCGAAGCAACCGAACGCATCGGCGCCGCACCGGATGAGCGCAGCGACCAGGCGTTGTGCGCGGTCGTGATGGAGGCCTAGGTCCACGGCACCTCCACCCGCAGCGTCGACGACCTGATCGAAGCAATGGGCGCGGTCGGGACCAGCGAGTCCGAAGTCTCCAGGATCTGCGCCACCTCGACGAGACCGTGGGCGCGTTCCGCACCCGCGCCCTGGATCACGTGAAGTTCCCCTACGTCTACCTGGATGCGACCTACCTCCACGTCCGCAACACCCCCGCAACCTGCTGGCCCACGTCCCCAAGGGACAGGCCGAACTGGTGGCGACGGCGTTCCGGATGATCTTCGCCCAGCCCACCGCCCGAGGACGTCCACGCGGCGTAGGACAAGACCCGCGACGACCTCCCCGCCCGGTTCCCCAAGCTGGGTCCGTTGATGGACGACGCCAAGGTCGAAGTCCTCGCCTTCACCGCGTTCCCACGCGAGCACTGGCGCAAGATCTGGTCGACCAACCCGCTCGAGCGGGTCAACAAGATCCGGCTCGTCGGAGCGGTGCTGATCGACAGGCACGACGAGTGGATCGCCGGCGACCGTCGCTATCTCTCCGAGGGGTCTATGGCCGAGCTCTACGACACCAGCGATATTGACCGGTCGCCGCCATCGAGAGCAGCGACGTGGAGGCACCGAGGAGCACCTCAAAGCCCACCACCCCACGGGGCTCTGTCGGCGTTGATTGTCGGAACGCAACCCCCGGACGCATCGCCAGCAACAAGATGGGCACCTCATGGAGGCACGAGCACTCTGTTTCCTGACACGCGAGGAGGTCGCCATGGCGTCGTACCGCACCCATACGCTCCGCCGAGCCGCACTGCAGGGCGCTGCAGCCGGCTTGGTGGGAGTAGCGGCCATGACCGTCGGCGAAAAACTCGAGCAGCGCATCACCGGTCGCCCCAACTCCTACGTCCCGGCGCGGGCTCTACTGGCCCTGACGGGCAGGCCGGTCTGCGACACGGTCAGACCCGCGGGCTGGAACCACGCCATGCACTGGGGCACAGGCGCCGCGGTGGGCGCGCTGCGGGGCATTTGGTCCGTCACTGGCCTCCGGGGTCCCCAGGCAAGCGCTGCGCACACGATCGTGCGGCTCGCTTTCGACCAGACAGTCGAGAACGCCACTGGCGCGGGCGCGCCCCCTGCGGCCTGGCCCGCCGCCGAGCGCCGGCTCGACCTGCTGCACAAGACCGTCTACTCGCTGACCACAGGACTCGTGGCCGACCGCTGGATCGGACCAGCGCTGGCGCCGGACCGCGGCGCCAGGAGCCTCTGAGAAAGCGAACAGGACCGTGGCCAGTCGCACGACGGAGCAGCACATCTCGTTGCCGCTGCTGCGCATGTCCTGGGAGACACTCAGCTTCGTGCACTGGAAGGCCGACCCAGGCCGCGTGCAGGCCCTGCTTCCCGACGGGCTGACGGTGGACACGTACGACGGAGCCGCCTGGGTTGGACTGACCCCCTTCGTCCTGGCCAAGATCCGGCCGCCTGGTGTCCCACCGCACTGGCCCTACAGCCGGTGGCCCGCACTGGCGAGGATCACCAGCACCCCGGAGACCAACCTGCGGACCTACGTCCGTGACGCCGACGGCCGCGACGGCCTGTGGTTCCTGAGCCTCGACATCGGCAGTGCCGCGCTCGCAACAGCGATGCGCGCGGCAGTCGGGGCGCGGTACCGCCCCGGCGACCTCAGCGTGGCGCACGACGGGAGCGTCGTCACCTACGCGGGCCACCGGTCCAGGGACCCCGCGTCCTACCGGTTGAGCGTGAGGCTCGGAGCCTCCATCGCACCGAGCGAGCTCGAGGTGTGGCTCACCAGTCGCTGGCGTGCCTACACGGTGCATGCGGGACGACTGCTGGTCACTCCGGTCGAGCACGAGCCGTGGCCCCTGCGCGAGGCCGTGATCGAGACGATCGAGCAGAACCTCACTGCCCGAATCGGCCTCTGCGACCTAGGAGAGCCTGACCTGGTGCACTACTCCGACGGGGTGCAGGACGTGAGGATTCAACGCCCACGTGTTCTGGCGCGCCACCACACCGTGCCGTAGGCAGCCCGACCCTCACAGGTCAGGCATCAACCAAGCTCGGGGCAGTCCCGCTGTGCCCAGTATCGACCCTGCCCGCTTCCTGAACGAGCAGCTGTCCCAGGCGAGCCCTGACCTGATGCGGGACCTGTTGACCGACGTTCGTCAACGCGCCGACGGACACCGCGAGATCCTCGGCGTGCAGGTCACCACCAGCGAGGACGGTGCCGGCTGGCTCGCCTTCTGGAGAGATCTCACCGCCCGCGGCCTGACCGGCGTCAAGCTCGTCACCAGCGACGCCCACGCCGGCCTGGTCGCGGCGATCGCGGCGACCATCCCCGGCGCGGCCTGGCAGCGCTGCAGGACGCACTACGCGGCGAACCTCATGTCCGCGACCCCGAAGTCGTCCTGGCCGTGGGTCAAGGCGCTGCTGCACTCGATCTACGACCAGCCCGACGCCGACGCCGTGCACGCCCAGTTCGACCGACCGCGCCAGCATCATCCGCCTCGTCGGCGCTGTCCTGGCCGAGCAGCACGACGAGTGGGCAGAAGGCCGCCGCTACCTCGGACTCGACGTCCTCGCCCGCGCCCAGGCCGTCGACACCACCACCGAGGAGGAGGTGGTGGTCGAACCCGCGCTTCAGGCCCTCACAGCCTGAGCGACACGCCCAACCGAGGGATCAACCTCGTACACCACCCCAGCGGACTTGACCGACCGCCACGCCAGCGCCCGCTACACCCTCATCTGGGAAGAGCCACATTTCGGGCCCTGGGCCTCGTCAGCGGACGGCCAGCGCGATGCCACTGCCCCATCCCGGGGCCCTTCCTCCGGCAGGAGGCCGGACGCGCCGCAGGTCGTGGCCACTGCGGAGGAGCAGCCAGGCGATGATCGAGTTGGAGTTCCACATCTCGCCGAGGCCGAGCTCGTCACGACCCCAGGTGAGCGACGGCACCTCGTCCACCAGTTCCAGGAGGCGCGATGCGCGCACGGGGTCCTCGCTCATCACAGTGGGGTCGCCGACCGCGAGCTCCAGGTCCGGGATCGATCCACCCCGCCAGGCCCGCACCTCGTAGCGGAAGAGCTGTGAGCGTCCGAGGACGCGCAGCCCTACGGGTCCCTCGACCACGACGCCGCGGTCGGGGACGGTGTTGCCCCACGCGGGGCCCATCTCGATCACGTACGACGCTTCGCCCAGGCGCAGTGACAGAGCCGCATGGAAGAGTGGCGCGGGCCGCCGGTGCTGCCGTCGGGCGCAGAGAGCCTCATAGACGCGGCCGTTGAACGCCACGAAGTGTGCACCCGCGCCGAGAGGCAGCCAGTGCAGCAACACCTGCGCGGCGCGGCCGGGCGTCGCGGGTCGCGCGGCATGGATGTGGGCCTGTCGCACCGTCACGTCTGTACCTTCCCCCACACGCATCTGCCGACGCTCCGTGGTCACGCACAGGAACAATGCCGCAGACCCTGCCGTCGAGCCCGGAGCGCGGCTACGGCTGCTCGGGCCTCGACTTGCGTCGGCGTGGTCGGGCCTGCGCGAGGGCGACGACGAGGGCGGCGGCGCCGCCCAGCGCCCACCACGGGAAGCCAGGACCGTCGCTCCCGGCCTCCTCGACCGCCTCCGGCGGCACCTCGTCGACCCGTTCGCCGGTGACCAGGATCCGGTGGCTGTTGACCCCGAGCGGGGTGCAGGTCACGAGTGTCACCAGGTCCTTGCCGGGCACGGGGCGCAGTGCCTCGGTCTCGTCCGGATCGACCACCTCGGTGCTCGTGATCTCGTAGACGAGCGCGGTGCCGAAGACGTCGATGATGAACCGGTCGCCCAGCTCGAGGTGGTCGAGGTCGTCGAACATCGTGGCGGTGGGAAGGCCCCGGTGGGCCGCGATGACCGAGAGCGTGCCGCGGCCGCCGACCGGCAGGTGCGAGCCCTCGAGGTGGCCGGCTCCCTTGCGCAGCACCTCGTCGGAGGTGCCGTGGTAGAGCGGCAGGTCGACGTCGATGTCGGGGATGACCACGTGCCCCATCACGCCCGAGCCGTTGAGGTCGAGGATCGAGTCGTAGTCGAGCGCGGCGTCGGGGGACGCGTCAGGGGAGGTGTCGCCGGGCGTGCCGTCGGCAGACGGCTTGCGGGTCCCGGCCTCGAGCAGGGCGCCGCTGGTCAGGGCGGCGTTGTAGCGCTTCGCTCGCCGCAGGTGGGCGGCCACCTCCTTCGGCGAGGCCCGGTCCAGCTCCGCCTTGTAGGACTCGACGACCTCGGCCTGGTTGACAGCGCTGAACCAGCTCGCCGCGCTCGGGTAGAGCAGCAGCCCGCTGCCCAGCACGATGAGGAGCGCCACCACGACGGACCCCACGACGGACGAGGCCGTCCTTCCCCCCGTGCGGGAGGAAGGACGGCTCGTCGGGGACGTGCGCATCGGCACCTGCGGCTCGCGGGCCCGTCAGGACTGGGCCGCTCGCCGGCGCATGACCTCGCGGACCGCGATCGCCAGGGCGAGCAGCAGGGCACCGCCCACGAACAGCGCCGTACGGCCCTGGCCACCGGTGTCGGGCAGCGAGGGAACCTTCTGCTGCACGTTCTCGATCGTGACGTCGACGCTGGTGGTGGCGCCGATGCGGACCGAGACGGGGGTGTAGGCGTCGTCCCCGCTCGGGGTGACGAAGCCGGCCGGCGCCTCGACCTCCTTGAGGACGTAGCAGCGCGTGCTCGCGCCCGCCTTCTCGTTGACGCTGTCACTCACGAACAGGCCGGGGATGGAGATCTTGCCGTCCGCGTCCGAGGTGAACGTCGACTTGCCGTCCACGGTCAGCGGCGAGCCGGTGGGGCGAGCCTGGCTGCAGTCCGCGCCGTAGGGGTCGGCGGCGGCGTAGACCTCGAAGACCGCACCCTTCAGTCCGGTCCCGGGGCTGGCGGCGTCGGTCTTCTTCACGACGACGTCGCCCCAGTTGGTGTCGACGGTGTTCGAGGTGATGCCGTTCGACTCGTCGGGGTCGTTGACGAACACCGTCGCCTCGTTGGTGATGGTGCCGTCGCCGAGGGACTCGACGGTGCCCTCGAACGTCGTCACGAGCCGCTCGTCACCCTGGGTGCCGAGCCAGGCCAGGCCGTCCGGGGTGAACTCGACGCGCACGGTGTTGCCGTCGACCTCGACGTCGTAGTGCGACGGGTCGACGTCCTTGCCGTCGAGGGTGACGCTGGCGACGCCGACCGAGCCCAGCCGCTCGTCGAGGGTGTCCTGCACGACGTAGTTGTCGAAGCTGGTGCCCTCGGCGAGGCCGGGCACCCGGGTGGTCACCGGGAAGGAGACCTTGCTGCCGAGGCCGAGGCCGTCCGCGGGCTGCTCGGTGACCGACTTGGTGATGTCCACCAGACCGTTCTTGGGGTAGGCGTGCACGTCGTAGAGCCAGCCGCCCTCGAAGGGCAGCGGGATGGTCACCACGAACGGGTTCGCCCGCTGGACGACCGACGCCGGTGCGTCGGTCTCCACGACCACGTAGGCGCCGATGCGGTCCAGGTCGAGGCGGGTCGTGCCGTCGGCGCCCGTCGTGCCGACGTCCTTCGCGGAACCGACGGTCCACGGACCGCTCGGGGCCTCGGGGCCGCCACTCAGGGTGCGGCCGTCCTCGGACACCTTGAGGTCCTCGAGGTGGTCCCAGTTGGCGGGCACGGTGAGGTCGACAGGTTCGCCGTTGGCGTCGAGGATCTCGTAGACGGTGAACTCCACGCCTGCGACGGGCGCAGAGGGGATCGGATCCCCGCTGCCGTCGGGCTTCTGCTCGGCGTCGGTGTCTACCTGGTTCTCGTGCTTGTGCACGGTGATCGAGCCGGCGGCGTCCTCGTCGATGTTGCCGAGGCTGGGCGCGGCGTTGGCGCCCGGCGCCATGCCCAGGGTGGCTCCCAGGGTCAGGGCACCGACCGCGGCGAGGAGGCGCCTCCTCCGGTTCATGCCTGTGTGTGACACGGGTGTTCTTTCCTTCCTACGCGTCCGCGCTGTCGTGATGGCAGCCGGACGATGTGACGCCACGGGCGTGGCGCGGTCTGGGGTCCACCGGACGCGGCACGGTGGACATCAGCTGTGGCGGGCTCGCCAGGCGCGGGCGCCGCGGCGCAGGCCGAGGAGCGCCCCGAGGGACAGCAGGAGGATCCCGCCGCCGAGGTAGGCACCACGGCCGACGCCACCGGTCGTCGGCAACGTCAGGGACGGCGTCGACTGGTTGACGAACCGGTAGACGGCGTGGGTCCCGGCTGGGACGGTGACCACCTCGTCCGGGTCGACCGCCTGCCACGTGCGTCCGCCGTCGGTGCTGACCTCGACCCGGTCGAGGTGGTAGCCCTCGGGTGCGACGGCGCTGGCGCGCTCGCCGATCCGGTAGGGCTGGTCCGGGCGGACCTCCCAGGTGGGGGCCTCGTCCAGCGAGGCGTTGCCCGCCGTCTCGTGCTCGGCGAGATCGAGGTCGGGGTCGAGGTCGAGGTCGGAAGCCTGCGGCTGCGCCGTCAGCGTCCAGTCGTCAGGCTCGGCGTCACCTCCCTCGACCTCCTTGACGAGCGAGAGCCGGGCGGTGGTGTTGGTGATCGTGCAGGAGACGTCCTGGCCGGGGCGCAGCGTCACCGCGTCGTCGGGCACGTCCACTTCGCTGCCCGTCCGCTCGTCGACGCACTGCCAGCCCTCCTCGGTGGCGACGTACTCGTCGGGACCGCGCTCGCTGAGCCGGTAGGCGACATCCGCGGAGACCTCGACCGTGGTGCCGCTCGAGGCGTCCCGGTGGCCGGGCAGCGCCTCCGCCGGGCCCGTCGCGGACAGGCCCCAGTCGGTCGGGGCGCGCTCGCCGTACTCGACCTTCTTGACCAGGGTGAGGCGTTGCGTGCAGGCGACCTCGTTGGTGACCTGGTAGCGGTTCGAGGACTTCGGGAGCGTCACCGCGACGCTCGTCGTGCCCTTGCGCAGGTCCACGCCGTCGCTCGGGAGACCGTCGCCGGTCAGCGTGCTGCCGGTGATCGTGCAGCCGACGAGTGTGTCGTCGATGAGGACCTCCTCGCCGATCCGGACCTCGTCGCCGGGCCGGTGGCCGTCCTGCCAGGCGCCCCACTCGGGCCCCGCGTCGGCCGCGGCATCGGTCGTCTCCTCAGCTGCCGGGGCGAGCGTGGGACGGGCGTCGAGCCCGTCGGGCTGGCTGCCGTGCGGGTAGCGCTCGCCGTCGACGACCCAGGTCTTGTCCACGACCAGACGAGCAGGGACCTCGAGGCGGTAGTCCTCGACCTCGCCGCGCTGCGACACGCCGAGGGGCTTCTCGGCGGACGACCGGTCCTCGGCGATCCGGAGCCGGAGGTAGGTGTGGGCGCCGCCGGGGCTGGTGTCGGCGGGCACCGTCCAGGTCAGGTCGACGGAGTGCGGGCCGCCCGCCGCGCACTCCGCGGTGGCCGAGCGCTCTCCGTCGTCGAACGTCCCATTGCCGTTCCAGTCGATCCAGGCCGAGACGTACGCCGGCCCGGTGCTCGAGCCGTAGCAGGCGACGTCCTCGACGACGAAGGGCTGCTGGCTCGACGCGTCGAGCACCCTGGCCGGCAGGGCGAACCCGTCCCGGGCGAGCGACGAGGCGCTCAGGCCGTCCTCGTCGCCGGTGCCGTGGACGTCGTCACCATCTGCCGGGACGCTGTCGCGATAGCTCTGCTCGGCGTCGACACTGTCACCCAGGATGCTGCGCCTCGGCAGCTCGTAGCGCGCCTGTGCAGCGGTGGACAGGTTGGTCGTGACGCCCTTGCGGATCGCGCCGTCGGTCCACGAGGGCTGGAGCAGCGCGCCCGCCCGGCCGTAGCTGAGCGGCGCGTCGCCGAAGTCGCTGGTGAGCACGTAGCCGAGTGCGATGGCGCTGTAGCCACGCCCCTGGGTCTCTACCCGTGCGGAGACCCTGGCGGCGCCGGTGGCGTTCTCCAGGAACGCCACCGCGGTGGGCCCGTGGCCGTAGGGGTCGGGGGTGGGCCAGGCGTTGCCGTTCTGGTAGGTGCACTCCTGCCCGTCCACCCCCATGCGCAGGGCGTCGCCCTGCCAGGTGGCGATGCTCGACGCCTGCGTGCAGGTGCGCTCCTGCTCCAGCAGGCGCCACGTCGCGTTCGGGTCGGTGGCGCTGGCCTGGACCCACTCGGGGCCGACGTTCTCCCCGGTGAAGGCGTAGTCGCGCGAGCTCGAGGCCTCCGCGTCCGCGAAGACGATCCCCTCCAGCGGCATCGGCTCGCCGTCGAGGCTGGCACTGCAGGAGAAGTCGAACGACATCCGGGCGCCGTCGGTCTCGTCCTCGGTGACCGGGGAGGGCGCGCCGTCGCGCAGTCCGGGGTTGGGGTTGCCGAGCCCGATCGCCATCGTGTTGGGGTTGCGGAAGTCGTCGGGGAAGACGGGCCTGCGGCCGGGCGTCTGCTCGGCGTAGCCGGCGCCGCCGATGTTGTAGAGGTCGTCCAGGGCGTCGCCCGCCCAGCTGCCCGGGGTGTACGCGACCAGCGGCGGGGTGAGCGTCTGGCCGGTGGTGGAGCCGTTCGGGCCGGTCTCGAGCGGCGGCTCCCAGCGCAGCCCGCTGACGGTGCACGCGACCTGGAGGGTCTGGTCGCCGAGCCGGCGAGTGGAGGTCACGGTCTTCGTGCTCTGCGGGTTCTGCAGGACGATCTCGTTGTTGCGGGCTCCCCACTGGATCCAGTCGATGACGTCGACGTACCGGCCCTTGCTCGAGGGGCCGGCGAAGACGGCTTCGGCGGTGTCCTGGCCGGTGGTGGCCCCGACTGTTGCCAGACCGGTGGTGACCAGTGCCAGCGTGATGGCGATCCGGATGCCGCGCCTCAGACCCCGGGCACGGCGCCGCGGAGCGTGATGGGTCATCGTCGAACTCCCAGCGCGATGCGTCGTGCCACAACGGCTGGATATCTGCCGCTGCAGTATCTGCGTTGGCAACTATAAGAACGGCGCGAACGACCCCGTAATCGGCGGAGAAGTGAGATACGACATCCCGGCGACCCCGTCGAGTGCCCGGCGGGGCAGCGCGGGGCGGCCGGTGTGCTGGCCGGTGTCCTAAGAACCCTCGGCGAGGCGGTGGAGGTAGGCGAGCACGTGGTTCGCCTCGGCGGCGCTCTCGAACCGAGCCAGGCTCTTGTGGATCAGCGCCCGGTGCTCCTCCACGACCTCACGGGCGAGCGCCAGGCCGGCCGGGGTGAGGGAGACGAAGACCACCCGGCGGTCGGTGTCGTGCGCACTGCGGTTCACGAGTCCCCGTTCGACCAGGCGATCGATCACCTTGGTCGCGGAGCCGCTGCTGTAGAAGAGGGCCTGGGCCAGCTCCTGCGTGCGCGCGCGGTGCCCCTCCGCCTCGAGCAGCCGCCGCAGGATGTCGAACTTGGCCTTCGTCAGCCCGTAGCGGTCCTTGAGGTGAGCCTCGAAGACGCGGATCAGCCGGTCGTGCGCCTCGACGAGGGCTCGCCACGCCTCGGTCACGTCGACGTCGCTGTCCGTCATGGCCGCCTCCGCCCGGGCTCGATGTCTGGCGGGCGGTCGCCCGCGGCGCGGACTCTATCGCTGCGCGACGCGCCGCAGGTCATGCCCTCCCGCGCGACGGCCTCGTCCCCGCCACTGAGGCGGCGCGAGCGCCCCCCGGCCGGCGACGCCGGTCCCCCGACCCGGGCCGAAGGACAGGGTTGACCCGGTCCGTCGGTCGTTCCTAACGTCGAACTCGGCGATCGTGTCGCGTCACCGGCCTGGGTCCCAGGTCGCTTCTCTTCTGACAGCAGGGGGCAGCATGACGACTCAGGGGAACGAACCGTCGGCCTCGTCGCGAGGCTCGGGCACAGGCTCGAACGGCGCCGGGTCGAAGGGCGCTGGCGCGTACATCGGCTGGATGTCGATGGCGATCCTGATCGCCACGGCCGTGGCGAGCGTGCGCGGCCTGCCGGCGATGGCGGCCTACGACTGGGCGTCGATCTTCCTCTACGTCCTGCCCGCGATCCTGTTCATGGTGCCCGTGGCCCTGGTGGCCGCAGAGCTGGCCAGCGGCTGGAAGGGCGGTGTCTTCGTCTGGGTCAAGGAGGCCTACGGCGACCAGATCGGGTTCTTCGCCATCTGGCAGCAGTGGATGCAGAACGTGGCCTGGTACCCCGCGCAGCTGGCGTTCTTCGCCTCCGCGCTGGCCTACGTGTTCAACCCGGGGCTGGCGAACTCCGGCCTGTTCACGGGGCTGGTGATCCTGGTCGTGTACTGGCTCTCGACCCTGATCGCGACCCGCGGCGTCGATGCGTTCGCCAAGGTGGGCACCTGGGGGTTCCTGGTCGGCACCATCGTGCCGGCGGCAGGCCTGATCGTCTTCGCCGTCCTGTTCATGGTCGACGGCGGTAAGTCGCAGCTGGCGCCGATCGGGGACGCGGAGTGGTTCCCGAAGTTCACCGGGCTGGCCAGCATCGTGCTGATCGTCAGCAACTTCCTGTCCTATGCGGGCATGGAGATGAACGCCGTGCACGTGACGAACATGCGCCGGCCCAGCATCGACTTCCCGAAGGCGATCGTGCTCTCGGTGGTGCTGATCCTGTTCGTCTTCATCCTGCCGACCCTGGCCATCTCGGTCGCGGTGGAGGGCTCCAGCGTCAACCTGACCCAAGGCGTGCTCCAGGCCTTCGACGTGTTCTTCCACCGACTCGGGATGCCGTGGGGGACCGCGGTGATGTCGCTGCTCATCGTGATCGGCATCCTCGCCTCGGTGGTCACCTGGATCCCCGGGCCGAGCCGCGGCCTGCTCATGGTGGGCAAGGAGGGCTACCTCCCACCGCGTCTGCAGGGGACGAACAGCCGGGGCATGCAGGTCCCGATCATGATGGTCCAGGGTCTCATCGTGACCGCGATGGCGGTGCTGTTCGCGATCCTGCCCTCGGTGCAGTCGGTCTTCTGGATCCTCACCGCGATGGCGGTGCAGCTCTACCTGCTGATGTACATGGTCATGTTCCTGGCCGCGATGCGGCTGCGCCGCACCCATCCCGAGGTCAAGCGCGGCTTCCGGACCCCCGCCATGCCGGTGGTCGGCACGGTCGGCTTCGTCGCCAGCGTCGCCGCATTCCTGCTCGGCTTCGTCGAGCCGTCCGGCAACTCCGACGCGCTGCCTCAGGTGCCCTACATCCTGCTCCTGGTCGCCGGGATCATCGTGCTGGGCGTCTGGCCGTTCGTCCTCTACCGGTTCCGCAAGCCGGAGTGGAAGGTCGAGGCCACCCCGGACCACACGCACTCCGACACGTCCGAGCAGGAGGCCTGAGTCCGATGAACACGAACCTCCACCGCGCAGCACACCGCGCAGCACCCCGCGCAGCACACCGCGCAGCACACCACGCAGCACCCGGCTCGCCCGCGCGGCGGGTGGCGGCGCTGGCCGTCGCGGTCGGATTGGCCCTCTCCGCGTGCTCGGCCACCGGCACGGCCGACAGCCCCGACAGCGACCGGGCCAAGCAGCTCGCCAAGGAGCTCAACGACAACCTGCGGGACGTGGACCTGCCCACGGTCAACGAGGAGTCGGCCAGGGCCCTCTACGGCACCGACGGCGGGGTGAGCTGCGAGAACGCCGACGAGCTGCAGCAGCAGCTCTCACTCGCCCAGTTCGGCAACAACGCCTTGCACCTGCGCCGTGTCGTGCTCGACCCGAGCGTGATCGCCTACGACGTGGCCGTCATCAAGACCTACTGCCCTGACCGGGCGGAGGACCTGCAGAAGCTGTTCGACAAGTTGGACACCGAGGAGACGGTCCCGTCCCGCTCGGCAAGCCCGGGGGAGTAGACCTCCGCCCAGCATCCGGGGACGGTGCTCACCAGTGCTGTCCCGAGTGAGGAGCGACATCCATGCTGCACAACAAGAACTCGGTCCGCGGCGCGCTCGAGGACGACGTCTTCGCCGCGACCGACCTGTCGGTCGCGATGCCGAAGTACAAGTTCCCCGACGAGGAGCGCCCGCCACGCCACGCCTTCCAGGTCGTCCACGACGAGCTGATGCTCGACGGCAACTCGCGGCAGAACCTGGCGACGTTCTGCCAGACGTGGGTGGAGCCGGAGGTCTCCGACCTGATGACCTTGTCGGTGGACAAGAACATGATCGACAAGGACGAGTATCCCCAGACCGCTGAGCTCGAGGCCCGGTGCGTGCACATGCTCGCCGACCTGTGGAACAGCCCTGAGGCGGCGGACACGATGGGCACCTCGACGACGGGGTCCAGCGAGGCGGCCATGCTCGGCGGGCTGGCCCTGCTGTGGAAGTGGCGCGAACGGCGGCGCGCCGAGGGCAAGCCCACCGACCGGCCCAACCTGGTCACCGGCCCGGTGCAGATCTGCTGGCACAAGTTCACCCGCTACTGGGACGTCGAGCACCGGGAGATCCCGATGGAGGGCGACCGGCTGATCATGGACCCCGAGGAGGTGCTCAAGCGGGTCGACGAGAACACCATCGGTGTCATCCCCACCCTGGGCGTCACCTTCACGTGTCAGTACGAGCCGGTGGCCGAGGTCGCGGCGGCGCTGGACAAGCTGCAGGAGGACACCGGGCTCGACGTGCCCATGCACGTCGACGGCGCCAGCGGGGGCTTCATCGCGCCCTTCTGCGAGCCGGAACGGGTCTGGGACTTCCGGCTGCCGCGGGTGAAGTCGATCAACGCCTCCGGGCACAAGTTCGGCCTCGCCCCCCTGGGGGTCGGCTGGGTCGTGTGGCGCGACGCCGAGGACCTCCCCGAGGACCTGGTCTTCCACGTGAACTACCTCGGCGGCGACATGGCGGTCTTCGCCTTGAACTTCTCCCGCCCCGGCGGCCAGATCGTGGCGCAGTACTACAACTTCCTGCGGCTCGGCCGCGAGGGATACCGCAAGGTGCACGAGGCCGGCTACCACACCGCCCAGTACCTCGCCGACGAGATCGCACAGATGGGCCCCTTCGAGCTCATCTACGACGGCCGCGGCGGGATCCCCGGGCTGACCTGGAAGCTCAAGGAGGGCGTCGACCACGGATTCACCCTCTTCGACCTGGCCGACCGGCTGCGCACCCGAGGGTGGCAGGTCCCGGCGTACACGCTGCCGCCGGACCGCGAGGACCTGGCGATCCAGCGGATCCTGGTGCGTCACGACTTCAGCCGGGACATGGCCAGCCTGCTGCTCGAGGATTACAAGCGGGAGCTGAAGATCCTCGACAAGCACGGGCTGAAGGAGTCGCTGACCGCGGAGGAGGGGACCTCGTTCCACCACTGAGACGGGCAGCGGTCCACGTGGCGCCGGTCGACTCCGACCGGCGTCGCGTCGCGCCCCTGGATTGAACGGCTCCCGGCGATGACCATGAGGACCGACCCACCGCAGGTGCGCGGCCTCACCGAGCAGCAGGTGGCCCAGCGCAGGGAGCAGTACGGCGCCAATACCCTGCCCGAGCCCCGCCGGCAGGCACCCTGGCTGGACCTGCTGCGGCAGATGACGCACCTGCTCGCGGTGCTGCTCTGGGTCGCGGCAGTGCTGGCGGCTGTGGCCGGGATGCCGGAGCTCGCCATCGCCATCGCCGTCATCGTCGTCCTCAACGGGGTCTTCGCCTTCTGGCAGGAGCACCGCGCCGACCGGTCGGCACAGCAGCTGCGCGCGCTGCTGCCCGCGAGGACCCGGGTCGTCCGCTCCGGTGAGGAGGTCGTCGTGGACGCGAGTGACCTCGTGGTCGGCGACCTCGTCCGGGTGGAGGCGGGCGACCGGGTGGGGGCCGACATGGTCCTCGTCGAGACCGACAACGTCACCGTCGACGAGTCGATGCTGACCGGGGAGAGCGCCGCGGTCGCCCACGGCGTCGGGGACAAGATCCTGACGGGGACCTATCTGGTCGAGGGCGAGGGGTGGGCCACGGTCGAGGCGGTCGGGACCGCGACGGCGTTCGCCGGGATCTCCCGGCTCTCCGAGTCCGCGCATCGCCCGCAGAGCCCTTTCCACCAGCAGCTCAACAAGGTGGTCAGGGTCGTCGCCGTCGTCGCCTTCTCCGTCGGGGCGGCGCTCGGGGTCGGCGGGTACTTCCTCGGCCTCGGCGCCACGGAGGCGTTCCTCTTCGGGGTGGGGGTGTCGGTGGCGCTGGTCCCCGAAGGCCTCCTGCCGACGGTGACGCTCTCCTTGGCCCGCGGAGCCCAGCGCATGGCGGCGGAGGACGCGCTGGTCCGCCGGCTCGACGCGGTGGAGACCCTCGGGGCGACGACCTTCATCTGCACCGACAAGACCGGCACGCTCACGCAGAACCGGATGAACGTCGTCGCGGTCGAGACGCGCGGCGGCAGGCACGACGTCGCCGGCGACGGCTACGCCCCTCGCGCCGACATCAGCGGAGACGGCCCCCCCGCCGAGCTGCGCGCCGCCGCGCTCGCCGGGCTGCGGTGCGTCACCGGTCGCGTGGTGGAGAAGGAAGGGGGGTGGATCGCCGAGGGCGACCCGCTCGAGGCCGCGATCCACGCCCTCGCGCTGCGGGCCGAGGTGCCCGTCGCGGAGCCGGACGCGAGGCGGGTCTACACCGCGGAGCGGATGATCAGCTCCGCCCTCGCCGACGGCCAGGTGTCCGTGCTGGGCGCCCCGGAGGCCGTGATGGCCCGGTGCCAGGCGGTACCTGTCTCCTTGAGCGCCGCGCTCGACGAGATGACCGGAGCAGGTCTGCGTGTGCTCGCGGTGGCGCGGCGGACCTGGGACGGCGAAGCCTCCGATGCCATGGAGGAGGACCTCGAGCTCCTCGGCCTGCTCGGTCTGCAGGACCCGCCACGCGAGGACGTCGCCGAGGCCGTGCGCAGCTGTCGCGACGCCGGGATCCGGATCGCGATGATCACCGGTGACCACCCCGCGACCGGGCAGGCCATCGCCCGCGAGATCGGGCTGCTGCGCGACGGTGGCGTCGTCGTCGAGGGCCGCGAGCTGCCCGCGGACGACGCTGTGCTCGCCGAGCTGATCGACACGCCCCACGGCGCCGTGGTCGCCCGGGCATCGCCCGCGGACAAGCTGCGGATCGCGAAGGCCCTCCAGAGCAGGGGGCACGTCGTGGCGATGACCGGCGACGGCGTCAACGACGCGCCTGCGCTCCGCGCAGCCGACGTCGGCGTCGCCATGGGTCTCGGCGGCAGCGACGTCGCCCGGTCGGCTTCCGACCTCGTGCTGCTCGACGACCACTTCGCCACCATCGTCACGGCGATCGAGCTGGGCCGGGCGACCACGAAGAACGTCCGCCGCTTCCTCACCTTCCACCTCACCGACAATGTCGCCGAGCTGGCGCCCTTCGCGGCGTGGGCGCTCACCGGAGGCACCTTCCCGTTGGCGCTCAGCGTCCTGCAGGTCCTCGCGCTCGACATCGGCACGGACATGCTGCCGGCGCTGGCGCTCGGGGCCGAGCCACCACGCTCGGATGTCATGAAGGGACGACGACGCAGGGTTCTGGTCGACCGGGCGCTGGCGGTGCGCGCCTTCCTGGTCCTCGGCGGCACCGAGGCGACCTTGGCGCTCGGTGCCTTCGCCGCGGTCCTGTGGGCGGACGGTTGGCGGTGGGGAACCACTCCGGGCGCGCAGAGCCTGGCGCTGGCCTCCGGCACCGCCTTCGCGACCATCGCGTGCATGCAGGTGGCGAACTCCTTCGCGTGCCGCAGCACGCGGCTGCCGGTGTGGCGCCTGGACCTGACGTCGAACCGGCTCCTGCTGGTCGCGGTCGCGGTCGAGCTGGTGCTGCTGCTCGTGTTCGTCGGGTTCCCACCGGTCGCGGACCTGCTGGGCGGTGCGTTCCCCGAGCCGTCGGGGTGGGCGATGGCCGTGGCCGCATCCGTCGTTCTCGTGCTCGTGGACGGGCTGGTCAAGGTCGGGCGGGGCAACGGCAGGAGCCGCGGGGCTCGGCTGCCCTGACGACCCGGTCGAGCAGCGGTCGAGCAACGCCTAGGAAGGTCTCACAGGACGCCGGTCTCGGGCGGGACGGGGACCACGGCGACGGTGGTCCGCGCCCGCTCGACGACCGAGGTGGCGATGGAGCCGGTGACCAGCCTGCTGAGGGTGTCGAGAGGGTGCCTGCCCACGACGACCAGGTCCCAGGCCGCCGCGGACCGGCTGCCCAGGACCTCGTCCGCGAGGCCGTGCGCGACCTGCAGGGTGAGTGGGACGTCGGGGTAGCGCTCCCGGAAGCCCGCGGTGGCGGTGGCGAGCGCGGCGCTGGTCTCGTCGTCGGCAGGGATCGGGGACGTGGACCCGGTCGAGACACCTTGGTGGCCCTCCACCGCCGCGACGACGTCCCACACGCAGTGCACTGCTGTCAGCGCCATCGCGTTGTGCGAGGCGAAGGCGAAGGCGAAGTCGAGAACGGGCTGGGACAGGGGCGTCGCATCGACGCCGACGAGCACACCGTGGCCACCAGCGGTCTCCTGCGGGCGGCACACGACGACCGGACAGGTGGCGTGCTTGCTGACCGCCGCGCTGACCGACCCCAGCAGCGCGCTGCGGATCGCCCCGCGACCGCGGGAGCCCACCACGACGACGTGGGCCAGGCGGGAGGCCTCCACCAGGGCGGTGCGCGGATCCCCCGAGGTGGTCAGTGCGAGGACCTCGACGTCGTCACCCACGATCCCTCGCGCCTGCCTGGCCGCGTCGTCGTTCGTCGACTCCACGTCCTCGCCGGCGGTGAGCACCGCGAGGGACCGCCGTTGCAGCAGGGCCTGGTGCGCGGCCCACCGAAGTGCGCGCTCGGCGTGGGCGGAGCCGTCGGCGGCGACCACCACGCACCCTGGGGGGACGACCTGGGTCATGGTCGCTGCCTCACTCGGTGGGGGCGGCCTGCGGGACCATGGCTACCGTGGTCCGCGCGCCCTCCAGCACCGCGGTGGCGACCGCGCCCGACATCAGCCGGAAGACGGTGTCCACGGGGTGCCGGCCGACCACGATGAGGTCCCACGAGCCGTTGGTGTCCGCCAGGCACTCCTCGGCCAGGCCGCGGGCCAGGACCAGGTCCACGTCGACGTCGGGGTACGTCGAGCGGAACCCGGCGACGCTCTCGGACAGCAGGAGCCGGGGCTCGTCGAGGCCGGGCTCCCGCGCCGAGGCGAGCTCGGGGCCCTCCGCTGCCGCTCGCTCGTCCCAGATGGTGTGCATGACGGTCAGGGCCTGGTCGGTGCGCGAGGCCTGCGCGAAGGCGAAGTCCAGGACCGGGCCGGACTCCACCGTGCCGTCCGCGCCGACCAGGATCCCCTGGTCGGCCGGGTCCGTGGGGTCGCGGGGTCGGCAGACCACGACCGGGCACTCCGCGTCCCGGACCACGACGGCGCTCACCGAGCCGAGCAGCCTGCTGCGCAGCGAACCGCGCCCGCGCGAGCCCACCACCACCAGGTGGACCCGGCGCGAGAGGTCCACGAGCACGACGCGCGGATCTCCCAGCCGGGCCGTGGCCGCGGCACGCACGCCCGGGCGGATCCGGCGCACCAGCGCCAGGCTCTCCTCGGCGAGAGCCAGAGCACCCTCGAGCGCCGCCCTCGGCTCGTAGGTGTAGGCGGCACCGATGTCCAGCCATCCCGCCCCGGCCGTGGCGTTGACCGTGGCCACGAGCACCAGCGGCCGGCCTTCGAGGTGGGCCTGCTCGGTCGCCCAGTGCACGGCGCGCTCGGCGTGCTCGGAGCCGTCGACACCGACGACGATGCTGTGCGGGTCGATCTCGTCTTCCATGACCTCAGCCTCCGTCCCGGGCGGGCGGGAGACCACGGTCGGATTCCTCCCCGGCACGGGACCTTCGGCCCCCGGGCTCGCCGGTGATCTCCAGCACCTCCGCGACAGGACGGCGCGGGGTGTGGGTGGCGGGGTGCTTCTCACCCACCGGAAGCCCCACCTGGACCAGCGCGTGCGGCACGAACGCGTCCTCCAGCAGCGTCCGGGCGAGCTCCTCACGGACGCTGTCCACCTCGACGGGCTGGGTCATCGGGATGACCCCCAGGCCCCGACGTGTGGCCTCCAGCCAGAGTGCGCTCAGCGCCTGACCGGCACGCAGCCAGGCGTCCTGGTCGTCGACGCTCCCGCCCAGGACGATGACGCGGTCCCCGGTCCGGGCGGCGAGACGGGCGTCCTCGACGACGTCGGGGCGGAACCTGGAGCGGGCCTGCATCGGATCGGGATCCTGGGGCAGCTGGGAGCGCGGGATCCCGTCGCGTGTGCTGTGGTCGATCCAACGACGCTGTTCCGCCCGCCGCTCCGCATCGAGGTCGACCAGGCTCATGGCGCGGTTGGCGAGGATCTCGAGGGCGACCCGGTCCTCGTCGGCGGTCACCGCCCGTGCCTCGACACCTCGGGTCGCGGCCACGTCGCAGAGGGCGTCGAGCACCTCGGGGGGCACCGGCTGGGTGCCGAACCGCCGGCGGTCGGTGCCTCGGGAGCGGAGCAGCGCGAGGTCGGCGTCCGCCACCGGGCCTGCCGTCGCCCGGCGGAGCGCGACCCGGGCGAGGACCCCTTTGCCGGGCGGCACCCTGGAGACGTCGTACCCCAGGGCGCGGGCGGCGAGCTCCAGGTGGTCCAGGGCTGCGCCGCAGCTGATCGTCAGGTTGCGACTCGCCGGGTCGGAGTGCACCAGGCGACGGCTGTCGTCGGCGGCCAGCGCCAGGGTGTGCCCGTCGTAGCGCCAGCGCCACGGCTGGGTGTTGTGCACGCTCGGCGCCAGGCAGGCGAGCCCGACCAGCTCCTCCACGTCCGTCAGCGGGACGTCGCCGCCCTCGTCGAGGTGGTCGTCGAGGTGGTCGTCGGGGTGGTCGTCGAGGTCGTCGTCGGGGGCGCTCATGTGCTCCCTCCGGCCGACCGGGAGACCGGAGGAAGCACCCGGCGCCCGCTGACGGAGCTCACCTCCACCTTCAGGCCGAGGACCCGTGGTCCGGTCACCCACGGAGCGGGACCGTCGGAGGACCGCTCCTCCCGGGTGCACCGCCCCCGGGCCAGGACGCTCCACCCGGTGTGCTCGTCCTCGTCGAGGTCGTCCACCTCGAACGAGACCTCGCGTTCCGCGCAGTCGCGCGCCAGCATCGAGTACGGCGTGGTCCGGAACAGGATCAACCCTTCACGTGCCACGAAGTTCACCGGGATGATCACCGTTCCGTTCGCGCCGGACCAGGCGACCCGGCCCACCGCGCGGCTGTGCAGCAGGTCCCAGCACTCGTCGCTGCTGAGCTCCACGATGCGTCCAGGACGCTCCTCGGGGACTTGCATCGGACACCTCTTTCGTAGGGACGGTTCCCAGACTGCCCTTTCCGACCCCCGGCCAGTAGACCCAGCGGTCCTCAATCTTCGACAAGCTGCGCTCCGCCCGGCGTCGGCCCCGCCGTCTCACCCTCCGCTCTCCGCCCGAACGGCCGGGACCGAGACGACCCGCCCGTCGGCGTTCACGATGACGCTGGGTCCGTCGGCGACCAGCCGCGCCACCTCCCGGCCGTAGTCGGGGACGTCGGGGCCCGGCTCCCCGACGGGGGTCACGATCAGGCCCGCCTGGGTCTGGGACCGCACGGTCTGCACGACCAGCCCTTGGGCGAAGGTCGAGATGTCCAGCCCCGTGCTGGTGATCCGCCCGTCCGCCACCGTGACCAGCGGGGACAGCTCGGGGGGAGTGTCGCCGAAGAGGAGGAACGGCCGAGCGGACGGGGCCGCGTCCCAGTCGAAGGCAGTGTTGCGGCGCCACCCGCTGAACTCCGCCAGGGTCGGCACCAGCGCGTCCAGCGAGACCGTCGGGTCGTCGAGGGCGGCGGTGGGCAGGATGACGTCGAAGCCGTCGGCGAACGTGGCCGGCACCGTCGTGAGCCCGGCACCGGTGCCGCCGAGCACGAGGGCGGAGGCCGGCAGCAGCTGGACGTCGTACGACGTCTGGCGGACGTCGCACCCGCCCACGTCCCGGTCCCGCAGAAGGGTGATGACCACCTCGTTGCGCAGCAGCTCTGCGCCTGCCGGGAGGGTCGCGGTCACCCGCTGCCGGCCGGCGCCGGGCAGCTGGATGCTCTGGGCCAGGTCGTCGTTGAGCCTCACCTGCACCCACCACCGGGCGTCGTCGACGGTAGGCGGGACCAGCATGTCGAGGCGCAGCGCCGTGGGGACGGAGCCGCCCGGCAGGTCGGCCAGGGTGTAGGGCACCCGCCACGACCGACGGTCGGTGATCGGCACGACGGGTGTGTCCACGCCGAGGTCGTTCAGCGTCACCTGCTTGCCCTCGAGCTGCTCGAGGTCGACGGTCCTCGGTGAGGCCACCCCGGTGTCGGCGGTGCGCACCACGTCCGTGGTCATGAACGTCGGCACGACGTCGGCGGCCGGCTCGATGACGCCGAGCACGGGCCGGTCGCCCTTCTGCCCGGCCTGGACCGTCCCGTCCCCGTCCACCGGGTTCCACCCGAGGTCGGCGAGGTCCTCCAGCGACCCGAGGAGCACCAGCGAGCCGGGGTGCTTGGGCACCTTGTCGGCGAAGTCGATGACGTGGCCCTGCTGGGTGAGGAAGGCACCCAGCCGTGCTGCCAGCTCGAACCACTTCTGGTCCGGCTTCCCGGGCAGCACCAGGGTGACCTCGTGCGCCAGGTCCGCGACCTGGTCCCGGACCGTCTGCAGCCGCTCGTCGAGCTCTCCGAGGACCCGGGTGCGCTTCGGGTCGAGCACGACGAGGGAGCCCAGGTCGGTGGTCAGGTTGCAGCGGCGCTGGCCCAGGTTCCCCGTCAGCCGGACCTGCACCTGAACCTGGCCGTCGCGGACCGAGGAGGCGGGCAGGTCGACGTCGGCGTCCAGGTCCTTGGTGCCGCGGGGCAGCTCCGCCACGTACGCCGCGACGCCGTCGACGAGCACCCGCAGGAAGACCGTCCCGGACTCGGCGACCTCCGTGGTCCCGCGCAGCCGCAGGACCGGGTCCTCCAGCCGGGAGTCGACCGGCACGGGCAGCGTGAAG
Organism: Nocardioides faecalis; assembly: GCF_018388425.1. Lineage (NCBI taxonomy): Bacteria > Bacillati > Actinomycetota > Actinomycetes > Propionibacteriales > Nocardioidaceae > Nocardioides > Nocardioides faecalis. Next base: position 2,591,574 of record NZ_CP074406.1, on the reverse strand, counting down.
GACGCCGAGGTGCCGTTGTCATCGCTCAGCCGGATGCCGTCCTCGACGCCCAGGTCGAGCAGCGTCGTGCTGAACCGCCTGTCGGGCGCGACGTCGTCGGCAGGATCGGCGCCGAACCAGGAGGGGCGCAGCAGCGCCGCCAGCGCCACGACCAGCAGGGCCACGACGAGGAAGATCAGGGCACCCCGCGGCGCCCAGCCGCCCACTCCTGCCCCGCCTGCCCGACCGTCCGCGGGGGAGCCCGGCGGGCCGACGGCGGCACCGTCCGTGGGGCCCTCGATCGGCGTGCCGGCCGGGTCGTCCGTGGGGTCGGTCATCCCTGCGCCTCGGCCTCGGCCAGCTGGTTCATGATCCGCACGCGCCCGTCCCGTGCACCGTCAGCGGGTGGCCGACGGCCGCCTCGGTGAGGAACCGGTTCAGCACGTACCTTCATCGCTTTCTCCGCCGGCGTCGAGGGTGGTCGAGGGGGAGCGACCTCCGGGTCGCGGTGCTCCCACCCTTGCCCCTGCGAGGAGGACACGGCAGGGTCGGAGGACCCGGGTCGCCGGCCCCGCCGACGAGAGGCACCCGCCGACGAGAGGCACCGGCCGCAGCCGCCGACAGACTCAGGGCACCTCAGGGCAACGGGATCGTCCAGGTCACCGTCGTGCCCTGCTCGGGGGAGGTGGTCAGGTCGAGCGACCCGCCGTGCTGCTCGGCGCGGAGCCGGAGGTTGGCCAGACCGCTCTGCGCCATCGACGCCCCCGTGCCGGTCTCCATGCCGACCCCGTCGTCGTGGACGCGCACCGTGATCTCGGAGCCGACACCGACCTCGACCAGGCAGGTTCCCGCATGGGCGTGGCGCGCGACGTTCGACAGCGCCTCGGTGAGGACGGCGAGGACGTCCGCGAGCAGGTCCGGCCCCAGCAGCGAGCGCACCGGGCCGTGGAACTGCACCGTCGGCCGGATCTTCATGGACCTCGCCGCACGCTCCACGACCTCCATCACCGCAGCGCGCGCGTCCGTGGCGCCCGTCAGGGGGCCCAGCCGGAAGATGGTGTTGCGGATCTCGCGGATGGTCTCGTCGATCTCGCTGTTGGCCGCCTCGATGCTCGCGGCGACGTCGTCGGGGCGGTCGAGCCGGGGGACCCCCTGCAGCTGCAGGCCCACGGCGTAGAGCTTCTGGATCACCAGGTCGTGCAGGTCGCGAGCGATCCGGTCCCGGTCCTCCAGGACCGCGAGTCGTCGCTCGTCCTGGTGGATCCGCGCTACGCGCAGCACCAGCGGCGCCTGGTCGGCGAGCAGCCTCGGCAACGCGGCGTCGCGGTGCAGCCGATCGGGGTCGACCGGGTCCGCCCAGGCGATGGTGAGTGCGGCCTCCTCGTCCGAGGAGGTGTAGAGCGGCAGGACGAAGGCCGATGCCATCGGGGCGCCACCGAGCGCCGCGGAGACGTCGACCGCCCGGGAGTGCTCGAAGATGCTGCGCACCCGCAGCGGACGACCGGTGACGGTGGCGCAGCGGGAGAGGGAGGTGGTGAAGTCGACGGACGCCCTCGCGGAGGGGTCCGTGTCGAGGCCCGCGACGGCGCGCAGGTGCAGGCGCGCCGCGTCGGCGCCGGAGACGACCCAGGCCACGTCCGCGCCGGACAGCTCGAGGGCCCAGTCGGCCACGATGCGCCAGGCGGTGTCGTCCGGCGCGTCGCTGCGCGGCTGCTCCGCCGGGCGGCCCCGGCCACCGCGTCGGGTGGCCAGGTCGCCGAGCCGGGCGTGCGAGAGAGACGTGGCGATGATGCCGGTGAGCGCCGCCGCGACCTCCCCGTCCCGCTCGAGGAAGGCCGACCCGGACCGCTTGCCGGCCAGCAGGAGGGTCCCCAGGACGCGGCCACCGACCGTCACCGGGACGCTCAAGGAGTCACCCGAGGTGACCGGGCCATCGCTGACGAGGGCCGGTCCCCGGGTCATCAGGGTCTCGAGCACCGCCTCGTGGCCGGTCGGGTCGCCGTGGGCGTGGAGCCACGGGGTCTGCGACTCGGCGCCGGCCGTGCCGGGTGCCTCGACCACGAGGGCGCCGAACCGGGCGCCGGTGAGCTCTGCGGCCACCCGCACGACCTGGTCCAGGGTCTCCTCGGCGGGCAGCCGATCGCTCCTGGGCGGCGGACCCGCAGTCTGGTCGTCCTCCGGTCTTCCTCCCATGCCCGACTCCCTCGCCATCCGCGGGCCGCCAGGAGCCGCGTCCTGACGTCTGTCCACTACCCCCGACCCGGGGCCTGAGACCTCGGGCGCCGCGGAGGCCAGGGCTAGCTGCCCGGCCAGGTACCGCCGTGCTCGGCCGAGGGGTTCGTGGCGATGATCGCGGCCTGGGTGCGCGACTTCACCCCGAGCTTGCCCAGCACCGCGGACACGTAGTTCTTCGTCGTCTTCTCGCTCAGGCCCAGCCGTTGGGCGATCTCGCGGTTGGGCAGCCCTTCGCCGAGCAGCTGGAGGACCTGCCACTCCTTCGGCGTGAGGTGGCGGGTCAGCGGGTTCTGCGGGGTGGGGTGGCGCAGCCGGGCGAGGACACGCGTGGTGAGGGCGGGGTCGAGCATGGACTCGCCATCGGCGACGCGTCGCACGGTGTCGGCGAGATCGGAGGGCCGGACCCGCTTCAGCAGGTAGCCGGCCGCGCCCGCCATGATCGCGGCGAACAACGCCTCGTCCTCGTCGTACGACGTCAGCATCAGTGCCGCGATGCCGGGGTCGACCGTGTGCACCTGGCGACAGACCTCCACCCCGGATCCGTCGGGCAGCCGGACGTCGAGGATCGCCACGTGCGGGCGGATCGCCGGGATCAACCGCGCCGCCTCCTGGGCGAAACCCGACTCGCCGACGACGACGATGTCGCCGTCGCGCTCGAGGAGGCTGCGGATCCCGTGCCGGACCACCGCGTGGTCGTCGAGGACGAACACGGTGACGGGGCGGCGCGGTTCAGCGAGGGATTCCCGAGCATCCTCTGCCATGAGGTCAATCTACGCGGGGCGCGGTGGCCTTGTGGGGGCGTGAGCCAGTGCAGTTTGGGGGTACTTCGGCCCTTGCGAAGTGGCGGCACCCGGGGTAGTCGGCCGGTTCGGGGCTGGCCGGGCCGTGGGCGTCGAGGGCCCCTCCTGAATGTCACGCCCTCCTCGGGTCATCGGACTCTGTGCGCGGCGTGCGGGGCGGCGGAACCTCGAAGGAGGTCAGCGCCGACCGAGAGGACCCCATGGATGCCATCGCCCACCGCAGGGCCGTCACCGAGCTGCAGGAACGACTCGTCGCAGAGTTCAGCGACACCGTCCCGGCGGGTCGGATCCTGCGCATCGTCAACCGCGCGGACCACCTCGTGCTCAGCGCCTTCGGCAGGACGTCCGATGCCCTCACACTGTGCGAGGGCATAGCCCGACGGCTCATCGCCGGACGGATGGCCGAGCACCGGGCGGACCCCCGGTTCGCGGTGCCCGTCGTCCCGCGACCGGGCTGGGCCGCGGTCCCTGGCGCCACCGGCCACCGCAGCGTCTCCTCCCGTCGCCGGCGGGGGCCGGTGGTCCGGTGAGCCGCCGAAGCGAGCGCGCCTCGAGCGCGACCGCGTTGACCGGCTTCCTCGAGCGTCGGCGCCGGCTCAGCACCATGCTCACGTTGGTGCTGCTCATTGCGATAGGTGCCCTCATCGGCGGCGGGCTGGGACTTGCGCTGGCGCAGGTCGTCGACGTCCTCCTGTCCCAGGTCTCCGGCAACCTCTGAGCCGCGGCCGGCCCGGGCGCCGCGGCTCGGGGGAGCCCTAGGGTGAGCGCGTGACCGACGACGCTGCTCCCGCCGTCTCCGAGTCCGCCGCGCGAGGCTCGCGCCGCCGCGAGCGCACCCGTGGGCTGGTGCTCGACGCGGCCGAGGAGCTGTTGACGCGCCGGTCGCCGGAGGAGATCCGGATCGAGGACGTCGCCGTACGGGCCGGGATCTCCCCGGCGTCGGTCTACGTGCACTTCGGCACCAAGGACGGCCTCTGGGCGGCGGTCACGGACCGGGTGCTGGCGGTGGCGACCGAGGCGCTGCGCACGGCGTACGCCGCGCAGACCTCGCCGGTGGAGCGGTTCGCCGGGGTGGGGGCGGCCTACCTGCGGCTGCTGCTGGACCACCCGGTGGTGGTGAAGTACTTGACCGTCAGCGGTGAGCGCGGGCCGCGCACGGCGACGGAGGACGAGGTCGTCGTCCGGTTCAGCGAGCTGCGCGCGGAGTTCGAGCAGAGCATCACCGAGGCGGTGTCCAGCGGAGCGATCCGGCCGGTCGACCCCGAGCTGATGTCCTACTTCCTCTTCGGGGCCTGGAACGGCGTGGCGGCGATGGCGTTGCGCCGAGACGCGCTCGCACTGGCCCCCGAACGGGTGGAGGCGGCCGTCATCGAGGCCGGGCTGGTGCTGCTGGACGGCCTGGTCCGTGAGACGCCTGCCGACTGAGCCGGGAGTGGCGAGAAGCCGCGAAGAGGAGTTAACTGGAGTCTGACTCCAGATCTCTCTCGAAAGCGACACCGCATGACGCAGACCCCGACCGCCACCGTCGGCACGCAGGGCGACCACGAGACCTGGGACGTCGTCGTGGTCGGCGCCGGGCCGGGAGGTCTGACCTGCGGTGCCTACCTGGCGGCCAACGGCAAGAAGGTCCTCGTCCTGGAGGCCAACCAGGTCGTCGGCGGCAGCACCCAGGTGTTCCGTCGCGCCGGGAACAAGTTCGAGTTCGACGTCGGGACCCACTACGTCGGCGAGTGCGGCCCGGGGGGCCGGATGCAGACGGCGCTGTCCGGGCTCGCGCTGACGGAGCGCATCAAGTGGCTGCGCCAGCGACCCGAGGGCCACTGCCAGGTGATGATCCCCGGCACCACCTTCCAGACGCCCACCGGCTGGGACACCTACCTGGAGCGGCTGATCGCCGCCTTCCCCGACGAGGAGGACGGCCTGCGCCGCTGCGTGCGGACCATGCGGGTCATCGCCGCCGGGGAGCAGCCCCGCCGCCGCCCGCTCGCCCTGCTGCGCTGGGGGATCCGGCCGATCACCACCCTGATGGACGCCTGCGGCCTCAGCGCCGACGCCCAGGCCGTGATCCTGGCCGAGAACGGCGACTACACCTGGCCGCCGCACCGCACGCCCACCGCCATGCACGCCGGGTTCCTGCACCACTACCTGCAGCAGGGCGCCTACTACCCGCGCGGCGGCGGACAGGTCATCGGAGCCCACCTCACCGACGTCATCTCCACCCACGGCGGGCGGGTGCGTACCAAGGCCCGGGTGGAGCAGATCCTCATCGAGGACGGCCGGGCCGTCGGCGTGCGGCTGCGTGGGGGTGAGGAGATCCGGGCGGGCGCCGTGGTCTCCGCCGCCGACTTCAAGAAGACCTGGGCCGAGCTCGTCGGCGAGGAGCACCTCACCCGCCGGCTGCGCCGGAAGCTGAAGAACCTCGAGATGACCCTGCCGATGTTCGCGGTGTACGTCGCCCTCGACGTCGACCTGCGCGAGCGGGACACCCCGCCGCTGGCCTGGGTGTGGCCCACCAACGACGTCGACGGCTACTACCGCGAGGTCGCCGCAGGGCGCTGTCCGGAGAAGATGCCGGTCGGCATCAGCTGCCCCACCGCCAAGGACCCCGAGGGCACGCACTCGGCCCCGCCGGGCTACTCCACGCTCGAGCTGGTCAGCTGGGCGCCGAAGGAGCACGCCTTCTGGAACGTGGCCGGCGACCCGACGGACGGGGACGGCTACGGCCGCGGCGAGGAGTACCGCCGGCTCAAGGAGGAGCTCACCCAGCGGGTGCTGGACACCGCCGAGATCATGATCCCGGACCTGCGCGAGCGGATGGTGTTCTGCGAGGCCTCCACCCCGATCACCCAGGAGCGGTTCACGCTCAGCACCGAGGGCTCCTGCTACGGCATCGCGCCGCTGATCAAGAACCTCGGACCGTTCCGTCCTCGCGTCACCACGCACATCCCAGGGCTCTTCCTCGCCGGCGGCAGCACCGAGCACATGTTCGGCATCAACGCCACCATCTGGGGCGGCATGGGCACCGCCGGTGCGGTGCTGGGTCGCGACCTGGTCGCGGAGGTGCGCGACGGTGCGGTGTTCGTCGACGAGGGCCGGCTGACGCCGCTCACCGACGACTTCGACCCGCTGCTCGCCTCCAAGCCGGACTCGGTGATCCGGCGCGCGGCGCGGCGCCGTCCCCAGGAGGCCGCGGGCAGCTGACCGGCTGACGGGCGGCGGGCGGCGGGCGGCAGGGACCTACAGCTTGAACCAGGTCACCAGGAGACCCGCCGGGCAGCGCCGGCAGCTGCCGACCGTGCCGCCTTGGCGACGGATGTCGGCGATCAGGCGGGCCAGGCCCTCGCGGGGGACCGTGGTGGTGTGCCAGGACATGGCGGACTTCTCTCGTCGGGAGCGCGCGGTGTGCGTGGCACGATCCTGCGCCCGTGACGCAGGCGACGGCGCCCTTCGCAAGGATCCTGTCCGATAGTCCGTTCGAGCCATGCCGATGGCACGGATCGGCCGGGACATCTTCCCGGTCCTCGTGGCTAGCGCGGTGCCCGCCGGACCACCCGGCCGGGTGGTGAGCGGTCGCGGACCGCGCAACGTTGGCGTGATCTTGGCAAGCTGCTCCGGTCGGGCTGCGGACGCGGCCCGGATGCAGGACAATGGACCCCGGCGGCACACGCGCGCGTCGCCACCTCACTCGGGACGGGACAAGGCATGCCGACCACCACCAGCTCCCCGCTGCGGTCGTTCCTGCGCGCCTCCCCGAGGGGTGACTTCGGCCTCGCCGTCGGGCTGTTCGTGCTCGCGCTGCTGCTGGTCGCGGACCTGGCCACCGGCGTGATCCTCACCGCGTCGTACGCCTCGGCCGTGATCGTGTGCTCGTTGATCACCACGCCGCGCCGCACCGCGCTGCTGGCGGTGCTCACCGTGGGTCTCTCACTCGTCTCCGGCCTGTGGCACGGCACCTTCGGCACGCGCGACTGGGTGGTGCGCGGCACGCTGTCGGGGCTGCTCTGCGCGATGGCGGTGGTGGCCTCCGCGGTCACCGCGGCCCGCGAGCAGCGGCTGCGGACGATGACCCGGATCGCCGAGGTGGCGCAGCGGGCCGTGCTGCGCGCGACGCCGGCCCGGCTGGGCACGGTGGCCCTCGCCTCGCGCTACCAGTCGGCTACCGCCGACGCGATGGTCGGCGGCGACCTCTACGAGGCGGTCTCCACGCCGTACGGCATCCGGATCCTCATCGGCGACGTCCGGGGCAAGGGCATCGAGGCGGTCGAGACCGCCGCCACGGTCCTGGGAGCCTTCCGGCAGTCCGCGAGCACGGTCCCCGACCTCGCCCGGCTCTGCGCGAACCTGGACGAGGCGGTCTCGCTCGTCGTCGAGATCGAGGACTTCGTCACCGCCGTGGTCGTGGAGATCAGCGGCACCAGGATGCGGGTCGCCAGCTGCGGCCACCACCCGCCCCTGCTCGTGCACGGCTCCTCGGCATCCGAGGTCGAGACCGGTGACCCCTCGCCTCCGCTGGGCCTGGGGGCCTGGCCGCAGGTCACCGCGCACGTGTTCCCGGTGGGTGCCCGGCTGCTGCTCTACACCGACGGCGTCGTCGAGGCCCGCGACCGCGACGGCGAGTTCTTCGACCTTCTCGGCGTCGCCGGCCAGCTCGGCGCGGACACGCCCGACGGCGCGCTCGACGACCTGCTCGGTGCGCTGCGGGCGCACAGCAAGGGCCGGCTCGGGGATGACCTCGCCATGGTGCTGGTGGAGAACCTGGCGGGGGAGGAGTCCCTCGCCTCGAGGCCGGTCCGGGACAGCGTCGCCCACCTCAGCGCCTGACCCGGCCGGACTGGCCGCGATCCCGGGATCGGCTGACGGGCGTCCAGGGCAGAGAATATATTCTCTATACTTGCGCGGGAGAGACGCCGCCCGCGTCGCAACCAAGGGAGCCTCGCATGAGTGTCGCCGTCAAGGGAACGAAGTTCGCCCTCGTCCTGCCCTCGACCAACACGTCGGTGGAGCGGGAGTTCCACCACCTCCGCCCGCAGGACTGCTCCTGGCACACCGGGCGGATCATGATCAAGGCTCCCGCCCTGGACTCCGCGGACGCGTTCGGCGCGTTCCGCGAGTGCCTCAACGAGGCGCTGCCCGAGGCTCTCGAGGTCGTGATGACCTGCAAGCCTGACTACATCGTCATGGGCATGTCGGCCGAGACGTTCTGGGGCGGCGTGAAGGGCAATGCCGCCTTCGAGCAGAACGTGCGTGACCTGACCGGTCTCGAGGTCACCACCGGCGCCACCGCGGCGGGGGAGGCGCTCAAGGCGTTCGGGGCGAAGCGGATCGGCATCGTCACGCCGTACCAGCCCGTCGGCGACGAGCAGGTCGTCGCCTACTTCACCGAGCTGGGCCACGACGTGGCGGCGATCAAGGGGCTGTGCTCGGCCTCGGCCACCTCGATCGCGGACGAGACGCCGCAGACGCTGCGCGAGGCGTTCCTCGCCGTCGACGGCCCCGACGTCGACGCCCTCATCCAGTGCGGCACCAACCTCGAGTGCATCGCCGTGGCCGCCGAGCTGGAGAAGGAGCTCGGCAAGCCCGTCATCGCGATCAACCTCGCCACGATGTGGCACGCGTTCCGGGTCAACGGCATCGAGGACCGGATCGCCGGCTACGGCTCGCTGATGGAGCTGCACTGAGCCGCGCCCCGCTGCTCATCACCCCTGCCCCGACTCGCTGTTCGACCGACACCTGAGAAGAGACGTCTGAGATGTTCAACCACGTGGCCCACCTGACCCTGCAGCCCGAGACCACCGACGAGCAGGTCGAGGCCATCGTCACCGGCCTGCTCGCGCTGCCCGGCCAGGTCGACGGCCTCGCCGAGGCCCAGGTCGTGCGTGACGCCGGGCTGCTCGAGGGCAACGCGACGCTGCGCTTCCACATGCGCTTCACCGACCAGGCGGCCTGGGAGGGCTACAAGACCCACCCCGCCCACGTCGCGGTCATCAAGGACCACATCGCTCCGGTGATCGCCGCCAAGGCGTTCGTGCAGTACGACGACACCGCGGTACGCACCGCCACCGCCTGAGCTGCACCCGGCCGAGCCGTAGCCGCCTGGGCTGAGCCGCCCCCTTTCCCTGAGCAGAAGCGCCTCAGGGGGAGGGGGCGGTGTCGTCGGTGCGGTTCGTGGGGCACTCGGGATCGGTGCACACCCTGAGGTCCACGGTGCTGTCGCCGTCGCCCACGTACCCCTCCCGCGGGCCCACCTTGCCGGGCTCCTCGGTGGGGCGGTCGGTGCGTGCCCGCAGCTCGACCTCGGCCCCGCAGACCGCGCACGGCCGGTTGTCGTCGTACATCTTCCGGCTCCTCTCTGCTCGGGTCGTCCACTACCCGCGAGGGCCGTCGGCGAGACCTCCGGGCAGCCCCCGCACGGTGTGCGCCACGCCACGGCTGGCCGGGACACCCCCGGAGTGCCGGGTACCCCGAGCGAGGTGCGTAGGATCCTGTCCGTGGATCTGCAGCCGCTTGCATGCGCGTACGACGAGGACAACAACACCCTCGTGGTCTCGGGCTCCGTCGATGAGCTCTCCGGGGTCGTCCTGCGGGAGAAGATCGTCCAGTACTCCGACGAGTACCGCCGAGACCTGGTCGTCGACCTCGGCGGCGTGGACCTGCTGCCCAGCCTGGGCGTCGGCGTGCTCGCGGTCGCGCAGCGCAACGCCGAGACCCTCGGCGCGAAGATCGAGCTCGTCTGCGCCTCGGGCACCGTCGTGCACCAGGTGCTCAACGTCTGCGGCCTGCCCTACCGCGAGCGCTGAGGTCCGCACGGCCGTCCGGCTCGTCGCGTCTCAGCCCTCGGTGCGGGGGATCCTGGCCACCAGGATGGCGACGTCGTCCTCCGGGGCGTCGGCGAGCATGCCGTGCACCAGCGCCTCCGGGATCTCGGCCAGCGGCACCCGCAGGGCGGCGGCCTGCTCCATCAGCGACGTGATGCCGTCCTCGAGGTCCCGTCCGCGGCGCTCCACGAGCCCGTCGGTGTAGAGCACGATCCCGGCACCCGGGGCGAGCCGGACCTGCTGGGAGGACACGAACCGGCGTCCCACACCCAACGGTGGGTGCCTCTCGAGCTGCAGCCGCTGCACCGTGCCGTCGGCGTCGATGAGCACCGGGGGCAGGTGGCCGGCGCTGACCAGGTCCACGGTCAGCGACTCGGGATCGAAGGCGGCGTAGACGCAGGTCACGATCTGCTCCGGGAACAGGTCCCACACCAGCGAGTCCAGCGACTCCATCAGCGGCAGCGGCGGCATGCCGAGGCGGGCATAGGCGCGCACGGCGGTGCGGATCTGGCCCATCACGGCCGCGGCCTGCACGCCGTGGCCCATCACGTCGCCGAGCACGAGGCCCGTGCGGCCGTCGTCGAGCTCGATGACGTCGTACCAGTCGCCGCCCACCTTGGTGCCCTCGGAGCCGGCCCGGTAGTAGGTGGCGACCTCCAGCTGCTTGAGGTCGAAGGAGCGCTCGGGCAGCAGGCTGGTCTGCAGCTCGTCGGCGATCGCGTGCTCGCGCGCCGCGGCCTCGGCGGCGGCGTTGGCCGCGACGACGGCCTCCGCGGTACGGCGTCGCTCGGTCACGTCCTGCAGGGAGCAGCGCAGGACCGCGCCGTCCTCCTCGGCCACCACCTCGCCGTTGACGTGGGCGTAGAAGCCGGAGCCGTCGGACCGGCTCATCCGGACCTCGAAGGCGATCTGGTCGTCGACGCGCGCCTCGCCCAGGACCACGCGGACGAAGTCGCGGTCGCCGGGGTCGACGAGGTCGATGAGGAAGTCGGGGTGGCCGAGGTCGTCGACCTCGGCATGGCTGAGCCCGATCAGCCGCAGCAGCTGGGCCGAGACCTCCACCCGGCCGGTCTCCAGGTCCACCGACCAGCTGCCCATCCGGGCGAGCCGCTCGGCGTCGTCCAGCAGCCGGCGGCTGCGCTCGAGCTCGCGCCGGGTCCGCGTGGTGCGGTCCAGCTCCAGGTTGGCACGCACCCGGGCGAGCAGCTCACGGGCGCCGAACGGCTTGGCCAGGTAGTCGTCCGCACCGGCCTCCAGACCCTGGGCGGTGGCCTCGTCACCGCCGCGGGCCGACAGCATCACCACCGGGATGCCGACCGTGTCGGGGTCCGCGCGCAGGGCGGCGAGCAGCTCGAAGCCGTCCATCACCGGCATCATCACGTCGGACAGCACCAGGTGGGGCGGTCGCGTCCGGGCCGCCTCGAGGGCGGCGCGGCCGTCGCCGGCGGTCACCACGTCGTAGTGCGGCTCGAGGAGCTCGGCGACGTACTGCCGGATGTCGGCGTTGTCGTCGACGACGAGGATCCGGGCCCGGTCCTCGCCGCCGGCGGCCGCCGGTGTCGCGTCGTGCGCCTGCGGAGCCCCGGGGGCGGCGGTGCTGAGCCGGTGGGCCTCGGTGCGGAACCCGTCGAGGACGACGTCCGCCACGCCACCGGCTCCGGATGGCGCCACCAGGTCCTCGGGCAGGTGCGCGGCGCCGAGCGGCACCCGGACGACGAACGTGCTGCCGACGCCGGGGGTGCTGAGGACGTCGACGTCACCGCCGTGCAGCGTGGCGACCTCGGCGACCAGGGCGAGCCCGATGCCGGAGCCCTCGTGGCTGCGGCCCTGCACTCCGCGGACCCGGCGGAAACGCCGGAAGAGCGTGGTCTGCTCCTCCGGCGGGATGCCGACGCCGGTGTCGGAGACGCGGAGGACCGCGTGCCCGTCCTCGGTGACGAGGCTGACCGTGATGCCTCCCTCGAGGGTGAACTTCAACGCGTTGGAGACGAGGTTGAGCACGACCTTGCCCCACAGGTCCGGGTCGACGTACACGGGCTCGTCCAGGGGAGCGCAGTTCGTGGTGAGCTCCAGCCCGAGGCGCTGCGCGGCCGAGTCGAAGATGCTGGTCAGCTGCCGGGTGTAGGAGGCCAGGTCGACCGGCTCGAACCGCTCCGCCATCCGCCCCGCCTCCAGGCGGGAGAAGTCGAGCAGGGAGTTGACCAGCTTGAGCAGGCGCAGCCCGCTGCGGTGGATCACCTCGACCCGGTCGCGCTGGTGCGGGCCCAGCGGCTCGGCGGTGTCGGCCAGCGCGTCCTCGGCGGGACCCAGGAGCAGGGTCAGCGGGGTGCGGAACTCGTGGCTGACGTTGGTGAAGAAGTCGGTCTTGGCGCGGTCCAGCTCGGCGAGGCTCTCGGCGCGGCGCCGCTCCATCTCGTAGGCCCGAGCATCGGTGATCGCGGCACCGAGCCGTCCGGCGAGCAGCTCCAGGAAGTCGCGGTAGCCCGTGTCGAAGGGGCGGTACGGGTTCAGGCCCACCACCAGGAAGCCGTACGGCGCCCCCTGCGCGCCCGTCACCGAGACGACCGCCACCTCGGCGGGCGGCACCGGCCAGCTGCCGCCGGGCAGCTCGCCGTGGCGCTGCGGGTCCAGGGACACCACGGTCGTGGTGCCGTCCTGGGCGGGCGCCCAGCGCACCTCGGCACCCGAGGCCGGTGCCGGTGCCGGTGCCGGTGCCGGAATCGTCTCCGGGGCGGCGGGGTGGCCGGCCGGCAGCCCGCTGTTGCCCACCAGGTGCGCGGTGCCGTCGTCGTCGTAGAGGTAGGCCAGGTGGAACGGCAGGTCACGCGAGTTGGCGCTCAGTGCCTGGGCGGCCTGCTGCACCGTCTCCCGCTCGCTCAGCTGGGCGGTGAGGTGGCCGGCGAGGTCGCGCAGGGCGCGGATCCGGCGGTTGGCGATGACCTCGTCGGTGTCCTCCCGGACCACGCACAGCATCCCCGCGACGCTGCCGTCGTCCTCGAGCAGCGGGCTGTAGGAGAAGGTGTGGTAGGTCTCCTCGGCGTAGCCGCTGCGCATCAGGATCAGCATCAGCTTCTCGTCCCAGGTGGAGGCGCCCTCGTCCATCACGGCCGAGAGCCGCGGGCCGATCTCGTCCCAGATCTCCGACCACACCTCGGAGGCCGGCCGACCCAGCGCCCACGGGTACTTGGTGCCCAGGGTGTCGCGGCGGTAGGCGTCGTTGCAGAAGAACGTCAGCGACGGGCCCCAGGCCATCCACATCGGGAACTGCGAGCCCAGCAGCGTGCGCACGGTGGTGCGCAGCAACGGCGGCCACTGCTCGGGGGGCCCGACCTCGGTCGCGGCCCAGTCCACCCGCGCCAGGTCGGCGCCGACCTGGCCGGGGCCGAACTGGCCCGCCCTGAGAGTCTCGTGCATCGTGTGGCCCGCTCCTGTCCGTGCTGAACCGCCCGCGCGGGGCGCGGCCGCCGCGCGACCGGTTCCCCGGTGCGCCGAATACTAGGTCCCTGGGGTGGCCCCCGCATCGGATGGCCGCCTGCGGTTACCTTGCCGGGTGCGGTCCATCACCGGGCGGCCGCTCCAGCAGTGCCCGAAGTGGGCCCGAAGTGGGCCCGAAGTGGGCCCCCAGACAGCGAGGTGTCCGTGCAGTCGACCCCCACCGTTCCCGACGAGACGGCCGCCGTGGCTCCCACCCTGCCGACCCTGGTCCTCGTCGACGACGCGGTCGAGGTCCGCACGCTGGTGCGCGCCCGGCTGAGGTTGGCGGGGCGGATCGAGGTGGTCGCCGAGGGCGGCACGGGGCTCGAGGCCGTCGAGCTCGCCGAGCGGCTGCAGCCCGACCTGATGCTGCTCGACGTCTCGATGCCCGGCATGGACGGGTTGGAGGCCCTGCCCCGGATCCGGGAGGTCTCGCCCCGCACCCGGATCGCGATGTACAGCGGCTTCGTCGAGGACGGTCTCGCCGAGCGCACCATCGAGCGCGGCGCCACCCGCTTCCTGGAGAAGTCGACGTCGCTCGAGACCCTGTCGGAGGAGCTGCTCGCGATGCTCGAGGCGGACCCGGGGGTGGCGCAGGTGGTTGCCGACGACACCGACGACACCGACGCGGCCGACGCGGCCGAGGCACCCGGGCCCTCGGCGGTGCCGGGCTTCCGCGGCGGGCGGGCCTCGCGCGGAGCGGACCCGTTGGGCTCGGCATGGCGCAGCCCGACCGTGGCCTCCGAGCTGTTGGCGCAGCCCGTGCTGGGAGCGGGAACCTGGGTGGGCGAGGCGACCACGGAGCCGGTGCTGCGCGAGCACCTCGAGCGGTTCCGGGAGGTGTTCGAGGACGCCGCGATCGGGATGGCCACGATGACCCTCGCCGGTCGCGTGGTCCGGGCCAACCCGGCGCTGGCCCGCCTCACCGGTCGTTCCCTGCCCGAGCTCGTCGCGATGCCGTACGCCGACCTCGCGGGGCCGGACGCGGACCGGGTGCGCCAGGTGCTGGAGCAGGTGAGCGCCGGAACCCGCGACGCGGTCCAGGTCGAGCACGCCCTGGAGACCCGCGACGACCAGCGGCTGCTCGCCACGCTCTCGCCCGTGCGCGACGCCTCGAGCCGGCCGCTCTACCTGTTCCTGCAGGTGCAGGACGTCAGCGCGCAACGGGAGATGGAGGAGGAGCTGCGCCGCAGCGAGCAGCGCTTCCGGCTCCTGGTCGAGGCGGTGCGGGACTACGCGATCTTCATGCTGGACCCCGACGGGCGCGTGGCCAGCTGGAACGCCGGTGCGCAGCGGATCAAGGGCTGGACGGAGTCGGAGATCGTCGGCCGGCACTTCCGGACCTTCTACCCGCGCGACAAGCAGGCCTCGCGCCACCCCGAGCACGAGCTGGAGATGGCCACCCGGGACGGGAGCTACGAGGAGGAGGGGTGGCGCATCCGCAAGGACGGTTCGACGTTCTGGGCCCACGTCACCATCACCGCGGTCCGCGACGCCGACGGCGCGCTGGTCGGGTTCGCCAAGGTCACCCGCGACATCACCGAGCGGATGTGGATGCTGCGCGAGCAGGAGCGCTCGGCCAACGCGCTGGCCGAGGCGAACGCGGCCCTCGCGTCCGCCAACCAGCGGCTCCGGGAGGCGGCAGAGGACCAGGCGCAGTTCCTGGCGGTGACCGCCCACGAGCTGCGCTCCCCGGTCGGCGTCCTCGGCGGCACCGCGGCGCTGCTGCAGAAGCACTGGGACACCGTGCCGGAGACCGAGCGGCGTGAGCTGTTCCAGGCGATGGCCAGCGGGGCCGACCGGCTGCAGCGGCTGCTCAACGACCTCCTCACCGCCTCCCGGGTGGGGCGCAGCACGCTGTCCGTGCAGACCGAGAGCGTCGAGCTGGCCACCGACCTCGCGGGCCGGCTGCAGAGCTCCCTGCTGGGCGCGCCCGGACAGGTCGAGGTGCGCTTCGATCCCGGCCTGCGGGTGCTGGCCGACCCGGACCGGCTGGCACAGATGGTGGAGAACCTGGTTCGCAACGCGTTGCAGCACGGCGCCGCGCCCGTGGTGGTCGCCAACGAGCCGGGCGCTGAACCCGGGTTCGTCGACGTCGTCGTCCGAGACGCCGGCGGGGGCGTGCCCGAGGCCATGCGGGCGAGGCTCTTCGAGTTCTTCGCCACGGGCAGCAAGGAGGGCACCGGCCTGGGGCTCTATCTCGTGCGGGCGCTGGCGCGGGCCCAGGGTGGCGACGCGCGCTACCGTGCCGAGGACAGCGCATTCGTGGTGACCCTGCCGCGACCGAGCGAGGACGAGGGGAGCCGCCGATGAGCCGCGCGGCAAGCGCCGAGGCGCCGATCCGGGTCCTCCTCGTCGACGACGCCCCCGAGATGCGCCTCCTGGTG